>NZ_JAGXJX010000007.1:0-378044 GCF_019091125.1 Paenibacillus sp. GbtcB18
CTTCTTTGCATGTTTATAAAGGCATAATCATAGCTCTTGGGCCAAGCGGAAAATGTAGGAGACTATGCGCCACGGCTGTTCCTTTCACATTTTTCGCCGATAGCCCCGTTAAGCTGAGCCTTATCATAAGTGACGGCGAAATTTTTTGCAGTTATGGCGTGAAGAAGAACCGTACTAATAAATCGCTGATGGGTTGATTGCTCCTGTCAGTTAACAAGAAGTCAAGGCATTATTCTCAATCACTTGTCCTTTCTTTCAATAAAATAATCTTATAGTCGAACAGGGTGCATCTCGAGAGAGATGCATTTTTTCGTCTCTAAATTACAGCAAGATGTGGAAAGCCGAGCGAAACCCGTTATGTTATTTTCTTTGTAGAAAAGGAATGATCAAATTCGAGAAAAGAAAGGAGCAGACAGAATGACAGGCGAGCCGCGATTTACAAATCAGAATCGGTAGGGAGTTTTTTGATAGGTGCATAGATATGGTAGGTCGAATCCAGATGGTGGATGTCATCAAAAGCTTGAATGAGTTCAATATCGGTTTCTGCCGTTTCCTGCCTGGAGATCTTTAAAAATCTGGCATAGTCGCTTTTCAGTACATCCCCAATGTCAAGTAGTTCACCACAATAGTTGAATCTGGCACAAAAAATCTGCGGCACATCAACCGTGAAATAATAAGGTTTACCAATTTCAATGCTGCTTGGGATCCCAAACAGAACCTTAAACCGAGTTGAATCGGGTTGACAGTTTGAATAAATGACATAACAGGGACCATTTATGGTTTCATCAATGTGACTTAACAGCATTTCTGAATGTGCGCGAATCTTCTCCTTGTAATCATCATTGGCTAAATTCACTTCAAAGGCGATCCCACTGATTCGGGTCTCCTTGAATTCGGTCAGGGTGAAATCCGTGACGATATCACCGTTAATGTTTTTAACGGGTCTTTTCACTACAGTAGGTATGGGGACCGGGGAGATAGTTGTAATTCCTGTTTTTAAAGAACTTGGAGATATACCGTATTGTCGTTTGAAAGCACGAGTGAATGAGGCTTGTGTACCGAAGTTGAGCTGATAAGCAATATCGGTTAATGATTTGTTTTTGTTTTGAATAAAGGTTAAAGATGCATTCAATCTTCTGGATAGGATGTATTGGTTTAACGAACAGCCCATCATAGCAGAAAACAGCCGATGAAAATAGTATTTAGACAAATTGAAGGTATTGGCAACGGATTCTACGGTTAAGGATTGTTGAAAATGGCCCTCGATATGGATCAAAGCACGTTCGATGACTTCGTTATGGTCCATAATAACTCCTTATATCAAGTGTTTGCAGGTAAGGTAAGTATACCATACGTCCATCAGCAAATAAATTTACTATCTTAGGAGGCAAAAAAGATGATGCGAGACCGAAGGAATGCAAGGATACTGGGGATTTTTTATATCCTTGCTGCAATGACGTCAATCATAGCGGTTGTTTTGTATGGGCCGATTTTGTCAGATCAATGGCAGATGGCCGTGGCAAATGGATCGGAAACGAAGGTCTTAATCGGTGTATTAAATGACCTTTTGCTTGTGGTGTCCGCTGTTGGAACAGCAGTCATGCTGTTTCCCTACGTTCGGCATTGGAATGAGCATCTTGCATTAGGGTACCTTTGCTTTCGATTTATGGAAGCCGTTTTTATTGTGATCGGCATCGTATGTATATTAGGCTTATTACGGCTTAGTGTGTATTATGATGTAGCCAGCTCGGCAAGTGGAACCAACCTTGAGCCTATAGGGTTACTGCTGCAGGATATTTACCACTGGACTGCTATGCTAGGTCCAAATTTCATGTTGGGCATAAATACTGGTCTGTATAGTTATTTGCTTTATCGAGCAGGCTATGTGCCTAAACCGCTAGCGATATTCGGTATGGCTACAGCTGTTATGGTGTTTATAGCTGGCTTATTGCAAATGTTTGGTATCGTAGGGCCATATTCGGCGGCAAAAGGGCTTATCGCACTGCCTGTGGGCGTTTACGAGATGAGCTTGGCAGTCTGGTTAATGGTAAAGGGATTTCATAGGGAGAACCTTGCAAAGTTACGAGTAAAAATAGCCTCTTCGTCTATAGCGAAATAATCGAAAATTTTTTGATCAGGAGATTAAGAGGTGATGATGATTCAACTCATAGATTTATTTTTATACGAAATGAAGTCGCCATTATTAGATGTTTTTTATATTCAATATGTTTGACGTATACGAAAGTGAACAGAATTGGGAGCAGCTAAAGTGAAGCGGTTGGCAACGCTGCGCCGCGGCCGCTCCTTTCGCATTCCGATAGCAGCCTTGGAAACGCTTGGAAGACCCATTGGGGTCGAGAATAGCGATACCCCTGCAGCAGCATCATGAACAGTACTTACGGCATTATATGACAAATATCGTTAGGGATTGCACGACAACATATGAATCGGCCGAAACGGTAAATGGATTGTGGCATACTAAGGTTTTTAGCATAGGATTGGCATACAGTAGAGGAAAGCCCGACCGGTAACCGGTCCGGCTTTCTCTGTCTAATGGGGAATGCAAATTCCTACTAGCGCCAAAAGGTAATTTGTTCACTATGCAAGCGCACAGATTCATGGCCCTCGTCTTTCGCTTTTCCGATTGAGAGGATCATGACCGGTACGTACCTTCCGTCGTCCAGATCAAATGTGCTAACAACCTTATCACGTTCAAAGCCTGCCATAGGATTGGTGTCATACCCATGCGCACGGGCTACCAGCATTAGTTGCATGGCAAATAAACTTGCATCAATTTTGGCAATTTCGACCTTTAATTCTCTAGGTATTTGAGGGTACATACTCATAATTTGTGTGACCTGCTTGTCGCGTACATCCTTAGGCATTTTCCCTTGTTCCACAGCAGTATTATAAATCTCCTCTACATATAACTCACTCTGAGTATCACCCAAAATAATGAGCATCGCCGCAGATGTATCATTTTGTCGTGTATTGAACTGTACAAGAGGCCGGAGTTTGTTTTTCCCTTCAGGGGAATGAACGACGATAACGCGCCATGGCTGCATATTCGCGGAAGAGGGCGCTAAACTTGCTTTTTGAATGATAGCGTGCAATTCTTCCTGTGAAATTTTGACGTTTTCATCGTAAAGTCGTATGGAGCGCCGGCTAGTAATAATGTTGACAAAATCGTTATTTTGGATATGTTCCAGCATGATATCTCTCCTTTTGATGTGACCAGTTGTTTTGACAGTAGTGATGTCACTGGTTATCATGTTGTTAGCATAAACTATGAACCTTGGTTTATAGCAAAATTAATTATTCTACATGCAGAAGGGGTTAGGTTATGAAAGCGAATGAAGTATCCAGACTGACGGAGCTACCCATATCCACCTTGCGATTCTATGAACGCAAACAGTTGATCCCGGAGCAGTTTATATCAAGGGATGAAAACAATTACCGCGTATATGATGAAGAAGTGGTTAAATATTTGCAGGATTTGAGAATGCTGCTCACGTTGGGTTTTACGATTCAGGAATTAATTTTACTCATAAATGAGAGTTCCCATACGGAGAAGAAAGCATTGGTGAAGTATAAAATTGAACATATTCAGGAGCTGGAAGCAAAATTGGAAGCATCAAAAACATTCTTAAAGGATGTGTTAAAGGGCAAGGCGAATTTTCAGACCGGATGCAAATCTAAGCATGCAACGTGATATTTAAAATTAGGGGAGTGAAAGATGAAAGTTCTAGTTGTAGAAGATGACAAAACCATTGCAGACGGACTGCATTATTCGCTTTACAGCGAGGGATATGAGGTTTCGATTTGTGAAAATAAGCAAAAGGCATTAGACACAATCAGACAAAAGAGTTTTGACATCTATTTACTCGACCTTACTTTACCGGACGGTAGTGGTTATGAGATTTGCGAATATGTAAAAGAAAATCAGAATGCTCCTGTCATTTTCTTGACTGCGTGTGATGATGAGATCCATGTAGTTCGAGGTTTAGATATGGGAGCGGACGATTATATAACAAAACCATTACGCATTCGTGAGCTGATTAGCCGAATGAAATCATCACTTAAGCATTATCAAAAAGAATTATCTTCGACTGATATTATGAAGATTGGAAATATTGCCGTAAATACAAAACTGGCTAAAGTGTATAAAGGAACAGAGGAAGTGGTGCTAACCTCGTTAGAATACCGTATGCTGTTAGCATTTATAAATAATAAAGGTCAAGTTTTGTCCAGAAATCAGCTGTTAGAGGGCATATGGGATCTAGAGGGAAACTTTATTAATAACAATACGCTTTCTGTATATATTAAACGTCTGCGAGAAAAGCTGGAGGACGATAGCCAGAATCCTAAAATCATTGAAACCGTACGCGGACTTGGATATCGTATGGGTGGCAGTCATGGTTAAAAACAAAGACGTAAAGCTATTATATATGAGTAGTACACTCATTTCAGCTATCGGAATGGCAATTATTTGGATGATTGATTGGAAAGCAGGGGTTGTAGCCATTCTTATACTACTCCTTCTCTTTTCATGTTTTTTCTTATTTACTCGAAAACGCTATCAAGATATTAAAAAGCTATCTGATTATTTAGCCTCCGTTTATTCAGGTCAACCCACCATGGATATTCGGGATAACGTTGAAGGTGAATTGAGCATTTTGAAAAATGATATTTATAAAGTCACTTTAACTTTATCAGAGCAGTCTATGCTTCTAAAAAAAGACAAATTATATTTAGCAGAGACACTTTCAAACATCTCTCATCAACTAAGAACACCACTTACTTCAATGTTTGTCATGGCAGATTTGTTGAATAGTCCTAGTCTGCCTCAAGACAAAAGGGAAGAGTTTTTAGTCAATATCATGAATCAATTAAATCGTATTGAATGGCTCGTGACCTCATTGCTCAAGCTATCCAAAATTGATGTCCATAGTGTAGCTTTCAAAAAGGAAATCGTATCTGTCAAAAAAATGTTAAACAAAGCTTTAGAACCACTTCTTATCCCGATGGAATTGAAAAATCAACAGCTTTCTATATCTTGTGATGAAAATCTTTTTGTGACTGTAGATGAAAACTGGACGATTGAATCGATCTTAAATGTGATTAAAAACGGGATAGAGCATACACCAGTTGGAGGAGAAATAGCCATTTCGTGTAAGGAAACACCTTTGTATACGCAAATTATAATTGCAGATAGTGGTGAGGGAATCAGTCCAGAAGATGCACCACACATTTTTGAACGATTTTATAAAGGAAAAAATGCTGGCCCTGACAGCATTGGAATAGGCCTAGCTATGTCCAAAACAATCTTACAAAGTCAAGGCTACGATATAGGAATGGAAAGTCAGCTCGGTATAGGAACAAAGTTTATTATTAAATTTTTCAAGCAAATTATTTAGTGACTAATCTGTAAGAAAAAAGTCACCGACAAGACATCTTTGTCAGGTAATTTAATACGTATGAATCAATCTAGGAGGTTTAATATGGAGATTTTACGAGTAGAGCACCTGACAAAGACATACGGCAAAGGCGAAGCGGCTGTTACAGCACTTGATGATATTTCTTTTTCCGTACAAAAAGGAGAGTTTGTAGCGATTATTGGTCCGTCTGGTTCAGGCAAGTCTACACTGTTGCATATTTTAGGCGGCGTAGACACACCTACATCTGGTAAGGTGATTGTTGACCAAACAGATATATATGATATGGATGAAACAAGACTGGCAATTTTTAGACGCAGACAGATTGGACTTATCTATCAATTTTACAATCTCATTCCTGTCCTTAATGTGAAAGAAAACATTACCTTACCTTTACTGTTGGATGGGAGAGAAGAAAATCATGATAACTTAAATAGTATCGTAGAGGTTTTAGGTCTAGGGCATCGATTAAAGCATTTGCCAAATCAACTATCTGGTGGACAGCAACAGCGTGTTTCAATAGGTCGTGCGTTAATTAACAGTCCCGCTATTGTATTGGCTGATGAGCCTACGGGGAATCTGGATACCAAAAACAGTGAGGAGATTGTAAAGCTCTTTAAACGATTCCATAGAGAACGGGATCAAACACTGATCATTATTACACATGATGAAAACATTGCGTTGCAAGCGGATCGGATTATTTCTATCCAGGATGGCAGAATTTCAAGAGATGAGGTGAACCGGCGATGAATATCGTCAATCAGCTCACCTTGCGTTATATGAAGCAAAATAAGAGTCGTACACTTGTTACGATCATCGGTGCTGTGATTTCGGTCGCGATGCTAACAGCAGTTTTTACAATCAGCGGTTCTTTCATGGATATGATGCAGAGAAGCACCATTGCCTACACGGGTAAATGGCAAGCAGCTTTTAAAGATGTTGCTGGGGAAGATGTAACGAACATTACGAATACAGAAGTGATTGAAAGATATGATATCGAGCACCAACTCGGTTTTGCACGACTCCCTAATTCTAAAAACGGCAAGAAGCCCTATTTGTATGTTTCTGAACACAGTAATCTTGATGTGATAGGGGTGAGTCTAATCAATGGCCGCTTGCCTCAGAATGAACATGAACTGGTGCTTTCATCGCAATTTGTAGAGACTTCCGGTGTCCACTGGCAGGTTGGTGATGTAATCACATTGGAATATGGAGAGCGTAGCGGAACTGTGGATGGCAAGAAAATGTCATTGGCTAATAATTATGCTTATCAAGCAGAGGAATTCTTTACGCCGAAAACCACTAAAACATACACCATTTCTGGGATTGTTCAAGCACCTGCTAGAGAGCAGGATGCAGCTGCTGCATACCGTGCATTCAGCGGTCTTTCCAAGGAAAATTTGAGATCCGGTTCTCCCTACACAGTAAGCGTAGAATATATGGATTATAAAGAATTAGGGAATAACATCTATGGTACTAGTAAAACGATCGCTAACAAAGTAAGACAAGTTAAATCAAACGAAGTGAAAATTGAGTATAACAAAAATCTTTTGCTCTATTCCGGGATTTCGAATGATTCTCGGTTTGTTAAGACTATGTATTTGACGGTATTTACCATTGGATCCGTCATTCTAATTGGATCTATATCGCTTATCTACAACGCGTTTGCAATCTCACTTTCAGAGCGCAGTCGAACTTTGGGGATGTTATCCAGCGTGGGGGCGACCAAACAGCAAAAGAGGGCTTCTGTATTTTTTGAAGCTGCTGTGATCGGAATCACCGCTATACCTACTGGTATACTTTTAGGGTCTTTGGGTATTGGTGTTACTCTTCATCTACTCAATCCGTTCATTCAAAAAATGTTTTCTGTCAGTGAGCAGATGCGTTTGGTGATAAAGCCGTTCGACATTATTGCTGTCATCTTATTTTCTATTTTGACACTACTGATTTCGGCTTGGTTACCAGCCGTAAGAGCATCAAGGATTACTCCGATAAATGCTATCCGTCAGACAAAGGATATTGAAATTAAAGGAAAAGATATACGCACATCTAAAATCACCCGTAGGTTGTTTGGGTTTGAAGCTGTACTTGGATTGAAAAATCTAAAAAGGAATAAACATCACTATCGTGCAACCGTTTTTTCCCTTGCGATCAGTGTAATCTTGTATTTATCCGCCTCTTCTTTTTCGATGTATTTGGAAAAATCCTTTAACATGGCACAGGCACCGATACCATACGATGTATCAGTCTCGGTAAATGGGGCCGATCCAGAAAACATGAAGTCATTAACGAACGAACTGATGTCTGTAAAAAACGCTACTACAAAAGTGAAAACCCAAATTTTTACTGCTGAGCTAAGTCTCAAAGAAAACGAAGTCACCACGGACATTACCAGTCGCTTATCGCCTTATCAGGGTACTTACCAAATGAGTGCGAACATTATTTCGCTTGATGACGCATCTTTTACTTCTTATCTACAATCAGCGGGAATTAATGAAAAGAAACTCGAAGTGGGTGATACCGTTTCAGCGGTACTTGTAAATCGATTCACTTTGAAAGAAAAACATATTTTTACGGATATCTCCCAGCTCACAGTTACAGAAGGAACAGAATTACCCTTCAACGTAAATCCGCTTGATGGAACCAAGACACAAGGAAAAGTTGGAATTGCATCGATCACGGATAAACGTCCACCGAATATGTTTCGCTATCAGGAAACCCCTTCTACTGTGACACTTATTGTTTCAGAACAAGGGTTTGACAAGCTGCGTCAAGAACTAAATAACGATAAGTTGTCTAGTCTAATTGCCAGTGAGGTGCAATTTACTACAGTACAATCTGCTGAATTGGAAAAAGAAACAATATCTATTCTTAACGAATATCCAAATGTAGATGCCTATACTACCAACCTGATTGAGATTCGTCAGAATGAAAAGGATCGGGCTACAGTCATATCCGTTTTCCTATATGGTTTTGTGATTCTAATTGGACTTATTTGTACGGCAAATATAATCAATACGATTTCGACAGGAATGGCCTTAAGAAAACGTGAATTTGCGATGTTAGCTTCTATTGGCATGACTCCAAAAAGCATGAAACGAATGATACGCTATGAAGGATTGTTTTATGGAATGAAGTCACTGATATATGGTTTACCCGTAAGTCTATGCGTGATCTTTATCATTTACAAAATCCTTAGCCGCAATTTTTCATTTACTTTTACTTTACCTTGGGATGCTTTCTTACTTGCAGGAATGGGTGTGTTTTTCATTGTGGGGACGACCATACTATATGCGAATAGAAAACAAAAAGAACAAAACATTGTTGAATCACTGAAGAGCGAAAATTCTTAGATCATTTAAGTTGCAGATAGTACTACCTGGTTTAAGGAACAACATAAACAGCGGAGAGGATGCAGGTAGTCCTTTCCGCTGTTTGTTGTTTATAGAAACATGGCCGTAAGGTTGGATCTTGTAGCAAGGGTTACCTCGAAGCGCTTATATCTGCGGATGATCCCTTTTTCCTACGGATGAAGCGCCGATCGATGAAAAAAGCGATGGGCAAGGACAGGACGCCGAGCAAAACCGGTACGCCAAACGCTTCAAAAGAGAAGGAGCTGCCCTCCAGCTTCAGGTGGTCAGTTGCGCGATATTCGAGCCGCTTGGCGGCAAATTTCGCCGTCTGGATATCCTCCTGCCCGGCCAAATCCTCGAATGCGGGATCCATTGCAAACCGATCCGCCGCGTCGCGGTGCAGGAACAGCAGTTTCGCGCTGTTGCCGCTGTTCTTCCATTGGTTGAGGTCTTGGGCGGCTGTAGACTCGGCATCGGCACCGACAACAATCATTTTCGACAGCTTCGGCACGTCTTTTATCTGATAACGCGCGACTAGGTTCAGGCCGTGCTTCGTTACGATCGGTTCGTTCGCGCTGGAGACAGTCAACGTCGTTGTCGTACCGGAAGCGGCGTACGTATCGAATGCGGCGGACAAATCCAGTTCATCGGCGCCGTTATATAGCAGCACACCCGCCTTTACTTTGTTCCATTGAAAGGCGTTATTCAGTACGTACGTTATATCGCTCAGCCCGGCAACGAACGGTTTCATTTGCGGGTTTGTCACATAATCGTAAGAGGGATAGTTCATCTCTCCCGCCACTTTCTTCGCCGCCGCCTCGCCCAATTGCTGGGAGATGACGTATAGCACAGCGTCGATTCCCGATGTCAGACCGGCAGAAGATACAAGATTGCCTTGTGGGACGTAGCGCCGATCTTTCACCCACTGGATTTCCGGATAGTTTTTAATGAGCCGGTCGATGTCTCCCCAGTGCGTCGCAGCCGATTTGCCGTTCAGCAAGCCGGTATCCGCCAGGTTTTCAGCCCCATTGCAAATGGAGATCAATGTCGTCTTGGTGCCCGAGTGCTTCCGAATCCATTCACGGACAGGCGCATATTTTTTCTCGTCCAAAATCGGCATAAACGGAATGACGATAATGTCCGGGCTTTTGGCGAGCATCACATCCATCTCATCAAATGAATAATGCGGCACGACATCGAGTCCGCCAGTTAGTGATTTAATTTCGCGATTGGGGGCAACGCCGTATACATTGTAAGCTTCAGTCATCGCAAACATCTCGTACGGGACGAGAAAATCGAACACTTCCGTCACTTCGTTCGCCAGCAGCACGGCCACTGTCGGTTTGTTCGCGTCATATTTCGGTACCTTCACATCCGTCAATGAAGGGGTGGCTTTATCGTAAACCGACATTCCGGCATTCATTGTATTGACGTACCCGATGGCGCCTGTCCCCCCTACGACGACGACAAAAACGATGAGATAGATAATGATGCGTAATAAAGTTTTCACTTGCTGCGCTCCTCCCAGCTAGATTGCTTACCCGTAAAGCTTAACAAAACAAGATGAACCTATCCTCTGTCTGTGGTTCGGTAGAGGGGCCCTCCTAAAGTTTGAGCGACCACTGGACCTTGGTCTGTATTCTTTTTGCGGCATGACTCGATAGGGCTATAATGTTAACAAAACGGTGACAAATGCGCTGCTCGGAAATGAGCATCGTTTAATGATAAGAAACAGGCCATGATTCCCATATTTGGTCTTTTGGGCTTTAACCGTTATCGGTAGTAGAGAGAGGGCGTTCAGCTAATGGGCAGAATAATGCAACTATTTGATTAATCATTACGTCTAACATATGGAAAAATGAGGTATCGATTTACCGTCTACAGTTCGAATATATTGCAATTTTTGCGGGATTTCTTCGTATGACGGGAGTATATGGATTGAGTGAACACAGGGAGGATAACGGGGATGAGAATGCCAAGCGACAGCGAGCTGACATTGCTATTCGAGGGAGATGGACGACAGCTTCAACAATTTATTGAGAAGCATCATGAAAAACTCAAGCGCTATCAATTGATGGATGATGAATTGGCGGACGAGCTCGCGATCAAGAAGCAAATTCCGATTGTGTTTGCTTTTGTATACAGCGTCACTATAGATTGGGGAGAGGATGACGAGGAGATCGTCCGATTGTTCGGTAAACGGCTTCCAGATGAAACAGTCGAGGTGACGTCTACGGACAAAGGACTGGACGTTACCTACAATGGACAACTGCATTCGATTGCGCTTACCTTTACCGGAAATGATCGCTATATCACGATTCGCGGCTTTCAGGAGCTGATCCGGGACAAATACGAAATTCGACTATTTGAGGCCTCGTATCTTTCCGATACGCACGACTTTTTGATTTTACCGAAGCGGCAGTGGGAGGAACTGGATGTCCGGTATCCGGTGCGGAGTAGGGAGATATTCCGTGTCATCGATGATGAGCTGGATTTTCCGTAACCAGGATGTCTTAGCCCTGATTTGCTTGGGATAAAACAATAAAAAGCTATAGCTGCGGCAATAGTTTCATTTTTATAGCGGGTCGTATGTCAAACAAGAGCAATCAGGGATTTATTCTCTCGCGCCGAATTGGATTGATTACAGTACAAGGGAGCTGGCCACGACAGCTCCTTTTCGCATTTTTCGCGGATAGACCCGTTAATCTGAACCGTACCCTAAGTGACGGCGAAATTTCTGACATATAATCCTTAATGCTAGGGACATCGTACTTAACGTATTCTGTATTATTGGCATCTGTGCTCACGGTAGGAGTGATCACATAGCTTCTTCCTCTTTTGGAGCAAGCGGATTTTTCCGTAATTCCTTGGCCGTATCTCTCTATTTCGTACTGCAGGCATGTTTAATATGTACTGGAGGAAGTGTTATAGTTTAACTATGAATAAACAAATAAACACGAAACATCAGCGTAAACAGAAGCAATGGGAGCAAGAGAACAAAGCGCCAACGGAAATACAGGCGGGAATCGTTGTTTAAATCTCTTGGATTTGCTGCAGTGGTCTCGCTTTTTGTGTCCCTTCTTTTAATTGGAGTATTTTCGGTTCTGATCCTTTCGGTCAAATTTCCCCGCATGGGATGGTTGTCCTTTCTGTCGGAAGATCTGAAAATGCTGGCGATCAATGGCTCAGCTGTGTGTCTGGGCATTTTTTTATTCATAAGCGGAACAGCGCTATCCGGCTACTTGCGGCCACCGTATTCCATCGTAATGTCGCATGATCGGATTCAATTCTCGAAATGGGGCCGCCGCTACGATGTGGCATTCGAGGAACTGATCGGGGTCGAGCAAAAATTCAGAATCGCACGTTTTAGTTTTTTCTGGCTGCAAGAATACATTCTTTATACGCCCGAGCAGGTCATCAAACTGCCTATTAGATCTATCGAGGGCCATTATAAAGTGGAGGATCGGTTGTTGCAAAAAAATGAACAGCTGAATAATCGGAAATTGGAGGCGCTTGAAGCAACGGCGCAGTTACAAGCAAGTACAGATTCTTCCATATCCCCCGCGACTCGACTAACACTTACTTACAGCACAATAAAGACCCAGCGGATCGTCGTAGATTTTGAGCAAAACCGAATTATTTTTTCCGAAAGAAATCAACTGCCCGCAGACCAAATCAGGAAAATCGTCGTAGATTGCAAGGTAAGTTTGGAAAATGTCGGAGGCAGAAAGATCACATTCTGGCAGCAGGATGGCAGGAACTTTACCATCAAAACGAAAAATTATGCATGCTCGGACGCAGAATGGTTCACGCTGCTGCAAAATTTGCATATAGCCGCAAGGAAGCTGAACATTCCCCTTGAGGTCGATATTCCGCCGAATCGACCCCTTCATATCTTTTCAGTCAACAACGAGAAAGAGAGAGCGTCTTAGAAAAGCAGACCTCGTGCTCGTTAGACGGATTTGTGAGGAAGCCCAAAAAATTCTAAAACGCTACTGACACAATGTTGTCAGTAGCGCTTTTTTATAATGGACATGCAAACGTAAAGGAGATAGATAAGTTAAAAGTATGTTTTGCAACGGCTGTGGGACACAGCCCAACCTATTATTATCAGGAAGGAAGATATCTTGTGAATTTCGCTTCTGTACGCATCATTACTGACGACGTGGATCGTCTCGTCGAGTTCTATGAAAAAGTCATGGGGGTTTCGGCGGAGCGTCCCGCGCCCGTATTTGCCGAACTCGTTGTGCCATCATGCACCCTTGCAATCGGCCACTCCCAGACGACGCAGCTATTCGGCGCTGGTTCCGTAGTGGGGGCTAATAATCGCACTGTCATTATTGAATTCCGAGTCGACGATGTCGAGGCCGAATATGTGCGCTTGAAGCCATTTGTCGATAATTGGGTAATGGAACCGACCACGATGCCGTGGGGGAATCGCTCTATGCTGTTCCGCGATCCCGACGGCAACCTTCTTAACCTCTTCGAGCCGGTGACCGAGGATGCGATTAAACGGTTCGAAGGTAGGCATTGACGGGCAGTAAAAGATGGCCTTCAAATTTGCCGTTACAGACAGTGCGGAGAACCGTACCGTAAGTAACGGCGAAATTTCTGATATTAGCTGCTTGCCAGGTATGGGAAGCAGCCCTATGCGAAATTTCCCATTTTGCTTAATCTCTTCTATGAGGACGGAGACGGAAGAAAGGGGCTGGTGGTGCCAGCCCCTCTTTCATTTCTTTTTCTCCAACTCCGCTTATAATCTTGCGTTCTTTTCCAACAGCTCTTGCCGTAGCCTGAAATTTCAACTCTCTATGTTTGTCTCCAGAAACTCAAGATACTTTGGGTCGTTTTCCATAAAAATCTCAATACCGGCGCCTATGTAAGCCCGTGTTAACTCGTCAGCCGCCTTTTCAATAATAAGGGGAGAGGATGCAAGTTGCACAGTTGTATCTCCACGCTGCAGAACAATATTTTCTCCGCTCGCGGCTGATTGCCCTTCCTAATTAAGACTTGCTCTTCATCATGATGGCTGACGCTTTAGCTCTCTTTAAGTAAGGAAGCAATGAAATCAAGCCCAGGATCGCCAGAATAAAACCGACCCATAACGGAGAGTCGAGCCCGTATCCGCTGTCGATGGCCAGTCCTCCGATGGAGGATCCGACGACGACGCCGAGGCTAATAATCGATCCGTGAACGGTCGTAACAAGCGTGCCGGTCCCTGCAACGCGGGTGATGCGGGTCGACATAGCGGGATTCAGGGTCACCCCCGTTAGACCGATCATAATGACTGCAAGGACTGAGATGTACGGATTGCGTGGATAGAGTCCGAACGTCATTAGCGCTGCAGTTAAGAGCATCAATCCTATGGTTAGGGTTGGCATCATATATTGATCGGCAGTTCTGCCGGTAACAAGGTTTCCTGCGATGGTGGCTATGCCGTATATTCCTAATATAAGCGGAACCATAGTTGTGTCAAAGCCGGAGAGGTCGGTAAGGATAGGTGTAAAATAACTGAATGCGGCAAACGTCGCCCCGATAATGAGAAGGCTGGTCGCAAAGGCAGCCCATAGATTCGGATTTTTGAAACTCGCCAGTTCACTGCGCAAACTAACGGACTCCGAATGGGATGCGGTGGGGATCACTTTCATGCCCAAAATTCCGGACAGCAAAACCAGTACGACAACCGCCCAGAAACTGGACCGCCATCCGAAGTATTGGTTGAATAGCATCGCCGCGGGCAATCCGAGCGCGGTAGCAACCATTAAACCGCCAAGGACGATGGAAGCGGCACGACCGCGGTACTGAGGACTGACTAAGTCAAAGCAAATACCCAGCGAGATGCCGAAGCAGGCAGCGGAGGAAACCCCAGTAATGATCCGGGCAACCATCATCATCTCATAACTGTTGGCTGAAGCGCCAAGAATCTGACCGAACAGGAATATGGCGGAAATCAATAAGAAGGCCCTCTTCTTCGACACTTTGGACAAGCCAATCGCTAACAAGGGCCCCCCCACAATCATTCCTGCAGCATAAGCGGTTATAAGGTAGCCGACGGAAGCAATGGATACGTCAAATTCCTTCGATAACGAAGGCATAATTCCGGCCACCGTGAATTCGGCAGTGGTCATGGAGAAGATCATCATCCCCAGTACATAAATAGCAAACGGCATAGCAATTACCCCCATTTCTTAATGAATTGTAATGATCAGTACAAAATAAGGCGTGGTCATGATTCTAAGGGATCTGCTCAGACGCCTTTAATTTTTTATTAATCAGTACAAAATAAGCCGTAAAAAAGCGCAACGCTAAAATACGATTTCTAACGTTGCTTTGGCCATTTGAATGGCCCTTTCACGATTCTGAGCAGCATTGAGTACCCGGAGTCCATAATAATTGCCTAGAAAGAGGTGGACTAAATCCGAAGCCTGATGTGTCCGCGAGATCTCTCCCGACATCTGCCCCGTCTCAATAGCTTGCTGTAGAGCCTGCTCCAGCAAATCGACGTGTCGTTTGAATAGGCGTTCGACCACCGGATCTCTTTGCGCACGCTCCATTGCGGCATTGATCAATAAGCAACCTCTTCGATTCTCGTTTGCAAAGTCCTCTTGGATGGCCCAATCCAACAAAGCACGAAAGCGGTCTTTTATAGGCCCCTGTCCCTGGAGAATCTCAGTCTGGGCTTGGATGCCGATTTCATGGTAATGCAAGAGGGCTTGTTCATAAAGCTCATGCTTACTTCCGTATGCATTGTATAAGCTTCCTCTTCCTAGACCGGTTTGTTTACACAAATCTTCTGTCGAGCAAGCCTCGTAGCCAACTTCCCAGAATAATTCCATAGCCGAATCGATCACTGCAGTATCCTTAAATTCTCGGGGTCTTCCGCTTTTCCTCACTTCATTCATCCCCCTTCCCAGTCTCTAATAAAAACATCATAATCATTTTGTACTGATGTGTCAAATATTATACGTCTGAGTTCGCCGATAGACCCGTTAAGCTGAGCCGGATCAACGTTGCATCTACAGTAAATAGGCCGCCCCGTTCAGGGGCAGCCTTCTTGGCTTGCAAAGGAGTTATCTTCGAGAAATAGGTGATATACACTTGCCATTCCCACTATTTTTTAACCACAGGAACCCAAAATTCGCCATAGAAAGTGCCGTTATCGTTTTCTTTGCGATAAGTCGCATTTGGACCGCCGATGTAAGCATAGTCAGTGATTTGTGCCAAGACTTCGCCAAAAGCGCGGTAAGTCAACTGATCAAACAAAGTTTCCTTTTCACCGGTTCCTGCGAGCACGATGTACTCGCTTTCCGGAAATTCGATGATACGTGTTGCGTCAGCCACCGATTTGCTGGCTTCTACCGCGAAGTAATTCCACGGTCTGCCTTGATAAACCTCGTTGACGGACCATTCACGATTATCTTTTGCGGCCGCCTTGAGCTTATCAAAACGTCCGTCGGCCTTGAGTCCTGCCCAAAACTCTGCTTTTTCCTTTTGCAAAGCTGGAGCGTCTTGGAAATTGGATTGAAGTGAAAAACCATAAGCGGTCAATGTAAATGATTTTTTATGTTCAACTGTGTAATTTACCATGAGAGTGCTCCTTTGACTGAGATTAGTCTACTACTTTTTTGACACGAAGCCACATTTCCCCGTAGAATTTACCGTCTTCAATTGCTTTGACGAATGTTGAGTTACCAGGACCAACGTATTTGTAGTCTGTGATTTCTTGTAGAAGGCCACCGAAAACTTTGCCTGTTATTTCGTCAGCAAGGCGGTCTTTGTCAGAGCCTGTGTCAGGCACCACGAGGTAATCCCCAGCGAGGAAGTCGAGGACGACCACGTCTTCCACGTCGTATTCACCCTTCACGCCGAAGCCGCGCCAGGCTTTGCCGTTGATAGCGTAGTTGATTTGATATTCCTGCCCGTCAGCAAGCGCGAGAAGTTTGGCAAGCTTGCCGTTTTCAATGATTTCAGCTTTTTTCGCTGCAGTTTTGGTGGCATTACCTGCCCAGTCGTTGTAGTCCTCAAGTGAAACACCGAAAGCAGTCATTTTGTAGTTTTCCGAGATGGTTTGGATGGAGTAGGTAGACATTTTGATCTCTCCTTTAGGGTCATATCTTACAAGATTGATACTATTCGCTAAATGTATCAAAAAACGAAACCTTTTATCCGATATCAAAAAGTAATGCAAAATCAGTATCGAAATCAGTTCAAAATCAATATGGATGCTACATTTCTGATACAATAAAATCATGAAAAAGATAGAACGAGTGAACCTGATCATGCGCTTCATCAATAACCGCGCGCATTTCACGATTGCAGAGATTCAGCGTGAGTTCAAGATTTCCCGCGCGACGGCGATCCGTGACATTAACGAGATTCAGGCGATGGGTTTTCCGCTGACGACCGAGCTTGGGCGCGGAGGTGGATACAATGTCCTGCAAAATCAGTATCTGTCCGCCGTCCGTTTCACGCCAGAAGAGCTGAAAGCGATATTTATCAGCTTTATCGCTTCGAAAAATTCGCAGCTGCCCTATTTGCAAAATCGCCGTTCCATCACTGAAAAACTCATCGGCATCGCTTCGCAAACCCAGCACGACGAGTTGATCGAGCTGAATAATATCTTGCTTTTTGAAAATACAAATCCTGCTAATCCGAATCTATTGGAACTCGATGATGCGGCGCCTGCGGAGTTGAACCAGTTGATTTCGCTTGCTGCGCGGGATAAGCACTTGCGTTTGACTTATGAGCCGAGTCCCGGGTGGCCGCAGTTAATGGATGTTTTTTTGATTCATATTTTTAATTCAAACGCTCATTGGCTGGTTGAGGTTTACGATCTTGATACCGATGAGTTTCGTTATTTGCCTGTTGAGATGCTGCGGGACTCGGCCATTTCTGAACAGAAGATGAGGCGGTCTGAGCAAGAGATTTTAAGCAAAAAACGGCTTGGCGCACGTGAGTCCAATCTGATTGTAAAGCTCGATACGACTGGGATTCAGCGCTTTAAGCGCTTGCACCCGCCGGGGATTATTTTGTCCTTTACAGGGATGTTCCAGTCGAGTGGGATTTTCAATGCTCAACTGGATGTGACCGATGTTGAGACGCTGGAGTATTATGCGGATTGGCTTTTGTTTTTGGGGAAAGGGGTCGTGTTTGAACGGATTCCTGACGAGCTGCGCTTGATTTTGGAAGAGCGGTTAAGGGGAAGTGCTGACGCTTTAACAAAATATACGTAGGCACAAGTTAAGGCTATCCTGCTGCAGGATGGCCTTAACCATTATATTTTAGTCAATCGTCATCGGAAATGTCACATAAAGGAGAATAGAAATGACCGTAAAGTTTAGCTTGAATTATACAGATGGAGATTTTATCGATAACATAGAAGTTCCAATTTATAAAGAGTATCGCAAGGGGACCTCCTTTCATCTGTACCATTTAAATCGCAATCCTGCTCTTGTTGAGCATAAAGAATTGTTGGTTATCGATGAATCGGGGATTGCACCGGAGAGTATGTTTGAAAGTGTTACAGAATTTTGCGAAAAAATTATCCCCTACTTATTGAGTAGGAAACAAGAATCCTTATTTTTGTTTGGGGAGTACTATGATAAAGAGAAGGATAAGATGGTGGACATAGATGATATCGAGATTCCCTGTTTAATAGGCGGGACAGCCATCTTACAAGAAGAGGGGAATAAGTAGGCTAGGACCTGGCGGCCTGAAGGGTACCTCATTAAGTTTCTTGGAGGGGATTTGTAGAATGCCTGTGGACAATAAAATAAACGTTTTAGTTGAGCGAACAGATAGTATTGTTTACCATGCCGAATCTGACCTGCGGAAAGATCAGGGAAAAGGCTGGATCGGTGGAAACGCACCCGATTTTTTTGATGAACAAGATGACCTCATCCATGAAGGAAACCAGAAATATGTTTTTTACTTGACCCTCGTCCATCCCTTTAAACCGGAGAGCATGATTTCGATCTTCATTCCTGAAGACTATGAGGAGTATTTGGAAAATAATATATATCCCAATTGCTCGATCAAGGTGATTGAACACCCCATTTCAACTGAAAGCACCAAAGAGAGGTTCACTAATCCAGGCCTTATAAAACACATCATTTCGGATGGGACATTAAGCAATGACGAGAAATCGATGGATCAGTCTTTTTTGATCAAAGTAGGAGGAAATCCGAGACTTATTCAAAATGAAGACTATTATTTTACGAAGCTGAGGGAGGAGTCATTTTCTTTTTTATTTCAAGTAGATGAAGACGGTTACCCCGAAACGTTGATTCATGACGACTACAGTTATCCTTTTGGTTTTGGATCCCTATATATCTTCGCCATAATTGGGGCAACCGAGATAGAACACCCTGTAGCAGGCTTTTGGCAATTCTCTTGATTTCGCCGTATAAATATTAAGCTGGACCGGTAGTAAAAGTTAAAGGGTGGATATTTCTAACTGTAAGCTCACTATTCAAGGGGGTAAGCATAAGCATTATGAAAAGTAAATTAGAGCATGACATTATTACTACGGCAGAAAGTTTCGTAAATAATTTTTCCGATAAAGGAAATTTTGATTATAGCGTGCTAAGTCTACAAAAACTTGACGAATTGCTAGAAGAGTTATGCGAGTATCAGATCGATGATGATACATTGGATTCTGTTTCTTCTATGGCTGGATGTTACATTTTTGAAGTGGCAAGAAGGAATTATGGGGGACGGTACATTTGGGTACAAGAAAGAGACCAACCCGTGTTAGTTACTGGGGAGCCTGAATATTCAATTTCTATATTTGCCTTCGATAAAGTTAGAGGCCGAATTCGGAATGGTAAAGAAGATGATATACCCTATTATTTCGATGGCTATATCGAAGCAGTTGAAAAAGGTAAGAATACAGGGTACAGAGCTACAATTGTTTAAAGTAGCTTAGAGAATTAAATAACTTTTACCAAACCCGGACCTTTCTAAAGGCCGGGTTTGTTTCGCCTATAACGGTATTTTAAATGCCCCTGAAACTAACCTGAATTTTCAAATCTCTATGTTTGTCTCCAAAAACTCAAGATACTTGGGGTCGTCTTCCATAAAAATCTCAATACCGGCGCCCATGTAAGCCCGGGTTAACTCGTCAGCCGCCTTTTCAAAGTTTTCCTGCTCGTAATATAACTGCCCCAGCCGAAGATGAATATACGGATTACCCAGCCCCTGCGGACACTGTACGGCATTAAAAAAGCACTTGAAGGCCTTATCGTAATTCTTCATACGATAGTGGACATCCCCAATAGCTACATATATCCAGGTAGCGGCCTCCCATTCTTGATGATTTTCAGGCAATAAACGGAGGGCGGCTATATAATTTTGCTTGGCGGCATCAAGATCGCCTGTCTTCACTAAATCATCGCCTTGTTTACATAGAGCCCTAATTGCGGAATAAGTGGAATCTGGGAGCTGCAACGCGATCTCTCCTGTTCTATTCGATTGGATTAAGGAATTTTAGCCAATGATCGTTTGTTGGCTTTCATGCTCGGCACAGTCTTTGACTTCAGGCAGACAATCTCATATGAAAAGTCTACCAAATTTTTAAGCCTGTTCATAGATTGAAAGCACGTTCTAGTTTATCGTCATTTTTCGGGGTTTCAGTACGGAAGTGACGAGTTTGTATAAAGCCGGTCGTAGAGAATGTGTATTGATCATGCAATTCGATATGGGGTAGAATCTACTCAAGCAAAATGATAATGATTATCATTATTAATAAGCGGTTTTTTTGCTGCAAAACATACAACTTATGGGAGTGGATTTAATCATGGCAAGACCGGGATTTATGAAAACAGGATGGATATCGCTTATAACGGCAGCTATGATTACGGTGACAGGTTGCGGCTCGACAGGCGATCAAGCTGCGGCCACGGTGACTACCGATCAGCCTGCTCAGGCAACGGCAGCTCCAGGCGGAGCTCCGCCTCAGACAGGAACGCGTGTCGTAACCGATGGCTTCGGAGAGGTAAAGATTCCGACAAATCCGAAGCGAGTCTCCGCTCTTTATCGTGAAGATTATTTGGTTGCGCTTGGGGTAAAGCCTATTGTGCAATATTATAACCCGATGTGGGGCAAGCAGGATTATTTGAAGCTGGACGTGCCGTTGTTCGACGTGACCGGCAGCATCGAGGGTTTGCTTGTGTCCGATCCAGACTTGATCATCGGCGCCGGAGAGGTCGATGCAGCACAATACGAGCTCTATTCCAAGGTTGCGCCGACATTCCGCTTACCGGACGACGTACTTGCGGATTCGCGCAAAACATTAACCTTAATCGCCGATTTGCTTGGTATCAGCGGTAAGGCTGAGCAGGTTCTTGCCGATTACGATGCCCGTATTGCCGATGTGAAGGCGAAGTTGAACGCGGCGATCGGCGATGAGAAGCTTGTTGTTCTGCGGATGAACGTCGTAGACAAATCCATTAATATTTTCGGCATTCATAACACGTTTGTCGGGCAAATCCTGTATGAGGATCTTGGGCTGAAGGCGCCGGGGTTCGCCAAGGCGATGACGGAGGGCAATATCGTCTTGTCGAAGGAGGTCATTCCGGAGCTTGACGCGGACCATATTATTTTGCTTCCGTCCAACGGGACGTGGGAGGAAGAGGGCAACGCGAAGGCGCTTAAGGAAATGAAGGAAAACCCGTTATGGAAGACCGTTCCTGCATTTAAAAACGGCCATGTATATCCTGTAGAGAGATCGTATTGGCAGACTGGAGCCATTACGGCCAACGGGTTGAAGATGGATGATTTACTTCGATTGCTGGCTTCTTAGCAGGAAATAAGAGTGATTAAGTTCATTGGAGGGACTCATCGTCCTAATTGGGAAAGAGCTGCTTTTCAACGAAGGTTGAGGGGCGGCTCGTTTTGATTTACACTATATTAATTGAGAATGAATATCAATTAAAAGGCGGTTGATAGTAACGATGGATATTGAACAGCGCAAACAAGCTGGGACCGCTCCTTTAGTCCACTATGTGCTGCGATCGATCCGCTTAATCGTTGCGGGCGAGCAAGCAGAAATGAGTGATTCGGACAGCAGCGATAGAAACGATAAGGAAAGCTTTGAACTACTCATTATAATGAGCGGGACGGGACAAGGAAAATGCTATTTGCGGGGGCCTGGAAGATCTTTATCTATCGATCAAGAGGTTATGAGCTGCAGCTATTACCGAGTGTGCTTCGCAGCGAGCGGCTATGATGCGGCTTCGAGCTTGCTGCCGGATAAGCAGGAGCTTGCCTGCGCACCCTTCGCGAAGACGATGGAGCTGCTTGATGAGTTATACGGACTCCGCGGGGCGAGCGACGAGCTCGAGCTGTTCCAACGATTTGTGAGATTTCAAGAGCTGCTGCTCTTTCTATTCCGCCAAAATGCACCCGTGGCCGAGGGTAAGGGAACGGATATCGAGCGGCATGGGGTAGAGCTTAGCATACGGCATATTCATCAGTATTACCGTGAGCTTCTGACCGTGGAGGAGCTGGCCTCCCTCGCAGGCATTGAACGCTGGAAGTATACCCGTCTGTTCAAAGAGGCTACGGGTCAAGTACCGCTCCAGTACTTAAATGAAGTACGGATTAATCAAGCCAAGAAGTGGCTGGCAAGCGCCGATGACAAGCTGCTTGATATTGCGCTGAATACAGGTTTCAACAGTGAATATTATTTCAATCGTCGTTTCAAGCAGACGGTAGGCATATCGCCCGGACATTACCGTCGCAGCCGCAAGGGACAGCTTAGAGTAGTAGCGCCGTATTTGGAGGATTTCATAGTCGCGCTGGATATGCAGCCTATTGTCCAGTATTGGCATGCGAAATGGGGAAAACAAGATTATCTAGGCTTAAACCATATTCCGACGTTCGACGAGAACGACGGCAACTTTGACGCGCTTTCCGGTTATAACCCGGATTTGATATTGCTTATGGATCGTTACGAGCAGCAGCAATATTCTCAGTGCCGACGCATATCCAACACCTGCATCCTGAGTGAGCCGACCAATAATTGGCGTACACTGCTGCGTACCGTCGCCAATTATTTCGGTCGGACGGAGTTGGCCGACGATGCTATCGCAAAATATGATTTCAAAGCACGGAGAGCGAGTCATACGCTGAGTCAGGTTATGAAAGGTGAAACGGTCGCCTTTTTGCGTATCTCGGCGGACCACATCATCCAATATACGGGAGAAGGGCAAGGTTTTGTTTCGACTGTTCTCTATGGCGATGTTGGCTTGCGCTCCTACTCCGCAGTAGGTATAGCTTCAAAAGCGAATAGGCCGGGCATGTTCAATCTCTCTGTAGAGGACCTGCGTACGTTAAACGCGGATCATCTGTTCATTACTTTCGATAAGTGGCATAGCCAGGCAGAAGGAAAGGAGAGGGAGCTGCTGGAGCAGCCAGAGTGGCGTGATCTGCCCGCTGTACGAAATAACCGCGTTTACGAGGTTGACTTTCTAACTTGGATGAATAACGGAGTTATTTCCAACGGCAAAAAAATAGATGATATACTGCGGTCGTTAGCTTAATCTGGTTTTGCTTGCGATTGAAAGGTCTGTATCCCCTATTTTGTATAAAGTAACCGTCGATTTTGTCCATTGTGATTGTCACGTTGCCGAAGCTACAATTGTGTTGAGAATGATTATCACAGTATGGACATTACATGTGCCGGCTGGAGGAGGACATCGATTGACTGAGCAGCTTGAATTATACGATGTGACGATTATCGGCGGTGGTCCTGCGGGAATGTATACTGCTTTTTATAGTGGAATGCGCGATTTAAAGACAAAGCTAATAGAAGCGAAAGACGAGCTGGGCGGTCGGATGCTTATTTATCCCGAGAAAATGATTTGGGATGTTGGAGGGGTTCCGCCAATCCTATGCGAGAAGTTAATCGCACAATTGTCGGAGCAGGCGAAGACGTTCGACCCCACAATTGTATTCGGCCAGCACATTATCGGATTGGAGAAACAAGCGGATTCGACGTACATTCTGGAGGCCGCAACGGGGGAGAAGCACTGGACACGCACGGTCATTCTGGCTATCGGCCGCGGCATTCTGCGAATGGCGAAGCTGGAGCTGGAAGGGGCTGAGCGCTATGAGGTGTCCAATCTGCACTATACGGTGCAGGAACTGGAGCCTTTTAGGGGGAAACGAGTCCTTATTTCGGGTGGGGGAAACTCCGCTGTCGATTGGGCGAACGAGCTGGTTCCCATCGCCGCTCAGGTCACAGTCGTGCATAGGCGCGACCGATTCGGCGGACATGAGAAAAACATTGTTCGAATGAAGGAGTCTTCTGCCGATGTGCTTACGCCATATGAAGTCACGCAATTATACAGCGGCAACGGAAAGACGATTGAACGGGTGACGATTACCCATATCGAATCAGGGGACTCGCGCGAGCTGGAAATAGACGAGGTTATCGTTAACCACGGGCTGAAGTCCGATTTTACAGGTATCAAGGATTGGGGACTGGATATGGACGACTGGAACATATTCGTCAGCCCGAGACTTGAGACGAACTTGCCGGGCATCTTCGGGGCCGGCGACTTCGTCAATTACGAAAGCAAGCTCAACCTCATTGCAGGGGCGTTCACGGATGCGGCCTTAGCGCTTAACAGCGCCAAACGGTACATGGATCCCGACGCGCCGAGAATGGCTTATGTATCGTCGCATAACGAGAGGTTTAAAGAACGGAACAAAGCGATTGGCATGTCCGATGAATAGCAGGGTCTGCTATCATTAGGGCGGGCGAGAAATCTATTCTACACGTCCTGCTGGGAATAAAAAAGCCGGAGGATAAACTTTCCCCGACTCGGTTCTCAATGCAACTATCTATTGATCTTTTTACTGACACGATGAAGTTCCATCGTACCAATTGTTTTTCTCAAATTCCAATAGTCGCCTTTCAGCCTTAATTCTGTTCCATTATGAATTGCAAGTTTAGCCGTGCCATCGTGCCAGGGGTTATAGGCTATTGAATCCGCAGAAGCTTTACTGCTGTAGGTGTAACAAAGTTCCTGGGTCTGTACATCTGAGTCTGTTCTTATCCCCGCAATGTAGCTTTTACTTATCATCTGATCAGTATGAACTTCTACGCTGATAGAAGTAAAGGTCTGCCTTATGTATGCTGTTATCAAAATTGGATCAATAGTTTTTCCTGAAATTGGGTCAACCCAACTTGATTGTAGTTTACCTTTCCAAGTTCCATGTAAATTCGGCACTAATACAATGATTGGGTTAATAAAAGGTATCCAACGGTATTTCCAAATCCATTTTTTAAAAGCAACATGAAATAACAATGTAATGGCTGTGGAGGATGAAATACTTCTAATTAAATCTTTCGAGTGTATTTGTTCAAAATCAACACCAGAAAGAAGAAACAATAAACAAAAGATAACAATTCCAAACATAACTAAAACTCTGGTGTAGTTGTCTTGATTATACACATGGATTCACCCCTAAAATATATGTCTATAGGCTGATAAGATAAATGCATTGACTTCATTCCGTGTGTATTTACGACCAGAATGAAAAAGATAAAGCAAGTCCGATACCTCACCCCATTCCTCGCATTGATCGTCATTCAATGTGTTATTGTACAGAAATGTTAAAACGTCTTTCACATCTTCAGTGTAAGTTTTATTCGTGAAAAACTGGTTAGGCACATTCCAGACCAAACACTCAATAAGAAATGAAGATATATTATCAAGTCCTCTTACACCGTCATTAGCCATTTGCATTTTGAGACGCTTTATAATTCTGACAACTCTCTTAAAAATTCTTCCTGTCGTGTCGTTTTTTGCAACCCCGTTTGTGTAATGTTGTTCAGGGAAGTTTACTATCTTCTCGCCTGTACTTGAGTAGAATTGAGTTCCGGATATGTATGATCCATTTGGGTTGTATCTTCTGTGTTCAAAACAAGCTACCACATCGGCTTCTACTCTATAGGTATTCGACTTCACATCAAAAGCCTTATTACCCTTCTTTACATTTTCACGGCCGAATTTGTTTACCAATGCACGCTCAAGGTCTGTTAGATAGCTAGCAAAAGTATAAGCACCGCCGGATAAACCAAAATCTGCATTGCTTGTACCAGGTGGAAGTTGCGTAAAGAATGTTGATTTTAACTTCACACAAATATCCACATCGCTGTTTAGCCTCACGTTTGTATTGTTATGGTAAGAACCCTGCGGTATGAATGAGATGTCGGAGTTTTTGATTCCCGCATCCTCCTTTACCGCCGCTTTAATCATACTCACTGCATGCTCGCATTTGGCTTTTTCATTGTCACTTGCTCGCTTCGACCATCGAGAAAAAGTATCCTCTAAATTATCCTTCCAACCCAAATTTAATCCCCCTTGTTTCGACATTTATAGGTATAATATACCATATTGATAATGGGATAGAGTTTGAAAAATGAAAGGCGATTAGGAACGGAGGGAAAGCTTGCTTAAATGGAATAGCGATGTATGGGGAAAGCTGACAGGACCTTACAGTTCTGCAGAGAACGTGCCCGTGTTATTGCAGCGGCTAATGCAGGAATATAGCCAGGAGGTTTTTGATGAACTCTTTCAGGAGTTTTTGTTCCATCAAAATACGATCTATACGGCTACCTACGCGGCGATGCCGTTTTTGGCGCAGCTAGCATGCTCCACATCGGATGAGGAAGTGCGCAAAGAACTGTTTATCAATTGCGGTATCATCGAGGCAAGCCGCGATGGGCGGGATGAAGCGCCATTCCCGGCATCTTGGGCCGGACTGGCTGAGGAGGTAGGCAGCTCCGTTTGTACGGAATTGTGTCGTGAATATGTAGAGGCAATTGACAAGCTCAGGGCGCTTGCCAAGGAAGTATTCGCCTTTACAGCTCAACATTCCATAGATGAGCTGGAGAAGCGTTACATTCTTGTGGCAGATGCTGCCTATCGAGGCTCTTATCCCCTTGCCAACATGTTAATGACGTTTAGTAACGGTGATGAGTATGTGACCGTGTGTCCGGCCTGCGAGGAAGATGTGTACCTATGGCCTGATGAGGAGCATCCGGAAATTCTTCAAGCCTATCAAGATGATCCCGTTTTTCACACGGGCCAGGAACCGCAACCTATCATTCCGGCAGCGTCATTCGCAGATGAAGAAGTACGCGCACTAGCGGAGCGGGCGGCAGCGATTGGGGAGCGAACATTGGCTACGCAACTGCATTATTTAGCAGGGGAAACCGTATGTCCGTCCTGCCGCGAAAAAATCTCGGTATGGCCGTCTTTACTTGGCACATTTACCATGTAGTGCTGGAACCTGGGTGATGGATGATTAAAATATATCCATAGGTATATGAAGAAAGGGTCCCCATTGTGGGGACCCTTCTATTTCCATTCATTGAAGTTTTCAATCCTCATTCGATAGGGATTTGCCAGTTCACATCCTGATGTTCCTTCTGTACGACGTTATAGCTTATCGTAAGCTCCTCAGGCTGGTGATCTAGTTGAGGGATAATGAGCGCTCCACGAACAGTAACGAGACCGTTCTCGTCTCTTGAAGATGTTTTCTGCAGATAAGCCTCGTATTCCATTCCCTTTTCATCCTTAACCTTCCACTCTTCCAGATTAACGACGCCTTTGGCAAAAGCAGCCTCTACTTCAAGCACGCCGCCCCGGTCGCTGACCTCCTTATCGCCGATCATCAGTTTAGCTTCATCCTGCTTCCATACGAACTTCTTGAATTGCAATTGATTGCCGTTATATTCCAGGGACGCAGGCTTTTGAATCAACTGAGCCGGCGTCAGCTTAGCATGGAAATCGGCCCATTCACTTGTATAGACGGAATGAAGCTTGAACGTAAGCTTGCCATACTTATCGGACGGCAGCGGCGAGAACGAATGCCACAAGGTCACGGTGCCTCCGTCTTCCTTTTCCGAGATCCCGTTAACGATGGAGCGTTTGGCGATACTGAGCCCGGGATCGAATAAATCATCCCATGCGGCGACTACTTGACCCCGCTCATCGATAAGCTCATAGGACAGCTGATAGCTTTTCAATTGATGGGCAACGAAGGAATCTAGCGTTCCGGTACCAGTACTGTCCGTCTGTTTGGAGATCGCTGCCTCGATCCTCTCTTTTACTTCCGGGGATATCCTGGTGTCCAAAGACAGCAAGGTGACGCTAGGGGCGAATATCGCACGTTTCAAGCCGACCGTCAGCCCCTGAGGGGAAGTATACTGCTTGTCGATCATAACGGTCTTCGTTGCCGCTTTCGCTTGCGACATATCTATCGGAATATCAATTTGCCAATTACCGCTCGTGCTGCCGATTTTTGTCCAACGAATCTCGGCGATCAAATCATCGGGGATTTCTATGCCGCTACTGATGGCTTCCGTAAGCTCCTGCTGGACCATCAGAGAATGATTGTCTTTGCTGGTGGTCCAGCCGCCTCCCATCGGACCCAGTACCGGAACGCCCGATTTATCTTTAATAACAAAATTCACATACATTCTCATATCGTCGGGATCGATGTACTGTCCGTCGGGACCTTTGGCTTCGGCGATAACGGCAATACGCACCGGATCGGCCATAAACTCTTTGACTTCCAGAGTAATGCCCTGATCGGCCGTTTTTAAATCCAGCGGGTGAACGAAGCCTTGCTGTACGGCGTCAATCATGCCCTGATCCACTTTCTCTGTATTATTGAAAAAGCTCTTCACATAATCGGCGAAGGTCGGTGATACGAAAGTTCCCAGCGATACGGCTATGGCCAGGCTGGCAACGGTAATCGTTATTTTTTTCACTATAGCTACACTCCTTTTTTTCCAGTCCTTCGTAAAGGCGGTGTTAGCCTTTACGTCTTCCGCAGCAGGTTCGGCGGCCGGGACATAGGGTGTGACTTTATCCAGAATTTGCTCGGTGAAATCCGGCGGCACATCCGCTTCGCTCATTGCGGCATCAAACGAATCCCAAGTATCCATATAAAGCCCCAATTGACGGCGGCATTCGCTGCAGGTTTCGAGATGTTCCTCCAGCCAGATGCTCTCCAAAGGGGAAAGTCGGTTTTCCATGTAGGCGATCAACTGGTTAGATTTCATGCACTTCATAGAGAAACGCTCCCTTCGCTTCGGGATCTTTCAAACTCTCTCGCAATTTTTTGCGGGCGCGATACAATCGCATCTGCACAGTGCTGACCGGGATACAAAGGTGCTCCCCGATTTCCTGGTAGCTTAGAAATTGAATATACCGCATGACCAACACGTCGCGGTAATTAGGGTCCAGGTCCATAAGATGCGACTCCAGAGCCTGCTGCCTTTCTTTCTCCAGAAAAACGCTCTCCGGCGTAACGGTTTGGACGGGGTCGAAGTCCATCCCGGTCATCAGAGGAGTGCGTTTGCGCTTGCGAAGCTCGTCGATGCATCGGTTGGCGGCAATCCGATAAAGCCATGCCGAGAAGCTATGCTCCGGCTTATAATCGCGTAAATGGTTATAAGCTTTAATGAAAACCTCTTGAGCTATATCCTGAACATCCGGCGAATTCCCGAGCATCCGCTGGAGGAGGGCAAACACTCTTGCTTTGTACCTGTCGATAATCTGTCCGAACGCTTGTTTATTTCCTTGCAGAATCTGTTCTATCAATTGTTTGTCATCCTGCATGTTCACCCTCCTATCCCAAAAGATTTGCTGCGCAGCAAGGGTCCTTATGGTTCGTTCATTTATGTATGACGAATTCCGGCCGTAAACCTTTCTCACAGAGCGCAAAAAAAATCAGGCTTCACCTTGTGATATAATGGAAATAATCTACAGCTTAAAATGAGCTTAAAGGAAGGAATCGCTATTAATGATCATCGCTGTCGATGTGTATTATGAGGAAAATCAAGCGAAATCAGTGGGGGTTATTTTTCAAAGCTGGGAAGATTCCAAACCACTGGACGTCATCATGTCTTATACGGAAAACCCTCTCGAATACGAACCGGGTTTTTTCTATAAACGAGAGCTCCCTTGCATACGGGAACTGTTGAAACTTACTGATCTAAACCAAATACATACCATTGTTGTGGATGGCTATGTGTACTTAAACAATGAGAAAAAGCCGGGGCTCGGACATTATGTTTATACAGATTTTTCAGGGAAAATTCCAGTGATCGGTGTTGCAAAAAGTGCTTTTCACGACAATGAGGCTTTTGTCAAAAAGATTTATCGAGGCAACAGCTCGAAGCCTTTGTATATAACCTCCATCGGAATGGAGCTAGCAGTCGCTGCCGAGCATATACAGAGTATGTACGGGGAATATCGATTTCCACATCTGCTGAAATTGCTGGACAAGCAAACGAAGGAAGCCCGGCTATAATTCAACAGGGGGGATTCAATATGTTGTTTTGGAAGAAAGAAACGCAGCTTGATCGAATAAGATACAAACTCGAAAAAGCCATGCGCAAAGATACGGCTTTTTTGGTGTTTGGAGCATCCTCACACCAATACAAGGTTGGTGAAAAGCTTCCGGCAAAAGAGCTTACGGACTGGCAAGCAAAGAATCAGGTCACACTCCCGGAGCCTTATGCGCAGTTTTTAACGAAAGTCGGAAATGGAGGTGCCGGGCCGTATTACGGGATTTATTCGATTGAAAAGGCAACTTCCTATACCGATAGTCATGCACTCTCCTCAAAATGCGTTCTGCGCCCCGGAATGACAAAAGAAGAATGGAACCATTTGACCGAGCCGTTGATCAATGATGAGGACATCTCCGACCTGGAATACGACGCGGCCCGTGATAGGGTGATGGGCGGCATGTTGTGCATTGGCACACAAGGCTGCGAATACGATATGTATCTCGTACTTGAAGGGGAAAACAGGGGGAAAGTCGTTTACACTGCAGATTTTTATCCGGATTGTCCCTTTTTCTTTGTCTATGAAGATAACTTTCTGGACTGGTATGAGCGCTGGTTGGACGAAATTATTCTGGATTATGACATAGGGTGGTTTGGGAGTAGAATGCCGGGCGATGAAAATGCGTTGATACAGGTTTATCAAAACGCCCCAAACGAAGAAATCAAAACAAAAGCGCTTGAGGGAATGTTCAAGTTTAAGAAGATCTCGCAGCCAACCATTGATTTTTTAAAAAACGTTGCTGATCAAGGACAAAAAGATCGCATCACAGCCATTCAGCTAATCTGCAAAACCTCTGTTGACGCGGGAAGAGACTATCTTCTGGAGCTGTTGCATTCCGATAGAAATGAGGACTTATTACACGCTTTACAGATTCTGAACTGGTATGGTAAATCTGTTGATTTATCGGAATTTATAAAAGTGATAGTGCAAAGACTCGACAGGGTTCAAGACCCCGAAACGTTACGTCATGTGGGGTATGTTTTGGAATCCTCCGGCGCGATTACACTCGAAAACTTTGCGCCCTTTTTGTGCCATACCGACCCGAATATACAAACAGCCGCAATCTATGCCACACGCAGTTGCAATGACAAGTCGGAAAGTTGGGAGATCATTGAACAGATGTTCATGGGTGGCGGCAAGGAGGTTGTGAAAAACACTATTCAATATTGGGGCATTATCCCACATGAGAAGTTGTTGCCTTATTATAAGGATGAGTGGCCGGAATATAAAAGCCAAACTAATTTCAGGGAAAAATTTATAGGTTGTTTGAAGGAATTAAATTTGCCGGAAGATTATTTTGACAAAGAATAGTTGCTACTCCGCCTACCTTTTGACTAAGTCAGCAATGCTCCAACTGTTTAAGGCCGCCGATTACTCCGGCGGCCTCGAGAAATGGGGCACGGAAGATAATAAATCGAGAATATTCTGGAACGTGATTCGTGACAGGCAAGATAATCCGGCAGGTACTTTGCTTACGGAAATTCCTCATTCCCATCTGAAATTCGACATTCCTTCAGCACCGGTCGTCTATGTGCTACCTGAGTTTCTCAAGGAGAAGATCGTGCAAGGAGTTAGGGGAATTAAGGAGTTGACATCATTAAGTTAAAGGAAAACGATAGTCGAACCAAGTTCGTTCAGGCCACCATTTTACTTTGGTGGCCTTTCGTTCATGTTATGTAGGTTTGATTATGCCCCTTTGAAAGGTTGGCCATATACGTACGGCGGCCAAATCGTTGCTCATTTTTCGACGATAGTCCCGTTAAGCTGAACCTTACCATAAGTGACGGCGAAAAATTGGGATGTGGTATGGAAAGGGAGTATGGGCAAGTGTAGATATAAAAGAATTACACAGCTCCGAGAGCATGAGTTTAAGGGAGAAATACTTTGTGACTAGAAAATTGCCCGCTTTTTTCCATGGTGTGTTACTATGATGAATAGTAATTCGTTTTGAGCCTAAAAGATTGCTTATTATCAAAGAAATTAACAAATAAATAAAAAGATGTAAAAATAAGTAAAAAAAAATAATATCAGGGGTGTATGTTAGTGTCAAAATACGAAGGTAATGGAAGGATTCTATGGTTAGATACGTTTAAGGGGTTTGGGATATTTTTTCTTGTGTTCTCCCACTTGATTCCGTATGGATTTGCTGGTGATAAACAAATCGACTCCAGCCTTATGATCTCATATTTGTATTCATTTCACATGCCTCTCTTTTTCTTTGCGGCAGGTTTTACAATTAATTATCGTAAATTCGATTCGTTTTGGTCGTTCTTTTGGTCGAAAGTGAAGGGAATCCTCGTTCCATATGCTTCGTTATATTTTGTTTCATGGTTATATTTTATGTGGATGTACTGGAAAGGCATCGTTGGTATGTTGAGTGCCCCTGTTGTCATCAAAGCCTTTTTATATGGAAATGGCACTAGTCTTGGTATAATGAACATGTCACTTTGGTTTCTGCCCTGTCTTTTTTTGGCTCACGTTATACTATATTTCCTGTTAAAATATAGTAAAGACAAATCTTTCTATCTTTTATACATTTGGATCTTATTATCCGTTATTGGAGCCATAACCAGCAAACTGTACCCGGGTGAGGTTCCTTGGAGTGCATTAGCATCAATCAACGCCGCGTCGATTATGTTGTTAGGTTACATGTTTAGGAACTTCGGAAAAACAATGGTTGATTTCTTCCATTTGGACAAACCATTTGTGGCTTATTCAGCCGCTATAGTAGGATTTACATTGTTCTTATTAAACGGCCGTCCTGGCATGGCTTCAAACTATTACGGCCAAAACTATATTGGTTTTTATGCAGCTGTAATCGCAAGTCTCATCTTTTATATGTATCTCTCTAAAAGATTGGAACAAAGTAAGATGATCTCCTATTTTGGAAAAAATTCATTAATCGTTTTCGGTCTTCATGGATTAATTATTAGTTTCCTTATGAATGTGAAGTTTTTCGAATGGTTTTCTGGGAAGTTTAACTTTTATTTTGAAGGCCTTTCCTTAGTAATATTTGCAGTGTTTATGGTTTTCATTATTTCGATTATTTTTATTGAGTTCTTTAATCGTATTGCTCCTTTTCTCATAGGAAAGGGTTATAAGAAGAAGGAGATTTGGACCACTCAAACTGGTGATGACTGTCAAGTAGATAGACAGAAGCTGTAATAGCCGTAAATCATATGTTTCGAAGTAGGACTTAATGGGTTGAAGCGAACATTTTGTAAACAATATAGCCTCCCGCAGGGGTTCGGAAAAATATGGGGTTGCCTTGAAAGGCCATGTTAAAGACTAACATTTTTGTAACGGCGGCTTATGAGATATCAATTATTATTACACAATAACAAGAAACGATTACGAAAAGAAGTACGGATACGTTAATCAATTGGATTTCAAGGAGCTGTCGAAGGAGCGGCTTACGGCGACAGCCGAGTCGGCCATAGCGATGGCGAGGAATTTCTATTTGTTCACTCCGGGCGATTGGAGTTTGTGCTTGGCAATGAACGTTATACGCTTGAAGAAGGGGACAGCATCTATTATGATGCCAGAATCCCCCATAGTTATAAGAATATCTGGGGAGGCGAAACGCTGCTAATAGCAGTTTCTACTCCGCCTTTTTGACTAAGGCAGCAATGCTCCAACTGTTTAAGGTCCCCGATTACTTCGGCGGCCTTCTTTGCAGCTGAGCATAGAGTGCTTGGGCTTACTTTTTTTGATGGTGTCCTTCCTTATCGCGGCAGCTGGCTTTATCTTAAAGCTGCATGAGGTAAAGATGGGAAATTAGAGGGTTGGGGGGCTTATCAAGTATAATTAATGAGAAGCGGGATTAATTGGTGGCCATTGTTGCGACTAGCCGTTACGGAGGATTTGAAAGGAGGAGCCTGTGGAGCTCACCTACTTAAAAACGTTTCGCGAAGTGGCGAAACGGGGGAACTATACGCACGCCGCGGAAGCTTTAGGATATGCTCAATCCAGCGTCACGACGCAGATTCAGAGACTTGAAGAGTCTTATGGCGCGGTTCTCATGGAGCGCTTTGGACGGAACATGAAGCTTACACTGGCCGGAGAGACACTTCTGCAATACGCCAACGAGATTCATAGAATCCACGAAGAGTCGAAAGAAGCCGTGTCCCGGCAATCCAAAGGAACGCTCTCCATCGGAACGATCGAGACGTTGGCGGCTTATTATCTTCCACCGTATCTTGGTGCGTATCGAAGGAATTTCCCGGACGTTAATGTCATGATTCAGCCGGGGAACGAACCTGAGATTATCCAAGCGGTCAAAGAAGGGGAACTGGACTTCGGCATTATTCTGGATCTGCCGTTCGCGGACGAGGAATTAGGTATCCACGTTCTGAGGGAAGAACCTTTGGACATCATCGTCTGTCCGGACCATAAGTTGGCGGGACAAAATGAAATTCGTGTTGGGGATCTCGAAAGTGAGTCCTTGATTCTGACGGAAGACGGTTGCACGTATAGAGCGATGCTTCTTCGGATGTTAAAGGAAAACCGGATTAGTTATCGTCTCGCCTACGAATTCGGCAATTTGGAGGCTATTAAGCAGTGCGTAATTAATGGTTTGGGAATCGCTTTGTTGCCACGGATCGCGGTAGCGGCAGAGATACGGAATGAACAAATGATCCGTATTCCTTTCGTCGATCCGGGATGCCAATTTTACACGCAACTAATCTATCCGAAGAAAAAATGGAAGTCGAATGCGTTCGTCGGATTTATCGAGCTCCTCGGTGGCATGAATTATCAAAATGATTGATAGTATCCATTGAATTCTATCGATAACTCCATTAGAAGTGGCCGTGCTATAGTGATGTCAAGGCAATAACATCCCTATTTGGAGGTAATTCTAATGACAACCATTCGCTCTCTAGTTCTCGAAACGCCAGCCGCTCTTCCCGAGCACACGCATCGCCATTTTGTAAACAAGCTGTCCGTGGAAACGGATGTTTCGGACGTGTGCTATGACATGAAGAACGGCATCGCCGACTTCCTGCTCATCGACGTTCGCAGTGCCCTTGCCTACGGAGAATGCCATGTACCAGGCGCGATTAGCCTCCCTTCTAACCAGATCAGCGCGGAGACGACCGCCACTTTCTCCAAAGAGCAACTCATTGTCGTCTATTGCTGGGGACCGGCTTGCAACGGAGGTACCAAAGGCGCGGCACGCTTATCCGCCCTCGGCTTCCAAGTGAAAGAGATGCTCGGAGGCATTGAGTACTGGCGCAAGGAGGGCAACGACGTAGAAGGCACGCTGGGACATGCGGCATGCATGATTGGGTAAAGAGATGAGAATATACATTTCTGTTGATATGGAGGGGATATCGGGGGTTACGAACCCGGACTTTCTCCAGCCAGGCGAGCCGAATTACGAATACGGACGCTCGTTGATGGAACACGACGTCAATGCGGTAATCGAAGCCGCATGGGAAAGCGGAGCAACCGAAATCGTCGTCGCCGACAGCCACGGTTCAGGGAACAATCTCCGGCTAAGTCGCCTGCATGCCGCAGCGACATTGATCTCGGGCTTCCCAAGAGAGCATTATATGATGTCCGGTCTGGACGCCAATTTCTCGGCCGTCTTTTTCGTGGGCTATCATGCCCGGCATGGAACCCCAGGCGTATTAAGCCATGCGTACTGGTTCAAGAATATGACGGTTAACGGAATAGATGTCGGAGAAATCGGGTTCAACGCGATTTATGCAGGTATGCTGGGCGTACCGCTGGCTCTGGTCGCCGGTGACGATAGAGCTGCCGAAGAAACGAAGCTCCTCGTGCCGGATGTGGTTACGGCAATTGTAAAGCACACGTTATCGAGAACCGCGGCGCGTTGCTTATCTTTGGAGCAAAGCCGGAAAGAACTCGCGGAGAGAACGACAGAAGCTATGGGGCGCCTCGCGGATTTCACCCCGCTTAAGGTCGCATTGCCCGCGGAAGTGAGCATCGAATTTTTTCATAGCGGCCAGGCCGAATTGGCTTTGGGCATACCCGGAACGACTCCGCAACCGAACAGCACGGTCGTATCATACATAGCGAAGGATGCCGCTTCGTTTTATCGAGTGATGGAGACGATGTCGACGTTGGCGAACACAGCTCGGTTTTTATAAAAAGGAATCCTTTATTGTCTGTGAACAGCGCCCCCAGGGCGCTGTTCATTTTCGCTCTATAGGCGATACGGTGGACCTTACCATAAGTGACGCAAATTCTTGGTAGAAATTAGGCGGCCTTGAGAAAGGGTATCTGGAGACAGAAATCACTTACACAGGAAATACCGTGGCCATTAGGGATAAGTTGGAATTTTTGTTCTACCTGATTCGTTCGGAAGTGTGATAAGCGGCCACGTAAAATGCGGTGGGTGGATTTGTTTTGGTGAGAACAAATGTTTGTATTTTCCTTTTCTTTTGAGCAAATACTTTGTATGATAAAAGTGACATGAATGAAAGAGGAGGAGTTTGGATGTATCGACAAGTGGATGATTTTTTAAAGGAATGGGCAGTGGCTGAGAAAAAGACATTACAAGTATTACAAGCTGTCACAGATGACAAATTAGAACAAAGTATTTTGGAAGGACATAGTACACTAGGTTGGTTAGGCTGGCACTTGGTAGAAACAATAGGTTATTTCGGTCATTTAGCAGGTTTAACCGTACCCATGATTGGACAAGATGAACCAGTTCCAGCGACAGCAAGAGAAATTGTAGCAGCTTACGAAAAAGCAGCAGAGGCGGTCAAGGAAGAGGGAGCCAAGCTATCAAATGAGGACATGCTAACAGAAACAGGCATAGGAAGTCTTGCAACAAAAGGGGCATTATTACGTTTTTTAATTGACCACCAAACACATCACCGCGGCCAAATGATGGTGCTATTACGTCAAGCAGGCTTACCAGTACCGCCTGTGATGGGTCCAACAAAAGAAATGCAATAACGAATAGAGTTCCGTATTGCATTCGACCCAGCCAGCCAATATAAGTACAAGAAACACCCTCAGCGAGTACGTGAACCAATTCACCTTCACGCCTTCGTTTTTATACTGTACTAAACTAGAGGCAGGTGCGAACATGATCCAATTAACAAACCGCCAGGCACGGCAATTTCTGTTGTGGAAGCATGGACTTCTGGGCGAATATAAATTTAGTGGGAAGCAGGGCGTATTGGACTTTGCTCGGCAGGTCGGCTGCATTCAATACGACCCCATCGATGTTTGCGGGAAAAACGCCGAATTGGTGCTACAGTCGCGAATCAAAGGATTTACCAAGGGAATGCTTGCCGAGTTGCTGTATGAGGATAGAAGCCTTGTCGATTATCCCGATAAGAACCTGGCCATTATCTCTGTCGAGGACTGGCCGTATTTTGAGCGATACAGGCAAGCCGCCCGTCAGCATGCCAAACGCTATCCCGAAATGGAAGCGTTGACGGCGCAAGTACGGGCTCATATCCAAGATCACGGAGCACTAAGTTCGGATGATTTAAAATTGGATGGAGATTTCTCTTGGCGATCGGCCATCCACTGGAGCAGTGGAACCAATTCATCTCGATCGGTGCTGGAACAGATGTATTCGACGGGTGAGTTGATTATTCATCATAAAAAAGGAACGCGTAAATACTACGATATAGCCAAGAAGTACATACAGCCAAATCTGCTGAATGCATCGGAGCCGCTGGAGGACGAGCTTGAGCATCACAAGTGGCGGGTACTACGTCGAATCGGCTCTGTTGGTCTCTTATGGAATCGTGCGTCAGATGCATGGCTGAATATATGGGGGTTGAAAGCGGCACAGCGCAACGAGGTTTTTCGCCAGCTATTGCATGAAGGTCGCATTGTTGCTGTTGCCGTGGAACAAACGAAGGATATGCTGTACTGCCTCGCGGAGGATTTACCGCTCATTGAAGCCGTTCTGCAAAATCAGGAGCCGAAATTGCGTTGCGAGCTTATTGCCCCTCTGGATAATTTAATGTGGGACAGAAAACTTATCAACGAATTGTTTGGCTTCGATTACACCTGGGAGATTTACACGCCTGCAGTCAAACGAAAATTCGGCTATTATGTGCTGCCTCTATTATATGGAGAGAGCTTCATTGGGCGAGCCGAAATAATCGTGGAGCGAAAAACCGGAACGCTCGTTGTTAAAAACATCTGGTACGAGTACGGTGTAAAGCAAACAGCGCAATTGCGGTCAGCCTTGAACAGTTGTTTCCAAAAATTTGCGGTATTCAACGGGTGTGAGACGATTTCGGCAGAGTCTATGAACTAATATTTCCTGTGTTTGTATAGAGATAATAAAGTTGTTTAATTGGTTATCATTTGTAAAAGAGGTTTATCATGAGGGATCCAATGTTTGAACATCAAACAGAGTCACAATTAAAAGTGTTGAGTGAAATCTGTACAATTTGCGCAACAATTGAATGTAAATTCTGGTTGCGTGGTGGATGGGCAATCGATTTTTTACTCGGGAAGGTCACTCGTCCACATGACGATATTGACTTGATAACATGGATACAAAACAGAGAGCAGTTAGAATGCGCTCTTGCCGAAGCTGGATATGAACAGACTCCCGTGAAAGAGCAGTTTTGTGGGAGACAGTCCGATTTTCATAAGGGTGACGTAGACATTACATTTGGCTACATAACCAGTACCCATGATGGAAGTATTATTATGAATGACTTACCGGAGTGGGTATGGCGACATGATTCGTTGTTACCGCAAAACCTTATGTTAAACGGAATCTCGGCTCATGTCTTAAGCCCAAGGCAGCTCTTGGAAGAAAAGGAGGTTTACAAACAAATTGGTAGGAAACCTCGACCCAAGGATGAAGATAGCAAAAATATATTGCATCGGATAATAGCAGAGTTAAATTGACTGTTGGGACAAGATGCTCAGTTTCACTAACTGAGGAGTTATTTCCATAAGCGGCAGCGGAAAATATGATTGGGAAAGCACGGGGACTATTGTAGTTACGGCCCGATACATCATTGTGCAAACCACTAAAATCAGTCTCATTTCATAAGTAAAAGAGGGTGTTCCCAGTGGCAAAATGGGATAACATGCTATCCATGATTTGGATGCTGCGATCCGGAAGGAAGCTCACTGCTGCACAGATCGCAGACAGTTTGGAGATTAGCGTCCGCACCGTGTACCGGTATATCGACGCGTTATGTGCCAGCGGCGTGCCGGTCGTCGCGGAATCAGGCCATGACGGCGGCATCCGTATTCTAGAAAGCTTCCAGGAGGCACCCTTATTCTTCAACTCTGTAGAGCTGAAAGCGCTTGTGGACGCGTATAAGTTTGCGCAAAGCGCTGGTTATCCGTATACGGAGGAGCTGGAAAGCGCGCTGAAGAAGGTGGAGAACGGGCTGCACGAAGAGCAGCGCGATGATCTGTCTCGCGGGATGGGAGGCTTGGATGTGATTTCTCCGGCGCGTCCGCCTTCCGTTGTTCCGCTGCTCAGGGACCTGGAGCAGGCGGTTAATGACGGGCGAACGGTGCGTATCGTTTATCGCAAAGCGAATGCGGAGCAGGCCGATGAACGTGAAGTCGATCCGTACGGACTCGCTTACGACCGAAACGAATGGTACGCTGTCGCGTTCTGTCATCGGTCGCAGGCAGTGCGGACGTTTCGCGTGGATCGCATCGCGCGATTGGAGCCGACCGAAGCACGGTTTGAAAAACCGGAGCGTTTCTCCGCGTCCGCTTATTTCCGCGACCAGTCCGCGCGGGGACGGGAGGCGGACGGACCGCTGACGGTCATTCGCATCGAGGGCGAGCCCGACACACTGAACGCGGTTTGCGGCCACTGGCATATGCGCCATTATTTGACGGAACGAACCGATCGGGAGGCGCGGTTTCTGCTCGATGTCCCAACGATGAACAAGTACCTTCCGATGTATCTGATGACGTTCGGCACGGCTATTCACATTCGGGAGCCGCTTGCGCTGAAGCGTCGGGTCCAGGAGATGGCATCGGCAATCGCACAACATTACGATATCGGAACCGATTAAACTACACTGACGGTAACTGTCAGTGTAGTTGTTTATTATTAAGATATAGAACACGAATCCAATCATGAAGGAGGAAACCAAAACCTTATGCTGGCGTCATACGAAGACAATAAAGAAAGGAATAGGTGATTATCCATGCTTCAAAACCCTCATCAATTGTACGAATATCATGTTTGGGCAAATGAACAATTGTTCGCCCATCTGGAGCAACTTCCGAAGGAGGCGTTTCATGCGGAAGTGACGAGTGTGTTCTCGTCCGTATCACAAACGTTTGGGCATATGTACGTGTTCGAACAGCTCTATATGTCCGTGCTCGCGGAGGTGCCTAACGAGGGCATTTTTCCAAAGATCCCGGGTTGGAGGGAGGAGGCGCAAGGCTTAACGGTTGACCAAATGCGGGGGCTGTTCGCCGGCGTTGCCGAACAGTTTCGCGATTTGCTGAGGCGGACGCCTGACGCGGACAAGGCGATGACAATCGAACATCCGAGTTACGGCCGTTTCGATACGTACTTCTCCGATATTCTGCGGCATGTGGTCAACCACGGGACATATCACCGAGGCAATGTGACCGCGATGCTGAGGCAGCAGGGCTATGGCGGGGTTCCGACCGATTATATGTTTTATTTGATGGAACAGTCGAAAGGTCAGCAGTAACGGAGCGTAGAAAATGTCGTTGCCATTTGCTCGATATCATCATCGAAGCACCTCGGCGCAAACATGGCCTCAACCTCATTGAGAATGGCTAGGCAACGATAATAACAGCTTAATTTAAAGGCAGCCGATCAGGATGAATAAAGATCGGCTGCCTTTTTTGCGCTGAAGAAGAAGATGGAGAAGCGTTTGGGCGAATAAAGAGTGAAGCTTATATGCTTCAACTAGGTAGTAAAGCTGTTTTTCTACGTTCAAGCTTTTGATATACAAGTGCAATCAGCATCGCCGGCACGGTGCAAACAAGCATCCCGATAAAGGCATATCTAGGTTCAATCTCGTATAAATAGCCCCCGAAGATTGTAAACACTGCCGTGCTCCAGCTAAGGGCAAGCGCTGAATATATGCCTTGTGCTTTCGGTATCTGATCTTGTGGAATGTGTTTGATCAAATATTTCATAAAGGCATAATGCCCCATGGCAAACGAGAATGCATGTAAAGTCTGCGCGAGACTGAACATAATTACATTTGGAAAAGCAAACACTAAGATCCAACGAACGGAAGAACCGATGGCTGATAGGGTCAGTAAAGAGCCTACCGAGAATTTGTTAAAACTTTTATCTGCAATAGAGAAAAAGATGATTTCGGCAATTACCGAAATATTAATAATGAGACCAATCAGGTAGACTGGAGCATGGATATGCTGCAGAAAAATATAGCCGTAATTGTAATAAGCGGCATGGGCTGCCTGAAGCAGAATAACAATCAGTAGGACCAAGCCAAAGTGTTTAATACGGAATAAATGCAGCATGCCTGCTTTTTTGGTTGGGCCGATTTGCGGCTTTTCAGTTAAACGATCAGGTGCCCTCATAAAACTGAGACATACAAACACAAGGAGTCCAAGCAATAACGCCCAATAAATCACTTCGTCTCCAAATCTCCCCGTAAAAAGGGTTAGAATCATGCCGATGGAGACAAACCCAATGGAACCCCATTGACGACTTCTTCCATAGTGTCTTAATTGTTTGCTTTGCACAAGGACACTGGCCGTACTATCTAAAGCAGGCATCAGAATGGGGTAAAATAGGTGGAACAGGATCGTTACTAGGAGTAAACCGGTAAAAGAGCTTACCGGAATATAACATAGAATGGCAGCCAGTGCACCGATTCCGGCCACATTTAATAGGACTTTACTGCTAAGCCTTGCTGATAAATAAGGAAATGCGAATAAGGTGGACAGGCCTCTTGCAATTAAGCCGAAGCTCATAATCAAGCTGGCTTGCGAGACGGTAATTCCTTTTGTATAAATCATCCACCCTGACCAAAATGGCAGGAAAACGCCCCATGTCATAAAAAAACTAAAGAAACGTGTACTCATCCAGCGGTGTGCGTTCATTATTATCCTCCTCGTTAAGTGTATGATATCATCGTGTGAAATAAGGATAATAGGAGATATCTCGTATTTTGGGGGTGAAATATGGAAGTTTACAAAGGTGAGAAAAAAAGATTATATCTGGAGAAGAACTCAATAGCCTCTTTATTTTCTTTTCCAGTTGAAGAGTTTATGGAAGTGCACGAATATCAGCGGGATGAATGGATTATTAGAGAGGGCATGAGGCCTGTCTTTTTATTCTATGTAATAGAAGGAAAGGCGAAAATATATGTAAGTCATCAAAACGGGAAAGTATCTCTAATTAATTTTATTAATGCTAATGATTTTATTGGGGAAATGGAATTAATCAATGATGTGTATTATACCAAAGGGATTCAAGCATTAACGAAAACCATTTGTTTCGCGCTTCCGGTTCACCGATACCGTACACAGCTGCTGGATGATGCAAAATTTCTGCGGGAACTGACCAAATTTTTAAGTGTAAAAGCTACATTTATGGCAGCAAAGTATTCACAAAGCCAAGCTTTCCCGCTTGAAAACCGGCTCGCGGATTTTATTTTGCAAACTGCCGATGAAGGGATTTATAAGGAGAAGCATGTAACGGTTTGTGATTATTTAGGTGTATCTTATCGGCACTTATTGCATGTCCTCACAAAATTTTGTGAAAATGATTACTTGCAAAAGGAGGGGCGGAGCTATCGAATTAAACAATTCCATGCTTTATATGAACTTGCCGAGGCGTTAAAGAATAAATGAATGGGCGTACACACACGTTCATAATGAGTGTTAAAGCAGCGGCAATCTAGGACGTAATTTTCCGGTCCATGGCTGCCGCTGCTTTCGATTTTCTCCGCATTTATCGAGTTACGGCTACATCTACTTTAAACGGCCAATCGCAACAAATAGGGCAAACGCTAAGAAAATGAGGTTCACGCCAATTTGCCTATATTCGCCTCGCATAATATGGAATATGGCACCGAAGAGAACGATTGCAGCAAGTCCGGCCGCGGCAGTCGGCGTCAAAACAGGGACGATTTTTGTGGCTTGAGGCAAAATTAAACCTATTACTCCAAGCAATTCCGCTAAACCGATAAAGAAAACGAGAGCTTTTGGAACATCACTCACCCATGTCCAAGACGCTTTTGCCGCTTCATACTGAAACGCCTTCAACCAACCGGAATAAATAAATCCTACTGCTAATATTCCTTGTACGATCCATAAAACGACATTCATGAATGATGCCAACTCCTTACCACTTTCATCTATTGATATCCCAACCTAACTAACGATCATCCATCCTGTTATTTCTTCAGTCGCCTCCTCTTGTGTCTATTGAGCTCTAGGTGCATAATAATCTATAGAAATTTCTTTAGGAAGTAGTTACTTAAAATAAACGTAGTATACAAAAAGAAACCTAGGGCGAGTAAAGAAGTGGAGGGTATATTCATGTCTACCTTTTGTAAATTCGAGACGGCGTTGGAGATCCTTGTTGGGAAATGGAAGCCGGTTATTCTGCTTCGCCTTTTTTCAAACGGAACCATGAGATTTAGCGAACTTCAAAAAGCGATTCCGGATATAACTAAAAAAATGCTGACCCAACAATTACGGGAATTGGAGTATCACGATATTGTTCACCGTGAGATCTATCGCCAAATTCCCCCCAAGGTGGAATACTCCATCACCGAATACGGTAAGGGTATGGCAACCATTTTGCAGGCGTTAAACGATTGGGGAGTAGCTCATGTCGAGCATTTAAATGAGTTATACGGTACGAATCATTCAGTGGAAACGCACAGAAAAGATGCAATGGACAAATAGATTATGCTGATGGCAAATTAAAAAGGCTGCCCGGCATGAAGCAACGATTATAGATGCATACAAGAAGGCACCCGCTTGGGTGCCTTTTTTTTTGCTCTTCCCCCACAATCCTCATGCCATATCCCATCAAGTTACGTTTAAGCCCTTGCCATGCAAATACTCCGTCATGCTGCTGAGCGGCAATTGTAATTTGAGCAGGTCGATGTGACTTCGCGACCAGCCGGCGTCGCGGTTATTCTCGCTGCGGGTTTGGTAGTAGTGTCTCATGTTATGATCGTACGCTTCGATTCGTTCCCGCAAATCGCTTTCGGATGGGTAACTATTTTGGAAGCAAGCGGCTTCTAGCGGAAGGCGGGGCTTAATCTCAGGCGGCTGCTGGATGGGTACGCCGACTGCGATGCCGAAGAGCGGGGCGTGCTGGGCTTGATTCGCGTTCGAGACTGTTCCGGGCAACAAAAAGGAACTGTATTTTGTGCTTACACCGCAGGGAGAGACGATCTATAAGCTGCACGAGCGGCTGGATGAACGTATCCAGGCCGCTGGGGTTCACTTGATGGCCCAGTATACAGGGGAACAGCTGGAGTTCATCCGGGATTTCATGAACAAGCTGACGTCCCACTCTTTTCTTAAGCTTGACGAAGAGCAAACACGAGAGTCAAATTTTTGACGGCTGGCAGCGTTCCGCGTCCGGCGGATAGAAGTGCTGCATCAATGGACGCTCGGTCGGGGCGCAGCGGTGTGGTACTGGAGCGGGAATCGCTGCGGGAACGAATGCGCTGAGGAAATTGAAAAGATACTTGAACGCTACTGACAGACTGGTGTCAGTAGCTTTGTTGTATGCTGGAACCAACTAAAGTAACAAGGAGTTGGAATCGGTAATGGATACGAAAGAAATATTGCGTAAGTTTGAGGAAACGGTCAGCGGCTATATCGGGGAGTTGGACGGCGTCGGACTTGAGCAGCTGCTGTGGAAGCCCGCGGAAGACGAATGGTCGCTCGGTCAAATGCATGTGCATTTGATCAATTCCGCACAGTTCATGCATTTGCGGAATGTAGCGCTGTGCCTCGCGCCGAACGGCAGCCCGGCAGTTTCTTCGACGGGAAAGACGAAGCAGGGGGAGGAAGTGTTCGGGGCGGGAAGCTTTCCGCCGGATCGCGTCCAGGTTCCCCCATCACCTCAATACACACCGCCTCAACCGGAAGGTAAGGAACAGCTCGTGAATGGGCTGCGCGACATGGTGCGTCGGATGACCGAGATCGAACCGATGGTGGCTGCGGCGTTTGATCCGGTTGCCCAAGCAACATCGGAACCGGGAAAGGATACGGCTTTCGAGCTCGTGCGAAATACGGTTGTCCATCCGCGATTCGGCGGATTGAATGTGCTCGAATGGTTTCATCTGATCGAAATGCACTATCGCCATCATTTGCTACAGAGGAAGCGTCTCGATGACGCCTGGAGGGCAGCGCATGTATGAGGTCAGGCAAGGTGCCGGAAAGACCGGAAATGTCGACGCTATTCTAAGCGGCGTGGAGAGGGAGCGGGTGAGTCCGTCTACTCCTGGCCCAAAGGAGGACCTGCCAGGGGACTGTTCATTCCCGAGTGACGGGGATGCCGACCCGAAAAGTGGAAAGCAGCGCTATTGGATCGGCGTCGTCTCGGCATCGCACGTGCAGCGGGGGGTACAGGGCGGATTTGCCCAGATGTGTCACGGCAAATCTGCGCCGCTGCGCAGGATGCAGCCGGGGGATTGGCTTGTGTACTATTCTCCTCGTACCGAGATGGGAGGCGGGGAGCCGCTGCAAGCGTTCACCGCTATCGGGCGGGTAGCGGACGATCGTGTATACGAGTATGCGATGTCCGCGACGTTCGTACCCTTCCGCCGGAACATCGAGTATGTTCCATGCCGGGAGGCGAGGATTGTAGACTTGCTGGACCGGCTTAGCATCACCCGCGGTAAGCGGAATTGGGGGTACCCGTTCCGTACCGGCCACTTCGAGATCGACCGTGAAGATTTCTTGACCATCGCGGACGCCATGCACGCGGACTTCGGATGAGAACGGCCCCGGTTCCCCAGGCGGGAACTGTACCCGCCTCTCGGGTTGGTTAGTCATCCGCCTTATCTGGCGGGAGAAACATGATGTCTGTGCTGCCGCGAGCGAATTTCGTTATGGCCGTCTTTGATTAGTGTATACTTGGATTGCTAGGAGCTGTCGCGCCGCGATAGGCTCCTTTCTTATTTTTCGATGGACTCGTAAAGCTGAGCCGTAACATAAATGACGCAAATTTTCTTGGGGAAGGGCATACCGTGCTGAGAGTTGTTATAATAGATCTATGTTAACTCCTATAATCGCCTCCAAGTTATATGTCCCTGCGCCTCGGTCGAAAGCGGTTCTGCGCCGAAGATTAACCGAAAGGCTAAATAGGGGCCTGCACCGAAAATTGACCCTTATCTCTGCCCCTGCGGGCTACGGCAAAACGACTTTAGTTTGTGAATGGATAGCTGACTGCGACCGGCCGGCCGCATGGCTTTCCCTTGAACAAGGGGACAACGAACTTACGCGTTTTTTGACTTATTTGATCTCCGCTCTTCAGACCCTATCTGAGAATATAGGAGAAGGCGTGCTTTCCGTACTTCAATCACTTCAATTGATACCGACCGAGTTGGCTATGACGGCTCTTCTTAGTGAACTCACGGCTATTTCCTCTCCTTTCATCCTTGTCCTTGACGACTATCATGCAGCGAGTTCGAAAGAGGTCGACGAAGCTCTACGCTTCCTGCTGAACCACCTTCCCAAACAGATGCACCTAGTGATAACGACTCGCGAAGACCCGGCAATTTCTTTGCCGCGGTTGCGGGTTCTGGACCAAATAACCGAGCTGCGCGCTGCCGACATTAGATTTACGTTTTCGGAAGCCGAAGCTTTTTTCAACCATGTAATGGACCTCAATCTCTCCACAGACCACATAGTCGAGTTTCAATCACTCACCGAGGGATGGGCTGCGGGTCTGCGCTTGGCTGCGATCTCCATACAGGAAGATCATGACGCCGATCAACTCCTTCGGTCTTTCACAGGCAACCACCATTTCGTACTGGATTATCTGGTAGAAGAAGTTCTGCAGCGGCAGCCCGAAAACATGCAGGCTTTTTTATTGCAGACCTCTCAACTCGACCGGCTTTGCGGACCGTTATGCGATGCCCTGTTACTTAATCCTAAGGTTGCCGGTAAGGAAATGTTACTCGATCTTGAACGTAAAAATTTGTTTGTCATTCCCCTGGATAAAGAACGGCGTTGGTATCGGTATCATCATTTGTTCGCGGATATCCTTCGCAGACGGTCTGTGGAATATTACGGCGCGAACCAAATTGCAGAACTGCACAAACGAGCGAGCATATGGTACGAAGGCAGCGGATTCGAGCTTGAGGCGTTCCGTCATGCCATAGAAGCTGAAGATATAGAACGAAGTTCGCGTCTGCTTCAAGGCAGAGGGATGCCCTTGCATCTGCGAGGGGCTGCAAGAATGACGCTCAACTGGCTGGAGTCGTTGCCTGCCAAGGAACTGGATGCCAGACCCGAATTATGGGTGTTTTATGGTTCCGCTCTATTGATTGCCGGCAAGCCGACGGGGGTTGAACACAAGCTCCGAGCGGCAGAGGCGGCCATGGAGGGCGTGGAACAAGACGCCCGTACCAGAGACCTAATCGGATGGATCGCGGCCACCCGTGCTACACTGGCGTCCTTAATGTTGACCGATAATCACGACCTTGCCGAATCAAATCTTCAATCAGCCGAAGCGGCTTTGCAAGACACGGTGCTCGAAGACAAGACCGAAGGGCTTGTCGGATTGATTGGGTCTTCACGGAATGCGGAGGTAAGAGGAACTAAAGGAACAAACGGAATAGACAATGTTATAGCCCAGTCACGCCGAGCGCTTGCCTATCTGCGTCCGGATAACCTGCCTGCTCGGACGGCATCCGCTTGGATGCTAGGCGTTGCTTGCCAGCAACGGGGAAATTATGCCGAGGCTTATGAAGCCTATAACGAAGTCATAACGAACTGCCGAAAGATTGATCATCAACTAATGGCTGCAATGGCCATTATTGGAATCGCTCAAATCAGGGAAGCGGAAGGGCGGCCCGATCTGGCGGCAGAGCGTTACCGATCGGCCCTGAAGCTAGCCGGTGATCTACCGCACCCTGTAATTAAAGAAGCTCAAATGGGCCTGGAGCGCATGAACCGCGTCCTCGAGGACGAAATGAAGGGCAACCGGATTGAGCCGCTTAGCCAACGCGAAATCGAAGTGCTGGAGCTCATAGCCAAGGGACTCTCCAATCGGGAAATTGCCGAGAAGCTCTTCTTAGCTTTGGATACGGTGAAAGGTCACAATCGAAGGATTTTCGAAAAGCTTCACGTGAAACGACGCACGGAGGCGATCGCCCGCGCCCGCGAGTTAAACTTGTTCATGAACACCCCTAAACCACACTAAAGTGTCTACAGAGCCGATTCCTCTTCAAGCTATAATGCAAATAAATTAGCCAAGAAAGGGGATAAGGCATGAGAAAGTCTGAAAGAGCGGCAGGGGCGTTATTTTTATTGTCGACGGTTGCATTCCTGATTGGAAGCGGAATATTGGATCCTATTTTGCATCGGACTGATTTACTCAGCAGTATGTATTCCGAACGAACCAGCGTGTTTACGGGATTGCTCTTGGAGCTGATCAATGCCGTGGCAGTTGTGGGGATTGCCATGTTACTGCACCCGATATTACGAAAACATCACGAAACGTTTACGATGGGGTACTTCGCTTCTCGGGTTATGGAGTCTACATTGCTCATTTTGAGCTTACTCGGTCCGCTTGTTCTTCTTGCGTTAAGCAAGAAATCGATATCCGCTGGAACCTCCGATGATTCATACTTGCAAATGATGGGGAACTTAGCGGTGGAAGCTCATATCCTGTTATTCGACATGGCTATGATCGTACTGAGTTTAGGCAGTTTGTTGTTTTGTTATATCCTCATTCGATCAAGGTTGGTTCCACGATTATTGTCCATCATCGGCCTGATTGGGTATACGGGACTGTTGGTAAGCAGCTCTCTGTCGATCGCCGGCCTAGATTTAGGAAACGTTCTCTATATTCCCGGAGCGATATTCGAAATCGTGTTACCGGTCTGGCTTATCGTTAAAGGATTTAATCGGCCCACGGAGGAAACTTAAAATGGTTGATTATTCCCGGACGCTGGATTGATAAAATAACTTTGAAAGAGCTCTAGGTTATAGGGGCTCTTTCGCTGTTTAGGATGTTACGGTTAACAGTGACACAAGTGGGAGTAAAGTGAATGATTGAAAGGGGAGCATCCGGAGATGACCCGAATTCTTGTCGCAGACGACGACGCGCATATTCGCAAGCTCATCACCTTGTATTTGCGGAATGAAGGGCTTGACACTGTCGAGGCGGCAAATGGGATCGAGGCGCTCTCCATCATGGAGAATCAGGCCGTCGAGACGGTGATTCTCGATATTATGATGCCGCATATGGACGGATGGGAATTATGCAGGGAGATTCGCCGCCTCTATCCGGAGATTCCGCTGCTTATGGTAACGGCCAAAGGAGAATCGGGGCAAAAGGTGAAAGGCTTCCAGCTCGGCACGGATGACTATGTGACTAAGCCTTTCGATCCCTTGGAGCTTGTGATGCGAGTAAAAGCGCTGCTAAAGCGTTATCGAATCGTTTCCTCTCAGGTCGTTCAATTAGGCGGAATCGTGCTGGATCGGCGGGCTCACAAAGTGATCCGCGAAGGCGAAGAGCTTCTATTGCCGTTAAAAGAGTTTGAACTTCTGTTCAAACTGGCTTGTCACCCTGGACAAATATTAACCAGAGAACAGCTAATCGTGCAAATTTGGGGGATGGACTACAAAGGCGACGACCGGACCGTCGATGTCCATATTAAGAGAATTAGGGAGCGTTTCGCCGAGGATGCCGAGCATTTCCGCATCGAGACGGTCCGCAGTCTCGGATACCGGCTAGAGGTGAAGAAATGACGAGGTCTCTATACGTCCGCGTCGTGCTAACGTTTTTGGCTGCTATGGGAATAGGCCTGCTTGTCTCCGTTTTGGCTGGGCTCGCCCTATTCGAGGAAAAAATAGACCGAATCGGGCAAAACGATCTGATAGCCGCGGGCGAGGAGATCATTCGCGTCTACGAACAGACGGGGCCGGCAAATGTGGATCGGTTCATGGAAAGCATGGTGAAGCTGTCCTCCTACTCCGTTCAACTATACACCGGCTCTGGAACCATGAAATCCTTCAAGTACAGCTCCGACGCGGACGATCTTGCAATTTCGCAGGAATCCATTCGGAAAGTAAGGGAAGGCGAGATATACCGATCTTCCTCCAAGGATAAGGAGACGTTCATCGGGCTGCCGTTCCAAATCGGCGGTGAGCGTCATGCCTTATTTTTGCGGCCCTCATCCAAAAATGAGTCGACCCTCATTCACTTGATGCTAGCCATCCTTTCATTAGTTCTGGTTACGGGAAGCATCTGCATTCTCATAGCCGCGATCTATGTTGTAAAACCGATCAAGACGCTTACTGCCGCGACTAAACGGCTTGCGAAGGGCGATTTCGACGTGGAATTGGGAGTGAAGCGCAAGGACGAGCTGGGAAATTTGGCTCGGAGCTTTAACGAAATGGCGGTTGATCTTAAGCAATTGGAGCAGATGCGCCAGGACTTTGTCTCGAATGTGTCGCACGAGATTCAGTCTCCGTTAACGTCTATATCCGGTTTTGCGAAAGCGCTGAAGGACATGAATGCAATTGCCGAAGAGGAGCGCATTCAGTATCTGGATATCATCTTGGCGGAAAGCGGCCGGTTATCCAGGCTCAGCGATAATTTACTCAAGCTCGCGTCCCTCGATTCCAATCACCATCCACTGGAGTATGCCACGTTTAATCTTGACGAACAAATCAGACGGGTTGTCGTAAGCTGCGAGCCTCTATGGTCAGCGAAAAACCTGGATATCGATCTGGATCTGCCTCAGGCTGCTGGAATAACGGCCGATAAGGATCAGCTCGATCAAGTATGGACGAACCTGCTCGGCAACAGCATCAAGTTTACGCCGGAAGGCGGAATCATCCATTTTCAATTAAGGACTCGCCTGGACGGATATTCCGTGACTTTATCCGATTCCGGGATCGGTATTGCACCTGAACAACTGGGCCGCGTTTTCGAGCGTTTTTACAAGACGGACCGGTCCCGGAACCGCAGCGGCGGCAGCGGCCTCGGACTCGCTATCGTCAAAAAAATTGTCGCTCTTCACGGAGGCGATATTCATATGGAAAGCAAAGTCGGACAAGGCACGAAAGTCGTCGTTCATCTGCCCGCCATTCCGCCTGACAAATCGTAACCGGCCGGTTCACGCTCCGTTCATATTTCTCCCATACTCTTCTCCATGTATCGCGACAATGGCTGCTAGGAGAAAATGAATGGGAGGAGACGGAAAATGAGCGTTATCGGGACGATCGATTCGGTAAAATGGCTGACGGTTTATGAATTGATCATGTGCATCATCAATTTATTCGTATTGACGGTTTTCGCGGTGCCTATCAAGAGATATTACAGATGGTTTGATTTTTTACCCGGTGTGGGTGTGCTTGCGGCTCTTGCAAATGTCCTGTCCGGGGACATGACCCTTCTGGCTCTGATCATCGAGTCGCTGACGCTACTTGTGTTTTTATGCACAATTAGGAGACTGTTAAAGCCTAAAGCCTGGACGGCTCCGAAGAAGAAAGCATTGAGGATCGTTAGGAGCGTAATCTGCGTATGCGGAGCTGCTCCCGTTGTGTTTGCGTTAGCAAACGCGGGAGTATTGCGGTACAACCCGGTTAGCGATTTTAGCGGCATGGGCTACTCCAAGGCGTTCGTCGCCATGAATGAAAGATTGTCGCGTGAATATCCGTTTGGGGAATGGAAGAAAATCGACTGGAATGAGCGCCGAAGCAAGTACGAGCCCATCTTCAAAAGGGCCGAGAAAGACAAAGACTCCGACGATTTGTATTATAAAACGCTAAGAGAATATCTGTTTTCTCTGCGGGACGGACATATCAAAATCGTTAACGATAATGTGTACGATGGGAATCCGGTGTTTAAAAAGGAAGTTGGCGGCGGTTTTGGATTAAGCACCGTTCAGTTGGATAACAGTAAAGTTCTCGTAAGTCTGGTTTTAGAGAACAGCCCCGCGGCCAAGAGCGGAATGAAGCCAGGTGCGGAAATCGTCGCCTGGGACGGAAAAACGGGGAGGGAAGCTTTCGGCCAGACGACATGGAGTGAGAACAATGTGGCTACGGATGAGGTGAAGAGGCTCAATCAGGGACGATTTATGGCGCGTGCGCCCATCGGCAAAGAAGTAGAAGTCGAATTCCGCAATTGGGGGGAGTCCGAACCTATCCGAACGAAGCTGACGGCTTATGACGATCAATTCGAGACGTTGAAGAAGACGAAACCCAAACTCGCCCAAGCCGATCTGGATGCTTCCCCCATTGAGGGAAAAGTCCTTGGAAACGGCTATGGATATGTGCAAATCAAGCATTTTCTCCCTAATTCAAACGGTACCGCACCTGAAAAAAGCCTGGCGGATCTATTGAAATTGTTCCAGGATAAGCACGTAAAAAGCTTGATTATCGACTTGAGGAACAATCCCGGCGGGGACGATCAGCTTGCCGCCGATCTGGCCGGCTTCTTCGTCAAGGAGACGAAACACTACGAATATGTCAGTTATTACAACAGATACACGGGGGAGTTTGAACTGAACCGGAATGAAGTCGTCAGGGTCAAGCCGGCAAAGCCTTATTTCGACGGAACAGTGGCCATCTTGATCAACAGCAGAACCGGAAGCTCGGGAGAAGGGATGCCTCTTGTTCTAAAAGGCTTACCCAATGTCAAAATCGTAGGGTTCACCTCAACGGCCGGTTCGTTCGGACTCTTGAGCAGCCCGATCGAAATTAAGATGCCGGAAGGCTACGTCATCCGGTTCCCCGATGGAAGGTCGCTCGATCAGAACAAGAAGGTCCAGGGAGACGCGGACCAAACCGGAGTGGGGGGCGTCGTTCCCGATATCAAGATTCCCCTAAATGAAGAAACATTCAAAGAAAGCGTGATGGACGGGCAAGACGTCGAGTTGAAGTGTGCGATCGACGCGATGGAGAAATAATCTTCGCATGGAGTTGGCGGAAAACCGCGTCATCACCCGAGGTCAATGCCGCTATCGTGAACGTGGACGCGGGTACTCATTTCTTTTTCTCCAACTCCGCCTTTAATCGTGCATTCTCTTCCATTAGCTTGTGAACGTCCGCGACATCCTTGCCGGAAACCCAGCCATACAAATCGTCTCTTGCTGCATACACCGGCAATTGATCACGAAGGACCATTTTAATGTGCCGCACATCTTCAACATAATAGATAGGGATTTGTTCCATGACCGATTGCTTAAACTCTTGAAACTTCTGATAGTATTCAATTGCCGCGAAGTCGTATGGCTTTTGTCTTAATGCTTCATCCGTAACAACAAAAGCAAATCTAGGTTTGCCCGTTTCTCCGGCATACTCGTACTCCCAATGCGTATAGCTCTTGGATTCATCAGGAAGCGTTAAACCATAGAATCCTCCGAGAATCAGGATATATACATCGGACTCGTCAATCCATCTCTTCCTAATGTTCACCGGACTTTCCTTGAAAAATTGCTCGATTCCGGCAGGGATATGACCGGCTTGAAGCACGGCTTCAACAGCGGTATGTCTTTCCTCAATAAGATCGTAGTAAGTAGACGATATGTAAATCTGTAGTTTTTTTCTCATAGGCTCACCCAAATTAAAGAATTCGTATAAATAAAATCTACTACTCTCTCACTTTATTTGTCAAAATTAACCGGAGTTTGAACTGTATCCTAAGTAAGGATAGGGGAAAATTGGATAGAAGTGATACAATGGGGGCATCGGAAACCTAAAACGTTTTGATAGGGTTTAGAAGAAAGGATGATAGAAATGCCGAATGATGACCACGCTCGTCCTCCCGCCGGTTCGATTAAAGAAGATGGCCGTTATCCCCTCGACCTGACCGGTCCGAGCAGTCACACTCTTGTCAGACAAAAAGGTGTGGGCAGTCTAATTATTGGACCGTCGCATTTGGGGAAGAAGGCAGACCTTCACGTCGCGCCCGATTCGCCTATCGATTGGACCGTATTCGATGCCTTTTCCACGCCGGCGGGCTCGCCCTGGCCGCGATTTCTGCATTATACAGGAGGTGACGCAGGCTTCTTTGACTGGGCGCAGAAACGCCCCATTGAAGAGATGACGTGGGCTCCGATCCTATCTGAAGACACGGTGGTGGATGCCGGCCCATCTATTTTGCATGGCTTGACTATCGAATTGGGTCCGTCCGGAGGGCACCTAAGCTTAAGACTTCCGAGGAGGCCTTCCCGTTTGAGCGTGTCCGGTGATCTGTCACGTTTCACGGCCACTGGCGATATGCCCGCTTCTCTGACACTAGCGCCGCGCACCGGCAGACGTAAGAATGATACCCCCTTCTTGATGCCCGACCTGGGTGAGTTGCACCAGGTGACGAGCCTGGCGCTGCAGAACGCGCCGCTGGGACAACCCATCTCGCTAGAGTGTCTGGACCGGTTCCCGAACCTAAACTCGCTGAGTTTGTGGGGGAATTTCTGCGACGTAGACTTGCTGGCCCGGCAAACCCGGTTAACGAATCTGGAGCTGCGCTTCATGCCCGATCTGGAGGACCTCCCGTCCTTGAACGTGTGGCCGTTGCTTGACCGTTTTATCGCATACAATGTGGAAGAGTTCACGGGTAAGCGTCTGAGGCAGCAAATGAAAACACGTGCTAAAACCCGCCCGTGGACCGGCCATGTTTCAGTGAGCCAATTGCGAAAGCCTGAGTGGTGGTCGACCGAGTTCGGACGCCCGTTCTCGTCCTGGCCTAAACGTCTGGCCAAGCTGGCTAACGAAGCTTACGACGCTGCACAGGCAGATTTAGCGCAGGCCCGCAGCTTTGCCGATGCCGAGGCGGTTATTACCGCTTTCACTCTACGTTTCAATACGCTCAAAGGCATCGAAACCACCGAACGGGAAGACCTTGGCGAAGCGGTTTGGCAGCTTAGCCAGTCCGATCACCTGATTGGTCAGCCGATAACGGAAGAAATGGCTCAAAGCTGGTTCGACGCAGCGCGCAATTACTGATTGAAATGATCACAAAGTGGTCATGAATGGATGGAAAGGGCTTTGCCAGGTCATGAGCTTGGGATGGGCTACTCTTAGCGGAAAAATTGACAAAAGCGGGCTTCCGCAAGAACGCCCAAAACACCTCCAAAGAGAAGGTGTTTTGGGCGTTTTAAGCTAAGAAGAGCTTTACTTATTTGGGCTCAGTGAGTCGGCCTACAAGCAGCCCGTACATCAATAGAGCGAACAAGGTAATTGCAGCAAGGATCCATAACACCGTTCCAAAAGATACTACATCCATTAGGGACGCGGTATAGGTGATGCCTATAGAAACGGCCACATTCAACACCAAGTTGTAGAATCCAATGGCTGTTCCTGACCTTTCTACTGGAATGGAACGTATACATGAATCAAGCATAGGTGCGTACATGAATGCGAAAGACCCCGAGAACAGCAGCATGGAGAGAACATATACAATAACCGAGCCTCCAATAAGGCCGGGCAAAGCCAGGCTGCATACGATAATGAGCATAGCAATGGAAACCGCTTGCTTATTGGTCAATACTTTTGCTATTTTTCCAGACAGCGATCCAACCAGTATCGCCGTTACATAACCCGGTATCAGCAGCAGCGAGATCGTGTCGAGCTGTAGATTATACATCTTCTGAAGCAGGAAGGGGAAAATAAAGATGTAGCCCAGTTGAACGGAATAAATCACAAAGGCGATGGCAAGAACGGCTGCAAACCGTTTATTTTGAAAAAAGGAAATGCCGATGAACGACTTCTTACTCTTGGTGATATAGCCAAGAAATAGTCCTGCTGCGGCTGCGAAGCTAACAATAAAGATCCAGTTGAAGTCCGTTAAATACATCATGACTGAAGTAGCAATCGCGGATATTAGAAGCAGACCGATAAAATCAACATGACTCTTCCGGGATTGTTCCTTCGGCAAATATTTAAGAATGAAGGGAAGCAGGATTAAGGACAGCAGCGGGATTAAGAATAACGTGGACCAGCTTAAATAGGTGGACACGTAACCCCCCGTAATGGAACCGATAACAAGGGAAAGCGAATAACTGCTTGTGCTGAGACCAAGGAACTTTTTCTGCTCCTCTTTGGGCAGGTGTTTCGTTACATAGATCACATACAGAGTTTCAGCCGCGGCCAGGCCTGCTGTCTGGATCATACGGGCAATAATAACGAGCAGATAAGAGTGTTGAAAAACAAAACCGATAACGGAACCGATGCAGATTAAGATAATCCCTGCACTCAGCAGCTTTCGGATACTGATCGTGTCGGCCAAAGAGGCATAGATGACGGCGCCGATTCCAATCACAAGTCCCGCTAATGAGGCTTGCCAGCTAACCGCTGCTGCCGAAATTCCCAGATCATCGGCTATAGCTACCGAAACCAGCTTGAATGAGTTATCGACGATCAAGGCAAAAACGAAAAAGAGCAGAATGACAGGCACGGCCCTTTTCGGCTGAAAGGCTGGGGTAGTTTGCGGTGTTTGTTCAGTTCTAGTAGCCATTAGCCACATTCCTTTCTTGGAATGGAATGATTAAGCGAGTTCCAGTGCAATTTCCATCATTTTAGTGAAAGCTGTCTGTCTTTCTTCGGGCGTCGTGGATTCATGTCTGAAAATATGATCGCTGATCGTCAAGATACACAGTGCGTTAACGCCCGCATGGGCCGCGTTCATATACAGGCCCGCAGATTCCATCTCGGCGCATAGAATGCCCATTTCACTCCATTTCTTCAGCGCCGTTGGATCCGCATTATAGAAGATGTCACTGGAGAGTACATTGCCCACATGAACCTTCTGCCCCTGTGCATCCGCTATTTTCTTGGCTTTTTCCAACAGCTCGAAGGAGGCCGTAATCGAATAGTGACCAGGGAGATTGTACTGGTGCCCATAATTGGAATCGGTTGCAGAACCCATTGCGAAAACGATGTCATACAGGTTCAAATGATCTTGAATCGCCCCTGCGGAACCGATTCGAATGAGATTCTTAACCCCGAATACATGAATCAGCTCCCATGAATACAGACTCATGCTTGGAGTTCCCATTCCCGTTCCCATCACGGATATTTTTCTGCCCTTGAAAGTTCCCGTGTAGCCCAGCATACCGCGGACTTCATTGAATTGGACGACATTCTCCAAAAAGTTCTCCGCAATAAACTTCGCTCTTAAGGGATCGCCCGGCAATAGAATCGTCTCCGCGATCTCTGCTCCTCCAGGTTGAATATGCGGCGTTTCTTTAGGGGATGTACTCATTTTAAATCTCCTTTTCTTTACATATTGGTATAGTTGTATAGTAAGTTGTCTAATTGGTACACGGATAAAGTACCATACATCGCATTCCTTTATCAACTTATTTTTTCTGGATAAATTTCTAATGTTCTATCCCTTTAGGCGTTCCTATGCAAAAAAGCAGTGGCTTCTCCTTTATAGAGAAACCACTGCCCGGCAATTCTATTATGTCCTATTTTCTCGAAGCGTTGATCACAATCCGGCTAAATTCCTTAGGAATATAATATTTATTGTATACAATCGGGTATTGTTCATTTATATATAGACTTTCCAGCAGCAAGTCACATCCCTCGTCGGCATCAAGTTCAAATTTTTGAGACGAGGTATTCATCACCGTAGAATGTTTGACCTCCACCGTTGCAGAGTTAGCCAGCTCATACACTTTATTCTCAAGCATGTCCAACAGCTGCTCTTCATTTTGGAGGTCCAGGTTCAGTTCCGTTACGGCCTCAATTGCCATAAAGGTAAATCCGAAAGCCACGGCCTGTCCTTTACTCATATACCAACGCTCAACGGCTACCACAGCCGTGGCTTTCCTTTTCAAGATCTCTTTGGTGTAGTCACTCTCCAAGTCCAGTCTGAACTGGATGTCGACATGGTCAATGTTCTCTGTATGGCATTTATGAATAGGGTTTCCGATTTTATCCAGCCCATCATTTCTCTGCACCATTCGAGACGGGGTAACAAAGTTTCCTTTGCCATGAATACTCTTTACCAGCCCGTCATCCTGCAAGAGAGCCAATGCTTGTCTTAACGTCATCCTGCTTACGTCGAACATTTTGGCAAGTTCAGGTTCAGTAGGCAATTGACTATTGGAGGGGAACACACCACTCATAATTTTTTTGAAAAGTTCATTGTATACAGTAAGGTATAGCGGTTTTTTGGCTTTGGGCAGATGTTCCGGCTTTACTTCCATCGGTCCACACACCTATTCTCTAAATTCATCCGTTAGAGCCTATTATAGCACACCCGTATCGTTGAGTTTGGGCGGATCTTCCTGGCGAGGGTGGATTCATAACCTAGACGAAAAAGCCGGCTATGAGGTGAAGTGTAGCTTGTTTATTTAATTAAATGGCCTGCCCAGAGTCACACATCTTCCTCTCTTACAATATGATGGGTCTAGGAAATCTAAAGAGGTGATCCAATGGCAGTCGTAAAAGCCAGGGACCAGGACATTGATATGCTGGCAAGGTTGCTTCGGGCCGAGGCTGAGACCGAAGGCGAGATGGGCATGCTTCTTGTTGGAAATGTCGGCATTAACCGGGTAAGAGCGAATTGCTCCGATTTTAAAGGAATCCGGACCATTCCCCAAATGATCAACCAGCCGCATGCGTTCGAAGCATTGCTACATGGTCTGTATTATCAAAAAGCAAGAGATAGGGAGCGTCGTCTGGCGCGGCGGGCTGTGAACGGGGAGCGGAATTGGCCGGGTAAATTCTCCCTGTGGTATTTCCGTCCGGGAACGTTCGAAAATCCCGGACCTTGTCCGGAAACTTGGTATAATCAGCCGCTCGCAGGACGATGGAAGAAGCACTGTTTTTATGAACCGACCGGGGAAGAATGCGAAAATATATATAACACGTTCTAATTTTGTCTCATTAAGCGCCGCGTAAATCGCGGCTTCTTTATTATTCTGAAGGAGACAAGTTTTGGTTTACAAAAAGCCATCCCGCTAAGGATGGCCGTATACATTTAGCTCCGGATTTGGACGGGCCCCGTCCATCTATTTGCGCGTGATGTCGATGATAAAAGGCGCAGTTTAGTTTCTGGTTTTGACAGCCAGCCCGCTAAATGAGATTGGCCCAACAACATCCACTCTTGTATTTGCAGTGCGGTTTTCCGCCGTGACTGTGTAAGCATGCGTACCTGCTTTTACATTTCTATCTTCAGCTTGGAAGGTAACGATATAATTTTGCTCCGAACCCGTAGATTCGATACCTTGCTGTGTATTGAAAATTTCTGTATCGCCGCGGAAGACTCTAAAGCGAATTTGCCCAATGCCCGTGACACCTCTGACACCAACGGATGCCACCAAATCTACCCGGTTCGGTTGAGAATTCGCCGGGATCCGGATTGGGATTGTTGCTATGCCGGATTTTTGCGGGGCCCGCCGAATAGTAAACGATTTGGCCGGGTTGAAGCGACTAAGCGGCTGGACGGCCGCTTTATCAAGGATGCGTACCACAGGATCAACTCCTCTTTTTTTATGCTCCAATTTATGTAAGAGGAAGCGGGAATGACCGGGCACATTTAAGATGAACACGAGATCTGTGTTTTAACCCTAACTTTGGCAATTCTTTCCGAGGAAAAGTAGTCGCTGCCGGGTCTTTTTATGGCATCGAATCCTGGTATTTGTCGATATAGAGCGTCCCGTCCAACTGGAGCTCTGCGTAAAATACTTGATCCAAAGAATGGATGCCGGCTTTCTTTAATTGTTGGTTGAGCCAGGCAGCGGAGACATCCATTTTGATCAGATTTTTTTCTACGGTTTTGCCATCAACGATAAGCTCAGTCGGGATTTTTTGAATAGGCGTAGAGTTGCTTTTATATCTTTTTTTGTTGCGGGCAGTCGTTCTTCTTTTCTCAACACACTGAGTTTACCGTCAGGTTCCAGAATTGCAAATTCGACTTCTTCGGGCGAGAAGACATCCTTGTTCCGAAGCAGCTGGATGAAAGAGCGTTAAGCTGACCGTACCCTAAGTGATGGTGAAAATAATGTCGTGGGAACCTAGGAGAATGTGGTGGGTGTATGGAATATTTTAGGGGGGTGATGAATATGGACAAAAAAATGGGCGAATTTATTATTTGGGCTAATGAAAACGGTTGGGCTATAACCGAAAAATCCGGGGTTCAATTAAATTTAGATAGCAGCATTGTATCGAGATATAAAGAAATCCCAAATGAATATTTGGATTTTTTAAGTGTGGTTGAAAAATGTAGGACACCAAATGAGAAGACTTGGTTTATTTGTGAGGATGAGTTCAATAATAGTTCGGATAGTGCGTTTAAATGGAATGAAGTTGAATTGCTCAGTTTAGAAGCAGCAGTGAATGACGATAGTTGGAAATCGGAAATAACTGCGTGGTGGGATAATTACTTGCCGATCGTTATGTCAGTTGATGGCGGATATTCCTTCTATGCGATTGATTTAACCCATGATAAAGGTGCTATTGTACGCGGCTATGAGCCCGAATTCGAAGAAGTTGATAAAGTGGCCAATTCTCTTGAAGAGTTTTTGGAATTAATTATGTCGAATTCAATAGAGTTCCCGTGATAAATAAAGGTGTATATTATTGCCCATAGCGTGTACTAACGGGAGAGGCGGTCTGCTTTACGCAAAAAGCCTCCCACTATTTCAGTCTAATATTGAGGCCACTACGTGATATTTATTTTTTTGTGCGATAACAAAAACAACTATGAAGAGATCAAAAAAATGATTCTTCATAGTTGTTTTGTTTTTTTTAATCTCCTGGTTTAATACGCTGGAATATCTAATTCTTTACGTAATTCTTTCACTGTTTTTCCTTCTTTTTTTAGATAAGCTTGTTGTTCTTGTTCATACCTAGCAATTTTTTTTTCAAGCTCTTCAGCTTTCTTCATATACTTACTATCTTTTGTCTCTTCCGCCATGTGTTTTAGTTCACTTACCGAATCCTTCATACCAGCGATATAACTTTTAAGTTGATTTGCAAATTTAGCTTCACCATCGGGATCAGCAATTTGCTCTTTTTTTGCTACTTCCTTGCCTAAATCCTTGAGTTCTTTACCAGCTTTAACGGTAGCCTCAATTTCTTCTGGTGTTTGATTCGGCATCTCGTTTAATTTCTTTTTATTTGATTCAAACGCTGACTTTAAGTTATTCAGATTTTTGATGGGGTCTACGTCCCCGAAAGCTACTCCGGCGGTTAAAAGACTGCTTCCGATAATACCTACAGTGATCGCAATAACAGTTAATTTTTTTTTCATTATTGTTCCCTCCCGTTTAATTTGAATTTAACTTGTGGCTTTTTTAATAATTAGTAGATATACGTAGGAAGCCGTGCCTTCATCCTTTCTTGCTTTAATTATATTTTTAAGATCAAGTCCACTATCCCATACACCTGCTGAGTCCGAATGTTGAGATACATAAGTATCTGACGAATTATAACTGTCAACAGTAACTGTATGTGTTGTCTTAGCATTGATATTAAAAGTTGTTTTTGTTGAATTCTGGTGTCGAATTGTCGAAGTACATATATTTTTGATAAAAAATCCACCTTACAATAAAAAATGTATGACCAGCCTGTCATGTAAAGTAGACAGTTTATAACAAGGAAAGGTTTCATAATTTTGGAAGAAATGTGCTATTCAAGCATCTTAGTGTCCTTGACGTATATTTTGGTTAAAATGTTGGCGGGACCTCAAGAAAAGGTAAAGAAAACAGGTGTTATAATCCCCCGGTTCACCGTCCCTAAATCCCAATGGACCCCGGAAAAAAGCATCCGGGTTCCATTGGGATTCTTAACGGGACTCGCTAGAAGAAAAACCATTAGGGTAATGCTCAAACATGATGGTTTTTCTTCGTTCCGCTATCGCTCCATCTTCGCAAACCATCATGAGATGGGCACTCTACTCTACACGGGACGACAAATGCCCAAAAATAAAAGGACATCCGCTCTGAAATTCAAAGCGGATGTCTTTTTTGTAATTTCCATTAGCGACGGATGGCAAGATAAAGAAAGTTCTTAGTGCCTCGTTGCGCGGGGGACTTCATTTCTTTTACGATTGACGGGCTCCGTTCCGCCCCGCCAGCATCAATGCCAGCGGCAGGATGAGCACCGTGACGGCGGCCAGCACATTTAGGCAAATGTTAAACGCGTCGGAATAGGCGGATACCGAGCCGGTATGGGCTTCAAGAGCGCTAAGCCAAACGATGCCGATCAGGGCGATTCCGATCGTAGAGGCGATCTGTAGGCTGGTTGTCATGACGCCGGATGCGGAGCCGATATCCGTTGTACGGATTTTCGCCAAAACGATATTCGTCAGTGGCGCGGCGACTAAGCCTTGACCGATGCCGAGCACAGCCAGAGCCGGGATCCACACGCCGATATCGGATGAAATTCCAGTCGTTCGGACTGCCCAGCTAAGCAGCAGGTAACCGGCTGTCGTCAAGATGGAACCGACGGTCAGCACATGGGCTCCAAGCTTCGCAGTGACTCGGGAAGAGAACAGCGATGCGAGGAAGTAGCCTATTCCCATCGACCCGATTACAAGACCCGCTTGGAGAGCCGAGAAATGAAGTCCAAGCTGAAGCATGTAGGCGGAGACAAGGAAGAAGGCGCCCTGTGTCGACATCAACAGCAGCACGACGAGAATGCCGGACGTGAACACTTTATGTCTGAAGAGATCGACATTCATAAATGGGAGCCGGTCGAGGCGCAGTAGCCGACGTTCGTACCAGGCGAACAAAACCAACACAGGAGCCGACAAGAGCAAACTGACGACGAGGCCGGCGGGCCATCCTTGACGCTGTCCCTGCACGAGCGGATAGACGAGCATCAGCAAGCCGGCCGCGGCGAGTGCGGCTCCAATCCAATCCAGTGGCGCGCGATCCGGCGAGCCGGATTCCGGAATAAACGGAATCAGGGCCAAGATGAGAGCCCCGAGCAGGACGCTGATCAGGAATACCGCTCTCCAATCCAGCTCCCACAAATTCATGCGGAGAAGCAGCCCGCCGATTATTTGCCCGGCCGTCGCCGCGATTCCCTGGGTCGCTCCATACATGCCGAAGACCGCACCCCGACGTTCCGGAGGATAATTGGCTTGAATGAGGGATAAGATCTGCGGCATAAACAGAGCGGCGCCGACGCCTTGCACAACGCGTGACGCAATGAGCAGAGTGACGTGGCCAGATAAGCCGCATAACAGAGAAGCGACCGTGAATAAGGCCACCCCGATGAACAGCATTCTCCGGCGTCCAAACCGATCGCCCAGCCGGGCGCCGATAATCAGCAGAACGGCGAACGTAAGCGTATACCCGGTAAGCATGAATTGTACATCGGCGAAGCTGGCCCCGAGCCCTTTCTGGATTGAAGGCGTGGCTACGTTCACGATGAACGCGTTCGACACGGCCATAAATACGGGCAAAAGCAGAGCCGGCAGCATCAGACGCGATCTGCGTCCGTCTCCTTTGGAGACGGGGTCGCGAGTCCGCACCACCTGGGTGGAAGCGTCCGAAAGTGCATTGGGCATAGAAAGTTCCCCTTTCTCACTACTCGCTCGATTGACAGGAGGCGAGTGGATTTCATATAATGGAGTAGACAGGTCTGTCTCTTCACGATCAAAATGATACAGACAGATCTGTCTCATGTCAACATACTTTTTTCCAAACCTATAGAGACGGGGGTCGAATATGCAAAAAGAATCGGCTAGAGATCGTATACTGCGAGTCGCCTCCGAGTTGTTTTACATGGAGGGAATACGGGCGGTCGGCATCGATCGGATTATCAAGGAATCCGGCGTTGCCAAGGCAAGCTTCTATCGAAGTTTCGCGACGAAAGATGATCTGGCGGTTGCTTATCTCGAATCTAGGGATGAACTAAAAGTAGAAAAGCTGGAAAGATTGAGGCAGCTGTATCCGAACTCCCCTAAGGAACAGCTCGACACCCTCATTCGCGATGTGACCGAACAGATGGGGATGCCGGATTACCGGGGGTGTCCGTTCTTGAACGCGGCGGTCGAATTCCCGGATCCGGATCACCCCGCCCACATCAAATTGCTGGGCATTCAGAGAAGTTTCTGGTCTCGGGTTCTAGAGCTTGCAAGGGAAGGCGGGGCACGAGAGCCCGAGGAGCTGACTGCGCAGCTTAGAATGTTGTATGACGGATTCGTGATGAAGAGCTACTTGGATAGGTCCGAATTTGATCCGGAGTATTTTCGGAATGCTGCGGAGCTGCTCTTGGAGAAGCAGCTCGCTCCGGTTAACCATCGCGGGTAACGCATGATCTTCATTTCGCGGGAGGCAATATTACGCTCGGACATACGTACAACCTAAAGAGGACCGGAGGCAGCGCCTCCGGTTTTTCTTAAATAAATATGTTCGCCGATAGATTCGTTAAGCGGAGCCATCACAAATAGAACGGAATTTTATCCTTACCCTATTTCGGGAGGATGGGTACTGGGGGAATGGTTCAAATGGAAAAGCACCGGAGGCATGCAACTAAGATTTTGATTGTAGACGACGAACCCGATCTCCGCAAGCTGCTTACGGATTACCTTGAAATAAACGGGTATGTTGTGATGGTCGCCCAAAACAGTCGCGAGGCGATTCGGCAAATTGAAGAGCATCCGGATCTAATTTTGCTTGACATAAACATGCCGGAGATGGATGGTCTTGAATTATGCAGAAAAATCAGGAACTTTATATCCTGCCCTATTTTATTTTTAACCGCCCGTGTGGAGGATACGGATAAAATATCGGGTTTTCGTGCGGGCGGAGACGATTATATTCAAAAGCCGTTTAGTATTCATGAATTAGGCGCAAGGATAGAGGCGCACCTGCGCCGGGAAATACGAAGTCAGCATAAAACGTCCGTCAAATTTAGCGAAGATTTGGTGATTGATTATTCAGCCCGTGCACTTTATTTCCGTGACGAACGAATTCCCTTGGCCAAAAAAGAGTTTGCCATTATTGAGTTGTTGTCGACACATCCAGGCATGGTGTTCGACAAAGAACGTATTTTCGAGAAAGTATGGGGAATTGATGGTGAGGGAGACAGCGCCGTAATCGTAGAACACGTTAGAAGAATTCGTTACAAATTGAAAGAGCATGGCTGCGATGATAGGATCGAGACGGTCTGGGGAGTAGGTTACAGATGGCGAAAATCATGAACTGGCTGCAGTTGAAGCGGATGAGTTTGCTTCAGTCCTTCATCTTTTTATGCTGTCTTATGCTGATCGCGGTTTTAGCCGTTATCGTAGTGGAGTTTCAATGGGCTGAAAGCTTACGACAGCGTTATGCCGCGCACTCAGAAGCAAACGACTGGATACTACCCTCGTTAATCGCGTTGGTCCTGGTAACCGTTGCAGCCGGTATTGTTCTAATGGCCAGCCTTTTTTACCGTTGGAAGTTAAGAAAACCGCTAGATATCTTGATGAAAGCATCTGAAAAAATTTCTTCGGACGATCTGGGATTTCGAATTTCGTATGACGGTAAGGATGAGATGGGCGAACTATGCCGTGCATTTGAAAGAATGCGCGGACAACTCGAGAAGAACTATACCACGTTGTGGCGATCGGTTGAGGAACGCAAGCAGCTGAACGCTATTTTTGCACATGACTTAAGAACGCCTCTGTCTGTCCTGAAAGGAAATTTCGAGTTTCTAAGCACCTATCTGCCCCAAAATAAAATATCCGAGGAAAAGCTCCTGGATATGATTCAGACCATGAGTGTACATATTGTACGACTTGAAAAGTACACGGAGGCGATGAGTTCCATTCAGAAGATGGAGGACATGCCCGTACACAGCCACTTCATTGAAATGGACCAGCTCATCGCGCTGCTTAATGAGAGCGCACGCCAAATAATTGGGCAATGCGGCAAGACCTTCAGCACGTCTATTGCTTCAGATTCCACAAGCATAGCGGTTGATACTCATTTGGTGCTGCAAGTCTTTGAAAATATTACGGCGAACGCAGCACGTTTTGCTTCCGGACTTGTCCGTATTCATTATTGCGTCAACATGGGTTATCTCTCCATTACGGTTATGGACGATGGCACCGGTTTTTCGGAAGCGGATCTTCACAAGGCGATGCTGCCTTTTTATCGCGGAGAGGTTGCGAATGCGAATGAACACCATGGAATGGGACTGTATATTTGCAAAGTCCTGTGCGAAAAGCATGAGGGGAATCTGCAAATAGATAATGGTCCCGGCGGCGGCGGGCAAGTAACAGCCCGTTTTTTGACGGGGTTGATAAATAGTTGATAATTATCGATTAGTATTTCCTTATCAAGTGATGAGGGGTGCTAAACATGTTCATCGTATTTAAGAAAATGGGGTTGAGCTTGGTCTGCTTTTTGTTGGCAGCAGTTGCCTTTATGGCTGAACCGGCATCAGCCGCTGAAGTCCAAAACAAGGCTGAAATCCGGCAGAAGATTCATAATTACGTAACGAAAAACATGGAAGCGAATCATATTAAGGGCGCGGTCCTGGCGATATCCAATAACGATGAGGTTTTCTATACGCAAGGATTCGGTGAACTATCCGATGGCCGCGGGATAAGCGGGACAACCCCTTTCCCTATTGCTTCGCTAAGTAAATCATTTACGGCGCTGGCTGTTTTGCAATTGGTGGAGAAAGGATTAATTGATCTTGACGCGCCTTACGTATCCTACTTTCCTGATGTGTCGCCCAAGGACAAACGTGTTCGCGATATTACGATCCGGAACTTGCTCAATCAGACAAGCGGTTTAAACGATAAAGTGAATCCTGACATGACAAGAGTCCCTCAATATCAGTCCTTGCAAGAAATTAACCGATCGTTGGATGCGGTTAGGCTTGCTCATGATCCCGGAACAGCTTATACCTATTACAATCCGAATTACCAATATTTAGCCCTACTTGTGGAGCGAATAAGCGGACAGAATTTCTCCGATTACCTTGCAAATCAAATATTTAAGCCTTTGGGCATGAGTCAAACCGTGAATATCAGTTCTACTCGGCAAATTAAAGATAACCCGGCTATTCCTCGGGGGCATTACCTCGTACTTGGCCGCCCTGTAAGCCAGAATGAACCATCATGGTTCGTTGAAGGCCCTGCCGGTATCGTCTCCACTGCCGAAGATATGGTTAAATGGATGCTTGCCCAATATAGCGGCCGTCTTCTTTCCCCGGAGCTTACGGAACTGTACCATGAAGCGGGACAGATGAGTTCGTATGGAATGGGTTGGCTTGCCGGCGCCGATGAACAAGAGGGACGGACGATTTCCCATAGCGGCATTTTCTGGACGTATAAGTCGGAAGAGATCATCTACTTGGATCAGCAGCTGGGTATTACGATGATGTTTAACTCGGGATTAAATATGTTTGTCGACTATGCGGCTTTTACCGACGGGATCGTAAAGATTATTCACGGGCAAGATCCGGATGCTTCTATCCTTAACAGCAGCAACTTGGAGATCGTGATGATTCTTTTGATCCTTGCGACGATTTTCTGGGGAGTGTCCGGACTTATCCGTTTAATGAGAAACAATAAAAGCATTACGACCGCAAAATTAATCATCTCAACGATTGGAAGAATAATTCCCGTTTTTATTCTCTTGTTCTTGTCGCCGATAGCTACATTTATTGGCGGCGGGCGAGTACTGCCCTGGTTTGGACTATGGACCGCCATGTCCTCTCTAATTTTATGGCTTGCCGTATTATCGCTCCTAAATATAGCGCATTTGGCATGCCGGTTCAGATTGTATTACCTCTTAAAAAAGAAACCTCATGTAATCGAAGGTTGATAGGTCATGTTCGACGCAAACAGCACCAATGAGGCACCCAATCGGGTGCCTTTGGTCAGCCCGACTTACGTGAAGGTAATGAAGCTATTCATTTGCCGATAGTGCCGAATCAAAAAACTGACCTCCTTGAGGTCAGTCGGATTGTCGGGAATTTGCCGAGCCCCCTCCTTATCCGGCCACAAACGGAAAGTGGGGGGCCTAGCAGCCCGAGCCGTTACACAAGCGGCTTTTTTTGTGGGGTGGGAGAGGACGATGATTTTGCCCGGTACCAGGCAAGGGACTCTCTTATGATATTGAGGAGTGCAACCAACACGATGGCGTTTATGAGCCATTCGCTCACCCTGGGCCAGGTCGACGCTAGATTTTGGAAGTTATCTCCTTCGGCGGGCATAAGGTTCGAGACCGTCAAATCCCGGATGAAGTGGGGATTCCATAGAGTTTGATCCGAAAGCATGATGCACACAAGCATCGTTGTAATAATCGTCATGACGATATGGAAAGCCAGCAGTTTGCCCGATCTGTAACGCACGACAATTCGGACGATTTGCTTCGTAATGGAAAGGGCGGCCACGATCCACAGAAGCGGCCAATAGTGTCGGAATACATCGTTGTCCAGGTACGGAACACTCGTGAACACGCCGTCGCGGTTTCTCCAAATCCCGATCAGATCGGTCAAATAGAGACAGATCACCATAACCGCAATGGTAAAAAAGATGCTTAAGATGGGCCGGCTCCTATTAATTTTTAACTTTGCGTCCGGAATCAGCGGTAAATCGGAGGGCTTCCACTCTTTATTCCCGCTGTCGTTACCGGCGCGCTGCCTGTACTCCATCCAAGCGAATACTACGGTGACCCAAGCGAATCCTTGTGCAGCACCCGTAACTAGGGAGGCCAGGTAGCTTGTAACCGGGTCTAGCTTCGCCGAATGTGAGAGGAATGTATCGATGATGAAAACAGCGGTTAGTCCTATAACAATCGAGGCCAACACAATTTTTAGCGTAGTCAAGTAAGCGTCAATCAGCATCGGACCGATCAAGTAACGCTCGTACCCGCGATACTTCGCGGCCAGCTCATTCGGAGGGCCCAGCTCAAGCAGCACGCTTTCGACATCCTCTTTAGATGCTTGACCGGTCGGCATGCGCTCATCCAGCATATCTTCAATCAGGCTTTGCAATTCCTGTTTAATATCCACTCTTTGCTGCTCAGGCAGACGCTGCGTCACCGCATAAATATAACGGTCAATGATCTCCATGCTGCTCTCCTCCTCCAAGATCAGTCAAAATACCATCCATGTTGGCGACTAGCTTGCGCCACTCTTGGAACAGCCCCTCATATACTTTCTTCCCGAAAGGGCTGAGCAAATAGTATTTACGGGGGCGCGATTCATTTGTATCCCATGTGCTTTCGAGCAGCCCTTGCTTTTCCAGTCTGCGAAGCAAAGGGTACAAGGTGCCGGGATCGACGGCAATTCCTTTTTCCTCCAATAAGGGTACGAGAGAATAGCCATACCGCGGTTCGGACAATTGACTGAGCACGCCAATGACAATCGTGCCTCGCCGCAGCTCGCTTAATAAACCCGTTATCGTTTCGTTTACATCAGCCATATGATCAGCTCCTGGAAAATATTATACTGTGTGTCACACACTATTGTAAATGATACAGTATAATTTAATTTCAATTGATCTCTATGCCCTGGATTTGGATGTTCCCTGCCCATGATTTTTATGTGATACGATATGGGGAAAAGATTGAAGATCTTCTAAGGAGGGACCAAGTTGCAGCAGCTCTTTAACGATATGATCAAGCAGGATGTAAAGCCGTTCCTTACTGAGCATGGCTTCGCAAGGAAGAGTTTGAATTTCAGCAAAACAACCGAAGGCCTCATTTACCTATTCAATTTCCAAAAATCCTCTGGAAATTCCGCGGACAATGTCATGTTTTATGTGAACTGCGGTATTTATGCGGCGGAGTTAGCGCAGATCCAATCGAAAGAGATTGTGACGGCGCCTCAGGAAGCGGAGTGTCACTTCAGAGCAAGAATCGGAGAAATTGCCCGGGCTGTTCCGGATCGATTCGCAATCACTCCCGATACGAATATGGATGATTTGAGAAAAACGCTGCTAAGCGGATTGGAAGAAGTTATTCATTTCTATGATACAATGACCAGTGCCAGATCCATTGTGGATTATTACACGTCAGGTCCGTTCCTACATCTGGGCGAAGAGAGCTTCCATTTGCTATTGCAATCCCATGACACAGCCGCCGCCCAACAATATTTGAAAGCTTTGCGGGAAAAGTACGGAGCAGAAAATCGATGGACCATATTCGAAAATAAATACAAGTCCATCTTCAATACATATGGAGTGGAATTCGAGGAGCTATAAGCTCAGATGAGGTGTGTCAGTCGCTTGCATTCCTAAGCCTTTTCGGCTAGCGGTATGGGCATGCAAGAATAACGCCTTTAAGCCTAATTGCCGCTCGTAAGGGGGCAATTCGGCATTCAGCTCTGATCACATTTGATAGCGCTGGGAGAAAAACTACCGAACGGATAAAATGACAGGGCCAAAGAATGCATGACACTAATGAACAAAGTCAGGGCCTTCCGTAAAAGGTACCCCGTGCAAAGAACAATTTTAAAAAGGTTAGGCACTCTGAAGAAGATGGTTTCTGTACTGTACAGGATTGAGGGTCTAAGAAGTTAACCCAAAAAAGAAAGCAGCCTGCATTGTTCACTGCAGCAGCTGCTTTTTCTGGCATATCGGTAATTATTTTTTCAGCATATGGAATACTTGTTCGACGTCCTTATCTCCGCGTCCGGACAAATTAATGATAATAATTTGGTCCTTGCTCATCGTTGGCGCCAGATTCTTAGCGTAGGCTACCGCATGCGCGCTTTCGAGCGCAGGTATAATACCTTCCGTACGGGACAACTCTTGGAATGCCGCTAATACTTCCTCGTTGCTAATTGTCACGTATTCAGCACGCCCAGTTACCTTCAGATGGCTGTGCTCCGGTCCAATTCCAGGGTAATCAAGGCCTGCGGCAATCGAATATGTCGGCTTGGGATTCCCTTGCTCGTCAAGCAGGACTAAACATTTGAAGCCGTGGATCAGGCTTGGAACACCTTGAGTTAGCGTTGCCGCTTGATCCGGTTCTACGCCGATTAACCGCACTGAAGGCTCGTCCAAATAGTGCGCGAAAGCGCCGATCGCATTGCTTCCTCCGCCGACGCAGGCAATTACCGCATCGGGAAGACGCCCCTCTTTCTCCAGGATTTGTCGCTTCGATTCCTCGCTGACGATGGATTGAAAGTGTTTGACCATCGTCGGGAAAGGATGCGGACCCACAGCTGAACCGAGTAAATAGAACGTGTTTTGATAGTTTTGGACTAAATCGTTCAGCGCCTCGTCTACCGCGTCTTTTAATCGGCCTTGTCCTTTATCAACGGGTACGACAGTAGCCCCGAGCAGCTCCATCCGGAATACGTTTAAAGCTTGACGGCGCGTATCTTCCGCTCCCATGTAGATCACGCAGTCCATGTTAAACATGGCGCATGCCGTCGCAGTTGCAACACCGTGCTGTCCTGCTCCGGTTTCGGCAATCACTCGTTTGGCGCCCATCCGTTTGGCAAGCAGAATTTGTCCGATCACGTTATTGATTTTGTGTGCACCGGTATGATTAAGATCTTCGCGTTTTAAGTAAATTTTAGCTCCGCCCCACGCATCCGTTAATTGTTTGACGTAGGTTAGCGGATTTTCACGACCCACATATTCTCTTAAATAGTATCGGAACTCTTCATTAAATTCGGGATCATCCTTGTACTTGTTGAATTGAGTGCTCAAATAATCCAGCACTTCCTGCAAATCTGGCGGTACAAAGCTGCCTCCGAACTCACCAAAGTATCCTTCTCTCAAGTTCTCTTGAATCATTGTGAAACCGCCTCCATTTAGCTGGATAATGACCAATTCATTTCTATGCTATCACAGAAAGCGGCAAAAATCTTGTCAACATTAAATAACTTTGAAGAAATTCGCCCTTGGAGTGATACGGAGAATCGTATCATAAATGACAGCAAGTTTTCCGGAAAAAATTGCAGCGAAAAGCGTTTGTACCTACGGATCATTTCGTGAAATACAAACGCCTAAGTAGGATGATGCAGCGGAGTCGGCTAATGCGAGGACGGCCATGGAATTCGAATAAAAAATTCATAGTACGATCCGGTTCGTCGCAGCCAGATATCTCCTTCATGGAGCTGCACGATACTCTGTGCAATCGAAAGGCCGAGACCCGAGCCGTACGGCATCCGGTGATCGTTCCTCGATTCGTCGGCTTTATAGAACCGGTCGAACAACCTTTTTTCCTGCTCAGGCGTAATGGCTAAGCCGTTATTGGCGATAGACAGTACGGCCCAGGGGTGGTCCGCATTCAGTACGATATCGATGCTGCCCGGTTTTACGCTGAATTTGAGCGCATTGGTTAACAAGTTATCGACGGCCCGGACGATTTTGTCTGCGTCGATAACTACCTCCACTTTCCGATCGGGCAGCGTGCTGTTCACTCTGACCTGGTGCTGCTCGGCGAGCGGAAGAAATTCCATGATGATCTGATGCAGCATCCCCACCAGATCCACCCGGCTTTTGTCCAGATCCACCTGATTGCTTGTAAGCCGTGTGTACTCGAATAAATCGTCGATTAATTTTTTAAGCTGGTTGGATTTGTTCAGCGCACTATGGACGTAATTCTTCAGCACGCCGCCTGTCTCGGGGTGTTCGATCAGGACGGTTAAATAGCCGATAATACTCGTCAGGGGAGTCCTCAAGTCATGAGAGATGTTCGTTATAAGCTCGCTCTTGGCTTGCTCGGTCAACCGCTCTTTGGCGATCATCTCTTCCAGCTGTCCGGCCATCTCGTTGATGCTTGCGGTGAGGGTCCCGAGCTCATCCTTGCTTTTGACCGGCAGTCGTATGGACAGCTTGCCCTCGGCAATTTGCCGGACTCCTCTGCTCATGGTCCGGATTTCTTTCATTTTGCTGAAGGTGAACCAATAAAACAGCAGCAGGAATAACAGCAAAAACATAAGCGAGCTGTACAGACGAGGATTCTCATATCGATAACCTTGTTCTGCAAAGAGCGGCCCCGACACGACAAGAAACAGCTTCTGACCCTGATATTGGATAGGTGTAATCGCCGTATACATCTTGCCGGGCTCGGGCTGATTCTCCGTCTCCCTTTGCTCATAGATAATTTGGTATAAATCGATCTTATCCTCTGTAACCGATGGGGAATGATAGACGATAGTCCCTTGCATATCGGAAAGCAGAATGCGCAGCCGGCTGGCTTCGCTCTCGTGCTTTAGCAGCGGATCGATCCCCTCCGGACCGGAGAGCGCGGGTATTTGCCGTTCCATTTCGCTCAAGAGCTGATTGACGTTCTGTTTGCTTGATTCAAAACTGGTGAAATAGACCTTGCGCGATTCCCGCGTCACATAGTCGAAGAGCAGGCTCAGAATCGTCGTGAGCACAAGGGCCGCTCCGAAAGCCAGCATTAGCTTTACTTGCAGACTTTTGATCCAACCGGGTCTATTGAGCTTAATCAATTTTATAACCTACTCCCCAGACGGTTTTAATATATTTGGGCTCCCGGGGATTGTCTTTGAGTTTTTCGCGAAGATTCCGGATATGCACCATGACCGTTTTGTCGGATTGCAGCGCAGGGTCCTTCCAGATCGTTTCGTAAATTTTGTCCACGCTGAACACGTGCCCCCGGTGCGTCGCGAGCAGCTCCAGAATATCGAACTCCAGCGGGGTAAGAGAAATGTCCTTTCCTTTGATCGTTACCTGGTGGCGGGGGATATTCAGGACCAAATCCCCAATGCTGAGCTCTAGCGGCTGCCGCTTATCCTGGGTCTCGCTCATCCGGACTCGACGCAGCTGCGATTTGACTCGGGCGACAAGCTCCAAAGGATTAAACGGCTTGGATAAATAATCGTCCGCTCCGCTCGTTAAGCCCAATATTTTGTCGATGTCTTCGTTCTTGGCGGAGAGCATAATAATGGGGGTATTCCGGGTTTGCCGAATTTGCATGCAGGCCTGGATCCCGTCGAGCCTCGGCATCATCACATCCAAAATGATCAGATCGAACTCCCTCTTTCGAAGCAGCTCCAAACCCGCGGCCCCGTCTTCGGCTTCCATGACCTCGTAGCCTTCATTGTTGAGAAAAATCTGGACAATGTCGCGAATTTCCGGCTCATCGTCAATGATTAGTACGGAGGCCCCTTTCCCGTTCTTCATTCGGAACACACCTTCTTCTTTTTACGAATGGCTTGGATAATGACGGCACCGATCAAGAGAATAACGACTGCGGCCAGCCCGTAATACCCGTATTTATACACGTTATTTCCTATCCGCTCGATGTTGCCTCCAAAAAAATAACCGATCATAAAATAAATCGTCGTCCACAGCAGTCCGGTCGAGTAGGATATCATCGCGTATTTAGGGAACGGCATTTTATTGACTCCCGCCAAGTAAGGCAGAACATGACGAACTACCGGAAAACAGTAGCTGATCGCCAGCGCGAAAGACCCGTATTTCTCAAGCAGCCGGTCGGATTTTTGAATGTAGGGCGCGATCTTTTTCTTCTTGCGCAGACACTCGACGACGAGCGGACCCATCACCCTGCCTAAAATATAACCTAATGATAACCCGGACACGACTCCCAGGTAAGTGATCATATAAGCCGGAACCGTCTCCAGCAAGTGCAGCGAACCGACCATTCCTCCGGTCATGACAACCACTTCATCAGGTATCGGCATCCCGACTATGCCCAGCCATAACGAGAAAAAGAGCGCGAAATAACCGAAGTGATGAATGGCATCGAGTATGGAATCTACGCTCACGATGTCTCCCCCAATTCTAATTTAATCACAAATAAAAGAAAAAAAGGAAATTTTAAGATAGCGGCATTTATTTGCATGTATAGACGAAGGCCGGAGGGATGTTCCACGGAACAAGCGAGATGTTTACCTCGTCGAACGCCGCCTCCAGCATGGTTTTCATCTGCAGCGAATATTGGAAGGTAATGAACAATCCGTCTTCCCTTAATGTCTCGCGAACTTGCCGGATGATCTTCTCCCGCTCTACTTGAGAAAAGTTGGCGAAAGGCAGCCCGGAGACGATACAATCCACTCGGTCCGCTCCAATGCTGCTCAAGCTGTCCTTAAGCTCCAGCGCGTTGGAGAACAGATGGAATCCGGGGAACTCTCGCTTGAGTAATTCTCTCATCTCCTCTTCCTTCTCAAAGACGGCGACTTGGCAATCCGGTCGAACCAGGTCATAAATCATTTGGGTGAATACCCCTGTTCCCGCTCCCAGTTCGACTAACGTGTGCACATGATTCCAGGGTACGGGCTCCAGCATTTTTTGCGTCAATCTGTTCGAGCTTGGGACAATACTCCCGACGTCGTGGGGATTTTGGATAAATTTTTTAAGGAAACGCCATCTATCGGTGATCTTGGTTTTTGTAAAGGTGTTGGTCAACATCGTTCATTTCAGCTCCTTAAATGTACTTTGTCGATTACTTGCCTTATCGTACCGAAAAGTTATTAGCATTTACGTCCGTAAACCATAAAGATTTTCTTAAGATCTATTGAAAAAAGACATGCCCCTACTTTAAGGACATGTCTTCCCCAGGCGAATTTGCCGCCATATACCATACAAAAAAGGAGCCTTAAAAGGCTCCCGTGCGAGGCAATCGCATCATGAGGTTGGTATCGAGTGTTTATGCAGGTCCCTCCTGAAGCAAGGAGCAAGCCGGGATTAACGGTTTCCCGCAAACTTTCAGATGGTGCGGAGAGGCTCACTCCATGATAAGCCCGCCGGTAACGGGCGTGTATGTTCCCGTCAGGAATCGCGCGCCGTCTCCGGCGAGAAAAGAAATCACTCCCGCCACATCTTCCGGTTCGGCGATCCGGCTCAGTGGCGTGAAGCTGCCTATCACGCGAGCCTCTTCCTCCGAGATCATAAAAGTCTCATCGGTTCTGACGAAGCCGGGAGCGACGACATTTGCCGAGATCCCGTAAGGGCCGAATTCTTGCGCAATATATCGCGCAAACGTATCGAGCCCGCCCTTGGCCGTACCGAATGCGATATATTGAGGGGTAGGATCTTTGCCATCCGTGCCGGACAGATAAATGATCCGGCCGAATTGCTGTGCCGTCATCGTGGGGAGAACTGCCTTCGTCGGCTCGAATGCCGCCTTCAATTCATCGGTCAGCTGCCGTTCGAACGATTCCCAAGAGAGCTCGGCAAAGGTCGCGGCTGCAGCGCCGTTACTCGCATTGCATACGAGAACATCAATGCGCCCGAATGCGTGCTTCACGGCTTCCGCGAGCCGTTCCATTTGTCCCGCACTGCGGGCATCCCCCGGAATCGACACGGCCTCGCCGCCATCCGCCACAATCTCGGACACGACAGATTCGGCGGCCAACTCATTTCCGAAGTCGTTGACAACAATCTTCGCTCCCTGTTTAGCCAACTGAATGCACGTCGCTCTTCCGATCCCCCGGGCGCCCCCTGTAACAATCGCTACTTTTCCGTCTAAGGACATCATAAGCAAACCTCCCTCTCTGAACTTATTTCGTATCCGACACGCCATACTGTCCGGCAATATCCAGAGCAGTCTGCCTCACTTTTGCGGCAATAGAAGCGGGCTCAAGCACCTTAACATCCGTCATATAATGAAATAGGGTACGGATCAGCCAACGTTCACTCGGGTAGGTCATTCGCACAATAAGCTGTCCATCCGGCAGCCGTTCAATATCCTTCTCATCAAAATGGTCCATCACGGACACGGCAGCCGATGCTTTAAATTGAAGAACAACTGCAATCGCCTCATTTGCCTCGTGTATCTCAGGTTTCTTCCACCTGTCATTTAGCTGCGCTAGCGACTCCGCTCGACGAATGAAGGTGCCGGTTTGAATGTCCAATTCCCGAATACGCGTCAGCTTGAAGATGCGATAATCACCGCGCAAGCGGCAATAGCCGTGAAGGTACCACGCGTAGTTCTTGAGCACGAGCGCCATCGGCTCTACCTCGCGTTTTTGTTCATCGCCCGTTCTGCTCGTGTATCTGAATCGGATGAGCTTCCGGTCATTTACGGCTTGGCGAAGCGAATTATACCGGCTTTGGTCCTCTTCGCTATTTTTCCAAGGGGTAAAATCTATATGAATACGGTCTCCTTCTCCTGCCCGGCCCTGCTCGGCTTGCGCCACCATTGCCCCAACTTTGCTGAGGAGGAGATCCATATTCGAACGGTCGTAGGCCCTCGTAGACTCAAGACCGCGAAGCGCAGTGGAGAGGGCGGTCAGCTCATCGAAGGACAGCAGCTGCCGGTCCAGCCGGAAGCTGTCCATAATCTCATAACCGCCTTCCATGCCGGTATAGGAGACGATGGGAATGCCGGCTTGACCGAGAGAATCGAGATCGCGATAAATGGTGCGCAGAGACACTTCAAGCTGGTCCGCCAATTCCTGCGCTTGTACCCGCTTTCGGTTGAGCAGCAAAATCGTAATGGTCATTAACCGTTCAAGCTTCATGGTCATCTCTCCTAAGTCGGCCTACTGCAGCTTGCCGATAGATGAATTAGTGTGCGGCGGCGAATTCTTCGCCTTCGGCAGCGGGGGCCATTTTATCCTTCGTCATCAGGAATGCCGCAACCAGCGCCAAAACAGCGGGAATGAGGCTCCAGGCAAAGGTTGTTCCGATGGAGCCCGACAGCCCGGCGGTAACGATATCAAGAAGCTGAGGATCGACGGATTGTCGAAACGCCGGATTCAGCAGCGAATGGGGATCGCTTAAGTTCAAGTCACCCGGGACCGCGATGTCGCCCTTGCCAAGCGATTCGGTGAGCTTCGAGAGCAAGCTGTGGCTTTGTATCATCCCGAAAATAGTGATGCCTAGCGCCATGCCGAGCGAGCGATTGAAATTCAATGTCGAGCTTGCCGCCCCGCGCTGCGCCGCAGGGAACGAATGAAGCACAGAAGTGCTTAATACCGAGAAGGAAGCGCCGATCCCGAGACCGATCAGAATCATAATCCCCGTAATCGCAAGTCGAGAAGATTCTACCGTAATTTGTGAGAGGAGGGCAAGGCCTGTCAGCAGCATCGCCAGCGTCCCTATCATGATTGTCCGGTATTGCAGTTTCGTCATCAGAAATCCGCCAAGCGTCGCGGTGACAACCGAACCCACCATCATCGGCAATAAGGTCAACCCCGAATTGGAGGCGGAACCGCCAAGCACGCCCTGCACGTAGATCGGAATAAAAATCGCCGCTGTCATGTATGCCGCTCCGCTGAGCATGGCGACCAGATTGCTCGTCGTGTACAGTCTGCTGCGGAACAAGCCGAACGAGATGATCGGTTCCGCGGCTTTTTTCTCGACCAGGACAAGCAGGAAAGCAAGAACCGCGAATCCGGCGAACAGTCCGATAATTTGCGGGGAATCCCAGGCATATGTTTTGCCGCCCAGCTCAAGCCCGAAAATAAAGCAGACGACAGTCCCTACGAGAAGAATAGAACCCGCCCAGTCGATTTTTTGCTGCGAATGCTCTGCCGATTCTTTGTAGAACAAGGCAACCATCAGCAAGGCAATGAAGCCCAGCGGCAGATTGATGTAGAAAATCCACGACCAATTGAGGTGATCGGTGATGTACCCGCCGAGCAGCGGACCAAGCACACTGGACAAACCGAACACCGCTCCGAATGCTCCCATCATCTTTCCGCGATCCTTGGGTGACACGACATCGAACAATATCGTGAACGCAATGGACACCATCGCCCCGGCTCCGACCCCTTGCACGGCCCGATAGATGCTTAACTCTACGATGGATTGCGCTATTCCGCACAACGCGGAACCGATCATAAACACGATGATCCCAAAGATGAAAAAACGTTTGCGCCCATACATATCGGACAGCTTGCCGAAGATCGGCATGCAGGCCATCTCTGTAACCATATACGCTGTGGTGACCCAGACGAACTTGTCGAGTCCTCCCATCTCTCCGACGATCGTGCCGATCGCCGTGGATACAATCGTGTTGTCCATGGATGCCATCAGAATTGCAAGCAGCAGGCCTCCAACGATTGCGGACAGTTTGTTTCTCATACACTCCCATTCCTTTCATGTACCTGAATTGATTGCTGAACAATCATCTGAGATCATCATAAGCTACCCTTGTTGACATCTGTGTGTCAGGGAAGAAAAGTTTTGAGATTTCCAAAAAATTGTAATATGATAGACCTGTTTCCATTATTTTCACAGAAGGCGTTGCTCTTACACGATTTAGAACCGTAACCTAAGGAGTGATAGAAATGGCGCGAGTGTTATTTATTAATGCCGGATCAGAGGGACATATCAATCCGACGCTTGGCGTTGTCCAGGAGCTTGTTTCGCGTGGAGAAGAGGTGGTGTACTTCTGTATAGGGGCTTACCGGGACCGAATAGAGAAGACGGGGGCTTCGGTACGAACTATTGACGATCAACAATTTATAGAAGCCTTTACTTCCGGTGGAAAAGACTATGTGCTCGAAAGAGCCATCGGTCTTTTGCTTACGGCGGATGTAGTCATCCCGACCGTCCTCGAGCAGATCCGAGGGGAGCATTTTGATTACATGATCCATGATTCCATGTTCGGATGCGGGCGGATGCTCGCTCAGATTCTTAAGCTTCCCGCCATCAGTTCTTGTACTTCTTTTGCGCATATCGAAGAAACGTTCGATGCCCTCCTGGAACCGCCTCCCGTAAAAACCCCCGAAGAAATCGTTGAACGGTTTCAAAGCCTGACGAAAACGGTGAGCGAAAAATACGGTGTAGAGGTCCGTACTCCTTATGAGGTGTTTTGTAATCCGGCTCCGTTTACCATCGTATATACAACAAGGGACTTTCAAACGAATGAGGAGAAATTCGACCAAACGTATAAATTTGTCGGTCCGTCCCTCTCGTCGCGGCCGGCCCAAAACAATTTCGACCTGTCCGCAATCAAAGGGAAAGACCCGATTTACATTTCATTGGGCACCGTTTTTAACCAGGCGATTGATTTCTATAAGCTTTGTTTCGAGGCGTTCGGGAACACGGAGAATACGATTGTCATGTCTGTGGGGAATAACACCCTAATTTCCGATTTGGGGGAAATACCTGATAATTTCATCGTCAAAAATTACGTGCCGCAAACGGAAGTTTTGCAGTACACGAAGTTATTTATCACACACGGCGGAATGAACAGCACCCATGAAGGTCTCTATAACGGGGTCCCGCTCGTTGTCATCCCTCAAAATGCCGATCAGCCGATGGTTGCGGCGCAAGTCGCTAAAATCGGAGCAGGCCTTGCCCTACAAATGCAAGGATTGACTGCACATCAACTGCGTGAAGCCGTCGATCAAGTGCTAAGTCTCCCATCTTTTCAAAAAGCCGTTGCACATATCGGCGAATCTTTTCGAAAATCCGGCGGATATCGTCAAGCCGTGGATGAGATTTTCGAATTTAAAAATCAAACTCATAGTTACCAATGAATTTGATCCGATGGAAGGTCATGGAAATAAGCTCCCCCGATTAATTTCGGCAGGAGCTTATTTTTTTGCGACGGCATAATGAACTAACGGTGAGTCTATCTCATTGTTGTTTTGTCGCTGAGGCGCATACGAACTGAACCTCGTTATATCAGGTACAACCGATTAATTTATGTTGGTGATATGCAGGTCTATGAGGACGGTGCGGTGAACCTTATCATAACGGCAAATTTTTTTGGAAATAATGAGATAAAAGGAGAGATTTAAATGTCGTATATGGTTGATTTTAAAGAGGTGTCTACGGTTGGTTTGGAGTCTTCACCTGTGGCGGAAGCGCTAGCCGGATTACGTGCCAATGAAGCCCGTTATTTTATGAACAAATACAAGCATGAATTTACGGTTGTACCCGCCGGCGAAAGTCAGGAGAACCTTGATTATGTGAACCGGATTTTGAAAGAACGTGATATCGAGTTTGCGGCCAAACCTTTGGAAACGTCGCGTTTTCAAGTGGAAAATATCCTATTTACCTACGTTTTTTATGAAGACGGGCTTGCGCTGAATGTCATGTATACGGTAGATAATCCTAAGAAGCGGGCCGTCGGTTTTAAGCTTTCCGAAGGGATGGAGGTCCCGCAGGAGCTGGAAGGGAAGTTTAAGTTTGCCAGGCAGAAATCTAAACTAGCCGGAACCATTCGGGGATCGTTTTTTGTAATTAAAGGAGAATATTAAAGGAAGCGAAAGCGGGAACGGCTGTGTCAATAAGCTCATAACGAAGAGAGGGGAGTGCGCATTCCCTCTTTTTGGCGTTTCGTTGCCGGAGCCTCTCCGCGTGGAACCGTATCATAGGCAGCGGTAAAGCAGGAAATTGAAGTTCTAATCAGATCTAGTATAATGAGGGGGATTCATTCCTAGTTAAGATAAGAGAATAGCTATCACGGGTTTCTCTCAGCAAGACCGCTAAAAATGCAGCGAGGTAAAGAAAGGTTTCGAAGTTACATGGTGGGAGGCGATCCAAAGCTATGCAGGAATCAGAAAAAACCTACAACACTGCGGTGGAAGCCACTCTCGAAGTGATGGGGGGCAAGTGGAAGCCGGTTATTTTGTTTCATCTCACGTTCGGTAAAAAGCGCAATGGCGAGCTGATGAACCTGATGCCGGCGGTAACGCAAAAAGTGCTGACCCAGCAGTTAAAGGAGCTGGCGGAGGACGGGATAGTGTCCCGTATTTCTTATAACCAAGTGCCGCCGAGAGTCGAGTATGAGTTAACGGCCTACGGCTGGGGCCTGAAGGATATCCTTCATCTCATGTGCAAATGGGGCGATATGCATATTGAAAAGGTATACGGCGATAAGGGAAGGGTGTTATTCGAACCGCCGCAATCTGAAGAGTGAGATAGACAAGATAGAAAAAACCGGTTCCTGGACGTGAGGAACCGGTTTTGTGCGTTGATCGCTAAATTACGGAATTACCTTGCGCTTACGGAAGTCTTCAAAGATGTCCATAAACATCTGTTCCGTATCGATGAAGTCATGGAAGCCAAAACGACGCGCTTTGGTGCCGTCGGCAAAAAAGTCATAATCCCAGGAGAATACGAAGTCCCCGAACCGCCAGGAGGAAACGTCTTGGAAGCTGTTATTCGCCAAATCATATTTCTTCACCATGGTGTTCCACAACGTCTCCTTGTCGGCCATGACCACATCCAAAGACATCGGTAACGGAGGGGCTGTCTCAAGCTCGAAAAATGTCGCAATCTTCGGCCAAAGCTCATTCCAGCGGAACAGGTCTCCGTTCGTGATGTTAAAGGCCTGATTCGCGCAGCGTTCATCTGTTGCCGCCCATACAGTCGCCCGAGCCAGCAGGCCTGCATCGGTCATTTCCAGCAGGCTGTGGTAGGCGCCCGGCTTCCCGGGAAAACGGAGCGGCAGGCCGAGTTCTTTAGACATGGAAGCATAAATCGCGATAACCATGGCCAGGTTCATCGGATTGCCCAATGCGAACCCGCAAACGACCGACGGACGAAGGGCCGACCAAGTCCACTTGCTGCCCGGCTGCCGTTGTTCGAGGAATTGCTGCTGGTCAACGTTGAACTCCGGCGGCATATGATGGGCATCCGTTTCCCGCGCAGGTGTCTTGAAGGGACCGAGATGCGCCCCGTACACCTTATAACCTTGCATGAGACTGATATGCTGCAGTTTAGGAGCGATCGGTTCGATCGCATTAACCACGTTCACGAGCATGGCCAAGTTGGGTGGAACCAGTTCGGCCCAAGTTGGGCGATCTTGATAAGCCGCGTAGAAGATATGAGTGACTTCGGTTAGCTTGCCGAGCTTATCCCGGGTATCCTCTTCATTTAGCAGATCAACCGCCACATACCGCACCTCGGGGGTATCCTCTCCGCCGCGTCGAGAAACTCCGATAATATCCCACTCGGGGAGCGTCATTAAATGCTGGATGAGATTCCCTCCGATTACTCCGTTAGCTCCAATGACAAGAGCGGTTTTACGTGATAGGTTTTCTTCTGGTTCCATAGGGCTCTCCTCCTTCTTATAGTGGTTATTATGAGAGGGAAGAAGGAATCTGAGAAGTACGCACTTTGAGATCACATAAGCACTTGAAAGTAACGTACGGGCCTGGAAGCTAATGAAAACAGCTCCTCCATCTTGCTTGGAAGTTCCTGTACCGGCATTATTAACGAGAATATCGATCCGGTTCTGACTTGTCAGGCGAAGGAGCATTTGCTCCATGGTTTGAATCAAATTCGTTACCCCGGCAACGGTTTCGAGAGTTACTCCTATGGCCAAAGCAGTTCGTTTCGTCTAACCTACAAATAAATCTCCCTTGCCCTCTCGCCGAAAAATTCCGTTACATTTCTATACTCCGCTAGATCTATAAGATTCTGCCGTAGTATTTTCTGAATAAAGATGGCATCGGTAAAAATGGCGTTGATGATCTTTTCGCACCATAAACGGGTAGCTTTGAAATAATCCACCAGCTCGTTAATCTCGTCAAAGTCAAAATAAAGGATATACGCAACATAATTCTGGAGCAGCGTTTTGAAACAATGGTCGCGATAAGGGCTGGGTCGGTGATCAGAGAGAAACTCCGCCAATACGTTAAACAGCTCCGTTCTGTTTTGCGCGTAAGTATGGATCAACGTATCGACGTTATTGATCCCCTGCAAGACATCCTCTAACCCTTCCTCGTGCGGCATCATCAGCTTGGATTTACCCTCAATTGCGCTTAATAGCTCCATTGTGACGTTTTTGCATGTTTGGATTTCATGAGAGGTCAGGTCTAATTGGTCCTTATACCTGTCGAAATTTTCACTGTAGTAGTCATGATAGTTTGAAAAATAACGTTCCACGCTAATACCGGTTTTCGTATGAATTATATTTTGTCCATGGAATGAAAAGGAGTAGAGAGTTTCCTCGTTAACCGGGTGCGTGTATAGATAAAAAAAGAAGAAAAAGTCCCTAAGCTGTTCCCGCTGTTCTTCGCTTAGTGCGGTGACATCGGACAATTGAGATAACTGAAAGAAGCAATGGTTTTTCATAAAGTCATTCATTTCATTGTACGCGTTGACCTTAACGATGGACGTTGTCGTGTTGATCGTAAACAACAGGTAATAGAAAATCAGTTCGTCGTATACGTCTAGTTGTGGAAAAGCGGTCAAGAGAACGGGCTTCCAGTCGGGGTTCACCGTGTAATTGGGGTCTCTTGGCTGTAACTCGGAGATCCATTCACTGAACGGCCCGCTTTCCCGGCCCGCCAAAAACAGCTCTGCACGATCATCCTCACACAAGCCGTATTCGAAGCCGTCCGTTAGTAGGCACGGTAAGTTTTTATTGAATTTTAGATTCAGGTAGTCATGATACAGCGATTGAAGTTTCATCAGTCCGATCCCCCGTTCATGGATGATGGAGTCTTGGCAAATGACTCATTCCGAATTCTACGATGTGTTCATCATAGCGGCTCTTTGACGCTTATTCAAATAACGTTTTCGCCGGGTCAAAATAACGATGAGCAGGAGTCGACGCCAACGCCGGTCGAACAGAAGCCGGAGCCTGCACCGCCGACTCCCACACCGGAAGTGAAGGCGACACCGACACCGGTTCCGCCAACGCCGGAAGTCGTGGTGAGACTGGTGATGATGGGATTGAGTTTTTACGCCTATTGCCGAGGGTTGTAGAGATTTTGTATAGGTCCCTCGTAATATAATGTTGAGATACGCTGTGTAAACTAGGCGTATTTTGTCATCTATAGTATGCGGGTGGCGAAAATGATCGAAGGAGGTGGAATAAAATTTCTAAGCATGATCAACGTGCTGACGCCCGCGGCACTTATCCTCCCATCGGTAACTTCGTAAATTCCGATAACGCAGAAGGGTGGGATCAAGCAATAGCCGTATGTCTATTCGCTTGACTGTCATACCGGGCAGATGATCTTGCTGTCGCCAAAAATTTCAGCAATTTCGGGAATGGAGGAGATTCTTGTATTGAAACAAAAACGCAGTTTAGGTAAAGCAATGCTGTCTTTCTGCCTAGCAGTGCTGCTTGTTTTGCAGACGGTGACGTTCTCAGCTTCCGCATTTGCGGAGAGTATGGGGGGCGGCTCGGGGACCACGGCAGCGGGATCCTCGGTATCTGAGGCGGTGTACACTCTGCCGGGAGAACCGTCATCTGTACCCGGAGCGGTGTACGACGTGCCGGCTAATCTCATAAAGTTGGCGGCCAACCCGGCGGACAAAACGGCGGTGCTCATGGGAGCGAATACGCCCTTTCCGCTGGAAGTCACACAGGACGGGAATGTCTTAAAGACGGGGGATGTCATTCACGGCAGAAAACCCTTTTCACTTAAGTCGGCCGACATCAAGATTCCGGTGAAGGGTGACGCTGCCGACCCGAACACGGTAGATCTCAGCACGGTCATTTTGCAAGGCGACTATATCTTGCTGGACAAGGCGGCCTACTTTGCGGAAGTGATTCTGCCGAATGCCACCATGACACTGAAAGAAAAGTCGGGTTTCAAAATCGGAACCGCCTATTTCTCCGAAGCGGGCATCAAGGTGGTGTTTGACGGTGACGAACGTTTTTTTAACGGTCAAGGGAGCAGCGTCACCTTCGGCTTTGAATCCACCGCGAAGGCGGATGTGTCGGGCATAAACTACGGCGACCAAAAGCCGATTGATATTTTCGGGGCAGGCTATATGCTCGAAAACCCCGCGATCACGCCTGCGTACAACATCACCATGAAGTCCAACAGCAACGCTTCTGAGAACGGCTGGTTCCATGAGCCGGATTTTGTAGAGGGAGCGATCGAGTGGCGGGTGGAAGTTTCCGCAACAGATATGTTTGACCCTGCTATCCCGCAACCGCTGGACGGGCTGAAGTTTTATGACACGCTCGATTCGGCTCAGTTAGGAATTTATGTGGATGGTACCCTTAAGGTTAACGGCAATGCGGCGACACCGGATGGGGGAACCGCGAGCGCACTGGCCTACACCTTCCCTGCGGGATTCGGGGACAAGGCGGTCATTACCTTCAAGACCTGGATTCCCAAGGCCAAGTATTACTACGAGTATAACAGCGGTAGTACCGGGTTCCAGACTGTCCTAAATACGGCGGATCTGAGGGATGCGTCGGATAGTAAGCTGCTTTCCTCGAATTCGTGGCGCGTCGCCTTCAAACCAGACTGGATTCAGAAGAGCGGCACGTTAGACAAGCAGTCGGGTTCTACCGACCCGCGTACCATTACATGGACGATTGATGTCAACAAGAACTACAACAAACAAGGGCTGAAAGACTTCACCATCACCGATGCCCTGCCGGCCGGACTTACCTGGAGATCGGCCACATGGCAGTCGTGGGATAGTACCTTGAAGGACTGGTCGGCGACGAAAGCGCCGATTACCCGCGATGCCAACAATGTATACAATTTCGGAGAAGTGAACGGCCCGATCCGGCTGGTCATTGTGTCCGAAGTTGCGGGGAGTGTAGCCAACTTCGCCAACAAGGCCACCGCCCAATGGAAGCTGGATGTAAACTCCGTTCAGCACAATGACCAGGCTACCGTGTCGGACACCGCCACTGTCTCCATTGGCGCCCATACTCTGACAAAAAGCGTAGGCACGGGTGTCGATCCCCTTGCTTCGGGCGCTTTGCCGTGGAAGGTTACCCTTACACCTCAGGAGGCCCTGCCGGACGGTGCGGTGTACGATCTGCTGGTGTATGGGGATGCGAAGTCTATCGACTTCACCAAGGTTACGGCCGATCCGGCGATAGACGCTGGAATCCTGGATCAGTTGAAGTTGAAAGGGAACTACTACCAGCGGTTTCAGTCCGGTTCCTTTGGGTCGAGTGACGGCTTGACGCATCAGGTATACACACTTTCGCAGGATGGGAAGCCTGTCGCGGACTTGCTTCGTGTCACCGGGTACAATACCGCTGCGCCTGCTTCATTCTTTTTTAATTCCCTGATGACGCAGTGGCAGCACTTCGCGGGTAATAATTCCATAGACGAATATAACCAGGCGTTCTTGTTCGAAGGTGCCACCCGGACACGTGACTCAACTCGGCCTTCTCAGCGCATCAACAGTGGGATGCTGGCCGCAGAGATGCTCTATGCGAACAAACCCGACGGGACGAACGTAACCCCCAATAATGTCGGTAGCTACATCCGAAACGACGCTAACGAAACATACACACTGGCAGCCTATGATCAAGTGACCAAGACGGTAACTTTCCGGCTGTCGGTCAATATGAACGGCCTAAAGACCGAGGAGATGGCAAAGCACGGGGGCAATCACGTTGCCAGCGATATCAAACTCGTCGATACCCTGCCCCAGGGCTGGGAGTTTGTTCCTTATTCTGCGGGACAGGACTTTGCGATTTATCAAGGGACCCGGGCAGATTACGGAGCAACCGTTAGCGCTAGGACGCTTATTTCCGACCCGAGTAATCTCGTGAGCTTTTCAGCTGTAGGGAACTTAGGTACCTTTTCTTTTACCAAACTGGAAAGTCCTTATGTCATTCTGGTCAAGGCAAGACCCACCGAGGCTGCATTGCGCCAATACTTTGAAACCGGCGAAGCAAAGCATGAGATGACGAACACCGCGGAGATGAACATCACATGGGGGAATGAGCCCGCCGCGGTCGCAGCCACCCGCAAGGTCATTGTCCCGATGCAGTCGCTGGGCAAATCGGTGACGAAGCCGAATCCCGGAGTACTGGAGTGGGCGGTGAATTACACCCCGCCCTTTGAGGTGAAGGATGGCGTCTATCTGCAGGATACACTTGGCGAGGGGCTGGCGCTGCGCAAGGACGAGAACGGGAACCTCTCGCTGCGGCGTCCTGACATGGCAGTGTACCGCGCCAAGCTGACTCCCAGCGGCGGACTGACGAGGGACGGCGATGCGCTGAACCTGTTCGACCCGAACTGCGAGGTCAAGGTGGAAGCCGTCATGGAAGGCGGCGCAACCCGGCTGATCTTTCACATGAAGAATCCGAATCAACTCTATCAGATCGTATATCAGACCGAGGTCACCAAAGTGCCTAGCGGCGGGAAGGTGGGCAACGAGATCAAGCTGATGGGCGATGACACCCTGAAGAACGTCAGCGCCAAAAGCGAACACGCGGTTGATAACAGTGACGTGGGCGGCAGCGCGGATACCCAGGGCAAGCTGGATTTGATCAAGCTCGACCCTAAAGGGAAGCCGCTTGGCGGTGTAATATTCACGCTGTATGAGCCCGACGGCATAACAGAGGTCACCCGCGGAACTACAGGTTTGGACGGCAAGCTTAGCCTGTTCGCAAAAGCGGGGCTTTACGTGCTCAAGCAAACCTACATCGATCCCATCACCTATCTGCCGACCACGACGGTTTATCAGGTGCGAGTGGCGTCTACTCCCTGGAATCCCATCTGGGTTGACGGGGTGCAGGTGACCAGTTCCAACCCGCTGGTTGTACCGACTCCGGTGTGGAAGACCGGCCATTTGAAGCTGGTCACGGCGATAGAGGGACAAGGGGCAGATCCGAACAAGGAATTCGAATATACGATTGCTTTCAGCAATGGCAAGTCTTATGCCTATTCCGGCTCCCTAAACGGCAACTTGGCCAGTGGCGGAACCGTTAAGCTGAAAGGCGGCTGGACCATCACCATCAAGGATATCCCGGATAGCATCACCTACACCGTCGTCCAGAAGGGTTACACGGACGAAAGCTATGCTACTGATCCGGAGAATCTGACGCGTACCGGCAGCATAGTCGCAGACGAAACGGCCGAAGCGAGGTTCGTAAACAGCAAGTACCTTCCCGGCAAGCTGACGATCGGGCAGACGGTCGCTGGCAACGGCGCGGACAAGAACAAGGCGTTCGAGTTCACCGTCACTTTCGAAGGCGCGGGTGCCGGAAAGACGTATACGTACAAGACATCGGGCGGCGCGACGGGAACCATCGGATCTAACGGCAAGATCTCCCTCAAGCATGGAGAAACCGCCGTTATCAATGGGATTCCCAAGGATACAACTTACATCGTCAAAGAGAGCGATTATACGGGCGACGGCTACACCACGACCTGGCCCGACGGTCAAATAACCGGCATCATTACCGATGGGGGCGACCATAAAGAGGAAGTCGTCAACACGCGGATGGTGTACGGCGGCCTGCTAATCGGTCAGACGGTGGAAGGCAGCGGGGCGGACAAGAATAAAGAATTTGAGTTTACGGTCCAATTCCCGAATGCCGCTGCAGGTGTGGCGTACGCCTATACGAAGTCGAACGGGACGCAGGGAACGATCAAGTCCGATGATAAGATCACCCTTAAGCATGGGGAAACCGTCGCCATTGAAGGCATTCCGAGCGGTGATAGCTATATCGTCACTCAGACTGATTATACGGGCGACGGTTACACCACCGATCCGGTGAATCGGACGTATAGCGGCACGATTACGGAGAATCAAATAGCCGAAGCGAGATTTATCAATGCGAGGTATCTCCCCGGCAAACTGACGCTGACGGCCAACCCTGAGATTGTTCCCGGCGATGGCAAGACGCCTTCGAGCTTGACGGCCATTTTGACCGATTATAAAGGCAAACCGGTTGCGGACACCGAGATCGTCTTTACTCTGCCGGATAATACAGAGGTAAAAGCAAAGACGGATGCGGAAGGCAAAGCAGTCATCCCTTATACACCGCCGAAGCTGGACACAACAACGCCTAAGGTCCACCCTATCACGGCTAAGACGGACAGTCTGACGGAAGGGAAATTGACCGCTAACACGACGGTAACCACCGTGCCGGCGGCAATCACCGGGGTGCTGCGCGACAATACAACGGGTGAAGTGATTCCGAATGCGGCCGTTGTCGTCACCAATGAGGCGAATGGCGAGAAGTACATGATCAAAACTGACGCCGCCGGCGTATACTTCCAACCTGTGCCGTATGGCGGCGACTATACGATCAGCTTCTTGAAAAAGATCAATGGTGTCGACGAGTCGATCACTTTCACGCAAAAAGCGGAAGTTGACAGCAATGTGAAGGGCGGCGAGCTGGTTCCGGCGCACATTAGAGCTGTAGGCGTCGTGCTCCTGAAACAGCCTGGAGGGCAGCCTTCGCTGCTGAACGGCACACTCGCCGGCAAGATGCGCATTTATTTGCGGAATGCGAACGGACAATATGTTGTAGATGATAAAGGCGCTCCGAAAGCATTTAACTTGCAACCGAACGGCGCATTTGCTGTGGATGGCTTATCCGCGGAGAGCTACAAAATGGAAGTGCGTTACGAATTTGTGCCGGGGAAAGAACTGACGCTCATACGGGATGCGGATCTGGACGTGAAGGCAAACGGGGAATTGAATATTTCCCAGGAGCTCGTTGACCCGTATGGTATCATTACAGACGCAAACACCGGCGCAAAGATTGAAGGCGCCGAAGTGACGTTGTACTTCGCGGATACGCCGAAGAACAAGGCGAACGGCATCGTGCCCGGCACGAAAGTAACGCTTCCTGAAATTCCGGGCTTTGCGCCCAATAATAACACCAGCCCAAGTCAGAACAGTGACGCAAACGGTGCATATGCGTACATGGTGTTCCCAGACACGGATTACTATCTGGTTGTAACGAAAGCCGGATATGAGACGCACAAAAGCCTGACTATCTCGGTCGGAAGCGACATCGTACGCCATGATGTACAGCTGAAGCCGGCAAGTTCGGGCGGTGATGGCGGTGGCGGCACCCCTGGACCAGAACCCTCGAACCCGGGAACCGAACCTGGCAAGCCTGAACCTGGCAAGCCTGAACCTGGCAAGCCTGAACCTGGCAAGCCTGAACCTGGCGAGCCTGAACCCGGCGAGCCTGAGCCCGGCAAGCCCGAGCCCGGCAAGCCCGAGCCCGGCAAGCCTGAGCCCGGCAAGCCCGAACCTGGCAAGCCCGAGCCCAGCAAGCCTGAGCCTGGCGAACCTGAGCCCGGCAAGCCTGAGCCCGGCAAGCCCGAGCCCGGCAAGCCCGAGCCCGGCGAGCCCGAACCTGGCAAGCCTGTGCCAGGCAAGCCTGAGCCCGGCAAAGACAATGGCAGGATCGGCAACGGTGACTACGGAGCTGGCAGCGGAGGAGCCCATACCGGCGATAACGAGCTGGATGATACCCCGAAAACAGGGGATAACAGCCCATCACCAATCCTCTATATGGCTTTGGCGCTGATGTCCTTAATTACGATCGGACTTTGTCTGCGCCAAAGCAAGCAGAAGAAGCATATCCAGTAACCGGAAAGGCGGTAAGAAATGAGTAAAACTAAAAAAGTTCTTATCGCCGTTTCCATCCTTCTGTTGGTATTCTCTCTTGGTGAGATTGCGAGAACTTTCCTTCGGGATTATGCTGAGCAACAGAAGATCGAAGAGTTGATAAAAGTTCGGGGAGCAGTCCCTTCCCCTTTGACCACGAAGACGAATTCCGAATTTCAAGAGCTTTATGAGAGAAACCCGGACATCGTCGGCTGGCTGAAGATTGACGGCACCCGGATCGAGTATCCAGTCATGCAGAATCAACAGGATGCGCAGTACTATCTCGATCACGATTTCGATAAAAAGAAAAGCAAAAGCGGACTCCCCTTTTTGGATGCTCACAGCCGGATTAACGGCTCGGACATTTTGCTTGTTCACGGACACCACATGAAAAGCGGCTGGATGTTCAAAGACTTGATGAAGTATAAGCAAGAAAGCTTTTATAAGGAGCATGCTGTATTCCAGTTTAGTACGCTTACCGAAAAGGAAGAGTATGAGATTGTCGCTGTTATTCTGTCAAAGGTTTACCGCAAATCGGACGACGTTTTTAAGTATTACCAGATTGAGAAGGTAAGTACGCCAGCCGATTTCGATTCGTATGTTCAGAATATCCAAAAACTCGCTCTTTACGACACGGGCGTAACACCCCGGTATGGTGACAAGCTTATTGTATTGTCTACTTGTGAGTATTCGACCGAAAACGGTCGGTTGGCGGTGGTCGCCCGAAAACGTAAATGACGATTGTTGCAATACGGAGTCAAGCCGCTTTATAATACGTTCTCCCTTGGAGGACGTGTTTTTTTGAATAAATTTAACTTCTCCTCTGGATATTTAGGGGATTAAAACAAATGGCTTGATTTAACAATCCACTGACATATTACTAGATTTGCTATAACAATCTATCCCTACAATAGTCCTATTACACTGCGGATGGGGCGATTACTTGCTTATGTCAATCAAAGGTTTAAAGAAAAGCTTAGCCATCTTTTTAACGATTATGGTCGTGTTGCAAACATTTTTAAGCGGTATTGTCGTAAGCGCTGCCGGTGAAAATTCGGTATCGGATGCGGCGTCCGTGAAATTGATCGATAAAGGCTCTTTCTGGAGCTACAGCGATGAAGGTCTCGACTACGGATATGCGATGAAGGGCTCTTTTGACTTTTCAAATTGGAAGGCGGGTGCGGCTCCGTTCGGTTATAAGGTGACGGGCGGCGTAACCACGGGGGACGTGGCCCCTCAAACGGATTTCGGCAAGGTCTCGACCGTGCTTAGCTTTGGCGGTAACGATAAGAAAAAACACATTACGACGTATTTCAGTAAAACCGTTCCGATCAGCGACACCGGCGCTTACGAATCGTACAAAGCAACGCTGGGAGTCGACGACGGCATTGTTCTTTATGCGAACGGAATCGAAGTTTACCGCGCGGGAATGTCCGTAACGGAAGCGACGTACACGACGTATGCGACTTCGAATAAGACCGATCCGGTCGTATACAAGGAAGATTTAAGCGTCAATCTCAAGGCGGCATTAAAAAACGGCGATAACGTGATTACCGCCGAGATTCACAACTCGACCGATTCCAGCTCCGATTTGTATTTCGACATGGAGCTGACGGCGGCGCTCAAGCAAAGCGGCAGCTGCGGTACGGGCAATGGCCCGGGAACGGGGGCTGCCGACGGTAAAAACATCGTATTGCTGCCTCCGAACGCGGCATGGAAATATCTCGATAACGGTACCGATCAGGCAACCGCTTGGAGGGGAGAGCAATTCGCCGACTCCTCCTGGAGCGTGCAAGCCGGACCTTTCGGTTATCCCGCAGGGAAGGCGACCGACGCATTCGGCAGCGTTAAGCAGCCGATCAGCTACGGGAATAACGCCAGCATGAAGTATCGGACTTCTTATTTCCGCACGACGATAGATGTGAAGAACCTTGTGGATTATAAAAAAATCGCAGGCACGTTCGGTATGGATGACGGGGCGGTTCTCTATGTCAACGGCAAGGAAGTGTACCGGTTTAATATGCCGGAGGGCGAGCCCAACTTCCAGACGCTCAGCTCCACCACGATCAACGAACCTGCCACTGAAACGGTGGATCTGACGTCCGCGTTAAACGGTGTGCTGCATAACGGAATCAATGTGTTGGCGGCGGAAGTTCATCAACGCAGCGACAGCAGTTCGGACCTTTACTGGGATATGAAACTCGTCGCGAATCCGGATGAGACGCCTTCCGGCGGAGGGGGAATTAAAGGCCCCGTCGTTCCGACCGCTATCGCCCTAACGTTTAACGGCGATCCGAAAACTTCCCAAGGTTTCGGCTGGTATACGGACCCAAGCATAACGGGGACTAAGCTGGAGGTGGCCGAATCGGCTAAAGTGGTCAATGGCACATTCCCGGCCGGTGACGCACGCACGTTCGAAGGTACGGCCTTGCCGGTCAGCGTCTATCAGTCCAGTTCGGACAAGAACTCGGGCAAGTTCACGACTTATGCCAGCCATAAGGTTACGGCGACCGGTCTCAAGGCGGGAACGGATTACAGCTACCGGATCGGTGACGGACAAGACGGTCACTGGAGCGACATTCGGAGCTTTACTACGGGAGGGGCCGGAAATGCGTTTACGTTCCTGTATACGACGGACCCTCAAGGGACGACGGAAAGCGAATACGTCACTTGGAAGCATACTTTAGAGGAAGCCCTCGGCAAGTTCCCGGCCTCCAAGTTCGTAACCATCACCGGTGATCTCGTCGACAACGGGGACATCGAGAACCAATGGATGTGGCTGCTGAACCAGCCGAAGGAGATTTTCTCCAAGCTGCCGATCGTACCGGCGCTCGGCAATCATGAGAGCAAGGCAAACAATAATTTCACCTATCATTTCAATGTGCCGAACACTTCAAACACAGAAGCGAAACCGGACGGATCGGTGTACGCGTTCGATTACGGTCCCGCTCATTTTATGGTGATGAATACGGAGTACAACGAAGCCAAGGGCATCGATACCGTCTACAAGAAACAGGAAGAGTGGTTGCGGGCGGAAGCGGCCAAAACGGACAAAAAGTGGAAAATCGTCATGTTCCATAAATCGCCGTACTCCGTAGCGAATCATACGAACGATAGCGATGTCCTTTTCTTCCGTAAAAAGCTGACGGCTCTGTTCGACGAATTGGGTATCGACGTCGTGCTCAGCGGTCATGACCATACCTATACGAGAACGTATCCGATGTTTGATAATGTGCCGGAGAAGACGTCGACCAACGAGAATAACCAAATTATCAATCCGAAAGGAACACTGTATCTGGTGAGCAATGCGGCGGGAGATAAGCGCTATACGCCAAAAGCGGGGCCGTTTCCTTTTGCGGCCAAGTACGGACAGCCCGGCAAAGAAATGTTCACCGGTATAACGGTGGAGGATAATTCGATGTCGTTCCAAGTGTATACGACGACGGAGAAGGGATCGACGGATCTGTACGATCAATTCAGTATTCAGAAAACGGACGCTAAACCTAATCCGGTTAGAGACGCCCGTATGAGTACCATTCAGAACGGGCAATCCACGCTGACATGGAATGCTCCGCAGGGCGGGCCGGAACCGGAGGCTTACCGGATCTATGAGAAGAACGATCAGATGGGAGCAAATTGGAACGCAAGAGTTGTTCCTGCCGGAGGCTCCGCGACGTATGCGTTGGCTAATCTTGACCCGTCCAAGACATACCGGTTTGCTATTAAGGCCGTGAGCGGCAAGAACAGCTCGGATGAAGTTATCGCCGCTTATGGCAATAGCGGTGGCGGTAATGGCGGTGACGGTGGGGGCAGCGGCGGCGGTGGCAATAACAGCGATAACGGAAACACCGGCGGCGCCGGTAACGGCAACAGCGGTAGTGGCAGCAGCAATGGCAATAGCGGCAGCAACAACGGTAACACCGGCAACACCGGTAACAGCGGAAATAACGGCAATCCCAATACAGGCGGGGGAGAAATAGCACCTAAGCCGCAAGTAGAGTTAACGGATATTAAAGACCACTGGGCCTATTCCGTTATTACCCAAGCGGTTGAGAAAGGATTTATCGCGGGGTACGAGGATGGCTCGTTCAAGCCGGACAAGCAGATTAACCGTGTTGAGATGGTCTCGATGCTTGTCAAAGCGCTGCGGTTGAAAGGGGCGGGAGCCAGCCTCACTTTTACGGATGCGGATTTGGTTCCGGATTGGGCGCAGTCGTACGTCTCTCAGGCTGTAAGCGCAGGGCTGATTGACGGATTTTCCGACAATACGCTTCGGCCGAATCAATCGTTGTCCCGGCTGGAACTGGTAACGTTAATCGTTCGCGCTTCCAAGATCGCCGTAGATCCGAAAGCCGAGCCTACGTTTTCGGATGCGGATAAGATTCCTTCATGGGGAGCCCCTTATGTCGCGGCGGCGGCTAAAGCGGGACTCATTCAGGGAAGGGACAACAATGAGTTTGAACCGATGGCAACAGCTACGAGAGCCGAATCGGCGACCACGATTCTGTCTCTACTGAAACACCTTAAAATATAAGTGATCGAGAAATAAGCTTCCCCGTAATTAATTTCGGGGGAGCTTATTTTTTGCGCCAGCATAACTTAATAAAATTGCGCTGCATGCAAGCCGTATAAATGATAGTCTAACTATTAACAATTCATTGCCGGCTTCCAGCCCTGAAGCTGTATTAGGAGGGATTAGGACCCACTTTGTATGGAAGGGAGCGGAGCGGAGCTAGCCATACCATTCCTGTTCCTCGATAAACATTGACGAGTCCCTCTCCTGTAGCTAAAGATCCCATTTTGGTTTTTCCGGATTTCTCTACGGTGAAGTCTAGTGAATTCGACCACATTAACGCAAAGCTTCCATCGACCTTCAGCACATCATTCTCCAGCTCGATGACAACAGCTTCTTCGGTTGGAATCGGCGCTTCCAGTGCAAGAATACCTTTCCCTTTTGCGCTTAAATTAAAAAGGCCTTCTCCGCCGAGTGCGGCAGAGGAAAGATTCTTACGCGCAGTAACGGCTAATTCGAGCGTGGTTTCGCATGCTAAGAACATGCCATCTTCCATCACAATATGATCGTTGTCCACATCAATTAACCACAGGTATTTATAAGTGGTTTCCGTTAAAATCGTACCGGTCCCTTTATAAAGAGGTTTTACTGCACTGGTTCCGGTCACTGCACTAGATACTAGGTTTCTCATCAAACCTCCGACACCTTTGATGCCTGTGGTTAATTCAATATTACCAATCATATACTGCATAGCCCCTGCGCTCAACATAATCTCACTATTGTTTAGTTCGACCATAAGCTGCTTATTGCGCATATTGCTTTTGCTCATAAAGAAGTTATTTTGTGCTTCCGTCATTGTTGTATTGCTCAGATCTTCTTTATACTCGATCACCGTAAATCCACCAAGCTGTTCCTTAATCACAACATTGTCGTTATCTTTAAGATTATTAATCGTGTAAGCCATAGTAATTAGTCCCCCTGGGCGAGTTATTATCTTAAATATGTACAAATATTGCCAATATACATAGGTATTCGACAATAAAAATCCTCTTCCTTGTTTTTTGGTTAAATGCCCTTTTGGGTCCGACAGTAACGACGGCGAAATAGTTTTCTCTTGAAGCGAGATAGAAACACCCTTAGTCAGGGGTTAAAACCAATCTCTCCCCATTGATCTTAACGCCATCCGGTATCGTATTTCCCCAAACCGGAAGCAGGCCGGTCTCTCCCGTAAAACGGCTTCCGGCTAACGAACCGTTATGAAAAACAGCCCCTTCGAAGCTGCATTCCTCAAACCGGCCATGCATAAACATGGCGCCGCGAAAATTAACATCGGAAAAACGGCATCGTATGAACGCTACGTCGTTTGCTATGGCTTTGCTTAAATTGCTTCCGTAAAATCGCAATCCTCAAATCGTTCGCTGATTCTGGCATTATTCAGCTTGTAACGGCGGCCAATGACCGGTTGGCTTCAGCGAGCTGCTCGTCGTCCCACCTTGTAATGAATGGCTTTTTGTTCAAAATGACAACCTCCTGTTTCACCGGTGAAGTTTGGCTGCGTAAGAATACTGCGAGTTTCAGTCTTTTTTTATAAGTTCGGTTAATAGCAACCTAAATCCTGGAAGGCAAAAATAACGTTACAGACAACACGGTGAGCGCTGCTCTAAATAAACAGCGGCGGCGGAGAAGCCGGAAGAATATGCGGGGAATGTACAAGGTTTTGATACAAGGTGTATAAAAAAAGGACTTATTGATGTAAGTTATATAAGTAGAGGTAATAATGACTTCGAGAGAGCAGGATCGATGAAATGACAGATAATAAGAAAGAGCGTTACCGCTTCAGTGAAGCGCCTATATGGAATATCCAGCGGAAATATTACGAAGAATTGGGGACGAAGGCTTGGAACAATGACCAGGTTCCTCAGTACATAACGAGTAATCCGATGATCGCCGCCGCTTATGCGGAAATGATCTTTGGGCTGCTTCAAGACCGCGCGAGTAAGGGATATGGTTCGGAGCCGGTTACCATTGTAGAGCTTGGTGCCGGAGCCGGACGTTTCGCCTACCATGTGCTGCATGAGTTGTGTCAGATGAGAGACTACGCGGGAATACCGCTGCCCGGGTTCCGCTATATCATGACGGATTTGGCGATGAGCAATGTGATGGCTTGGAAGGAACATCCCGCCTTGCAAACTTTCATTGCCGAGGGTTTACTCGATTTTGCGCAATTTGACGCTGTCCATGATACGGTATTGAACCTCGTTGTAGCGGGTACAACCGTTAGTGAAGGAGATTTAAAACAACCGGTAATCATTGTGGCCAACTACTTTTTTGACGGCATCCCGCAAGAGCTGATTTATGTGAGTGAGGGACAAATTTATGAAGCGGATGTTGATGTCGAGTATCCCGAACATAAGGATTCCCTTAAACCGTCGGAATGGTTGAATCAAATCACTTTGCACTATGAGCATCGGCGGGCGCCTGAGTATGAACAAGAAACCTATCCTTACCGCGATGTCATCTCCCTTTACCAGGAGCAGCTGGAAGACTCCCATATTTTATTTCCAGCCGCCGGGTTAACTTGTTTAGAGCGGTTGAATTCATTATCTCAGGCCGGTTTCCTATTGATAACGGCGGACAAAGGAGATCACCTGCTGGATAATTGGAAATTCGCGGAACCGCCGGAGTTGGTCTTGCATGGAAGTTTTTCTTTAACGGCCAACTACCATGCGTTCGTACATGTTTTTGAACAAAGAGGAGCCGAGGCGTTATTTCCTCCCCACCATTACAAAAATATAAATGTCGGTTGTATCCTCCATTTGGACAAACCGAAGGACTATCCGAGTATGAGATTGGCTTATCGCCGATGCATCGAACGCTTCGGTCCGGATGAGTTTTTTAGTATGAAGGGTTGGGTAGATCGGAATCTGGACAGCATGAGGCTGGAGCAAATCTTAAGCTTTTGGCGTTTGGGCGGATATGACGCGGAATTTTTCATTCAAAGCACGAAGCGGATTTCCAGTCTGTTACCGGACGCGAACGATGAAGAAAAGCAGGATTTGTTGAGAGGCATAGAGCTGATGTGGTCCTCCTACTACGTCATGGAGCAGCGTTACGATCTGGCGCTCGATGCCGGATTGATCCTGTTTGAGATGGACATGTACGAACACTCCAAACGGTATTTGGAAATTTCGGTAGAGGAAGAACAAGACGAGGTCGTGTCAACCGTGTTTTATTGTCTCGCCATATGTTGTTTCGAGCTGGAGTTAGTTGAAGATGCATTGAGTTACACACGAAAATTGTTAGAGCTTGAGCCTGATCATGAAGAGGCGTTGGCGCTGATCAGCCATTTTGATGAACCCGAGTAAAGTAGTAAAAAAGGTCTGGCAAACGGTTGGCTGTAGTAACTAGTAACTGGAAAAAACAAGGTTGACTGTACCAAGAGAGGGCTGTCCTCCTGTCATTTGAAGTGACGGGTGGGGACGGCCCTTCTGTATGCCTAAGAGCCGTTTTTGCAAAATGTTAGATTATGAAAATATGGGTTTCACTGATATAGGAATCGTCGATCTTTCAAGGAATTCTAATGAAAAATGCTCTATTTACATATTTTTAATACGTATGTCATTGAATATGTCAGTGACATTAAGTAAGCTCATTTTAGATCACCAATAACTCAGGAAGGGGAATGTCCGACACCTATGGATAAATATGCCGACAGAAAGAAGTTACCGGCCAGTAAAAACCTTAGATGAAGAATGTACAGGCGACAAAGAAACCGAATCTGCTGTATCTGCAAATTGCCGATAAGGTCCTGGAGATTATCCAGAGCCGCAGGCTTCAGCCGCATGATCCCGTCCCTTCAGAAGGAGAGCTCGCGAAGCTGTTCGGCGTAAGCCGGATGACGAGTAAGCTGGCGCTGGAACAGTTGGCTGAGAAGGGCCTGGTGTACCGTTTGCCGAGAAGAGGGACCTTCCTTTCCGGAAAACAGGACGGAGTGCCTGAAAGCGGACTGCTATCAACAGAAAAGAAAGCGCTTCCAATAGAAAAGAAGAAAAGTAATCAGATTGCTCTCATCGTGCCCCATCTATCTGACTACACATCAAGAATCATTGCAGCAGCCGAGAACGAAGCACGAAAGCACGACTGCGATCTTATTCTGAAAATCAGCCGGAATAAAGAGGATGAGGATCGCTGCCTGCAGAGGCTTGTGGATGGGGGAATAAGCGGCATCGTTTTGTTTCCTCAAGGGCGCAAGACGTGCAGTGACCAAGTGCTGAGGTTAAAATTGATGCAATTTCCAATTGTTATTATCGACCGGATTTTTCATGAGGTTCAGATTGATTGCGTGTATCACGATCATTATCTGGGTTCTTACCAAATGACTAAGTATCTGATCGAGAAGGGGCACAGGGAAATCGGATACACGTCGAATTCGCTAGATAATATCACAAGCCGGGAAGAGCGGTATCAAGGTTATATCCAGGCGTTGCTTGATCATGCGATTCCAGTCAAAAACCAATCTATTCATTTCAAAAGCGTTCCTTGCAATCCGAGCCATATTAACGAGGGGGACCCGGAACAGGAACGGTTTATTCATGAAAATCCGCAGATGACAGCGGTTATGTGCGGAGATGACCATGTTGCCATTTCAACCTTATATACAGCTTTACGTATGGGAATTCTTGTCCCTGACAAGCTTTCTATTGTCGGGTTCTCCGATATCCAATTATCGGCATTAACCCCGATTCCTCTTACAACGGTCAGACAGGATACCGAGCAGCTTGCCCAATCGGCATTTAATCTTCTTATGAAGAGAGTTAAGCATTCTCTTGAGAAACAAATTACCATCAAAATTCAAACGACGATCGTAGAGAGGAAATCCGTTCTTTAGGATTGACAGAAGGAGTTTATATGAAAATTCATTTTCTGGGAACCGCGGCCGCAGAGGGCTTTCCGAATGCATTTTGCCGCTGTGAGTATTGCCTCAAAGCACGGGAGCTTGGAGGAAAAAACATCCGTACACGAAGCTCGGCCATCATTGACGATGTAATCAAATTCGACTATGGCCCCGATTCTTATATGCAGGCGCTTCGCGACAACATTGATTTGGGCGCAATCGAGCACCTGCTTGTCACCCATACGCACTCGGATCATTATAACGCTTATGACTTGGAATGCCGCAGAGCGGGAATCGCTCACAACCTTCCGTATCCGCTGCATATTTACGGAAACGATGCCGTGATGCATCATACGCGTGCTGCCATCGGCCGATTTGAAGGGGAACGGTTTGCCTTTCATCTCCTCCGTCCGTTTGAGACGATATCGGTAGGCGATGCGAGGGTTACCCCCCTGCTGGCGGACCATGACAAGATGGAAACATGCTTGTTGTACGTGATCGAGAAGGAGGGCAAAAGCCTGCTGTACGGGCACGATTCGGGCTGGTTTCCGGAAGCTACGTGGGCGTGGTTGAAGGGAAGAAATCTGGATGGTGCCATACTCGACTGCACTCACGGATACACCGGGAAATCCCGCGATCGCAATCATATGTGTATCGAGACGGTACTGGAGGCCCAGCGTGAGTTTCGGAACGAGCAGATTTTAAAAGAAGAAGGACGCATCATCGTCACGCACTTCAGCCATAATTCCAAGCTGCTTCACGATGAATTTGAAAACATATTCAAACCCGCGGGGGTTGTGGTGGCCCATGACGGAATGATCCTCCACATCTAACCGTACGGATGCGGTTTACGAATTATCATGGATTTATAAAATTCCACCTACATGAATAGGGAGTGTGAATCAGAATGTTCAAAAAAATGGTAAGTGCATCTTTACTGACGATCCTGTGTCTTGCGGTAACTGCTTGCGGCGGCAATAACAACGGGAATGCGGATGGGACTGCCCCATCCAATACGTCGTCTTCTGCACAGGTCAAGAATGAAAAGCTGATTGTTTATACAAATGCGAATTCGGATGGCCGCGGCGAATGGCTGGTCGACAAAGCGAAAAGCGCCGGCTTTGAGATTGAGCTTGTCGGAGCAGGCGGTGCCAACTTAACCAACCGGCTGATTGCCGAGAAGAACAATCCGATCGCGGACGTTGTGTTCGGTTTGAACAACATGCTTTATGAAAATTTGAAGAAAGAAAATGTCCTGTCCAAGTATGTTCCGAAATGGGCTGGAGATGTGGAGCCGGGCTTAAACGACCCGGAGGGCTTTTATCACGGACTAGTGAAGCAGGCTATTCTGCTTAGCTACAACCCGAATAAATTTACAGCCGAGACTGCACCGAAGGATTGGACGGAGCTCTATAAAGATCAAGCGTTTAGGGGTAAATATGAAGCTCCAACCCTGCTGGGACAAATTACGCCGCAGCTCGTAGTCGCGGGAATTCTGACCCGATATCAGGATCCGAACGGTGAACTCGGCATTTCCAAAGAAGGCTGGAATGAAGTTAAGCAATTGTTTGACAACGGGGTAAGAGCGGTTGAAGGGGAAGACTTCTATGCCAATCTGGCAAGCGGTAAAACGCCGCTTGGAGCGGTGGTTTCCGGCACACTAAGCAAGAAGGAAGAACAGTATAAAGTGAAAGCAGGCATCGTAAGTCCGCAAATCGGCGTGCCTATGATTGTGGAACATGCGGCTATCATTAACGGCACGAAGAAGAAAGCAACGGCAGAACGGTTCGTCGAGTGGATAGGGACTGCTGAAGTCCAAGGGGAATTTGCCTCTAAATTCAATTCCATGCCTGCGAACATCCAAGCTGCCGCAAAGGCTAATGAATCCGTGAAGGCTTTATATTCCAATTTAAAAGCACAGCCTATGGACTGGGGCTTTATTGCCGGCAACATCGGAAAATGGGTAGAGAAAATTGAATTACAGATCATGAAATAAGCAAAGCGGGATGAACGACAGACTGCATATTGGGGGGCCAATATGCAGTTATTCTTTAAGAAAACGGGAATAGGGGTAACTATGATAACATTTAATGAAATTCAAATTAAATTCGGTCATTTCCACGCCATCAAAAACCTCAATCTGCAAATAAAAGAAGGCGAGTTTTTTACCTTTCTCGGACCGTCGGGGTGTGGAAAAACAACGATTCTGCGCAGTCTGGTCGGATTTATCAAACCTACGAGCGGACACATTATGCTGGACGGCAGAGACATTACCCATGTGCCTATCGAAAAAAGAGAGATCAGCATGGTGTTCCAGAGCTATGCCCTGTTTCCGACTATGAATGTGTATGATAATCTCGCTTTCGGTATGCGTGTTAAAAAGGCTTCGAAGGCCGATATAGACCGGGAAGTGAGGGACATTGCGCAGAAGGTGGATCTGAAGGAAGACCAGCTTTTTAAGAAGGTGTCGGAATTGTCCGGCGGCCAGCAGCAGCGCGTAGCGATTGCCAGAGCGCTGGTCCTAAAGCCGAGTATTCTGGCGCTGGATGAGCCTTTATCCAATTTGGACGCCAAGCTGAGGGTACAATTGCGCAATGAGTTAAAAAATCTTCAGAAGAAGTTCGGGATCACCACGATCTATGTTACTCACGATCAAGAAGAAGCACTGACATTGTCGGATCGCATCGCTGTCTTCAATAATGGAATCGTCGAGCAAGTCGGCAGTCCTCAAGAAGTATACAATCAGTCCAAAACGGAGTTTGTATGTAATTTTATAGGCGATATCAATAGAATCGACCCGCTGATTATCCGAAACAGCCGATTGAAGGATTGCATCGACCCTAACAAAATAGCCTATATCCGCAACGAAAAAGTGAGCTTGCTGCCCCTGCCCGGTACTGAAGCTGTACAAATGAAAGGCAAAATCGTAGATCAGGAGTTTTATGGGCTGTACAGCAAATATGTAATAGAGGTGGCCGGAGGGGGACTCATCAAGACCATCGAGAAAGAAAGCGGGTTTGCTCCCGATAAAGTCGGCGACGATATTGATATTTATATCCGTATCAGCGATATTCTGCAGTACTAAGGGAAGGAGGAAGTGTGTTGAACGCAGACAAAATAAAAAAAAGGCTGACATCCATCAATCCGACCGCATTCGTTTTTTATGCTCTGATAGCCTGGTTTGTCATAGCCTTTCTGATTTATCCTAACCTGAACACCTATTATGAAATCTTTTTTAAGGGCGGTAAATTTTCGTTCGAGGCGGCGGAGAAGCTTTTGTCATCCGAACGTGCGATGAGAAGCTTGTATAACAGTTTTATTCTGGCCGTATCCCTTGTTTTTACGGTAAACATTGTCGGCGTTACTCTGGTTCTGATCTCGGAATATTTCGATATTAAGGGTGCGAAAATTTTAAGGCTGGGCTATTTTACAACTCTTATCTATAGCGGTGTCGTATTGGTGTCGGGGTATAAATTCGTATACGGTGAAACGGGATTCATGACCAAGCTGCTGGTCAATCTGTTTCCTTCCTTTGATACGACATGGTTTCACGGCTACTGGGCCGTTCTGTTCGTAATGACGTTCGCCTGCACTTCCAACCACGTCCTGTTTCTAAGCAATGCTGTTCGTAAAATTGATTTTCAAACCGTAGAAGCGGCAAAGAATATGGGGGCATCGACCTTTTATATCCTGTGGAGAGTCGTTCTCCCGGTCTTGAAGCCTACGATGTTCGCGCTGACCATCTTGATTTTTCTGACGGGACTGGCTGCAACGTCCGCTCCTCTGATCTTAGGTGGAGTAGAGTTTCAAACGATCACACCGATGATCTTAACCTTCTCGAACAGTGCGTCCTCCAAAGATTTAGCTGCGCTGCTGGCTCTCATTCTAGGCTTGGCTACTTTAATTCTGCTGACCCTTATGATCAGATTTGAACGAAAAGGTAACTTCATGTCCGTTTCCAAAGTCAAGTCGGAGCTGGTTAAGCAAAAGATCAACAATAAGCTTGGAAATGCTGCCGTGCATATTCTGGCGTACTTCCTGTTTCTCCTTTATATCATTCCGGTCGTTCTCATTATCGTCTTTTCATTTACGGATGCACACAGCATATCAACGGCAACGTTGAATTTTCACAGCTTCTCCTTGAGCAATTATATGAATGTGTTCTCCAACATGTCCGCATTCAAACCTTATCTTGTCAGTATTGCGTACGCCGCTGCAGCATCGGTAACCGTTGTGGCTCTGGCCTTGGCGGCATCGCGAATTTTGCATAAATACAAGAACAAGTGGACAATGGCTCTGGAGTATGCGCTGCTGATCCCGTGGATGCTGCCGTCGACTTTAATCGCGATCGGGCTCATCGTAACTTTTAACACGCCAAGACTGATTATCGGGAATTATATATTGGTTGGGTCCGTCTGGATGCTGTTTCTTGCCTATGTCATCGTGCACATACCGTTCACTCTCCGGATGGTGAAAGCGTCTTTCTTCAGTCTGGACAGTAACCTGGAGGATGCGGCGAAAAATTTGGGTGCCAAGTCATTCTACACATTCACCAAAGTATTACTGCCCATTATTCTCCCGTCAACGCTGGCCATTCTTGCTTTGAATTTCAACGGTATTTTGGCGGATTACGATCTTACCGTATTTCTCTATCATCCTTTGTACCAGCCTCTCGGTATCGTTATCAAGAACAGTACGGATGCACAGGCTCTGGCTGACACCAAAGCGTTAACGTTGGTATATTCCGTCATATTGATGGTTATGTCCGCCATTACTTTATACTTTGTATATGGAAGAAAAAGTAAGGTGTAAAAAGCTTTTTTAACCATGAAATGGACCCCCTGCCTTAGCAAGGGGGTTCTATTTTAATTATGCCGCTAGATCAGCCGGAACCGTAAATAACGGTGAAAAATAATGTTCGGAGAAGACAGGAGGACGTAAGGATGTGTGGAATATAGGTATCCGACATTATTAGATGCGAGGAGTGCCAAACTTTGGTTTATAACCCGATTCTATATTTGGCGGTGAGATGAATGGACAGATTGAAGCACAGCGGATTCTATAAACTTAAATTTTTCATAACGCCGGAAGAATTTGAAAGTGTCTTGAAGCACTTTGAGCCGAAACAGGCACAATTTCATCTTACTAATCATGCCCGGACCAAACATGATCAACATGAGGTAGTTGAGGCTTACCAAACGTTTTACCGATATTTTACGGCACAAGAAAAGCCGAATTACTACCCATTCTTCGTATATTCAATTCCTTTTGCTGCGGGCAATGAAAGCTCCGGATTCTTTGTAAGAAACGAAGGAATCCGATTTCCCTATCATGGGCAGTGGGCGGAAGATGAATTGCCGTATGTCATGCTTTCGCTTCCCAAGGGCTTTCAAATTAATCTGGAGGATGAGAAAGGGAAGTATTACGTGTATGAGGATATCCGGGAACATCAGCCGTTAACTTATGCTTTTTTTGATGAACTGGCAAGCTATACGAAAAAAATCACAAAGCCGCTTCGTTTCTCGGCCTACGCGGCAGATGCTTTACAAGAGCAAAAACCGCCTGTTCGCATAAGCCAAAATGCGGCAAATGAACTGGCGGATTCCTGGATTTTTAAAAAATATGAACTTGTTATGAAGGGCAAGCAGTAGACATCTTTCCCGAAAGCCTTTCGAAAAAAAAGGCCGCGTTACGCGGCTTTGGGCCGGATGCCGCCGGCCGTTTTAAGCGGCGGCATCCTGCACCTGTTTTCCGGCAATTATAGCCGCTCCGACAAAATACGAACCATATTTTCCATATGTTTAATCCAGTCGGAATCCCCGTCTCTCAGCTCATACAGCTCTCGGTCTCCGCCTTTATTATCGAGTACCTGCTGAACCAGCTGCTTCAATTCGAGCACATCCTCAGTCTCCAAGACAATCTCGTTCAGGCCGTTCAGCTGCTCGTACTTCGTCTTGCCGTTTTCGATATAGGCGCATACAATTTCAGACAGAGCGATGGCCGTGTTATCGTAAAGGAAATCCTCCTCGTCCGGGTCCTCCGAAAGGAATCCGATCTCCTTGAAATGAGCGATCAGTTCCTTTAACTGGACTGATTTACGCTCCGTTGTGTATTCCGTTAACGCATGAAGAACGTCCAGTCCTTCGTCACTTTCCAGCGATGCCGTACCCCAAGATCCCATGGTTGATCTCACCTTTCGTTACCTGTTTTTATGCTAGTCTTCTCTGCTTTAGGCGCATGACGCTCAATGACATAGCCCGGGCGGGAACAGCATGCCATTCCTGCTCTAAGGCATATAGGAACCGACCACAGCGAATTTTTGCTCGTTGTCTATGGTCATATATTTCACTTCAATGACGCTGCCTTTTTGAAAAGCGGGAATATTCACGATCTGGATGACGGCTTTTACCAAGGCGTGGACCACCTTGCCGTCCTGTTGGGTGACGGTCAGATCAAGCAAGACTTCCGGCTGATCGTCCACTTGTACATTAGTTTGCCGGATGGAATTGATCACCGCTTGCGCGGAAGTCCCTTCCGTAAGAATGGTTTTGCTTTGCAGGCGTTGTTTGCTGCGGGTACGCAGCATCAGAACCACGATGGTACTTGCAACGGACGCCGTAATTAGTGAGATAATGACAAGTATCACAATCAGTGCACTCAACGGCAGACACCTCGCTTCCTTCTCTTATTCAGAAATGGAAAAATGATCCTACCTACTAAGATTAATTTAATCATATAAATAAGTCTATATTTTTACCTCAAAACGTGCCGTTGCTGAAAGTGCGCTAAGATTCTGCGCTGCTAAACTACGGCGGAAACTAGAAGAACTCACAAAAAATACAAACCAAACTCCTTAATTCTGCATAAACTGAGTTAAGGACTTGGTTTTTTTTGTTTTTAGGGCTTTTGGAAGTACTTAATGGTAGATATTTTAGTGTAAAAATAATTATAATAGAGTAGATAGGGTTATAGTGGAGACAGAATCGGTTCGTTCTTAGGTGGTGCCTTGCTTTTTTACTATACGAAGCAGGCGTGCCTGCTCTTTTTTTATAAATATAGAGGATAAGGAAGGTTATCATGAAAACAGACGTTATCTTAATCGGTGCCGGGGTCATGAGCGCGACTTTGGGATCGTTACTGAAAGAGCTAGTGCCGGAATGGGAAATCAAAGTGTTCGAGAAACTCGCAAAGGCAGGAGAAGAAAGCTCTAACGAATGGAATAACGCGGGTACAGGCCATTCCGCACTGTGCGAGCTTAACTATACTTCCGAAAAACCGGACGGTTCCGTAGATATAAGCAAAGCGATTCAAATTAATGAACAGTTTCAGCTTTCCAGACAGTTCTGGTCTTATCTTGTAAACAGCAAGCTGATCCGCAATCCGCAGGATTTTATTATGCCGATTCCGCATATGAGTATGGTGCAGGGGCAAGAGAATGTTACGTTCTTGAAGAAACGGTTTGAAGCGATGTCGAACAACCCTTTATTCCAAGGGATGGAGTTTTCCGATGATCCCGAGAAATTGAAGGAATGGATTCCGCTTATCATGGAAGGCCGTACATCGAGTGAACCGATCGCGGCTACTAAAATCGATTCTGGGACGGACGTCAACTTTGGCGCTTTAACGCGCATGCTTTTTGACTACCTGCAGACCCAAAATGTGGAGATGCATTACAAACATAGCGTGGACAATATTAAGCGTGCCGCCGACGGATCGTGGGAATTGAAGGTGCGCAACCTCGATAACGGCAGCGTCGAACGCCACACGGCGAAATTCGTCTTTATCGGCGGCGGCGGCGGAAGCCTGCATTTGCTGCAAAAGTCCGGTATTCCCGAAGGAAAACATATTGGCGGATTCCCGGTAAGCGGGCTCTTTATGGTGTGTAACAATCCGGAAGTGATCGAACAGCACCATGCCAAAGTATACGGCAAAGCCAAAGTCGGAGCTCCGCCTATGTCGGTTCCGCACTTGGATACACGCTATATTGACAACAAAAAATCGCTGCTGTTCGGACCGTTCGCCGGCTTCTCGCCTAAGTTCTTAAAAACGGGTTCCATGTTTGATTTAATCACGTCGGTGAAACCGGATAATGTCTTGACGATGCTGGCGGCCGGTGTCAAAGAGATGGCCTTGACCAAATACCTGATCCAGCAGGTACTATTATCGAATGAGAAGCGCGTGGAAGAACTGCGCGAGTTTATCCCGAACGCCAAAGGCGAGGACTGGGATATCGTCGTGGCGGGCCAGCGTGTGCAGGTGATCAAGGATACGGAAGCCGGCGGCAAAGGCACCCTACAATTCGGTACGGAAGTGATTACAGCCGCTGACGGCTCAATCGCCGCGCTGCTCGGCGCTTCTCCGGGGGCTTCGACTGCCGTACACGTGATGCTGGAGATCTTGGCACGATGTTTCCCGCAGCATATGAAAGAGTGGGAACCGAAAATCAAAGAAATGATTCCTTCTTACGGCGTGTCACTCTTGAACAATCCCGAGCTTTTCCAAGAAATTCTCACGTCAACGGCTCAGACGCTTGGTCTGGTCGAGAAAGAACTGGCTTATAACTGATTATAGATAAGGAACCTTTGATCCGTTCTTGGATCGAAGGTTTTTTTGCGTTTGCGGCAGAAGATCTGGAAATCCGATAGACTGGCGTTTCACGTCGTATACGTAGGGGGGAAATGATAGAAGCAATTCCTATATATAGTATAATAGAGCCAGGCTGCTTTAAATCTAAGCTGAATTGACTATCCAAATTTACTATGAAAATTTAAAAGTTCATGACACAGGGGGGAAGACGCATGTATCTGGTATCTCGGCCAAAGCCGCTATCTGACGGCATCAACCAAGCGCTTGCGATAGACGAGGCCGTTTTTCCACCGGGCTATCTCCGGTTTTTGCGGTCCTTCGGCGAAGGGACCTATAGGGGATGGATGAATGTGCAGCTGCCGGACCCGGAGGTGCTTAAGCCTTTTGCCGAGTACGGGTTATGGGAGCATGACGCGGACAGCCCGATTACCGAGCGGCAGATCGCAGAGTGTGTCGCTGTAGGCACGACGGTGGACGGCGATTTTCTGGCGGTGCATCCCCAGACGGCTCAGCTGCTTTGGCTGCCGCGGCATGGGGAACGAGTGACGGCGATTCCTCTCCAGACGCGGGAGCGGGAAGATGAAGCGACGTACGCTTCGGTGCTGGACGAAATCTATCGTCAGGTGTACGGATGCGGCCGGGAGGGAGCCGTTTATTACGAGCCGTGGACGGGGTCAAGGAGCCATTTCTTTTTACGGCTGCCACCGGGACAGGAAGGGTTCTCGCTGGTAGATCTGGCCGGAATGTGCCGAGCGGCTTTTTCGCCGGATCTGTCCGTTGAAACCGAATATTCTTGCTTCCTCTTCTATCAGGCATGGGGCGGTTATGTGAGATTTAATTACGCCAACGGGCAAGAGGTGGCCGTCATGTATGAACAGGACGAAATACAGGCGGTAGACGTTATAAAACAGTGGCTCGTGTCGAAAGGATGCGAACCGTATCCGAAGAAGTCATGAAACCTGCAAGCAGCCTTTTAAGACGGATCAAAAAAACGGCAGCAAGAGGAGGTCCTCATGGAACTATCCTTTTATTTAGATACACATGGAACGTGTGTGAGTGAATTGACAGATGAACTGTTACCGTTAGAAGAAGCGGCGAAAACATGGGAATTTCCTTATGCGATCGTTGTTGTCTTTCGTGTTTTACCCGAAAGCTATGGACGAAAGACATTCAGACGTTTTGACAGCCGGGATAACTTATTGGGTTTAGACATGAGCCTAATTTACGAGCAGTATCTGCGGATGTCTAAGAACGAGCAGCGTGAGACCTTAGGTATTTATTTATACGACTATCTGTCGGAGTCTGTTGCTAAATATAAGAAGTACGCGGATAAGGACACTCAGAACCGCTTCTTGGCCCAGGTGAAGAGTTGGATGCTGGAGAACAACTGGCTTCATGGAAAAATAAATAGAGCGCGGGAGCTTCTTGCACAGGATATGGGGCTATATGAAGTCAGCCAAGAATTGAAAATGCCCTTAGAAGAAATTGAGTATATCTTGCTGCGTATGAATGATTACGAGCCTGCCGACGTTCACCCGGATAACAGAAACATCTAGATAGCTGCCAACTTTGGAGAATCAGCCTCGGGGAATCATTGGGGTTAGAACCTTTGGTCCGTTCGGATTGAAGGTTTTTTTGTATGTGCAGCGGATACAATTGTTAATCGTATAGACCCTGATACGAAAATTGGTATAATAAATGGATCATTCAGATGAAGCAAAGCCTTCATTCCGCTTAATTTTTTTAGAAAACATGCGTCCATATAGGAGGGCTTAAAAGTGTATGGTTGAGAAAAAGGTCACCTGGTTAGAGCTTTTTTATGATCTTCTTTTTGTCGCGGCAGTCTCAAAGGCAACTCATGTCTTACTGCATGCGGATCATGGGGTCATTCCCATTGAATATTTAGTTAAATTCGTACTGATTTTTATCCCGATCTGGTGGGGATGGGTAGGACAAACGCTCTTTGTAAACCGATTCGGTCAAGATATCTTTATCCATCGAATATTAAGCATCCTGCAGCTCTTTTTTATTTTAATTATGACAGCGAGCTTATCTCCTGATTTTGATCAATACTATATTCCCTTCTTCATAGGATATATAGGTTCGAGGGCACTGACCGCCATTCAATATTTGTTGGTGCATAAATCAAAAGCCGCTCATCAACAATCGACCGCTTCTTATTTGGGGACGCACTTTCTGATCGGAATCTTGATCTCCTCTTGTTCGCTTTTCTTTGACTCGTGGATCCGGTATGCCGTTCTGTACTTGGGGATTGCCGTCGATATTATACTTCCCCTGATCGGGCGAAAGCACCTGGTAAAAACACCTATACATACGCCTCACTTATTTGAACGGTTTGCCTTATTTACGCTCATTCTATTGGGTGAATCGGTGGTCAGTATTCTGGCCGTGCTGCAGTTCAACAGTTGGGATCTGCCATCCGTTTTGTTCGTTGCGTTTACAAGCGTGTTAGTGATCGCCATCTGGTGGCAGTACTTTGAAAATGTCGAAACCAAGGTGAGCAAGGAAATCCAAACGGCCGGCCAGACGATTATTTACGGACACTTATTCATCTACTTGTCCATGAGTATGATCGCGGCTGCCATCCAGTTGTTATATCAAGAGAAATTAAATTATATGTTCATGTTGATTTTTGCATTCGGTTCCGTTCTTCTTTACTTTTTCTCCACTTCTTTGGTTTTTCACCTGTACCGACCCAAACATCTGCGTTTAAAGCCTTATCATTTGGCCGTATTATTAGGGATTCTGGGCTGCTGTATAGCATTAAACTTGATTTATCATGTACCCAATTATGCGATTGTCGGGGAGATGATGGTCTTCTTTATCGCGTATGCGAAAATGACGACTTGATGATTGAACTATCAGGAATTCAAAAAAAGATGAATGAAAAACCATCCCGGAATAAGCAAATTCGCGGGATGGTTTTGTTTTTACGAAAGAGGTTAACCTCTTTGCGCGTTGGATCGCTTTTCCGTGGCAAAATAAAGCAGGGCGGCGATCGGGAAAGCTATACCGGTCCATAACGCGGCGCTCCATCCTCCCGTGGCGTATATCCACCCCCCGATTGCAGATCCGACGGCTCCGCCAAAAAAGAAAATAGCCATAAAGAGCCCATTCAGCCGGCTGCGAATTTCCGGGCTTAGCGAGAAGAGCGCGCGTTGCCCAAGTACGAGATTTGCGGAGACGCCGGCGTCCAATAATACGGCTGAAACGACAAGAACAGCTACCCCGACGGATGAACCCGTACGGATTACAAGCGGCAGCAGCATAGAAATGGCGACCGCAGCGAGTGCAATTCCCGTTGCGGGTTTGGTCCAGCCGCGGTCGGCCAATCGTCCGGCTACGGGAGCCGCTATTGCACCCGCGACTGCGGCAAGCGCGAACAGCGCGATGGCTTTCTGGGAAAAATGAAAGAGCGGTCCGGCTAACAGCAACGGTGCCGTTGTCCAAAATAAGCTGAAAGTCGCAAACACACAGGCGTGATAGGCAGCCCGGCGGCGTAAGATCGGGGTTGTTCGCAGCAAGTGCCACATCGAACCGAGCAGAGCCGTATAGGATGTGTCTGTCGACGGTTTTCTAACAGGCAGCGCCTTGGACAGGACGACAGCCAGAATAATGACAGCTAAGGCTGACAAAGCGAATACGGCATGCCAGCCAAAGAAGTCGGCTGCCAAGCTCGACAGAGGGCGCGAAAGCATGATTCCAAGCAGCAGCCCGCTCATGACATTGCCGACAACGCGGCCGCGTGAAGTTTCGGAGGCAAGGTAGGATGCGAAAGGCACGAGTACCTGCGCGGCAACCGACCCTAATCCGATTACAAAAGAAGCGGCTAAGAATGGCACCGCCTGTTTTGACACTGCCGTGACTGCAAGGGCGGCCCCTGTGAGAAGCAATGAAACGACAACCAGTCTTCGGTTCTCAACGATATCTCCCAGAGGCACGACAAACAACAAGCCGGCTACATAACCAATCTGCGTTAACGTCACGATAAAGCCGGAGCTGTTTGCGGACAGCCCGATTGAAGTGCTGATTTCCCCGACCAAAGGCTGCGCATAGTAAAGATTGGCTACAATGATACCGCATGCGGCTGCCAGCAGCAGGGTTAGCCATGCCGGGATATTTTTTTCGGTTGTTTGTGTTTTGAAAACATTCATTTTAGACAACTCCTTATATCGAAATATCATGCTCTAACGCAGCAACTGCATAGTTCCACGCCGTTACAATTCCGTGCGGTGTTCTCCGGAGGATAATTTCTCCCTTCTTCGATGTTTTAAATACTAAACGATCAGTTTATTAATTGATATTAGAATCATATACTGAACGTGTAGTTTTGTAAATAGGCAGTTTGAACTTTATTTTTTATTCACACTTGGTATACTGAACGTATAGTTTTTTAACGGTTAAGAGAGGTATGGACGAAAGGAGACGGTTACGATGAATGGCAAAAGAGGCAGGCCGCGTAATGTGGAAGCGCAGAAGTCTATTCTTTCCGCGTCTTATGACTTGTTGCTGGAGAACGGCTTTCAAGCCGTCACGGTTGATAAAATTGCCGATCGCGCCCAAGTCAGCAAGGCCACGATTTATAAATGGTGGCCTAACAAGGCTGCCGTAGTAATGGATGGTTTCATGTATGCCGCCACAGCCAGATTACCCGTGCCTGATACGAGTTCGGCATGTAAGGATATTTTAATTCACGCCACGAATTTAACCCGGTTTTTGACAAGCCGGGAGGGAACGATCATTACGGAATTATTGGGCGAAGGACAATTTGATTCAGGCTTGGCGGAAGCCTATCGAACCCGATTTTTCCGTCCCCGCCGGCTTGAGGCAAGGGGTCTTTTGGAGAAGGGAATTCAACTTGGGGAATTGAAAAATGGGATCGACATTGACATATGCATTGATCTCATTTATGGACCGATTTTCTATCGTTTGCTTGTGACAGGGGACAAGCTGGACGAACCCTATGTGGAGTATTTGGTACAGACCGCATTAGAAGGAATCCGTTCTAAAGCTTGAAATCAGCTCTTCTGAATTTTTGAGGGGAAGGGAATGACTATGGCAAAGCGACCGGCATACGGCTAGTCATTTGGACCGAATATAAGAGCAACATCTCAAAATTTATCCCGCCGGCTTCCCGGACTATCGGCCGCAGCCTGGTGCCTGTTGTTTTTTTCCAAGAGCTTTTCTATACTTCTTGTAAGACTTGGGGTAGGAGAGGATAATCGATGATCCAACTGAAAGATATCGGGAAATTCGAGAAGCTGCCGGAAATCGCGATGCACATTTACCAAGGAAATATACCGGCTCTGCGGGAGACCATTGCGGCAGGCTGGGATATTGAAGAGGGCATTCAACTGAGCAAGTATACGACGCTGAGTCCGCTCGACTTGGCGCTTATATCGGAGAGGCTGGACGTTGTAAAGCTGCTTGTAGAGCACGGCGTTAACCTGAATGTTCCTCGTAATCCGGCTTTTTTGCGGGCTGTCCGCTATTGCAAGGAAGACACCGTTCGCTATCTTGCGGAGCAGGGCGCTAAAGCGGACAAGCTCAATCATGTGGGCTCTGGAGCTTACTCGCAGGCCTATTATGGAAATAAAAACAATATTCCGCTCCTCCATGAGCTGGGATTGGATATAAAGAAGCACGGCAGCGCCGTATTGCGCCAGGCCGTGTCGGACCATGATCTTAAGACACTCGGGTATTTACTCGATCATGGGGCGGACATTAATTACAATAAACCGGACCAAGTTTATCCTTATCAAGCGACTCCTCTAACCGTTGCCGCGCGCATAGGCAATGTCGCGATGGTTAAGTATTTGATTGAACGCGGTGCGGACATTACGATAACGGAAAAGGACGGCGACCGGGCGTATACGATTGCGGTGGGCAATAAGAATGCCGCTTTGGCCGACTATTTGAAATCCCTGGAGCCGGCTGAGCTTCATGATAGAGAGAACAAGAAATTTGAGCTGAAAAAGTATAAGTTGACCGATGAACTGGTCGCCTTTCTCACCGGGGACGAGCTGCGCCTGGAGCTGGCGCCGAATGACTATGACATCGGGTATATCGACTTTTTCACCTTGACCGATACGATTGAAATGAAAGTCGGCCGGCAAAAGCTGCTTCGTCTGTCAGCCGACATCGACAACTACTCCGATCTGCAGCTTGTGTGGAATCCGAAGAAAAAAGGCTCCGTCGGCTGTTACGACGTGGAGCATCAGGAGTATGCGGATTTGTGCGGGTTTACGGAATTCCTCGCGAACCCTGAAACCTACCTCATTAAATTCCTTGAGGGAGAGCTGCAAGAATAGACATTATCCGGCGGAAAATCCGCCGCTCAAGCGACTGCCGCACCCTGCGGACGTCGCTTTTTTTATATTCGAACAAGGCCCGCGTTGTTTATCTTTTCCAAAGTCGTAATACTTTCGCCCTGTTGGCATGCCGGAGAATATGGGATGATGAATCCATCAAAGGTTCGGAGTCACGGACTGTGAGCCTTGAACTTCAGGCTATTGCGATCCTTCCTTCTACTTCATTGGGCGAATTAGGGTCGCAGCTTTCCTGAAGGATTTCTATCCGCGAGAGGAGGCGTCCAGGCTATCATATTCCTTCCTTCTATGGTATTTCACCAAAGGCAGTAGGGATATGGCTTTCCTGGACTCTTTTTATGAACATAAATACGATCTATTTACGCAGAGCGGGCAAAGTGATTGTGGAGCAAGGAAAAGGCGCGAATCGTCTTTCTAAGGCTTACTTGGCTGCGGCTATGAAAAATATCGAATCCCTTGGATTTATGTTCTCCCATCGCTTGATGCGCGCCGTGTGTACCTTATCCGAAGAGCGGTTCGAAGCGTTCTATCGCGAGCTGATCAGGGATCTGAAACGGATGGTCGGCGCCCATGTGGCGTATAAGCCGATGTATCCGGACTTTCCGGCGCAGGTGATGCAGGAACAGGATGCGGAGCTTTATTTGAACGCCTTTTATCATTATCTAACGCACGAATTGCCTGAGTATGAGACTGCGCAAAGACTTCCGCTGCGGGACGAGGCAGACTTGAAAGTCATTGATCTTGGAAGCAAAGCGGAGTTTCATGTCCTGATAAGCCGGCTGATTCAAGCCAAAACGTCGATCTCCGAGACGGACAAGGAAGATATTGACGCGGCTATAGAGTGCGCGGACCCGGATGAATTGGACGCGATTCTTCCGTCCGAGATCCCGTTCAAAGAGAACGCGGCCTTCGTGGCGGCTTCCTTGATGAAGCATGACAAGGCCGGTTTGGAGTGGATCGGGCGATACTTTAAAACCGCAACGGATGTCCTTCGTCTGGCCGCGGCCTGGTCGGATGGCGATGTCAGTCTCGCCGAAGCCGCGCGTTACCGCAAATTTAAGCGCAGCGAGAGACGGCTGCTGCTAGGATTGCTGGAACGGTGTCATCCCATTACGGAAGATATGCTGAGATATAAGGAGCGCTGGGTACGGCTGGGAGAGATTTTGCATCCTTCCGAGTATAAGAACCGTTTTCCTCGTTGTCAGGAGGCTTTCGGAATTTTACGCGACAAGAAGCCCTTTACGACGTTCGGCGGGAGCGTGGAACTTGCCTTCCGGTATGGGCAGGTGTGGACGTTGATCGATCTGCTTATGCAGCGCCCGGGTGAATTCGCAAGAAGGCTCGATCAACTGCTGCGGTCCACCGAACAGACGGAGTATGTCGTGCTGGCATTCGGCGAAGTGGCCGGTCAGGTATCGACGCCCGTGCTGCTGCAGGTGAAGAATCATTTTGCCCGCCGCCATGAGCGTCCCGAGCTGCGCGTCTTCTTCCCGAAAGGCAATGCGGCCAAAGCGTTTGCGATTCCCCATACGCTCCCGGAAATCGGCGAAACGGTCTGCCAAGACATCGTTGAATTGTGCGAAAAAACGCTTATTCAGCGATTCTCCGAACTGCCTCCCTTGGGGAAGACGCATGTCGATAAACGTTTGAAGGACTATCATGTGCCGTTCTCTCAACGATCCGCGAGCAAAGCGCTGCATACGCTCGTAAGGGGAAGCCGTGTGCCGATGGCGGAGGGGGACACGATCCGTTTCTTCAACTGGTGGAAAGAAGGGATTGTTGACGGTAAGCCTACGGGCCGGGTGGATATCGACTTGTCCGCAGTCATGTATGACCGCAACTGGGAGTATGTGGAGCACATTTCGTATACGAATCTGCGCTCCTCCAAGTACCAGGCCGTCCACAGCGGAGACATCGTGTCGGCTCCTCAAGGAGCCTGCGAGTTCATTGATCTGCACATTCCTTCCATCGTCGATTACGGCGGGCGTTATATTGTGGCTTCCCTGCATTCCTTTACGGAACAGCCGTATTGCGATTTGCCGGAGTGCTTCGCAGGCTGGATGATGCGTAAGAAACCCGGTTCCGGGGAAATTTTCGAGCCTTCGACGGTGGCCAACAAAATCGACGTCACCGCCGACACGCGGATTGCCATTCCCGTCATCCTGGATTTGGTGGAACGTACGGTCATCTGGACGGACTTGTCCCTAACGAAACAACCTCACTACTGTAACAATGTGGAGGGGAATCAGAAGGGAATCGTTTTGATAGGAAAAGCGATGACTACTTTGCGGAAGCCGGATTTGTACGACCTATTCCTTCTCCATGCGAAAGCTAGAGGGGCAGCAGTTGATACGGCGGATGAGGCAGATACGATATTCTCGGTGGATAGCGGGGTTACTCCTTACGATATCGAGCAGATTATGGCGGAATATGTGGTTTAAGTCGGGATGGTAAAAGGGGAGCAGACGCTCCTCTTTTTGCGTTTTTCAAGCGGATTTACGATACTTGGGACCCAAAACTTGAATTTTCAATGAACTTTTCCATTGTTCTCCGTTGCAGGCGGGAAAATATTTTGCTACTATTTAGACATATAATATTTCGATATCTAAATATTATATCGCGTATATCATGATTGTTCCTCCAAGAAAGGAGCCTGGCGAGCATCGGGGAGAATGAACGGCATTGATAGGCTTCGCCATTTGTGAGAATGGCATAATGCACCATCATCTTAGGTTGGAACGGATATTAGAAGCGGGGAGCGAAGAAATTTTATGAGCCAAAACAAAGGGAAAATTCACTACGCTTGGTGGATTTTGCTAGGGCTTTGCATGATGGTCGGCTTGGGGAAAGGTACCCTGAATAACTCAGCCGGTCTTTTTTTGCGGCAAGTTTCCAAGGATCTTGGAGTCGGGATGGGCAGCTTGACTCTCTATTTCAGTGTCTCGGCTATCGTTACCATGGTCTTTTTGCCGATTGGCGGCAAATTGTTGGCGAAGTATGATACCCGGCTGCTTTTAAGCGGCGCGATCATTTTGCAGGCCGGAGCGTTTGCCTTGTTCGGTCTGATGAATTCGGTGTGGGGTTGGTACATCCTTGCAGTTCCTCTCGCTGTGGGCGGCGTATTCATTACCGTTATCGCAGGACCGGTATTAATTAACCAATGGTTTAAAAAGAGCAAGGGTCTTGCCCTTGGAATTATGGGAGCCGCAGGCGGAGCGATCGGCGCCATTTCCCAGCCGGTTGTCGGCAATCTGATTGCCAATCAAGGCTGGAGATCATCCTATGTAATCGTTGGTATTGCGGTCATTGTGATCGTTGTTCCCATCGTGCTTCTGTTGCTAAGGAAATCACCTCTCGAAAAGAAAACGCTTCCCTATGGGGCGGAGGCCGCAGGCGGCACAGCAGCGAGCGCAACGGCTGCAGGAGCGGAAAACAAAGGCGTGTCCTTGGCTGCCGCCAAGAAGTCCTCCGCCTTCTACGCGCTCATCGCGTTTTTCTTCCTGATCACATCCGCGGCAAGCTTTTCGGTGCATATTCCGACGTATCTGATGAACAAGGGATTTGATGTCGCCTTCGCGGGCAATGTTATGGCAACCAATATGATCGGCGTGCTGATCGGCTCCTTGGTTATCGGCTATGCGAGCGATAAAATCGGCACCAGAAACACCACGTTTATCGCCATGATTCTGGGCGTGCTGGCCATCGGGCTGTTGTTATTCGCGGCGACCAGCACGCTTGTCATCTCGCTGGCTGTGGGACTCTTCGGTCTTGTCTCCGCCTCTATCGGAACATTGGGACCGGCGCTTACATCAAGCTTGTTCGGCAACAAGGAATACAGCCAGATTTATTCCAATGCTTCCATGGGTCTCGCGATCTCTTCGATCATCGCTTTGCCTGCTTACGGGTTTGTGTTCGACTTTACGGGAAGCTACACCCCTGTTTTGTATGCGATCGGCATCATGCTGATCATTAACATCGTCTGCATCAGCATTGCCTTTGGCGGGAAGAAGAAGCTGGAGCAAGCCGGATTGTGGGATTAATCAGCCGGTGAATTCATCAATCAAGGGAATGAGGGAGCTACACATGAAATTACAAGGCAAAGTCGCCATCATCACGGGCAGCGCTTCGGGAATCGGCCGCGGCATTGCGCTTGCCATGGCCAAAGAAGGCGCACATATCGCGATTGTCGACGTGAACGAGCAGAAGGGGCAGGAAACCCTTGCGGAAGTCAATCGATACACGGAAGGATGCCTGTTTATCCGGGATATTTCCGTTAAAGAAAACGCCAATGAAATTGTGGGAGAAGTGGTCAAGAAATTCGGCAAGCTGGACATTCTCGTTAATAATGCGCATGCTTCCAGACAAGCTTCTTTCGTGGAGACCACGCAGGAGCTGCTGGATCTGTCTTTCGGAACCGGCTTCTATCCGACTTTTCATTTCATGCAGGCCGCCTACCCCGAGTTGAAAAAGACGAAGGGCAAGGTGATCAACTTCGCTTCGGGCGCGGGTCTTGACGGACAAGTGACGCAAACGTCCTACGCGGCGGCCAAGGAAGCGATTCGCGCCATTTCCCGCGTTGCCGCCAATGAGTGGGGGCCGGACGGCATCAACGTCAACCTGATCTCGCCGATCGCACTGACGCCGGGCGTGGAGCAATGGCGTGAGAGCGCCCCGCACCTGTATGACGCGATGATCGAGCGTATTCCGCTTCGCCGTCTCGGTGACCCGGAACAGGACATCGGCCGTGTCGCCCTATTCCTGGCAAGTGACGACTCGAATTATATAACCGGCCAAACCATTATGGTGGACGGCGGTTCAATCAAACTACGTTAGGAGAGTATGTAAAATGGGACAACTGGACAACAAAGTAGCGATCATTACCGGCGGAGCTTCCGGTATCGGCGAACGTATGGTGGACCTTTTCGCACAGGAAGGCGCTATCGTTATTGCCGCGGATATCAATGAGGAGGCGCTTGCGAGAGCCAGTAAGAAGCACAATGTACACGGGATGAAATTGAACGTGGCTTCCGATGAAGATTGGGCGGCGCTTGCGAAGGAAGTAAACGACCGTTTCGGTAAAATCGACATCCTCGTTAACAACGCGGGCATCTCTTCGGAAAAGCCTTTTCAAGAAATCGACGCGCAGGATTGGCAGAAAATGCTCTCCATTAACGGCTTCGGTCCGTTTGCCGGTATGAAGCACGTTACTCCGTACATGGCTGAACAGAAGCAGGGCTCCATCGTAAACATTTCTTCGTACACGGCTCTGATCGGACAAGGTTTCAACCACTACTCCGCATCCAAAGGGGCGGTACGCGCCCTGTCCAAAGCGGCTGCCACGGCGTTCGGCCGGCAAGGCATCCGCGTGAACGCTTTGTTCCCGGGGATCATTGAAACGCCGATGACTCAGGCCTTGAGCACGTCCAAGGATTTGCTGGATCGTTTGATTCAAATGACGCCTCTGCAGCGCCTGGGACAACCGGACGATATCGCCAAAGCGGCCCTATTCCTGGCTTCCGATGCTTCTTCCTATATTACGGGTTCCGAGTTAGTGATTGATGGTGGATACTCCGCTCAATAGCGTGTAAGATTATGACAGTCCTTAATTTTTATTAGGGGCTGTCGTTTCTTTTTATCAAGGAGGATCTTATGGAAGAGCAAACGGTTTTCGAACTTATACATAACATGGATAAATTCACCAACGGTCTGATTATCCAGTGGAACAAAACATTCAATGAGGATCTTGGGGTTTCTCATGTTCTCGTGCTCGGTCATCTCAAGCAGAACGGCAAAAGCCGGCCTTCGGACCTTGCGAAAATATTGGGCCTTACTCCGCCCACGCTCAGCTATTTATCGGAAAAGCTCGTCGCGAAGAAATTAGCCGTCCGAATGGTGGATGAGTCCGATCGCCGCATTATTTATTTGGGCATTACCGACAAAGGTGCCGAAGTCCTTAAGCGGGCCACTTTGGAAGGAGAAAGACTGCGCAGAAACTTATTCGAAAAGTTAACCGACGAGGAGAGGGCGGAATTAGCGAATCTATTCAAAAAGCTGAACAGTTGAGACTACATCATGATGACCCGATATGCGTCGCTTAACGAAGCAGAAAAACAGGCTGTCCTTGATGAAATTCTTATTAAAGAGTACAAAAAAAGTACCGTGCTTCTTGAACAAGCGGACGTTCCCGCGGCCTGTTTTTTTCGTGCTGAAGGGTTGTATCGGGCAGTTCTCGATAGATGAAGCGGGATGAGATTTGAGATAAATCCGCGCCTCACACGGAGCTTTTCCCCCCTCGTGCCAGAAACCATTCCAAAGCCCAGTTCCCCTAATGCCGGCAGTCAGAGCGGCGGTTCGCTGTTCCTTTAGCTCTATGCTTGAGGAACCATTCCATAATCCCTCTTAGTTTGCTGTATGGATTTCATTGTAATAGGCCGGATAGGAAGGTTCATTAACTTCAATCAAGAGCGCTTCTTTTTCGACCAAAAAATTTTTGCGTCTGAACGTTTTTTCGCTTGCAGCTTACGTAACGTAAGCTTTTATAATACAGCTACCGGGATATAGCTAGCACTAAAGAAGCGGAGATGATGCATGAAGAGGCATTGGAAAGTAGGAGACCTCGCCAAGTTGACGGGTCTTACCGTACGTACGCTGCGTTATTACGATCAAATCGGTTTATTTTCTCCATCCGCCCAGACGGATTCCGGCCATAGGCTATACAGTGAGCCGGACTTGTCGCGCCTGCACCAGATATTATCGCTCAAGGAGCTGGGGCTATCTCTCGAAGAGATCGGCTCGGTCCTGACCGGCGGGCAAATCAGCCCGCTTGAGATTGTCCATCTGCAGATAGACCGAATCAAAGAACAGATCAGGCGGCAGCAGAAGCTGCTGGAGCAGCTCGGGCATGTATCCAAGCTTATGCAGGGTAAGACGCAAGTAACGGTAGAGGATTTCACAGACCTTCTGCAGGCGATGCAAATGGGATTTGAAAAGCCTGTCATTGAACGGCAAGCGAGCTGGGAACAACATTTGGACCGGTTGGGAGACTTCCTTGCCGGTGGGAGCGGAATACCGAAACCTGAGGAGGACAAACAATGAGTGAACGATTCGTCAAACATGCGACCTTCGTCGTCGAAAGAGTTTATGCCGCATCGCCGGAGCGGGTTTACCACGCCTGGGCCGACCCGGATGCCAAAGCCAAGTGGTTTTCGAAGCCGGACATCTTCGAGTTTCGGGTCGGCGGGCGCGAATACAGCAGCGGGGGACCGCCGGAAGGCCCCGTCTTTACCTTCGATGCGAGCTACCAGGAACTTGTTCCGGACCAGCGCATTGTGTATACGTACACCCTGGATTCGGACGGCACGCGCATCTCCGTCTCGAACACGACGGTCGAGCTGATCGCGGTGGAGGGCGGCACGAAGCTTATTTTCACGGAGCAGGGCGCGTTCTTTGACGGACACGATACTCCGGAGGTTCGGGAACACGGTACCAATGCGATGCTGGACGCGCTGGGCAAGGCACTGGAAGGGGAGGGATGAGCATGACCATCGGAGAGAATGAACTCGTAACCACGCGTGAGTATGATGTTCCGCGGGAGCTTGTTTTCCGGGCGTGGACAACCCCCGAGCTGTTAGCCCGGTGGTGGGGACCGAAGGGCTTCACCAATACGTTTCACGAGTGCGACATCAGACCGGGTGGCACATGGACCCTCACCATGCACGGACCGGACGGCACGGATTACCCCAACCGGAGCGTCTTTGTTGAGGTCGTGGCGCCGGAGCGGGTCGCGCTGGATCATTTATCCGGCCACGAATTCCGGTTAACGGGAACCTTCGAGGATCTGGATGGACGCACCAAAGTTACGTTCCGCCAGCGTTTCAAGGTAAAAGAAGACTTCGAAGCGGCCAAGCCCTACTGTGCGGAAGCCAATGAACAGAACCTCGACAGGCTGGGTGAGGTGCTGGCGGAATTGGCCGGTTAGTTTTTGTAAATATGTGAGGACTTTAAATTTGTCGCCGTTCACGCCCCCTCTTGGGCCGTGGCGGCGATTTTTATTTCAGTAACTGCGAGGAGTCTTGGAAATCCGGCAGCCTATCATAGGGAGTTTTTTGGGATTACAAGAGCGCTCAATCCGTAAAGGAATAAGCTCCGTATGGGAAAATTAAGCGGACCTATTACATAAACAACGGTTGAATCTCCAGTTACAGGAGGATTTATACTTTGAGCTGCAAGCAGCCAAAACTGTAAATGGAGGGTTTTCTCTTATGAGGTCTTTTGAAATGCTAGTGACCATCTTTAATATCTTATTGCTCGGTTGGTCAATAACGGCCAAGAACAAGTCGCGGCGCGGGCTGCTTATCGGTTTCGGAGTTTCGGGCCTATTGGTGCTGACGCACGGGCTAACCGAGGGCATGCGTTGGCAAATGATCCCGGTCTATGCGATGACTTTAATCCCAATCGCGATTTTTGCTGTAAGGTACCGGATTAAACCGAAGGAAGAGGAAAAGAAGGCGGCCCGAACCCGGATCATCCTGATTACGGCGCTTGCCGCACTTTATTCTTCCGCAGCCGTGGCTCTGCCTGTCCTGCTTCCGGTATTCACGTTCGAGAAACCGGCCGGCCCTTACAAAATCGGAACCGTATCCTATCATTGGAAAGACGCACGGCGAGAGGAGACCCATACTCCCGATGCCGGTGATAAGAGAGAATTGATGGTACAGATTTGGTATCCGGCGAACATGAACGCAAAGGGAAAGACGGCTTCTTATGTGTCTCCTGGGGATATTTTTGCAGAAGGATACGGTAAAGCGCTTCATCTGCCTAAACTGTTTTTTACGAGCGTCGGAATAGTTAAAACTCATGCGATTGAAAAAGCGGAACTATCCGATAAGGAACCGGCCTATCCTGTGCTCGTTTTTTCGCACTCCTTAAACGGAACCAAGAATCAAAACACGTTCGAGGTCGAACAAATGGCCAGTCAGGGTTATATCGTAGTAGGCATAGATCATACTTACCGTAGTACAACATCGGTTTTCCCCGATGGCCGCGTTGTAAACTTTGTTCCTCAAGAAGGGAATACGGTCGACTATTTAGATAAAATAAACGGGGAATGGGTGGAAGACGCAAAGTTTGTGGTCGATCAAATCGAACGGCTTGCCAAGAACGATCCGGACGCTCGTTTTACAAGCCGAATGGATCTGGAGAACATGGGGATGTTCGGCCATTCCTTCGGCGGAGCGACAGCCGTCCAAATGCTGATGGCGGATTCCCGGATTAAAGCGGCAATCAATATGGACGGCGGATTATACGGCGAGCTGCGGATTCCGGCGGAAGGACTGGGGAAGCCGTTTCTGATGTTTAGCGCAGACGACACGCTTTCCGGCACGAAGAATATGAGCGATGAGAATATCGCTTCACAGGGTACGACAAGAGAGGATCTGACTAAGTTTTTTGACGAAACATTAGCGCGGTATAAAGATATAACCGTAGGCGGAAATTACTGGATCAAAATGAATGCCATGAAACATATGGGCTTCTCCGATATGTATCTGATTTCACCCGTCTTTGAAAAAATGGAAGGGGTGGAGGTGCGAAAGGCGCACCGGCTGATCAACGAATACTCGCTTGATTTCTTTAACCATTATTTAAAGCAAAAGCCGTTTAATCTATTGGAACAGACGATCGGCGAACATCAGGGATTCACGCTGGAGAAAGGCTGAGCCTGAATTTCCGCCGCTTCAGCGAACGGATGAGGGCGAATAGCCCTCGTCTTCTCGTTAACGGGCTACATCTGTTCAAGCCTCCACTTTATACCTTGAAGCAGTAAGAGGTTTCCTTGAGAAAACAAGCGGAATTTAGGACTCAAGAGGGAGCATAGCGTGTTGAAGCGTTCGATTCGTTCCGATCGGGTTCTCTGTGAATATTCGGCAAAGTAGCGAAAAAACTCTTCTTGATCAACCGATTGCTCCGAGTTCGCATACAGCATGGCTGTATCCTCTACAATGGCCTGTACAAAAGGACTTTCGGCACTTAATTTGCGCTTCAAAGCCGTATTTAACCGGGTGTGTATTCCCTCAAGGTTCTTGACCCATGCGTCCGCACCCAATCGTGGTTGATGGACCATATTAAAAAACAGAAACTCATCTTTTCTAAGGTCCGAAATAAACTCGGGATCGTTAATAAGTTCCTGTAACTCGTTCCAAGCAACGGTTTGTTTGGCGGATGTTTTCGTCTGATTTACAATGTGCTTGTTAAAGTTATAAAGAAGTGAGCTTCTCCATTCCGCAGGAACGCCCTCTAAAAATTTGGATTCTTCCACTCTTTTCGCGATGAAACGGCTTCGCTTCTCGTTATTGATGGCCCGTTCATGGACCAGATCATAGACATACTGCAGGGAATCCCCTTCATTCTCCTTCGCCGTACGCAAAATCGAAATCATATTCGACAGCGTGCTTACTTGCAGCTCTAAGGACTCGATCTGCCAGTCAAGTGCTTTATCAACGGGTGTTTCCCGGGAGATGATCCGGCTTATTTCATCAATTCCAAAATCCAAGTAACGCAGAGTTATCGTCAGCTCTAAACGCCATATATCTTGCGTCGTGTACAACCGGTGCCCTCCCTCTGTGTAGGTAGTGGGCTTTACTAATCCGACCTCATCGTAGTATCGCACGGTTTTGATTGTAGATCCGATTATTTTGGCCACGTCTCCGATCGAATAAGTCCGCTCTTGGTCCATAGAATCAGAAGCTTGCTGCTTCTGCGAATCCGTGCCGCTTTTTGAATGCAAACCACTCACCTCCGAAAAGTTAGTTTACTATCTCCTGTAGCTGGAGATTCAATGGGAGTATTACGGTTCTTGTTAAAATAAAGGGCTACTTAAGATTATAACCGAACGGAAGGTCATTGCTCTGCTGAGGGAGATATAGCTTCTCAACAATTAGGTCCTTATTGGGTCACGCGCTTTTTTGTGGTTTAATGGAGGTGACGCCAAGGCATTTGCACAAAAGGGAGGGTTTTCCCGGGATGAACAAAATCATGATCGTCGAGGACGATCCCAAAATAGCGGAATTGCTGAAGTCGCACATTCAAAAATACGGGGACGAGGCGATCGTCGCCGATGATCTCCAGCGCGTGATGGAATTGTTTCAAGAGCAGCTTCCGCAGGTCGTGCTGCTGGACGTCAACCTGCCGAGCTACGACGGTTACTACTGGTGCCGCCAAATCCGGACGGTGTCCACGTGTCCGATTATTTTCATCTCCGCCCGCAGCGGAGAAATGGATCAGGTGATGGCGCTGGAGAGCGGGGCGGACGATTATATCACGAAGCCGTTCCATTACGAAATCGTGATGGCCAAGATCCGCAGCCAGATCAGGCGCGTCTACGGCGATTATGCGACGAAGGAACGCATTGTGGAACGGGACGGGCTGGTGTTGTATCCCGAGCGGATGGAGCTGCGGCTGAAGGAGCAGTCCACGCTTTTGACGCGCAAGGAATCGCTGCTGATGGAGACGCTGATGCATCATTGTCCCCGGATTGCCGGCCGGGAGACGATTCTCGACAAGCTGTGGGACGATTACAGCTATGTCGACGATAACGCGCTCAGTGTCAACATCACGCGGCTGCGCAAAAAGCTGGCGGAACTCGGCATCGACGACGCCATCGAAACGCTGCGCGGCGTCGGGTACCGGCTGCACCTCACATGGAAGGGCGAAACGAAGCCATGAGGTTGTTTGTGCGGGACCATGTGCCGCTTATCGGGTTCAGCCTGGTGCAGATGCTGGTCATTCTGCTTATTTGCTGGCTGGACGGATACAACCATCTGGGAACCGCATTGTACGCGCTGTTTCTGGGCCTATGCGTGCTGCTTGTGTATCTGATGTACCGCTATGTCCGGCTTCGGGCGTTTTACCGGTACATCTCCGAACCGAGCGACGTCCTGCCGCGTGAGCTTAAGGTGAGCCGCGCGCCGCTGGCAGCGTCTTTAACGAAGATTCTGGATGCCCGGTACCGCGAGAGTAAACAGCTGGAGCACATGCGGGAAGAAAGACAGCGGCAGCACCTGACGTTCATGAATCAATGGGTGCACCAAATGAAGACCCCGCTGTCGGTCATCCAGCTCATCACGCAGAACGGCGAAGACGAGCGGTTTGCCAGTATCGCGGAGGAGTCCGACCGGCTGCGCCACGGGCTCGAAATGGTGCTTTATATGGCGCGTCGGGAGACGTTCGCGCAGGACTTCCATATTTACCGGGTGGGGCTGAGAGAGCTTGTGAACGAGGTCATTCAAGATAACCGGCGGTCGTTCATTCGGCATTATGTGCATCCGGAGCTTCTGATTGACGAGAGCATCACGGTCGAGAGCGACGCCAAATGGCTCCGGTTCATTGTCCAGCAGCTGATCTCGAACGCCATTACTTATTCGGCCGGCAGCAGGACGAAGGTCGTCTTTAAAGCCCACGCCCAGGATAAAGCCGTTATTCTAAGCGTCACGGACCGCGGCGTCGGCATACCCCCATCCGATTTGAAGCGGGTGTTCGATCCGTTTTTTACAGGCGAAAACGGGCGGAAGTTCAAAGAATCGACAGGCATGGGCCTGTATTTGGTGAAGGAAGTTGCGGACCGTCTGCATCACCGGGTGGAGATCGAATCCGACACCGGCAAAGGGACGACCGTCCGCATCATTTTTCCGTACGCGACCGAGTAGGGCGAACAGTGAGCGATCACTCTTCGCCTTTTTGTGCATAGACCGTTGTGTGTGCACGGAATCTTTCATCCCTGTAAGATTGGCGCAAGATAGCGATATAGGAGCGGCGGATCGCCTGGGGTATGCTAGAAGCAAGAAGGGACGTGTTTGGCTTGGATATTTTGAAGGTGACGAACTTGTGTAAAATTTACAACGAAAAGATGCCGTTTGAGGCGCTGTCCGATATTAACCTGACGATTGAGAAGGGGGAATTCATCGGCATCATGGGACCTTCCGGAAGCGGCAAAACGACGCTGCTCAATCTGGTGTCGACCATCGACGAACCGACATCGGGCGAGGTTTGCGTGGACGGCCACCATCCGCACCGGATGAACGCGGACGAGCTGGCGCTGTTCCGCAGACGCAAGCTGGGCTTTATTTTTCAATCGTTCAATTTGCTGCCTACGCTGACCGTGAAGGAAAATATTTTACTGCCGCTTACGCTCGAAGGGGTCGCGCTGGATCGGATGAAAACCTTGCTTGAGCCGATCGCGGAGCAGCTTGGCATTACGCCGATCCTGGACAAGCGGACCTATGAGATTTCCGGCGGGCAGGCTCAGCGGACGGCTATCGCACGCGCACTGATTCATTCGCCGAAGCTGGTGCTTGCCGACGAACCGACAGGCAATCTGGACTCCAAATCGGCCCGCGATGTCATGGAGCTGCTGACGGCAATGAACAAGCGGCAGGAAGCGACGATGATGCTGGTCACGCACGATGCGATGGCGGCAAGCTACTGCGACCGCGTGGTATTCATCAAGGACGGCAGGTTTCATAACGAGATCACGCAGGGAGGAAACCGCGAAGTCTTTTACCAGAAGATCATCAACGCCCTTTCGCTGTTAGGAGGCTACAGACATGACTTTCCGACAGTTCGCGTTTAACAACGTCATCCGCAACAAACGGGTCTATCTGGCGCACTTCTTAAGCAGCTCGTTTTCCGTCTTTGTTTTTTTCGTCTATGCCCTGCTGCTGTTTCATCCCGATCTGCAGGGAGAGCTGAGATCGACGAGCAGAACGATCAGTGCATTGGCAACCGACGGCATGCGTCTCTCGCAAGTGATCCTCTTCATTTTTTCGTTTTTCTTCTGCCTGTATTCGGCCGGCACCTTTCTGCAAACCCGCAAGCGGGAATTCGGCATTCTGATGATGCACGGCATGTCCCCGAGGCAGCTGCGCCGGCTCGTTTTCATCGAGAACTTATTTATCGGCGGAGCCTCGATTGCAGCGGGTATTGCCGTGGGGCTTATTTTCACCAAGATGATCCTGCTCGGCATTGCCAAGCTGCTCTTTATCAAGGTCGGCTTGACCTTCTACATACCGGTGCTGGCCATTATTACGACCGCTGCCGCATTCGCTTTGCTGTTTGGCGTTGTCGCGCTGGTCACCTCCCGGATAGTGAAAGCCGGCCGGCTTGCGGATTTGTTCCGGTCGGATGAAAAACCGAAGCCCGAGCCGAAGCCCTCACGGCTGCTCTCGGTTTTGGCGATTGTCCTGATCCTGGCCGGGTACGGCGTTGTGATGGTTTACGTCTACAGGTACTTTCACTCGTTCTGGCTGCTCTTTGCCGGTGTCGGCTTGGTGGTCGCAGGCACGTACTTCCTGTTTACGCAGTTCAGCGTGTATGTGCTCCGGAGTTTGAAGCGGAAGGACCGCGTGTTCTTCAAAAGGACGAACCTGCTGGTTTTATCGCAATTGGCGTATCGCATGAAGGACAACGCGACGATGTTTTTCATGATCACGATCGTTTCGGCGATTGCCTTTACCGGGATCGGCACCGTACTGGCTACGAATCATCCCGGACTGAAAGAGATGGAGAATCCCTACGCCTTCACGTACAAAACGGACCTAAGCGTTCAAAATGAAAAAGAAGTTGTTTCACGGATCACAACGCAACTGGCTGACCACGGCTTCGCTTACGACTTAAACGTTGTCCATGCAAAGCGGCTGTGGGGGCGCCTTGTCCTCGTTAAGCAGAGCGAATTCAACGCTTTGGCCAAAACCTTGGGACTGCGCGATACGGAGGAACTGGCGGAAGGGGAGAGCCTGCTGCTGCCGGGCAGCCTCTTTCTGGCTACTCAAATTAAAGAGAAGAACGAAATCGTGCCGGACTCCGTCGACCTCGGAATCAGTGAAACCTGGCAAAAGAACGTAACGGTCAAGCAGTACGTGCCGACGGTCATCCTGCCGGACGGCCACTATACCGTTGTCGTTTCCGATCGGATGTTTGAAACCGTGCCGGAGGTTGAAGACACGCAGCTGCATTTTAATTTTTTCTACGTGGCCGATTGGGAGAATACCCGGGATGTCGCGAGCGTGTTGGCAGAAGAGATCGGCAAGGATGAACTCGACCGCTTCGAATTCGATGCGCTGGTGCTGGACTGGCTGGCCGATAAACAGACCAACGGACTGCTGTTCATTATTAGCGCGATGGTAGGCGTCGTATTTTTCACCTTCGCCGCCAGCCTCCTGTACTTCCGGCTCTACGCCGACATGGAGCGGGACCGGGAACAGTACGGGATGATCGCGAAAATGGGCCTGCTGAACAAGGAGCTGCGGCGGATTGTGACGAGGCAGCTGCTGCTCATGTTCTTCCTGCCGATCGTCCTGGCGCTTGTACACAGCGGGGTAGCGTTTATCGCTCTGCAGCAGCTCGTGGATTTCTCCGTCTTGACGAATTCCGTGTTCATTTTCTTGTCCTTCATCGGGATTCAGGTTGTTTATTTCTTTCTTATCCGCTGGCGTTATTTGCAGCATATGTATCCGAAAAACGGATGAGGATCAGACAGCTCCGCGTTATGCGGGGCTGTTTTTTTGCCGTTTAAACCGGCGGCTTAAAAAAGATTTGAAATTTGATCCCGGATGAGCGAATAATGAAGTAAGACTCTCCGGCTTGAGACGGCTGCACAGACAAGCCCAACGTTCACGCCCGCAAGGTACACAGGGGCAAGGTTACATAGAGACGGCTCACTTCAGCAAACAAGCAGCAGGGAGTGATTCGGGTATAGAAAGGGTAATATACGTTTATAAAAGGGCAGGACTCTGCGAGGAGACACGGCCTTGCAAACCCGTTAAACGATCCCGATAAAGATCGGGAACAGAAGGAGATAAGATGACGGATAAAAAAACAGCACCGGAAACCGGTTGGAATTTTGACAATAGTTATGCCCGTCTGCCGGAAATATTTTTTTCCAAGACGAATCCGACACCCGCAGCTTCGCCGGATCTTGTCATTTTTAACGATGCGCTGGCGGCTTCTCTGGGGCTGAACAGTCAAGCGCTTAAAAGTAACGAAGGGACCGAAGTGTTTGCCGGCAACCGGATTCCCGAAGGCGCCGAGCCGCTGGCCCAAGCTTACGCAGGGCATCAATTCGGGCACTTTACGATGCTGGGAGACGGACGCGCCGTTCTGCTCGGAGAGCAGATCACTCCCGGCGGCGAGCGGGTGGACATCCAGCTCAAAGGGCCGGGCCGCACCCCGTATTCCCGCCGGGGCGACGGCCGGGCGGCTCTCGGGCCGATGCTGCGCGAGTACATCATCAGCGAGGCCATGCACGGGCTCGGCATTCCCACTACGCGCAGCCTGGCTGTGGCGACCACCGGCGAGCCGGTCTACCGCGAAACGGAGCTGCCCGGCGCCGTTCTGACCCGCGTGGCGGCGAGTCATCTGCGCGTCGGGACTTTCCAGTTCGCCGCCAAGTGGGGCTCCGCCGAGGATCTGCAGGCGCTGGCCGATTACACCCTGCAGAGACACTACCCGGAAGCAGCCGCCGCAGGCAGCGGGAACCGCTATCTCTCGCTGCTTCAGGCAGTCATCAAGCGCCAGGCCGCGCTTATTGCCAAGTGGCAGCTTGTCGGCTTTATCCACGGCGTGATGAACACCGACAACATGGCCCTCAGCGGGGAGACCATCGACTACGGGCCGTGCGCCTTCATGGACGCCTACGACCCCGAGACGGTGTTCAGCTCCATCGACACATACGGGCGCTACGCCTACGGCAATCAGCCGCACATAGGGGCCTGGAACCTTGCCAGGTTCGCTGAAACTCTCCTGCCGCTGATTCATGCCGATCAGGAGCAGGCCATCAAGCTGGCCGAGGAGGCAATCGCGCAGTTTGGCGTGCTGCATAACCGGAGCTACCTTGCCGGCATGCGGGCGAAGCTTGGCCTCTTTAACGAGGAGGAGGGGGACGAGTCCCTTATAGAGGACCTCCTCGGTTTGATGCAAAAACACAGGGCCGACTACACCAACACGTTCCTCGCTTTAACGTTCGATAAGCTGGAAGACACGGCCTTGTCCGGGGCCGAAGAATTTACCCACTGGCATGAGCTGTGGCAGGCGAGACGGGGCAGGCAGCCGGAATCGGCAGCCGCCTCGCATGAGCTGATGCGCAGCAGCAACCCTGCCGTAATCCCCCGCAACCACCGGGTGGAAGAGGCGCTGGAAGCCGCGGTGGAACAGGGAGATTACAGTGTGATGGAGCGGCTGCTCGCTGCTCTGGCGAGCCCCTTCGCGCACTCTCCCGAACAGGCCGTTTACTCCACGCTGCGGGAGGCCTGCGACAGTCCGTACCGGACGTTCTGCGGCACGTGACAGCAGACGAGGCAAGGTTTGTGCTGCCCGTTGTTTAAACCGTCTAGCCCTAAGAGGTCGGCAAAAAGCACCGTTCATTCGAACGGTGCTTTTTTGTAGGTCGCCTTACGGATGGAGGCACCACCGGGAAACTCTCGGCTGGCGTCCTCATCTCACCATAAGCTCAAGCATCTAAACTTCGGCGGCTCACGAATTTTTGCGGGTTGTCCGCTTTCACCAGTTTGGCGTTTCCTGCCAAAAGCTGCCGGTCGCTTACGGTCCACGTGTGATCTTTGGAATCTTTCCTGCGAATCGCCAGAAAGTTATATCGGCTGCCTGAATAAATTTTCAACCCTTTTGCCGCGCTGTCGGAACAGAACTTCACGCATTCTCCCCGGTTGCGGTCCGGGAAGCCGACTTTATCGAACACGTGCCGCTTCACGAGAAGGGTCGCCCCTTGCACCAGGGAGACATCTTGATTTTCCCGGGCGGGATAACGAAGAAGGAGTTTATTTTCCCCGTTCAGATACATATAATGGGCCCTCTTCCCAACGATGTCGGCGCCGGTTTTCACCATGGTCCGCATACTGTCCGTCAAATAGTCGGGAGCATAGTAATCGTCGTCGTCAAATTTAGCGATCCGCTTATATTTCGATACTCGGACGCCGAAATTCAGGCAGGTACCGAGCGATATAAGCCCCGGCAGGCTGTATATCCGTACCTGTTTATAGGCTTTTGCCGCTTTAATATACTCGCTCACGTTCAGGTTGTCATGATTCAGGATCACGATTAGTTCTTTGTGGCTGAAGTTCTGTCTGCTGTAGTTTTGGAAAAGATTCTCCATGCAGTTCCGCCGCTTGGTGCAAGTGATAATGGAAACGGCATGTTCCGGCCGAACGGCATCCGGCTTCGCCATTAGAGAACACCGCTCTTAGGCTTTTTTTGTACAAACTTTTTGTAATCGTTGACGTTGGAGACTTTCTTATGATGAGCGATCAGTTCCCGGTCGCTGATAATCCAGGTATGGTTGCTGGAATTTTTTCGGCGTATGGCGACGAAGTTGTCCTTTCCCGCGGAGTAGACTTTGAAGCCCTTTTTCTTGCTTCTCAGGCAAAAAAGGTCGTCCTCCCCCACGTTCCGGTCAGGAAACGGCACCTTCTTCAAAACGTCGCGTCTAATGACGAGAGTAGCTCCCGGCAATCGGGTGACGGGACGGTTTTCATCCTGCGAAAAACGAAGAATAAGCGTCTTCGACCCGCGGAGGTACATATAATGAGCCCGCTTGCCTATGACATCCGCTTTTGTCTGCCGGAAGGTCAGCAAGCTTTCGGTGAGATAGTAGGGGGCATAATAGTCGTCGTCATCGAACTTGGCTACGTAGCCGTACTTGGCTTTCTTGACTGCGTAATTCAAGCAAGCGCCGAGGGAAGTTCGTTCCGAAACGCGGAAAATGCGGATATTCCGAAGCTTCTTGGCTAATTCCCGGTAGGGGGCGAGCGGTATCTTATCGTTGTTCACAATGATAATGAGTTCTTTAGTCGGGTGGTCCTGTCTCTTGTAATTATCCAGCAGATTTTTCAAATAATTGCGGCGATTGGTGCATGTGATAACGGAAACTCCCAGATTTTTAACAGATTTTATTGAGCCGTCTTTCATTTTTTGTTCCTCCTATCCGTAGACTCCCAAACGATCTCAATTTACGATATGTAAAATGCTAGTGATAGGAACGGCACGGCAGGAAAATAGAGCATAAGCACAAACCTCGCCGGCATCTGTTAAGAGAATCAACGAGCGGCGAAAAACGGTAAATGGGGCGCAAGTCAAAAAGACGCCGGGCCGCCGGCGTCTTCTTCCTGATTCATATTCTTCAAATTTTCTTTAGCCGGACTCAATGCGCTTTCTCGGAAGCCTGCTTGGCCTTGCTCTGGTCGATCGTGAACTGTGCTTTCCAGCTTCCTTTCGTGGCGCCGATACGGTCGATATTCACGTTCAGGCGGATAGACTCGGGCAGCTTGGCTCCGTTCGTGACGAAAGCAAGCACGCCCTCCGGCTGGTCTTTCTCGGCGATGCCCGTGTCGATTTCGTTTCCGGCCGCGTCCGTCAAGGTGAACGGGAGCCGTTCCTTTTTACTTGTGCCGATAAAGCTGAGGACGGAGAAACCTTCCAATCCTTTCTCCTGGTAGGTCGGATTCTCGACCTGTTTGCCGTTCTTCTTGCCGTCATTAATGACATTCAGGCCGCGGGTATCGAATTCGTAAGGAACGAGCTTCCCGTCTTCTCCGGTGATCTTGTAGTGCACGAGCACTTTGCTGTCCTCTACGTATACTTCGGAGAACTGGACGGTAAGGCCGTGATCGGTAATTTTCTCGTTCATCGGAACCGACAAGCCATCGGAAAGGGCGCGTTTGGTGCCTTCGTTGACCAGCCCGTTGATGTTGGCGGATTCTTTGAAGAAGTAAGATGTTCCGCCCAAGGAAGCGAATACGCTCGTAGGAATAAGAATAGCGGCGGCGATACTGAAAGCGACAAGTCTTTTTTTCATGGGTTTGGACTCCTTTTTCTTATGAAATTCGAGGAAAGACTGGCGGACGCGCCGATCCACTTCTTGCGGAACTTCGGCGTTTTCGATCTGATCTTTCAGCGCTTCTTTAATGTTTTCTGGAATAGACATTCGGATAAGCCTCCCCGTCCAATTGAGTGTCGAATTTGGCGCGCAGTCGCTTCAAGGCCAGATGAACTCTGGATTTTACCGTACCGGGCGGAATCGCCAGCAGTTCGGCAATTTCATCGTACGTGTACTCGTAGAAATAGCGGTATATCACGGCCACCCTGAGTTTATAAGGCAGCTTGTTAATGGCATCCCGCACATCCTGCCGGAGTTCGTTGCCGGCCAGAGCTTCATCCGGCGTTTCCACATGCGGCTCTTCGCTCAGACGGGAAGTTTTGTCGGTCAGACGGAATCGTCTCCAGAGCTGACGGCGCCAGCTGCTTACCTGCCGGATGACAATCCCGTTCAGCCAGAAATGAAAAGGACGGCTGCGGTCATAGCCGGGCAATGCGCGCCATAACTGGCAGTAAATTTCACTGACGATATCGTTAACGTCTTCTTTATTGGAGACGAGCACGGCGACAGTTCCGTAAACTTTGCGCCGGGTCATGCGGTAGATCTCTTCCATCGCTTCCTGATCCCCGGCCGCCAGCCGGTCGAGCCAATGTTCGAGCTGTTCATCATTCATTCGAGGGCCCCCTGAACTTGTATACATGAGAGATTGGCTCTCCGGACCGAAAAGGTTCACTGGTTTTCAAAAAAAATTTGCGAAAGGGTAAAAAGGTTAGCCGGATGTGCCCTGCCGCGGATTTGCTTCTATGGTTAGAAGGACGAATGGGGGCGGAAAAGGTTAGGAGAAAGAAAGGAAAGGAAAGAAGTGCCGGATGGGCGTATGCCGGATAATAAAGTACCGAGCAACTTTTTTTAAAACGTGCTCGTAAAAGGAGGTACTCCGGTTGGAGAATGAAATATTTAAAGCGTTAGCGGATCCCAGCCGCCGCACTCTGCTCGACCTGTTTCACGAATCGGACGGGAGGACACTGAATGAGCTTTGCGCCCCGCTCGAAATGTCGAGATTCGGTGTTATGAAGCATTCCGCCGAACCTTGGGCGATTGAGTTAACGACTCTAGGAGGATGAACGATGAAACAATGGCTTTTAGGGGCCCTTCTGCTAGGATCACTTGCCGCATGTTCCGAGAAGACGATAGATGACAAAGTTACGAAGGAGTCCATTGCAGAAGTGTCCGCCGTAAATCATACCGCCGTTAATCCGCTAAGTGACGCAATGGATCGCGGCCGGCATGAACTAGAGAAGAACGTGGCTGTAGATACCTCCTATTACAAATCCCGGGACGTGGCAAGAGGGGACATCGTGTACTATGGGGATCATGACGTATCCAGGGTCGTCGCGCTTCCTAATGAGAAAATAAGCATAACGAACGGGCAAATTTATATTAACGGGGCCAAACTTACCGCGTTCTACGGGGCTGCCCATATTCGGGGATATGATTACCAAACGTTCCGGATCAGTGACATGGAGGAGCCGGCTAAACAAAATCTGATCGAAGAAATCTACAAGAAACAGCTAAAAGAAATCACTTTGAACGGGGATGAGGTCTTCGTGATCGGTGATGATTGGTCCAGGAGCAATACCTCCACTTTTCGCAGCCTTTCCCTGAACGAATTAAAGGGCAAGGTTGTTGGAGTTTGCACAACATGCAGTACCCCTTAGTGATTATTCCGACTCTAACGCCTCTATTATGAAAGTAATGAGTTTCCTTTTTAGACTGCTCAAGTGAGCAGTCTTTTTTGTTTTGAGAATACTGCTTCCTGCCCGGACCCATCCCGCACTATCCATGATGCCCTGGAATGCCGATTCCGGTATCTTCCACGATAAATTCTAGGGTGATCAGCTTATCATCCACCCTTTTTTGACTCACCGTTACCTTAACGCTGCCGGTTTCCGTAAATTTTACCGCGTTGCCGATCAGATTGTTCAACACCTGTCTCAGCCGGTTGGAGTCTCCGATCAGTCGCCGATAAAATGCATCACTTGTTCCAGCCCTTTACACAAATTGACGCCACCATCAGCCGGAAATTCGGCGGCACGGGCCTTGGTTTGTCGATCTGCAAAACACTCGTCAATTTGATGGGCGGAACCATCTACGTCCGGTCGAACGTCGAAAAAGGAGCGGTCTTCGTGTTCACCATCCAGACCGGCATTCCTGCGGACACGTTAAACAACGCACCCCGTTAGAAAAAGCACCCCTTACAAGTTCACGGTTTTTCCCGCAAAGGGAACGATGCGTGATCGGGTAAGGGGTGCCGTCTTTTTCGGGTAGCAATCCGGGCAAGTCAGTTCCGGACGGAATTACTCCTGCCGGAATGCGCCTGGAAGTACAGGGATGCCAGCCCTATCATCATGCGATAACCCGCATTCCTTTGCCGATATCCTGTACGCAGTAGTAAATGGTTATTTCATTGCTATTCAAACAAATAAGGACAATTAACCTTAAAATAAACTCTAAATACAACTAATTTTTATCTACACTCCTAATTTTACTATTTGATATACTATTTTTAACCAATCCGTGATTACAAATTTAAAAGGACGATGATAACGATGAATTTTCAGGTTAATTTACAAGGGGTCATTGATTTGCTGTCGAATCACCTTTACTCCGATCCCGGGGTTTTTATCCGGGAATTACTTCAGAACGGCATAGACGCCGTTACGGCAAGAAAACGACTCGGACAGGAGTTTGAAGGAGAAGTAAGAGTAGAGGTGTTCTCTTCTAATACAATTTCTTTCTCCGACAATGGCTGTGGTTTAACGGAAGAGGAAATTGAGCAATTTCTCGCTAAGATCGGCAGTTCCACCAAAAGAGAGGATCAGGATCTTGCAGACGATTATATCGGACAATTCGGCGTCGGTCTTCTGTCTTGCTTTGTCGTCAGTGAAGAGATCGTACTGATTACCCGTTCGTCAAACGGGGAAGGCGACTCTTTGGAATGGCGGGGCAAGCCGGACGGCACCTACTCGATCAAAAAGTTAGAGCGCCAAGTCCCTGTAGGAACTACGGTCTATTTGAAAGCAAAAACGGATTACGAGGAGTATTTCGAGTTTTACCGGTTGAGAGAGTTATTGGAGAAATACGGGGAGTTTCTGCCGACACCGATTATATTGACTGAGGACAGCTATGAACTGAACGTGAATACTTCTATCCCGCCATGGAATATGGACAAGCAGGAAGCAATGGATTTTGTAGAGGAAACGGCTTACTCCAAGCCCATGGATATAATTTCACTTACCTCAGTTATAGGAGGCGTGAAGGGCATCGCTTCTATTCTGCCGTATGCCGTCAGTCTGCAGGATGAGAAAAAGCATCGTGTTTATTTGAAAGGCATGCTTTTATCCGATAAGATGAGCAATGTTTTGCCGCCTTGGGCTTTTTTCGTGAACGGGATTATTAATACGGAGAATTTACGGCCGACGGCTTCGCGGGAGGCTTTCCAGGAAAATGATCTGTTCTTTAGCGTAAGAGATGAACTTGGCGAGTGCATCAAGAACTATCTAATCGAATTATCCCAGGAGAATCAGGAGCTGTTTAAACGCATCGTACTGGTGCACTATGCTTCTATCAAAACAATGGCTGTTGAAGATGAAGAGCTTTACGAGCTTTTTATTCGGCACTTGAGTTTTGAAACTTCTTACGGTGATCTTAAAATGGCGGAAATCCTTGAAAATCACACCCATCTGTTAGTGGCGCCTACTCTGGATGAATTCCGGCAGGTAGCGCGGGTGGCTAAGGCGCAGGACTTGATGGTGATCAACGGCGGGTATGTTCATGACTTGGATCTCGTACTGAATTTGCGTAACGTTGTGGACGATATTTCTGTTGATGTGCTGAATATTTTAGAATTTGCAAACCGGTTTAAAGAGCTGAATGTCATGGAGAAACAAGAAACCCGGCCATTCCTTGATTATTCCAATGAAATACTCCAGGGATTCCAGTGCCGCTCCGTAGTCAGATGGTTTGAGCCTGCCGACATTCCGGTTCTATACAATACGAATCAGGAAGTTAATTTCTTTAAGCTGGCGGAAGAGAGTGAGGAGGAAGCGAATCCTTTATTCGCGGAAGCCGTGCGAGTCATCAAGAATGAGTTGTATGATCAGCCCTATGCGCGGCTTTGTTATAACTACAATAATCCCATTGTCCGGAAGGCCATGGAATCTCGCGACTTGGAAGCCCAGAAAGCTTGCATCGAGTTGTTTTATACGCAAGCCCTGCTGCTGGGGAACCATCCTTTAAGTTCGGCAGAGCTCTCCATGATGAATGCATCGTTGTTTCATTTCATGAATATGGGTCTGGACCGGATGCCTGAGGTAGAACAATGAAGAACCGTTTCGATGAATTGAGGCGCGTAAGCTGGAGTATGCCGGACGGGAAACAAAAGCTGGCGGTTCTGGAGGAAATGATTCGAATAGCGGATCTATACATGACGGAAGAAGACTCTTACCACGTTCGGATGGATTACACGTCAGCGGCCATGGATGCGGGCTTCTCAGAAAAAATGTTAATCTCGTTCGCCTGGTGTGTGGCCAAATTCGATAAAAACCCGGGGAGATATCCGCATTTTAATTTATTGTGGCATTATAAATGGATTCTGGACGGCATATGGAAAATGCCCGAAATGACGTTCGAACAGATTGAGCGGATGTTTGAGGATTTTAAAGAAAGATGTATCCGGCATGGGCATAATTTGCGAGCCTACCACCAGAAGCGGGTAAACTTGTATATCTCGCTTGGAATGTTTCAGGAGGCAGCCGAGTCCTATAAGCTGTGGAGGTCGACGCCGAGAGATTCACTGGCGGACTGCCAGGCCTGCGAACAGAACTTATTCGGGGAATTTTCATTTAAGATGAATCATTTAAAAAGAGGCATGCAGGCCGTGAAGCCCATTCTGGAAGGCAGGATGGTATGCGGATCGGTTCCGCAAAATACCTACAGCCTGATTATCATCCCATTGATGAAATTAAAAGAGTATGACAGAGCCGTCGCAATTGCGAAAAAAGCTGTCCGTGAGATCGAAGGTCCGCAATATTTGGAGGAATACGGGGTTTTTCTCGAATTCTTCACCATAACAGATATGACTAGGGCGACGAAACTTTATGAGCAGACGATAAGATACGGCCTGGAGAGCAAAATCGGCTGGTCCCGTCTGCAATATTTTTACGCGGTTCGTTTGTTTCTGAAAGAGTGGGGAAAGACGAAGCGGAGGAAAAGGCTGGCCGAGTCGGATCGCGTTACTTTACCCTGGATCGATCATGAAATCGCCAAGCTGACCGAAGCGTTCAACCGCAGAAACGGAAGTCTCTACGTGAACGAATTTCTTACGGAAAAGCAAAAGCATACCGAGAGACTCGTTGCTGCCTACCGGAACAGTACCAGCCAGTAAGAAATCCGTGATTCGCATAAAAGGTTCAAGCGTCGGGGCCGTCGTGGTCCCCGGCGCTATTATGTGCGCGCACATACCCTGCAATCAACTCTTCAACCGCTTCTCCAAGCTTGCCTTCATGCCCGGGTATCAGCCAATGCTCGGGAACAATCAGGTAGCTGCGGGCGCTTCCTTGCAGAAAGCTGTACAGAATCTGCGCTTCGTCAATATCGTGCCGGCTGATTTTGGGGCGGTGAGCCGCCGGATCTGCCGGACGGAAGGTATCCAGGATGGCCGAACGCACCAGGGTGTGGAGCTTATCCGGCGCTTCCGGCCCGTTCCGGTCCCCGTCCGGAGCCGCCACTTTGGTATCCCGTACAATCCGGTTCCCTTTAACGAGGATGAGCTTAGCCTCCCGTTCGTTAACGGGTTCCAGGATGACGATGTTCCGGTCTTCTTCGGCGAATCCGATCACTTTCTCACCGCGGATCAGGGAACCGACGGTTTTCATCAGGTCCCGGTATTTGGCGGCGGCTTCGAAGTTATGCATTTCTGCCGCTTCCATCATCCGCTGCTCAAGATCTTGCAGAACAACCGGAGGGCTCCCACCGGTTAGGGAAGTTATTATTTTATCGAGCACGGAATTATAAGTTCTTAGGGCGTCCTCGCTGCCGGTACACATTCCCAGACACAAACCGAGAGAATGATTGAGGCAAGGTGAACGCCCGGCGTAAGGATTGCTGCAAAGAACCCGGTAGCTTTCCTGCAGCCCTTGGGCGGCTTTTTCCACTGTGCTTCTGCTCGTATAGGGCCCGAAAAAAAGGTCTCCCTCCTGTCCGGCGGGGTCATTCGTGATGTCAAGCCGACGGAAGCCCTCGCGGCTGTTGCGGATGACCAGGTACGTATAGGCGAGCGGATTTTTCATTTTTTTATTATACAGGGGCTTCAACTGCTTAATTAACCGGCACTCCAGCATGAAGGCCTCGAATTCCGTGTCGGTCAGACGGATCTCGAAATCGCGGATGTTGCTTATGAGCCGTTTGACTTTGGGGGAATGGGCTTTGGAATGCTGAAAATAGGTTTGGACTCTTTTTTTGAGAGATTTGGCTTTGCCCACATAGATAATATGGCCCAGACGGTCCTTCATCAGGTAGACGCCGGGAGTTAAGGGAAGGGCTTTTACTTTTTCCGCGAGATTCATAGAGATTCCTCCATTGCTCTTGCTCGGCCCTGTCATTATATCAAATGGCTGTACGGACAGAAAGCGAGGCGGACACAGGAGGGCGAACTTCAAGCTGCCAGGGGGAAGGAAATTAATGTGCCCCAAATAAACTGTTAATATTTACCAAACATTTCTTTGCTAGGATGAAGTGATTTCATTCTTGTTTGAAGGGGTGTGTATGATGTACAAATTCAGCAGGTCCAAATGGCTCGTCGCTCCTATGGCTGTTTTCATGGCGGTGTCCGTCGTTTTACCGGGAGTGGGCGCCGGAGTTCCGGGAAACTCCACAGCGGCCGCGGCAGGCTCCAAGGCTCCAACGGCTTTGGCGCTGACGTTCAACGGGGATGCCAAAACCTCGCAGGGCTTCGCCTGGTATACCGATCCCGCCGTTACCGGCACGAAGCTGCAGGTGGTGGAATCGTCTCTCGTCACAGGCGGCGTATGGCCGGGCAGCGGGGTCATCTCCTTCGAAGGGAGCACGGCGCCGATCCAGGTTTATCAGTCGAGCTCGGACAAGAGTGCGGGCAAGAAGACCGCATACGCCGATCATAAGGTTACGGCAACGGGCTTAAAGCCGGGCACCGAGTACACGTACCGCGCCGGAGACGGCCGGGAGGGGAACTGGAGCGAGACCGGCACGTTCAAAACCGAGGAACAGAGCGGCGGTGCGTTCACGTTCCTCTACACGACGGACCCGCAGGGTACGACCGAGCGGGAATACGCGACCTGGAACCACACGCTGGAGGAAGCGGTCAAGAAGTTTCCCGCGGCCCGTTTTATTACCGTCACCGGGGATCTGGTAGACAACGGGGATATCGAGAATCAATGGTTTTGGCTGCTGGGCAAGCCGCAGGCCATTCTGAAGAAGACGCCTCTCGTGCCTGCCCTCGGCAACCATGAGAGCAAGTCCAACAATAACTTCTGGTATCACTTCAACCTGCCGAACACCTCCAATACGGGAGCGAAGCCGGACGGGTCGGTCTATGCCTTCGATTACGGCCCCGCCCGTTTTCTGGTCATCAATACCGAGTACAACGAGGCGAAAGGAACCGACGCCGTGTACCGGAAGCAGGAAGAGTGGCTGAGAGCGGAAGCGGCCAAGACGGACAAGAAGTGGAAAATCGTCTTGTTCCACAAGTCGCCTTATTCCGTAGCGAATCATTCCTCCGACAGAGATGTTCTCTTCTTCCGCAAGAAGCTTGCGGCTCTGTTCGATGAAATCGGCGTCGACGTCGTGCTGAGCGGCCACGATCATACGTATACGCGCACCTATCCGATGTACAATAACGTGCCGCAGAAGGACACGGCGGTGGACAAAGACGGGAACCTGATTAATCCGAAGGGGACCCTTTATCTGGTCAGCAACGCCGCCGGAAGCAAAAGGTACACGCCGAAATCCGGGCCGTTCCCTTATGCGTATAAATACGGCCAGCCGGGCAAGGAAATGTTTACGGGCGTTACCGTGGCAAACGATAAAATCACGTTCCAGGTTTATACGACCACAGAAACGGGCGCGACCGCTCTGTACGACCAGTTCGGCATCGTCAAATAGGACGGGGAAACCGAAAATTAGCAGCTCCCGGCTCCATGTTGAATCACTTTTAGGCGGGCGAACCGCGGAATGTTTGTCAGGACGATGAGAGTGTGGCAGAATATAGGGAAAGAAGGTACCGACCAGCGAATGGAGAACACGAACTTATGCCGAATCTGCCAAACTGCCCTGCATGCAATTCCGAATATACCTATGAGGATGGGAATCTTCTGGTTTGCCCGGAATGTGCCCATGAATGGAATGTAGACGCCGAACCCGGGAACGGGGAAGAAGAAAAGGTTGTCAAAGACGCCAACGGCAACATCCTGAAGGATGGCGATTCCGTATCCGTCATCAAAGATTTGAAAGTGAAAGGAAGCTCTTCTGTTCTGAAAATAGGCACCAAGGTAAAAAACATCCGTCTCGTTGACGGAGACCATGATATCGATTGTAAAATCGACGGCTTTGGAGCCATGAAATTAAAATCGGAGTTCGTTAAGAAAATTTAATGCGGGATAGAATAAAAACGAGCCTGTATCAGGAAGCCCTCTGACTTGGAGGGCTTTATTTCTGCATCGCCGTACGGGCAGGTCTCGTTGGGACAAGCAAGGCTCGGTAACGATAGAAAAAATCTTAATTTTAAGATATAAAGGACATATCGAAAGGAAGGATACTTATGAACAAGGAGCAGTTTGATGAAGTATTTGAATTAATGGAGGCCTCTTTTCCCGATACGGAAATAAGGACTTGTGAAGGGCAGCGGGCGCTGCTCGCTCATTCCGCTTACCGGCTTAACGTGAGTCGGAACGAAAGCGGGGAAATTCTGGCTTTTATGGGCGTCTGGGAATTTGATGCGTTTCGTTTCGTGGAACATATCGCGGTCAACCCGAAACAGCGGGGCGGAGGAATAGGCAAAAAACTGATGACGGCTTATACGAGCGGTTCTTCAACTCCCGTCATCCTGGAAGTAGAGCCCGCGAACGACACCGATTCCAAACGGAGAATCGAATTTTACGAACGCCTCGGCTTTCATTTGAACGCTTTCGACTATTTCCAGCCGCCTCTCAGGGAAGGGCAGCCGGAGCTTGCTCTGCAAATCATGAGTTATCCGGAGCCGATGAGCGAGGAAGAATTCCAGCCGTACAAAAAAGTGCTCATGGCCGAGGTTTATAAACAGGCTGAACTCCAGCCGCCAAAGCCAATCTCATAAACGATGCAACGGTCGATTTGAACCTGTACGCTTTGAAAGCCGCGAGAAAACAATTTGAATCAGGAGGGCTGCAAAATGGAGATAGGGATAAGCACATTTGTGGAAACGACGCCGGACGTTCATACCGGCGAGGTGATCAGCCACGCGCAAAGGCTGCGTGAGGTTGTGGAAGAGATCGTACTCGCCGATCGGGTGGGCCTGGACGTGTACGGGGTAGGGGAGCATCACCGCAAGGATTATGCGGCGTCTTCTCCCGCAATCGTACTCGCCGCGGCCGCTTCGCAGACGAGCCGTATCCGGCTGACCAGCGCGGTCACGGTGCTCTCTTCGGCGGACCCCGTGCGCGTGTTTCAGGATTTCGCCACGCTGGACGGCATTTCAGGCGGCCGTGCGGAAATCATGGCGGGCCGGGGTTCTTTTATCGAATCGTTCCCGCTGTTCGGCTACGATTTAGCCCATTACGACGAGCTGTTCGACGAGAAGCTGGAACTGCTTCTGAAGATCCGGGCGTCGGAGCAAGTGACCTGGCAGGGCGGCCACCGGCCCGCTATCGACAATCTGGGCGTGTATCCGCGTCCGGTTCAGAATCCGCTGCCGGTCTGGATAGGCAGCGGTGGCAACCAAGAGTCCGTAGTCCGCGCGGGCTTGCTCGGTCTGCCTCTTGTGCTGGCCATTATCGGGGGCAGCCCGGTGCAGTTCGCGCCGCTTGTGCAGCTTTACAAGAAAGCGGCCGCCCACGCGGGGCATGACGCCTCGAAGCTGCCCGTCGCCTCGCATTCGCACGGCTTCATCGCCGAGACTACGGAGCTTGCGGCCGACAAGTTTTTCCCTTCCACCCAGGCCGTCATGAACGTGCTGGGGCGGGAGCGGGGCTGGGGGCGTTACGACCGCTCCAGCTTCGATTCCGCGCGGAGCTTTGACGGAGCCTTGTACGTTGGCGACCCGGAAACGGTCGCGCGCAAGATCGTTCATCTCCGCAAGAACGTCGGCATTACCCGGTTTCTGCTGCATGTGCCGGTCGGCTCGATGCCTCATGACGAAGTTATGCGAGCCATCGAGCTGCTGGGGACCGAAGTGGCGCCGCGGGTACGCGAGGAAGTTGCCGCATGGGAAGCGGAAGGCTGAAGATAGAGCTTAGCCGGCAGCACCGCTGTAGGTTAGTGCAGGAAGAATGCTTGGACTGCATTCGCCTTTGGCGGCCGACTGCACAAATTTCCATCTCGTTCCCCCTAACGTGGTTGCAAGGCTTGACGGAGAAAAGAGAGTGCTAATCCGTAATCTTGCCGGATCACGGCAGCATAAAATAACCGCAGCAAAGGAGCCGCTGTCAGCGGCTCCTTTGCTGCGTTTTCCCAATCACTCTCTCCGGCCTCTATTTGACCTGAACCCAGGCATCCCCTAACCAGGTACGGATGTGGTACCAGTCCTCCATCTGCTCAAAAGCGGTTACCGTCTGTGGGGAAAGCTCCGACAGAATGCCGGAAGACAGACGGGGCTCACGGTACATGCGGGTGTTGCCGGTCAATTCGATCTTCGATTCTTTGACTTCGATTTTGCCCAGCAGGGGCTTGTTCACATGGATCCACGATTTGCCGAGCCAGGTATCGACGCGGAACCAGTTGCCGAGACGCGCGTCCGCTTTTAACGGCTGCGCCGTCAGGGAAGCGCCGGTTTTGTTCCGGCTGTCCGCCTCCGAATACAGGGGAAGGGGCTCCGTCAGAATGAGATCGAAGCTTTTGTACTCGACGGGAATCCGCTCCTTCCAAAGCTCGAATCCTTGTTGGGCGGCAAACAAGCCCAATTCCCTGTTTTCGGTCCAAATGCGCGGGAATTCCGACAAGGGCAGGCTTCCTTCCCCGGCATATCTGCCGATTTCAGGCGTCAATCCAGGGCGGCCGAGGGATTGGATGAACCAGTCGGTAAAGCCTCCGCCTGACGGGTTGGACTCCGGTTTTACGGGTGTATACCCGGTCATGGCGGCAACCTGGGCCATGATTTTACGGTCTCTTTCCAGATTTTTGTCCAGGGTATGGAAATTCCAGTACAAGATGCTTCCGGAGGAGTGGTAAGACAGCTCCATATCCGGATCGACTTCCTTGGTGAAAGCGACCATAGCCTTCGTTTCCGCGGTCTGGAGCGGCTCGTCCCCTTTGAAATTCTTATAGTACGGCCGGCCGGAATCGTTGCGGATGGATTTCCATTCCGCCGGATATTGGCGGTTCAGGTCAATGCCCTCGGCATTTGCTTTCCACCGTGAGAAGTCGGAGCTTTTCTCGTTCATGGCGAGAAGGCCTGCCCGGGCTTCGCTCGGAAAAGCGGATACGCCCTTCTGTTGGAGCGTGACGCCGTCGGGATTGACCATGGGCACGAACCAGATGGACGTGTTGTTCAGAACGGATTGAAGAGCCCGGCCGTTCATAGCCCCGTTGCGGACGTAAAGCTGGGCATACTGGTCGATCATATTCATGACTAGGTTGGTAGTCATCCATTCCCTGGCATGATGCGAAGCGTTGACCAGCACCTTCGCGTCGCCCGTTCCAAGCCGGACGGCCCAGATTTCGCGACCGTAGCGCGTTTTGCCGATGGATTTATATTCGATAAGTTCGGGATAAGACTTGGCAAGCTGCCGGATATCTTCCGTCATTTGTTCATAGGTATACGTCTGATTGGGGTTCACGATATCCGTCGTTTCCGCCGCATGGGCGGCTGCTGCGAATAAGAACGGAACAAGGGCGAAGACAACAAGCAGCATTCCCCGTATTTTGTTAGGCATGGCATGGCACTTCCCTTTGGATAGATTGTGGTGGTAAAAAGCAAAGATCAGACTTCGGGGAGCAGGCTGATGGCCTGCCGGCCCATTTGTTCCCAAGCCTCTTTAAAAGGCTGCTTGGCCACGCGGCCTGTTTTGTTATGCGGGTCGCGGATGTAGATGTAATCTTCATCGTATCCGACTATAACAACGGAATGTTCCTTCTTCGTCAGCCAGATTGGCCCGTCCGGAGTCATCCACGTCTGGAAGTGATAAGGTTCCAGCTTACGGAACGTTACGTTGGAAATGATCCATACCGGCGTGCCCGTTCCCACGAAATGCAAAACATCTTCGAACTCCGTACCGGTAAGGTCGACAACCCGCTCGGGCAAGTAGCGTTCCGCGAGCTCGAACACCGGACCGTGGTAAACCCCGAAGCCGGGATTGTTAAACGAGTACATATCACCGACGAATCCACGATGCGGGCTTCCGAAGGAAATGACGCCGTTTTTATCGCTGTAGGGAGTCGGGTCCTTGCGAATTTCAGCCGCCAGCGTCATTTTGTCAACCGGCACCCCGGCGAACTGGAGCAGCGAAGTGAGCGCCGTCACTTCGCAACCGCGGGGCAGCTCCGGAAGTTGACGGATAAGCGGGACGTTGATATAAACGGGCTGCTTGGAAGGACCGCCGAATGTCCAGACGGGCTTTGCGGCCGTTTTGTAGGCAACGTAGCTGTTTGCATATTTCTTGGCGTGGCTGACCGCATCGGCATAACTGTCATAGTAGGCCAGAAACTTCTCGCTCTGGTAGACCCGGTAAGGAGGGAAACTGTCCCATACGACATCATCCTTGCGGTTCTTGACGGTTGCGTTCGCGTACTGCTTCGCAAAGGATACGGCTTCCTGCCGGGTAGCGAATCCGTCCAGGAAGTTGGCATGCTGATAAACCCGGTAAGACATGCCCTCCTTCAACGCGGTATTCTTCTCGATGGGAGCTTCCGGGGCCGTACCGGAGCTTGACGAAGGCGTCTGTCGGCCGGAAATGCGGATGAATCCGTCTTCGTAGTCGACACGGCTCCCGAGAGATTCGGCGATGCCGCGCAGCGGCACGAACGTCACGTTGTTCCGCAGAATGGAATGAACGGAGAGCACGTGATCCTGCCCGTTGACGGTTATTTGCCTGCTGCCTACGGCGAACAGGATCTGGCGGTCGTAGGTGGCCATCGTCACCGTCTGTGTCGCCTGTTCCCACTCCACTTTGGCGCCCAGCGCTTCCGATACGAAGCGGAGAGGCACGAAAGTCGTGTCCTGTTCCAGAAACGGCACGGCTGTGGCGTCCTCCGGACTGATGGGAACAAGCTTCCGGTCTATGGAGGCCAGACTGCTGTCTATTCTCAGCACGATTTCTTTTTCACTTTTGGCGGCAAAAAGCGGTTGTATAGGCAATAAGACCTGAACGGAAACCGACAAAAGTAGGACCCAGCCAATGCGCTTGCTGCCTTTTTGGGGGCGGGTATGTTTTTTCATCGCAGTTTTCCTTTTTCGTTGAAATGCTCGCATTTACAGCACTTAGCGCCTGATAATTCTCGTGAAATACACGATTCGGCCCGTAAACAGGATGGATAAAGGCACAAAAACTTCCTTTATGGTAACAAAGTGAGGGTTACAGCAAGGTTACAAAAAGCCGGAAATATTCGACAAAAACCGGAAAATTCTGTTGCCTTGAAGGATGCGAAGCCTTTAAAATAGGAAAAAAGACCTGCTGCGCGTGTTTGGGGGTAAGATGCAGATGCATTTTGAAGACGGGGTAACCGTTCATTGCCACGAATATCCGCCGGAAGAAGGAAACGGCCAGACCCTCGTTTTCCTGCATGGGCTTGGCCTGGACCGGACGATATGGAACGAGCTGATTCCTTATTTCGCCGGACATTGCCGCATTGTGCTTTATGACCTTCCGGGACACGGGCTCAACGCGGATTTAAAGGAAAACAGCCTAGACTGGGATTTTATAACCGCCGATTTGCGAAGAGTTTTGAAAGCGCTTGAAATTACGTCGGCTCATCTCATAGGCCACGGAATAGGGGCGAGCGCAGCGGTCCAGTTCTGCCGTTCCTATCCTGAATGCGTGGATCGTCTTGTGCTGATTTCACTTCCTGTTAAAATACCGGCGGATCTTATCCGCAGAAAGATAACGGAGCGTAAACGGCGGCTATTAAAAGAGGGGGCGGATGCTTTAGCGGCTGAACTGGCTGCCTTTAAAACTTCGCTCCCTGTTCATACATCCGCATTTCAGATAGTCAGGGAGACTTACAGGCGCATGAATCCGGATGTGTATGTCGGCTTTATGCAGCTTTTTATGGAGGGAGACGGCTGGAAGGAATTAAAGTTCATCGCCCACCGTACGCTCGTTCTGGCGGGGGAGTGTGATCCTATCTATGTAACGGCGGCTTCGTTGGCGGTCGGGGTTCTGCCCAGCGCGTCCTTTCTGATCGTGCCCGGTGCCGCGAATATGCCCTTTGTGGAACAGCCGGGTACGACGGCGCTGTGGATCGAGCAGTTTTTGCATCGAAAAGACAGCCGGCCTTTAGCTGATGAGCCGCTGGTCAGGGAACTGCGGGATACGCTTCAGCTTTTCCTGGAAGAAGGAGAGAAGCAGGCGGCGCTTGCCCAGGTGCTTAAGATTGATCTGCTCGGGTCTTTCCGGGTCTTTCTAAATGGAAGGGAAATGGTGGACGGGTGGAACCGGCGCTATGCGAAGAGTCTGCTGGTGTATATGATCTTCCATCCGACTGCGACGCGAGAGGAGCTGTGCGATGCCCTGTTCCCGCAAATTTCCGGCAAAGCGGCTCTGCGGAATCTCAAGGTCTATCTGAATCATTTCAAAAATATGCTGCAAAGTTTCGAAGGAGGGTCTTCCATCGTTTCCGTCGATCGGGAATATGTCAGACTGCTTTGTCTCCTGCGCTGCGATTTGCTGGACTTTTTAAAGGAGCTTGAAGAAATCCGTACCATCGACGAAAATCGCCGGTATGAACCGGCCGGCCGCCTGCTCGCCAGGCTGCCGGACCCTTTGCTGCCGGGTCTGTACGATGAGTGGTTTGTCGAGAAGAAGAATTGGCTGGAGATGGAAGTTTCCGACCTGGCCTCCTGGATGGCGGAGAAGGAGGAGCAGCGGGGCAGCCGCCAGCGTGCGGCGGCATACCGGCAAATGGCGGCAAGGTTCCTCTTTGACCGGGAGCCTGAATATAGGGAGGGCGCGGCGGTGAACGGGAGGCGGGGCAAAACGGCAGTGGAGCGCAGACGGAAGAACGGGTAGAAAGCCGGTTCTAAGGGTGCGTTTCCGGTTGAGCGCTCCGCACCGGATCAAGCCGGACACGGCGGCGCTTTTCCAGATAAAAGCTGAGGCCCAGCAGGGTTATGGCGCCCGCGCACAGCCAGACGTTGATTGCAAAAACCGAACTCAATGCACCGAGAAGCCGGTCCGGTTCCGAAGAAGCGGACGGAGCCGCACCTTGGACGACCCCGAGCCCCAGAGCCGCTCCGACGACCATACCCAAGTTGCGGGTTAACGCGATCATTCCTCCTATAGAGCCTACGTGTTCTTTCGGAGCATGGTGGAGAATGGTGCTGTTGTTCGGCGAAGTAATCAGGCCCATGCCCAGGCCGACCAGCGCCAGAAGAGCGACCAGTCCCGCCATAGGCAGCACACCGAGGCCGAGGGAGAAAACAGCCGCACCGCCGCCCATGGCAAGCAGTCCGAGAAGGACGAGCAAACCGGAACCGAAGCGGTCCGATAAATGACCCGCGAACGGACCCGTAACGGCGAGCAGAATCGGATAGGCCGTCATGACTGCTCCGGCGGCGGACGGGGACATCCCGGATACGCCGGACAAGTAGAACGGGAGAGTCACCAAGAAGCTGTTGGCGAGCACGAATGCCACGCAGCTGATGATGAGGCCGGCGGACAACGCGGGAATCCGGAAAGCCCGTACGGGGATAAAAGGATTCGCCTGCCTCCGCTCCCATATCAGGAAGACGGCCAGCAGGAGCGCCGCCGAAGCCAGCACGGCCGTCGTTACCGGAGACAGCCATCCCCGTGAAGAGCCGCCGGATATCGTCCATATGACAGAGCTGATGATCGCCATGAACATCAAGCCTCCCATGGTATCGAAAGGAGCGGATCGCTGCTTGTCCATAACGGGAGCGGGCGGAATGAAGCGGAAGGCCAACAGGGTAGCGAGGGCCGCCACAGGCACGTGGATCAGGAACAGCCAGTGCCAATTGAGCCACTCCGCAACCACTCCGCCGGCGATAGGTCCGCTCATGGCGCCGAGAGCGACGGCGGTATTGACCGTGCCCAGTGCGCGCCCCCTGTTTTGCTTTGGCAGGTGAAGGGTGATCAGGGCCATATTGGTCGCCTGAAACATGGCCGCGCCGACAGCCTGCACGATCCTGAAACCGAGCAGTGCCCCGATGTTGGGGGAGAAAGCCACCAGTACCGAGCTAATGCCGAACAGGATATACCCGAGGTTATGGATGAGACGAAAGCCCCAGCGGTCTCCCAGCTTGCCCATGACGGGCAGCAAAGAGGCGATAACGAGCAGATAGCCGGTTGTGATCCACTGGGCCGTGCCGAGCGTAGTGCCGAAGATAGCGGCGAATTGGGGCAGAGAGACATTCACGATCCCGGCCGTAAAATGCGAAATAAAAGCGCCCAGGCAAATAGCCGTTACCATGAGCGAAGGACGCAGTTCCTTTGTCCGTGTTCTTGCTGCTGGCACAATCAGTCACCTCCGATAATTGGTATAGTTACTAAACTAATTGGACAAAAAAATAATGCTCTGTCCTGAAGATTCTTTAAATTTATTTTTTTAAAAAAGTGACCAATTTGTCGATACAGGTATCGAATACTTCGATTTCCTGCTCGGTGAGCTGCTCCTGAAGCTGTTCGTAGAAAGCGCGATGCACCTCTTCATGCGCCGCATAAGCTTCCTTTCCTTTGGGGGTAAGCGAAATCAGCGTGCCCCGGGAATCCTCCGGATGGGGTGAACGCGCCACCAAGTCCTTGGTCTCCAGGCGCACAATAAGCTGAGTCACCGCTCCCTTAGTGATTTCCAGCCTCCCGGCCAGTTCGCTCATAAGAATGCTGCCCTCGGTTCCGATCGCCTCGATCGTGTGGATTTCGCTGGGAGTGAGCGGCCCCGCGCTTCCGAAAGTTTGCGGCCGCCGTTCAAGCCGGCGGAGCTGCAGGATCAGACGGCCGAGGCTGCGGCCGCCGCTGTTGGCGCTCGTTCTGTTGTTAGTCTGAGAAGTTCTATTCTTTTCCATAAAATTAGTATAGTTCCTAAACTATCTGCCGTCAAAGAAAATCTGTTATAATCAAAAGAGAAGGGGCCTAACGCTTCTTCCCAAAAATACGCAAGGGGAACTGCCTACCATGATCATCCAATTCATTCGCTATCGTTAATGAAAGGTACAGCTAAGCCAAACTCTCCCGTTTTTTTGCGAACGGTACGAGGGTTTGTTTATCTGTGCCTTTTTCATTCAACTATTCGAATGAACGGGGTGTTTTTGGCATGTCCACTCAACGAAACAGAAACGAGGCTGCCCAGCTCTTGGCAGCCCATGAAACGATATTCAGTTGTCCGGTCTGCGGCGGGCAGATGACGATAATAGAGGGTAAAAGCCTGCGCTGCGGCGTGGGGCACAACTTCGATCTTGCGAGAGAAGGATACCTGAATCTGCTGCCGCAAGCCGTTAAGACCAAATATGGCAAAAATCTTTTCGCGGCCCGAAAAACCGTTAATGAAAACGGGCTTTTCGATCCGGTATGCGATTATATCGGCGAACGGATAACGGAGGCCGTGTTACCGGATAAACGCCATCCTAAACTCCGCATACTGGATGCCGGCTGCGGGGAGGGCTCGCTTTTATCCGGCATAAGGAGGCGGCTGAGCGGCCGGGGAGACGCCGATTTACTCGCGGTCGGCATGGATCTGGCGAAGGAAGGGGTCCGGCAGGCGTCCAAAGGAGACTCGGGTGCGCTGTGGTGCGCCGCAGACCTTGCGAACGCGCCGTTTAAGACGGCCGGATTCGACGTGATCCTGAACATCCTGTCGCCTTCCAATTATGCGGAGTTCCGCAGACTGCTGGACGAAGACGGGCTGTTGATCAAAGTCATCCCGGAAGAAAACTATCTGCGTGAACTCCGTCAACTGTTATACGCCGGCACGGAACGGGAGTTTTTCACGAGCAGTCTCGCCGTTGAACGGTTCCGCGAGCGCTTCAGGCTGCTGGACAGCCGGCGTCTCCGGTATTCCTGGCGGTTCGGCCCCGAACTGCTGGAGCCTCTGCTGACCATGACCCCTTTAGCCTGGGGAGCCCGGGATGAACGGCTGCGGGAAGCTTCGGCCATGGCAATGGATGAAGTCACGGTGGACGTAACCGTCCTCTGGGGCAAACCTTTATAACCGGAATGCAATTCCGCCGGAATCCGGTAAAATCAAGCGGCTCTGCACTCGCGCAGGCTGCTTTTTTTTGCAGAAAAGGGAATAATACGGACACCCCAATCACATTCGGATGCCGGAGGTTATGATGAGAAAAATGGTGTTGACCTGGCTGCTGTTCACGCTTTTTCTGGCCGCCGAATCGGCCGAAGCGAAGATGAACGTGCATTCGCCGCCGCAGCTGCCGGATCAGTCGGATACCCCTTGTTCAAGCAAGTAACGCCGTAGTGCCAGGGCCCCCACGTAACCGTAATTTCCAAAATCTGAAACGGGCCCTTAGAGCCTACCTCAACGGGCGAAAACTTGATATACTTAAAAAGTTTTTTATCATATCTGTGCAAAAAATAACCGACAAGCGAGGTACTCCATGATTGATTTTTTACAAGGTATGATTAATCTGTTGAACGATCTTCTGTGGTCTAAACTGCTGATTGTCCTGTTGATCGGGATCGGTCTGTATTTTACGTATAGATCGAAATTTATGCAGTTCCGTATGATCCGGGAAATGCTGCGGGTGCTGTTCGAGTCCAAAAGCGTCTCCGGCGACAATATTTCGCCTTTCCAAGCGTTCTGCATCAGTATGGCGGCCCGCGTAGGAACCGGGAACATTACCGGGGTGGCCATCGCGGTCGCTTTGGGGGGACCCGGCGCCGTATTCTGGATGTGGGTCATCGCGCTTATCGGTTCGGCTTCCAGCTTCGTCGAAAGCACGCTGGCGCAGGTTTACAAAATCAAGGATAAGAACGGCTTCCGCGGAGGACCGGCATATTACATGCAGACGGGTTTGAAGAAGCGCTGGATGGGAGCGTTGTTCGCCGTCCTGATTACGATTTCTTTCGGTCTGGTGTTTAATGCGGTCCAGTCGAATACGATTACGATCGCGTTCGAAAATTCCTTCGGCACGGACCGCCTGACGGTGGGCATCATTATGACCGTGATTCTCGGAGCGATTATTTTCGGCGGCGTCAAACGGATTGCGAAAATGTCCGAGTACATCGTTATTGTGCTGGCGGTCCTGTATATCGGAATCGCTGTGTTCGTGGTGCTGATGAATATAACGAAAATGCCCGAAGTCCTCGCGTTGATCGTGAAAAACGCCTTTGGCATCGAGCAAATAGCGGGCGGCTCGCTCGGAGCGGCGCTGCTCCAGGGAGTGAAGCGCGGCTTGTTCTCCAACGAAGCGGGAATGGGAAGCGCGCCGAACGCCGCGGCGACGGCAACCACATCCCATCCGGCGAAGCAGGGGCTGATCCAGTCTTTCGGCGTGTTGACCGATACGCTGATCATCTGTACGAGCACGGCTTTTATCGTGCTGCTCTCCGGAGCGTATACCGATCCGAGCCTCAACGGCATCGAGCTTACGCAGGCCGCCTTGAGCGTCCATATCGGGTCGTGGGCGTCCGGGTTCCTTGCGGTCATGGTGTTTCTTTTCGCGTTTAGTACGCTGCTGGGCAACTATTACTACGGGGAAACGAACATCGAATTCCTCCATTCCAATAAAGCTTGGGTACGGCTTTACCGGATCGCGGTGTTGGCCATGGTTATTTTCGGCTCCGTCGCCAAGGTCCAGGTCGTCTGGGATTTGGCCGACTTATTTATGGGCCTGATGGTCGTGGTCAATCTGATTGCGATTACCTGGCTGTCCAAAATCGCTTTTGCGGTATTAAACGACTACATGAAACAGAAAAAAGCGGGCAAAGATCCGGTCTTCACGAAAGACCGTGTCCCCGGTCTGGAAGAGATCGAATGCTGGGAATCGGCCCCGGCCGCGTCGGGTTCGGATCAAGAGCGTTCGTAAAAGCGTCCGTCCGACAGGCTCCGGTCCTGTTAAATCCAAGCATTTTAGTGAGGCGTCAGGCATTTATGCCCGGCGTCTTTTTTACGTTAAAAAGGTTCGCCGCCCTTTGACTTTTCAATCAACGGGGTATTTTATTGAGGTGATGTTTACTATTAAATTATTAGATGTTAAAATATATGCATGGGAGATGAATAATATCCTGTCTGAAAAATTACAAGGCAGAATCGCCATAATAACAGGCGAAGCTTCCGGAAGCTGTCCAAAATTCCCGATGAGGAGACTCAGCGGGATTGAAAACGACATTGGCCGTATGGCGGTCATATTCCTGGCCAGCGAAGATTCGGCTTATAGGACGGGACAAGCCATCATGGTTGACGGTGGGGCGACGAAGCTGAGATAATCGGCGAAGCCATCCTAACCTGACCCGTTTAAGCAGCCCTGCTTGTATGACTACCCTCTATCAAGGAGGCTATTTTGGATAAAAACGATATTTTCAAGCTGATTCATACCGTCGAGCTGTTCACGAACGAAGCGATCATCCGCTGGACCAAATCTTTTGAGCCGAACATAGGGATTTCTCCCATTATCACTCTGTCCGAACTCAAGCAGAACGGTCCTCAGAAGCAGAGCGTGCTGGCAAGCAAGCTGGGATACACGCCGGGAGCCATGACCAACATTGCGGGCAGGCTCACAAAGCTGGGACTCGCGGAACGGCGCTACAACGAGAACGACCGCCGCAACGTGTTCCTGGCGATTACGGACGAGGGAATTACCGTCCTCAGGGAAGCTCAGCAGAAAGGCAAGGAACTCCGAATCGAGTTGTTCCAAGTGCTGAACGAGGAAGAGATTCAACAGTTCCTATCCATTTACGAGAAGCTGCTTAAGAACATCAAGGAGCAAGAATAACTAACCTGCAGGGGGTCGACAAGATGGGAAGAGTACAAGGTAAAGTGGCTTTAGTGACTGGCGGGGCATCCGGCATTGGTCTATCCGCGGCAGCCCTGCTTGCGAGAGAAGGAGCCAAAGTCGTCATCGGGGATTTTAACGTTGAAGGCGCGCGAGCAGCGGCCGAGACGATCAAGAACGAGGGCGGGGAAGCGGCAGGTGTCTTCCTGGATGCTTCCGGCGAACAGTCGATCCGTGATGCCGTTGATTTTACCGTCGAGAAGTACGGGACTCTGAACGTTCTTTTTAACAACGTGGGCCTGACCAATCTAAAAAAAGACGTCGACGTCGTAAACATGGATCTCGAAGAGTGGGACCGGCTTATGAACGTGAATACGAAAAGCGTCCTGCTCGGCAGCCGGTTCGCGATTCCGCATATGATCAAAGCCGGAGGCGGCTCGATCATCAATACGGCCTCGATGGCCGCTTTCGCCTCGGACGCCACACGCTCCGCGTACGGTGCCTCCAAGGCGGCCGTCGTGAACTTGACCCGGTATATCGCGACTCAGTACGGCAAGGACAACATCCGCTGCAACGGAGTCGCGCCGGGTCTGATTTTGACGCCTGCCGCGAAGAACAACATGCCGGAGCCGGTGCTGGACATTTTCGCCAAGTACAATGCCCTGCCGTACCACGGTGAAGCGGACGATATCGGCTACACCGTGCTGTTCCTGGCCTCGGACGAGTCGAAGTTTATCACCGGCCAGACGATCCAGGTAGAGGGCGGGCATTATTTGGCGAATCCGACCGTTCCGGATTTCAAAGCGTTTATGGCCCAGGCCGCGGGAGCGGCACAGGCCTAAGCGGCCTCGGGCGGCAGCGTGCCGGGGCCATGCGGCCGGTGCTGCCTAGAAGCGGCGAAAGCGGGCTGAGAATCTACAAAGCAAGCCGACACCATTAATAGGTGCCGGCTTGTTTTGTTGGACTATACTAAACAACTCTTATTAGATATAGGTTAAACCAGAACGCCAAGGTGCTGTTTCGCGTCGTATTCCTCCAACGGTTCGCCGTTCTTCACGCGGTGAATAAAGTCCGGATTTGGAATAAGCGGACGGCCGAAAGCGGCCAGATCAATCGTTCCCTCGGCTAAAGCCTGCTCCGCGGTCCGGGGGTCGAGCGTTCCGACGCCGACGATAACGCCGTCCCAGTATTTGCGTACGAGCTCATGCATCGTTTTCCCGTCGGCAAGCACCCGGGTGAACTGCATGGTGGAAGGATGGATCATGGTCGCGCCCGCTTCCCGGAACGCATCCGTGAAGGTACGGATGGCACTGTCCGGATCCGGCCACATATAAGTCGGGTCATCGACTTTGTGGGCGGAGAAACGGATCAGCGTTCTCTCCGGCCCGATCGCATCGATAACCGCCTTCAGCACTTCTTTCGTTAGCGTTAACCGCTGGGCAAGGCCGCCGCCGTACCGGTCTGTCCGGCGGTTGCTTGCCTCCGAATTGAACTGGTCGATGAGATAGCCGTGCGCCCCGTGGATTTCGACGCCGTCGAAGCCGGCTTCAATCGCGTTGCGGGCCGCCTGCGCGAATTGGCCGACCAGCTCCTGAATGTCCGTGAGGGTCATCTCTTCGGGAGTGTCATAAGGCTTGCGCAGCCGGGCCACATTCCCTTCCGCCCGGATGGCCGACGGGGCTTGCGGTGGCAAACCGCCGGCAATCTCATGGTGAGACAAGCGGCCCACGTGCCAGATCTGCGCGATAATCGTGCCGCCCTCCGCATGTACGCCTTCGGTTACTTTTTTCCACCCTTCGATCTGCTCCCGGGTGTAGAGGCCGGGAACCCCTGGATTCCCTTTGCCGCGGGGACTGACCACAATGCCTTCGGAAATGATCAGGCCGATTCCGTCCGCGGCCCGCTTCCGGTAGTATTCGCCTACGTCATCATCGACGACGCCTGTCTTGTCATCCGCGAAACAGCGGGTCATCGGGGCCATGGCCGTACGGGTTTGAAGGCTCCAGGCTCCGATTTTCACCGGTTCGAACAGCTTGCTTTCCGGTCCGTCCTGCAATTTCCCCCAAGTGCTTATGCCGGTTGCTTCAAAGACTCCTTTGTCCTCAGCCATCGTAACTCTCCTCCGTTTTTCGATGATTTTATATTTTTGCAAATACCGAAATAAAAAATGTGCCGGTTTACTCTCCAAGCAGATAAGACGCGTATTGTTCCAGAACATGCCGTTGTATGCGGTAGTAACGGAACGTTCCCTCCTTACGGACGGCAATCACTCCGCATTCGAGAAGCGGCTTCAAGTGATGCGTCAAAGTGGAAGCGGCCGTGTTATTCAACAATTCCGCCATTTCCAGGCAGGCCAGTTCCCGCCGTTTGACCAGCATTCGGACGATCTGCAAACGCGTGCTTTCGCCGAGAGCTTTGTAAACTTTAACCGCATAATCATCGGTCACTGCGTAAAACCCGCTTTCAAGAAGTCGTCGTATTTTAGTGTTTCTAGAAGTAGCGTAATTCACTAGGGATTTATTGTCAATAGTTCTAAAGTTAGGGTGAATGGTGGGGATGAGCCTTGAAAAGAGGGGATGAATGCATCATGAGGAGGTACCGTGACATCTTAAATCCCGCTGCCTATAAACTCCGGAAACATAAAAAACCCCCGGTTAGGACCGGAGGTTCCCTGTAAAATCTTATTTTACACCCTTCATGTAACCCTGAATTTTCGGAGACAGCACGTAGAGCAGCAGGCTGAGCACAATCGCGGCTCCGCCGATGACGCCGAAATAAAGCATCTCCGTCTCGGGCGTATAGAACTTGACGATCTGCGCGTTGATCGCCTGCGCCGCCGCGTTGGACAAGAACCACAGGCTCATCGTCTGGGCCGTAAAGGCCGCGGGCGCAAGCTTCGTCGTAGCGGACAAGCCGACGGGCGACAAGCACAATTCGCCGACTACGACAATAAAGTAGCTGAGCACCAGCCACAGCGGATTCACCAGGGCGTCTCCGCCGAAATAGGCCGGCAGCAGGATGACGAGGAAGGACAAGCCGGCGAACAGCAGGCCGAGCGAGAATTTCTTCGGAATCGTCGGCTGGCGGTCGCCGAGCCGCATCCACAGCCACGCGAAGACGGGCGCGAAAACGATAATGAACAGCGGATTGAGCGACTGGAACCAGGCGGGCGAAATGTTCAGGCCCATGAAGTCCAGTTGGGTCCGTTTATCCGCGTAGTTGGCCAGAATCGTGGAGCCCTGCTCCTGAATGGCCCAGAACATGATCGACGCGATAAACAGCGGGATATAAGCCACGAGGCGCGAGCGTTCTACGGCCGTGGTTTTGGGGCTTCTGTACATGACGATGAAGTAAATCGTAGGAATCAGAAGACCGAGCACCCCGATGAGCTTGATAAACGTGGAGAAGGTCAGCAGGCCCGCCGGGATGGCGATGGCAACCAGGACGGCCACTACGACGATCCCTATTCCCATAATCGTGAAAACTTTCTTCTTCTCGGCCGGGGACATGGGGTTAGCCACGATAGTTCCGGCAAGCCCGAGGTTCTTTTTCTTGGTCAGAACGAACAGGACCAGTCCGAGGAACATCCCGATAGCCGCAAGGCCGAAGCCGAGGTGAAAGTTCTTCATCCCCACCGTTCCCACGATAAGCGGAGAGAGGAAACCGCCCAGGTTAATTCCCATATAGAAAATACTGAAGCCGGAATCGCGGCGGGTATCCTGTTCGCTGTAAATTTCACCTACGATACTGGATACGTTGGGCTTAAGCAGCCCGGTGCCGAGCACGATCAGCACCATCGAGACGAAGAAGAGGGCGACATTTCCCGGCACGGCGAGCACGAGATGCCCGAACATGATCAGAATCCCGCCGTAGAACACGGCCCGTGAAGTACCGAGCAGCCGGTCGGCGAGCCAACCTCCGATGATCCCCGACATATACACGAGGGAACCGTAAATGGACACAATGGCCAGTGCGGTTCCTTCCGGGAAGCCGAGACCGCCGCGGGTCACTTCGTAATACATGTAGAAAACTAGGATGGCTTTCATTCCGTAATAGGAAAACCGCTCCCAAAACTCGGTAAAAAATAAGGTGAACAGTCCCTTGGGATGTCCGAAAAACCCCTTTTGGGGTACACTTTCCACGATTTTCTGCTTGTCGATAGCCGGCATATACCATTCTCCCCTGTTTAAACAATTCTCTTTTTGGGCGGAGCCAAGTAAGTTTTTCCCACAAGATATAATACCCAGGTGTCATAAGTTACAATCTCGGAGGGTAAAGAAGGCTTATAATGACGTGATGGGTGCAAGAGGGTACTCTACCAGATTACTAGAAAAATGCTATTAAAGTCAAAAATGTAAAATATGGAAGTCGAAATCAGAGCGATAAAAGTAAAAATCTTTCACGTTCAGGTCCTTATAATTCCGTATGATGGAAAAGATAACGCTTTCATTAAGTTTTGATAAAATGGAGGAGGTATGACCATGTACCGTCTGACCCAAACATCTTATCTTGCCGTGATCCTCTGTTTTTCCCTTGTATTCACGCTGATAGGCGCAGGCACTTGCCCTGTACGGGCGGAGGACCCTTATGACGGCATGCGTTTGAAGCTGCTGCATTTGATTCTGGGGGACGATCAATATTCCCTACCCGTTTCGGACCCCGTGCTCCGCAGCAAACTCGCCAAAATGGACAGTGCCGTTTCTTCGTGTGCGGCGGCTTCGGCCCCTTGTTCCAGCGGCAAAGGAGTTTGGGATATCCTGAACCGCGGTGCGGACCGGACTTATTTGTGGGTCGACCTCCCTTTTACCAGCACGGACAGTTATACAAAATCGGGCGATATCACCAATTCGTATAACCGCCTGCTTTCCATGATTACGGTTTACTACACGCCGGGTTCGTCCTTTTACGGAAATACGGCTCTGAAAAATGACGTGCTGAACGCTCTTGACTGGCTTTATACGCAGAAGTACAACACGACCGTGGCTCCATACGGCAACTGGTACCACTGGCAGATCGGCGTGCCCCAGGCGCTGACCAAGATCGGCATCCTGATGCGGGACGATTTAACCGCTGCCCAGCTAACGAATTATATGAGTGCGGTGAACCGATTTATTCCTGACTCGGCGGCAAGAACGGTGAGCGGAAGTCCGGTTATGACCGGAGCCAATCTGCTCGACCAGGCCATTTCGGTCGCTTACCGGGGTATTCTGGTGAAGGATGCCGCGAAAATAACGAACGCGAGGGACGCGCTCGGCAGCGTCTTTGCGTATGAAGCATATTCTCGACGTGTCTCCTTAAATTTTAGGAAATCAAACGAAAAAGAATGGCCAAAATCAAGGGTGAACGTTGTGTTACTTACCTTTGAACGTGTTATATTTATAGCATAGGAAATAAAGAGAGCGGCCCGAGATGATCGAGGAAAGGATTCAGTTTAGAAAGGTTGTGAGTGCCATGGAGTACACCAAAAACAGTTAAACAGGCGGTAACCTAAAGGTTAGCCGCCAATACTATAAGAAAACACGGTGGTTAACATGGCAACCTTGAATTATAGCATCCATGAACGTATCCCCTCTGTCTCGGAACACAAGTTTATATGGGAGTCAGTTGGTTGGGGTAGTATTAATACGGAAATGTCCAAGGGCTCATTAAAAAATTCCCTTTATGGTGTTGTCGTAACAGTCAATGATGAGCCTGTGGGAATGGGGCGTATAGTCGGGGACGATTTTATGTATTTTTACATCCAAGACGTAGCTATTCTACCTTCTTTTCAAGGTTTAGGAATAGGGAAAAAAATTCTAGAATATTTACTTGCATATATCAAAAAGCGTCGTCTTGATAGCGGGATTGCCTTTGTCGGATTGTTTGCATCGGAAGGTAACGACACTTTTTATGAGAAGTATAGTTTTAAGAACCACTCGCCACATATGACAGGGATGTTTAGGGTATTTGAAAATTATTTTCCATAGCCGCTTCATTATACGATAGTTAGATTAGCCGCCTTTCAAGGGCGGTTTTCTTATGGGGTAGTCAAATCCATGATTACTATGACGATGCCTACACTTTGTCTGAAAATCTTGATAAATCATTTAAAGATAATTTTTTGCCGATTCAGCCTTATTTGAGAAATCTTAATAGAATAGTCCAAATCATTGAAATGGAAAAAGAACTGTCTGATGATGAGAAAAAAGAATATTTCAAAACTTTACAGTCGCAAATATCTTATTTTGAGCAAACGGTTATAGTGTATTACATGCTTTGGGAGGGTAGAAGTTTAGATACAGATTATCTTTTTTATACCGTGCAACCGTGCAATTTAGTCTTGACGGTATCTATAAAAATGACACTCACAAATTGGAATTCTTAAATACATTCCTTACACTCAACAAATATTGATTTATGTGGTCCGCTTCAATGTATTAACGTTTCAACTGGCATTAATGTATACATTAACTACACAAAAGAAAAGAAATTAAATTAAATAAAACATACATAGTCATGACCACTCGGATCATGACTTTTTGCCATGCCTTTAAAATTGATTTTAAGGCGTTTTATGTACTGGACATGTAAATGATCATTTAGAGATAGAAAGCGTCAAATGGACGGCATTATGTTCGTCTGATGACATAATAAAGGATATGTTTGGAAATTGAGTGAAAAAATGACACAAATGTTGAAATTGTAGAAATAGTGAGGAAGACCCCAGCATTAAACTGCGAAAAAACACGTACGAATCTCTTCTCGACTTTCTGTTGTATACCTCTCCATTCGAAAAATTGTTCCTTGTTAACATATATGGTAAAATTTATATGAAGGACATTCGAAAGGGAGGCTTTATGAAAAAATTGAAGGGCCGACAAAGCATGTATTTGATAGGAGAGTGGACAGATACATCATAGAAGGTGCCCTCAGAGGGGTTTCTCTATATGTAACTAGTAAAATCGGAAATAATTGGTTGACTGGAGTGACGCAGGCTTTTTTAGGTGACATAACTAGTAGCTTAAAAGACAAACAATATGAATACGCGACAGTTCTTACTAGAAAAGTATACACTAGTCCCGATAATAGATATGCATATTATATGACTATGGTTTATTACAGGGACTCCAGCTTTTCGACCCCATATAGAGTTAAGACCGAGTTCATGGGATGGGCTAATTAATTCGATGATCACTAGGGAGGTGTTCTTGTATGAAAGACATAATATCTAGTATGCTAATCGCCATCTTCATAACAATAGCCGCCTCTTTCGTCGAAAGACCTGTTAGCTTTTATTTTTTCGTGATTATTATGGTTATCATTTACGTTGTGGGCTGGATCGTTGAAAAGATAAGCACATATATTTCGAAAAATAAAAAGAGTAAGCAATTTAAAGGTTAATGGAGGATGACGGATTAAAGATAGGGAATTTGTCATCCGGTCACTTTGACACGTTTTTCGGCAGCTCGTTATAATGGCCTTGTTCTTCCTCTCTTGTAACAAAGTGCGTATGCTCTTAAAGCAAAGAGCGAAGCGTTTTTGCAGCGGACGGCTACGGCCGCCATTGTTTGAACGCAGCTCAAAGCACGGCCAACCGAATATATTAAACCAAAGTCATCCAATCTGGGCGGCTTTTTTATTTATCCATCCGTCTTTAAAGACAGATCCGGAAGCGGGAATGCCGGGCATGATCGCGATAAGGAAGCCAACCGAAGAAGAACACAGGGCGCTCTAACGGGTGGCCTTTTTTATTTGAACAAGGAGCGTGATACAAGTGGAAGAACAGAGGAGCACTGAAAAGGAAATTACCTAGGCTGCCAAGAAATTGTATAATGTAGGGCTGTACGCCCCATCCCGTTTTCTCGTTTGCATAAAAAGAGCTGCTCCGCGGTCTTCGGACCTGCCGGGGCAGCTTTCTTTATGTTGGGCTTGTCATATATCGTCTTACGTCTCGATGACATATTAATGTTCCTAGTGTGAACGAATAACCCAGGCACAATGATGGGCAAATGGAGCTGCACTTTGGATAATCAGAATAGATAATAACTGAATTTGAACTAAATATCCCCAAATTTGTATACTTTTCTTCGGTTCAATAGTTTAATGATTGAAATTTAATCGGTTTTCCCGGTAAGGCAGGTGGGACATGGAAGATGAATTGGCACGGTTGTTTTACGCCAAGGGAAGAGTGATTTTGAAGATTTTAATGAAAATGGGCGCAGGAAAGGAGGATGCAGAAGACATTTTGCAAGATACGGTGCTCAAAGCTTTCACCTATATCGATTCCATTCCGGAAGAGCAGATGACGGCTTGGTTATACCGCGTAGCCGTTAACAGCTACTATACTTTGCATACCAAAAATAAACGACATATGACCTTTGCTGCACAAAAGTTTACCGAGTGTTTGGCAGGGGAGGAGAAGGTGGAACAGCGTATTCTGCGGAATGAACACCGGCAGGAAATTATGAGCATTTTAGATTCCTTAAAAGAGACGCACCGAACTCTCCTCGTTATGAAATATGGAATGGATCTGACGTATCGGGAGATTTCCGAGCTTTTGTTTTTATCCGAGCACCAGGTAAGAACTTACATGTATAGAGCCAGAAATCAATTTAAAGAAAGATGGGAGCTGAACCATGAATACGACGGAGAAGGATGAAAACGAGACTTCGGTTGAAAAGCGATTGAATGAAGGGTTTAAACAGACTTTAAGGAAAGCAAAAAAACGGACCTTGCTGAGAACCGTTTTTATCAGTTTTTGTACAGCTCTTGTTCTGTTGGTTTCTACGGTATTTTTTGTCGTCCCGTATGCTAAAGAGCAGGTCGACAGGAATGGCCGAAAGCTGCTTGGTCAATTACAGGCGCGCTATCTGGTCAAAGGGGCAAATCAGTTTATGGATTCATTCAGATGGCAGAATGGAGTATTTAACGGGGAAATGGAATTTTACACCTTCAAATACGTGAACGGCAAAAGGGTGCATACCGGCACTTGGCGATATATGTACGGCATGCAGACGCCCAGCGATACATCGGGAGATATAGCAGGAGAAAAATTCTCTTCGGGAGGAGGCAACTCGTTAGAGTACACTGCAATGACTCAAGAGCAAGAAAATTACCGGCCCCGTTATAACCATGCGGGATTAAAACAAATGGAATTTTATGATCCTGCCGTGGATTACAACGATCATTATAAGGATGACCTCAAACTTCTGGATCAGATAGGGAAGGACAAATATGTGGAGATGGCGCTGTCGTTTGATAAATCTTATTCTTTGGACGAAGTTCAAACGATGATGTCTGCGGGGCCTAGTCCTGTCTGGTATTGGGTAAATTCCCAGAAGGAAGAGGACAGAAAAGCGAATAGTTATCAGCGGTACACTGAGAAGGGGAAAAATGGAGAGGATGTTGTTACTGAGAACTTCCCATCTCCTATTTATGAGGATAACGCGATCGGCTTCCATGCAGTTAATCATTATGGAGAGCAGCTTCCCGATCCCGAACAATTTTTTATTCCGGCCTTAAAGAAAGCCAGGATGCAGTCCACTTACGATATAATGGCCGGTTCGGACAACCTGTTGAATAAGGAGGACATCCGTATTTTAGGAGTTGTGGTGACGGGAGACCCGGAAACCTTAAAGGTTCTTCGAAACCGCCCCTTTATTAAAGCGGCTTCTCTTGGTGTGGTAACCGATAAATACTAGATGCCGATACTAGCAAGCTGCAGGCCGAAGCATTCCGGCATTCCCAAACCGGGATGTTTTTGTGCAGTCTTGAAAACATTTTCTTTTAACCTAATCAATTATTTGAATACGGACGGAGAAGGACAATCCGGCGGCTTGTAGAACGTAGTATCTGGGTAAAAAAACGGTTACACGCAACCGCTCTGTGGAGGTGACGTCCGGGGTACGGTTTCCGCTGAGGGAAGTTAGCCGTAGTCTGGAACCACGTTTTATCCGGAGTTCATGAAGCTGCTGACTCGATGAAACGGTGTAAAGAGCTTTCAGTCATCGTAAGATTCGGTCTTTATGCCCATACAAAAAGAGAGACCGGCCAAGCCGGGAACAGGAAAACAATTGGGGAGGAAACCGCTAATGAAATTGCGTTTCGAAGGAGATTTGACAGGGCTGCAGCCGGGTCTGCAGGTATTGCTGCAGGAGCTTTCCGTCACGGAAGCGGAAGACGGGCTGAAAGTTGCCGTCGGACCGTCATCCGGCGATCTGGAAGTGGGTCTGGAGCAGGGAGCGGCTTATATCCGCTACGGGCAGAAGCATCAGTTTTACCGCGCGCTCGGCCTTCTTGTTCAGCACGGAAGCGGCGGAGAGTCGTTCAGCATCCGGGAGAAACAGCATCTGGACGTCGTCGGGCCTATGTTCGACTTGTCCCGCAACGGAGTACTGACGCTCGAAAGCTTTAAATTTATGCTCCGCAAAATGGCGCTGATGGGCATGAATACGGTCATGCTGTATCTCGAGGACACTTACGAGATCGAAGGGGAGCCGTATTTCGGGTATATGCGCGGGCGCTACACACAAGCGGAACTGAAAGAGATCGACGATTATGCGGATCAGTTCGGAATCGAAGCGTTTCCGAGCATCCAGACGCTTGCCCACCTGGAAGAGTTCCTGAAGTGGGAGCCCGTCAAGGAATACAAAGACACGAAGGGCGCCCTTCTGGTCGGGTACGACAAAACGGACGAGCTAGTCGAGAAGATGATCGATGCGGCCAGCGCACCGTTCCGCAGCCGCAAAATCCACATCGGCATGGACGAGGCGGAAGAGCTGGGCCGTGGCAAATATTTGGACAAGAACGGGTTTACTAGCCGTTTTGATATTATGATCACGCACCTGGATAAGGTGCTGGACATGACGCGCCGCCGCGGGCTGAAAGCGATGATGTGGAGCGATATGTTCCTTAAGCTGGCTTCCGGCACGGGCAGCGAGCATTACAACAAAGACACGCAAATTCCGGCTGAGATGGCCGCCCGTATTCCCAAAGACGTCGATTTGGTGTATTGGGATTACGTGCATACCGAAGAAGCGGACTACGAAAGCCAGATTGCCCAGCACGCTCCGCTCGGCTGTAATCTCGTATACGCCGGCGGCGTCTGGGTGTTCAATACGTTCGGCGTGAACTACGGCCTGTCGCTGAAAGCGACCGACGCCGCTCTTCGCGTGAACAAGAAATACGGCATCCGCGAAGCCTACGCGACCATGTGGGGCGACGACGGGATGGAGAGTAACCCGTACATCGCGCTGCTCGGCCTGCAGTTTTACGCGGAGCACGCGTATACGGAGGGCTCCCCGGACTGGAACGTGCTCGCCGAGCGTGTGAAGTTCTGCACCGGCCTCGAGGCGGACGCCTATCTTCAGATGAAGTACCTGGACGAAACGCCGGGTTCGGAGCCGGACAACCGCAAACAGAGCAACCCGTCGAAGTTCCTGCTGTACCAGGATGTGCTGCTCGGCTTGTTCGACAAGCAGATCGAGGGGCTGGAGATGTCCGCTCACTACGCGAAAGTGGAGCAGGACATCCGCAGCAGACGCGACCCGGGCGCGGCGCTCGATTACATCTTCGACGTGCCGGAAAAGCTGGCCGGCGTGCTGAAGCGCAAGAGCGAGATCGGCATCGAGCTTAAGCGCGCTTATGATGCGGGCGATAAGGATACGCTGAAGCGTGTCGCGGAAGACGTGCTTCCGGAAATTGCGGAAGCGGTGCGTGCCCTGCGGGCGGCGCACAGAACCCAGTGGCTGAGCATGTTCAAACCGTTCGGATGGGAAGTCATCGACATCCGGTACGGCGGTGTTCTGAGCCGTCTGGATACCGCGTCCGTGCGGTTGCTGGACTACGCGGAAGGCCGGATCGGCCGGATTGAGGAACTGGAGCAGGAGCGCCTGCTGTACAGCACGTCGAACCGGTTCACGAACAAAGGCGTCGGCTGGTGCAGCTTCTACTACCGGATGGCGTCGCCAAACGTCTTTTTCCACGTCAATAATCCGTTCTAAGCCGGAATCCGGAATTGCCAATATGCAAAGAAGTAACGGAAGACCCTCCTCGTCAGGAGAGGGGTCTTCTTTTTTTTTGCGGGAAACCCGCAGAGGAATTTCTTATCTCGTAAGAGCCGCTGGAGCCGGGAGATCGCGTTTGCGGCTTTTCTTAATGTCGCCTTATGTCAAATTTAATGGAACGGGCATTGCTTTGATTTGCGACTTTGTGGCAGTATTAAGGGGGTAGAATATTTTGGCAGGTACAGCGGATTTTAAGCTTAATCATAGATGACGGTTATTTAATGAGATTCGGAATAAAGGAAGTGTCGGCTTGAAGAAAGGAACCATGATCATGCTCGGTGTCGTTCTGTGTCTGATTGTATTCCTGACGTTCAACCGGAAAACGGAAGACGCTTCTCCGATGCCGGCCCCTTCCGGGGAACCGGCCGGGCAGAATGGAAAAATCATCAACGTGCAGAACGAACGGCAGGCGTTGTATGCTTTTGTAAAGACCCGCATGACGGGTCCATTCGGCGTGTTTACGAATTTTAAGGAAACGGACGAAACCGGGGAAGCGGCCACCGGCCATGAAGTGCTCAGCGAATCCGCTTCGCTTCAAATGAGGGAAGACGCACGATCCAAGCGCAAAGAGGAATTCGCGCGGCATTGGGCGCTTGCCCGACAGACATTTGACCTGAAGCGGGGCTTCAGCTACCGGTACAGTCCCAAGCAGCAGAAGAAATACCCGCTCAACGCGGCTGTGGACGATCTGCGGGTGATCAGGGCTCTGGCCGAGGCGGCCAAGGCTTTCGACGAACCGGCTTACGCCAAGGAAGCGGAGAAATACGGCAAGCGGTTCTACGAAACGAACGTGAAGGACGGCAGGCTTTACGACTTTTACGATGAAACGTACGGGATTACGAACAAGTTCGTGACACTCTGCTATATCGACCTGCGGACGCTCGGCATGCTGCCTGTGCCGGATGCTTCCAGGCAAGCGCTGCTGGATAATATGAAAAGTCTTATCGCAAAAGGATATTTGTCGGACGCGTTCCCTTTTTACGAGACACGGTTCGATTACGAGAAGAACGCCTACACCTCAGAGGGGATCAATATGGTGGAATCCCTGCTCACGGTGCTGCATTTGGCGGAAGCGGGCGAACCGGCTCCGGCCAGCATCCGTTACATCAAGGACCATGTAAAAGCGGGGACCCTGTACGGCCGCTATACGAAAGATGGCACGCCCGCCACTCAGGTGCAGTCTACGGCGATCTACGCGATTACGGCGATGATCGGCTCGGAGATCGGCGATGCGTCGCTCTATCAGGACAGCATTCAGAGAATGAACGCCTATCAGGTGAAAGACGAAGGCAGCCCGCTTAACGGAGGCTTCGGCGATGTCGCATCCGGCCAGGCGTATTCTTTCGATAATCTCATGGCCCTGCTGGCTTATACTTACTAACTTACACTAAGGAAGGTGATCCGGATGACGACGGAAAAATCTATCAAAGAGCGGCTCCGTTTAGGTTTTATGCTGGCGGGACGTTATGTTTCTCCGGCTCTGCTGGCCGCTTTGGGTGTTCTGCTGATCACCGGCTTCGCCTTGTTTGTTCCTCCTTATATCGGGGTCGCCGACAACGGGGACTTTTTCCGCAGCATCTACAGTGAAGGCCTTTATTTCAATCTGCCGGATTACGACAGTCAGCGCTTCGGCTATTTCGTCAAGCAGTACGGCATTTACCAGTACTTTAACGAAAACGGCACGACCATAGTGTCATCCCAGTCGCTCTTCATTAAAGCGGCGCTCCTGCTCAACCAGCTTCTGTTCAGCTCGGTCGTATTCGATATCCGCTTTCAAGCGCTGCTTTTTACGCTGCTGCTGACGGCTGCCGTGTATTTGCTGGTGGAAGCTTTGACTTGGAAAATAGCGAGGAAACGCGGCTATCTTATTGCGCTCCTGGCTATTTTTATGTTCGGTGACACGGGGTACACCGCCTACTTCAGCTCCTTCTTCGGGGAAAGCATCGTGTACGTCATGATGCTGCTTGTCTTCGCGTCCTGGCTGCTTATGTACCGCAAAAGATACAACGATTACGCGCTGCTGACACTGTTCGTAATAAGCACGCTTATCCTGACGACGTCCAAGCAGCAGAACGCCCCGGTCGGTATAATCGTCGCCTTCATGGCCGTGGTTCTCCTGTGGGTCCGCAAAGAGAAACTCTTCCGGCTGCTTACGGCGGGATCGCTGGTGCTGCTGTTCGTATCGGGGGTGGCGACTTACGCCATGATTTCCAAGGAATTCGTGAACATCAACCAGTATCACGCCATGACGCGGGGAGTTCTGATGCAGACCGCTAATCCCGAGGATACGCTGAAATCGTTCGAGATCGATAAGCAGTACGCGATCCTGAAAGGCAGTATCTTTTACGAGCCTTACGCTACCGTGGACGTGAATTCACCTATGCTGGAAAAAGATTTCTACAGCCGCTACGGGTTCGTTTCCATTCTGGCCTACTATGTCACTCATCCGGATAAGCTGCATTCCATCCTGAATGTGGCGGCCAAGGACGCTTTTACGATCCGGCCTACGGCGATGGGGAACTATGAAGCCTCCGCCGGGAAACCGTTCGGGACGCATGCGGGTTTCTTCTCCGGCTACAGTGTGATGAAGAAAGGCTTGTCGCCCAAAACGTACGGGTTCATCGTGATCTGGATCGTAGTCATCGTGGGTCTGTACATGCCTTCGTTTGTCGCCGCTTTCCGGGCCCGCGACCCTCGGCTTGCCCAGCGTCTCCTTCTGATCGTCACGATGATTTTTATCGGTTTGGCGGGCATTCTGGTCTCGATCATCGGGGCGGGGGACGCGGACCTCGCGAAGCATGAATTTCTGTTCACGGTCGCGTTCGATCTCGTCACGTTCATGGCGATTGCGGACGGATTAAGCCGCCGCCTGATGCGCAATCACGAGTACGCGCCAGATGAAGCGGATAAGATCCGCACCGGAACCGGGAAAGGTGGGAACGCGCATGCGCAGCATCCAAGCCTATAAAATCAGCCTGCCGCTTCTGTTCCTGCTCGTTCTGCTGCTGATTCCTTTGCCTCGCGCGTCCGCAGCCGGGGCTCAGCCCGTCAAGGTGCTGCTGCTTTACGACAGCCTGGCCAAAGGGACGCCGCGCGAAGGCAATGTGACCGTGCTCCAGCAGCTCCTGGCTTCTTATCGCACTCAGGTGACCGTATCGAGTATCGACCGGTACAAGCAGGGAACGATGCAGGCTTACACCAACGTCGTTACCGTCGTCAACGACGGAGATATCCGGATAAGCAACCGGGCGTATCTGGACGATTTGTCCGCTTATCCGGGAGCCTACCTTCATGTGGGGTATCAACTGCCGGCCCAAACGCGCGACAAGCTTTCCGCCGCAACGGAGACCGTCAGCCACGATACCGCCCAGATTGTCGCGGACAAGCGGACGCAGGCGGATATCCCCGTCCGGGATATCGAAGTGCTGACGCAGACGGGCGGAAGCACGTACGGCACGATTACGCTCGGCGGAAGCGGGCGCAAGGCGCCCTTTAGCGCGGAGGCGGGCGGAACGGCGTATGTCCCTTATTTTCAGAAAGGGAATTTGAGCGAGCTTGCCATGGCTTCCGTGTTGAAGAAGTGGCTAGGTATAGAGGAGAATGGCCAAGCCTATGTGGTCCTCAAAGAAATCTACCCCTTCTCCGATCTGAATCTGCTGGAGGAGACGGCGGATAGGCTGTACGGGGCGGGTATTCCTTTTGTGATCAGTATCCGGCCCGTATTCGGCAATACCGACTTCCCGGCTATGAAGCGGTATGAAGAAGCGCTGAAATACGTGCAGACCCGCAACGGAAGCATTCTGGTCAACGCTCCGGTCGTCCTGGACGGAGTGAGCCGGGAAGGCGGGACCCTGCGGGAGAAGATGAACTGGTTTATCGCCGTTCTGGCGAAGAACGGGGTGGCTCCGCTCGGCGTCGGCACGGAGATGTACTGGGCGTACGACAAGGAGTACGCGAAGTCGGGTCTCGGCTTCTTCGATTCCGCGGTTCTTTTCCCGGACGTAAAGACGCTGTACCTCGATCCGTCCGATACGTCGAAGCCTTTCGCGTCCGCTCCGTACAGTATGCCGATGAGCTTCCTCCGGCAGTTCGGCGCCGCGGACCGGTCGGTCCCTGCTTTCCCGATGGATACCGCCGTCGTTTATGACTTTTTCGGGAGCAAAGAAGAGATGGAAGCGGCTGTCGGAACGCTGGGGTCCTCCGGGATTCCGTTCGCGGATTATAAATCCGGAAGTCATGAGGTGAAGGCGGGAGATCTCGTCGTCGCTTCGTCCCGCGGTACCGTTACGATCAACGGCAGTCCGGTCAATACGGAATACACGCCCCAAAAAATCAGTGCCGATTATGAATACGAGAAGAAACAGCAGCAGAGCTTGGCAGGGGCATTCAGCGTTCAGAACCGCATTTTTATCATCATTATTATGGTGTCCCTGGTTGTCTTCGGAGGTTTGATCGTGGTCGGATATCGTCTGTACCGCAAAAAATATTTGAAATAAGGAGCTCTCCATGACTATCTCAGACTACCTGATGTTGATAGCGGTCTTGTGCATCTGGTCTCTTCTTCTTGTCAATGTTCTGCTCATTATCGCGGGCTACTTCTATTACGTACAAACCGAGAGAGAGCCTGTGCCGGACATTCCGGCGGGGGAAGAGCCTTTCGTCACGATCATGGTTCCGGCTCACAACGAAGGCAAGGTGATCAGCCAGACGGTGGAAGCGCTGCTGGCGTTCGATTACCCGCACGACCGATATGAAGTTATCGTGATCAACGATAATTCCTCGGACAACAGCGCGGAGCTGCTGGCGGGCATTCAGACGAGGAACCCCGGACGCAACCTCATCATTATCAATACCGATTCCGTAACGGGGGGCAAGGGAAAATCCAATGCGCTCAACCTGGGATTCGCGCAGAGCAAGGGCGAGCTGATCGCCATCTATGACGCCGACAACACGCCGGAAAGAAAAGCGCTGCGGTACCTGGTGGCGGAAATCACGAACGACGCTTCCCTGGGGGCCGTCATCGGCAAGTTCCGCACCCGCAACCGGGATGTGAATCTGCTTACGCGCTTCATTAACATCGAGACGCTGTCGTTCCAGTGGATGGCACAAGCCGGCAGGTGGAAGCTGTTCAAGCTGTGCACCATACCCGGCACCAACTTCATTATGCGGCGGCATATCGTGGAGAGCATCGGGGGCTGGGATGTGAAGGCGATCGCCGAGGATACCGAGATCAGCTTCCGGATCTACATGATGGGCTACCGGATCAAGTTCCAGCCGAAGGCCGTCACGTGGGAACAGGAGCCGCAGACCGTCAAGGTGTGGTTCAAACAGCGGACCCGCTGGGCCAAGGGCAACATTTACGTGATCGTGAAGAACTGCAAGCTGCTCTTTCACCCTGAAGCGAAGAGGATCCGGTTCGATATTCTCTATCTGCTGTCGATTTATTTCCTCCTGGTGACGGCGCTCGTGACCTCCGATGTTCTGCTTGTGCTCAATGCGCTGGGTTATGTACATACGACCATCGCAAGCTTCAGTACGTTTTTATGGCTGCTGGCGGTCACGCTCTTTGTAGTAGGCACTTATGTCACGCTAACCACCGAAAAAGGTGAGATGAACCTCTCCAATATCTGGATCATCATGCTCATGTACGTATCCTATTGCCAGATGTGGATGGCGGTCGCCGCTTACGGCCTTTATAACTATTTCAAGGATCAACTTTTCGGCCGGGAAGTAAAATGGTATAAAACCGAACGCTATTAAGGCGCTTAGGAAGATCAACGAAAAATCGAGTACAGGAGAATTTCATGATGACTATGAAAAAATGGCTGGTGTTCATCTGCCTCTTATCGATATTCGCGGTGCAGTTCGGCCAGGTCGCCGCTGCTGCTCCCGCGAACGGGGAAGCACGCACTTATCAGACCGCGTTCACCGAAAGCGAATCATCCTTGTCGGGTGCCGTAAGCTCCAAACAGAAGTATTTCGAGCTGATGGACTACTGGAACGTGGACACGGTCAAAATCAATCTGGATTATCAGGCCACGCAGCTTGCTAAAGAACTGATATCCAGTGTCACTTTATCCGTAAACGGTCATGCGTTTCATTCCTTCCGCCCCGTGGCCGCCGATAATGGGCGCCAGCGGTTGTCGGTATCCGTGCCTAAGGAATGGCTCAAGAAGGGCAGCAACATGCTGGAGATAACCGGCTACATCCGTACGGTCGATAACGAGATATGCGCGCCGGACGATGCACCCGACCACTGGCTCAGCCTGTTTACGACATCGAGCATCGATGTGGCCTACACGAACGCCGAGTTGAAAGCGGCCATCAACGATTTCAGTCACCGTTTCGCGGGACTGGATACGGTCGGCGCCGGACAGAGCGTCCTGACGGTACCGGATAACGGCGACTCCGCCGAACTGGAGGCGGCCGTATACGCGCTCTCCGGCTTCGTCAAGGCCAAGAAAAACGCGGATAAGGATATTCCGCTGCTGCCTTACCGGGCCGATGTGCTGGGGAACAAGCAGGCGGTTGTCCTCGTCGGGCTGTATGACCGGCTTCCGGAAGGAATCAAGGGGCTGCTGAGCAAGCAGGATTACAGCACGAAGGCCGTCATCCAGCTGGTGAACAAGGACACGCAGCCGACGCTAGTCGTGACCTCCCAGAATCCGAAGCTGCTCGTTCAGGCCGGCCGTTTCGTCGCCAATCCGTCCCTGATGGAACAGACGGACAGCGACCTGAAAATCGTGGAGGAGAGCACCGATGTAACGACGCCTCCCGTTGCTTACAGCACCCAGGTGACGTTTACCGAGACGGGCGACGAAGTGAGAGGGCCGGGTCACCGGGAGAAGTCCTATTTCGTATCCCTGCCGACCAACCGGTCCATCGCGGATGCCGGTCAGATCACTCTCGATTTCCGGTATGCCCAGAATCTCGACTTCAACCGTTCTCTGGTGACGGTTTCCATTAACAACATTCCGATCGGCAGCAAGAAGCTGACGAAGGAAATGGCTAACGGAGACAAGGCCGTTTTCGCGATTCCGTCCAACGCCGCGGTATCCGGCAATTTCTCCGTGACGGTCGCTTTTGACCTGCAGATGATCAGTGCCGCCTGTACGCAGAACGGTAATCAGACGCCATGGGCCTTCCTTACGAAGGACTCCATGATCAATTTCAAAACGAAGGACCGGACGGATATGCTGTTCAACAACTATCCGTATCCGTTCCTGCGTGACGGCGTGTACAACCGCGTAGCGGTCGTGCTTCCCGAAGCGAAGGATGACTACACGTACCGTTCCGTCTCGAATGTGTTCAACCTGCTGGGCCAATATGCCAGCGGCAACACCGGGGACGTCCGTTTTTATAAAGATACGGCGGGCTCGGACGAGCTGAAAGATTCCAACATTATCGCCATCGGTACGTTCATCGACAACAAGCTCATTCAGGAAAACAATAAGAATTTATACTTCAAGTACGATCCCAAGGGCGAAGGCCTTCTGTCCAACGAAAAAATAAGCATTGAAACCGAGTACGGAAAACGGCTGGGCACGCTCCAGCTTCTGGCCTCGCCTTTCCAGGCGGGCAACGGCTTTCTGGCCGTTACGGGAGCCCGTGCCGAAAACTATTACCTGGCTTCCAAGCTGATCGCTAATGAGGACGCCAAGTGGAAAGTATACGGCGACGGCGTCTTCACCGATAAGGACGGCAGCGTCAGCGCCTACCGGTTTAAGAAAGAAACGGGCGAGGGAGACCAATCCCTGGTGAAGGACGTGCTGCAGCGCGGCGACGTTCTTGGCTTCCTGGTCGCTTTCGTGCTGGTCGCCGCACTTGCGATTCTCTCGCTGATCCTGTTGATCCGCAAACACTTGAAGAAGAGAGGTGGCCGCGATGAAAGTTAATCGTAGTTCGCTTCTATCCGATATCGCTTTCCTGGTGCTGCTGGTGTTGTGCAACGTCTGCGTCGCTTTCACTGCCGGGGACCCGAACAAGTACGTGGAAAATCTGATTTTCCTCAATCTCGCTTTCTTCTTTGTGGTAGTCACTTACTTCACCACGGTTACAGCCGGGCTCATCCTGAACATCGTGTTCATTTTCGGGTACGGGACCTACATTCTGTACGAGACCGTAACCCGCGGAGAGACCATTGGCGTATCGACTTACTTCTGGCTGATCATGACGCCGGTCCTGACGGTGGTCATCTGGCTCTTCACGACGGCGACGAGGCAGCTCCAGGCCGAGAACGACGATCTGCAGAAGCAGAAGGCCCGGCTGGCGACGCTGGACGAACGGACGGACCTCAAGAACAGCATCGCGTTCCGGAAGGATGCGAATGTGTTCGCGGGAATATCGACCCGGTATAACATTCCGTTGACGCTGCTCGTCATCAAGGTGAAGTATTGGAACGAGATTCGCCCGCTCATCGGCGAGGAACAGCTTGCGGAAGCCATTATCGACGTCTCCAAGATCAGCCAAGCCAGCATCCGTACCAACGATGCCCTGTACTTGCTGGACAAGGAAGACGCCACATGGGGGCTGCTGCTGTTCACTGACCGTGACGGGGTCAAAGTCGTGATGGAACGGATCAAGCAGAGTCTGGAAGAGTTCAACACCCGGGAATTTGCCCAGAAATACAAGGTCGACCTCAGTTTGAAAATGGGGGCGATCCAGTACCAGGCGGAGACGATCCAATCACCGATCGACTTTATCGTTCAGGCTAAGAAACAGCTGGAATATGACGTTTAGGCGCTTTTAGTTGCATGAAAAAAAACCGGTATGCTGAATGGCTCAGCGTACCGGTTTTTGTGTATGGAACCAGGCTCCCGAGGAAAAATGATTCTTACCGTCGGTTAACTTGCCGCTTTAGCTTGGGCGGCATTCCTGCCTTCAAGAAGCAGGCTCCAGCCGGTCAGAAGAACTGCGGCCATCACCATGATGCCGCCCACCCAGGTGGTATGGATCAAGCCCATGTGTTCGGTGACGATACCGCCCAGGTAAGCGCCGATGGCGATCCCGGCATTGAACGCCGCGATATTGATCGCGGATGCGACATCAACCGCTGCGGGAACATAGCGTTTGGCGAGCGTCAGGACGAAGACTTGGAGCCCGGCCACGTTCATAAAGGCGAACAACCCCATCAGTATGACGGTAATCAGTCCGGCTGCCTTGTAAGGAGCCGTCAAAGCAAGCGTGAACAGGACGACCGCCTGGAGAAGGAACATGACCAGCAGAGCGGGCAGAGGCTTGCGGTTCGCGGCTTTGCCGCCGATCACGTTGCCCACGGCAATGGCTACCCCGTAAACGAGGAGGAGCAGCGTGACGGTATTCTCTCCGAACCCCGTGACCGTATGCAGCAGCGGAGACAGGAACGTGAACACGACGAAGGTGCCGCCGTAGCCCAGCGCCGTAATGACGAACATCAGGAGCAGTCTGCCGTTCGTCACGAGCTTGAGCTGATCGCGGAACGTGGTGCGGACTCCCTTCGGCAGGGTGGAAGGGATGAGCACGCTGTTCGCGATGAAGGCGACGACGCCCACAACGACGATGGCCGCAAAAGCGAGCCGCCATCCCCACTGCTGGCCGATGAAGGTACCGATCGGCACGCCGGTAATGGTCGCCACGGTCAGTCCCGTGAACATAATGGAGATCGCGCTGGCGCGGCGGTGTTCGGGCACGAGATCGGCCGCGATGGTCGAGCCGATGGACATGAAGACCCCGTGGGCCAGCGAAGAAACAATGCGGGCGGCAAGCAGGACGCCTATGGTCGTCGCTCCGGCCGCCAGGCTGTTGCCGATGATGAAGACGACCATAATCCACAGGAGCAGCGTTTTCCGCGTCATCGTGGAGGTCAGGGACGTCAGGATCGGGGCGCCGAGCGTGATTCCGAGCGCATACATGGAAACTGTAAGTCCCGCTGTCGTCAAGGAGGTCTGCAAGTCCTCCGCAATCAGAGGCAGCAGCCCTACGCTGATAAACTCGGTGGTGCCTATAGCAAATGCGCTAATGGCCAGTGCCAGTAGAGCAAGTGTGCTTTTTGGTGAATCGGCAGTCATGGTTCTCTCTCCTATCGGTTCAGAATTCCGGGTATAACTGGAAGTCTGTTATTTGGACGATCGGTGTGGTGCATACCGGCCGGTGAATGCTATTATGGGGGATAGAGACCTGCATGAAAAGAACGTACTTTTAAGTATCATAGGTACTTGGGAGTAATGTAGTATCTTTGGGGAAACCTATAAAATGGAGGCTGAAACATGACAACAAAGAAGAAATACAACATACCGGTTGAGGCGACTTTGGAGATTATCGGGGGAAAATGGAAGTGTGTGATTCTATGCCACCTGACGCACGGAAAAAGGCGCACCAGCGAGCTGAAGCGTCTTATGCCGGCGATTACGCAAAAAATGCTCACCCAGCAGCTGCGGGAGCTGGAGGAAGACGGAGTTATCAAAAGAACGATCCACCAGGAAATTCCGCCTCGCGTGGATTACGAGCTTAGTGAATACGGGTGGGGGTTGAAAACTATCCTCGATTCTTTATGCGCCTGGGGCGAGAACCACATCGTTAAAGTATACGGGGACAAGTCAGCCGTTCTGGAAGACAGTTTTTTGAACGAGAAAAGCTTTGCCAAGGAAGAAGAGTCGCCAGTAAGTTGACATAACGTAGGAGAGATTTTAAAATAGTTCAATGACTATCCAACAATTAACTGTGGAAGACGAGCAGCGGGTCAAGATTTTTAAGGCGCTGGCCGAAGTGAAGCGAATCGAGATGATCCGGTACCTTCATCGTCATGACCGCAGCAATACGTGCGGGGAAATTGGCGAGTCCATAGGCATGGACAAATCGAACATATCATACCTTCTAAAGATTTTGTATGAAGCCGGCCTCATAAAAGTGAGCCGCAGCGGCCAGAATAAAACGAGCGAACTGCGTAGAGACGTGTTTCATCGATTTTTGCCGGGTTTCTTGGACAGTTTGTAAACTTGTCGGGAAGCCTGTGTTTTTCAGGCCAATAGTTTTATAGTTTTAAAACTATCAAAATAGGGTAAAAAACAGATCACGCCCGCTTTGATGCAGCTAGTTTGTCCGGTAGCTTTATTTTTTATTAACCATTGTTCAATAAAACCAACGAGAAATGAGTGAATTCATGTGCCGATGAACAAACAGATCTTACTCCGTTCGCGTCCTGAGGGTATGCCGACCGTAGATCATTTCGAATTCAGGGAAGTTCCCGTATCCGATCCTGCCGAAGGCCAGGTGGTCGTGCGTTCGCTGTACTTGTCCGTTGACCCGTATATGAGAGGCAGGATGAACGAATCCAAATCTTACGTGCCGCCATACAAGCTGAACGAGCCGATCAGCGGCGGGATTGTCGGAGAGGTCGTATCGTCCCGTTCGGAGCAATTTGAAACAGGGGACAAAGTGCTGGGGATGCTCGAATGGCAGCTTTACAACACGGTAGATGCTTCCTCCGTCCGCAAAGTGGACGAAAACCTGGCCCCGCTGTCCGCTTATTTGAGCGTACTCGGACTAACGGGAATGACGGCCTACTTCGGTCTGCTGGATATCGGCAAGCCGAAAGAAGGCGAGACCGTCGTCGTGTCCGGCGCGGCCGGAGCGGTGGGCATGATGGTCGGACAGATCGCGAAGCTGAAGGGAACGCGCGTCGTCGGTATCGCGGGGTCGGACGAGAAAACCGCCTACCTGGAGAAAGAGCTCGGCTTTGATGCCGCGATTAACTATAAAACGGCGGATGATCTGGATGAAGCGATCGCGAAAGCTTGTCCGGACGGAGTTGACGTTTACTACGACAATGTGGGCGGACGAATTTCGGACGCCGTGATGAAACAACTGAACGACCATGCGCGCATCCCGCTTTGCGGCGCCATTTCCTCCTATAACAGCACGGACGGCGACCTGGGTCCCCGGATTCAGCCTCAACTGATCAAGACCCGCTCTCTGATCCAGGGCTTCGTTCTGAGCGATTATGCTTCCCGTTTTCATGAAGCCGGGGCCGATTTGGGCAAATGGCTGTCCGAAGGGAAGTTGAAGTACGAAGAAACGATTGTGGAAGGCTTCGACAACGTTCCTAAAGCGTTCCTGGAGCTTTTTAAAGGAACCAATCTGGGGAAAATGCTTGTAAAAGTAAGCGAGGCGGACGGAGAGTGACCGAGGATCTTGCGGTCGCGCAGCGAGATGGAAGCTGAGCTTACCAACAAGCTGCATGAAATAAAGATTAAGTGGCGGATGGCGGGGGACCTGGTGTCCTCCTCTTTTTCGTTAAACGGGAAAAAGCAAGCGTTCAGAGATGTCAGTGTACGTGGAATTGGTCATACGACAGCGGACATGAAATGACTTAGGCTTCTCTAAATCCTAAAAAAGTCATAGTAAAAAAAACCACTATTAATCCTGCAACGATAAGAAAAACAAGTAAGATCCCAGTGAATTTTAAGAATCCACTCTCACCTGTTAAAATTCCTATAAAGCCTAAAATAATGCTAATAATTAAAGAACCTAGTGCTGAAAAAAATAATGTTTTAATTATAGTCACTTCAGTGGAAGTAGGATTAGTTGAAACTGAGTAACTAATAATAAGCATCAATGCTCCTACAAGACTAATGATGGTTGACAACGCTCCGAAGGTCCTCTTTTTAGTAGTCAATATTTTTCCCTCATTTGAGTATGAAAAAATTTAAAATTATCAAAATAAACCTTTTTATCCCATTTCATTTTAACACAAATTGCAGGGATTAGTCTTATGAAATAAGCGAATGCAAATTACGAAAAATAGGGCATTAAAGTATTCTGAAGCGCAAGGCGTAGTGCAGACGGATAAAGAAAAACCTCCATCTCGCAAGCTGCGGTTCCGGAGGTTTTTGAGCTTTTATGGTTTACAGCCGTCCGTTAGGGAAGGTTCATCATAGCTTTTTCCTTTGGTAAAGACCTTCTCTACGCCCGAATATACAGCGTAAATTCCTGTCCGTCTCTGACCGGTTCCTGAGCCATCGTGTAGCCGTGCTTCACCACTTCTTCCGGTACGTTGCGGAAGGCGGCCGGGCAGTCTGCAATCACTTGCAGTAGCTGCCCTTTTTTCATATCGCGAAGGGTTTCCAGCGTATAAATGACGGGGTAAGGGCAGGATTCGCCCCGGATATCGAGTGTGTAATCAACGGACATGTGTGGTGTCCCCTTTCTTGAATCCGGTTCCGAACCGGTAGTTTTTCTGCCAATAAGCGGCCACGGCAAATCCGGCCGCAAGCAGCGCAAGCGTAGCGAACAGGGCGCCGTAAGGGCCCATCAGCGGGATCAGGTTAATCTTCGAGCCGCTCTTCGCGAGCAGGTTGAAGACGCCGAGATGATCCCAAGCGTAAGCCAGTGCGGTCGCTCCGATAATGTTGCCGATAAAGACCGGCAGAAAGACGACCTGGCCTTCCATCAGCCGGTACATCATACCGGTTTCGCAGCCTCCCGCAAGCACGATGCCGAGGCCGAACAAAATTCCGCCCACAAGCGTGCTGGGTGCGGCAATTTTGGTGATAGGCTCCAGCCCGTACACGAGGATGATGATCAGTGTAGCCACAGAGCTGATCGCCATGCCTGCGGTAATGGCCTTGGTCATGGTGGCCCGGCCGCTGATCCAAAGATCCCGGAACGCCGAGGTGAAGCAGATCTGCCCGCGCTCGATCAGAATGCCGAAGGCTGCGCCGAAAATCGCGGCGGCGCCGAGCATGGTTTTGCCCGCGGCGAAGAAATAAACGATAAGCGCCGCGTAAGCGAGGGCAATCGCAGCCCCCACGTAAGGCTGCACGATCCGTTTCTTCGCGGCTGACGGGGCTGCGGCCGTATTGCCCTTGCTCAGCACGGGCTTGCCTTTCCACCAGGCCGTGTTCACGACCTTCACGCCGAGATAAGTGCCGATCGCGGTAGCCGCGATGAAGATCCAGGAGTGCAGCGAGAACTGCGGCACGCCCGTGAAGAAGGCGGCCAGGTTGCATCCGAGGGCCAGCCTTGCGCCGAACCCGGCGATAATCCCTCCGGCGAAGCCCTGCACAAGCCGGCGTTTTTGCTTCGGGATGCGGATTTTAAAATTGTTGCTGAGCAGAATCATAACGAGGGCGCCGATAAACATCCCCCAGACGATCCATCCGTCGGTACGGGTCAGTGTAGTCCCATTCATGCCGACCAGCTTGAAATAAGCCCAATCCGACACATCCACGCCGAAGAGCTGGAGAATGTGCCCGCCCAGACGGGTGAATTCCCCGGTTACCGCCCAGACGGTTTTTGTAATGCCGAAGTATAGAGCGCTTAAGACGCCGGCCAAACCCATGGCGATATAAGGACTCCAGTAATGAGTAAAAATTTTTTTGACGGTCCCCTGCATACTTCTTCTAGCCCCTTACTCTGAGTAGTCAATTTTATCTATTCTTCATTCTACTACAACCTCCGGAACAATAGGGGAATCCCGCTTTATAAAAAATTCCGTAAAAAACAAAAAATCAGGGCAAAAGTTTCTTTTGCGCCTGATCCGATTTGTGACTTTATCCGTTCCATGAGGGGAACCCGTTATTCGCTTCCGTCTTTAACGAAGGCAAGCAGCTTCTCCAGCCACTCCGACTCCAGCTTCATCCGGCTCTGGACATACTCCTGAATGAGATGAACGCTCGGCGGCGTTTTATCCTTGAAGGTATCCCATTCCTGATTCTGCTGCTCGGTTCTGTTCCTCAGCTTGTCCATGACTTCCTCGATCAGAAAAACGAGCTTGTTTTTGTCGGCATGCTTCAGAAACAGGGTAGGCGAGTAGAGCGATTCGACTCCGGTGAAATTCCGGAAGCTCGCGTAGATTTCCTGTTCCAGAAACTCGCGGCCTTTCGGGGTGATTCCGTAGGTCGTTTTCTCCGGGCGGTTATCGTCGCGGATGACTTCCCGCTTTTCGATGCATCCCTTTTTTAACAGGACATCAAAATTGTAGTAGAGGGTTCCGTCGCTGATCTTATGGACGTCTTCCATGTTGTTCTTTTTGAACATTTTCTTTATATCGTAAGGGTGGTGGTTGCCTTCGCATAAGATTCCCAGAATAAAAATCTGCAGTGACATCGGAAAGTCTCCCCTTTGAACTATCATGGTGAAAAGCCGGGGGCCATCGGGCCCGCAGACTTTTCTTATTTTACACGAAGAGAGCTCAAGAAGCATCCGCCAGCGCTTTTTTCTTAAATCCGGTAGAAACGAACAGATAGGCCAACTGTCCGACCACAAGCGACGCTATGGCCATACCGGCGAGTCCGAGGAGGTTTTCCCCGATCTTGCCTCCGCCGAAAAGCAGGCTGAAATCGGTTTGGACGGTGTAGTACATGATGGAGATGTGGCTTATCCATCTGAACAGAGCCGGCATCATATCCTGCGTCATGACGGCGCCGCTGCTGATGGTCTGGAACAGCATAAGCGTCAGGTTCGCGAATATCGCGGCGTCTTTGAGCAGGTAGCAGAAAATAGACATAAATTCGATCGCCGCGAACAGCTCCAGCGCATGAACGAGCCATACTTGAAGGAAGACGCTGGCCTCGTAACCGCCTTGAATCAGGAAGTAAATCGTCAGGCCGATCAGCGGAGAGAAGAAGGCGACAAGCGCGTTTACTCCCTGCGCGTACCAGAAAGCCTTGGCGCGGCCGAGGATAGGGGTATAGGCCCGGGTTGCGCCCGTAACCATCATGGAAAAAATCATGGCTCCCACATAACTGACCATGGCCAGGAAGAAAGGCGCCATCTGGTTATGCATCCCCGCAGGCACTTTATTGATATTGATCGTGTTCGGCGCAAGCTTCGCCGGGATCTCGGCCGCGAGCTGCTTGGCCTGCTCTTCGGGCATATTCAAGTTTTGCAAAATGCCCTGGGCGCTTTGGACGGCGAACTGCTCGTTCAGGCTGCCGGTAATTTGCGCAACGACCGACTGCATCGTACTGGTAACCGTCGCCGGGTTGGACTGGTTGATCATAAAATCTATGGGAGCTTTCTGGTTCTGCTGGGATAGCTTCTCCGTAAAGTTCGCGGGGATATGGATAACCATATGAACGTCACGGTCGTTTAGCTCCTCCCGGGCCTGCTCCAGAGAAGCGCCCGTCGTGACGCGGAAAGGCAGCTCTTTCTGCAAGCTGGCGGCGATTTCCTTGCCGGCCTGCGTATCTTCGTTGACGATCGCGACCTTAAGTTCGTCGATATTTTTGGGAATCGCGCTGTATCCGGACATAAAAATGGCGATAAACGCGACCTGGTAAAACAGGATCATTGTTAACCCGCCGATCACGGCTTTGCTTTTCATAAAATTTAAAAATCCGTTCACGTGATTTCACTCCTAGAGAAATATATTCTATCTAAAGTACTCTAATTAGAGTAATTTATTTTTGTAATTCTACGCTTGGTGGGCCAGCTTGTCAAATGAATAAATGATGAACGGGTCTTAAACATGAAACTAAGTCAGAAGACTTAAATTTTACGAAAACTTTATCGAAAAAAGTCGAAAACATCATGTTTTAAATCCTGAAATTAAGGTTTAATAGGAATTAAGACCTAAATACTACATAAAAAAGAGGAACCTTATGAAGTTTAAACAGAAGCTTGCGCTCAGCTTTGCAGCGGTATTGCTGCTCACTCTCACGGTCGGGGCTATCGGGCTCTACCAGCTTACCTCGGTAAACAAGGTTTATCAGAGTCTCATTAACGACCGGGTAGAGAAAATTCTGCTTATCAAGGACTTGGGAACAACCGCGGCCGAAGAAACCAAAAACGTGCGGGGTTACCTCCTGACGGGCAATGAAGAACATTTTAAAAGCTATGAGCAGGACAGACAGACGTTCAAAGCGGAAATGAGCAAGCTGCAGGCTAATATACACCAGGACAAGTCCAAAGAATTGGCCGCCCGGTTAAGCAGTCTGGAAGAACAGTATGCGGGTATCGTGGACGAAATAGCGGCCTACAAAAAAGTGGAGGATATCCGGAATTACACCCGGCTGGTAGAAGAAAAGTGCGTGCCCATGGCCCGCCAGCTGGCGGATACGGCTGCGGAGCTGGAGGACTTTCAGCAGTCGCAGTTGAACCAGTCCGTTCAGGAGATTTCGCACAAGGTAAGTGACGTCAAGATGCTTCTGCGGGTCACGCTTCTTACGGCGCTTGTCGCGGGAATCGTGCTCGCCTATGTGATTACTCGGATGATCGCACGCCCTGTAACGCTGGTGGCCCAGGCGGCCAAGCGGATCGCGGAGGGCGATTTGACGGGCGACGATGTGCGGCTGAGGCAGAAAGACGAAATCGGCCAAATGGCGGGGGCTTTTAATGAAATGAAAGCGAATCTGAGGACGCTGCTCGCCAAAATCAACCGGAATGCCGTTGAAGTGGCCGCCGCTTCCAAGGAGCTGTCGGACGGCTCCGAACAGGCGGTCACGGGCGCGCAACAGGTGGCCGAATCGATGCAGGATATTTCCGGGACGGCCGACCGGCAGGTGAACCAGCTGCGTGAAAACAAGCAGGCGATTGAGGAGAGCGCTCAAAGTATCCAGCGCATTGCGGAGTCCGCTTCGATCACGGTGGAGTCATCGGAACAAGCGGCGCTTCAGGCGGAAGAGGGTAGAAAGCTGCTCGGGGAAACCGTGGACCAGATGCGGCAGATCCGGACCACGATAGAACAATCCGCCGAGGTTATTCATGACCTGGGCGAGCAGTCCAGAAACATTGAGAAGATCACGGCCTTCATCCAGGATATCGCCCGCCAGACGAACCTCTTGTCGCTTAATGCGAGCATCGAAGCCGCAAGGGCGGGGGAGCATGGCAAAGGGTTCGCCGTGGTGGCGGGAGAAGTAAAGAAGCTGGCGGAGCAAACGGGGGAAGCTTCGGAGCAAATCGCGAAGGGGATTCAGCGGATGGTGCAGACGGTTGCCCAATCGGTGACCGCCATGAACCGAGGTTCCGCGGAGGTGGAGGCCGGAACGCGCGTTATGAACCGCACCGGGGAAGCGTTCAACGGCATCTACCAAGCGATCGGGGCCGTAACCGGCCAGGTGCAGGAAGTCTCGGCCGCAACCGAAGAGCTGTCGGCCGTTATGGAGCAGCTGCTTAAGGCGGAAGAACAGCTCGCCGGCTTGTCTGCGGATATTTCCGGCCATTCTCAGAGCGTAGCGGCTGTCTGTGAGGAGCAGCTCGCCTCCATGGAGGAGATCTCCGCGTCTTCCGACGCGCTCAGCCACATGGCGAAGGAGCTGCAGGATGAGATTCAGAAATTCAAATTCGAGGGCGATGAACCGGGGGCGGCAAACCAGCCGAACGTTCATTACCGAGGACACGGGGAGCTGGCCGCATCGGCTTCCTAAAGCGTTCCGGCCTGCCCTCAATAAGAACAGCCGTCAGCCTCGGAGGAAACTCCGGCGCCGGCGGCTTTTTGGCGTATGGGCAGAAGCAAGGCATGGGCGGCCGCCCATACCCGTTGTTCAGGGCATCAGCGTAAGATGTAACCGCCGTCCGGGAAAAGAGTGCTTCCGGTCGTGTAACCGTTCGTCATCAAGTACACGACCGTGTGCGCCACTTCGTCCGCGTTTCCGGTCCGGCCCAGCAGGCACATGTCGTTGTACGCGTTGTACGACTCCTCCCGCTTCTCCCGAGAGGCGCCCTCCCAATTGAAATCGGTCACAATTGTGCCCGGCGAGACCACGTTGACGCGCACGGGAGCCAGCTCGACCGCAAGCGCTTTGCCGAGGCTTTCGATGGCTCCGTTGCAAGCTGCATAGGAAGCCCCGTCGCCAAGCGGGCGCTGGCTGAAAGCCCCTGACATCAGCACGACGGAGCCGCTGCGGGACAGATAAGGCACCGCATATTTGACGGCGTTATACTGCGGCCAGAATTTTCCCTCGAAGCAGCTGTGCGCGGTCTCCGCGTCCGAGGTGATCGGTCCCCGCACATAAGAAGCGCCCGGGGTGAACAGATGATCGAAAGCTCCGACCCGGTCGAAGAACGATTGCAGCTCGTCTTCGTTTCGGTTGTTCAGCTTGAAGGTGCGCACACGCCCGGCCGGGTGGATATCCTCATGCGGCGACACACCGCACGCCGGAAGCTTGAGCGCTTCTTCAGCCTGTTTCAGCTTTTCCGCGGAACGTCCCGCGATAATCACTTCCGCTCCCTGTCCGGCAGCCAGCCGGGCTGTCGCCAGCCCGATTCCGGAGCTTCCTCCGATAATCACGACACGCCGGTCTTGTAACGTTGACATCGCATCCATCTCCTCGTTTCGTAGTTAAAGCTGAGGGCAAACGCGTTTGATTTTCCGGGATTGTCCGTAGCGGATCGCCAGATCCAACCGGAACCGGATGTCCGGATCATGGATATCCGTCCGCAGCAGCTCCTGGATTCTCTCCAGCCGGTACAAGACGGAATTGCGGTGGATGAACAGTTCTTCGGCCACCTGTTTCGTGCTGCCCGACTTCAGGTAAGCTTCGAGCGTCGGCAGCAGCTCCGTCCCGGCTTCGCCGTCGTAATCCAGCAGCGGCTGGATCAGCTCTCCGTGAAGCTGTTCCAGAAGCGGGTGACCGGCGATGTCCATGAGCAGATGCTCTACCAGCCTGTCATGGAAATGGAGCACTTCCGGCTGATCCGCCGCCTGCTCTCCGAAAGCCAGCGCCTGCCGGGCTTCCAGGCAGCTCGCGTGCAGGTCCGCGTATTGGCCGCGGACAGTGCCGATGCCGCACCGGACGATTATGGCGGCTGCGTCCGCTCCGACGATCCGGGAAGCCCTGGCCTCCAGCTCCGCCTTATACTTGCGGGCGGTTTCCAACTGCTTCCCGGTCTCCGGCCGGTCTGCCGCGCAGATAAGGAGCAGGCGGTCGTTGATCTCGACGGCCAGCCGTCTTTGCCCGCCGCTGTCGCGGTTCACTTCTTCGGCCAGGCGGGAGTGGAGGGTCTTAACCGTCTCGGAATCCGTATCCGCGGGACAGGAGGCCCGGAGCGCCATGACGTAAACGAAGCCGTCGTAAGGGATGCCCAGATGCTTAGCCCTGTACCGGAGCAGGTCTTCCTGGCGGGAAACTCCGCCCGAGAGAAGCTCCGCCACAAAAAGCTCCTGCTCCCGCGACCGGTGAAGCTGCTGGGCCTGCCGGATCGTAAATTCGATGGCGAGAGCCATCACGGCATGATCCAGGCACATTTTCTCGAAATGGTCACCGTCTTCCAACTTCCGCGTAAGAGACAGCGTTCCGAATATCCGGTTCCCCGTAAAAACAGGACGGTTCTCCACACCGGCTGCCGCATTATAGTCCGCCGTGCAGCTCTCCACGTCGCCTTCCCGGTTGAGAATGGCCACTTCACAGCGCAGCAGCTTCCCGATAAGAATCACAAGCTCCGAAAATTTGCGGTTCAGGACCATACCGGTGAACTGCTGGTTTACTTCGTGGACTTCTTTAAGCAGATAAGCCTGCCGCTGCAAAATCTGGTCCATAATGGAGCGCGTCATGTCCATGAAAGGCACGTCCAGCGGAATATCGAACAGCGGAATGCCGTAGCGGTTGCTCAGCTCGATCGCTTCGGGATGCACTTCCTGCAAATACCGCTTCGTTTTGATGCCGACGGCAGAGCCTCCGACCCGGTGCATCTCGTCGAGAAGCCTGCACAGCATGGACGGCTCGAACCGGAAGGAGTAGCCCGTGGTCAGGATAAGCTCATTGGGCCGCAGCCAGCCTGTGAGATCCGGCGTCTCCATGCAGTCTACATAAAAAATTTCGTTAGACAGCCCTTGTGCCCCCGCCAAAACCTCGGCTCCCCGGAAGAGCGGCATATCGAGCAAATTTTTAACCGTAAAAGACGTCGTCATCGGCTCACCTCGCAGATAGATCATGGCTTGATCGTACCACAATCTCCCGGAATGCAGGCAAGAAGCCCGCCCTCATGCGATTAACTATACCAGAGGCTTTTCGCGCTTCGTATGGGCCGCAAACTAAAAAAAGTCCGGGGCGTTTGGGCGGCGGCACAAAGAAAACGTATGACCCGCGTCCTTGGGAAAGGGCGACTTTTTGCCGTTCCGGCCGAGACGAATTATTTTCAAAAGATATTTCCCGATTCCGGAAGAAAAAGCATTGACGTCATATACTTATCGTTATAATATTTATCGTAATAAATAAATGCAGGAAAGGAATGCCATGAAACTTACGGATTATTGCGTCAAGGTGGGCGAGCTGCTGCGGGTGATTGATACGAAACACGCCAAAATCGTCAACCAGCACTATTCTCCGCATAACCTTACGGCTCCGTCGATCAACATTTTGCTTCTTCTCGATAAGGAAGGGGCCATGCGGGTCAGTGATATCGGGTCGGCGCTCAATATGGTCGACAGCAACGTTTCAGCCATTTGTTCGCGGTTGGAGAATATGAACCTGGTCGAGCGCTTCAGGACGAAGGAAGATCAGCGTGTGGTGAAGATTCAGTTGTCCCCGGAAGCGGAGGACAAGATGAAGGATATTCTCGCCAACGTGCAGGAGTTTCAGGAGCTTTTCGTTAAAAACTCGTCGCTGGAGGAGCTTGAAGCTATTGTCCGGGGACTTTCACTGCTGGAACGGCTGCTGGATAACGTTTTGAAAGAAAAGATGAAATGAGATGCCGGAGAAACGAGATGCAAGCTTACTAGCGCCTAGCCAGTCAGGCAGCCGCGGCTGCTCATGCAGAAACGCACAGCCGGATGGCAGGCATTCTCCTAAGCTACCGAAGATGTCCTGGTGGACATCAAAGATGCGGCGTCGGCTGCGGATTGGGTAGCGGCTCGGTAAGCGCCATGAAGGCCAAGGAAGACCAAGGAAGACCAAGGAAGACCAAGGAAGACCAAGGAAGACCAAGGAAGACCAAGGAAGACCAAGGAAGACATCGAAGGCGATGGGGACCTGCTGGAGTAACCTAGGTGTGTGTTCCTCTATCATTTATCCGACTAAACAGATGGGTTTAGATGTAAACAAAAGGTTCGCAGGGATTTCATTTTTTATCAGGAGGGGTTTTTATGAAATGGTCCAAAAGTTTAGCTGCTGTCCTCATGTCCGTCATTGTTCTATCGGCAAGCGCGTGCAGCGGAACGGGAAGCCCGGAAGGGGCGGAGGGGTCGTCCGCTCCGAAAACAGGCGGCAGCCTTATCGTGGCGATCAAGGACGATCCGAAAACATTCAATCCGCTGTACGCCGGAGACCGCATGTCCCTTACGATCGGCAAGTCGCTGTTTGCGCCGCTTTTCAGCATCAATGACGGCAAGAAAACGTTCGTGCTGGCGGAGAGCCTGACGCCGTCCGCGGACCTCAAGTCATACGTGCTGAAGCTGCGCGACGGCCTGACATGGCATGACGGGCAGAAGCTGACGGCCGATGACGTCGTGTTCTCTTTCGAGCAGGTGCTGGACGAGAAGCAGCACAGCTATTTCCGCAGTCTGTTCGTGCTGGACGGCAAGCCTATCCAGGCGAAGAAAATCGACGACCTGACCGTGGAATTCACGCTTCCGCAGACAACCGCGGCATTCGAGGGCGCGCTGGTACAGCTGATCCCCGTTCCAAAGCATATTTTCGCGGGAGAAAGCGATCTGGAGAAAAGCTCCAAGAACAACCGGCCGATCGGCTCGGGGCCGTTCAAATTCAAGGAGTACCGTCCGGGAGAATATGTGACGCTGGAACGGTCCGACTCTTATTTTGCCGGGAAAGCGAAGCTGGACAGCATCACTTACCGCGTGGCCAAGGACAGCAGCGCGGCAGTACTTGCCCTCCAAAACGGGGAAATCAATATGATGCTGATCGAGCCCCAGGACTACAACAAAGTGAAGGGCACCGGGCAGGCGAACGTCATCACGTTCCCTTCGGGCGGAGTCACGACGATGGTGTTCAACACGAACATCGAGATGATGAATAAGAAGGAAGTCCGCCAGGCTATCGTGCACGGCCTCGATAAGAAGGAACTGATTACGACGGGTTTTTCGTCCCAAGAGTTTGCGGAGCCGGCTTCTTCCATTTTTTCGCCGGATACTTTGTACCAGCAGAAAGATCTGAAGGGGTACGACTATAACCCTGAAAAAGCGAAGGAACTGCTTAAAGCGGCCGGGGCCGAAGGGCTGAAAATCCGCTTCGCGTACTTCAACGGCAGCAAGGCGGAGGAGAACATGTCGCTTTACTTGCAGCAGAAGCTGAAAGCCATCGGCGTGACCGTGGAGCTGATTCCCCTGGACGGAGCGGCGCTGGGCAAGAAAGCCCTGAACAAAGACAACAAGGAATACGATATGTCCTTCGGCGGCTATAGTATGGGCTTCGAACCCGATGCCTACAAACCGCTCTATCTCAGCAGCGGATCGTACAATTATTCGCATTACAAAAACAGCGAGTTCGACGCGCTGTGGACGAAAGCGGCCGTGGAGACGGATTCCGCCAAACGCGCGAAGCTCTACCAGTCGATCCAGGAGATTTCCGCCGAGGAAGTCACGACGTATCCGATCGCTTACGGCAAGTCGATCGTGGCGGTAGACGCGAGATTCGGGGGTCTCGAAGAGGCTGTGCCGAAACAGGTTGTGCTGTTTGACGATTACTCGAAAATCTACATGAAATGAAGCCGGTAGTCCGGACGGAACCAAAGACAACCAGGCGTCATTGACGGAGGAATTTCTTTTGGGAAAATACGTGCTGCACCGCATCCTGCAGTTGATACCTATCCTGCTCTTTATTTCGATCGTCTCGTTTGCGCTGATCCGGCTGGCTCCGGGAGATCCCGTTCTTTCTTTTGTAACGCCGAATATGAGCCCGGAGGACGTGGAACGGATCCGGCAGAACATGGGGCTGGATCAGCCCCTGTACATCCAGTACGGGTTATGGCTCAAAAATGTGCTGGCGGGCAATTTCGGGTATTCGCTGAACAATCACAGGCCCGTGCTGACCCTGATTGTGGAACGCCTTCCCGCAACAATCGGGCTGATGGGCTCCGCATTCCTGCTCTCGCTGCTTATCGCCGTTGTGCTGGGACTCATCTCGGCCGTGTATAAAAACAAGCTGGCGGACCGTGTGCTCAGCCTTCTGTCGTACATCGGCATTTCTTTGCCGGGCTTATGGTTTGCGCTGATTCTGATCTACGTCTTCACCGTTCAACTGCACTGGCTTCCGAGTATGGGGATGCGGACGATCGGTGTCCATTCCGCCTGGGATGTCATCAAACACGGCATCATGCCTTGTCTGGTCCTGTGCATCACGCATGTCTCCGTGTTTATGCGCTATATCCGGTCGAGTACGATCAGCCAGTTGGAGGAGGATTACGTCCAGATCCAGTACGCCTACGGCTCGACCAGACGTACGGTACTTTTCCGCCATATTCTGAGGAATGTGCTGCTGCCCGTGATCACGCTGTTCGGCTTGTCCTTTGCGGAGATTATCACCGGTGCTTTTATTGTGGAAAGTATTTTCTCATGGCCCGGCATGGGCTCGCTCGGCATCAACGCGGTCTTCGGTCTGGATTATCCGCTCATTATGGGCATGACGATGATGTCGTCTTTCCTGCTCATTTTCGGTAATTTGCTGGCCGACGTGCTGTACGGCCTGGCAGATCCCCGAATAAAAACGATGAGGTGAGGACGAATGAACTCCATGAGATGGCGCCTGCTCAAGGCGCAGCTGCTCCGGCAGAAGTCGGGCCTCGCGGCGCTGATCCTGCTCGGGCTGTACGCGCTGGCGGCGATATTCGCTTTCGCCGTTCCGTACGACCCCAATGCCATTCATCTGACGGAGCGTTTGCAGCCCCCGAGCGCCGAGCATTGGTTCGGGACGGATGACAACGGCCGCGATTATTTCGCGCGGGCTTTGTACGGCGGCCGGGTTTCGCTCAGCGTAGGCTTCTTGTCGATGATCTTGTCCGTCGTTATCGGGACGGCCGTAGGTACGGTCAGCGGGTATTTCGGCGGCAAAACGGACAGTTTTATTATGCGCGGGGTCGATATTCTGTTGTCTATTCCGTCCTTTTTCCTGATGCTTATTCTGAACGCCTATTTAAAGCCGAGTATTCTGACCATCATTCTGATTATCGGCCTGCTCAGTTGGATGTACATCTCCCGGATTGTGCGCGCGGAGACCATTTCCGTCAAGGAAAGGGAATATGTGCTGTATGCCCGTGTGTCCGGGCAGAGCACCTTCCGGATAATCGCCCGGCATATTATTCCGAGCATTGTCCCGACAATTATCGTGGCCGCCACGATTTCGATAGCAGGTACGATTATGATGGAATCCGCTTTGAGCTTTCTCGGGCTCGGCGTACGACCGCCTTATGCCTCCTGGGGCAGCATGCTAAACAACGCCAAGGGTTATTTGGGTGAAAACTTCTACCTGGCCTTGTTTCCCGGCTTATTCATTCTGACGACAGTTCTTAGCTTCAATTACCTGGGTGATGTGTTCCGTTCGGCGTTTGAACCGAAGGTGAACCGGCGCTAATTTTTCAGCAACGGAGTGGAGATGAATGGCTTCCTTATTATCGGTTCGTGATTTAAAAACCTCGTTCTTCACCCGGGAAGGCGAAGTGCAGTCGGTCCGGGGCGTGAGCTTTACGGTAGAGAAAGGCGAGATGGTCGGCATTGTAGGGGAATCGGGAAGCGGCAAAAGCGTGGCGGCCAAGTCCCTGATCCGCCTGATTCAACCCCCGGGCAAGATCGTCGGCGGCGAGGTGATGCTTCAGGGGACGGATACGCTGCGGCTGCCGGAAGAAGAGCTGAGGAGGCTGCGCGGCAACCGGGTGGCGATGATTTTCCAAGACCCGATGACCTCGCTCAATCCCGTTGTCAAAGTCGGGACGCAGCTCACCGAAGTGATCCGCCGCCATCGGAAGCTCGGCCGCAAGGCGGCCCGCCTGCGGGCGATAGAACTGCTCCGGGAGGTCGGTATTCCGTCGCCGGAAAAGAGAATCGACCAGTACCCGCACGAATTCAGCGGGGGAATGCGGCAGCGTGTGATGATCGCGATGGCGATTTCCTGCACGCCCGAGCTGCTGATCGCCGATGAGCCGACCACTGCGCTGGACGTCACCATCCAGGCTCAGATTCTGGATTTAATGAAGAGCCTGTGCGATACGACAGGGACGTCCGTTCTGCTCATTACGCACGATTTGGGCGTGGTCGCGCAGGTCTGTACCCGGGTCGTTGTCATGTATGGCGGGCTCGTGATGGAAGAGGGGCCTGTGGAAGCTATCTTCGAGACTCCGCAGCATCCGTACACGCAGGGTTTGCTGCGGTCCATCCCCAAGACGGGCGGCGATTCCCGGGAAAAGCTCGTGCCAATCGAAGGCACGCCGCCGAATTTGCTCGATCCGCCCCCGGGCTGTCCGTTCATGGAGCGCTGTCCCCATGCGATGGAGAAGTGCCTGCGGCTCCCGCCGTATTACGAAGCGCAGCCGGGACACCGCTCGCTGTGCTGGTTGGCGGGGGTGCCCGGCAGCCGCGATAGCGGGAACGTGCCGCAGGCGGCCGACACGAAGCGAAAGGAGGAAGACTCGTGAGCCAAGAGCGCGATACAACGGCCCCTGATGCGAGCCATGCTGCGTTGAAGGGCGTGGACCCGGGCGCAGCCGGAGCAGCCGTGAGGGGTGAAGCTCCCGGTACCCCAGGCGCAGGAGACGGCCGCAGAGCCACGGACGGGAACCATGCGGCTGCCTCGGTGGCCCCCGGTACTGACGGCGGGGAATCGGGCGATGCAGCCGGTTCCCCGGACCAAGGCCGGGACGTGCTGATCGACGTCCGGGGGCTCAAGAAATATTTTCCGGCATCCCGATCTTTGTTCGGGCGTACCATCCGGGAGCTGAGAGCGGTCGACGACGTCAGCTTCCGCATTCACCGCGGCGAAACATTCGGTCTTGTCGGAGAATCCGGCTGCGGCAAGTCCACGACAGGCCGCTGCATCATCCGGCTGCACGACGTCACTTCCGGCGAGATCCGCTACGACGGCCGCGATATGGCCGCGATGGCCGAGAAGGAGCTAAAGCCTTATCGGAAACGGATGCAGGCCATTTTCCAGGACCCGTATTCCTCGCTGAATCCGGGGATGAACGTCCTCCAGCTCATCTCCGAGCCGCTGGAGATCCACAGCGCCTTTTCACGCGCGGAGCGGCGTGAGCGTGTGCTTGAGCTGCTGGCCAAGGTCGGCCTGAAGAGCGAGCATGCGGACCGCTACCCTCACGAATTCAGCGGAGGTCAGCGTCAGCGGATCAGCATTGCCAGGTCGCTGGCGGCCAGCCCGGAATTTGTGCTGTGCGATGAGCCGATTTCGGCGCTTGACGTGTCGGTGCAGGCACAAGTGGTCAATATGCTGGAAGAGCTTCAGGATGAGCTCGGGCTGACCTATTTGTTCATCGCCCATGATTTATCGATGGTGCGGCATATTTCCACCCGCATCGGCGTGATGTACCTGGGCAAGCTGGTGGAGGTCGCTCCGAGCGAGGAACTGTATACGAGCCCGGCGCATCCTTATACGGAGGCGCTGCTCTCCGCGATACCGGTTCCCGATCCGAAGGCCGCGCCGGCAGGCGGCCGTATTCTGCAGGGGGATCTGCCGAGTCCGCTGGAGTCGATAACGGGATGCAAATTCCGTTCCCGCTGTCCGTTTGCGATAGGCCGCTGCGCGGTGCAGGAGCCGGAACTGCGGGAGATCGCCCCCGGGCACTATACGGCCTGCCACTTGCATGAGTAGCGGAATTTTCTATAAACTGAGGAAAGAATAGACCAAGATGCGGCAGGCAGAAACAGCGACAGCTTACGAATAGAGGTGTTTCATATGGAGAAGCAGGCAAGATTTTCGCAAAAAACGGCTGTATTACTGGAGCGTGTGCGCCGGTTAGGCCTTTCCGACGAGGTGCTGCTGGCCAGTGCGGCGTCCGGAGATGTAAAGCCTTTGCAGGAAGTGTCCGGCGATGACTCCAATTACGAAGATTTTTTCGTTTACGGAGAGACGCACGGCGAACAGATTGCCGAAGGGATCCGAAACGGCTACCGGATGAAATTCAATACCATCGGCGGACTCCAGTCGTGGCTCAAAGAACGGCTCGGCCGGGAAGCCGAAACGGATTTCACCGCGTCCGTAGGCCGGATTGACGGACTCTCGCTGACGGCGGACGAAGCGGAGCTGCTGCGCAGCTCGCTGGCTTCGAACTGGCTCATGCTGGAGGCGCCGTCTGCGGGAGAGGGGGCGGACAAGGCGTCGGAGATTGAGGATACACCGGGACTCTCCGCTCCGGGACAAAACGGCACTTATTCGCTTGTTCTTAAATTTTTGTCCGAGAAGGAATAACACAAGTAAAAGGCTGAAGGCTGGAATCCGTGCTTTATGCGGTTCCGGCCTTTTATTGATACGGGCGGGCGGAAAAGCGCCAAGCGTCCGGAGCAGGCAGAAGCGTTGCCTTGCATATCCGAAACAAGCGGCTCGAACCTATCTCTAACAGAGGAGCAGGTTCTCCATGGAACAGCCCGGCAATACCCGTAGAAAACCGTGGGTAAAACCGGAATAGCGCAGCAGTCCGATTTACCGTAAAAGGGTGGATCGCGCAACAGCCCAGACCACCCCAGACCACCCCGCAACACCCCGCAACACCCCGGATCACCCCAATAGAAAGGAGGTCAGCCTAACATGCTGCCGACAAGCGAGTTCCATACATACAAGCCTGCTATTCTTTCACTGCCGGCGGATCGCCCGCTCACCAAAGAAGACCTTCTCACAGGCGATTTTCTGATGAAAAGAAGCGGCAGGCTGGCCATGTATTACGCACCTCACAACGAATTTATCCGTCCATCCGCCCAAGTCGTGATCGTGGGGATTACGCCGGGCTGGACCCAAATGAAAACGGCCTTCGAAACGGCAAGGGCCGGTCTTCTTCAAGGACTGCCGGACGACGAGATCGTCAGAAAGGCGAAGGAAGCGGCAAGGTTCTCGGGAAGCATGCGGCGCAACCTGATTTCGATGCTGGACGAGCTTGAGCTGCACCGTTATCTGGGATTGGCTTCGAGCGGGGATTTGTTCACGCAAGGCATCGGTTCCGTGCTGCATACGACTTCTCTGCTGCGGTACCCCGTTTTCGTACAAGGAAAAAACTACACGGGCGCGCAGCCGCCTCTTCTGTCCAATGAATTTTTGCGGGAAATGGCTTTCGCTTTCACGAAGGAAGAGTTGGAGCGGCAGCCCGGAGCGCTGATTATTCCGCTCGGTAAGACGGTAGAAGGCCTGCTGATGCAGATGGAAGAGGAAGGGTTCCTTGGGGAGTGCGGCATTCTGCGCGGGTTTCCGCATCCTTCCGGGGCGAACGGTCACCGCCATAAGCAGTTCGCCGAACATCGGGAAGCTATGAAGCGGCGGCTGGAGGAGAAGTTCGGACGCGCATAGGTTACCAGTTCCGGTAAGCGTCGATAAACGACCGGGACGCCCGCGAAAGCCACCCGTCCCTCAGTCCGATCAAGGCCGATTGCGCCGGAAGGATGTCGCCTTCGATGGGAATATATCGAAGGAGCGGGCCTGGATGCAGCCTCGGCACGGTTTCCGGCACGATTCCGGCTCCGAGTCCCGAAGAGACGAGCTGGAGCAGGGTGGACATATCGGAACATTCGCACACGATGTCGGGTTCGAGCCGTCTTTTCGCGAATTCTTCGTGGATCATATGATGAAGCCCCAGGCCCTCCGTACTCGGAATAATCAGCGGATACTCGCGGATCTGCTCGAACGTGACGGGGCTCTGCGCCTGCATGTCGCCAGCCGCCGTTACGAAGCAGTAACGCTCCGAACGCACATAATACACGGTAAAATCCTGCAGCGGCAGGGGGAGCGGCATGCGGACAATGGCCAAGTCGATGGTCTGTTCTTTGAGCAGCCGGCAGAGGATCGACGATTCGTTCTGATGAATTTTGAACGTAAACTGGGGATAGTTCTGCCTGAATTCGCCCAGTATACGGGGGAGCAGATCGTCGGACAGCGTATTGACCCCGATGCAGAGCTTGCCCGACCAGCCGCTCCGTACGGCATGAATCTCTTCCTGCGCTTCTTCCATGGAAGCGATGATTTTGACCGCGTGTTTGTACAGGGTCCGGCCTTCTTCGGTGAGCAGCATTTTCCGGCCTTCTCTGCGGAATAAAGCGGCGCCGAGCGTTTCTTCCATCGCTTTCAGCTGCTGGCTGAGCGGAGGCTGGGCGATATGAAGTTTTTTGGCGGCGGCCGTAATCTGTCCTTCTTCCGCGATGGCTTTGAAATAATGAAGTTGTTTCAGATCCAACCCGATCGTCTCCTTTTTCCATACGAAAATCATATAGGAAACAAATTTTATTGATATTATTTATATACTTCCCATCATGATACCATGGAAATGCTGTATAAATCCGAGTTATGGAAAGAGGGAACTATCCGATGGATTCTACCGATGTTTTTATAAAGCGGGCCGTAGAGCTTGCATGCACGAATACCCGTGAAAAAAAGGGCAAGCCGTTCGGGGCCGTTATTGTAAAAGACGGCCGGATTATCGCCGAAGGCGTGAACGATGTGCTGGAGACGCACGATCCTACCGCACATGCCGAAATCCAGGCCATACGTGAAGCGAGCCGTGTGCTCCGGCAGTCGGATTTATCCGACTGTGAGCTGTATGCCAGCGGCGAGCCCTGCCCGATGTGCCTGTCCGCCGTCTACTGGGCCAAATTCAAGGCCGTTTATTACGCGTATACGGAAGAGGAAGCTTCCCGAATCGGAATGAGTACGAAATTCGTTTACGACCAGTTGGCGCTTGCTCCCGAGAAAAGGGTTGTCCAGCTTGTCCGCGTGGAGCCGGATTGTCCGGATCATCCCTACACGATCTGGAAAGAAAGCCAGGCCTGATCATGCGTGCGACAATCACGCCTAAGATCGGTCTGGCGGGCCTTCAATGGATGTTTTTCATCCTGACCAATACGATCGTGGTACCGCTCACGCTGGGGCATGTCTTCCAGCTGGCGCCGGGCCAAATCGCTTTCTCTTTGCAGGTGTCCTTCGTGCTGACCGGCGCCGCCTGCATGCTCCAGGCGTACTGGGGCCATCGGTTTGCCCTGATGGACGGTCCTGCCGGCGTCTGGTGGGGCTTCACGCTCAGCATCGCCGCATCGGCCGCCGCAAGCGGCGCGGACATGAAGGCGGTCGGCGGAGGACTTGCCGCCGGGTACCTTTTATCCGGCCTGATGATGGCCGTCCTCGGACTGCTCGGTTTTGCGCGTATTCTGCGCAGGCTGTTTAACCCGGTCGTTATCAGCGTCTCTCTGTTTCTCCTGTCCGCCCAGCTTATGGCCAACTTCTTCACAGGCATGCTCGGGATAGGGGAGGACGGGCGGATGAGTCCGGCGGCAGCCCTTCTGTCGGTGCTGATCGCGCTATTTGTCGCGGTCGTTTATTTGAAGGGGCGCGGATGGGTGAGCAACTTTGCCATGCTTTTCGGCATCCTGCTGGGCTGGGCCGCTTACGGGCTCGCTTTCCCGGCTCCCGCCAGTATGCCGGACCACGCAGCGGCCGTAAAGGGACTTTTTCCATGGGGAAGCCTCCGGGTGGATGTCGGGATCATGGCGGCTTCTTTCGTCGTCGGTTTCATCAACATGTCCAACACGGTAACGTCTTTGAAGGCCGCCGAAAAGCTGTACGGCGAAGCCGCCACGGAGAGCCAGTACCGCCGCTCGTTCCTGATCACGGGGCTGATGACCCTGCTGGCGCCCGTATTCGGCCTGATTCCGTTCGGCACCTTCGCCTCTTCGATGGGGCTGCTGGAGAGCATGAAAATCCTGCACCGCCAGGCTCTCGCTATCGGCGGAGGACTTTTTCTCGTGCTGGGGCTTATCCCGCCTCTCGGAGGATGGTTTTCCGGTCTGCCGGTCAGTGTGGGGAGCGCTGTTCTTTTCGTCGCTTATCTGCAGATGTTCGGTACTGCCGTCCGTTCGGTGGAGGGAACGAGATTTAATTCCAAAACCATTTACCGGCTGGCCCTGCCTATTCTGCTCGGTGTCAGCATCATGAACACGCCCTCCGTTGTATTCTCGGCGCTGCCCGTTTATATCCGTCCGCTTGCGGGCAACGGTCTGGTGATGGGGATCCTGATGTCTCTGATTCTGGAAACTTGCGTAAACTGGACAAAGCTGGATATCGTCAAGGAAAAGGGTTACGATTGAAAGATCCTGCATAAGCTGGTGATCAAACGGCCGCAATCGGGTAATAGTTAACGCAAGGCCAAGGCGGTCTTCATAGTTGAAAGACGCGGCGGGGAGTGAGAATATGGTTCAATTCGATTACTTGTTGAGGGTGCTTGTCGCCGGAATATGCGGAGCGCTTATCGGCTACGAGCGGAAAAGCCGCTCCAAGGAAGCGGGGATCCGTACTCATTTTGTGGTGGCCGTGGGTGCGGCGCTTATGATGACGATTTCCAAATACGGCTTCCAGGACCAACTGGACTGGCCCAATCTCGGGTTAGACCCTTCCCGTGTGGCTGCGCAGGTGGTCAGCGGAGTCGGCTTCCTGGGTGCCGGCATGATCTTCATGCAGAAGCAGACGGTGAAGGGGCTTACGACCGCTGCCGGCATCTGGGCTACGGCCGGTGTGGGGATGGCCGTCGGTTCCGGCATGTACGGGCTCGGAATCGGCGTCACGCTGCTGATCCTGGCTGCGCAAAAAGTGCTGCACGGCCGGTTCAACTGGCTTGCGGCTCCGAAAAGCGAGCACTTGTTCATGCGTCTGGCCAACGAGCCGGATGCTTTGGAGAACATGCTGGCGGCCATCCGGGGCAGGGGCATCAAAGTTCTCAGCTTCACGATGGACAATGCAACGAAGGAAACGGACGAAATAGTTCTGGAGATCACCGTAAGGCTGCCCGAAACGTACCGGGTGGAGGAACTGCTCAACCTGACTCGCGAGGTTCCGGCCTTGCTTACCATCGAGGTTCAGTAAGAACCCCGTAACAAATACCGTCCCCCGTCATGGGGGGCGGTATTTGTTTGAACACGGAGAGCCCGCGCTGCATATACTGTATAACCGGAGCAGAAGCACCGGAAAGTCTTGCAACCGTTCGCAGAGCGGACTTACAAACTATTTTCGCCGAGGTGAGGCTAGTGGGAACCCGATTATTAGCCGAGCAGTTGATTCAGCAGCGCTATCCTCATTTAAGATATGTCCGTGTTCATACAGACGGTAAAAATACGGCGGTCATCTACGCGTGGAACGAAGAACTGCTTCTGACCGCCGAAGACATGGCCAATCTGAAGGAATTCGCTTCGAGTTATTTGCTTCCTCATGTTTGTTTTAAAGTAAAACCTTACGACCAGCTCAAGACGGACAGTATTCCCCAGGCCCGCATCCAGGAGCTGCCGGAGACGATCTGGAAAGCGGCGGTGGCCCGGGAATCCAACCAGTACCGCATTGCGTCGGCGCTGAACGATTTGTTCATGAGGAGCATCCGCTTTACGTTCAGCCGATACGATTCCGTCACGGGCACCGTCCATTTTGTGGCCCGGGCTTCGATTCCCGTCACCGACGAGGTCAAGGAGAGGGTTCAGCGTTACCTCTATGAAATGCTTCCGCTCGGGACCCGGAGCGAGGTTACTTACTATTGAAAGACCTTTGGCAAAAACAGATCACCCCTGTACGAAGCGGTTGCGCTTCGGCACAGGGGTGATCTGTTACGGGTTCAGCCGCCCTAATCCGGAAGCAAGCGGGCTTGCCGGACGGATGAATGGGCTTTACCGGGCGGGGCGGCTACGTAAAGCGGGGGAGCCCCGGCTAGCTGTCCTGCTCCAGCTTGAATCTCTTGGTCTCGCCGATCAGATGCGCGGCCGTCGCTTTAAGCTGATCGGACATGTCGGTCAGGGCGACGACGGCCGTCCGCTGCTCTTCCATCGTGGCGGCAACCTCCTCGGTTCCGGCCGCAGTCTGCTGGCTGATCGCGGAGAGGTTGGAGATGGAATTCAGCATGCCGTCCTTTATCTCCGTAATCTTATCAATGCTCCGGGACATCACTTGAATCCGGGAAGTGGTTCTTTCGACCGCGTCCGAGATGCCGGCAAAAGCAACCTTCGTATATTCCAGGGACTGATTCTGCCGGCTCATCAGCTCGTTATACTCCGAGAAAGAAGAAAGCGTGCCGCCGATTTCCTGCTGAATGTCCAGGACGATGGAGTTGATAATGTCGGCGGACTGCTCCGACTGCTGGGCCAGCTTCTTCACCTCGTGGGCGACGACCGCAAAGCCTGAGCCGTGTTCGCCGGCCCGGGCAGCCTCGATGGAGGCATTCAGCGCCAGCAGGTTGGTTTGCGAAGCGATCTCCCGCATAATCCGGATGATATGGCCGATTTCCTCGGACTTCGTTTTAAGCGCGTGAACGATGGCGTAGGTATGCTCGTTCTTCCGTGTTCCTTCCGCCGCAAGATCCTGCAGAGAATCGAGCTGCCGGAGACCTGCCGCACTCAGTTCTTCCGTATCCTGCGCAATGGCTATCGTCTCTCCGGTATCTTCCCGGAGCCGGAGCATCAGCGAGTCGATGTCGTTCACCATCTGGCTGTTCTGCTCGGCTACGGCCGCCTGCTCGCCCGCTCCGGTGGCGATTTCCTCGACGGACCGGGTGACCTCCAGCGAAGAGCCAGAGAACGACTTCGTCTGCTGGAACACTTCACCGGCAACCTCTGTCACGGTGTGCGCCGAAACCGATACCTGCCGGATCAGCCCGGCCAGGGAAAGGGCCATGTCGTTGAAGCTTCTGGCGAGATCGGCGATCTCGTCTTGTCCCTTCAGCTTCACCTTATGCGTGAAATCGCCGGCCTCCAGTTTGTGCATCCCGCTGCGCAGCGCCTTAATCCGGGCGGCAAACTGGCGTACGAACAGATAGAGGCCCGCCATGCCGAGAACAAAGGTGATGCCGAGAATCCAGATGGTCTGGATCTTGATATTGTCGCGCATCACGCCGGCCATGGCGTTCAAGCCGAAATCAAGCCCGATGACGCCGATGACGTTGCCGCTTGCATCCTTGACGGCTTTGGACAGCGTCATGGTCGAGATGCTGGTGTTCACGGCGTCCAGGTAAGGTTCGGTCCAGTTTACCTTATCGGGGTTGGCGATGGCCGCTTTATACCAGCCGCGCTCCCTCGTGTCGAAATTGGTAAGATCCACTTCAAGGGGAACCTTGGGGTAGACGTAGGACTGGCCTTTGGCCGTCGAGTAGAACATGCTCAAATAATAGCTCTGATCGAGCAGGGTAGGGAAAAAGTTCACGTAAAAATCGTTTTGACGGACATCGTTCACTTTCTGCATATTCTGGTAGTCCGTCCGCTTGGGTTCAGGGAAGGCGTATTTATCAAGCTGCATTTCGGGCTTGGCGGCTGCCTCCAGTACAAGCTTCTCCGCTTCGGAGAACATTTTGGAGAAGCGGGGAGACAGTTTTTCCAGCTCTTCTTTTTTCCCGGTTACTGCCGTGTAGTTGACGAATTCGGTCTGTTTGTAGGTGAGATAACCGAGTAGAGATGCGGGCAGCAGCAGAGCCGCGGCTATAATGATAAACAATTTTCCCTGCACGCTGCGCAGCCGGTTTAAACCCTTCATAGATGAGCCTCCCTTAACGATACCCTTTTAAATTTCCCTGTATAGTCTGAAATAAATTTGCGCGAAGGCGCTTCCGGAAAAAAACCGGAACTTACAACATTTCGCTGCTGCTCATAAATTGAAATTGAGCCAAATTTTCTGGAGATACCTCGATAAGACTGTAAGCGCATTCATTGTTGCGTCGGCTTCTTCATTGTGGTAGCTGTTCCTCGTAAGGTTGGCTTGGCAGTATCGGATCCAATCTGTTTTTCGCATCGCTCCTTCCAACAGACTCATGTATGGACATTACATGAAGTGTAATCTTTAGAACTTCAGTTTTACATTTGATTTTCGTATTTCGACAAAAAACAACACCGTCCTCTCCGTTTCGACATGAACGGAAGAAATTTTAAAAAATTTCAGCTCATGAAAGAGGCTATCCAGTTTGGGAAGGAAGGCAGAGAAAAAATCGTACCGCAACGAGCACGGACGGGCGGGAAGAGGCTAAACTGAGAGCCGTTTGGGTCCGACCGATCTTATCCGATAAGAGGGTCGGGCATGACGACAATGAACGGAGCCCGCAGGAGCCCGTCAGGGCCGCTGAAACAGGCGAAACATCCGGGAAGGCTTTGCAGGGGGTATCGGGCCACCAGAGGCCTCTGCAGCCTTTCTGACGGCCGATTCCGGCGCGCCGAGTGTGGCTGTTGAATCAATAGCTTCCTGCATCCCTGTCGGTTTGGGGCCGCAAGGCGCTAGCACGATGGGCAGTCAAGATTGTTTGGTTACGAAAAAAAGCCTCAACCGGCCTTTGAAGGCGGTGAGGCTTTTCGTGTATATGTCCGGGCATAAGGAAGATTAAATGATGCCTTGGGCGATCATGGCGTCGGCCACTTTCTTGAAGCCCGCGATATTCGCGCCCACGACAAGGTTGTCCGCGTGGTCGTACTCGGCGGCCGCTTGAATCGAAGCCTGGTAAATGTTCTTCATAATCTGGTGGAGCTTCTCATCCACCTCTTCGAACGTCCAGGATTGGCGCATGCTGTTCTGCGACATTTCCAGCGCGGAAACCGCCACGCCTCCGGCGTTGGCCGCTTTGGCCGGGCCGAAGAGAACGCCTGCCTGCAGGAACGCGTCGATGGCGTCAAGCGTCGTCGGCATATTCGCGCCTTCCCCGATAGCTTTTACCCCGTTGGCGATAAGAGTCTTGGCGGACGTGATGTCGATCTCGTTCTGCGTCGCGCATGGAAGGGCGATATCGCAAGGAATCGTCCAGATCTTGTCGCAGCCTTCATGATAGAAGGAGCCGGGGTGGAGAAGGGTATACTCGCTGATCCGTTTTCTTTCGACTTCTTTCAGTTGGCGGACCGTCTCCACATTGATTCCGTTCGGATCATAGATATAGCCGCCGGAATCGCTGCATGCCACCACTTTCGCGCCGAATTGCTGGGCTTTCTGCATGGCGTAAATCGCCACGTTGCCGGAGCCGGATACGACGACGGTGCTTCCCTCGAAGCTCAGGCCTTTGGCCTGCAGCATCTCGTGCACGAAGTAGACGGTACCGTAGCCGGTCGCTTCCGGACGGGCCAAGCTGCCGCCGTAAACGACGCCTTTGCCGGTCAGAACGCCCGCTTCGAAGCCGCCGCGGATACGTTTGTATTGTCCGAACATGTACCCGATTTCGCGGGCTCCGACACCGATATCTCCGGCTGGAACGTCCGTATCCTGTCCGATATATTTACAAAGTTCCGTCATGAAGCTTTGCGTGAAGCGCATAACTTCCCCGTCGGATTTGCCTTTGGGATCGAAATCCGATCCGCCTTTGCCGCCGCCGATCGGCAGACCGGTCAGGGAATTTTTGAAAATTTGCTCGAAGCCGAGAAATTTGATGATGCTTTCGTTTACGGAAGGATGGAACCGGAGTCCGCCTTTGTAAGGCCCGATGGCGCTGTTGAACTGAACGCGGAAACCGCGATTTACCCTAACATTGCCTTGATCGTCCACCCAGGGAACACGGAACGAAACGAGCCTCTCGGGCTCGACCAGCCTTTCGAGAATGCCGGCTTTCATGTAATGCGGGTTTTTAGCAAAAACGGGAACAAGCGATTCCACGATTTCCTTAACGGCTTGCTGGAATTCATATTGATTCGAATTACGCTGTAAAACAGTCTGATAAACTTCTTCAATATACGTTCTTGCTGCGACTTCGTTTACGGCCTTGCCTCCAAGCGTTACTCCCATTCACTTCACCAACCTTGTAGATTTAATTTTCTAATACTATTACATGTTTTTACTGGGAGAGCAACCATATTTCCATAAAAAATGCTTTATAGGGCGATAAAAAAGGTCGATAGCAAAAACCGAATTTTAATTGACCACCGGATGGTTAATGTACGATTTTAGCGTCCGATAGGCTCCGCGGAGGGCTGCGGAAGGGCCAAAACAGGGACCGGATCCTGCGCGGACTGAGCTTTCGGGGCCTGTTCTTTTTGGACAAGCGAGCGCCCTTTTCCGGTCAGGGCCTTACCGAAGGAGGCTAGCAGCATGACGATGCCGAGCACGAGTAAAATTGTGAACAAATTTTGATAAGCGCCGAGAAGCGCCGATTTTTTCACCTCTACTAGAAGTGTGGAAGCCGCCGATTTTTTCGCTTCCGAGGCAGTAAGACCACTGGCCATGAGATGGCCTGCCAGCTCAGACATTTTGGCGTTCAGGGCCGGATTCGTCACGCTTATTTGGCTGCGGAATGTTTCGTAGTGGATGGCGCTGTGGCGGTACAGAAACCAGCCCACGAACGGAGCGGCCAAGGCTCCCGCCAGATTGCGCATAAAGTGCAGGGATACCGACCGCAGAGCCGCGTGGTGAAGGTTGCCAGCCATGAACGGCCGGACAAGCCTGATTGAAATTACTCCCCGCGGCAGGGAAGTATTCGGAAATGTCCGTAAAGCGCGCATCGGGGCGTATTCGGAAATTTTGGGGGGCTGGCCCGAAGCGGAGCTGTCCCGGCTGGAAGAAACGTTGGAAAAGCTGAATCATTCTCTCGCCGAGTGGGAGAAAAAATGACATAAAAACCCTTCCTATCCGCCAAACCTGCTATAATGGTACCAGAAGAAACCGCCAAGCCGTGGACAAGCGGCCGAGCCGGCGGTAATCGAATAGATCCGATAAGTCCCTTCTTTAGACAGGATGTTGACCGGAAGGTTGCATGCGTGTCGTCAGAAGGGATTTTTTTGTGCTGCATTCATCCGATTTGAACCCGGAGCCGTTCGCTTACGACTATAAAGCAGCGCGCTTAATACGGAGTATGAGAGGTTAGCATAGGAATGAAAAACATAATTTTGGCGGCCTGCGGCATTTTATTCGGGATTCTTCTGATTTTTACGGTCGGATGGGACCGGAATGGACGAGAGAATGCGGCGGGTCCGGTTTATTACGAGAATAAAGCCATCGTTCTGCTTTACCACGACATCCGGAAAACGGCCGGAAGCCGGAAAGATCTGCCTTCAACCGTAACTCCCCGGCAGTTTGAGGGGCATCTGGAGATGCTGAAGGACCGCGGATTTCATATCGTTCCGATGGAACAGTTTGTACAGTTTATGCGGGAAGGCGGGAAACTGCCGCCCAATGCCGTTGTTCTGACCTTCGACGACGGGTACGAATCTTTTTATACCGAGGCCCTGCCGATTTTGAAAAAACACGGCGTGTCCGCCTCCAATTTTATCGTGGGCATTTCCTCGGACCTGTTCAATCCGGACGCCGACCCGCATTTGAATTGGAATCAGATCCGCGAGCTGAAAGAAGCGGGCATGGGCATCTATAACCACACCTACAATCTTCACCGGAAAATTCCGGAGGATGAAACCGACATGATGACCCCGGCGTTAACCGCTCGGATGTTTTTGGAACAAAAGAGGCGCAGCGAGATTGACGGAGAATACCGGAAACGGATTCGAAGCGACATCGCTTTTCTGGAAAAGAGACTGGATGACGAAACGGGCAAACACCGCCGTCTGCTCGCCTTCCCTTACGGGGCTTACACGGACGCTGTCGCGGTAGAGGGCCGGCGGGCGGGGATTGAACTCTTTTTTTCGATTGAAGACGGCATCAACCAACCGGGCGGCGAGATTGTCCGCCGAATAAACGCCGGAGAGCCCTATGTAACGGCAGATGCCTTGTGGAGCATGCTCAAAAAAGTTTTTTAGTATTTTTTGAACCGCCGCCGGACTTCTTACGCCAATAGATAGAGAGTGTGTGGAAGGAGTGTCAGCATGGAACTGGAAACCGAACAGCAGCAGCTGGAAGCCATCCGGCAGGGAGACAAAGACGCATTCCGTGCCCTGGTCAACCCCCTGATCGCAAAGTCATACCGGTCCGCTTTAGCCATTCTGGGCTCTAAACAACTGGCGGAAGAGGCCGTACAAAATACATTGATAGAGGCGTATTCGACGATTATGAGCGGCAGAGAAATCCGGCGGTTCCAAGGATGGTTCAGCCGGGTGGTAGCCAATCGCTCGATCGATGTCGCACGAAAAGAACACAATTACAGGCAAAGCCTGGACATTGACGATCTGATTATCCCCGATCAGGGTTCATCCCCTCTGGAGAACTTACTCCGCAAGGAAAACTCGCAGCGGGTGATCGAAGCGGTTTTGGCTCTAAAGCTCCAGCAGCGGATGGTCATCGTGCTGTATTACTTTCAGGAGCTGAGTATCGATGAAATCGCCGAAATGCTTGGATTGAAGGCGGGAACGGTAAAATCCAGACTTTATCATGCCCGTTTGAAACTCAGCCGGGACCTCCATCTTACGAGACCGCAAACAAAGGAGATAATGATATGAAGAGCGATCATGGTTTGAAGCAGGCTTTGGACAAGTCGTTTGATGATATCGCCGTGCCCGAATCGCTCTATCAGTTTGCGGGCGAGCTGCCGGACAAATTCGATGCCGGGGAGCTGGTGCACACGCCCGCCGCCGGGCAGGCTCCTTCCGTGAGACCCCGCAGATACCGGCGTGTCGCTGCGGGAAGCGCCGCGGCTGCGGTGCTGGTGCTGGTTTTCTCCTTCGGCGTGAGAATGTCCCCCGCATTCGCTTCCTTTGTCAAAGGAGTGCCCGGTTTCCAGATCGCGGTCGACTGGCTGACGGATGTGCGGAAGAAGGACGGCGTCCAGAACGCGATCGACAACAACTATTCGCCTATCGAACCCGTGACGAAGCAGTTCGGAGGCACGACGATTACGATCGGCGATATTTATTTGACGGAGGAAGAGCTGATCTACAAAGTGTTCGTCCGAACCGATGAGTTTGACGTAACCGACGAGGGACGGAACGAGGACATTTGGGTAACTCCCCGCGATTTACCTGCCGGAGGTTCGAGGACATCCACCTCCATTACGACTGAAGGAAACAAGCCGGTTCTGCAGGAGACGTACAAGTTCCAGCTTGCTCCGGGAGAGGATTCGGCAGGAGGGCTTCTTGATTACGGCAGCGAGCTTCGATTTTCTGTGCAAAAACATACGTCCGACCCGGCGCTCCGTAAAAGAGATATAGACGAAATCGGAAAAATCGGAGTTCCCTTTGATTCCGGTAAAATTTTGCACAACAAAGTGTTCCGGCCGGACATAGCCGCAGCGGTTGAAGATAGGGACTGGAAAGAGCTGAAGGTGGATAAACTCACCATTCAGCCGACGACCATGAATGTGATTCTTAAAGGCCGTGAAGGCTGGGGGTATGATTTCCCGAGGGAAGATGAGGAGGGGGCGCCCTACCTCAAAGACGATAAGGGCAGAGTGTACCCGTACGATCCCTCCGGTTCGGGCCTTGTATTGAAGGACGGATACCTGCAGCTTCCTTTCTCAACCTCGGTTTTCTTCGACAAGGACGTGCGGCAATTGGTTCTGCACATCGGCAAAGTCACAGTGACGGAACACAAGCCCGAAGCGACGTTTACGCTTTCCATGAACGAGAAATTTCCCAAAACGGTCCGTTTTAAGGATCGGGATGTCGTCATAGAGAGCGCGGAATACCATAAAGAAGGCTACCTGCAGCTTAAAGTAAGAAAAGGCACGCTGGACAAGAAGCTGGAAAAGGAAGTTAGCTTTATAGGAGAGAGCTTGCCGGAGAAAACGGTGGAAGAGTATCACGAGTTTATGCGGCAGGAGGAGTCTATCCGAGAAGGCTTGGGCATTCCGGGCTATGGAAAATTGGAGGACAACGGACAAGGGCCTTATTTGAACGTGTACCTGCTGGCGGAGAAAAAAGACAGCTACCGGATCTCGCTTGTCCGCTCCAACGTGGAAGTGACTGTGAATCAGGACCTGCCGATCGACGTGAAGCCGTAAAGGCGGATTCCCCGGGAGAGACGCGATGCGCTTGCCGGTGGTACGGAGCCGAGATGCCGGTGGGGGGGCTGCCTTCCGGAGTCCGGGCGGCCGGATTACAAAAGAAAGCCTTCGGAACCGCTTGGAGAAGCGGCTCCGAAGGCTTTTTTGGCGTTACAGGCTACAAAGCGGCATACTTGGCGATACCGCCGATAATGGCCGGCCATTCGGCCCGCGGCAGCTCGTGGCCGATGCCTTCAAGCGTTAACAGCTCCGCACCCGGAATCGAGTCGCGCAGCGCCTCCCCGTGTTCGTAAGGGATGATGGGATCTTTCGTCCCGTGTATCACAAGGGCAGGCGTCTGAATCTCGCCGTACCGGCCCAGATAGGATTCCCCGCCTGTCACATAGCTGTGGTTGAAAGAACTCGAGTAGTTAAGGGCTCTCTCGATGTCCCTTTCGGCCAGGGCGGTTACTCTTTCCTCGTCAAACGGATGCTTGGACTCGGCAAGAATGCGCCATTTGTCAACGGCGTTCCGAAGGAGCGTTTGCGGATCGGACCAGTCCATCTCTCCCATGGAATTGAAGAAAGCTTCCACTTTCGCTTCCATCTGGGGCAACTCTTCCCATCCGGGTCCGAAATACATCGTACTCACCAGCGTGATGCCCTGCACGCGATCGGGATGCCTGAGGGCAATGATCTGGACGAGCATGCCTCCCATGGACATTCCCGTGAAATGGGCTTTCTTCACTCCGTAGGCGTCCAGAACGGCGATCGCATCGTCAGCCATGTCCTCGAACGTATAACCGGGCCGGCCGGGTTCATAGCTTACGGAACGCCCGGTGTCGCGGTTATCGTAGCGGATCACGAAGAAGCCTTTCTCGGCGAGCAGCCTGCAGAAGTCTTCTTCCCACCATAGCATGGATGCCGTTGCGCCCATAATAAGCAGGACGGCCGGATGTGCGGGGTTGCCGAAACTGTCCGTGCACAATTCAATATCTTTAACGCGTATCATTCGTTCACTCATGGTTACACCCTCCGATTCATGTTAAAAAATAAAAACACAGGCGCTGCCTGTGTTCGGGTGATCGGAAAGGAACGCGAGTGCCCCGCATGTCCATACGTGTATGCGTCAATTCCCCCCTCGCCACAGGGTAGCTTGTCACGCGGCAGGCCGCCCCCTGCTCCACCCGGTAAAAACCGCGGGGTGCAGAAGCGGGTCCTGCGGTGAAAGCGTCCGGCGACGAATGATGCGAGGGCACGAAATATGCGGCGGATAAGCCGTTTCGTTACCGAAGCACAGATAAGCCGTTTCGTTACCAGAGCATCAAGGGGGTGCCGAAGGCAAGCCGTAACGGACTTGCCTTCGGCGGAGGGCATAGAAAAAGAGGGCGGAGAAGTCCCGCCCTCTTTAGCCTATGGCTAATTGGGTTATGAAGCAGGCAGACCAATCCCGATCACCCTGCACAGGGCAGGGCCTTTAAGCGCTATTTAGTTAGCTGCGTAAAGTCGATCGAAATTAACTGTTCCCACACATAACCCTCCGTTCTTTATAAGATAAGCATATTTTACCAGAAGTTAAGGGCGAGAGCAATAAGAGCGAACACCGGTCGCTTACTCCTCGACAACGACGGGCAGCGAATTCAGATTATGGTTGTTCCGAGGCAAATGATCCTGCGGCCGGAAGTCGTCCGGTATCGAGTAATCCGAGAACCGTTCCACGAATGTCTCCAGCGCTTGTACCGCTTCCATCCTTGCGAGCGGAGCCCCCAGGCAGAAATGATGGCCGCTGCCGAACGTAAGGTGCTTGATGTCCTTGCGCCGCACGTTGAACGACTCGCCGTCGGTAAACCGGTTCTCGTCCCGGTTGGCGGACGAAACCCAGGCGATGATCAACTGGTCCTTCTTCATCTTCGGACCGAACACGTCCGTGTCCTCCCCGATTCTCCGGTCCAGCGCAGCCGGGAACCGGTAGCGCAGGGTCTCTTCAACCGCCTGCGGCAACAGACCGCGGTCCTTGCGCAGCTCCCCGTACGCGCCGGGCTGGTCTTTGACCAAGCTGTAGAACATGTTCGTCAGCAGCGTGGTCGTGGTCTCGTTCCCGGCACCGAGCAGGCCCATCGCGGTTTGGGCGACCTCGGCGTCCGTGAAAAAGGCCCCTTCGTATTCCGCAAGAATCATATCCGAGATGATATCGTCTTGGAGCTGCGCGCGTTTTTGCGCGACAATGGGGAGCAGATATTCGACGAACTCTTTGCTGGCACGGGCTTTGGCGGCCTGCAACTCCTCGATATGCTGAAAATCGTGGGGCATGAACAAAATGTCCGACCAGTTTTTAATCTGCTGCCAATCTTTCGAAGGCACTCCCAGCAGGTCGGCGATAACCGTAACGGGCAGAGGAACAGCCAGTTCTTGAACAAGATCGACCGATTTCTTATTCGCTATGTTGGTCACAAGCTCGTTCACGATGTTCTGAACCCGCGGTTTCCAGTCTTCGAGACTGTGCGGAGTAAAGGCTTTGGAGAGAAGCCCTCTGCGTCTGCGGTGGTCCGGCGGATCGGAAAAAATCAGATTCACCTTATTGTCGCTAAGGGGAACCGGAATCAGGCTCCGGTCTCTTTTGCTGGGAAAAAGTTTGTAGTCGCTCAAAACCTGCTTGGCGTGATCATAGAGAAACACATTCCACGTATCCTGCCGCTCGTCGTAAAATACCGGCGATTCTTCACGCATCTTTTTGTACCAGGGGTAGGGATTCCAGAACTCGTCCTTCGTTCTAAAACCGGTAATTTCATGAATGAACAGCTGTTCTTTAACCGCCATAAAAAAAGCCTCCCTCATAAGAATGAATAGGTTGGTGTACAGGCCATCTGAATTTTTACCCTTTTTTGGTTAAAAGGAAACAAATGTTAATTATTATGAGAGAGACAAGCGGATTATACTTGTTCCACGTGAAAAAACCGCCGGCCCGGAAAGGGCACAGCGGTTTGGGTGAGGGCAGATGCGTAACGCCGCAAGCGGCGGGTTTTATTGGGCAGGCGCTCCGAAAAAAGCCAACCGGGTGCTTTAGTCGGCGCTTATGCGGCGCACAAAGAGGGGGCTGACCGCTTATCGTACCCGGGCCGCCTCGGCCAGAAGCTCATAGGAGCGCAGACGCGCCCCGTGATCGTATATCTGCGAGGTGACGATAAGCTCGTCCGCCTGCGTCTCCGACAGCAGGTAATCGAGTCTCTCCCGCACGGTTTCTTTCGTTCCGGCGGCCGTGATGCTGAGCTGCTTGCGGACGATGGCTTTCTCGTGCGGGCTCCACAGCTCATCCATGTTGTCCACCGGCGGGTTGAGCAGGCCGGTCTGTCCGCGGATGAGCTTCAGGAACTGCTGCTCGTGGGAGGTCGCCAGCCTGCGCGCTTCCGCCTCGGTATCGGCGGCGAAGACGTTGACGCCGATCATGACATAAGGCTCCTTCAGCGCCTCGGACGGGCGGAAGGAGCTGCGGTACAGCTCCAGCGCCGCGACCAGGTAATCCGGCGCGAAGTGGCTGGCGAAGGCGAACGGAAGACCGAGCTGGCCGGCCAGCTGCGCGCTGAAGCCGCTGGAACCGAGCAGCCAGATCGGGATGTTCAGCCCTTCGCCGGGCACGGCTCTTACACGGCCCGGGGAAGCGCCGTGCCCGGGGTTCAAATAGCCCCGCAGCTCTTCGAGCTGCTGCGGGAAGTGCTGGCCGTCGCTCTCCGGACCGCGGCGCAGAGCCCGGGCCGTCAGCTGGTCGGAGCCGGGCGCCCGTCCGAGGCCCATGTCGATGCGGCCCGGATAGAGCGACTCCAGCGTGCCGAACTGCTCGGCGATGATCAGAGGAGCGTGGTTAGGCAGCATGATGCCGCCCGAACCGACGCGGATTTTTTTCGTGCCGCCGGCGACGTGGCCGATCACGATCGAGGTCGCCGAGCTTGCGATGCCCGGCATATTGTGGTGCTCGGCCAGCCAGTAGCGGTGATACCCCCACTGTTCGGCGTGCCGGGCAAGATCGAGTGTATTTTTTAACGAATCCGCCGGTGTCGCCCCGAGGACGACCGGAGCCAGATCCAGAATGGAGAGCGGGATACGGGTAATGCTTGCTGCCGGTTGATTGGTGTCAGCCATCGGAATCAGCCTCCTGTTTAAATGTTGTCGGAATGAGTGATCTTATCGGGCCGCAGAAGGAACCCCCGTCTTTTGTCAAAGGTAGGGGTTAACGTCGATGTGGTTTTGCGAAAGCCATCCATTTCTGCCGCCCGGTTTCCGGATCGGAGCCTCGGGAACGGGATCGGGATGAAGAAAACGAAATTGTTAAAGAATAAACCGACTGTACCTGTTATTATGAAAGAGCATATAACCCAATGCAAGTACCTACTTTTTAGTGATATAGGTGCTTTAAGGATACTAAAGGAGCCAGGCCAATGGGAGATCAGCTTTTTAAACAGTCTGTGGAATTAACGCTGAAGGTAGTCGGGGGCAAATGGAAGCCGGTCATTCTTTGCCATTTGACGGAAGGCACACACCGTTTCGGGGAGTTAAAGCGGGAAATGCCGGACATTACCCAGAAAATGCTTACCCAGCAGCTGCGTGAGCTTGAACAGGACGAAATTATTCACCGCAAGGTGTACAATCAGGTTCCCCCCAAAGTGGAGTATTCACTCACACCCTACGGGCTGACCATCAAGCAAGTATTGAACGTGATGTCGGAGTGGGGCGCGAATCATCAGAAGAAGATGCACGCAGCCTCGTCAGAGCCGCGGCATACAGAAGCGGCCGAGCCTTGATTTATTCGGCTTGTGCCGCTGGTGCCGGGCTGGAACGAGCGCCCGAAATCCGCTTTTTCAACGGTTTCGAACGATTTATACGGCGGATCAGCCTTCTGACTATTGACGGCTCCTCTTCGGAGGGGCTTTTTTGCGTTTGCGGAAACGATCATTGCGGGTTTTGCCTTGCTTAGTATCCTTTTGGTGACTACGTTCCCTAATAGTGCGTACTTTCTTTTCAACTTCTGAGGATCTAGAATAAAACGCATGGCAATCAACAACTGCTAACTGACATCCCAGGAGGAAACATAAATGGAATTGCAATTGGCGCTGGATCTCGTAAACATCCCGGAAGGGATTGAGCTGGTTAAAGAATTGGAGCCTTACATCGATATCGTTGAGATCGGAACGCCGGTCATCATCAACGAAGGCTTAAGAGCCGTCAAGGAAATGAAGCGGGCTTTCCCTAATCTGAAAGTTCTTGCCGATCTCAAAATCATGGACGCGGCGGGCTATGAGGTCATGAAAGCATCCGAAGCGGGCGCCGACATCATTACGATTCTGGGCGCGGCGGAAGATATGAGCATCAAAGGGGCCGTTGAAGAGGCAAGAAAGCAGAATAAAAAAGTTCTGGTCGATATGATCAGTGTGAAAAACCTGGAAGAGCGCGCAAAAGAAGTCGATGCGTTCGGTGTCGATTACATCTGCGTTCATACCGGGTATGATTTGCAGGCTGTCGGCAAAAACTCGTTCGAAGATCTTCAAACGATCAAACGGGCCGTTAAGCGGGCAAAAACGGCAATCGCCGGCGGCATCAAGCTCAGCACACTGCCGGAAGTGATTAAGGCGCAGCCGGATCTCGTTATCGTAGGCGGGGGCATTACCGGACAAGACGACCGTAAAGCGGCCGCGGCCGAAATGCGGAAGCTGATCAAGCAGGAGTAATCTCCTATGCAGACGACTCAATATCTGGCGGAGATTCGGGAGGAGCTGCATCGCACAGCCGAAGCTGTCGTGAGCCGCGAAGCGGAGGAACTGGCGGATGCCATTCTGAATGCCGGCAAAATTTTCGCAGCCGGAGCGGGCCGTTCCGGATTGATGATGAAAGCTTTTGCCATGCGGATGATGCACCTCGGTTTCGACGCATACGTCGTCGGCGAAACCGTCACGCCGAATCTGACCAAGGACGATGTGTTCATCGTCGGCTCGGGTTCCGGGGAGACGAAGAGCCTCGTCTCGATGGCGGAGAAAGCGAAAAGTCTGGGCGCTTCCGTCGCCGCCATCACGATTTTTCCAGAATCGGCTCTCGGCCGGTTGTCGGATATCGCGGTTAAGCTCCCGGGCTCGCCGAAAGACAAGTCGGACAACCCGTATCCGACGATTCAGCCGATGGGTTCCCTTTTCGAGCAGACGCTGCTGCTGTTCTGCGATGCGATTATTCTCCGGCTGATGGAGAAGAAAGGGTATACGTCCGAGACGATGTTCGGGCGTCACGCCAATCTGGAATAGGCGGAGCGAAGCGGGCCTGTTTCGGAAGCGGCTAAACTTCAAAACGGAAGGCCTTTACGTTTCCATCGGGAAGCGCAGCGGCTTTTTGGCTTGTCTGGGAGGGAGACGGGGGCCGAGGAGGAGTTCTGGCCGGGCGCCTTATTTTACGGCTGAGGAGAACAGCGCCTTACACGCAAGCGCAGCGTCTTTTCCTTCCCGGCGTTGTAGAATACAATGATTGTATAACTCTCTTACACGTACAACAATTGGAGGGGAACAGAGTACGGCGCGATTCCGGAAAGGATGACCTTAGTGAAGATAGACCGACTGCTTGCGATGACGGTGCTGATGCTCAACCGGGGGCGGATAAGCGCCAAGGAGCTGGCCGAGCGGTTTGAAGTGACGACGAAAACGATCTACCGCGATATGGAGACGCTCAGCCGGGCTGGAATTCCGGTTGTCGCCCACCAGGGCGTATCCGGCGGATTTGAAATTATGGAGCCGTACACGCTGGCCAGGCAGCTCGTCTCTCTCAAAGAAATTTCGTCCCTGCTTGCGGCCGTCAAAGGCGTAAGCACGGCTCTCGACGATCAGACTTACGCTAATCTGGCGGAAAAGGTGCAGGGACTGCTTTTGCGGACGGACACTGCGGACTGGGAGCGGCGCAAGGACGAGATTGTTTTCGATTTTCATCCGTGGGGACAGGGGACGGCGGCGAAAAACAAAGTCTCTCGCTTGAAGCGGGCGATTGAGGAAAGCAGGCGGGCGGCTATCGTCTATGTGAACACGAACGGGACCGAGACCGAAAGAATCATTGAACCCGCCGCTCTAATTCTGAAGGGTTCCATCTGGTACCTGCACGCGTACTGCATGATGAGAAAGGAGTTCCGCGTCTTCCGGCTCTCCCGGATCGCGGATTTGAACGTCCTTTCCCAAGCTTCGGAGCCTCGTGAAGTTCCTCCTTTGGAGGGGTACGGCTGGAATCGGCAGTGGCTCGCTCACAAGGAAGTGGAGATGACGCTGCACTTTCGTCCGGAGGTCCGTCACCGCGTGGGAGACGCTTTTCCGCCGAGTCTGGTGAGCCTGCTGCCGGACGGAGGCCTGTGCGTCCAAGGGGTTTTTGCGCTGGACGAGTGGTTTTACGGGATGCTGCTGAGCTTCGGAGACAGTTTGAAGATCGAGCATCCGCCCAGCCTGGCCGACGAAATCCGGGAGCGGGCCCGCAAAATTTTGCTTCGCTACGAGAACTAGGACATACAGGTGTCCACTTTTCCCGATTACACTTCTCTTAAACAGGAAAAAGAGGAGAATGAACCTATGAATTTGAAGTCCGTATTTGCAAACAAACCATCCTTCCGACTGGCGGGCGTGAGTGTCCGAACCACGAACGCCGCGGAGGCGGGGCCGGAAGGAAAGCTGCCGCAGCTCTGGCAGCAGTTTTTCGGCAGCGATATTGCATCCAGACCGGGCATAGAGAACCCTCATCTGATTTACGGATTGTACACGGATTACGAAAGCGACGCGTCGGGAGAATATACGGCGCTGCTTGGACACGAAATCAGTGAAGAATTGACAGACGGCGCATCTTCCGGTCTTCAGTTTGCGGATGTTCCCGCAGCCCGCTACATGATTTTCGAGACGCGCAAAGGCCCGGTGAAAGACGTGGTGCCGCAGCTGTGGCACGAAATCTGGGCGTATTTCCAAAACGCCGCGGAGCAGCGGACTTACACGGGGGACTTCGAGGTGTACGACGGACGCGGGTTTGACCCCGAGAACTGTGTCGTCCAGGTTTATATCGCGATCCGATAAAACGGAAACGCCGGCGCACCAGCCGGTGTTTTTCTTTGCCTTGACATGAAACCATTTGGTTTCCTATAATCAAATAGGCAACCAAAACGTTTCCTAAAATTAACGGAGGGAATCCATCCATGTCAGAAGAATTGCTCAAAAAACTTCGTTATAAAGAAGGACCGGCCCTCGTCCTGAATGCGCCCGAAGGGTATCGTCTCGGCATCGAAACGGAGGCTGCCGGCCGGGAGGAAGACAAGGCTGCATTTCTCCAGCTGTTTGTGAATCACGGGCAGGAGGTTGACGAATGGGTACCGAAGGTGATCCCCATGCTCCGCGAGGACGCCGTTTTCTGGATCACGTACCCTAAGCAGAGCTCCAAAGTCAAGACGGACATTAACCGGGATACTTTAGCTGCGAGGGTACAAAATAACACGGAATACCGACCCGTCAGCAATGTGGCCGTCGACGACAAATGGTCGGCTTTGCGTTTTCGCCGTTCGGATTTGGTAAAACCCAAAAAATAAACACTTGCATATAGGAGGAACTATAGATGACTAACACGCCGAATACTCTGCCGGATATCCGCCAGACTCAGCTTTTCAACGCTCCGATCCAGAAGGTATGGAACGCCGTGGCGACATCCGAAGGAATTGCCGCATGGTTTATGCCCAATGATTTTCAGCCCGAGCTCGGATATGAATTCCACCTTGAAGCGGGACCCTTCGGGAAATCTCTCTGCAAGGTGACCGAGTTGGATCCGCCGAACCGGCTTTCCTTCCGTTGGGGCAAAGACTGGACGCTGACGTTCGAGCTGGCCGACCTGGACGGCAAAACCGAATTCACCTTGATTCACGCGGGATGGGACCCGGAGAAGGTAACCGAATTCGGACAGTCTCATGCGGAGGTTCGCGAGCGGATGTCCGGCGGCTGGGTAGGTCTGGTCGAGGCGCTCCGCAAGCAAGTCGAGGCCTGATATGGGCTCAGCCGAACCGAAGCAGGACGTCTTTCAGGCCATTGCGGACCCGACCCGCCGCAAGGTCCTGAATCTGCTTGCCGGGCAGGAGATGCCCGTCAATGCGATCAGCGGCCACTTTCCGATGAGCCGGACGGCCGTTTCGAAGCATCTGCGCATTCTGGCCGATGCGGGCCTTGTCCAGGAGCGGAAAGTCGGCCGCGAGAAACGGTACCGGCTTCAGCCGGAGCCTCTGCTGGAGCTGAAGCGGTGGCTGGCGTACTACGAGCGGTTCTGGGAGAACCGGCTCTCCGTGCTCAAGCACCTCGTGGAAGCGGACGAACTCGGCGAAAACGGCAGCGGCAGTCCGGCTCCGGGGCTTAAGGCCGCGGGGCCGGGAGGCCGGCCTTAGCGCGCCCGGCTTCAGCATGCCGCACAGACCTCGGGAGGGGTGTAGTGCCGTGTGACGGAGCGCATCCGTATTTACAGCGCGTGTCGGCCCGGGCGAAGGATGCACGAAAGCCCGGGTCCCTCTTGCCGAGGGACCCGGGCTTTTTCCAGCTCAGCAGAAGGACTGCGCATAGCGGCAGCATCGTCGAGGGCGTTCAGCGCCATGACCCTGACCGTTTAAAGGCAGCTCTGGAGGAATCGACGGTAAAATGTTTCACGGGAAACATGTCGAATTAGCGGGAGATAGAGCGAACCAGAATGGGCAGGCCGCCGCCTAAGCAGCTCCTCACAAAAAAAGTAAAGCTGCTGAAAATTAACTAAACTAAGCTGAATACGACGAATTTTGAGTCGGATGCGTGAGCTGAACAACAAAGGACATAACGGATTAGATGACTAATCCGTTATGTCCTTTAACATATAAACTTATTTCGCCGGGTGTCCGTCGCTCGGTTGCCCGTCGCCCGGTGTCGGGTACCCGTCGCCAGGTGCCCGCGCGCCGCGTCAGCTCTCGTCCGGCTGCGCCCAGACGGACACGCTCCCCCCGTTCACCGGGAAGCCGGCAAAACCGTCCTCGCCGATGGTGATTTCGTCTTCCCGCGTGCCGGTCATATCGAGCCACACCTGGCCGGCCCGTTCTTCGCCGACGAACATGCGCTTCTCGCCCTCGTCGCCGTTGGAGATGACGACCGCGCAGCCGGAGCGCTCGATTTCGGCATCGCCGCGGCGGACCCAGCCGATCGTATTCGGATGATCGAAGTAGTCTTCCTGCTCGCCGTAGGCTTTATGCTGGCGGGCATAGAGCAGCGGATCGATCACCGCCGCCTTGCCTTCCGCGGGAGCCTCTCCGCCTATGCCGAAATAATCTCCGTAGAAGACGCACGGGTAACCGTCTTTACGGAGCAGAATAAGAGCATACGCGCTCTGCTTGAACCAGTCTTCGATCCACGATTCCAGCGATTCGTTCGGCTGGGAATCGTGATTGTCCACGAAGGTGACGGCGTGCAGCGGATGGGTTTGAACGAGCGTGTCCTCGAACACGGTCGTGAGGTCAAAATCTTTGCCGGCCTGCGAGGCGGCATGGAGCTTGTAGTGCAGGGCCACGTCGAACAGATCGATTTTGTAATCGACGTTATCGAGAAACTCGCGGCAGGCCGCTACTTCGGGGTTCCAGAACTCTCCCACGATGTAGAAGTTTTCCCCGCGTTCCTTGATCATTTCGCTTGCGAATTGCCGGATGAAATCGTGGTTGATATGCTTGATGGCATCCAGCCGATAGCCGTCGCACTGCAAAGTGTCGACGAGCCATTTGCCCCAGGTGATCATCTCTTTTCTCACACCGGGATGGCTGTAGTCGATGTTGGCGAACATGAGATAGTCGTAGTTGCCGAATTCGTCGTCCACGTTGTCGTTCCAGCTCTTATTCTCCCCAAGGATGCGGAAAATGCCGGTTTTATCTTCCTTGGCATCGTAATCGGTGCCGTTAAAATGTCCGAAATCCCATTTGAAAGCCGAATATTTGTCGCCGCGTCCCGGAAAAGTGAATTTCGTCCAGCCTTCGATATCGAACGGCTCGGAAATCACCTCATTGCGGTTCTGGTCGTTCACTTGGACCACCTTGAACAGCTCTTTCTCGTCTGCGCCCGCTTTATGATTCATCACAAGATCCACGTATACGCAAATCTCATTGTCCTGACACGTTTTGACGGCTTCCAGCAGTTCTTCTTTCGTTCCGTACTTGGTCCGGACCGTCCCTTTCTGGTCGAATTCGCCCAGATCGTACAGATCGTACACGCCGTAGCCCGTATCCTGGTCGGACTGTCCCTTGGTAACCGGGGGAATCCAGACGGCGTCGAACCCTTTCTTTTTCAGCTCGGGAGCCAGCTCCTTAAGCCGTTTCCAGTGGGAGCCGTCCGCGGGGACATGCCATTCGAAAAACTGCATCATCGTATGATTCCTTGTCATTCCTCTTCCTCCTAATCGACTATGGGCCTTTTGTAGCAAAGGGGCGCTCATCTCATTTGGTCTAAGGAATGGTTACCCAAGTGGACGTCCTGTCTAAACCCGCGCGTTTTTAAATAGGCTGCTGACCGGATTGACCGTCGGTTAAATACAGGACTTAAGAATCATTTTAAGCGTTTTCAATAAATTTATTAAATATTTTACACACGGTTAATTCCGAACCTGCTAAAATCGGTAAGTAACTATTTAGAGGAAGGTGGAATTCATCGTAATGGGATCCAGGAAGTACAAAAGAATGAAGCAGCTCGCGACCGCTTCCCTAGCATTCGGCATCATTTCATCCCAGTCTTTAGGAGGCATTGTGCAAGCGCAAACATCCGCTTCTCCAACCGTTAATCTTCGTATTATGGAAACGACGGATTTGCATACAAATCTTGTAGACTACGATTATTACAAAGACGCGGCGGCGGCAAGCGTAGGTTTGGCCAAAACCGCCACGCTGATCAAAGAAGCGCGCAAAGAAAACCCCAATACTTTCCTGGTCGACAACGGAGACTTGATCCAAGGGACTCCGCTCGGTACGTACATGGCCCAGATTAATCAGCTCAAAGACCCCGGCGCCATCCATCCTGTCTATAAAGCTATGAATCTCCTGGATTACGATGCGGCTACCTTCGGCAATCATGAATTCAACTATGGCCTTGATTTTCTCGATAAATCGATCAAAGGGGCCAAATTCCCATACATTAACGCGAACGTGTACATAGACGATAAAGACAACAACCCGGACAACGATGTCAACAAATTTACGCCTTATCTGATTATGGACAAGACGTTCAAAGACGAGAACGGCAACGACCAGAAAATCAAAATCGGCGTCATCGGACTCGTAACTCCGCAAATCATGGAGTGGGACAAAGTGAACCTTGCCGGTAAAGTCGTGGCCAAAGACATCGTCGCGACGGCCAAGAAATTCGTGCCTGAGATGAGAGCCAAAGGCGCGGATATCGTCATCGCGATGGCGCACTCCGGTTTTGACGGTACGGCCGCGGCGAACGACCAGCTCGCCGAGAACGCGGTTCTGCCTCTCAGCAAGGTGCCCGGCATCGATGCGATTACGTTCTCGCACTCCCATAAGGTGTTCCCTACACCTGACGTGAAGAAACTTGACGCGCTCTTTAAAGACGCGAACGGAAACCCGGTTGCCGGCGTAGATAACGCGAAAGGCACGATCAACGGCGTTGCGGCCGTGCAATCCGGCTATGGCGGCTCGAACCTCGGTCTGATCGACTTGAAGCTCGTGCAGGAGGGCGGCAAGTGGAAGGTTTCCAATTCTCAGTCCTCGACCCGTTATATTTACGACAGCACGGCGAAAAAAGCGCTCGTGGAAACGGACCCGGCTATCGTACAAGCGGTTGCGGCCGAGCACGAAGGCACGAAAAAATACGCGAACCAGCCGATCGGCGAAACGACCGCTCCGATCCACAGCTATTTCGCGCTGGTGCAGGACGACCCTTCGGTCCAAATCGTAACGAACGCTCAGAAAGAATATGTGAGCAAGTACATTTCGACGACCCTGCCGCAGTATAAAGATCTTCCGATTCTCTCCGTAGGCGCTCCGTTCAAAGCCGGACGCAACGGCCCGTCGGAGTATACGGATATCGCCAAAGGTCCTATCGCGATCAAGAGCGCGAGCGATCTCTATCTGTACGACAACACGCTGAAAGCAGTCAAAGTCAAAGGCTCCGGCGTGAAAGAATGGCTGGAAATGTCCGCGGGCATGTTCAACCAGATCGACCCGGCCAAAACGGACGAGCAGCAGCTGCTGAACTCCTCCTTCCAGGTGTTCAACTTCGACGTGATCGACGGAGTGACTTACCAGGTGGACGTAACCAAACCGGCGAAGTACAAAGTGGACGGAGCCGTTAACGACGCATCCTCCAGCCGGATTGTAAATCTCCAGTTCAACGGCAAGCCGATCGATCCGAACCAGGAGTTCATCGTCGTCACGAACAACTACCGCGCAAGCGGCGGCGGCAACTTCCCCGGCCTCAAAAACGCGGAGCTGATCGTGGATTCCGCCGACGAGAACCGTCAGGCTCTGATGGATTACATTTCCGAGCAGAAGACGATCAACCCGGCCGCTGACAAGAATTGGTCTATCGCACCGGTTGCAGGAAACGTGAAAGTCACGTTCACCAGCTCCCCGAGCGCGGTTACGTACCTGCCGGAGAACCCGCATATCAAGAGCACGGGCGTAACGACGGACAAAGGCTTCAGCGTTTACTCCATCGATCTGAGCGGAAAAGGCCAGCCTCAGCCGGACAACAAGAACGTAAAAGTCCAACTGCTGGGCATCAACGATTTCCACGGTCAGCTCGATACGACGACGGAAACCGCGTCCGGCAAAGTGGGCAGCGCCCCTTACCTGGCGACTTACTTGAAAGAAAGAAAGAAAACGAACCCGAACACACTGCTTGTTCATGCAGGTGATTCCGTAGGCGCGACCGCACCGGTTTCCTCGATGGAGCGCGACAAGCCGACCCTGGAATTCATGAACATGCTGAAATTCGACGTGGGTACGCTGGGCAACCACGAGTTTGACCAGGGCGTAGGCGCTATGCTCGCTCAAATCAACGGCGGTACCGATACGAAGAACAAAGACGTGACCTTTGATAAATTGAACTTCCCGTACGTGAACGCCAACGTGGTGGACGAGAAAACGGGCGAGAACATTCTGCCTTCTTATGTGATCAAAGAAGTGGGCGGCCAGAAAATCGGATTTATCGGCGTGGCGACCAACTCCACTCCGTCCAAAGTATCTCCGGACGGCCTGAAAGGCGTTAAGTTCGTTGAGCAGGCTCCTGTCGTCAACAAAGCCGTACAAGAGCTGAAAACCAAAGGCGTAAAAGCGATCGTCGTTCTGGCGCACGATCCGGCCAGCGTGAAAGACAACGTGGCTTCCGGCGAAGCGGTTGATCTGGCTAACGCGATCGACGATGAAGTCGACGTTATTTTCGCCGGTGACAACCATGCCAAAGTCAATACGGTCGTCAACAACAAGCTGATCGTTCAAGCCTATTCCTACGGCACGGCTTTTGCCGACGTTGACCTCGAGATCGATCCGGCTACCGGCGATATCGTGAAGAAAACGGCGGAAATCGTAGACGTGAAACAGGAAGGCGTAACGCCTGACGCGGATACGGTCGCTCTGATCAACAAATACCTGGACAAATATCCGGTTCTGAAGCAGCCTGTCGGTACGACGGACTCTGTGATTTCCAGAAACAACGCCTACAACGAAGAAGCTCCGCTGGGCAACCTGATTGCGGACGCTATGCGTGACGGCATGAACACGGATTTCGCATTCATGAACCCGGGCGGTATTCGCGCCGATCTGCCTAAAGGAGACATCAAGTTCTCCGATCTCGCGAAAATTCAGCCGTTCGGCAACACGCTCGTTAAAATGACGCTGACAGGCTCGCAGATCAAAACGCTTCTGCAGCAGCAATGGGGCAAGAAATCGGACGGTTCCGCAGATACCAAAACATTGCAAATTTCCGGTCTGAAGTACACGGCCGACTTTAGCAAACCGGCAGCCGAGCGCATCGTGAAGCTGACGAAGGCGGACGGCACTCCGATTGAGGATGCCGCCGAGTACACCGTAACCGTGAATAACTTCATGGCTGCGGGCGGAGACAATTATAAAGTACTGGTTGAGGGCAAAAACTCTCAAGCCGGCCTGATCGATCTCGATGTGTTCTACAATTACATTACGAAAACGTTCAAAGGCGGCAAAATCACGGCGTCTCTCGACGGCCGTATCGTGAATCTGAAGTCGTTCGCGGACGTTCCGCAGACGCACTGGGCTTATAAAGTCATCCAGGAGCTTTCCGGCAAGCAAATCGTTGACGGTGTAGCCGACAACCGTTTCGAACCGGAGCAGGATGTAACCCGCGCCCAGTTCGTGAACATGATCGTGAAGCAGATGAAGCTCGTTTCTTCCAAGCCGTCCGCGTTCAAGGACGTTCCGGCCGGAAGCTGGTATGCGGAAGCCGTAGCGGCTGCCTCCGAGAAGGGCATCGTGGAAGGCAACTCCGCAGATACCTTCGCGCCGGAGCAGAAGATTACGCGTGAAGAGATGGCGGTTATGATTACCCGCATGTACGCGCAGCTTCAAGGCACGACAGGTACGCCTAAAGCTATCTTTACCGATGGCGGGGAAATCAGCGCTTGGGCCAAAACGGCTGTGGAAACAGCTGCTGAGAAAGGTCTGATGACCGGCCATGCCGACGGCGTATTCGCACCGCGTGCGAAAGCGACACGCGCGGAAGCGGCGCAAGTGATCTACAACGGCATTACGAAGTAATCGGACGGCGTTCGCATCCTTGCGTTAAGCTATCCGGAAGAGCCGCCGGGGGATTTTTTCCCCCGGCGGTTTTTTGCTTTATAAAAGGCTTTTTTATTATCGTTAATATGTATAAAAAATCAGTGAAATTAATAGCGAGATAGAGAATTATCCCCTTCCAGTGGACAAAAACATCCCTGTTAACCTTTTGTAAAACCATTATAATTATTAGTAACTTACATAATAACTTCCACAATTTACCCTCAGTTTTCCCCCGCTTTCGGCTTGTCGTCATTCATAATTCTTGGTTCATGAAGCACTCATTTCACGTCGTTAGAGCTATCCATGTCTCCGTGCAGAAGCACGCATTTGTTTTTCATCGGCTTTATGTAACCGTTTACCAAGTTTTCTGATGAGTTTTACAGGGCTTCATGAGTTTGTTTTAAGTTCAAGCCAAGCGGCTGAATTTAGAAGCAGTGCCTGCGAAGAGAACGCACTGGAGGTGAGAAGGATTCCTCTTTGGAATGGCATTGTATAAATTTGATGAAATTGGGGTGTACTATGAAAGCGCTTAAGCAATCTTTTGTTTGGAGATGGCTTGTTTTACTTTTATGTACAAGCATGGCCTTTTCAACTTATCTGACTGTTGTTTCGGGACAAGCAAGCGCCCAACCGGCCGATATCAAGGGGCATTGGGCAGAGAAAGAGCTTGGCGAATGGCATGATAAAGGACTGATTCAGGGCTACTCGGACGGTTCTCTTCAGCCGGATAATGCCATTACGCGCGCAGAGCTTATGGCGCTTATTAACCGCTACTATAAATTTACGGCTTCCGCTTCGATCCAATTCACGGACGTTACGGCGGAGCAGTGGCAGTATGAACAAATCAGCAAAGCGGTGGCAGCCGGGTATGTGGACGGCTACAGCGACGGAAGCATTCGTCCGGACCAGCCGGTGAGCAGACAGGAGTCCGCGGTCATGCTTTCGAAGCTGCTCAAGCTGGGTGAGGTTTCCGAAGATGCGCTGAAGAACATCAAAGACGCGGCGTCGATTGCCGATTGGAGCAAAGGCGCGGTAAGCGCCATGGTAGCCAAGGGAGTCATCGAAGGCTACGAAGACGGCACCTTCCGTCCCGCAGGCAAGCTGACCCGTGCAGAGACGGTCGTTCTGCTGGGCCGCGCGCCATCGCTACAAAGCGTTTCCTATGACAAGGCCGGCACGTTCGGACCTGCATCGGGAACCGAAACGGTTAACGGCGACGTTGCCGTGAATGTTTCGGGCGTTACCCTGCAAAACACCGTCATCCAAGGCAATCTCCTTTTGGGCAAAGGCATCGGAAACGGGGATGTCACCTTGAAGAACGTGAAAGTAGCGGGAACCGTTACGGTCAACGGCGGCGGAGAAAATTCCATCCACCTCGTAGATACGGTTCTGATCAAGGTTGTTGTCGATAAGGAAACCGGTGCGGTCCGTCTCGTGGCCCAAGGAAACACCTCCGTTCAAGAGACGTATGTCCAATCTTCCGTTAAATTGGAAGAAAGTTCTCTGACGGGAGCCGGTTTTATCGACGTGATTTTCGTGAAAGCACTGTCTGCCGGTTCTTCGGTACAGCTGATCGGATCATTTAACTCCCTTCACGTGCTGGCTTCCGGCATCAAAATCGAAATTTCCAAAGGCTCCATCGGCAAAGTGATCGTGGACGGAAGTGACACGACACTGGCCGTTAACAATGATGCCAGCATTGTGTCTCTCGTGCTGAATGCCCTGGCCAAAATTACCGGCTACGGCTCCGTTGAAAACGCGACGGTTAACGAAGGCGGCAAAGGCTCCTCCTTCGAGAAAGCTCCCGTCAAAGTGGATGGCCCGCAGAAAGGCTCCATCACAATCGGATTGCCGATCGGCGGCGGCTGGGGCGGTTCCGGCGGCAGCTCCGGCGGCGGTTCCACGGAAACTGCCAAGAAAGTCATCGCGTATGTGCCCGGCTGGAAAAACTGGTCGGCCTCCAACCCGATCGACGCGGCCAAGTTGACGCACATCAACTATGCGTTCACGCATGTGAAAGACAATAAAATCGTCTCCCTGCCGGCGCAGAACGACGATGCCAACTATGCCTACCTGCAAAGCTTGAAAAAAGACAATCCGAAGCTGAAAATTCTTCCTTCCGTCGGTGGCTGGGGAGCGGACGGTTTCTCGGATGCGGCATTGACGGAAAGCGCGCGCAACACATTTGCGGACAGCATCATCGAGTACATCAAGAAGTACAAGCTGGACGGGGTCGACCTGGATTGGGAGTATCCGACACAAAGCGCTGACGGCGTTATGAAGGCGCGGCCGGAGGATAAGCAGAATTTCACGCTGATGCTGCAAACGATTCGTGAGAAGCTGAATACTCTGGGAAGCCAGGACGGCAAATATTATGAGCTGACGATTGCTGTCGGCGCTACGAAAAAATACCTCGACGGGGTTGAAATCGAGAAGATTACCCCGCTGCTCGACAATATTAATTTGATGACCTATGATTTCCACGGCGGATGGGATACCAAAACCGCTCACCATACGAATTTGTATGCCGGTGATTTGAGCGTAGATTCATCCGTTAAGCTGTATCTGGCCAATAAAGTTCCTGCAAGCAAAATCGTCATCGGTGGAGCCTTCTACAGTCACCTGTGGACGGATGTAGAAGCGGCAGGCGGTAAGATCGTGGGTCAAAAGGCGGTTGGTAACGGCGCAACACCGACCTATAATGAAATCATCTCGAATTATAACGAAGCTAGCGGCTACAAGCGCTATTGGGATAGTGAGGCCAACGCACCTTACTTGTACAACGAACAAACGAAAGTATTCCTTTCCTATGACGACCCGCAATCCCTCCACGAAAAAGGGGGCTATGTGCTGAACCAGAAACTCGGCGGAGCGATGTTCTGGGAATACAGCCAAGATCAGACGGGAGCTTTGCTGGACGCACTGGTGAAGGGTGTTCAAGGAAAGACACTGAACCCTGATACGACAACGGTTCCGGCGGCGCCTGCTGTTACAGGCGTAAGCGAAGGGCAGACCTACAAGACGGGCGTACTGCCCAACTGGAAGGATGCGGCGGGTACCGCAAGCGGCGCTACGCTGAACGGAGCCGCCTACACCAAGGGAACCGGCATTACGGAAGCGGGCGAGTACACGCTCGTCGTTACCGCAGCTCACGGCAAAAGCGGCAAAACGGCTTCCACGACCGTGAAGTTCAAAGTCGAACCGCAAACGAAAGTGATCGCTTATGTGGGCGGCTGGAAAAACTGGTCCGAAGCGAAACCGGTGGACGCATCCAAACTGACTCACATCAACTATGCGTTTACGCATGTCAAAGACAACAAGATCGTGCCGATCGAAGTGCAGAACGATGATGCGAATTACGCGTATCTGCACAGTCTGAAAGCTCAGAATGCCGATCTTAAAACGCTTATCTCCGTAGGGGGATGGGGGGCGGACGGTTTCTCGGACGCGGCATTAACAGAAGCTTCCCGCCAAACATTTACCGACAGCATCATCGACTATGTGAAGAAATACAACCTGGACGGCGTTGATCTGGACTGGGAGTATCCGACGCAAAGCGCCGACGGCATAATGAAGGCACGGCCGGAGGATAAACAGAACTTTACTTCCCTGCTGCAATTAATGCGCGACAAGCTAAACGCGCTGGGTCTTGAGACCAACCGCTATTACGAGCTGACCATCGCGGTCGGTGCGGGAAGCGGTTATCTGAAGGGCGTTGAAATCGATAAAATTACTCCGCTGCTGGATAATATGAACCTGATGACCTATGATTTGTCGGGCGGATGGGTTCCGAAAACGGAGCACCACACCAATCTTTACGGAACCGGCGACAACAGTGTTGACCAATCCGTGCAGCTTTACAAGAAGAACGGTGTACCTGCAAACAAAATCGTCATCGGCGCCGCGTTCTACAGCCACTTGTGGACGAACGTGGAATCTTCCGCCAACAACGGACTCGGACAAAAAGCCGTAGGCACCGGCGCAACTCCGACCTACAGCGTAACTCTCGCGACTTACAGCGAAGCCAACGGATATACCCGCTATTGGGATCAGAACGCTAAAGCTCCATATCTGTATAACGCTCAGACAGGAATCTTCATCTCGTTCGACGATCCTGAGTCCATGGCCGAGAAAGCGGCCTATACGCTGAAAGAGAAGCTCGGCGGCGCTATGTTCTGGGAGTACAGCCAGGACGAAACGGGCGCCCTGCTGGATGCCCTCGTTAACGGTCTGAAAGGCAACCCGTACACGCCTGATACCACTTCCGTGCCTGCGAAACCGCAAATCGCCAACGTCACAGGTGGGGAAACCTACACGACAGGCGTACTGCCTAACTGGACGGATGCACCGGGTACGGTGGGTGTCGCTACGTTGAATGGAGAGGAATACATCAAAGGAACCGGCATTACGGAAGCCGGCGATTATACCCTGGTTGTCACGGCTGTTCACGGCAAAAGCGGTAAAACGGCTTCTACGACCGTGAAGTTCAAAGTAGACCCTAGAAAGAAAGTCATCGCTTATATCGCCGGCTGGGAAGACTGGTCCGTCACGAATTCGGTTTATGCGAACAAACTGACGCACCTGAACTACTCCTTTACGCTGGTAAAAGACAACAAAATCATCACGCGTCCGGAGCAAAAGGACGACCAGAACTACCAATACATTCACAGCCTGAAAGCACAAAATCCGAACCTTAAAGTGCTTTTTGCCGTAGGCGGCTGGGGAGCGGACGGCTTCTCCGATGCGGTTCTGACTAACGAAGCACGCGACACCTTCTCGAACAGCATTATCGACTACATCAAGAAGTACAAGCTGGACGGCGTGGATATCGACTGGGAATATCCGACGATCAGCGCGGACGGTTTAATGAAAGCAAGACCGGAAGATAAGCATAACTATACCCTGTTCCTGCAGATGCTCCGGGACAAACTGAATCAGTTGGGGCTTGCCGACAACAAGTATTATGAATTGTCCATGGCGGCAGGTGCAGGACCAAGTCACTTGAAGGCTCTCGAAGCTGAGGAAATTTCCAAGTATCTGGATAATTTTAATATCATGACCTATGATTACTCGGGCGGATGGGTTCAGAAGACAGAGCATCACACGAACGTTTACGGACCGGGACTCAGCATGGAAACCGTAGTTAAACGATTTAAAGACGCGAAAGTGCCGGCTAACAAAATCGTCGTCGGTATCGCTTTCTACAGCCATCTCTGGACCGATGTGCAGTCAGCTGCCAACAACGGTCTGGGACAGGCTGCAACAGGCAGCGGCAATACTCCGACGTATAACGAAATTTTGGAGAAATACAACGCGGCTAACGGCTATGTCCGTTACTGGGACGATGCTGCCAAGGCACCGTACCTCTTTAACGGCAGCACATGGCTTTCCTACGACGATCCTGAATCCATAACGGCGAAAGCCCAGTTTGTACAGGATCAGGGATTGGGCGGTGCGATGTTCTGGGAATACAGCATGGACAAATCGGGCGCTCTTCTCGATGCATTGATCCAAGTAATCCCCGTGAAGTAATCGCGGCTCGCAAGGATGCGGAATGAACGGATAGGCGTATAAAAAAAGAACCGGCGGAAGGCTCAGCCCTCCGCCGGTTTTTCTTGTTCCCGAACCGTTATTTATAATCCCGTGCCTGCGCCAGACTCGCGCAAGGGGGGATATCTTTGGATTTTTTTGCCTTGGCGGCGCGGAAAGACCGGGGAGGCACGTTCACCAGCACGATGCTGACCACGATGAGGACCAGTCCTGCCAGCAGGTTGATCGTAATCGCTTCGTTCATGAAGATAGCGCTGGCCGTGATCGAGATCAGCGGGATCAGGAAGGTGAACGAAGCGACTTTACTCGCTTCACCCGAACCGACCAGCGTGAAGAAAGCGAGCCATCCCAGCGCAATGACGAATACCGAAATGAAGAGCAGGCTGAAAATAAAGGGACCGGTCCAAGCGATGTCCAAGACGCTTTCTGTGGAGAGGCCGGTGCCTGTCAGGACGACTCCGCCCATCAGCAGCTGAAGCGTGACCATCCAGATGGAGTCGACGCGGTCGCCTGTTTTTTTCATGAAAACAGTACCGAAAGCCCAGCTCACCGCGGATCCGAGCGCCAGGAGAATGCCGGTAAAGGAGATATGCCCGTTCAGTCCGGCCGAAGTAATGGTCGCCACCCCGGCGAAACCGAGGAGCAGACCGAACAGTTTAAGCCCGTACATGGATTCGCCCAGCCACAGCCAGGAAAGAATTCCGAGCAGCACCGGCTGGAAGAAAACGATAGCGGAGAACAGCCCCGAAGGCAGGTAACCGAGCCCGACGGTCTGCAATCCATAGAACAAAATGATGTTCAATAAGGCGGAAATCAAATAAATGTGCCACGTTTGCTTGAAGTTGAGCTTCTTATATCTCGGAATGGCGACAAGCAGCAGCAGGAAGCCGCCGATCAATGTGCGAATGCCCGCGAATAGCAGGGGCGGTGTATAAATGAGCGCGTGTTTGGTCAGGGGCCAGTTGATCCCCCACATCAAGACCAGAAACGCGAGCAGGAAAGCCGTTCGTTTACGGGAAGAACGTTCCATCTGAATCACTCCTTGGTTAGAACTGCTTCCTTATGATACGATGGGCTATAAGATAAATAAAATGAATAATTTTTATGAGGAGCATAAGCGAAAGGTTATGACCATTACTCAATTTCAGGTTTTTGTGAAAATAGCGGAGACGGGAAGTTTCACTAAAGCGGGCTTGGAGCTTAACATGACACAGCCTGCCGTGAGCCATGCCATCTCCAGTCTTGAGGCCGATCTCGGCATCCATTTGATGATCCGGGACCGGAAGAACGGCATTACCCTGACCCATATCGGCAAAAGGGTGCTCATCCAAATGCGCGAAATTTTGCAGCGCGTCGAGAACATTGAGCAGGAGATTGCCGCGGAGAAAGGGCTGGAGGTCGGAACCGTCCGCATCGGCGCTTTTCCTACCGCCGCGGCTCATTTTTTACCCAAAATCATGAGCACGTTCAAGCAAAAATATCCGAATCTCCAGCTGGTGCTTCATGAGGGCACGATTGCCGAAGTGAAGGAGTGGCTGTCGACACGGTTTATCGACGTCGGTCTCGTTATTTTTCCTGATGCGGATCTGGAGATCGTTCCTCTTTTTAGAGACAAGATGGTGGCTGTTCTTCCGGAGAACCACGTGCTGGGGGGCCGAAGTTCTCTTACGATGTCCGATTTGAGCGGAGAACCGATGATTTTGTGCAGAGGAGGATACGAAGCCCCGATTATCGATTTGTTTCAGAAGTCGGGTGCGGATCTCCGGCTGGCTTTTGCGGCGTCCAATGTAGCGACGGTGCTGAATATGATCCGGGAAGGGCTGGGACTCGCTATCTTGTCCCGCTTGTCCTTATCCGCCCTGCCTCCGGGGCTCGTTACGCTAGACCTGGAGCCTCGCGTCTGCCGGGATATATCCGTAGCCGTGCCTTCTTTGAAAGAAGCATCGCTGGCGGTACATTTATTTATTCAAACGGCCAGAGAGCTTTTTCCCCGGGAATAAAGGAGAGGTTAACGTCAGGAGCGTTTAAACGGAAAGAAAGCACAGTCGGTATTTTCGGGTAAAGACCATGTAAAAGATCATTGGAGCGAAAGGGGAACAAAATGAAGACAATCCGTGTGATAGGGCTGGCCCTACTCCTGATATTTCTTACCTGCACGGCTGTATTTGCCGCGGCGGTGCCCCGGAATAACGGAATCGTTACCGATCCCGTCGGTTTGCTTACGCAAACCCAGGCCCGTCAGGTGGAAAGCGGGCTAAAGAATAAAGATTACGAAGTGTTTGTGCTTACCGCCAAAGGCTTAACCGAAAGCGAAGGAGAACGCCTGGCGAATGAAGCCTACGATCAATGGGGACTGAACCGGAATCAGCTGATGCTGGTCATCACGACTCAGCCGAATTTTGTCCATCTCGTTTATGAGAACGAGCAGCTGGCTGCGGCCGTTTCGCGAAGCAAGGCAAAGGATGCGAAGGGGATTGTCGACCTTAAGTTTGTGCCTGCTGCCGGAGAAGGCAAGATTGGAGAGGGTATTCTGGCGGTCAGCGGTTACGTGAACTCGCTTGCCGGAGCGGGAGCTTCATCCGGGAACGTCGGCGATAACGGCGCAAGTAACGCTCGTGGCGGCGGTATGGCCTCGATTCTCCCCGTTGTGCTGGGATTGGCCGTAATTGGCGCGGGATTTTGGGCTTTCTGGCAGTACAAAAGAAGATCCGCGGCTCGGAAACGGCTGGCGGAAGCGAAACAACTGCTCGACGAAACGCGGCCGGTGCTGAACGGAATGCTGTTTTCCGAAGTTTTTCAGGACCTGGAGAAACAATTTTTGCAAGGGGAAACAAAAGAAAAGGCTGCCGAGCTGGAGAATGCGGTAGTGCGGCTGCAGGGAGAATCCGAAGAGCTGGCCGGACGCCTGGCGGAGCTGAAGTTACCTTTCCTCATTAACGCCAAGGCGGAGGCCGAGACCAGGAAGCTGTTCCAAGCCGTACAGGAATTTGCCGGAAAGGTAGGACCGTACGGGACGCGGCTCGCGGAGATCGAAAAGCAATCCACGGAAGTCAGAAAATCCGTGGACCGGGCAAAGAGCTGCATCGCCGAAGCGGAGGAAGCCGTCGAAGCGCTTGCCCGCCGGACGGGTTATCCGCTGACCGTGCTGAGAAAGCATGCGGAACAAGCCAAGGCGGCTTATGCCAAGGCCGACGAGCTGGACGAGTTCGATTTTATGCAGGCCGCATCGTCGGTCGAAGCCGCTCTGAAGGAACTGGATTTTATCCGGAAGTCGGTTAAGGACTTCGAAGCGCTGGAGGAACGGGAACCCGGATTTTTACCGGCGATCCAAGCATCGGAACAAGAACTCAGGGAAAGAACGCGGCAGGAAGGCTTGCTGCTCACCGATGGCGACCCGTATGCTCTGCTTAAGCAGGCAAGGGAGGAGACTGCCCGTCTCGGTACGCTGCTGGAAGCAGGCGATACCGAAGAGGGCGGCCGGAGCGCGGCCGCCATAGAGGAGAACATGGGGGCCGCCCGCAGCCTGGTTGAGGCGATGATCGCCGACCGGGAGTCGGCGCGGAAGACGGCCCATGAGATCGAGGAGCTGACGGGGGACCTCGGCTCATTCGACCGGGCTTACCCGGAGGAGTCCCTTAAAATCGCCCGCGATTACGCGGAAGTGCACCGGCGGGAGCAGCAGGCCGATTACACCCGCATGACGCGGGCGCGCGAAGAGCTTGGCCGGCGGCTGACGGAGATCCGGTCCGGACTCGCCCCGGACGTCCAGAAGTACCGCTCGGCCCGGGAGGCCGGTACGGAGGCCCAAGCGCTGATGACCGAAATCCGCGAGCTTCGCGCGCGGATTCTCGGTTATCACGACAGCTTGGACGCGCGGGTACGGACCGTCCGGCATGCGCTGGACGAGGAACGCGGACGGCTGCGGCAGGCGGCTTCCGCTTTCGGGGAGCTGCAGGTGGAGTCACCGGAGCTGTCCGCTATGATCGGCGACGGCGAAAGTAGGCTGGCCGAGCTGGAGCAGTTGGCGCAGGCACCGGTGCTCGACGTCGACCTGCTGGAAGAGCGCCAGCGGGGGCTGTCCGTCCAGGCGGGGCAGGCCGCGGAGCGCGTGCAGCAGCTGCTGCGGGAGAAAGAAGAGACGCTGCGCACAATCAGGCAGCTCGAAGGAGAGTACCGGAGCCGGCATGCCCGGTACGGCGGCAGCATGAGCTTGTCGCCCTATTCCTCCGGCTACGACACGCTGATGGAGGAAAGCCGGCGGCTTATCGCCCGGGGACTCTTCGCGGAAGCGATGCAGCGCATTTCGTCCGGCCAGCAGCTGTTGGAGCAGATGGACCGGGACTATCAGCGCCGGATGTACGAGGAGCAGCTTCGCCGCAGAGGCCCTGGCGGGCCCGGGGGCGGCGGCTCCTCCGGGAGTTCCGGCTGGGGCGGAGGCGGAGGTCGTTCCTCGGGCGGCTCGGGCTGGGGCGGCGGCTCTTCCGGAGGACGCTCCTCGGGATCGTCCAAGTGGTAGGATGCCGCGCGGACCGGTAAGCGCGGAGCGGCTGCGGTACTGAACGAAAAGAAGGAGGGACCCGTATCCTCCTTCTTTTTTTTGCATACTAATCAAGCCGCGTATAGACCGGAGGCTTTTGCCGAAGCATTTATGAAGATAGGTATACAGGTGTTTGAAACGCTTGGCCACCCTCATGGCAGGCCTCCTTTACCGGCTGGTTTAATGGCTGTTGATCACAAAAAAGACAGGCAGAACAACGATCGCCAGGCGGGAGTGCGGCATTTTCCTGTCTGTCGGTCCCTCCCGGATTTATAAGCATGTTATACGTTAAAACACGGTTTGAAGTAACGGTTCCCTTTTGACAATCCGGCGGATGTCTTTGTAAAGTAACGGTAGCGAGACCGGAAGGAGTTAGAAGTATGGCCGTTAAACAAATTTTGTACATTGAGGATGATCCCGAAATCGGCAAATGGGTCAACAGCCACTTGATCGAGCGGGGCTATGAAGTGAACTGGCTAAAATCGGGAGAGAAGGCGGCGGAGTTCTGGGAGAAAAGCGACCTGGTTATCCTGGACGTGATGCTCCCTGGTCTGGATGGCTTTTCGATCGGGCAGCGAATGAAGAAGATTTACCCGGAAACGCCCGTTCTAATGCTCTCCGCACGAACCTCCATCGACGATAAATTGCAGGGTCTGCAGTTCGCGGACGACTACGTGACGAAGCCGTTCCATCCGGATGAGCTGGCGGCCCGTGTGGAAGTGCTGCTGAGGCGTACGGGTAAACTGGCACAGGCGGAGCTCACGCTGCATCATTTGCAGGTAAATATGGAGGAGAACCGGATCGTGGACACGCGGACCGGGGAAGAAATTATTTTGACGGGGAAACAATTTCAAATTTTTATGTATTTCCTGCGTCATCCGAATCAGATTCTTACAAAAGAGCAGTTGTACGAAGGGGTCTGGGGAGACCCTTACATGGATGGGGATAAAACGCTGATGGTTCATATCCGCTATCTCCGCGAAAAGATCGAGCGCGACCCCAGCCAACCCGAAATCGTGGAGACGATCCGCGGCATCGGTTACCGGGTGAGAGCATGAAGTGGCGCCACTCGCTGCTGGTCAAGTATTTGTGCATCGTCGTGTTCGCGATGCTGATTTGGCCGGTTATTTTTCCGATGGCCGCTGTTCTGTATTATTTGCCGCATTCGTTCAAAACCGAGGAAGAGAACAGGAAAACCAATCCCTACTCGAGAGGCAATGACATCGAGAAGTTCTGGCACGGGGAGGCCAAGAAGCTGCAGGGCGCCGGGGATGAGGGAATCGACAAGCGGATGCGGGAACTGAAGGAGAAGTATCCGAAGGCGGATCTCGTCTGGGTCGACGGCAGCGGAAAAACGCGCTTAACCCTGCCTGAACGGTCGGACCTCCCAGCCGTGTGGGAAGCGGCCGATACGATCGCTTTTATGAAAAAGAGCTATAACGGCGATCCTTTTACAACGGTCGCTTTCGTGGGGGAAGACGCGTCTCAGGGGTTTATGGTGATGCAGATTCCGCGGGTGCTGATGAAGGAGGAACGGCCTATTTACAGCGACCGGTATGTCATCGGCATTGTTTTGCTGGCTTTCTGCTTGTTCCTGTTCATGTCGTGGCTGTTTTTCTACCGCATCCGCAAGCGTCTTGTTCATCTGGAGGAGGCGATGGGGCTGCCGGATGGCCGGGACATCCCCCATCCGATAGCCGTCAGCAAGAAGGACGAAATCGGACAGCTGGAGCTGGCCTTCAACCGGATGATCGAGGAGCTGACGACGAGCCGCCAGCGGGAGCGGAAGGAGGAAGGTCTACGAAAGCAGCTCATCGCGAACCTGTCCCACGATCTGCGCACGCCGCTGACGATCATTCGCAGCCATGCTTACTCGCTGCAGAAGGAGCCGATTTCCGCGTCAGGCAAGTCTTCGCTGGCTCTGATCGAGACGAAATCCGACGACCTCAACCGCCTCATCGACAACCTGCTGTCGTATACGCTGCTTTCCGCAGGAAAGTATCCGCTCCAGCGGACCGAAATCGACGTTGCCCGGCTTGCCCGGGCGTCCGCCGCCGCCTGGTACCCCGTATTCGAGGAGGAAGGCATGGTCATGGACGTCGGTGTGCCGGAGCATCCCGTATACTGGAAAGCGGACCCCCAGTGGATGAACCGGATTCTGGACAATCTGTTCCAGAATGTACTCCGTCACGCCAAGTCCGGCGGATATATCGGCCTCCGTACCGAGGAACGGGAAGGCGGGACCGCTCTTGTGATTGAGGACAAGGGTCCTGGCATGAAGGCGCCGTCGGCGGAGAAGGGGGCCGGAATCGGCCTCACGATTGTCGCGTTGATGGTGAAAGAAATGCATTTGGACTGGGATGTCGTCAGCTCGCGGGAAGGAACGGCGATCTATCTGTTCCCCCGCGTCAGGTGATTTTAAACGAATTTTAAACAAGCCGCACCCTGGGATTAACCTTCGCTCTTTAACATAAGGGGCGAGGTGATTTTTCCATGAACGAAATGATTATTCAAACCTTCGGGTTGTCCAAACAATACAAACTGAGATCTGCCGTGGACAACGTGAATCTCCAAATCCGCAAAGGGGATATTTACGGCTTTCTCGGGCCCAACGGCGCCGGCAAAACGACGACCATACGGATGCTGCTCGGCTTGATCCGCCCGACGAAGGGGACGGTGCAGCTGTTCGGCAAAGATCTGCGCAAGGAAAAGCTGGCGATCCTGCGCAAGGTCGGCTCCCTGGTAGAGTACCCTTCCTACTACGGCCATCTGACCGCTTACGAAAATCTGGAGGCCATCCGCCGCATTCTCGACGTGCCGAAACAGCGGATCGACGAAGTGCTGGCGATTGTCCGCCTGACGAAGGAAGCGAAACGCCCGGTGAAGGGCTACTCGCTCGGCATGAAGCAGCGTCTGGGCATCGCCGCCGCGCTGCTGGGCAGCCCGGAGCTGCTCGTGCTCGACGAGCCTACGAACGGGCTCGACCCGTCCGGCATCCTCGAGATCCGGGAGCTGATCAAAAGCATGCCGCAGCAGTACGGCGTGACCGTTCTTGTATCGAGCCACCTGCTGAGCGAGGTGGATCAGATGGCCAGCCGCGTCGGCATTATCAGCGGCGGCTCGATGATCTTCGAAGACACGATCGAGAGTCTGCGCAAACGGGCAGGCGGCCAGATCCGCATTGCCGTAGACGCGCCGCAGCAGGCGCTGCGTACCGCCGCCTCGGCCGGATGCTTCGCGGTGGCCGACGAGTCTTCGCTTCTTCTCGAGGAAGCTCCCGACGAGAAGATCGCGCAGGTTGTGGCCGGCCTGGTCCAGGCGGGACACTCCGTCTACCGGGTGGAAGAGAAGAAGAAATCGCTGGAAGATTTCTTCCTGGACCTGGTAGGGGAGGGAGAGAGCTTATGATCGGCAGAGTACTGGCGGCGGATTTCCTGAAAATCCGCCGGACGCTTGCCTGGTTCCTCGTGCTGCTGGGTCCCGTGGGCGTGGTCGGTCTCCAGGCCGTCAACTTCGGTCTGCGTTACGACTATCTGACTAAGCAGTACGCCAACGATCTCTGGTACGGGCTGCTCTCGAACATCCAGTTTCTCGCGGCCCCGGCCCTGCTGCTCGGCATGACGCTGCTGACGTCGATGATCGCGGGCTACGAGCATCAGAGGAATTCCTGGAAGCAGCTGCTGGCCCTGCCGGTTTCTCGCTTCAGCGTCTTCACGTCGAAGCTGCTGCTCGTACTCATCCTGCTGCTTGTGTCGTGCCTCCTGCTGGCGGCGGGATCCGTACTTCTCGGCTTCTTGCTCGGCTTCGGGATGAACGTTCCCGTTATGCACGTGCTTCGCATCAGCCTGTTCCCGCTTCTCGCCGGAATCCCGATCCTGTCCATTCAGTTGTGGTTGTCCGTAGCGGTCCGAAATCAGGCCATTCCGCTAACGGCCGGTATTTTGGGAACCGTGCTGAGCCTCTTTTCCATCCGGCTGCCGGACTGGTTCCTATGGAAATGGCCGCTGCTCGTGAACGAAGCCGGACGGCCCGAGCTGAACGTATGGCTTGGGATCGCGACGGGCATCGTCGTGTTCCTGATCGGGCTGACTCACTTTACAAGACAGGATGTGAACTGAGATGGCCGCTTTCTTTAAAATACTGGGTGCCGAATGGCTGAAGCTGCGCAAAACGAACATCTGGCTGCTGATTTTCATCTCCCCGCTGCTCGCTTTTGTGACCGGTCTGGCCCTGTCGGTGCCGGCGAATGAACCCTTGATCGCATGGACGCTTCTGCTGAGCACGATGGCCCTCATTCATGCGATGCTGTTCCTCCCGCTGCTGACCGGCGTATTCGCGGCTTTCGTGTGCCGCTACGAGCACATGGGCGGGGGCTGGAAGCAGGTGCTGGCGCTGCCGGTTTCACGCTCCCACCTGTTCATGGCCAAGTTGTTGCTGGTCACCGGGCTGCTCGCCGTCACTCAGTTGCTGTTCCTCGGCGGCCTGATCGGAGCGGGCTGCATCAAGGGGCTTGGCGCAAGCATCCCTTGGAGCCAGCTGCTGTGGCCTGTCTTGGGCGGATGGCTCGCTACTCTGCCGCTGGCGGCTTTGCAGCTCTGGGTCTCCGTAGCCTGGGTGAGCTTCGCCGCCCCGCTTGCGCTCAACGTTATTTTCACGCTGCCGAACATTCTGGTGGCCAATTCCGAAACGTACGGCCCGTTCTATCCGTGGGCGCAGCCGTTCCTGGCGATGCTCCCGGCGAGCGACACCAGCTTGGGAGGACTTCATGTTTCCTTCGAGACACTGATTTACGTTATTCTTGGAGGTTTTGTGGTTTTCTTCCTGTCAGGTTTGAGCTATTTTCAAAGAAAAGAAATTTGATGGGATTGCATGGTTTTTCCCTAATTTCTGGATAGAAGATAGAAGGAGAGAAGGTGCCTGAAAGGTGCCTTCTCTTTTTTTCGTTAAGGAAAGGGCGGGTGCACGTGGCAAAATTTTTCGGAAAAACTTTGTAAGGTGCTACTCGATTAAAGAGATGTCGGCTTGCTTCTGCGTTCGCTTTTGTCCTTTGGGTCCATATTTTATCGCGGGCCGGATAGTGGGATAGGAGCAGACGGAATTTCGAACTCGTTCCCCTTTTTATGGAAAAAGTGGTCCGGATTTCTGGATCGGGGTAAGTACAGGCTAGAGAAGGAAAATTGGCGTAAACGGAGGAGGCGGTGGGCATGTTCGGAAAAGCGATTCTGATCCACAACGGCAGCGCCGGCCAGGCGGAAGCGGGCAGCAGGCTGGGGGCGGTGATCGGCCCGCTTGCGGCGGGCATCGAAGAGCTCACGCTGGTGCAGACGAAGGAGCCGGGAGATGCGGAGCGGATCTGCCGGGAGCGCGGGGAGGAGACGGACCTCCTCCTTGTGCTGGGGGGCGACGGGACCGTCCATGAATGCGTGAACGGACTGGCGCCGCTTGCCGATCCGCCCGTTGTCGGTATTCTTCCCGGCGGGACATGCAATGATTTCTCGCGGGCGCTCTATATTCCCCAGGAGCTGGAGCGGGCCGCGGAGACCCTTATGCAAGGCCGCACGCGGCCGGTAGATATTGGCCGGGCGAACGACCGGTATTTCTCGAACTTCTTCGGTATCGGCCTCATTACCGACGCCTCGGTCAATATCAATCCGCAGCTGAAAGGGACGATCGGCAAGCTGAGTTATTTTATCAGCACGCTCCAGACGGCGGCGTCCGCAGATCCGTTCCGCTTTACCCTGAAACACGACAGCGGGCGGGCAGACGGAGAAGCGGTGATGCTATTCGTCGCCAACGGCCGGTTTCTCGGTACGAGGCCGCTGCCCCTGGCGGCGGATGCCCTTTACGACGGCGTCCTGGATGTGGCGATTATCCGCGAAGCCGGGCTGCCGCTGCTTAAGGAACTGTTCAAGATCAAAAATTTCGGGGAATGGGATTCCGAGAAGAGCAGCTTCGAGTTCATCCGCACGACTTCCTTAAAGCTAACCACGGATCAGCCTATGCAGGCCGACATGGACGGGGAAATTTATGTGCATACCCCGGCGAGTATTTCCGTTCTGGGGAAAAAACTGACTTTTCTCGTGGGGGAAGAACAGTCGTAGGGACACGGGGCCTTATTCGGCAGACACAAAACGCCCGGATCTTCTTAAATGAGCCGGGCGTTTTCCCGTTTTTCAACCCGAATCCGGAAACTTCTTTGATCCGCTTCGTATGAATGGAATATAAGAAAGAAATCCAATGATTGCGGAGGCTGCCATGGAATCGAAGAAAAAGTTCGGAACGGGCTCTACGCTGTTAAGCAGTCTGGGCGTTCTGCTGCTCGTCGGGAGCTACCTGATCTCGGAAAACCCGGCCGGCTCCGAGTCGGCGGGCATTCGCCTGCTTTTTTATACCGCTATCGGTTCGCTCGGCGCAAGCCTTGTGTTGGGTTATGCCGGCATGCTGAGAGAGGAGCGGGGCTTTCTGAAAGTTGCCGTAACGGGGAGCATCTTCCTGATCGCCGGAGCTTTGATTGCAGCCCTGCTGCTGCTTTTTGCCGGTTTCCAAGTGCCTTAGTGCAGCAGCTCGTTATTCCTTGAAACACCGTGCTGTCCCGCTGCCGTGAGCTTCTCCCCAGCCCCGGAACGCGTCTCTTTCTCATCCTCCGATTCGGTGCGGTGCCATCAATACGTGGAGGGGCCGTTTTTGTGACGGAGTGGAGACGCGAATTGCATCCGATTATGGTACAATACAGGCATATAAATCGGTAGGGACTCACAACCTAACAGGCAAAAGAAGGGGATAACAGCTTCATGCGGATCAATAAATTCATTAGTGAAACGGGTATTTGTTCCCGACGTAAAGCGGATGAGCTCGTTCAAGCCGGACGAGTGACCATTAACGGGGCTCCGGCGGAGCTGGGCAGTACGGCCGAGCCGGGAGACGATGTGAGAATCGACGGCAAGCCGCTGGGGACCAAGAAGAAGTCCGTCTATATAGCTTTGAATAAACCGGTTGGCATCACATGCACGACGGAGCGTCACATCCCGGGCAATATCGTCGATTTCGTCCGGCATCCGGAGAGAATCTTCCCGATCGGCCGGCTCGATAAAGACTCGGAAGGTCTTATCCTCATGACCAATGACGGGGATATCGTCAATAAAATTTTGCGTGCGGAAAATAACCACGAGAAAGAATATATCGTCACCGTGAATCAGCCGATCACGAACTCCTTTGTGCAGGGCATGTCCACGGGCGTCCGCATTCTGGGCACGAAGACGAAACCGTGTAAGGTAACCCGCATCAATGACCATACCTTCCGCATCATTCTGACGCAGGGGCTGAACCGGCAAATCCGGCGTATGTGCCAGGCGTTCGGGTATCAGGTGCACCGGCTGCAGCGGGTGCGCATCATGAATATCAAGCTGGACGGACTTCCCAAAGGAAAATGGAGAGACCTGAGCGAAGGCGAGTTTACCCGGCTGATGGAGCTGCTGGATTGAGAGCGGCGGCAGGGCAGGCCGGCATCTTATCTACATCCACAGGAAGAGGTGCGCGATGGAACAGGCGTCCAGTCCCGGTCAGACTTATAAAATCGTAGATGTATGCCTGCTGGCGGGAAAGATTATGCTCCAGAACGGAGGGGAGACGTATCGGGTGGAAGATACGATGACCCGCATTGCGGCCTCTTACGGCCTTCATCATACCCACAGCTTCGTGACCCCGACCGGCATTATCTTCTCCGTGGACGGCAGCGATCCGACCAAGCTGGTCCGGATATCCACGCGATCCACCGACTTGCATAAGGTCACCCTGGTCAACGGACTCTCCCGCAAAATAAGCAACGGAGAGCTTGACCTCCAGGAAGCGCATAGGCTGCTTCTCAAGGTGGATAGGGCTAATCTGGCCTACCCCGTGGCCCTTCAGATTGCGGCGGCAGCCGTATCCAGCGGCTGTTTTACGATCATGTTCAACGGGGGATGGCCCGATTTTCTTCCGGCCGTCGTCACAGGCGGTCTGGGCTTTATCGGGTTCCTTATCTTTCACCGGTATGTGCTGATCAAATTTGTAGCCGAGTTTCTGGCTTCCTTCATTATCGGCATGCTGGCCTCTCTGTTTATATGGACAGGGCTCGGACAGGAGCTGGACAAAATCATCATCGGCTCCGTCATGCCGCTAGTTCCGGGGCTGCTGATCACGAACGCCGTGAGGGACTTGATGGCGGGCCATCTCGTGTCCGGTTTGTCCAAGGGCGCGGAGGCGTTCTTGACGGCGTTTGCCATCGGTGCCGGCATCGCGGTCGTCTTTTCATTTTATTAACGGAGGAATCCTCAATGATTGCGCAGCTCGTGACGAGTTATATCGCCTCCGCCGCCTTCGGCATTATTTTTAACGTTCCAAGGAACACCTTGATCCAGTGCGGTTTCGTCGGGATGATGGGCTGGCTCGTATACGTCGCTCTTGTGCGGAGCGATACCAATGCCATTGTGGCCACCTTGGCCGCGGCGTTCTTCGTGACGGTGATATCCCGGGTTTTCGCCCGTCTCTACAAGACTCCCATTATCGTTTTCAGCGTGGCGGGGATCATCCCCCTCGTTCCGGGAGGCATGGCCTATGATGCGATGCGTTCTTTCGTGGAAAATGACTATAATCTTGCCGTTCAGCTCGCCGCCAAAGCGTTTATGATTTCGGGTTCGATTGCCGCCGGACTTATTTTTTCCGAGGTGATGAACCAGCTTTTTAAAAGGCCGAAGACCTAGCCCGGGCAAGAAAAGATTGCCGCCTTTGGTGCCGCAACCGAGACCATCCGTTGAGTACATGCGGGTGGTTTTTTCTTGTGAGCAGGGCTTCCGTCTTTTCAGAAGGGCGGACTTTTTCTTTTCGCCGGATATAACTCATGAAAAAGCAAGTAAAGAAAGAGCGGCAGGGTCATACTACCTCCAAAACCGAGTGAAAGGTCGGTGCGCGCCCATGACGATTTTTAGCCCCTCCATTCTGCCGGAAGAAAAAGCTCCGCCCCATGCGGCCGACTGCAGCTTGTGCGAGCTGGCCGATCAGCGGCAGCGGGTCGTCTGGGGAGAAGGGAACCCGGATGCAAACATTGTGCTGATCCTGGACAATCCGGGCGCCCGGGAGAACCGGGAAGGCGACCCGTTCCTCTGCGGAACGAGGGAGACGCTTCAGCTTGGCCTGCATGAAGCCGGTCTAGACATCAAGTCCGTGTATGTCACGTACCTGCTCAAGTGCCGGCCGGTCAGAGCCTATGACAAGCCTGCGGCAAGAGCCGCATGTTTTCCTCATTTGAAGGCCCAGCTCGGAGCCAAAAACCCGCGAATTTTGTTCGGATTCGGGAACACGGTCGTCCAAACCTTGTTTGCGGACGAGGAGAAGGATGTCAAAGGATTAAGGGGCGGCTGGCATACGGTACTGGGCCTGCCCGCAGCTTTTACCTACCACCCTCTCGCGGTCCGGCGAAGGCCGGTTTTGATGAAATTTTTTCTCGAAGACTTGACTCTTCTGGCAATAAAATCCGAGGAGTTATTGGAATAAACAAGCATGTATACCTGCTTAAGGAGCAGGGGTGCGAAAAGAAGTGATTTTTGTCACAAATTATTCACATGTCTAAAAAATTGTTTTTCTCTTGTCAGCAAGACGGAGGTATAATAGGAGTACATAGGGTTCCGTTTCGACCTGTTCGACATTTTTCCCGATCTTGCAAGTGATGGACTCGCAGCCAAGAAAAACCTTCTTCCTTTTATGTGAAAAATGTTACAATCTTATCAGGCCGCGTGGTTCATTTATCACGAATAGGGAAACTTATGCGAAGACAGAAGACGTCTCGATGGCTAGGCAGGGATCGAAAAATAAACGGGCTTCTATTTCAAAGCAAAGGAGGACGTTAGCTTATGTCAGAAACATCCAATCAAACCCCAAGCACTACTGAAAAAAGGGAAACCCAGGATGTCCTTGATCAGTTGATGAAGCCAGAGGTTCAGGAGTCTTTAACCGTTCTCGTGGAGAATCTGCCGAAATTGGCGGAAATGGTTACGATTCTTACCAAAGCTTACGATTTGGCTCAAAGCGTTGCGAGCGACCAAGTTCTGATCGACGACCTCAAAGGCGGTATGAACGAGTTTGTTAAGCCGATCACCGAGAAAGCCAAAGGCGTAGCTGCGGCTGCAATCGAAGCAAGCGACCGCGCTCAAGCGGAACATTCCACGATCGGACTGTTCGGACTTCTCAAAATGCTGAAAGACCCGCAAGTACAAAAGACATTCCGTTTCGTACAGGCATTCTTGGATGTTCAAGCCGAACGGCAGCAACAGCGTTAAATCATAAGGTAAGCTGAAACAAGAATGGAGGATGAGTATGTCCAAGCATATTTTGATCTTAGGTGGCGGTTACGGCGGCTTGCTCAGCGCACTGACAGCCCGTCAACACTTGACTGCGGAAGAAGCTACGATTACGGTTGTTAACCGTTTTCCTACGCATCAAATCATTACCGAGCTGCACCGCCTGGCTGTAGGTAATCTGCACGAGAAAGCAGTTGCCCTGCCTCTGGAGAAGCTCCTGCGCGGTAAAGACATCAACCTGGAAATCGGCACGGTCGAAACCATTTCCGCGGACAGCAAGCGCGTCATCCTGTCGAACGGCAAATCGTTCGATTACGACAAGCTCGTCGTTGCCCTGGGCAGCGAAACGGCGTTCTTCGGCATTCCTGGCCTCCAGGAGCACAGCTTCACGCTGAAATCCGTTAACGACGCCAACCGCATCCGCGAGCACGTGGAAGCACGGATCGAAGCTTACAGCCAGACCAAGAACAAAGCGGACGCGACATTCGTAGTCGGCGGCGGCGGTCTGACCGGTATCGAGCTTGTGGGCGAACTCGCCGATATGCTGCCTGGCCTGTGCCGCAGCAAAGGCGTCGATTTCAACGACGTCTCCCTGTACTGCGTAGAGGCGGCTCCTTCCATCCTGATGGGTTTCCATCCGGAACTGATCGAGCGCGCTACGACAAGCCTGCAAAAACGCGGCGTAACGTTCCTGACGGGCGTTGCGATCACCGAAATGCAGGAATCCGTCGTTTCCCTGAAAGACGGAAGCACAATCGAAACCAGCACGCTCGTCTGGACGGGCGGCGTACAAGGCACTCCGGTTGTCGCTAACTCCGGCATCGAAGTGAACCGCGGCCGCGCGACGGTTAACGAGTTCATGCAATCCACGTCCCACCCGGACGTATTCCTTGCAGGCGACTGCGCGGTCGTATTCCCGGCCGGTGCCGAGCGTCCTTACCCGCCAACCGCACAGCTGGCATGGCAGATGGGCGAAGTGGTCGGTTACAACCTCTTCGCGGCACTGGAAGGCGCTCCGATGGACGTCTTCACGCCTGTATTCTCCGGTACACTCGGAAGTCTGGGCCGCAAAGACGGAATCGGTTCGATCGGCGGCAACCAAACCCGCCTGAAAGGCCTGCCTGCAACGCTCATGAAAGAAGCAAGTAACATCCGTTACCTGTCTCACATTCATGGCCTGTTTGCACTGGCTTACTAAGAGCGGTCCGGAATTTTTCCGGAATCAACCGGTCTGAACCTAAGTCCCGGCATTCTCCTTTGGGAGAGTGGCGGGGCTTTTTTCATGTTTTTGAGGGAAGAAGACTTATCCGGTGCCGCAAAAAAAGCCCGTTTAAAGAGCGGAAACGCTTCTTTAAACGGGTTATATGAGGGGCGGGGCCCAGCCGCTGCGAAGGCCTGTTTTATTTAATCGCGAGCTGATCGCCGGTTACGGTTACGTCAGCCTTCAGTATCTTGGAGAAGAAAGATGCGGGCACGTACATGTTGCCGTCTTCTTTGATGACAGCCGCTTCGCCAAGGGAGATCGGCGCCATTTTGTTGATGGTATACGCATCCTTATTCTTGTAGACACTTGTCCACACCGCACCTTTGGACAGTTCGGCAGCCCATTGCTCCTGGTTCCACTTAAGCTGGAAGCCCAGCTTCTCGGCCGTAACGCGGAGGGGAACCATGGTGGTGCCTTCCGCTGTGGTGTAGAGCGAGCCCTGCTTCGCCGACAGCACTTCACCGCCCACTACGAGACTCGAGGGTGCGGAAGAACTGCCTCCTTGAGCGATAGGGATGGAGAACTCCTGGATGCCTGCGGCATAAGGGGCAATATCGTACGGCGAGAACACGATTACCGCTTTACCGTCCCTAATCTGGAAGGACTGCGTATCGGTAATGCCGGAGAACGCGTCTTCGAAGAAATCATCCGGATGCTTGGCGATTTCCTGACTGATCTGTTTGTCGATAATCGCTTTATAATTGTCCCCGAATAAGTCTTTCAGCTCAATCTTCTGAGCTTCTTCCGCATTCAGGACGTTATAGGTATCCACACGCGGCATCCCGTGAGCACCCCCCGTATAAACGGAAGTTGCTACCCGCAGAGACAGACGGTTCGCGTCTTCCTGGCCGCCCGATGCGCTTACTTCAGCTATCAAATCGACCGAATAAGGCATTGCCAGCTCGCTTGCGGAACCGTTGGCGGCAGCCAAATCACGTTGAGCCTGCGTGCGCACTGCCTCCACATCTTTCATGGCATGCCGGTAAATAATATCGTTAAGTTCGTCTTGGTATTGCGTATCTTTCATTCCCTGTATAACGGGAAGCTGAAGATTGACGCTCAGTTCGGGGGAATCTTCCTTTATTTCTTTGGTTGTCACCTGTACAGCTCCGTTTTTAACGGAAGCTTGTGCGGATACGGGTTCCGCCGCAACAGAAGTGGCTGCAGGAGCCTGTACCGCGCTATTCGCGTAAGAAGTTCCGGTTGAGGCCGCCAGCAGACAGGAGCCTGCCAGGCCAAGAGTCAGAAGTTTAAATGATTTTTTCATACTAAGTATCCCTCCTAGGTTGTCCGGTTTTATTATAGGCACCCCTTGGATCAAGGTGGGTTACAGAGAGGTAACATTACCCATCTGTAGCCAAACTGTAACCGGATTTTAACTTTTTTGAGGGTAGGGACGAAGTGTTTGTGATGATGGAACGTAAGACTGCTTCCGGTGTCTTTCTCCTTAAAGATGCAGCATTCGGAAACAAAAGTTCAATGGAGCAATCTGGAAAGGACATGCTATAATCGGTTTTATGGACTTTGAATAGTGGTGGATTTTCAGACCACGGCGCAGCTTCCCGAAAGGGGGTGAGGCCCATGGTCGCACTTGTGGCGTTTTATGACGTACTGCGCTGGACCGTAACGTTACTGAGCCTTGTGCTCGGTATCCGTAAGCTCTATCGCTGGGCGCGTCGTAAATTCCGGAACAAGCGAAAAAACCACCGCTAAGTAGGTTCGGAGCCTAAACGGTGGTTTTCGCTTGCATTACATTTAGTTGTGCTTGCGCGCCGTGGTGTTCCACAGCCTTTCGGGTCCTAAAGAGTTTTCACCGCGCCAACGGTGAAGGCTCTTTTTTAGTATAGATAGCAAGAAGAAACTTCATACATTAAATGTATCTTACGTTAAACGCAGTGTTATACATAGTATAGCATAATTTTTGGAAAGAAAAAAGTTGGTTGAATGTGCAGTTCATATATAAGATCACCTTTGTTGCGGGCATAAATTGACTTGAACGAGAAGTATAATATCCCCCGCCCTTGTCGATTCTTCATAAACAGGCTGTTAAAGCCCGGTTGACAAAATCGACAACCTGTAACTATAATAGTTACATCAAGGAAAGACATTTACTACGAAATCATGATCGGGAGGAATCCGTTATGAAAATAGCTATTATCGGCGCAAGCGGCAAAGCCGGCAGCCGTATTTTGAAGGAAGCCCAGGAAAGAGGGCATGAGGTTACCGCAATTGTGAGAGACGCGGCTAAAGTAAATGCGGAAGGCGCAGCCCTTCTGGAAAAGGACGTGTTCGACCTGACCGCGTCCGATCTGAAAGCATTCGATATCGTCGTTAACGCTTTCGGAGCGGCCCCGGGCCAGGAGCATCTCCATGTAGATGCGGGCAACGTGCTGATCGAAGCTCTGAAAGGCGCGCCGGAGACGAAATTGATCGTCGTCGGGGGAGCGGGCAGCCTGTTCGTGGACGAAGCGAAAACGACGCGCGTGCTGGAAACGCCGGATTTCCCGTCCGCCTATTTTGCAACGGCATCAAATCAAGGCAAAAACCTGGAGATTCTGCAAAATACCGAAGGAATCAAATGGACATTCGTCAGCCCGTCCGCCATCTTCGCGCTCGGCAAAAGAACCGGGCAGTACCGTACGGGCAAGGATAACCTGCTCGTTAACTCCAAAGGCCAAAGCTATGTGAGTTACGAAGATTATGCAGCCGCCGTTTTGGATGAGATTGAACAGCCGAAGCATGAAAATGAGCGTTTTACTGTCGTATCCGAATCTTAAATAGATGTCAGAACCGCCCGTGCACTGTGCACCGGCGGTTTTTTGCTTTTGCCGGGAATACGTAAAAAAGAGAAGCTCGTGAATTTTGAAAAGGAGGGGAGTATGGTGGATAATAGAACTATTCCCTAGTGGTTTACTTATCGTTTACGAGGACGGACAGGTGAGACAGAATGCCCATTTCGCGAAAATATATAAGCAAGTACTGGAAGCCCTTCAGCGCCGCGGTCGCTTTTCTGACATTGGAAGCCTTATGCGATCTCACGCTGCCGACGCTGATGTCCAAAATCATCGATGTGGGCGTAGCGGGCAAACAGATGGATTACGTGTGGCGGATGGGCGGCATTATGCTGCTGGTAACCGCGCTGGGGGCCATTTCGGCATCGGTCCGCAATGTGGTCTCAAGTCATGTCTCGCAGAAGTTCGGGGCCGAGCTGAGGTCGGATTTATTCCGCAAAATCCAGTCCCTGTCTTTTGAAAATATCGACCGGTTCGACCGGGCTTCACTGGTCACCCGGTTAACGAACGACGTTACGCAGGTTCAAATGTTCGTGAACGGCTTGATGCGCGTATTCGTCAAAGCGCCGCTGCTCTGCATCGGAAGCTTGATTATGGCGGCCCGTCTGAATCCGCCGCTCTCCGTTATTCTGGCTGTCGTCGTTCCCGTGGTCGGCATCCTGATCGCGATCAATATGAAGGTGGGCTTTCCTTACTTTATCAAGGTGCAGCAGGCGCTCGACAGGGTTAATGGGATTATACGGGAATATTTGTCCGGTGTCAGGGTCGTCAAAGCCTTCAACCGGTTCGATTACGAAGTCGGTAAGTTCGGCCGAGCGAACGAAGAGTACCGTTCCCGGTCGGTTACAGCCATGAGGGTTATGTCGGCCTTTAACCCGGGGATTACGCTGACCGTTAATTTCGGGATTGTGGCTGTCCTATGGTTAGGCGGTCTTCGTGTAGACCAGGGCCAGATGCAGGCCGGGCACATTATCGCTTTCGTCAATTACATGACGCAGATTTTGTTCTCGCTCATGCTGATTTCCATGGTGTTCAACATGTTTGTGCGTGCGCGGGCTTCCGCGGGCCGGATCGCTGAAATTTTCGCGGAGGAAACTACGATGGCTGCGCAAACTCCGGCCACAGCTGCATCCGCAGCCAACGGAAGCTTGGGAAGCTCCGCAGATAAGCCGGCATCCGGCACGCTGACCGGAGTCCGGACCGACGCGCATACGTGGGCGCAGCCTCGCTCCGTGGCTGATCCGGCCCGTCCGGGAGGCTTTGCTGCCGTCGGCCCGAACCCGGTCGCAGCGCCTCCGTCCGCTCGGCCTGCCGGAGGCAGCGTCGAGTTCGAGAACGTCACGTTCTCGTACGAGGGAGCATCCGGCGAGCCGGTGCTGAGGCGGGTCACCTTCTCCTGCGAGCCGGGACAAACCGTCGGCATCATCGGCTCCACGGGCTCCGGCAAAAGCACGCTCGTCAGCCTCATTCCCCGGTTCTATGACGCGGTGTCCGGAACCGTCAAGGTAAACGGTACCGACGTCAGAGAACTGGAGCCGAGCCGCCTGCGAGAGAAGATTGCCGTCGTGCCCCAGAAAACCGTGCTGTTCACCGGCACGGTGGCCGACAATCTCCGCTGGGGCAAAGAAGACGCCTCGCCGGAGGAGATGGAGCATGCGGCCCGGATGGCCGAGGCCCACGAGTTCATAGCCGCTTCGCCCGAGGGCTATGAGACCAGGCTCGGGCAGGGAGGCGTGAACTTCTCCGGCGGCCAGAAACAGCGGCTTTCGATTGCTCGCGCGATCGTGAGAAAGCCGGAGATTCTTATCCTCGACGACTGCACCAGCGCCGTCGATGCCGCCACGGAAGCGCGGATCAAGGACGCGCTGAAGAAATACGCCGAGGGGCTCACCTGCCTGCTGATCGCTCAGCGGATCACGTCCGTCATGGACGCGGACAAAATCGTCGTGCTGGACCGAGGCGAGATTGTAGGCTCCGGCACGCATGACGAGCTGCTCGGAAGCTGCCGGGTCTACCGGGAAATCTTCCAGTCGCAAATGGGAAAGGAGGTCGGTTGATATGACAGCTTCCCAAGAACGGCCGGGCGGCCAGAACCTTACCGGCAGCCCCGTGACGGTCTCGCCCAGAGGAGGGCGTGGGCACGGGGGAATGCGCGGCCGCGGACCGGTCGTGAAGCCGAAGAATTTCAAGGGGACTTTGCGCAGGCTGTGGGCTTATTTCGGCAGCGAACGGAAGCTGCTGACGGTCATTTTCGCCCTGATTCTGATCGGAGCGGCTCTCACTCTGGTGGGTCCTTATCTGATCGGGGTCTCCGTGGATGCGATGTCTCATCCGGAACAAGGCGTCGATTTCGGCATCCTGAAGACGATGGTGCTGGTCCTCTTGCTGGCGTACCTCATCGACGCGGTGTTCACCTTCCTCCAGAGCTGGCTTATGGCAGGCGTATCGCAGCGGATTGTGATGCGGCTGCGGGGAGCTCTTTTCGCCAAGCTTCAGAAGCTTCCGGTCGCTTACTTCGATACCCGGCCTCACGGGGAAATGATGAGCCGCCTGTCCAACGATATCGACAATGTGAGCAGCACGATTTCGCAGTCCACCACTCAGCTTATGAGCGGCGTCATCGCGATTGTCGGCTCTCTGGCGATGATGCTAGCGCTCAGTCCGACGCTGACGCTGGCCAGCCTGGTCACCGTACCGATCCTGTTCGTGCTGACCCGGACCATTACGAAGAAAACGAGCGTCCTGTTCAAAAACCAGCAGATCCAGCTCGGCAAACTGAACGGACATATCGAAGAGACCATTTCCGGTCTCCAGGTCGTCAAAGCGTTCAATCACGAAGAAAAGGCGATTGCGGAGTTCGAGCGGGTCAATGCGGAGCTGTGCGAGGTGGGGCTCAAGGCGCAAATCCGTTCCGGATTCCTGATGCCTCTGCTTAACGTCATTAATAATATCGGCTTTGCCGCCGTAGCTTTGGTCGGGGGGATTCTCGCCGTGCGCGGGGATATTACCGTCGGGGTTATCGCGAGTTTTTTAAGCTATTCGCGGCAATTTGTCCGTCCTTTGAACGACCTGGCCAACATTTTCAATATTCTCCAGTCGGGTGTGGCGGGGGCGGAGCGGGTGTTCGAGGTCATCGACGAGAAAGAGGAGCCTTCTGATTCCGAGGGGGCCGTCGAGCTTCTCCATCCGAAGGGACACGTCGTTTTTGAACAGGTAAGCTTCGGCTACCGCCCGGATGTGCCCATTCTGAACAACGTAAGTTTCGACTCCGCCCAAGGCAGCTCCACGGCGCTTGTCGGTCCGACGGGGGCGGGCAAGACGACTATCGTCAACCTTTTGACAAGGTTTTACGATGTTACCGGGGGCCGCATCCTGATCGACGGGAGGGATATCCGCGAGTATACGCGGGACAGCCTGCGGAGGACGTTCGGTATCGTGCTCCAAGATACGTACCTTTTCTCGGGAACGATCAAGGAAAATATCAAATACGGCAGACCGGATGCCACGGATGCCGAGGTCGAAGCCGCTGCCGCCATGGCTAACGCGGACGTGTTCATTAACCGGCTTCCCGCGAAATACGAAACCCTCCTTTCGGAGAACGGCGGGAATTTAAGCCAGGGCCAGCGGCAGCTTCTTGCGATTTCACGGGTTATTCTGGCACAGCCTTCTATCCTCATCCTGGACGAAGCGACAAGCAGCATCGATACGCGCACGGAACTTCACATCCAGGATGCGCTGCTCAAGGTTATGCAGGACCGGACCAGCTTTATTATCGCGCACAGGCTGAACACAATCCGGGATGCGGATACCATTATGGTCATCGACCACGGAGAAATTGTGGAAAAAGGCGCACACGATTCGCTGATCGGACAGCAGGGCGTGTACTACCGGATGTTCTACAATCAGTTCAAAAATATAGAAGGCGCCATCTAAAAACGATGCCCGGGCATATGGCCTGAAAACGATCCGGGAGATAGCGAAAATGTTCCTTGTGGAACAATTTATGCCGTTAAGGATCGAAAGCTTGCCAATCGGAAGGAGAGAGCTGTTATGCTGTTTTATTTCACTGCCGCCTTGGTTGCAGCTGCCGACCAGTTTGTGAAAGCTTTAATTCGCGCCACGATGGCGGTCGGGGAATCCGTGCCGTTCTGGGGGAGTATGGCGCTTACGCATTATGAGAACAGCGGGATGGCCGGAAGCAGGTTTCAGGGATATGCGCGCGTATTCGCCGTTCTGGCGGTTGTGTTCATCGCCATCGTGCTTTACTATCGCCGTAAAGGGGAAATTCATGGCCCGCTGATGGATGCGAGCATGGGATTTCTGACGGGAGGCGCTGCGGGAAATGCCATCGACCGTTTCTGGTTCGGCAAAGTGACGGATTTTCTTGAATTCCGTCCCGGCGGGGGCATTCTGAATCTGGCCGATATCGCGATTAACATCGGCGTTGTTCTTTTCCTGATCGCGGGCGTCCTGGACTATTACCGGAAAAAGCAGAACCCGCTCGCCGCCGGGGAAGAGCAGGGATAAACCCGGTCTGTTTTTCGTTTGATTTCTATCATAAAGACTTTTCCGGTCTGCGGAGGAGTCTTTTTTTGCGAAAAGAATTGGTGGCTTGTCTAAAGGTCTTGAAGCCGGCAATGTTGTTGGTCGCTCAGCTCCTCCCGATTGCTTATGGTTGGGAAATAATCCCGAGGATGATATAATCGGCAGATAGAACGAACGTTCGCGGAACGGGTATTTATAAAAAAGGGCGGTGAGGAAAATGAACGGTGAAGTGAGAATTTCAGTCCGTACCCTGGTGGAATATGCGTACCGGAGCGGGAGCATCGAATCCGGGTTCCGGACCGCCACGGCATTAACCGAAGGAACCAAGGCCCATCAGAAGGTGCAGAAAACTTACGGGGACAGCGATCAGAAGGAGGTTTTCCTGCAAACGGAAATTCTCTTGGACGGGATGGCATTTGTGCTCGAGGGCCGCTGCGACGGGCTGCTTTTCGATGATGACGGCGGTGAGGTTACGATTGATGAGATCAAATCTTCGACGGGCGATCCCCGGCTCGTGGAGGAAAACCGCCATCCCGTTCACTGGGCCCAGGCCGTCTGTTACGCCTATATGTATGCGCGGCAGCACGGAAGGGAACGCATGAAAGTCCAACTGACGTATGTCCAGGTCGGGACGGAGGAACAGCAGCGGTACGTCCGGGAATATTCCTATAACGAAATGGAGGCCTCCGTGCTCGAAGCCGTGCGTCTCTATGCTCCTTATGCGGCGATGCAGCTGCAAAACCGCCGGAAGCGGGACGCCAGCATCAGAGAGCTGCCGTTTCCGTACCCGGCGTACCGGGAAGGCCAGCGGCAGTTCGCCGGGTCGGTCTACAAAACGATCAAAGACGGCCACAAGCTGTTCGCGAATGCGCCTACCGGCACGGGCAAAACCATTTCGACCCTTTTTCCGTCCGTTAAGGCGGTGGGTGAAGGACTGCTCCAGCGGATTTTCTATCTGACGGCGAAGACGCTGACGCGTACGGCCGCGGAGGAAGCTTTTTCCCTCATGATCGAGCGGGGGCTTCATATGCGTACCGTCACGCTGACGGCGAAAGACAAGATTTGTTTCCGTGATGAGGTGGATTGCAGGAAGGAAATATGCGAGTTTGCCGACGGGTATTATGACCGGGTGAATGGGGCTGTCCTGGACATGCTGTCCCATGAAAAGCTGATGAACCGGAGTGTCATCGAGACGTACGCGCGCAAGCACAAAGTGTGTCCGTTCGAGTTTTCGCTTGATGCGGCTTATGCGGCCGACGCGGTTATCTGCGACTACAATTATATTTTCGACCCTAAAGTATATCTCAAGCGGCTTCCGGAGGAAGTGAAAAAGCAGACGGCGCTTCTGATCGACGAGGCGCACAATCTTGTGGACCGCGGCAGAGAGATGTTTTCCGCGGAATTGACGAAAGCCCCTTTTCTGCAGCTGAAAAGGGATTTCAAGGAGCGGAACTCCGCCGTGGAAGCCGCGGCCAAGGCCGTGAACGACTATTTCATCGCCTTCCGTAAGGAACAGGGCAGCGGCGGCAGCTTCGTGCTCCGGGAAGTGGCGGAAGAGCTGCCGGTCCTGCTGGAAGCGTTCGCGCAGCAGGCGGAGCGGGAGCTCTCCACTCCCGGGCAGGGCGGCGAGGCGCAGGAGCTTCTGCTCGGCACCTACTTCGCGGTGCAGAGCTTTCTGCGCACGGCGAAGTACTACGACGAGCGGTATGTGACCCTCGCCGAGGTGCAGCGCAGCGACGTGCGGCTCAAGCTGCTCTGCCTGGACCCCTCCGCGCTGCTGGCGCAGATGGGGAAAGGGTATCGGGCGCATGTGTTTTTCTCCGCCACGCTGACGCCTTTTTCCTACTATATGGATATGCTGGGCGGCGGAGAGGATGATTACACGGTGGCGATTCCGTGGCCGTTCCGGCAGGAGCAGCTCGATGTATGGATCGAGCCGCTTTCCACCCGCTACAAGGACCGGGATAAGACCAAGCTGCCGATCTCGCGGCTTTTGGGGAAGCTCGTCCGCGAGAAACCGGGCAATTATCTCGTCTTCTTTCCTTCTTACGAATACATGCGGGAGGTGGCCGCTCTTTTCCTGGAACAGGAGGGAGGATCGCAATACGGCGCTGAGGTTGACGGAGAAGCGGGCGGTACGGAAGCGGCGTCAGGTACTGCTTTCGAAGCGGAGGAAGTCTTGCTTCAAGACCGGCTGCCGGCTTGGGATGAGAGCGGCGGCGGGTCTATCCCGGCGGAGGAAGCGGGCTCCGGCAGTTCTGGCGGTTCTGGCTGCTCCGGCATTGAAACAGAGAGCGGGGACCACGGCAGCCGCATGCTGCGCATCCTGGTCCAGCAGCCGTCGATGCCGGAGGAGGAGCGGGAATCCTTTCTCGCCTCGTTCCGGGCGGACTCTTCCCGCACGCTGATCGGCTTTGCCGTCATGGGCGGGATTTTCTCCGAAGGCATCGACCTGAGAGGGGACCGGCTTACGGGCGTGGTCGTGGTGGGTGTAGGGCTCCCCCAGGTAGGGCCGGAGCGGAATATCATCAAAGAGCATTTTGACCGGGACGGCCGCAGCGGCTTCGATTACGCGTATGTGTTCCCGGGCATGAATAAAGTCATGCAGGCCGGCGGCCGTCTGATACGGACGGAGAACGACTATGGGACGCTGGTCCTGATCGACGACCGCTTTCTGCAAAGGCGTTACCAGTCTCTCCTCCCGCCGGAGTGGCGGCATTTTACGATCCCCAGTCAGGAAAAAGAAAAAACTCATTAATCCGGAGACTGTTTTTTTTTCTCCTTCTCGTATTTATCCTGGTGTTCTTTTTTCATGCGGATATAGTCTTTGTCCGTCTTCGCGATTTCCCATTGAGCTTTAAATATGGCGGCGGACTCCGCTTTTACGGGATCGTTCTGGTAGGGCAGGATCGAGCCGTCTTCTTTGGAATATTTCCGGCCTCCCTTGTGGTTCGTGTAACGCCTGGCGCGCGTATAGCCCATCTGGAGAAATTTTCTCGCCATGTCCATTCCGATAAAATCACCCGATTTTTTATAATCCATAAAAAGGTCATAAATTTTCTCCGAAGATTCCTTCGCGATTTCCGGCGTTTTAAACCGCCAGTGCGGCAAAATCTCGCTCTTATAGGGCTCGACGAGCAGGACGCCTTGTTCTCCGCGGCCTACGGTGTACAGTTCCGGTTTTTTGCGGAGGTCCAGATGCTCGTAATCCATCGAATAGTCGAATTTTTTAGCCATGGGAAACAGCCTCCTTCATTTTTGGACAGACTAGGGTATGTCTCTCTTTACCCGGACAACCGGATAATGCCGCGAAAAAAATCCCCTCCAAGTAACGATTAGTGCGCAGGTTGCCCGGCACTGGCTACTAAAGGGGACTGAATTCAATTATAGCGGCAAACTGACGGCTTAAGTCATAAGCCTCGAAACGCGAAGCCAAGACTTATTGGACAGGGTCGACGGAATTCAGCTTTACCTTTACGGATTTATAGCCGGTGAGATCGCCTTTGCCGGCCGTTTCGAACGTGGTTGCCGATAGGCTTTCCCCGGTGCTTCCGACGATCGTGCCTTTTACAGTGGTGGTGCCGAGCTCCCGGCCTTCCGCATCATAAAATTGGAGGGTCGCATCGAAGCGGAGCGTACCCGGTTTCTTCACGCTAACCCAGCCGCTCACTTTCGTGAAATCGTTCTGTTTAATCAGCTTCAGCGTTCCGATTCCAAGAGTTCCGGTCCCGTCGGTGATGGACAGATCCGGAGGAACAGGCAGCGGATGCGGCACGGGCCCGGCTTGAAGAGAAGCGAAGGCATAGCCGCTTACGTTGTGGTCGGCAACCGCTTTGAAGGGTTTGATTTGATCGCCTTCAGCCGTAAACTTGGTCTCTAGCGGGGCTTGGCCCATATGTTTTCCTTGAGCATCAAAAAACAAGATAGTTCCCTCCACGTCGATCTCCGAGCCTGGCTCAATACTGTTCCGCGCTTGCGCTATGCGGTCCCAGTGATCCTGGCCTATGTAAAGCTGACCTTCCACGGTGCTGCTGGCGGCGTCGGACACTTTCAGATGGCCGGCGCGGATGGTGCTGTCCATAGCGGTCACGTTAAACCCGTTATCGATGGAAATGGTGTTTGTTTTGCCTTCATAAGCCACTACGGCGCCAAGGCTTTCCGCCGCGAAGCGGATCGGCACATAAGCGTGTCCGTCCACGTTTAATGTTTTATAGTCGTCGGGCAACGTTTTCGACTCGCCGTTTACCTGATATTTTGCGGGGAAAAGTACAGCTTGCATCGTGTTGCCTGCGTAAGCTGCCGTCGATGCGGATACAATCGCTCCAACGGCAAAACCGATGATATATTTTTTCATGACAGCCACTCTCCTCATGGATTAATCTGGAATTTTTCTCTGTATTAAAACGGACAAATAGTTTCAAAAGTTGCAAATGACTGGAAATGCGCTGTGAAACTGCAACATAGCGTGGTAAAAGCGCAAAAAAAGACCACGCGATTGTTTCGCGTAGTCTTTTTTATCCTATATTTCAGGTTAGCGCGGGGGTTATACCCGTTTGCTTCCCATAGAACGCAGGATCAGGCTGACGATGAATACCAGTACGATACCACCGATCAAAGCAGGGAAGAAGTAGAATCCTCCGACTTCGGGACCCCAGTTGCCAAGCAGAAGACCGCCGAGCCATGCGCCCAAGAAACCTGCGATAATGTTGCCGATAATGCCGCCGGGAATATCTTTACCGATAATCATGCCGGCTAACCAACCGATGATACCACCGATAATTAAGGACCATAAGAAACTCATCTAGATTACCTCCTAAATGTTTATGTTTTAGTTTGTGATGCCTGGTTGCTTAGTATTAACCGCATTGCTTTTTCTTTAATCAGGTTTGCAAAAGTTACCGCAAAAATTGTTTTCCTAAAAGAATTGGAAAATAACTTGCACTTGGAAATTGCCTATGGTAAAATGAAATCAATCGAGTATTTGAAACCTGGAATTCACTTATTATAAAGGGTTATCATTTGTGAGATGGAGCCTTTTATAATATGTGAATTTTTATTTGCTTCAAGAGTAAAAAGAACATGTTAATTTAATTTCTAGGAGGTACCACACATGCAAACTGGTACAGTTAAATGGTTCAACGCTGAAAAAGGCTTTGGTTTTATCGAAGTTGAAGGCGGCAACGATGTATTCGTACACTTCTCCGCAATCCAAGGCGAAGGCTTCAAGTCCCTGGACGAAGGCCAACGCGTTGAGTTCAACGTAGTTCAAGGCAACCGCGGACCACAAGCTGAGAACGTTGTTAAGCTGTAATTTCAGCTAAACGAGAGAAGCTGTTCACAACTTTATGTTGTGGACAGCTTCTTTGTTTTATTCCGGGAAATGATGGGGACCTTATTTGACTTTGCCGATGGATAAACTGACTTTATAATTGCCGTACTTGAGTAAATCGTCGAGGAAGGCATTGAGATCCTCATTGCCTCCGACCTGTACACGCAGCCAGTAACAGCCCTCTCCGCTGACGCGATGGGCTTCCAGAACGCGGGGGTCGCCGGAGACGAACGTTTGCAGATCACCGTGGGCGTTTTGGGATTTCAGAAATACCGTGACCATCGCGTGCACCGTAAGGCCAAGCTTTTCCGGGTTCCACTTGAGGGTCCGCCCCTCGATAATGCCCCAATCCTCCAGCTTCCGGATTCTTGCTCCTACCGCCTGGCCGGTCAAATGAACTTTGAGGCCGATCTCTTTATTCGAGCGGGTCGCATCCTCCAGAAGGCACTGCAAAATCTTGTGATCCGTATCATCAATGCTGAACATGTCCATCCGCCTTCCGAAATACTTTCATGGTGAAAAAGAGACAACCTCAGATCTTTCATGGGGTCCTTCCCGGAGCCGCTTCTCTTTTTATAAAATTGTATCAAATCCTTTTTTAAAAAGATATTGGCACTTAGGGAGGCGATTCTATGAAAATCCGTTTGATACGTAACGCAACGCTGTGGCTCGAATACGGAGGCCGGCGCATTCTCGTGGATCCGATGCTGAGCGGAGCCGGGGCCAACCCGCCGATCCCGAACACGGCCAACGACCGGCGCAACCCGCTCGTACCGCTTCCGGTACCCGCGGAAGACCTGCTGGAGCCGGACCTGGTGCTGATCACGCATCTGCACCCCGATCACTGGGATGCGGAGGCCGCCGGAAGGCTGCCCAAGGGAACGCCCGTCCTGTGCCAGCCGGGGGACGCAGAGCCGCTTGCGGAGCAGGGCTTCACGGACGTATCCGCCGTAGAAGAGGAGACGGCCTGGCGCGGTCTCCGCATCGCGCGCACATCCGGCCGGCACGGAACCGGCGACATCGGCGCAGCGATGGGGCCGGTGTCGGGCTTCGTACTCCGCGCAGAAGGAGAGCCGGCGGTTTATATCGCCGGCGATACGATCTACTGCGCCGAAGTGGCGGAGGCGCTGGAGAGGCATCAGCCTGCGGTAACGGTCGTGAACGCAGGCGGTGCCGTTTTCAAGGCCGGCGATCCGATCACGATGACGGCCGACGATGTGGTTGCCGTTTGCCGCAACGCGCCGCAAACGCGGGTGATCGCCGTGCATATGGAGGCGATCAATCACTGCCTCCTGACGCGCGAGGCTCTTCTCGCGCGCCTGGAGCAGGAGGGGCTGTCGGAACGCACCGACGTTCCGGCGGACGGGCAGTGGCTCGAGGAATCGGGAGCCGCGTCCAACTAAACAAAGCATGCCCGGATCTTAAAAACCCGGCCATGCTTTGTTTTTCTTTTGCCGCTGCTTATCCTTGCGTCAGGGAATAGAGCGGAGCGGGCAGCAAGCCCCCGTGCCCAAATATTATGCGGCCGTTCGGACGGGTAGGGTTGGCCGTCTACCGGGCGGTAAAGGTATACCGGTAGGTAACGAATGTGTTCGACGTGTAGTAGTTGTCGAGCTTTTTTTTCTCGCCGGGTGCGATTATGACGTTGTCATACGATTTTTCATGAACGACTTGACCTTGGGCATCATAGGTAGTGAAGGTCAGGCTGCCCTGGAATGTGTACGAGGAGCTGTAATTTCCGACATATACCCGGATATCGTAGGAGTCGTCATCGGAGAAAGCGCCCGCGGCAACGGCCAGACGGTCGATATCTTCCCGGACCTCGGACTTGCTCATCCGCTCCTGGTAATGCCGGTCGAGCTCCGAACGCATCGACTCGTCGATTTTATGGGCCCCGTGGGTGATGGTGGCGATCGGAATGGTCGAAACGATGTACAAAAGAAGCACGGCTCCGCCTCCGCTGCGGAGGATCGTCCGCTTGTCGTAACCGCCCGCGATAAGGGCAATCCAGGCGATGAGAATAAGACCGAGCGTAATCAGATGCCACTTCGAAATAAACATATCGGCATACAGGCTCATAGCGTGACCTCCTCTCCTTCGTTCAGACCGAATTGTCTGCGGATCCACCAGACCATCCCGAAGGGAAGCCATACTGTCAGAGGCAGCAAAATGGTCGCGCCGATGGCCGTGGTGTAAAACTCTCCTCCCGCTCCGGTGTCCGTCAGAGGCATGCAAGCTCCGGTGAGCACCCACCCGATAAAAGCGGTGAGCGTAAACCGGACGGCGTGCCAGAAGGTCAAGCGGTCCGCCATGACGAAATAGGCGGCTCCCGCGGCGAGGAAACAGCCGATGCAGAGCCACATGTTGTCCGGGGATACCCGGCCGTCGACTGCGAAACCGGTCAGCACGTACAGGGAAGCGAAGAGCAGCGCGAAAATCACCACGGTAGACATGCGAGGCTTTCTCGAGCTTGTCTGGCGCGTCCTTTGACCGGAGCCGTTCTCTCTGACGGCCGCTCCTCCCTCCCCAAACCGCCACTGAGGCTGAGGCGCGCCGCTTCCGGCCCGCATGGTTCTGGCGCCGCCGGAGCTTCCCTCCGCGGTACCCTGCTCCGCGCGTTCCCGCTCGCTGCGCTTGCGGCCGAGCCCGTACAGCAGGTTGTCGAGCCGTTTCTTGAAGCCCTTTCTTTCGATGTCGAAAGGAGCGGTATCGAGAGGCTCCCGCAGCGCCGAGAGCTGCTCGGCTTCTGTCTTCTGCTCCAGCAGAAGATCCGTCGCCCAAATTTCGATGGAGCCCCGCTGTTTGAAGTGCTTCAGCCACTTTTTCAAATCCGGCCATTCATAGAAAGGGATTTTCAGGATCCGCTCCTGCGCGTCCCTCCGGTAACGGACGTACAGCATGGGAAGCAAGTCGAAGACGGACTGGCTTTCGAACCATTTCGTCTTTTTGTAAGCGTAATGGTATTGAGCGACGTAGTACGCGATGTACACCAGGTCCACTTCATCCAGGCGGACGGTGCCTTCTTCTTTTTCCGCCTGTTCATAATGCAGGTAACGGATCTCATCCTCGTACAGGCTGTAGCGGTCCAGGTGGCGGTTTTTCCAGATATAAGCCTTTAACGTGAGAATGGAAAACCGGATGAGCCAAAGACCCGGGATAATAAGAAGGAGCGAGAGGTAGGACCAGAAATGGCGGAAAGTGACGGCCAGGTAAACCGGACCTATAGCGAGGGCAAGACCCAACAGCAAAAGCAGAGCAAGAGCCTCGAAAGTAAGAATCCAGTAAAAAGGCTCCATCCTCCTGCCGCAGCGTTCATGAATCCAAGATGGATCTGAAAGATTTTCGTCCGTTGGCACAAATACAAACCTCCTCGATTGCAGGGATGGAATGAAGTATGTAAAAGTTTTATTACGAGAAAGGATTTTAGGCAGTTTCAAAGGGGAAATATTCCAGCGTATAGACTCCTGAATTGCCATACCCTTTTCTAGGAAAGTTGAAACAGTAAAATTTAGGCTTGAATAAAACGCGAAGGAGAAATTCCGATGGCTGTTTTACGACCGTATTTGTACAGTGAAAATGCGAGGGAGCAGGGGGCGTTTTATGCACGGGCCCTGCGGGGTGAAATTGTGAGCATTCAAACTTTCGGCGATGCGCCTGCCCAATACGGGCAAGATCGCGACCGGGTGATGCATCTGGTGCTGAAAGCGTGCGGGTTAACGTTTTATATGGCGGACAGCGATGGGGTAGAGAGGGGGAGCGGGCTGGACCTTACGCTTGAATTCGGCACGGATACCGAAGCGGAGCAGGTCTTCGGCGCACTTTCGGAGGGCGGCAAAGTTCTGATGCCTCTGCAGCGGATGTTCTGGGGCACGATGTTCGGCAGAATCGAGGATGCTTACGGCGTCCGTTGGCAGATTGCGACGGAGGCCGAAACCTCCAAAAACAGCTAAAAATGAAATAAACCGTAACGGAGTCATCTATCTACAGGATGATTCCGTTTTTTTTGAGTAAAAAAATGGTCTGTAAGCGTTGACATAGCCGGTTTTACCGCTTATGATATGAAATAAGTTAATAATTTGTGACGGAGATGTGGAGATTCACGTAAGTTGCAAGGTCCAGGCGGCCTTGCAATTTATGTGAATCTTTTTTCTGTCGAATTATAACGGCTATCCGCCGTTTTACCGGATATGTTCTCCCTAAAAAGGACTTCCTCCGGTGAAGCCGGATCCGGGTTCAAGCTGCAGATGAACCTCCGGACGGGTAGGGTATAAAGCACGATTGAGAGAGAGGGGTATGCCGCTTGCCAAGTCATGAAAGCGTTTTATCAAAAAAGAAAAGATGGCGGGAAAACGCGCTTGCGTATTTCTTTCTGGCGCCGTCCCTGATTATTTTCGCCACCTTTTTGTTCTACCCGATGCTGAGATCGGTTTACCTGAGTATGACGCTCACCGATCCGAGGGGGCGTGTAGCCGAATTCGTATGGTTTGATAACTTCGTCGATTTGTTTCAGTCGGGCCAGTTTTATTCGGACTTGAAAGTGACGCTGCTCTTTATTTTATATACCGTGCCGACTAGTATCATCTGGGCTTTGCTCCTGGCGGCCTTTACACACAATAAGCTGAAAGGGATGAAGATCTTCCAGTTCGTGTTTTCCCTGCCCCTCGTCATTTCGGTAGGTACGGGCTCGATCATCTGGCTGCTGCTGTTTCATCCTACGGCCGGCATGCTCAATTACTTCCTGAGCCTGGTTCACATCCAAGCCATTCCGTGGCTGACCGATCCCTCTTGGGCGCTGATCTCCGTTTCCCTCATGACTGTCTGGATGAACATGGGCTTCCTCTTTATCGTCCTGTCCAGCGGTATGCAGGGGGTGCCGGAAGAAATTTACGAGAGCGCCAAAATCGACGGCTCCGGTCCGGTGCGCACCTTCCTCCAGATCGTTCTGCCGCTGTTGTCCCCGACGCTGTTCTTCGCTCTAATCGTATCGGTGATCGGAGCGTTCCAGGCGTTCGGACAAATCAACATTCTGACTAAAGGCGGCCCGATGGATTCGACGAATGTGGTCGTTTACTCCATCTACCAGGAAGCCTTCGTCAATTTCCGTTTCGGAACGGGCAGCGCCGAGGCGCTCATTCTCTTCTTTATCATTCTGATATTGACCGTTCTGCAGTTTACGGTTCTGGAAAAGAAGGTGCATTATCAATGATCGCACGGAGACTGAACAATACGCTGCTCTACCTGCTTCTTATCGTGCTGGCCCTGGTGGTCCTGTACCCGCTTCTGTTTACGGTCTTCTCTTCGTTCATGACGGAGCAGGAGGTTTCCAAATTCCCGCCGGCGCTTGTGCCGAGCCAGCTCTACTGGGGGAATTTTAAAGCCGCAATCGACAACGTCCCGGTCTTTCAGTTCATTCTGAACAGCTTTATCGTGTCGTCGGCGATTATGGTTAGCCAGGTCATTACGTCCGCCATGGCGGCCTACGCGTTCTCTTTTCTGAATTTCACGGGGAAAAATGCCCTGTTCATGGTTTTCCTGGCGACCATGATGATCCCGTGGGAAGTCACCATCATTCCGAACTACCTGACGATCAAGTCATGGGGATGGATGGACAGTTACCCGGGCCTGATCGTGCCTTTTATGGCGGCGGCCTTCGGCGTGTTCCTGCTTCGCCAGTTTTTCCTCCAGCTGCCGCACGAATTGTTCGATGCGGCGAAGATCGACGGATGCGGACACTGGCGGAACTTCTTCTCCATCGTGCTGCCGCTCTCCAAGCCGGCCTTATCCACGCTTGCCGTCTATGAGTTCCTGACGCACTGGAACAGCTATCTCTGGCCTTTGCTCATCACGAACAAGGTGTCCATGCGGACCGTCCAGATCGGCGTCGCCATGCTCCAGCATGCGGAAGTCATGTCGTGGAACATGATTCTCGCGGGAATCACTATCGTCCTGCTTCCGTCCTTCCTGCTGCTCGCGCTGGGCGTCAAGCAGCTCGTAAGAGGGATTACGGCAGGTGCGGTCAAAGGCTGACGGAAATTTACTCCGATGTCTGATCTGCCGCCGGTTTTCCGGTGGCGGATGATTCATAAATAAACCAAACTAATCTTGTTTAACTAGGGGGAAGAAATAGCTATGAATAAAAAAGGGATGGCTGCTTCTTTATTGACGGCTGTTATGCTCGTCTCCGCCGGCTGCGGCGGATCGGATACCGCCGGTACGGGCGACAAAGGAGGCGCGGACAGCGGTTCCGCCGGCGGACCGAAGAAAGTCGTTTTCTGGCACGCCATGGGCGGAGCCAACACGAAAGTCGTCGACCAGCTCGTGGCCGATTACAACGCTTCCCAAGACAAAATTAAAGTGGAAGCGGTATTCCAGGGCTCCTATGACGACCTGCTCAGTAAGCTGAAAGCTTCGATGGGTACGAAAGAAGGCCCTTCCGTCGTCCAAATGTACGAAATCGGAAGCCGCTTCATGATCGACTCCAAGATGGTTACCCCTATGCAAAATTTCATAGATGCGGACAAATACGATCTGACGCAGCTGGAGCCGAACATTACCGGCTACTACACGTTTAACGACAAACTGTTCTCTATGCCGTTCAACACGTCCAATCCGGTTCTCTACTATAATAAGGACTTGTTTAAAGCGGCCGGACTCGACCCGGAAAAACCGCCGGCCACGTATGAAGAGTTTCAGAAAGCGGCCGAAGCCATTTCGAAAACGGGCAAGGCGACCGGCGGTAACTTCGCGATTTACGGCTGGTTTATGGAGCAGTTTTTCGCCAATCAAGGTGCGGAATACATCAACAACGGCAACGGCCGCAAAGAGCTGGCGACCCAATCGCTCGTCAATTCCGAAGCGGGCGTCCAGACGCTCACTTGGTGGAAGAACATGGTGGACAGCAAAGCGATGAACAACTTGGGCCGTAAGACGGACGACTCCAAGAAAGCTTTCTCCGCCGGCCAAGTCGGCATGATTCTCGATTCCACGGCAGCCCTGAAGGGTCTTGTGGACAGCTCCAAAGGCAAGTTCGAAGTCGGAACCGGCTTCCTGCCGAAACCGGCCAACGCCAAAGACGGAGGCGTCGTTGTAGGCGGAGCGAGCCTGTGGATCATGAATGACCGTGCGGACGACGAGCAGAAAGCGACCTGGGACTTCATCAAGTTCCTGACTTCGCCTAAAGAGCAGGCGTACTGGCACATCAACACCGGCTACTTCCCGATCACGAAGAAGGCGTATGACGAGCAGAGCGTCAAAGACAACATGAAAAACTTCCCGCAGTTCCAGACTGCTGTCGACCAACTGCACCAAACGAAGCTGAACACGGCTACTCAGGGCGCCGTCATGGGCGTATTCCCGGAAGCCAGACAGATTGTCGAAGGGGCGATCGAGGAAGTGCTGAACAACAAGAAGTCTCCGAAGGACGCTTTAGATGCGGCCGCGAAGGATATCACGTCGAAGATCGAGAAGTACAACAAAACCGTCAAATAATAGACGGGATAGAGCTGGGTAAATTTCCATTTCTTTGTTAAAAATAGGCCGGAAATCCGTTGACAGATGAACCGGACCGAACTATGATAGGGTACAAGTTAATACTATGTGACGGAGACTAGGAGACTCACATAAGTTGCTTGTCTGGCGACAGGTGGCTTATGTGTTTTTTCTATTCGCCGCAATGGGTAATGTAACGATTTGGTAAAGCCGTATGGAATTGTCCGCGAGAGGATATTTTATCCCGGAAAGAGAAGTACACTTAGGAAGACGGCGGATTACGTCCACAGATTCCATTACAACGACGCTTCGGAGGGAGTAGGGAATTACCATGACAGCAAACAAACCGATGATTATCGCGCATCGCGGGGCCAGAGGAATGGCACCCGAGAATACGCTCGGCGCTTTCAAGCTGGGACTCGAGCAGGGCTGCGAGGGTATTGAGCTTGACGTCCATCTGTCCGTCGACGGTGAATTGATCGTGATCCATGACCATACGCTGGACCGGACCACGGACAGACAGGGAGCTGTCGCGGAGAAAACGCTGGCCGAGATCAAAGAAGCCGATGCCGGCTCCTGGTACTCGGAAGCCTACAAAGGGGAGAAAGTGCCTACACTGGGGGAAGTTTTCGATCTGGTGCCCGACTCGATCATGATCAATGTCGAAATCAAGGCGCCCGGTAACGGCATGGAACAGAAGCTGGCGGATTTTCTGAATGAACGCGGGCGGATCGACAACGTGGTGACTTCCTCTTTCGATCACAAATGCCTCAGACGCCTAAAGCTGATCGAGCCCAAGGCGAAAATCGGTCTGCTGTATGCCAATAACCTGCTGGACCCGACCGCATACGCGCGCAGCTTCGATGTGGAAGTCTATTCCCTGCATCCCCATTACAAGGCGATTGATGCGGAAGATGTCGTGAAGGCAGCGGAGAACGGACTGCAAGTGTATCCGTACACGGCGAACGAAATCCAAGATTTAAAGGAATTGACCGGCAAAGGGGTGTCTGGGATCATCACCGATTATCCCGGCCGACTGAAAGATTTGCTCCAAGGCGGAGCGGCGGAGTGAGTACAGCATGAGTTACATTTTTCTTCAAAAGCTTTTTATGGCGCTCATCCTCGGAGCCTTTATCGGGATCGACCGCCAGCTCAAGCATAAACCGCTCGGTCTCAAAACGAGCATGGTCATCTCGGTTGCCAGCTGTCTGATTACCATCGTGTCCATCGAATCCGTCCATAAGTATGCCATTCCCGGGACGACGAATATGGACCCGATGCGTCTGGCCGCGCAGATCATCAGCGGCGTCGGTTTTATCGGCGCCGGAGTTATTCTGCGGCGCAGCAACGAGATCATCTCCGGCCTGACTACCGCGGCGATGGTATGGGCGGCTTCGGCGCTCGGAATCGCCGCGGGCGCGGGCTTTTACAAGGAAGCGGCTACGGCGGTCGTGCTGATCATTATGGCGATCAACCTGATTCCGCTCTTCTTCAAATGGTTCGGGCCCCGCAAGCTGAGCGAGCGGAACCTGGCCATTCTTATCATTGTAAGCCCCAGTGCCGACCTTTCCTACGTCATCGACGAGCTTCACCAGGAGTTCCTGAAAGTGAAGCACATCAAGATCAAGGACTTGAAGGACGAACTGAGGCAAATCCAGCTGGTCGTCTCCGCGCCGGAGAGGCACCGGACCACGGTCATTTATTCCAAGATCAAGCACATCACGGACGTGGTGGCCGTTGAGGTCGAAACGATCAGCTCGTAAGTCCGCAGTAAAGGAGTTAAGCCCATGTCGTTTAACAACCAGAGGGTTCTGCCCGCTGTTCGCAAAATCAAGGATCTGGAGAAGCTGCTGACATCTCCGTTCCAGTACATCGTGCTGCTCGACTGCCATATCGGCATGCTGAAAAGCCTTGTGGACCTGGCGAAATCCCACGGCAAAAAGCCGCTTCTGCATGTGGATCTTGTGGAGGGGCTGAAGAACGACGAGTACGCGACGGAGTACCTCTGCCAATACATCAAGCCCACCGGGCTGATTTCGACGCGTGCGAGCGTCATCATGAAGACGAAGGAGAACGGACTGCTGGCGATCCAGCGGCTCTTTCTCCTCGATTCCAGCGCCCTTCGCAAAAGCTACACGCTTCTGGAGAGGACGAAGCCGGATTACATCGAGGTCCTCCCGGGAGTCATGCCCCACATCATCAAGGAGGTCGGCGAAGCTACCGGCATCCCAATTGTTGCAGGTGGCTTGATCCGGACCGTAAGCGATGTCGAGAACGCGCTGGAGGCGGGCGCCACGGCCGTGACAACCTCGGACAGCTCGCTTTGGAAACACTATCAGGCGTGAGCCCGTTTTGGCCGTATTGCTTTCAAGTTCGGATGGAATATGGTAAAATGATCACATAAGTTCATACATTTGGTTGGAGATCAGGAGAAACCACGACAGCCGTTACGTCCTAGGGACGTAGCCGGCATGTTTGTGGTTTTTTTGTTTATCTCAGAGGGGAGAGCAACATGGAGACAGCTTTTTCGGGAGATACAAGAAAAGAAAACCTATGGAGAATGGAAGACCGGATATTTGACGTGCTCGTGATCGGCGGAGGCATTACGGGCGCGGGGATTGCACTCGATGCCCAGTCCCGGGGACTGAAAACGGCGCTGGTCGATATGCAGGACTTCGCGCAGGGTACGTCGAGCCGCTCGACCAAGCTTGTCCACGGAGGGCTGCGTTACCTGAAGCAGCTGGAAGTCAAGGTTGTGGCGGAAGTCGGCAAGGAGAGGGCTATCGTATACGAGAACGGCCCGCATGTAACGACGCCCGAATGGATGCTGCTGCCCTTCTATCAGGGCGGAACGTTCGGGGCTTTCTCAACGTCCATCGGCCTGCGGGTATACGATTTCCTGGCCGGCGTGAAGAAGAGCGAGCGCCGCAGCATGCTGAGCCCGCAGGAAACGCTGGATAAAGAGCCGCTGCTCAAGGAGAAGCATCTGAAAGGCGGCGGCTACTACGTCGAATATCGTACGGACGATGCGCGTCTGACGATCGAAGTGATGAAGAAAGCCGTCGAGTTCGGCGTGCAGGCCGTGTCCTATGCGAAAGTGGAGGCTTTCGAGTACGAGAACGGCCGGGTGACCGGCGTCCGCGTGGCCGACCAGTTGTCCGGTGAAACGCACTTGATCCGGGCGAAGCGGATCGTCAATGCGGCCGGACCGTGGGTGGACACTCTCCGCGAGCGCGACGGCTCGAAGAAAGGAAAGACGCTTCGTCTGACGAAAGGCGTCCACCTTGTCTTCGACGGGGAGCGGTTCCCGCTGCGGCAGGCGATTTACTTCGATACGCCGGACGGCCGAATGCTGTTCGCCATTCCGAGAGACGGCAAAACCTACATCGGCACGACCGATACGAACTATAAGGAGGATATCGCTCATCCGGTCATGACCACGGAAGACCGGACGTATATCATCCGTGCGGCCAACGAGATGTTCCCGAGCCTCCGGCTGACCGAGGGGGACGTCGAGTCCAGCTGGGCCGGTCTCCGTCCGCTCATTCACCAGGAGGGCAAGGACCCTTCGGAGATCTCGCGCAAGGACGAAATCTTCGTTTCGGACTCCGGCTTGATCTCCATTGCGGGGGGCAAATTGACCGGGTACCGGAAAATGGCCGAGACGGTCGTGGACCTGGTCGTCCGCCAGCTTCAGGAAGAGGGCGGCATTCAGGTGTCGGAATGCCGGACGAGAACGCTTCCCATTGCGGGCGGCGACGTAGGCGGGTCCGTCCGCTACCCGCAGTTCGTGGAGCAGAAGGTCGCGGAAGGGCAGAAGATCGGGCTGACGGTGATGGAAGCCCGTCTGCTTGCCCAGCGCTACGGCTCCAACATCGACAAAGTGTATCGTCTGATCGATACGAAGCGGGCGGAAGCGGAGACGTTCCGGATGCCGGCCGCGCTGTTCGGTGCGCTCGTGTATTCCATCGAGCAGGAAATGACCGTGAAGCCTTCGGATTTCTTCGTCCGCCGGACGGGCGCGGTGTTCTTCAACATCAAGTGGGTGAGAGCCTGGAAAGATCCGGTGATCCATTACATGGCATCCCGGTTCAACTGGACGGAAGAGCAGCGCGCCGCTTATACCGCAGAGCTGGAGCGGGATCTGCATGACGCGACTGTGCCGATTGACGAAAAAACTCCCGAGCTTGTCCGCTGATAACGGCAGACGAGATTGAAGGATGAAATAAGGTAGGCAAGAGACTCCTTGCCGGAAGAGCCTGTCGGACAGACAGCGGTCTTCCGGGACGAGGAGTCTTTTTGGTATTTGGCTGCCCCAATGAAGATAACCGCAGTATTCCTTCACCGGGCTTTGTTGACGGCCCAGGCAATATTTGTTATAGTTCTCTCATTGAATAATTGTATAGTAGAACTATATGATAATAGAACTATATAGAAGGCACAGCTGGAACATCGAAAGGGGTTATTATGGACGAAAACTTATTGTCACAGATTATCGACCGTTACGAAAGCACGATTTTTACGGTGAACCGGCGGCTCAACGCCATGATTAAGGACCGGATGCCGGAAGAGCTGACGCAGGAGCAGTACGCCACCCTCCGTTATTTGCAGCGCCGGGGCCAATGTACCTCTTCTGAGCTGGCGGAAATTTTTTGCGTCGGAAAGAGCTCCATTACGGCGATTATCACCCGTCTTGTCGACAAGGAACTTATTGCCCGGCTGCCGGACGACAAGGATCGCAGAGTGACTTATTTGGCGCTGACGGACAAGGGAACCGCGGCCGTGAACGACATGCGGCTTCGCATTCAGGAATTATTGGCCGGCGTGATTAAACATTTTGACGGGCAGGAAGCAATAACGTTTATAGAGACCTTTGAGAAACTGGCGGACGTTTTGGTCCAGCAGCCGGATGAGGGGAGCAGACACAAGGGATGAGAACCGTATTAAAGCTCAGATGGCTCGTATTGGTGCTGTGGATCGCCGTAGCGGCGGGTCTGATGCTGACGGCGCCGAACATGGAATCGCTGGTCCGGGAGAAAGGGCAGATTACCGTACCGGAAGGGTATTCCTCCACGAAGGCGGCCAAACTGATCGAGGAAATGAAGAAAGGCTCTCCGGAGGCGGAGGGAGAACGGTCCTCGGTTCTCGTTTTTCACGGAACCGAGAAACTGACGCAGGCCCAGCTTGACGAGATCAAGCGCGGGGTCGACAAGCTCAAGAACGCCAAGGATTCCGCGGGCGTCAGCAGCGTGATGACGCATTTTGACAACAAGGAACTGGAAAAGCAGATGGTGTCCGAGGACGGCAAAACCGTACTCGTGCTGGTGAACACGGCCAAAGACGGCCGGGAAGCCAAAGAAGTCCGCGACGCGCTGTACGGAACGGTTTCCGACGTTAAGGTGGAGCACTATTACACCGGAAACTGGCTGATCCAGGAAGACGTAATGGCAAGCTCCCAGGAGGGGCTGAAGAAAACGGAGTATATCACCGTTATTTTCATCCTGGCCATTCTCTTCATCGTATTCCGCTCGGCCGTAGCGCCGTTTATTCCGCTTTTGACGGTGGGCTTCAGCTATCTGGTCTCGCAATCCGTTGTGGCTTTTCTCGTGAAATATGCGGATTTCCCGCTGTCGAACTTTACGCAGATATTCCTCGTCGCCGTTTTATTCGGGATCGGGACCGATTACTGCATTCTGCTCATTTCCCGCTTCAAGGAAGAGCTTGCCCATTCCGGAGATAAAACGGAGGCGATTCTCGCCACGTACCGGACAGCGGGACGGACCGTATTTTTCTCGGGTCTCGCGGTTCTGGTCGGATTCGCTTCCATCGGTCTCTCGACCTTCGTCCTTTACCGGTCGGCGGTTGCGGTTGCGGTCGGCGTAGCCGTGATGCTGCTTGCGCTGGTCACGCTCGTGCCGTTCTTTATGGCTGTTCTGGGCAAAGTGATTTTCTGGCCGGCCAGAGGCTCCCTGGAGCATAAACCGAGCCGCCTGTGGGGCGCCGTAGGTTCTTTTTCGTTAAAAAAACCGCTGTGGTCCCTAGTGATCCTCGCGGTCATTATCGTTCCTTTCCTGGTGGCGTACAAGGGGTCGACCTCGTTTAACTCCCTGGATGAAATCGGGGAGAAATACGATTCGGTCAAAGCGTTTAACCTGATCTCCTCCAGCTTCGGCCCCGGAGATACGCTTCCTTCGACCGTCGTCGTGAAAACCGACAAGCCGCTCAATAACTCGGAAGGGCTGGCGGCGGTCGAGCAGATCACGCGCGAGCTGGCGAAGGTCGACGGCGTGAAGAACGTCCGCAGCGTAACCCGTCCGACGGGAGAGCCGCTTGACGATCTGCAGGTATCGAACCAGGTCGACAAGCTTGAGGGCGGCATCGGCAAAAGCGGCGACGGCCTCGGAGAGATCGGCAAAGGCCTCTCCGAAGCGAGCGGTGCGCTGAGCGCCAATGCGCCTAAGCTCAACGAGGCCGCTAACGGCGCGAAGCAGCTCGTGGACGGCACGAACGCCCTCAAGACGGGCGTCGTGCAGCTCGGCGACGGGCTGGAGCGCCTGGAGGCGGGCCTGCGCAGCGGTTCCGCCGGTGCGGGAGAGCTCCGCTCGGGCCTCGCGCAGGCCAAGGCAAGCGCGGATCAGCTCGCCGCGGCGAGCAATGACCTGCTTGCCGGCTACAAGCAGGTCGGCGGCGGCCTCGGCCAGCTGACCCAAGCTTACGGCGACGTCGCCTCGCAGGCCTCCGGCCTGGCCCAAGGGCTCGGCGATGTCGGCAAGGGGCTGGGTGGCCTCGCGCAGAAGTACCCCGAGCTGAAGTCGGACCCCGACTTCCTCAAGACGCAGGGCGTGGTGACCCAGCTTCAGACGGGCGCGGCGCAGCTCGGCGAAGGGCTGAAGCAGCTGAACCAGCAGCTTGCCGGTGCCAACCAGGGCCTTCAGCAGGCCAACGCGGGCTTCGAGAAGGCCGCAGCCGGGCAGGCTGCACTCGCGCAGGGGCTGGCTCAGCTCTCCGACGGCATCGCCAAGCTGCAGGCGGGCATTGATCAGGCGGCCGACGGCCAAGGCCAGATCGTCGCGAAGCTGCCCGAGCTGACCAAGGGCTTCGACAAGCTGAACAGCGGGCAGAAAGAGCTTCAGCAGGGCTTCGCCCAACTGAACGGCCAGCTCGGCGAGCTGACGGGCGGCCTCGACAAGAGCGTAAACGGCTTGTCGCAAGTATCCGGCGGCCTGAAATCCGCTCAGGACTACCTGAAGGAGCTGTCGGCCGCGCCGAACAAGCAGATCAGCGGCTGGTTTATGCCGCAGGACGTCATCTCCGGAGCGGAGTTCCAGCCTTCGCTTGATGCGTACATGTCCAAGGACCGCAAGATCGCGAAGTTCGAAGTCATCTTCGAAGGCAACCCGTACGAAGTCAAGACGCTGGAGCAGTCCGGAGAGCTTACGGCGGCAGTGGAACGCGCCGTTAAAGGAACTCCGCTCCAGAATGCGGCTTATGCCGTAGACGGTGTGACAAGCATGAACAACGACTTGAAAAACATCTCCGCAGCGGACTACTCGCGTACCGCGATGCTCATGCTGATCGGGATCGCGCTTATCTTGATCGTCCTGTTCCGTTCGATTGTCATTCCGATCTATCTGATTCTTTCGCTCCTGCTGACGTACTACACGTCCATGGCGATTACGGAAGTGATTTTCGTGCGGATGCTCGGATACTCCGGGATTTCCTGGGCCGTTCCGTTCTTCGGTTTCGTGATGCTGATGGCGCTCGGAATCGACTACAGCATTTTCCTCATGGACCGGTTCAAAGAATACCGTCATCTGTCTCCGCAGCAGGCGATTCTGGAAGCGATGAAAAACATGGGGACGGTCATTATGTCCGCCGCCCTCATCCTGGGCGGAACCTTTGCGGCCATGCTGCCTTCGGGCGTCATGTCCCTGCTGCAGATCGCCACGATTGTACTGTGCGGACTGTTCCTGTACGCGCTTATCATGCTGCCGCTGTTTATCCCGGTCATGGTGCGGATGTTCGGACCGGCCAACTGGTGGCCGTTTATGGGCCGCAAAGAACGCGGAGAAGACTCTTCTTACGGCGCCGACTCGGCTTCGAGCAGCCTGCATTAACCCAAGGAGTGCAAAATACCTCCGGATCGCTTTATTCGAGCGGTCCGGTTTTTTTTTACAGACGGAGAGTCGCGGGCAAGCGGTGTTCGAAGCAGGGTTGCCCTTATAGCTGCCAACGAAATAGATCATATAGAAGACAAAGGCCGTTACTGACGGGCTTTTTTTTTGCGCTTCTTTAGGGGGTCGAATGGGCGGGGAAAGCTCTTAAATTTTATTAAGAATAGTTTAAGCGGTTCGCAAGTGGCTCCTTATCGGTTGTTAATTTCGCTCTTGTATACTGCAAGAATGAATCGGAGGGTGATGAAGAAATGCGGCGAAAAATAGTGGCCGGAGTGGCGCTGCTTGTTATTTTGATCGTGGGGGGGTGGCTGCGGGTCGATTTTCTGCGGTCCGTCGAGCATGGAATGTCCCCCGATGCGGTCAATTACGATACGATGACGAGACAATTGCTGGAGGACGGGATTTATGCGTATGGCGATACCAAGCCGAATGCGAAAATAGCGCCGGGCTACCCGCTTTTTTTGGCGGCGGTTTACAAGCTTGTCGATTACCAAGTTCATGACCCGCTGCCTTGGGTCCGTTACGTACAGATGCTATTCAGTTTGGCTTCGCTTTGGCTTATTTTCCGAATGACGAAAGAGCTGTCGAATGACATCGCGGGACTACTGGCCGCATTCATCGCAGCGGTATATCCGCCTCTCGTTTGGGCGAACGGAGCGGTGTTGACGGAAGTGCTCGGCATTTTCTTTATGCTTGCCTTCATATATGCGCAAATACGGATGTTCCGGGCGCCGTCTAGGCGACTTGCCTTCGTTACTGGGCTGCTGCTGGGACTGACCGTTCTCGTCCGGCCGGAATTTATGCCATTGCTTCTTGCGAACTATTTGTTCTACTGGTTGTGGAAGCGGGATACGAAACGTTTGTTAAAGCTATTTGCCTGTTCGGCGGCAGGGCTTGCGCTTGTCCTTATGCCGTGGTGGGTCCGTAATGTCGTCACGCTTAATGAGCTGGTCGTTACCGCGACTCAAGCCAACCCGTTCAAGGCGGGCACATATCCGGATAAAAATTATGACGACAACCTAGTCGATCCGAGCGGCAAAACGGAGATGGAGGTAGCTGTCGAACGATTGAAGAAGGGCTTCTCGACGCAACCCGAAGTCTATATCAAGTGGTATACGATCGGTAAGCTAGAGCACATATATGGCAGTGCGTATTTGGGCGGTGGCCATCATCCCTACGATAATATACTGCCGAGCGCGGTTAATCCCAATGACTTTCACCGCTGGTTGGTCTTCTTCGGATTGGCAGCTGCGCTGGCACTAGCCTGCCGCAGGAAGCAGACGGCGACTCTGCTCGTCGTCATCGTTGTCACGATGACGCTGATCCGGCTGGCTTTCGTGCCGGAATACCGCTACAACGTGATGTCAATGCCGCTCATCATAATCGTCGATTGTATTGTCGTCATCAACGTTGTGTGTTGGAGCTATGACAAATGGCGCAGGCGCTTTACAGGAAAAACAAGGGGGGATAACGATGCAGCATTCCCAGTCTGACAATAATATGCTGATTATCGTGCCGGCTTACAACGAAGCCGGACAAATCGTACAAGTCATCAATAATATCCGGACACACGTCCCGCATGCGGACATCGTCGTAGTCAACGACGGCTCCAAGGACGATACGCTGGAGCGGGCTCGGCAAACCGGCGTCGCCGTGTTGAATTTGCCGTATAACCTTGGTATCGGAGGGGCTGTACAAACGGGATACCGTTATGCGCTAAGCGGCGGCTATAATATGGCCGTGCAAATTGACGGGGACGGCCAGCACGATCCGGCAGAGTTGTACAAGCTGATGCAAGCTTTATCGAAAAGCGGAGCGGATATGGCCGTAGGCTCCCGCTTTCTCGATAAGCAGGGTTACCAGTCCACGCGGACGAGACTGATCGGTATTCGTTTCCTCTCCATACTCGTTTCGCGGCTTACCGGCCGTAAGGCAACCGATACAACATCAGGTTTCCGCCTTTGCGGCCGCCGGGCGATCGCATTGTTCGCAGATCATTATCCGACAGATTATCCCGAGGTGGAGGCAATCATTCTGCTGCACAAGCACGGGCTCCGCTTCGTTGAATGCCCGGTCAGCATGCGTCCCCGGTTGTGTGGGCAATCGAGCATAACGGCGCTGAAATCGGTGTACTACATGATCAAGGTCACGCTAGCCATTTTGCTGCTGCAATCCCGCGGGTCGAGAGCGGAGGGACCGGCATGACCGCATCGATATTTTATATTTGTTTTGCGCTGAGTCTGGCTTTTTCTCTTGTCATTCTCGGTCTGATTCGTAAAAAGAGGCTGAGAGAGCAATATTCGCTTCTGTGGCTTGGATTAAGCGGCTTGATGATGCTCGTCTCTCTGTTTCCGAAGGGCTTGGACCGGATTGCCGGAATATTGCAGGTGTCTTACGCGCCTTCTCTTCTTTATGTGCTGGCTATTTTGGCCATCATGTCCATCTTACTGCATGTTACGCTGGTCGTTTCGGCATTAACGGATCGGACAATTACGCTTGCGCAAACCTTGTCGCTGTACGAAGAACAGCTGCGTCAATTGAAGGGGCAGAGCGAAGGGCACAAGGAGGCAGAGCCGCCAGACGTATTCTGATTAGTCATTCTATAATCAAACACTATTTTTCGAGGTGCCGAGTCGAAAAGAAGGACTGGAATTCGTTTCTGGGAGCGGTGAAACAATTATGAAGTTTAAAAAAACGATCGTTATTTTAAAAGTTCTTTTTGTTATGTGGATCGGTTTCCTTATTATTCGGTTTGTTACCGTACCCGATCATATGGCTGTTTATACCCATTCGCCTTACGGATTTGAAATAAAATACCCGAAGCAGATGAAAATCGATCGTGCTTTGGCTGCCGTCAGGACACGCTTTTTCGATGAGAACACCCAGATCGATGTGTATTACGATAACTTCAACGATACCGTTTCTAATGCGGAAACGTATATAGGGTATGGCAACCGGTTTATCGAGAATACCAAGGATCATCGTGTTACAAAAAATGAAACAAAGACGATTTCCGGTTTATCCGTCCATTTGCTGAAATGGGACCGCGATAAGCTGAAGCATGTGGAAAACGATAAGCCTTACTATGCCAGTGCGGAAATTGTCAAAAACGACAAGGAAGTCTACACCATTCTCATCAAATCTTCGCAACCAATCGATAATGACATGGATATCGTAGAATCATTCCGCCTCATTCAACCTAAGGGATTGCTGGAAATCGGCAAAGTGACAAAAAAAGAGGCATTAAAAACGAATAAGGAGACTGCAGAAGCTTATCGTCAATTGTTTACGGGTGACAAGTTGAAATGGGGTATTTTTGAGCCGACTGCTCCGGCAACAATGGACAAGCTTCATTCGCTGGAGCAGAAGCTGGATTATACGTTCAGTTTGTTGACCCTATACAAATCGCTGTCTACCGGGTTTCCGGCAGACGCTATGCAGAATGCGCGAGATGATAATCGCCTGGTAGAGTTGACGCTTCAAACGTTGGAATACGGCCAAGATAATCGCAGCGTGATGTACGACATTTTGAACGGCAAGTATGACGATTACTTTACGAAATACGCACAGGATATCAAAGCGTTCGGCCATCCACTGCTGTTCCGGTTGAATAATGAAATGAACGGGGACTGGGTTCCTTATTCCGCTTACCATAATTCCAAGGACCCTGAAATTTATACTGCAGTTTGGAGATACCTGCACGACATCTTCGAGAAAAACAGCGTGGACAATGTGCTGTGGATATGGAACCCCAACAACTTGTCAAAGCCAGGCTTCCAGTGGAATCATCCCTTGCTTTATTATCCGGGAGATGCCTACGTAGACGTTGTCGGTCTTACCGCTTACAATACGGGCACGTTCTACGAGGGGGAACAGTGGAGCACTTTCAACGAATTATATGCGCCTTTATACGACCAATACAGCCAGTGGTTCGACCAGCCGCTGATGATTACCGAATTTGCTTCAAGCTCGGTCGGCGGTGATAAAGCGGACTGGGTGAAACGGATGTTCGAGGAAATAGGGAAGTACCCCAAGATAAAAGCAGCGATTTGGTGGAGCCATATGGATTTCGATCAAGATAAGCAGCCGGCCCGCAAATATAAACTGGATGAAACGCCGGAGCTGATTGATATCTTCAGCAAGCATTTGCAGGGGTATAAATGACGCGGGACTAGGTGCGAAATCGCTGGTTACTGTAAAAATGGATGCAGCGGCGGATCTCAACGTTTATGGGCCGCAAAGAGCGAGGAGAAGGCGCTTCTTACAGCGCCGACTCGGCTTCGAGCAGCCTGCATTAAATATATAGAAATAGTAAAGAACCTCCGAATTCGCTTTATTCAAGCGGTTTGGAGGTTCTTTTTATAGATTTAAGATACGTACGACCAGCGCGTAGTCAATGATTGATCCGTCATCGTTGTACATGTACACCGTATAGACCCCGTGTACCGGCAGGTCCGGACTGCTTTTTTGATAAGCAAACGAATGGGACTCTCCGGGTTGAAGAATCGTCTTCTCTACCTGTTTTTGTCCGTTTGGATAGTTGACGCGATAAAACAGGCGTTGGGTGCCTTTGTTCTCCAGATAAAACTGAAAACCGTCCCCGGCATTAAAATTGAAGGCCGTCATACCGTCACCGCCAATAGACCCGCTTGCGTCCGCAAGTGTTCCGGACTTGCCCTTTTCCTCTTGAGTCGGAGGCTTCGCCGGAATGGAAGACACCGGGGTGACGGATGGAAGCTCCAGGGGCGTTGAGACGGGGGCAGTCGTACCTGCCGTACCTGATGAAGGCGTAACGGTTGCAGACGTTTTGCCCGTCCCGGACGAGGGCGTTACGGCCGTAGAAACCGGAGTTCCCGCGGTTTCAATTTTCTCTCCCGCGCCCACACTATTGCAGCCCGCGAGCAGAAGGAGCGTAGAAGTGAGCATAAGAACTTGTTTTTTCATCTTTAAACCAATCCTTTATTCGAAATAACGTTCTATTTTGAAGTCATTCCTATTCATCCTATAACTTTCCAGAAGGTCTTGTCCAGTTTCCGGTCTTCAATATATTGGCGCAAAAAAAGTTGTTTTTTTAGAACCGAGAAATGAAACCATAAGGCTAGAGTCCACGTAAGGAATGGTTATCTTTAGTTTAAGGGAGTAGATTACCGAAATGGAAAGTGACAGTTATCTGTTAAACCTTTTTATGATTGCCTTATTGATTGGACTCTCCGCGTTTTTCGTGGCAGTGGAATTCGCCGTCGTACGGCTCCGGGGCAGCCGGGTGGATCAATTGATCGCCGAAGGCAAAAGCAACGCGAGGGCCGTGAAGCAGGTGCTTGCCAATCTGGACGGATACTTGTCCGCGTGTCAGCTCGGCATTACCATTACGTCTCTGGGTTTAGGCTGGTTGGGTGAACCGACGGTCGAGAAAATTTTGCATCCCGTTTTCGAATCCTTACACTTGCACGAATCGTTAACCGGACTGCTTTCGTTTCTTATCGCATTCATTATTATCACCTTCCTTCACGTCGTAATCGGCGAATTGGCTCCGAAAACGATCGCTATCCGCAAAACAGAGGCTGTGGCGTTGCTTACCGCACGTCCGATCATCTGGTTTAACAAAGTCATGTATCCTTTTATCTGGGTGCTGAACGGTTCCGCCAACCAGCTTGTCAAGCTATTCGGCATTAAGCCGGCAACGGAACATGAAGAAGCGCACTCGGAAGAAGAGCTTCAGATTATTATTAACGAAAGTTTTGAAAGCGGTAAAATTAACCAGGCCGAGTACGGCTATGTCAGCCGGATCTTTGCTTTTGACAATATGCTCGCCAAAGATATTATGGTGCCCCGCACCGATATGATCTGTCTGTACGCGAATAAGAGCCGGGAAGAGAACCTGGCGATTATCAAAGAACAGCAGTATACCCGTTTTCCCGTGGTCGAAGAGAGCAAGGATAACGTGATCGGGATTGTGAACACGAAGAAATTCTTCCTGGCTTATGAGGATGACGAGGAGCTTGACGTCACCACGCTGATTCAGCCGGTCATGGCGGTTTCCGAGGTCATTCCCGTCAATGCGCTCCTGAAAAGGATGCAGAAGGAAGGCACGCATATCGCGATTCTTATCGATGAGTACGGCGGCACTTCGGGTATGGTTACCATCGAGGACATTCTGGAAGAAATCGTCGGTGAAATCCGTGACGAATTCGATATGAAGGAAGAGCCGGAGATTCTGGTCAAAGGCGAAGGGCACCTCGTATTGGACGGTAAAGTGTCCGTTCCTATCGTAAACGACCGACTGCTGGTGGAGCTTGAAACCGAAAGATGGGATACCATCGGCGGATGGCTGTACGGTCATCGCGACGATCTCTCCGAAGGAGAATCCCTAACCTTTGACAACGTGAAATTTACGGTGCTGGAGCGGGAGAAGAACCGGTACCTGAAGCTCGAAGTGATGCGTATAGACGATTAACGGCACGTCAGACCGTGACCGATAAATGACTGAAAGCATCCGGGTGCCGATTAAGGACTTGCGTAAAGAGTTCGATTGCTGCACGAAAGTATAGACCGGCCTCTACGGCCGCATCATTCCGGTACTCCCCGAGGGGACGAGGATGATCGCGGCTGTGGGGGCTTTTTTTGTTGACTTGGCTCTATGAAAAAACCTCCGGCCCCACTTTCATAAGTGAGGCCGGAGGTTTCTTGTCGTGCCCTGCACTTACACCGTGTCACGGAACTGGCTGCTGTACAGCTCGTAATAGAACCCTCCGGCGGCCAAAAGCTCTTCGTGCGTACCGCGTTCTAGAATTTTTCCTCCGTTAAGGACGAGGATAAGATCGGCGTCGCGTATCGTACTGAGACGGTGCGCAATGACGAAGCTGGTCCGCCCTTTCATCAGCAGGCTCATCGCCTCCTGGATATGCATCTCCGTCCGGGTATCGACGTTGCTGGTAGCTTCGTCCAGAACGAGGACGGCCGGATCGGCGAGAATGGCGCGGGCAATCGTGATCAACTGCCGCTGGCCGTGGCTGAGATTGCCGCCTTCGGAAGACATCAGCGTGCCGTAGCCTTGAGGAAGCTTACGGATGAAGCCGTCGGCGTTCGCCAGTCTGGCCGCAGCCTCCACTTCCTCGTCGGTGGCGTCCAGCCGCCCGTACCGGATGTTCTCGCGGAGCGTGTCCGAGAACAGATAGGCGTCCTGGAGAACGATGCCGAGCTGGCCGCGGAGGCTGTCCTTGTCGAGCTCCCGGATATCGGTTCCGTCGATCCGGATCTCCCCTTCGTCAATCTCATAGAACCGGGTGAGGAGGTTGACGATGGTCGTTTTGCCGGCTCCGGTCGGTCCGACAAGAGCGATGGTATCCCCCGGCTTCGCGGTAAAGGAGATATCCGAAAGAATCGGGGAACCCGGCTTGTAAGAGAAGGAGACATCTTCGAAAACAACTTCACCGGTCACATTCCAAGGACGGCCGTCAGCGGAGCTGCCCTTTGCCTGTTGCGGGGCGTCCGGGTACTCCGTCTTTGCATCGAGCACTTCAAATACCCGCTCGGCGCCGGCAATCCCGGACTGGATCAGATTGTACTGATTCGCCAGATCGTTGATCGGGCGCGTGAACTGCTTGGAATAATTCAAGAAGCTGACAATGACCCCGAGAGTCGTCCAGCCGCTGATTACGAGCCATCCGCCGATTGCGGCGATAAGAGCGAAGCTGAAGTTGTTGACCACGTTGTTGAAGGGGCCTACCATGCCCGAATAGATCTGCGCCTTCGTTCCGGCTTCCCGCAGCTCGGCGTTGATCTCTTTGAAACGGGCGGCTGTCTGGCGTTCCCGGCGCAGCACTTGAACCACTTTCTGGCCCGATATCGTTTCCTGGATAAATCCGTTCAGCTCGCCCAGGCTTTTCTGCTGGCCCTTGAAATGAGTGCGGGTCCGGCGGGAGATCTGCCCGGTTAAATAAATGGTCACCGGCACGGAAAGAAGCGTGACCAGCGTGAGCCAGATGTTCATGGACAGCATAAGCACAAGCGAGCCTACAATCGTAATCACGCTGGTCATGAGCTGAATGACACTTTGATTTAACGTGTTCGAAACGTTCTCGATATCGTTGGTCGTGCGGCTCATCAGCTCTCCGTGCGTCCGGCTGTCGAAGAAATTCAGCGGCAGCTTCTGCAGATGAGCGAAGATGTCATGGCGCAGGTTCTGCACCGTGCGCTGAGAGACGGCGGCCATAACGTACGTCTGAAACCAGGTCATTAAGGAGCTGAACAGATAAATGCCGAGCAGAAGAAGGCAGACTTTCAGAAGGCCGCCGTAATCCCGCGGCATAATGTAGTCATCGACGGCCCGTCCGAGCAGATAAGGGGCGATCAGCCCGGCGCCGGCACTGAGCACGGTCAGCAGGACGACCGCGGCCAGTCCCTTGCGCTGGCGTCCGAGATACCGGCTCAGTCTGCCGAGCGTGGCGCCCGTGTTCTTGGCGCGTACTTTCTGCGTCATGCGCGGGCCCCCGGGAACCGGACCCCGGCCGGCAGGACCGCCTACGCCTAGGCCCATCGGGGGCTCCGGCGCGGAGGAACCGTTGTCTTGAGGTTTATGCGCCATGGATGACTTCCTCCCTTCCCTGTTGGGATTTGTAAATATCCCGGTAAACGGGACTGGCGGCCAGCAGCTCGGCGTGTGTGCCCCTAGCGGCGATCCGGCCGTCTTCCAGCACGAGAATCTGATCGGCGTGGACGACCGACGAGATGCGCTGTGCGATAAGCAGGCACGTGCTGCTCGCCATCCGCTCTTTCAACGCCTGCTGGATGCGGGCTTCGGTCGCCAGGTCCACCGCGCTCGTGGAATCGTCGAGGATGAGGACCGCCGGCCGGACCAGCAGGGCGCGGGCGATCGAGATGCGCTGCTTCTGGCCCCCGGAGAGATTGACGCCTCTCTGGCCGAGCAGGGTGTCGTAGCCTTCCGGCAGACCGGCGATAAACGCATGAATCTCGGCCGCGCGGGCTGCCGCTTCGATTTCCTCCTGCGTGGCGTCCGGCCTGCCGTAGGAAATGTTCTCGCGGATGGTGCCGCTGAACAGGATGGCCTGCTGGAGGACCATTCCTACGCGGCTGCGCAGATGCGCCAGAGCGATGTCCTTCACGTCCGTTCCGTCAATAAGGACACGTCCGGCCGCGGGATCGTACAACCGCGGAATGAGATGGACGAGGGAAGTCTTGCCGGAACCCGTCGCTCCCAGAATGGCCAGCGTTTGACCGGGTTCGACCGTGAAGCTGATGTCCCTAAGGGCCAGGTCCCGGCCGTCTTCGTCGTAAGCGAAAGAGACGCGGTCGAAGACGACACGACCCGCCCGGATGGCATCGGCGGAAGCGCCCGGCTTGTCCGCGATCTCCGGCTCTGCTTCGAGAACTTCATTAATGCGCCCGGCGGAAGCTCTCGCTCTTGTAACAAACATCATCATCATGCCTACGGTAAGCAGGGAAGTGAGAACCTGGGTTACATAGTTAAGAAAAGCGATCAGGTCTCCCACGGGAAAAGAAAGATTCCAAGTCTGGGCGCCGCCATACCAGAGTACGGCTACCAAACTGACGTTCATGATGAACGTCATGATAGGGGCGTTCAAAGCGATCGTCCGCGCCGCCTTCAGGGCGATATCCGTGAAATCCCGGTTTGCTTCGCCGAAGCGTTTGCGCTCGAAATCGGAACGTACGAAAGCTTTCACCACACGGATTCCGCTCAGGTTTTCCTGAAGGACCGTATTCACCCGGTCGAGCTTCTCCTGAACCTTCAAGAAGAGGGGCTGGGACACGCGGATGAGCAAGTACAGCACGAGAAAAAGAACGGGAATGGCCGCAGCCAGAATTAAAGCAAGCCGCGGATTCAGCATAAACGACATAATGACGCCGCCTATGGCGAGAAAAGGCGCTCTGACGAGGACACGCAAGGTCATTTGAACGAGGGTCTGGACCTGCACGATGTCTCCGGTCAGCCGCGTAATGAGCGACCCCGATTTGAACTTGTCCAGATTCCGGAAAGAGAATGTCTGGGTTTTCCGGAAAAGATCGTCCCGCAGATCGGCGCCGAAATTTTGCGAAGCGATGCTGGAGTATACGGTGCATCCGGCCCCGCCGATCAGTCCGATCAGCGCCACGCCGAGCATAAGCAGCCCCGTGTTTCTTATCGTGGCGAGATCCCCGGCCGCTACGCCTTGATTTACGATGTCGGCCATCAGCTTGGGCTGAAGCAGGTCCATATATACTTCAAGAAGCATCAGAAGCGGAGCGAGAACGGCCGCTTTCCAGTAAGGTTTTAAATATCGGCTCAAAGCTAACAGAGCGGTCACCTCCTTTTAATTTGCTGGCTAATCGGTTTGTTCCTCGATATCTTTCAAGTTTTCATACATTTGGAGCAAAAGACGGCGGAAAAGAAGCTTCTCTTCCGTCAGAAACCCCTTCAGGCACGTTTCCTCGATTTCGCGGAGGGCTTGTTTCACGGCGGTCGTTGCCTGATGCCCTTTATCGGTCAGATACACACGTGATACCCGCTGGTCCTTGCTGTCGGCTCCGCGCCGGAGAAGTCCGGTTTTCTCCATCCGGGTAATCATGACGGTAAGCGTGGCGGGCTTTACGCGCATTTGAGCGGCAAGTTCGTGCTGGCTTTGGCCGTCTCTCTCGGACAAGCGGATGAGCAGAGGCGGCTGCCCCGGGTAAACCTCGTAATTCTGCAGCAGCTCGTGCAGGTGACGGCGATGAAGCTTGAATACCCGAGACAAGATCTGCAGGACGGAATCCGATTGGTAAATATCCATGATGGCTTCTGTTCCTTCCTTTATTAGTTAGTCGACTAATGATTAGTGTACGGCTATTTGCAGAAAGGGTCAATGGACAGAATCCTTGGAAATCAACTGTCCCCATTCTAAATTTCACAGAAAAAAGACCTGCCCGAAGGCAGGTCCCGCTTCTAATGAATAAGCTTGCTTTCTTTGGCGCGGCTTATGAATTTGGCGCTGGATTTGTTGATGACTTTTTTAAGCGCCAATCCGATCACCAGGGTAATCCCGATGTAAACCGCCATCATGATCAAGTCTTCCATGATAATGTCCCACAGGATGCCGCCGACGGCTTCCCGCATCATGCTGATCCCGTACGTGAACGGCAGATACGGATGGATCGCCTGGAAGAACGGAGGGGTCACCTGAATCGGGAACGTACCTCCGGAACCTGCCAGCTGCAGCACGAGAAGCACGATGGCCATCGCTTTGCCGACATTGCCGAATACGGAGACGAGCGTGTACACAATGAGCATAAAGACCGCGCTGAGCACCATTCCGAACAGGACAAACCACAGTTTGTCGACGACATAGGTTTTCAGGATGAACATGTCGCCCAGCGTGACCATCAGCGACTGCATAACGGCCAGCGTGCCGAACGTCAAATAGCGGCCGAAAAACACCTGGTAGCTCTTATAGCCCGGCTCATGCACTTCTACCGTCAGCAGCGAGACGAGAAGCAGAGCGCCTACCCACAGGGAAAGCGTCGTGAAGAAAGGCGACATGGCCGAACCGTAATTCGGAATCGGGAACAGCTTGTTTTCTTTGAGCTGTACCGGCTCCGAGAAGAACTCGCTTTCCTTCTCGAAGTTGTTTTTCAGAAGGTCGATCAGTTCCGTCAGGTTGCCTTCCTTCTCGAAGGCGCGGATTTTATCGGCCAGATCCTTAATTCTCGTCTCTACCTCTGGCAAACGGGCCTGGATCTCTTTGAGCTCCTTGTCCCCGACGGCAAGACCCTTCGCCGCATCCCCGAGAATTTTCTGCAGATCGGGGATGCTTTTGACCGCTTCGCTCAGTACGGTGTGAGCGTTCTGGGCCGTCTTCTTCGCCTTGGCGATCCCTTGGAGAATCTGAGGCTGAATTTCGCTGTCGTACCGGCCCAGAATGTCGCCGATGAAGCCGGCCGTTTCCTTCGAGAGGCGGTTCAGGTTATCGACCAGCTCCTGGGCGGGTTTCTCGCCTTTGTCGATCGCGTCCCTGATCTTGCCGACCGTGGTCAGCTGCTGCTGGAATCGATCCTTCACGGATTTCAACCGGTCGATCACAAACGGCATCACTTTGCCGCCCGTGTACTTGTTCAACTGTTCGAACAAGCCGATCATCCGGTCCGTCACATCAACCGCAACCGTGAGACGCTGCGAGACCCGGTCGATCGCGGCCTTGGCGACGGCGGGGTCGAAGTTGGCGTCCTTCAGGATGCCGGTCAGCTCCTGCGTGGCCGTCGCCGTCTGCTGAAGCAGCAGGAGGTCCTGCTTGATGTTCGGACCGAGCGCTTCGACGGCCTCCGAGCCTTTGCCGAGGAAGTCGCCCAGCTTGTTGGTGAATGCCTCTCCGTCTTTGGCAAGCTGGGTAACGATCGGCAGGTTATCCTGCGCTTTTTTTACAATGTCATTCGACTTATGCACATCGTCCAGTGCGACGCCGACAGCCTGATTAAGCTCGGGGAATACCGTTTCCAGCTTGAAAACGAGCGTTTTCACTTTCTCGATCGTCGGCAGTTCGTTTTCGAGCTCGACACCGATCTCATTGAAGATCTGAAAAATCGTTCCGTTTGCCACTTTGATAAAGTTGCGGCTGACCTCGTCAATGACGCCCGTGGCCCCTTTGGACGTGATTTTCGGCGAGACGGCGTTGATTTTCTCGTTCACGTAGTAGAGAATGTCCGCTTTTTGCGGATCATCGGTCAGCACGGTAGCGATTTTGGCTGAAAAATCGGCGGGAATAATAATACTGGCGTAATACTCCCCGTGGTTGACGCCTTTCATCGCTTCTTTCTCGTCGACGAAGGTCCAGCCGATCTTTTCGTTCTTTTTGAGCGAGGCCACGATTTCGTTCCCCAGATTCAGCTGTTTGCCGCGCAGCGTGGCTCCCTCGTCGTTATTGGCGACCGCGATGGCAATGCCCCCGGTCTGACCGTAGGGATCCCAGGAAGCTTCGATATTAAACCACGCGTAAAGCGAGGGCAGAAATACAAGTCCCAAAATGATGACGGCGGCCACCCAATTGGTCGCGATGTTTCGGATGTCACGGGCGTAAATGGACCCAATTTTTCTCATAAGCGTATCTGTGTCTCCTGTCTCCATACAGAGTTGATGTTAGTATTGCTTAGCTGCCTCCCAGACATACCCATTATCGGCCTGAGGCCCTCTCTTTTGTATATTTAAACAGGGAATCACGATGTTAACAACACCGTACCGGTTTTGCAGTCAGCGAAAAAGAACACAGGGGGAAAAGAACCGGGTAGGGGCGGTCCTCCGTCCTCTCTCGATTTCATGCGATAGGGCCAAATAAAAAAAGAGCAGACCGGAGTCTGCCCTTTATTAACGTCCCGCTTAAGCCGGGTTCAATTCCAACTCATCCTCTTCGTCGCGGTCAAAAGACGCGCGGTCGAATTCGCCTTCGGAGTTGGCCACGATCAGCGTGGACACCGTAGTACCCGTCGCGTTGATAGCCGTACGGCCCATGTCGACGATCGCGTCGATCGCGAGAGTCAGGCCGAGACCTTCAAGCGGCAGACCGAGAGCGGTCAGGACGACCGTAGTCGAGATAGCGGCCGGTCCGGGCACGCCGGCAACGCCGACGGAGGAGATCATGCTGACGAGCACGATCAGAATGTAATCGGACACGCTCAGCGGAATGTGATAGACGCCTGCGACGAAGATCGCAACGACAGCGGGCCATACGCCGCCGCAGCCGTTCATGTTGATCGTTGCGCCGAGCGGAGCCACGAAGCTGGCGATACGCGGAGATACGCGCAGTTTTTTCGTCAGGACTTCCAGGTTAACCGGGAGTGTCGCGTAGCTGCTGCGGGTCGTGAAAGCAACGGCGATCGTCGGGTAAGCCTTGCGGAAGAACTTGAACGGGTTGACCTTGGCTACGAACGTAACCAGACCGCCGAACGTAATGATGAAGTGAAGCAGAAGCGCCGTGTACGTGGCCAGAATAAGCATGATCAGCGGCTTCAGGGTATCCACGCCGTACTTGGCGGCCATAGCCGCGATCAGCGCATATACGCCGTATGGAGTCAGGCGGATGACGTACTTGATCACCTGGTGAAGCACTTGAGCCAGCGAAGCGATCAGTTCCTTCACGGGCTTGACGGCTTCAGGTTTCTTGGAGCCGATATGAACGATGGCGACAGCCACGAAGATCGCGAAGATCAGAACCGGAACGACTTTGCCGGTCGCCATTTCATTGAAAGGATTCGACGGAACGAGATCCAGGATAACCTGGGAGAACGTCGGGATTTCTTTCGGTTTGAAATCTTTAAGCGTGCCTTGCGGAATGCCGGAGCCCGGATTGAACACGAGCGCGACGAGCAGTCCGATCAAGGCTGCGATACCGGTGGTCGTCAGGAACAGCGCGATCGTTTTCAGTCCGATTTTGCGGAGCTGCCCAAGGTTGGAAAGACCGGCGATGCTGTTGATGACGAGCACGACTACGAGCGGAATGACCATCATTTTGATGAGATTGACGTAGATCGTACCGATCGTGCTGACGCTTTTCGCGTCGAGTTTGTAGGTGTTGAAGATGAACCCTACGATAAGACCGATACCAAGACCGATCAGGACGCGGTAGCCGAAGCTGACGCGTTTTTTGGCCAAGAAATAAAGAAAGCCGATAATAACGAGAGAAACAACCAGGGAAATCCAGTTGGTCTCGAAAGCTTTGATCAAGTTGTTATTCATGAAGCCTGTTCCCCCTTAATGCTCATAAGTTTAGTCGGGATTAATGATATGTATCGTACTACCGGAGCTTCAAAACGTCAAGCGTCAATTTTCAAGTTATTTTTCAAATCTTATGTAAAGGTTCAGCGGAATAGAAGAGAACACAGAGCGGCGGGAGGAGGAAAATATTTTGCGGGAGAGCTTCGGGCAGAGGTTGAGGTATCCCGTAAAGAAGCGGACCGGTGACGTGTGAGCAGGATACAAAGGACGGCTTAAGTCGTCCCGGCGTCAAAGTGGAGAGTCAAATCCGGTATGCCTGAGCAATCTCTTTCAACTTATTGTGAATACCCTAGATTTCATTTTTTGTAAATAAATTCTAGAATGCATTATAATGTAGAAAAAGTTCAAAGGAGACCGCGAACATGTCCTTCTTATATAGCGATAAATGGAAGCAAAGTACGCTGATGAGCCTGCTGGTTCTGTCCTTGGGGCTGTCCGCGTGCGAGTCGGCCGGTTCCTCCGAGCCGACTGCCAAGCAGGCGGGGAAAGAGGCTGGGAGCGAGAAATCCGCAGCCGGACGGACTGCCGCAAAGAACGCCGCCATTGTGACGCCGGAAGGCGTTACTTTACAGGAGCGGTTCAAAGCGCCGAAGGGATTCGAACGCACGCCGGCCGAGCCGGGAAGCTTTGCGGCGTTTTTACGCGGACTGAAGCTGAAGCCGGACGGCTCGGTCGTTCATCTTTTCGACGGGCGCGAGAAAAACAAGCCCGGTGTCTACGAGGCTGTGGTCGATATCCTGATCGGCAGCCGCGATCTTCATCAGTGCGCCGATGCGGTCATGCTGCTGCGGGCCCAATACTTATTCGACCGGAAGCAGTACGGGGAGATTCATTTTAACTTTGTGAACGGGTTTAAAGCCGACTATTCAAAATGGATGAACGGATATCGAATTAAGATGAATGGAAATGAGGCATCGTGGGTAAAAAACGGTGGGCCCGATAACAGCCAGGAGGGTTTCCGCAAATTTATGGATGTGGTTTTCGCCTATGCGGGAACGTTATCGTTGGAAAAAGAGCTGATACCGGTCAAAAAAAGCGAAGTGAAGCCGGGAGATGTGTTCATTATCGGAGGGTCTCCGGGACATGCGGTCATTGTCGTGGATACAGCGGTGAATAAGTCGACGGGGGAGACCTTATTTATGCTGGCGCAAAGCTACACGCCCGCCCAGGAGACGCAAATTTTGGTCAATCCCGCAAACCCCGCACAAAGCCCGTGGTACACGCTTAAAGAAGGAGGCGGTCTGAAAACGCCGGAGTGGGAATTCGGCGAAAATAGTTTAAGGAGATTTCAGGGGAATTAGGAAGTAAAAACCGTTTTCAAGCCCCGATTCCCCGTTAAAATGAAATTTTATCCTTAAAGGTTGTAAATTAGAACCTTTATTAAGTAAGATAGACGTAAATCCATCCATTATGTGACATAGGGAGCGCTTTTCATGCAAAACTTTTGTTCGAAATGCTTCGTTGGGGAGCGCGGCTACACGGTCTACTTTGGCGGGAGCGAAACTTCCGCGTTTCTGGATGCCTATTTGCCGGAATACCCGGCGGATCAGTGGGATAAAATCGATTCACGGCTGTACTGGATGCACGAATCTCTGTTCAACGCCATGCTCGATTATGTGACCGCGCATCTGGAATATGCCAATATCCGGGCCGTGCGGGCGGACAAGCATGATCCCTTGCAGTGGCTGGACAAGCTCAAGCCCGTTCAATTTTTCAAGGAAGAACGAGATGCCAATTGGATTGACGAAGTCATTACGAACCGCTCTATCCGGACGTTTTACCAGCCGATCGTTTCTTTTGACGGCGTGGAAAGCTCCATTATCGGGTACGAGCTGCTGTCGCGGGGAACCGGGCGGGACGGCGGTCTGATTCCGCCGGTTCAGCTGTTTCAGGCCGCTAAAGCGAGAGACCGCCTGTTCGCGCTGGACCGCACATGCCGCTTGGAAGCTGTCCGGAACGCCGGGGGTCTGGATGACGGACTGATTTTCATCAACTTCCTCCCGACGTCCATCTATAATCCCGTTCATTGTCTTCAATCGACGGTTGAGATGGTGGAGAGAACGGGCGTAAACCCCGAATCGATTATTTTCGAAGTGGTGGAGAGCGAAGAAATCAACAATATGGACCACCTGAGAAGCATCTTGGCTTTTTACAAAAAACATGGCTTCCGCTATGCACTGGATGATGTCGGAACGGGTTTTAACAGCTTGCAGGTCCTTTCCGAGCTGGAGCCCGACGTCGTGAAACTGGCACTTGAATTTTGCCGGGGCGTCAGCAAGGATAAAGGAAAACAGCGCGTGGCACGCGCTGTGGCAAGAATGACCCAGGAGCTCAATTCCCGAGCGCTCGCGGAAGGAATCGAAGACCGCGACGATCTGGAATGTCTCCGGGATCTCGGTTATGAATGGTTTCAGGGCTACTACTTCGGCAAGCCGGAGCCGCAGCCGCTTAGAGTTCTGCCGTCTTGGACCGCATAAATATACAGGCTTTCTTCTAAAAAAACGGGCATCCCGCCTTAGTCCATCTCGTAGATCGAGCCGGACTTGCTCGCGTAAAGCTCGGCGGCGACTTTCTCCGCGTACGCGTCGGTCATGCCGGAGATATAATCGGCGACCAGCCGGGGCCAAGACCATACGGAGCGATGCCGCTCGTAGTTCTCGATCCAGTCGGGCGGAATAATGAGCTGGCCGTGGTCCGGTACTTTAAAGCTGTCCCACAGCCGGCGGATGATGATTTCGCTGCGCTTTTGAAGCCGCTGGACGCGGAAGTCCTTGACGAGCGTGACCCAGGCGAGCTTCTTGATAATCTCCATCGTGCGGAGAAGATCAAGGTCCTGGCGGCCTTCGCGCACGAACGTGACGCGCTTCCAGCCTTTATCCGGGTCGTCGATGATGCCGACTTTGCCGGCGAAAGAGCTGACCCAGCGGGCTTTCATCTCTCTGCGCGTGCGCGAGGCTTCCCGGTCGCACTGGGCGTAGATGAGCTCCCACTGCTCGAGGTAAGAGGCAAGCACCTGCTTCACCATTGCGGTGATGTCCACCTGCTCCCAGCCGACCTCGAGGTTGCCCTGATCGTTCACGATTTCCTGAACGAGGTGTCCGATCAGCCGGTCGTCTTCGAAGAAGGAGCGGTTCATCTGGATTTTGCCGGCGCGGATGCCGTCCTCGATGTCGTGCGTGGAGTACGCAATGTCATCGCATAAATCCATGAGCTGGGCTTCCAGCGTCGGACAGCCTTCCGGCATGTTCCACATGTCCCGGAGCTGCCGGATGCCCTCCCACTCCATCCCGTACACGCCTTTGAGCCGTCCCGGCTCTTCCAGGCTGTATGGGTATTTGTTGATGGCAAGAAGCACGGCGGCCGTCAAATCCAGGCCGCTGTCACTGCCGGCGCGCTTCTCCAGAAACGTCAGAATCCTGAAATTCTGCGCGTTTCCTTCGTAGGAAAGGCCGTGCTCTTCCCCGAGAAGATGATTGAGCACTTCCTCGCCTTTGTGGCCGAACGGAGGATGTCCCAAATCGTGCGCGAGCGATGCGCATTCCACGACGGCCGGGTCAATCATCAAGCCGGGATGCTCCCCGCCGATGCAAAACGCGTATTGTTTTCTCATACGCCGGGCAACCTCGCGGGCAATCTGCGAAACCTCTATGGAATGGGTAAGCCGCGTCCGGTAATAATCCCCCGTCCCCGCACCGAATACCTGCGATTTACCCTGCAGCCGGCGGAACACCGGAGACTGAATAAGACGGGCGTAATCGCGTTCGTATTCGTCCCTTTCCTCGCTGAATGTACCCAGTGCGGGTTCATCCAAACGGTACTTGCGCATATCCATCCGTTTCCCCCCTTCTGCCTTCTCTATATGTGAGTAATCCTAACACGTGAAGACGTTTTGCAAATTGTAGCACATCCGGCCTCTGCGGGAAAAGAGGACAAAGATTCAGGGAACTTTCGTCCAGACCGCAGCAGGCGGGGAAAAGGGAGTTATCGACGGGAGTTCCGGGGAAGATGCCCGGCTCGTATCCGTTTTATTTATAGAGGATATCTCCCTTCAGGGCTCCCACTTTCTCCGTGATTTGACGGATATCGTCCTCCGTAACTCCGAAGTGCCGCAAAGAGGCCTGCAGATGATTGACAATGCTGTCGAAATGCTCCGGTTGCAGATTAAGTCCCGTATGGGCCGCAGCCATCGATTTGCCCGTGTAAGGGGCACCGCCGAGCGCATAGCTGATGAAAGCCGTCTGATGACGCAGTTGTTTCGCCATATCCGTATCCCGGAAGAAATGATTGACCGATTCATCCGCCATGATACGTTTGTAAAACTCCTCTACGACTTTTCCGATTGCTTCTTTTCCGCCCAGTTTTTCGTATAAGCTGGTTTCCATTGTTTATCTGCCTCCTAAGTATGGGGGTCCTGCTCTTTATATTACCCTTCCGAACGCTAAAATCTCAAAAAATTCCTGACCGTCGTACACGCCGGACGATCCGCGATTTTTTCTAAGTGCAATCCGGAACGCAAAAAAGCAGCGCTCTATTTGAGAGGCTGCCGCTTCGTCCGATAACCGGCGGGAGGCTTGTCAGCTGACGTCTACCGCAAGGATGTCCAGGGGACCTCCTTCTGCCGCAATGGGAAGCAGATCGTATACCGAGATCGGAAACATGGGAAATCCGACGTAATAAGGAGTGATTTCAAGAAGATCGAAATACAGCACCAACGCTTTGTCCGCCAGATAGAAGTTTTGATCGGGCCAGACGGATTTGAACGGAGGGTTCAGCAGGGGCAGTTTCCGCCGTTGAAGCTGTACCTTTACGTGCTGCGAAAGCAGTTCCACGTAGCCGCTTCCGGGTTTGAAAAGCTGTGAAAGGGTGAAAAAATTTCCGGAATTCACATCGCATGTAAGAGATTCCGCAACGGTAAACCCGTGGGCCATGGGGGCTGAATAGGCATAGTTGGTAGCAATCAGGCTGAGCAGTCCTCTCTCGTTCGTCTTCACCTCATAATGCCCCGCCATCTCCCGGAGAGTGCCGGTCTGGTATTTCTTCTGTTCGTCAATGAGCAAAGCCGTAAGGCCGGAGAATGCCGCGTTTAGCTTTTTCTGAACCGCAGGGCTCCGGAGGCCCGAAAGTTTCGGCGTATAAATCGTCACCCCCGGATATGTGACGGTTTCGGTTTCCACCTGCACGGGAAGTTGAAATAAGGAGGCCATGCTCTTCTTCCTTTCCGGATGTCTTCTCCTGCTTAACCTATTGCGGGAAAAAGGTTTTTAGACGTCCGGTCCGGCAAACCGGCTCCAAAGTCCGGCATCCCGGCATGGGGTCAGCGGGCAAGTCTGCGGATCAGAGCGGAGAGCCTCAGCAGCCCCTTTTCCAGATCTTCGAGAGAAGCGTAGGAATACGAAAGTCTGAGATAAGGCCCGGAGAGAGGATCGTACAGGCTTCCGGGATTCAGAAGGATACCTGCCTGGAGCCCTTTCTCAAACAATTCCTTCATGGAGAGAGAACGGGTAAGCTTCAGCCAGATGTAAAAGCCGCCGGACGGGACTTTCCAGGAGGCGATATCCTTGAACCCGCTGTCCAGCAGCTCCAGGGTCCGGTCGCGGCGTTTCCGCATCTCCGTACGGACCGTCTCCAGATGCCGCGGATATAACCCGCCGGAGAGAAGTTCGGCGGCCACCCACTGCGACAGCGAGCTGGAGCCGTAGTCCGTCTGCATCTTGAGGTCGGCCAGCCGGTCGATGACGGCTTCGGGTCCGACCACCCAGCCGATGCGCAGGCCGGGGCTCCATGTCTTGGAGAGGCTTCCGAGGTGCAGGACAAGCCCGTTCTTGTCCATCGCTTTCAGCGGGGGAGGCGGGGGCTCGTCGAGCCACAGCTCGCGGTACACGTCATCCTCGATGACGGGAAGCTGCGCTGTCTCGCACACCTCCAGCAGCTCTTTTCTCCGCTCCTTCGGCATCAGGATGCCGGTCGGGTTATGAAAAGACGGGATGGTGTAGAGCATGGCTCCCTTGGCGCGCTTGGCCAGCTCCGGGATGCGGTCCGCCATGATTCCGCGCTCATCCATCGGAAGGCCGCATAGGCGGACCCCGGCGGATTGGAACATATGGAGCGAGAACAAGTAAGACGGCTTCTCCAGCAGCAGAGTGGAGCCGGGCTGCGCCAGGCCGAGGGAAATGAGCTGGAGCGCCTGCAGCGCTCCCGAGACGATCAGAATGGACGAAGGTGAGGCATGGATGCCGCTTGTGCTCAGATAAGCGCTAATCCTCTCCCGGAGAGGGAGCAGCCCCTTCGGCTCCTCGTAGCCGAGCGAAGTCATGCGATCCGGCAGCCTCTCGAGCACTTTTCTCGTCATTTCATGGGGATGAAGAACGGTAGAAAGCTCTCCCGTTCCCAGCCTGATCATGCCTGGAGCGAATTCCGCCCGGTTGATCTCCCGGATCATCGTCCGGTTGGGCCGATGGCCGCCCGACTGCACGTAAGAGGTCCAGTCCGGAACGGCCGGCGGCGTGAGCAGCGTCCACGAATTGTTGACGACCCGTGTGCCGCTTCCGCTGCGGCCCTCCAGGATTCCGTCGGCGATCAGCTCGTCAACGGCGGCTACGACGGTGCTGCGGTTGACCTCGAAGACGGACGCCATAGCCCGCTGGGGAGGGATTTTCGTGCCTACGGGCCACTCGCCGTTTTCGATTTTGCCTATAATATACTGTTTGATTTGAACGGATAAGGGAATGGAGGATGTCTTGTCGGGTTTCCAGCTGCTGTCCTGCATGAAGGGTTCCTGCTTTCTGGGAGGATGTCCGGCTTTCTGAACGGTCCTCTGAATTTAGCCGATCCTGGCTCGCTTGTTCCAGTATAACGTTTGGTTGGCCGGAGATCCATCCAAATGGATGGAGACAAACGGTTATCTTTCTATATCATGAGGAAGTAAGACAAGTGAGATTAACAGTAGAGAGATGGAGGAACCGGCATGATGTTAACGGCTGCGGCCGCCCTGCACGGACTAATTCTGGCTATGGGGCTTATTTTGCCTCTCGGGGTGCAGAACGTATTTATTTTCAATCAGGGAGCTTTGCACAAAAAATATATCCGGGCGCTTCCGGCCGTTCTGACGGCTTCGTTTTGCGACACGCTTCTGATCGGTTTGGCGGTTTTCGGCGTCTCCGTTCTCGTTCTGAAAATCTGGTGGATCAAAACCGTGCTCATGAGTGCGGGCGTCATTTTTTTGGCCTATATGGGCTGGACAACGTGGAAGAGCGCTTCACGCAAGGACGCGGATCAACCCGCAACGGGTGATGAAACACGCTATCCCGCACGCAAACAGATCGCATTCGCCGCTTCAGTTTCCCTGCTGAATCCTCATGCCATCCTGGATACGGTTGGTGTCATCGGGACGAGCTCCTTGCAGTACAGCGGGACGCATAAATGGGTGTTCGCCCTGGCGTGTATCCTTGTTTCCTGGCTTTGGTTCTTCGGTTTGGCCGCGCTGGGCTGGCTGACGGGCCGGATAAGCGGGTCCGCCCGGTTTACGGCGGTTCTGGGCAAGGTGTCGGCGATTGTGATGTGGCTGTCGGCGGGTTATATCGCTCTTTCTTTTTAATGTTCGTGTTTTGGTGGTTAAATTGCTCGGTTTTTGTGAAAAATCCTTTTTTACAAAAAATAAACCGAATATTTAATGGAATTCGGGTTGACTTCGAACATGATTTTCGTTAACCTGTTTAAGGGGCAAACGTCTCCGTTAACAACTAAATTTATGTTTTACCTATTCGTATATCTTTGGCAATACGGGCCAGAGGTCTCTACAAGGAACCGGAAATTCCTGGCTACGAATGGACGGTTTTACCGTACCATTCAAAGGCCGGGATTTTTTTGCGTGCCCGGCTCAAGCCTGATACCTTTCATAACTGACTGGGGGATACGATCATGAGCAACCGTTACGATGTCATTATTGTGGGGGCCGGACCGGCCGGGATATTCGCTGCCTATGAATTTTCGTTAAAATCGCCGCACCTTAAAGTGCTGCTTGTAGATAAAGGGCATGACATCGGCAGCCGCCGTTGTCCGATTCTGGAGGAGAAAATCAAGCTGTGTCCGCCTGCCGCGGGACGCAAGGAATTTGCGGGCTGCCTGCCCGCCTGCTCAATTACCGCCGGTTTCGGCGGCGCCGGAGCTTACAGCGACGGCAAGTTCAACATCACGACGGAATTCGGAGGCTGGCTGACGGACTATCTGCCGCCTTCGCGCGTGCTGGATCTCATCCGGTATGTAGATGACATCAACTTGAAGCACGGTGCCCAGCAGACGCTGACCGATCCGCTTACGGACGTCGTGTCCTCCATTGAAAACCGCGCTTACGCGGCGGGACTCAAGCTCTTAAGGGCGCAGGTCCGCCATCTGGGGACGGAGCAGAATCTTGAAATTCTCCGTTCGATCAATACCTACCTGAAGACGAAAGTGGACATGCGGTTCAAAACGGAAGTAGCCGACCTGCTGACGAGCAAAACGGCCGACGGCCATAAGATCCGAGGGATTGTGCTGAGCAGCGGGGAAGAGATCGAAGCCGATTCCGTAATCGTGGCGCCCGGCCGCGACGGTTCCGCTTGGCTGACGAGCGTTCTGCGCAAACGCCGCCTGAAAATGTACAACAATCAGGTCGACGTCGGCGTCCGTGTGGAAACATCCGATGTCGTGATGCAGGAAATCAACAAGCATCTGTACGAAGGCAAGTTTATTTTCAACACGTCGGTCGGCACACGCGTCCGCACCTTCTGCAGCAATCCTTCGGGACATGTTGTCGTGGAAAATCACAGCGGCGTCATGGCGGCTAACGGTCATGCGTACAAAGACCCGGCGCTCGGTTCGCAGAACACGAACTTCGCCCTGCTCGTCTCGCACCAGTTTACGGAGCCGTTCGATAAACCGAACGAATACGCCCGCGAGATTTGCAAACGTGCCAACGATCTCTCAAACGGCGGCGTCATCGTTCAGAAATACGGCGACATCATCCGCGGCCGCCGCTCTACGGAAGGCCGGATCAAGGAGGGATTTCTTGAGCCTACATTAAAGGAAGCCGTTCCCGGCGATCTGGGGCTCGTTCTCCCTTACAACACGATGAAGAGCCTGGTGGAGATGGTGGAGGCGCTGGAAAAAGTAACGCCGGGCATCGCGTCCGAGCATACGCTATTTTACGGCGTGGAAGCGAAGTTCTACTCTGCCCGTCCGAAGCTCACCGAGCAGCTCGAAACCGAAATCGCAGGCCTGTACTGCGGCGGGGACGGCGCCGGCGTAACGCGTGGACTGGCCCAGGCGGGGGCGGCGGGCGTCTGGATCGCCCGCGCGGTGGCGGAACGGGCTCAGAGCTAGCCGGGCTTATGCGGGCCGAAGCTGCTGAGCTGGCCGAGTTGGCCCGGTTGGCCGTAATAGGGCCGCTTCAACCGGAAAGCATCGTGCTCGGATAAACTGCTGCGGCTTTAGGGCACGAATCGCACGATTCAGGGCTGATCTAGGCTTGTACGTTTTCTAAGTTGGCTAGTTTTCTGTGAATGAAGCAAGCCCTGCAGACGGAATATCGTCTGCAGGGCTTTTTGGTGCGTCCGCTGCCGGGTTATCGGTCAGGGATGGCTGCCGCCGGCAACGCCGCTCACGCTGGGCGCACCGCCGACAACCGCCGGTTCTCGGGGAATAAACGGAAGGAGGCCACTTCAAATGCGGAACGCCGCGCCGGTTTACGCTCCCGTTATGCCCCCGCCGGCATATGCAGCCACCAGACCCCGGCGCATTCCGGCAAGGTGACCCAGTTGTTCAGCGTTGTCTTCGCCGCCAGATCTTCTCCGAAGAAGAAGCGTGCCGTTTCCTCGGCTTCCTTCAGCGATGCGAAGGTGTAATCCAGGCGGAACGTCTCGTGGGCGAAGCCGTATTTTTGCGTTAACAGCGCGTAGTATGGCTTCAGGAACGCGGGAGGGTCCGGAACCTCCGTGCCGGTGCCCATCGTTTCCAGCAGGATGAGAGTTCCGCCGGGACGCAGAACCCGTCTCATCTCGGCAAGGGCTTGAGCCACATTAGCTTCCCAGTCCGGGACGTCCGAGCCGGCGAGGTAGCAGAGGCTCCAGCCGCAGACGAGAAGGTCGGCGGAGTCGTCCGCCAGAGGGAGGCTGCGGTGGTCGGCGGCCGTGCAGCGCCAGTTCGTCAGCCCTGACCGCCGGAGCTTGGAAGCGGTGACCTCCAGCATGCTTGAAGAGGCGTCCAGGGCGGTGACCGATGCGGCCTTCGGCGCCAAAACGGCCGTCAGGCGGCCCGTCCCCGCTCCGAGGTCCACGATGTCAAGCCCTTCATGGGGGCGGATGCGGTCAATCCTTTCCGCCAGATCGGGTTGTCTGGAGATCATCCGGTCGTACAGATGAGTCTGATTGCGGTAAATATCGGTATGGTCGGGCATGCGGTCAGTACCTCCGTTTTGGGAATTAGAATGTGAAATCGGTTCTCCCTCCACACCCTAAGCGTTAACGCAGCGGCAAGGTCAAGCGAATTTTGAGTTCCTGATCCGGGGAAAATCCATCGGGCGTCAGGCGTTCTCATGCGAGCAGTCCTGCCCGGTCCGCGGTGCAAATCATGCGTTCTCGGCCGTTCCGCAAAAACGGTCCGTGCCTTTTCCGCTTCGACAAACCGAAGGCCGCTTATTGCCATGGCAAGTATGCGGATACAGGATATCGGTATCTCGCCCGGTACAAGCCGGGATGCCGGACCGTACAGCGTTTCATGGTGAAGCTCTTATGTCAGGGAAACCCGCGCCGGGCGGCAGCCAGATAAAGCTCGGGCGAAAGCTTAAGGCACTTGCTTTCAAACCCGTTTGGACCAAACCAGTCCAAAAAATCCAACACTCCAGCCAGTGAATCCGTACGATGCTTATCAGCCGGGGCTCCTCCATCGGCATTCCGGTTTATAAAACCCGTGATCGCGATGCGGCCCTGAGGTTTTAGCACCCGTGCCATTTCGTTCAGCGCCAATTTCTGCTGCCGACCGGACAAATGGTGAAACGCAAAGCTGGTCACCACGAAATCGAACTGCCCGTCCGTATAGGGAACGGCCAGGAAGTTGCCGATTTTGGTCGTCATGCCCGGAAATTTGGACCGGCAGATACGGAGCATCTCCTTGGACTGATCGACTCCGTTCATAACCGCTCCGCGTTCCATAAACAAACCGGCGAGATTGCCGGTCCCGGTGCCCAGATCAAGTCCCGTTTCTCCGGGTGCCGGATTTATCTCCTCCACGGTCCGTTCAAGCGCTTCACGGTAACCGGGATAGGCCGAATCGCCGCTCCATACCCGCTCGTCGTGAGAAGAAGCCAGCTCGTCGAAGTTCCAGCGGTCCTCCCAGTTGCGGAGCTCCCGGACCTCTCTGGAATCCTGCGCAAGCCGGTAAAAGTCCTCCAAGGGAAGCCCGCGGCTCCCCTGCAAAAGCCCGATCATGTGGTCGGTCGTTTGAAGCGTCTGCCTGGTCTCCAGCATACGGGCGTACAGGACAGAGCGCTGCAGCTCCAGATAATGGAGCAGTTCATCGTGCTCGCCACGTTCCACTTGCTCAAGGGCGACCTGAATACCGCTGACGGACATGCCGGATTCGCGCAGGGCGACGATCGTCCGCAGCCTCCAGATTTCTTGTTCGGTAAAAGAACGGTATCCGCTGGAGAGTTCCTTACCCGGTGCGATCAGCCCTTTTTCTTCGTAAAAGCGGATAGCCCGGGCGGATATTCCCAGCCGTTTGGCTGCTTCTTTAATGTGCATAACGGCCTTCCTCCCCCGTATTTCAACCGGCTGCACGCCGGAATTTCATTTTTCTCTTTCTAGCTTAAACCTTTCCGTAACGGGAAGGTAACCCCTTTTTTTTTGCCGGAATTTCGTTACTCTCCCCAAAAGTTTAATTCTGCCCGTCAGCCTTTTATACTGGTTAGTAGAAGGTTAAATAGAATAAGAGAGTAGGAGCGGATTTTTATCCGGACAGAACCCACCGTTTAAGGAGGTCCAAACGATGCGAATCGTATCAGGCGAAGACATGTACGAAATCGACCGTCAAACCGTGAACCTCATCGGAATAAGTGCCGACACGCTGATGGAAAGCGCGGGGCGGGCGGCCGCATCTCTTCTGCTGGAGCGGATTCCGCCGGAGGCGAAGGTTGTTGTGCTTTCCGGCGCGGGCAGCAACGGCGGAGACGGAATCGTGATCGCCAGAGTCCTGAAGGCGCACGGAAGGCAGGTGTCTCTGTGGCTGATTCCGCCGCGGGACAAAATCAGGGGAACCGCCGCGGCCGCTTTGTCCGTCTATGAAAAATCGGGCTATGCCGCCAGCGATTACATAGGTTCGGAGGCTGAGCTGGAACGCCGGCTTGAGCGGGCGGACGCGATTGTCGATGCGCTTCTCGGCATCGGGGTGAACGGCACTCTCCGCGAGCCCTACCGGAGCTTGATCGGGAAGATCAACGAGCAGCGTGCGGCCGTTTACGCGATCGATCTTCCGAGCGGGGTTCCCGCGAACGGGGGCCCCGTGGAAGCGGCCGTCCGGGCGGATGTCACCGTGACGATCCAGTATCCGAAGCTCGGGGCGTTCACGCACCCGGCCGCTTCTTACTGCGGCGAGCTGCTCGTCGCCGACATCGGCATCCCGCCGGCCGCAGCCGCAGGGTTGCCCCGCCGCGCCCTGTGGACGCCGGCGGATGTCCGGCGGACACTGCCGCGCCGGAAAGCGTCCTCGCATAAGGGGACGCACGGCAGGCTGCTGGTGGCCGGCGGGTCCTTGCGGATGCCCGGAGCTGTCGTCCTCGCATCCCGCGCCGCGCTCCGAAGCGGAGCCGGGCTCGTGACGGCGGCGGTGCCGGACTGCATCCACGCGATTGCGGCAGGCCATTACCCGGAGGCGATGTACCTGCCTTCGCCGTCGGAGGCCGGTCACTTCCGGGGCGAGCTGCCTCTGGGCGACGCCGCCTTCGGCGCGATTGCCGCAGGGCCCGGCTTGGGACGCACGCCGGGCAGCCGGGCTGTCGTGGAACAGGTGCTGCGCCAGGACGTGCCCGTCCTGCTTGATGCGGACGCCTTGTTCCACGCCGCAGAGCTCCTGCCGCTGCTGCGGAAGCGCCGCAAGCCGACGGTGCTGACGCCGCATCCGGGCGAAATGGCCCGGCTTACGGGCAGCACTGCCGCGGCGGTAGAGGACGACAGGTTCGGCGTGTCCGCCCGCTTTGCGGCCGAGACGGGCGCCTATGTCGTCCTGAAGGGCCCGCATACGATCGTTGCGGCCCCCGATGGCACGCAGCACGTCAACACGACGGGCAGCGCCGCATTGGCCAAAGGCGGCTCCGGCGACGTGCTAACAGGCATCGCGGCGGCGTTTCTCCTGCAGCACGAGGACGTTCTGCAGGCTGTCAGCAACGCCGTTTACATTCATGGCCTGGCTGCAAGTCTGCTGACGGAGGAACACCACTCCCTTGCGGATGTTCTGGCCAGCGACGTAATCGAAAGCATCCCGTCGGCATTCCGGCATATTTACGGAGATGAGGGAGGCGCGGAAGGGAAACCGCCGAAGCCAGGCGACAACTGCTTTTAACCATTACCCGAAGCTTGCAGAAACTTAGCTGCGGTTCGTCGTCCCGAGGTCCGGATGAGACGACCGAGACACGAGGCATACCGGTTATCCGCACTTCGCGGGCTGTCGGCGCGCGGTGCGGCGTCGTATGACGATGGACGGTACGTGCCTGCCGTTTATCAAAGACAGAGGACGAGGCGGAAGAACTTTTTGTGCAGGTAAGGATGTAACTTCGGGAGAATATTTCCCAATGACCTTTCTGGAGAGAGATTCCATGACTTTGAGCTAGTTTAAGGAAATTTTCCTTTTTTTAAATATTCCGTTTATTTACAAAAGTGGGTATGTGGCAGGAATTCGGGAGCCGGAAGCGAATGCCTAATAAGGATCGCGATGTGAGGTTTGGAGGTTTTTTTGTATGCGAAAAATAAGTCTGCTGGTGCTGGCCGTCCTATTGGTCTTGAGTCTGTCTGTCCCGGCGTTCGGAGCGGAGTCCCCGCTTTCTTTGAAAAAAAGCGTTTCGACTCCCCGATATGAAAGGCCGCAGGCTGTGAAAGACGCGCTGCCCGGACAGGTTATCGTCAAATACAAAGAAAAAGCGGATACGATGGTTATGCAGGGACTGATGGGTCCCGAGAAGAAAGCGGAACTTCCCGATCCACCGAGTTCGAAATACAAGCAGCGTGTAGGATCGAAGGGTCTGGTCACAATGGAATTTCCCAAGTCCGAGCCGGTTTCGGATGTGCTTGAGGAACTGGAAAACGACCCCGACGTGGATTTCGTCGAACCCGTTTATCCCGTATGGGCCGCCGAGACGAAGGCTGCCGTAAGGAATGGCGGCGCCGGGCAGGGATCGGCGGTACGGACTACGACCGGCTCCGCAAGTGCGGCGGATTCGCCCGCTAAAGCGGCTTCCTTGCCGAACGATCCTTATGTGGAGCAGCAGTGGTGGTACCGGGCGATCCAGTCCGATCTCGCGGATACGAGTACGGTAGACGCCAAACTGCCCGGTGTTGTAATCGCCGTTGTCGATACGGGCGTGGACTCTTCCCATGACGATCTGAAAGGGAGTCTCGTGGAAGGGTACAATTTCGTCAGTAACACGCCGGACACCCGGGACGATAACGGCCACGGTACGAATGTGGCGGGCATTGCGGCGGCACTGAAAGACAACGGAGTCGGTATCGCCGGAGTGGCCAGCGGAGCCAAAATTATGCCCGTTAAGGTTCTCGACAGCGAAGGCTACGGAAGAACGGACGTGATAACCGAAGGCATCTATTGGGCCGTAGATCACGGAGCGGATGTGGTAAATCTCAGCCTGACGTCGGCGAGCTCCTCCCGGGTTATGGAAGAAGCGGTGCAATATGCTCTGCAAAGAGGCGTGATCGTTGTTTCCGCCGCAGGCAACGATAGTAACCACTGGACGGGCAACGATACGGGCGAACTGGATCAGGTAAAAGGGAGCGAAGATCCGTTGGCCCATCGGTTCGTGAAGGATGTGGCCTTTCCGGCCAAGCTGCCGGGAGTGCTTGCGGTAGGCGCCGTCGACTGGTATCCCCAAACGGAATTTATCGTTGCGGATTTCTCCAATTCCGGCAGCAGCCTGAGCGTAGTCGCACCGGGCGTGGATATCTACAGCACGAACAAAGGCAACGGTTACACGGGACGCAACGGCACTTCGATGGCGGCCCCGATGGTGTCCGGCCTTGCCGCTCTAATTCTCGCGGGGGATGCCGGTCTGGATGATCTCACCACTTCCGAAAGGGTGGACCGTGTAGGCCGCATCATTTCCGAAACCGCCAAGGACCTGGGGCCTTCCGGTTTTGACGATGAATTCGGGTCGGGGCTGATTGATGTCAAGAAAGCCATGGAAACACCGCGTATAAGTATTCAAGCGGCTAACGGCAGCACGAATTTGACCGGAACGGGCGAACTTCGGGCGGACATCCGTCTCCTTAACAAAGACGGCTCCCTCGCAGCGGACGCGGGCGGTGCCGGCAAGGCGGATTTGTTCGCTTACACGTCGAACGGCACGGAGCCTCAGTTCGTTAAAACGTTAACGTTTCAAGCCAGTCAGGGAAAAGCTTCTCTTACATACAAGCCGGATAAAGCCGGTAAATACATATTGGTTGCTTACAACGATGAGAAAAGTCCGCTTTGGGTAAGCGGCGAGCTTACGTTCCAGATGAAGCCGCAAGCTCCTCAGGCCAGTCTCCGGAGCGGAAGCTACACGGGTACACAGAAAGTCACGCTGACCGCATCCGACCCTGGCGCCAAAATGTACTACACGTTGACCGGAGCGGCGCCGACCGTACAGTCTGCCGCTTATACCGGCCCTATCGAGATCTCCCGGACACAAACTCTGAGAGTTATCTCGGCCGCAGGCGGAGCCGTCAGCGACGTCCAGACTTACCGCTATGAAATCGCGACAAGCAGCGGGAATACCGGAGGCGGGGACGGCACCGGAAAGCCATCGGAAGAAACTGTTGCCGACGTTAAAGCGGACTCAACCGTAATCCAGGAGAAAGGCTACGCCATGCTGGATGTAAAGGTTACCGACGAGAATTTGCAGCCGCTGCTTAAAAATCCGGATGTGGCCCTGATCGGGGTGCAGGCCGTTTCTTCCGGGAAAAATAACACCGCCGGAGCGAAAGTTCATCTTCCGGCATCCTTCTTCGGCAGCGGCCAGTCCAAAGGGCTGCTCATTACGACGAGTGAAGGAATCTTAAGGATGGAAGCGGGTTCTCTTCAAGTGGACGGCAGCGAGGAAGTGGTTGTTTCTCTCCGCCGGACGCATGCCACCGAGAGTCTGACGGCGGCTTATCCTGAAGGCGCGTTGCCTATGTCTTCCATCCTGGAGATTAAAATAACGGCCGGAAGCCGGATGATCGGAAATCTCCAAAGACCCGCAACCGTGACTCTCAGTCATGCTGCGGCATCTGATTTGGGGGTCGATCCGGAGAAAATGGGCGCCTTCGTTTACTCCGAGGATGATTCTGAGTGGGAGTATGTGAAGGGGGCCCAAAACGAGGGCAGCATGACGTTTGCCGTCGAGGGCTCCTCGTACGCGGCTGTCTTCGCGGTCGACCGCACGTTCGCCGATATGAGCACCCACTGGGCGAAACGGCCCGTGGAAGTTCTCGCCGCCCGGCAGATCGTGGACGGCATGGAAGCGAACCGCTTCGTTCCGCAGGCGGGCGTGACACGGGCTCAGTTCGCGGCGATGCTGGCCCGCCTGCTGCAGCTTCCGGCGGCTCCGGACGGCAAGCAGCAGTTCCGTGACGTCGCGAAGGGCACTTGGTACGCCGATGTCATCGCCCGCTCTTACAGCGCGGGGCTTGTCTCCGGCGTCACGGACGACCGCTTCATGCCGGACGATCCCATCACGCGGGAGCAGATGGCAGCCATGCTGGTTCGCGCCTTCGCTTACGGCAGCGGCATAGCGCCGGACGAGCTTCCCGTGCCGAGGGCGGCTTCTTTCGCCGATGAAGGTACGGCGGGGTCCTGGGCGGTGCCGTTTATGCGGAAGGCCGCCGGGCTCGGTCTGATCGACGGCTATGAAGACGGCACCTTCAAGCCGTTGAACGGCGCCACGAGGGCGGAATCCGCAAGCGTGATTTACAAGCTGAGCGCGCGCGAGTACTGAATTTTCACGTGCTGAACGCTGAATGCCGAATGTGCTGTCGATTTCCTCTTGTAGCTTCGATTCAAAACCGTCCCGGGCTTTGGCCCGCGGCGGTTTTTTGGTTCTTGGACACTATGGAAGCCGGAGCGGCACCGGCGGCATTTTTAAAGGGGAAACGATATTTAAGATATGGTCAGGCGAAGGACAGGAAAAGGCTGGGGACTTTTCGGGGCGCCGATCGTCTTTTGCAGGTTGAACTCTCCGTTTGTTATGGGTATGATGGAATACAAATACCGAATTGGACTGCGGCAGCGATTTCCGATAAGAAAGAAAGGTTGATCCGGATGGAGAACAAAAGCGCCACAACAAATACAACCAACACCAATTTCATTAAAAACATCGTGATCGAAGATCTTAACGAGGGCCGTGTAGATACGGTCGTCACGCGTTTTCCGCCCGAACCGAACGGGTATCTGCACATCGGGCACGCCAAGTCGATCTGCTTGAATTTCGAGCTCGCGGACGAATTTAAAGGCAAGACGAACCTGCGTTTCGACGATACGAATCCGGCGAAGGAAGACGAGGAATTCGTCAGAGCGATCAAGGAAGACGTGCAGTGGCTGGGCTTCGAATGGGACGGCCTCTTTTTCGCTTCCGATTATTTCGACTATATGTATGAAAAAGCGCAGCTTCTGATCCGCAAAGGAAAAGCGTACGTGTGCCAGCTTAACGCGGAACAAATCCGCGAAGGCCGCGGAACGCTTACGGAACCGGGCAAGGAGAGCCCGTACCGCGACCGTCCGGCGGAAGAAAGCCTGGATTTGTTCGAGCGCATGCGCAAAGGCGAGTTTAAGGACGGGGAAATGGTCCTCCGCGCGAAAATCAACATGGCTTCGCCGAACATTAACCTGCGCGATCCGGTCATTTACCGCATTTCGCACGCGCACCACCACCGCACGGGAGATGCCTGGTGCATCTATCCGATGTATGCTTTCGCGCATCCGCTGGAGGATGCCCACGAAGCGGTTACCCACTCCATCTGTACCCTGGAGTTCGAGGATCAGCGTCCGTTGTACGACTGGGTCATCCAGGAAAGCGAAACGGAACATGTGCCGCATCAATACGAATTCGCCAAGCTGAAGCTGACGGATACGATCATGGGCAAACGCTACCTGAAGCAGATGGTGGACGAAGGGGTTGTGGACGGCTGGGACGATCCGCGCATGCCGACGGTTTCGGGTCTGCGCCGCAGAGGCTTTACGCCGGAATCGATCCGCAATTTCTGCCGCGAAATCGGCGTGACGAAGAGCGACAGCACAGTCGACGTGAAATACCTGGATCATTTTATCCGGGAAGATTTGAAATTGAAGGCCCCTCGGACGATGGGGATTCTAAAACCGCTCAAGGTGGTCATTACGAATTATCCCGAAGGCCAGGTGGAGATGCTGGATGCGGAAATCAACTCGGAGAACCCGGAGATGGGCGTCCGCCAAATTCCGTTTTCACGGGAGATTTATATCGAGCAGGACGATTTCATGGAAAATCCGCCGAGCAAATATTTCCGCTTATTTCCAGGCAATGAAGTGCGTTTGAAGCACGCCTACTTCATCAAGTGTGAAGAAGTGGTCAAGGACGGGGCGGGCCATGTGATCGAGCTGCGCTGCACCTACGATCCGGAGACGAAGAGCGGAAGCGGGTTTACCGGCCGCAAAGTGAAGGGAACGATCCACTGGGTAGAAGCGACCCGCGCCGTACCGGCCGAGTTCCGGCTCTACGAGCCGCTGGTTCTGCCGGAGCAGGAAGAGAAGGAAGAAGGAAGCACGTTCCTCGACCGGATCAATCCGAATTCTCTGGAGGTCCTGAGCGGATTTGTGGAGGAGAACATGAAGGATGCCGAGGGTAACGACAAGTTCCAATTCTTCCGCCACGGTTACTTCAATGTGGACCCTAAAGCGTCCACGAAAGATCATCTGGTCTTCAATCTGACCGTATCGCTGAAAAGCTCTTTCGATATCAAGCAGGCTTAAGCACATCCGGATCGGTAAAAAAAGCGGCCCGCGTAAGACCGCGTCGGCCTTACACGCCGCATCTCGCGGCTTCCGGTTTGCGGACAAATACAAAAAGCAGGTGCAGGAGAAATTCCTGACCTGCTTTTTTTGTATGGGATTCAAGCGTCTAGCTCTGCGCAGCCGCAGCTTGAAGCCGGGCCGCGAGAAGCTCTCCGAAGGCATCGGCGCTCCTCGGAGGGTCGATGCCTTCCCGCAGCGCGCGGGGGAGGGAGCGCCACAGCCGGAGGAGCATGGGCAGCTCCAGACCGATGCGTTCGACGGTGTCCGTCTCCGCGAAAACCCGATCGGGCGTCCCTTGCAGCAGACAGGCACCCTGGTCCATGACCAGGACTTCATCCGCCCACGTGTAGGCCAGGTCCATGTCGTGGGTCGCCATGACCACGGTGACGCCGCTCTGCCCGATGTCCGCCAGCTCATCCAGCAGAAGCCGCTCCGACGCGCGATCGAGATACGCCGTCGGCTCGTCGAGCAGCAGCAGGCTTGGCTCCAGCACAAGAACGCCGGCCAGGGTGACGCGCTTCTTCTGCCCGAGGCTCAGGTGATGGATAGGGGTATGGGCGAGCTGCTCCAGGTCCATACTCTCCAGTACCGCTCCGGTCCGGACGCGGATTTCGGGCTCGGAAACGCCGGCGTTCCGCAAGCCGTAAGAGATGTCCTCGTACGGCGTACCGAGAATGAGCTGCTGCTCGGGGTCCTGGAACACGAGTCCTACCTGCCTGCGCAGCTCCTGCAGATCCTGGCGCTTGTAGGACACAGGAGCGCCCTTCCAGCGCACGGTCCCCGATTGCGGCCGGTGAATGCCGACGGCATGCAGGAAAAACGTCGATTTGCCGGAGCCGTTATGCCCGCAAAGCGCGATTTTCCGGCCCGCCGGAATCGTGAGGCTGAGTCCGGCCAGGGCCTTTTTTTCGGTACCGGGATAGCTGTAGACGACGTCCGCCAGTTCCATGATCGGATTCATGCGAATCCCCTCCATTTCAGCCAAATCTGAGCTGCCGTCAGCATAAAGATCCCGGTCATGCCTTCGGCTTTGTAGCGCGGCGGGACAGGGGCCGCCTCATAGGGGGCAAGTTCGATCCGTTCCGTGAAGCCGCGGGAGGTCAGCCCGTAGGTCAGACCACGGTAACGCTGCATCGTCCGGCCGAACAGATGAACGATCAGCAGAGCGGTATCGCGCAGTCCGCCTGCGAATCCGTTCTGCCCGCCCCGGCAGCGCTGGGCGGTCCGCATGGCGTGAGCCGTATCGGCGAGCAAAAAAATATAGCGGTACATAATCAGGGTCAGCTCAATCACGATCTGAGGCATGCGGATTTTTTTCATCACCTGAAGAATTTCCAGCAAGGGCGTCGTGAACAACACAAACTGCAGACAAGCGAGACAGGCGGAGACCCGCATAAACAGCCCCGCTGTGCGGGACAAAGATTCACCCGTGACATAAACGGTCCATGGACCGGCCGTTCCGATGATCCACCCCGAAGAAAGGGGAACCCCGGTCCCCGCATTTCTTCCAAATTCCAGCAGGAGAGCAGGCAGGCTGGCCGCGAAAAACAGCAGCGAGCCGCCGTATACGAGCCAGTAAAGCTTCCCCGGGACGCGTGCGTAAAGCAGGGTCCAAAGCGTTATCCATCCGAAAACGGCCAATTGAACGGGCGGAGCACTGGCATAGGACAGGATAAAGAGACAGCCGGCAAATCCGCATTTCCAGACGGGGGACAGTCCCCGGAAAGCATTGGCATAGGAAATGGTGTCAATCCGCTTGAGCATCATGCTTTAGGCTTCGGTTTGGAGGCCTTTCCCTTATACAAGCCGATCACATACCCGATAAAACCGGCTCCAAGCGCGGCTTGCAGCGCGAAAAGCATGCTTTCGGTTTCAGCGGGAGGCTCCATCAGCGACGCGAACCAAGGCTCGTAAGTCGGAGCGATTTCCTGAATCGCTTCCTCCGCGGCTCCGTCCGCTCCTCCGAACTCTCCTTTAACGAAAATGAGCGGCAGCACGGCAAGCAGGACGACCGCGACCAGGATCCATACATTCTTCTTCCACGTTTTCATGAACGGTCAGCTCCCTTCAGATTGCGCTGCAGAGCGGAAATTTCATGCGGCGTATAGGCTTGCAGCCAGCCCAGAACCAGCACGGTCAGCAGTCCTTCGCTGATCGCAAGCGGAATCTGCGTGACGGCGAAAATGCCCGCAAATTTGGCAAAAGAGGCGAGCATACCCCCGTCGGCTGCGGGAAATGCCACCGCCAACTGCACGGAGGTGACCAGATAGGTGGTCAGATCGGCGAGCGCGGCGCCCGTAAAGACGGAGAGCTTCTGCCTGCCCGTCGATTTGATCATGAGTTTGTACACGGCATAGCCGACAAACGGTCCCGCAACGGCCATCGAGAATGCGTTGGCACCCAGTGTCGTAAGCCCGCCGTGGGCGAGGAGGAGGGCCTGAAAGAGAAGAACGACGGAGCCGAGGACGCTCATGGGAAGCGGTCCGAACAGGATGGCTCCCAGTCCGGTACCCGTCGGGTGGGAGCTGCTTCCCGTAACCGAGGGTATTTTCAGGGCGGACAGGACGAATGTAAAGGCCCCGGCCAGACCGAGCATGAGCTTGAGCTCCGGCGTTTCTTTAGTAATTCGGATCAGAGCGCGGACGCCCAGGATGAAGAATGGCAGGAAGACCACCCACCAGAATAAGGCCCAGAAGGGCGGCAAAAAGCCCTCCATGATATGCATGGCGTAAGCCGACTCCGGCTCGTTTACCAGAAAGAAGCAGACGATTCCGGCTATAAGCAGAAAAGACGCCAGGGTTTTACGGATGTTCATCGGTAATCCTCCTTCATGAATGTGGTCCGCCGTAAGCGGCGGCCAGTGCGGCAGAACGGGGGCATGCCCCTGCTGTACTTTCGGACGGTGATTCGTTATACCCGATGCCCGGCTGCCAGCTCCGCAAGCTCTATCCGATGACTCCGATGCGGTAATTCCCGGCTTTGGACCTCTTCTCCGCACACAAAAAAAGACATCTTTCCCTTCGCACGGGAACACGATGTCTTATGCACGCAACAAAAAAAGTTTGCGATCTCAAACACCTCCCTATTCCTCGTAGGTCGTATCAGTGCTGTCCAAACAGGCAGGTCTCCTGGCTCGGGGCGTCCATACCGGCGCCTTCCCGGAACGTCTTAGTTCCAGTGGCTTCGTGCCGGATGTGATTGAGAGTGTTTCCCCTTACAGTGGCGGGACCGCGACGGCATTTCACCGTTCTTCCCTTTTAAATTTTAGAGTGGCTCTAAAATACCTGTTTCCACAAATATGCAGTTTTTCGTGATAATACTACAGGATGTCCCAAACCTTGTCAATTGCGGAAAAGGCCTGAATTTCAAGGCTGAAACGCTGCCGGAAGCGGTTTTGGAATCTCTCACACCCTGATCTTTGTAACCGCTGTCTTTTATTTGCGAAAAAAACGAGAGGGGTATCGGCCCTCTCGCTGAACTTGATTTTATAGGATGAAAATGCCGACCACGCCGGTTACGATTCCTGTCAGGACAACCATACTGGCTGTGAACCAGAGCACCCGCGCAGGAAACGCCTTGCGCACCATAATGAGGGACGGCAGGCTGACGGCAGGCAGCGTCATGATAAGCGCGGCAGCCGGTCCCGTGCCCAGGCCCAGGGCCATCATCGTTTTGGCGATCGGAATTTCCGCGGCAGTCGGGATGACGAACAGGGTTCCGGCCAAAGCGAGTCCGATCAAAGCGACGAGGCTGTTTCCGATCGCGGGATCGAGGGCCGGGAACAGCCAGGCGCGTGCGGCGCCGAGAATGAACACGGCGATGAAGTAGACGGGAACCACGGTCCAGAACATCGTCCAGAGCGCTTTCAGCCAGCGGACGACGACCGGCCCGGAATGGTGCTGCGCAGCCGGCATCTGCGGAAACTCGCCGGTCGCTGTATCGTCTTTCGTGACGAGGCGTTCCGCCCAGTACGAGACGCCGAACACGAGCACAATCCCAGCGGCGATTCTTAGAACGGCGAATTTCCAGCCAAGCACGAAGCCCATGAAAATGATCGTCGCCGGGTTCAGTACCGGGTTGCCGATCCAGAAAGCGAGAGCGGAGCCGATGGAGCCTGACTGCTTGCGCATGCCTACCGCTACCGGAGCAGCGCAGCAGGAGCACATCATGCCGGGCATGGCGCTAAGTCCGCCGGCTACTGTGCTGCCGAAAGTGCGCTTGCCGAACACCCGCTTCAGCCAATCTTGTGGGATCAGCACCTGAAGCAGAGAGCCGAGGACGATGCCGAGAATCGCGGCTTTCCAGACGGCTTTGAAATAGACCACGGAATAGTCCCAAGCCGCGGCCAGCGAAGGCTCGGCGGAGCCTGCGAGAATCGACTTCCCGATGTCGTGCTTGGCCGCCGCGGTAAGCGCTTTGTGGAAGTACGGCTCCCACTTGACGTAAAACAACCCGCCTATGAGAATGGCGATAAATAAAAAAGGTTTCCAGTAAGCAGTGCGCGGTCTGCTTTTGGTGGAAACCGGAATTGGAGATGTATTCACGTGATGTCCCACCTTTCTAAATCCACTTGCAACTATACCATAGTCACCGTGGAAAAAGAATGGCGTTCTTCTGTCAGAAATCTTCGGAGAATGATAGATGACCTATCGAAAGTTGGGCATGTAATCCTGTTCAACCTTTTTTACTCTAATGCACTTGCCGCATATTTACTAAGTCTGTCTTTAATTGGAGCAATGCCCTGTTCAGTAACTTTCAAAGAGGCCTTACCTTCTGTTCCAGGCTGGTAATAAGTGCTGCGGATAAGGGGGATTAAATTTCGTATTTCCGTTTCCAATACTTTATAGTCTTCTTTATTTCTGTCAGTAAGTTTTCCGTCATTCGCTTTATAGCTTTTTTCCATGTTTTCAGTTAGTGACAGCATATTTGCAGCTATCGGCTTTAAAGCCTCGTATTCGACCGCCTGATCTATTATAGCGGAGTAGGCTTCGATACTTACTAGTTTCATTTTTATGCCGGCTATGTTATCGGGAGAAAAATTCTCGATTTTGCTCGAAGCTACCTCATCGTAATTGTTGAGGACGACCGATAGTGAATGGCCGACAATGCTTTCCAAGCCCAGGTTTTTATTAGTATGCTCGCTATAAAATACGGATGCGGCGATGAGCAGAAGGAGAACAACAACGGAAATCGCTATGCTATTTTTTTTGAGCAACTCATTCACTCCAACTCGGTATCTGTTTTCTTCATAATGTCTTGCACCAGGTGCGTAATATGTCCCAAATCATTTGGAACATATTAGAAAATTATACCATTAACAAGAGAATAATTACAAAATAACATTCGAGAGTTAGAGCAATTTTTAAATAATCAATAAGTCGTAAATCCCAGCATGTCCTGCAGATGATAGACGATTCGCTTGAAGCCGACCAGCTTATCCTCGTAGGCCGGATACTCCAGGGAGTACTCGGCATCCCGGTTATTCCACAGGCGGTCCCAGTAACGGTCAAGGTCCTGTGTAATTTTGCTGCCTGCCGGGGCCGTTATTTCCACGTTCGTTTCCAGATTGAGATCATCCAGGTTACGGGGTGTGAAATTGGCGGAGCCTCCGTTAATGACGGCGCTGCCGTCGGGATGACGGATGTCGATCAGCTTCGTATGAAACTGCTCCTGTGCGGTGTTGTACCATTTAACGGCGATTTTACCATCCGTCTTCTTCCTCAGCTCCGCGGCGACCGGACGGTTCGGAATCCCGGTCTTGCTGTGCCCGAACGCATTCTGGTTCGGATCGAGCAGCAGTTGGATGGATACGCCCCGGGCGGAAGCATCCAGCAGAGCGTCGATGACCTTACGGTCGGCGAGATAGAACATACCCATGCGGATCTCGCTGCCCTTGGGCGCTGCCGAGATACCGTCAAGCAGGCGGGAATAAATTTTCCCTTCCGTAAGCAGGCGTACGGTCACGGCATCCCGGGAGGGCGCCGCCGGTTCTTGCGTCCCGTTTCCGGACGCCGCTTCCGGACGCGCGGGTTCCTTCTGCGTATCGGCCGCCTTCGGCTGAAGTTGCGCGGGTCCGCCGGACATAACGGAAGCGGCCTGCTCCGTTCCGACGACTTCGGAGATGAAGTCCTTGCTGCCGGTTATCTGAAACCCGATATTCGAGTTGTTGAAGCTGGCGTCATGCGGGTTGGCGGACAGCACCAGCGCCGTATTTTCGGTGGCGACGACTTTGCGATGATTCGCTTTGACATTGAAAAGCTTCAAATAAGAGCGCAGCGTCACTTTGGGGGCGGAATCCGCCAGAGGATTGGGCAGCCAGCCTTTGCCCGACTGTCCGAACCACTGGAACCCCATCCGCCAGACGGCGGAGTATAGCGGGACGGAGTCTCTTAACGGATCCGTATCCGTGAGTACGACCCCGATACCGGCCGCCTTGAGCCGCTCAAGCTCCGGGGACGGGTGCGAGCCGTAGGTCGTGTTCACCTCATCGGAAACGATCGTGATCGGCATGGCAGGATGTCTCCGCTTGGCGTCCAGGAGATTTTCCGTCAGTTGTCCGCTCAGAGGCGGGAAGGACTGGTCGTTGTCGTAGTACCCGCTGTACAGGAACATGTCGACCACGATAAATTCCTTCGCTTCCGCGATAGCTTGGTTAACCCGGTCGAAAATCATCTGTTCCTGATGATAGCCGCCGTCTTTTTTATATGAAAGATCATATAGAAAGTCCACGTTCTCCGTCCGGTAGGCTTTTCCTTCGAACGACAGGCCCGGAGGCAAAGCTTTGTGCGTATGAACGGCGGCCACGATGCCCGCCCAGATGAAAAAGACGAGAAGCAGGATACCGCCCTTCAGCCAATAAGAGGAGAGCCAGCTTTTTTGGGTAGGCTTCCGTGTATTTCCCGAGGTGCGGACCGGGGGTGAAGGTTTTCGTTCGGTTTGTTTTAAGGGCTCCATGCGCATTCTCCCCGTACTTGTAATGGACGTAACGGAGCCTGTCTGTCCGCCGGTGCGGGAAGTCTATAGACTCCCGTATGGTTAGGGGCAGGTTGTTACAGGCTACCGACTATTTAACGCCGGGAAGAGGCATGTGAAGCAGGGGAGTTTTGGAACGGGAAGAAGAACGGGACCGAAGCCGTCCGCAGTCGTGCCGCGCAAAGAAAAGGAACAGTGACCGGTCAGGTTGCGGTGGGACCCGGAACCTGCATCGCCTCATGAGCTCCGCGAACTTTCTGGACGAATACTTCCAGTGCTTTGGAGTTTTCACCCGCGGTCCTGCGCACCATCGTCAGCGTCCGGGTCAGACGGCGGCCGCCGGCTCCCAGATGGACGATTTCTCCCGATTCCAGCTCCTTGCGCACGATCCATCTCGACAAAAGAGCGATCCCGAGCCCGGCGGACACCGCTTCTTTCACGCTCTGGGAGCTGCTGAACATAAAGGAGCGCTTCACGTTCAACTGCCATTCGGCGATCAGCCTATCGCTGTAAGCGCGGGTTCCCGAACCGGGCTCCCGCCAGACCCACGTCTGGTTCTGCAAGGCCTGGAGCTTGAACGGTTCCCGGGTCAGAGGATGATCGCGGGGAGCAATGAGAATCATTTCATCTTCCATGAAAGGTTCGATCTCTACGTCCGGGGCGTCTGCGATCCCCTCGATCAGCCCGATGTGAAAATGATCGCGGCGCACGCCTTGAACCACTTCGACGGTGTTCGCGATCGTGGACTGGATATCCACCTTCGGGTAATGCTTGGCGTAATCGGCCAGCAGGCGGGGAAGGATATATTCGCCTATCGTAAAGCTGGCGCCGATTTTAAGCGATCCCGTCACGACGTGCTGCAAAGCGTCGATTTCCTGACGGGCTTCTTCGTAGAGGCGCAGAATTCTTTTGGCTCTCGCATAAAGAAGGTCCCCGGCTTCCGTCAGTTTGACCTGTTTGGGAGAGCGGATCATCAGCTTGGCGCCGAACTCCTGCTCCAGATTCCGGATATGCTGGCTGACGCCGGGCTGGGAAATATTCAGGGCCTCGGCGGCCCGGGAAAAGTGGCGCTGCTCCGCCACGGCGGCAAACACGCGCAAATGATCGACGATCATCGTAAATCCCTCCGCAACGTTTGAGTGTGAGAAGACAGCCAGACAGCCGGATAGCGGCTGCATGTGTCTAAAAGCTCGGCGCTTCAAAAGCCTCTTTTGTAAAACCAAAAAGAACGTCCGGCCGTCGCCTTCATTGTATCATAAGTTTTTGTAATGATTGGCATCGCGTATTCGTATTTCCGTTCCCCTGCACGTCCTTTTATAGTAAAAATAAAGAACGCGTTCGACAGCCGTGTGAACACGAGCCGGAAACGAACTGGAGGGGTCGACAGATGAAAGGTTATACGCAGCGGTTAGGAACCCCGGCTTTACATGAAACGGGAAAAGAAAAGACGGAATCGAATGAAAGCCGCTCTCCAATAAACGAACGGTTAAGAACCGTTTCTCAAGATAGAACAGGATTCCCTGTTATGAAAGAAGAAACACCGCCGGAAGAGGCACAAGCGGAGGGAAGGCGCCCGAGTGCCGATACGTTTGCCGCCTCGGATTTCGCAGCGGGGCCCGCGGCCGCTGCCTCAGCAGCGGCAAAGCCGGGGACCGGGCCCGGCAGCGGCCCCGCCCGCCTCGCCACAGGCCTCGGAATGACGCTTGCGCTGGCCCTCGCGGCCAAAGCGCTCGCCCTCATTCCGGGCCTGAATGTCGTCGGGCAGCTCGTGCTCGCCCTGCTGCTCGGCATCGCCTGGCGGGCCGCCGCTCCCGTCCCGGCATCCGCCCCGGCCGGGCTGGCTTTCGCCAGCAAGAAGCTGCTCCGCGCGGGCATCATCCTGCTCGGCATGCGCCTCAGTCTGCTGGATGTGGTCCATGCGGGGCCGGCCGTATTCGCCGCGTCGGCGGGCAACATCCTCTTCGCGACCGTTGTCGTATACGCCATCGCCCGGCGGATGAACGTAGGCCCGCGCCTCGCGATGCTGAGCGCCTGCGGCACCGGGATTTGCGGGGCGGCGGCTATCGCCGGCATCTCTCCGCAAATCAAGGCGGACGACGACGAAACGGCCGTCGGCGTCACGGTTATCGCGCTGCTCGGCACGCTGTTCACCGTGGCCTACACGCTGGTGTACCCGCTGCTCGGCTTCTCGTCCGCCGAGTACGGCTTCTTCTCGGGCGCGACGCTGCACGAGATCGCCCACGTGATCGCGGCCGCCGCGCCGGGGGGCAGCGCCGCGGTAGACAGCGCGCTCTTGGCGAAGCTTACGCGCGTAGCCCTTCTTGCGCCGGTTGCTCTGGCGCTCGGCGTCTGGGCGGCCCGGCGGGAACGCCGGGGCGCAGACGAAGGCGCCCCCGGCTCCGCGGCTTCCGGCGCGGCCGGGAACGCCGCTCCCCGCAAGGCGGGCGTGCCGGTCCCGTGGTTCATCGTGGGCTTCCTGGCGGCAGCCGCTCTGAACACGATGGGGATCGTACCGCAGCCCGCCGCGGCAGCCGCCGTTCAAGGCGCCTACCTGCTTATCGCGATGGCGATGGCCGGGCTCGGCTTGAACGTGAACCTGGCCGTGTTCCGGCGTCACGGCCTCCGCGCTTCCGCAGCCGTGCTGCTGGGCTCGGTGCTGCTCTCGCTGCTCGGCATCGCGGAGGTTTATGTCCTGCGTCTGCTTGGCTGAGAGATCGGCAATAGACTATGAACCCGCAATTTAGATGAAGCCCTTTGAAGCGGACAGATGCTTAGCGATTACCGCCGTCTGTCCGTGCAAGTGGGCTTTTTGCGTACCCCAAAAGTTGTAATCGCCTTCCAGTTTGGGGTTTAATAGAGACAGGGAACCGAAAGATCCTGTTTGAACCGGCGTTCCGCTGGGCACACTTCCATTGAAAGGTCTGTTTGCAGGCCGCATTTTATACATACACCTACCGGTAATAATGGATGTTTCGGAAGCCCGCCAACCGGGTAATGAACGAGTTGAAACTTGAAGGAGGCGCTCATATGCAAATTACTTATCACGGACACTCGTGTTTTTTGGTAGAAAACGAAGGATACCGGGTACTCTTGGACCCTTTTCTAAGCGGAAATGCACTGGCTGTAGCCGATCCGGGAGAAATTCAAGTGAACGCCATCCTGCTTACACACGGCCATAGTGACCACATCGCGGATGCCGAGGAAATTGCCCGCAAAAATGACTGCGTCATTATCGCGAATTTTGAAATTGCTTCTTATTTCGCATCCAAGGGAATCAAAACCTTTGCCATGAACATCGGCGGCAGCGCCAAATTCGAATGGGGCACCGTCAAATTTACGCTGGCTTTCCATTCCTCCAGTATTGAGGTGGAGCCTGGCAAATTCGTGGACGGCGGACAACCCGCGGGCATTCTTCTGACCATGGGCGGCAAAACGTTCTATCACGCGGGCGACACGGCCCTTTTCGGAGATATGAAGCTGTACGGAGAAATGTACAACATCGATGTGGCGGCGTTGCCGATCGGGGATGTTTTTACGATGGGACCGGATGAAGCCGTGCTTGCGGCCACATGGCTGCGCGCCAAAAAGTACATTCCGACCCATTACAACACGTTCGACGTGATCAAGCAGGACGCAAGCGAATGGATTCAAAAGCTGAAGCAGGCGTATCAGGAAGGCGTCCGGCTCGCTCCGGGCGAGACCTTGGACGTCTAGGGCCTGCCGGGGCAGCGATAAGGGAACCACAAAGGGGGCTGTCTGCGTACATACGTACAAAGGCAGCCCTGTTTCGGTATCCCGGTTGGCGGATTACGCACCCTCTGGAGTTCATAGGAAAAATCGGCGATAATGCTGTTAACGATAAAAACCAGGAAACCGGCAGCACCCGTTGCACAGCCGGTTATGCCCTGTCGGAGGGATTCATCTATGCAGGAACTTCAATCGAGAGAGAAAAAACCTAAAGAGACCAAACACATCGCGACGGTTTCGCTCGGTGTGATGGGAGCGGGCTTCCTGGCCACGCTTCCTTTCGCTCCGCATACCGCGGGAGCCTTTCTGCAGAGCGGCTTCGAAGCGGGCCTTGTCGGGGGGCTCGCGGACTGGTTTGCGGTCACGGCTCTTTTCCGGCACCCTCTGGGGATCAAGATCCCGCACACGGCCCTGCTGCCGAACAACCGCGCCCAGATGACGAAGGCGGTCGTTTCCGCGGTGGAAGACAACTTGCTGGGCAAGGAAAGCATCGCGCTGCGGATCGGCCAGATGCGCCTCGTCGAGACGATGCTCGCCAAAGCGGAGGAAGCGCTCCGCTCGGAAGGTGCGCGCGAGGCGGTGCGCAGCGCCTGCCGCTACGCGCTGGAGCGTCTGCCCGCCGAGCAGATCGCCGCTTTTGCCTCGCAGCAAATCCGGCAGGCGGCGGGTAAAATGGACCCGGCGGCGGCCGTCGGGCTGGCGGTCGATCAGGTGCTGTCGCACGGCTACGAAGAGCCGGCAATTGATTTCCTGATCGACCGTGCCGAGCGCTGGGCCGTGCGGGCCGAGACACGCCGCCTCCTCGGGGAGATCGCCGAGGGGGTTATCCAGGGAATCGAGATGAACGGGCTGATGGCCTTCGCCAAGAACGCAATCCTCGGATTTATGTCCGGGGACAAGCTTGGCGGCATGCTTCAGCATGCGCTGCTCGATAACCTGGCCGCCCTGCGGCTTCCCGGCCACCGCAACCGCGTAGGGCTGCTCGACATCGTCCGCCGGGAGCTGGCCGGCCTCAAAGACAACGAGCGGCTGCACGAAGCCGTCGGTAACCTGGCGCGGCAGCTGCCGGACCGGCTCCGGCTGGAGGAGCGGCTTACCGCTCTGATCGAAAGCTGGCGCGACCGGCTCCTGGAGCAGCTGCAGGAAGGCCCGCTGTTGGACGAGACCGTCATGCCGCTGCTTGAAGAAGGCGTCCGCCGTCTGCGCGGCGATGAGGATACCGTGCGCAAGCTGGAGGAATGGCTGAAGGCGCAGATCACCGAGTTTGTGGAGCGCAACCATTCCAAAATCGGCGCGCTTGTCCGCGAGAATATCGACAAGATGGACAATGCCACCTTGATCGAGTTCATCGAGAACAAGGTCGGCAAAGACCTTCAGTGGATTCGGGTCAACGGCGCCGTCTGCGGATTTATTATCGGACTTGCCCTCGAAGGGGTGCGTATGCTCTTCGGACAATAACGCCGCCTGCCCCGGAAGCAGTCTTCACGCAGCTTCGGGCGCGTACTGCCGCGTGCTTGCTGCGCGATAGAGGGCCGTGTCATCTGACCGATAAGGGCCTCCGGTTCCTGCGGGCACGCCCCTGGGACAAGAGCGGAAAAAAGTCTCCGCGCGATAGGCAAGTGAACAGGCATAAATGTCTCTCCCTCCGTATGCTGAATTAGATATATTCGAGAGGAGAGGTTCAATATGAGTCATCATCATCACCACCACCATAATCACTGTCTTTGTCCGGAGAAGCAGGTGTTCGATCCGCCTACGAGAGTATACAGAGATTTTTATCACCCGCAGATCGTAGAAATCGTTCATCCGATCGAAATCGTCAACCGTCATCACTGTGTGCCCGTGCCTAAACACGTTTACTGCTGTACGGTGAGAGACGAATTCTGCCCTTCTCCGATTCGTTAACGGTCCAACTGATGCTAAAGCGCCGGGGAATTGTTCTCCGGCGCTTTTTGTGCAGTCTCGTTATGGGGATTAATGGGTCGGAATCCCTGAGCCGGATGGGACAAACGGCTGGAATTCGGGTAATCGTACATATGTGTTAAGATGGAAAAAAGCGGTCGATTACAGCCGCATAAAGGAAGCTGTCAGAGGAGGGATTGGCATGATACGAATCGGATTGGCAGGCTGGGGAGATCATGACGATCTCTATACAACTCCTGCGGACAAGAAAGATAAGCTGAAAGTGTATTCCTCGCATTTTCCGGTTGTGGAGCTGGACAGCTCCTTTTACGCCGTCCAGCCCCTGCGCAATACCATGAAGTGGGTGAAGGAAACGCCGCCCGGTTTCGGGTTCGTCGTCAAGGCGTACCAGGGTATGACGGGACACCTACGCGGGAAAAATCCTTTCGAAAGCACGGAGCAGATGTTCCGGGCTTTCGCGGAGTCCATCGAGCCGATGCGTGAGGCGGGCAAACTGACGGCGGTGCTGATGCAGTATCCGCCCTGGTTTGACTGTATCCGCGAAAATGTGGACGCGCTCCGTGAAGCGAAGAGCCTCCTGGACGGGCTGCCGCTCGCGGTGGAGTTCCGGCACCGCAGCTGGTATGCCCCGGAAGTGCGGGAACGCACGCTCGGCTTCCTGGAACAGGAGGGCTGGATTCACACGGTCTGCGACGAGCCCCAGGTCGGCAGCGGATCGGTGCCGATCGTGCTCCGCGCGGCCAATCCGGACTTGACGCTGGTCCGGTTCCACGGCCGCAACGACGGCGGCTGGGTCGGCGCGCCTCCGGGCAAGAGCTGGCGCGACGTGCGGTACCTGTACCGCTACAGCCGGGCCGAGCTCCTGGAGTGGAAGGAGCGTCTCAAGGTGCTGGAACGGAGCAGCCGCGAAGTCGCGGTTATTTTCAACAATAACTCCGGCGGGGACGCGGCCGCCAACGCCAAAGAGATGATGGAACTGCTCGGCATCGAGGACGAGCAGGGACTCGCCCCGAGGCAGCTGGATTTATTCTGATTTACGGTCTATACGAAAAAGCCATGTCGAATTTTAAAGACAATTGGCTTTTTTTGTCGTTTAATGGAGGAATCCGAGAACACGGCAAAGAATGTGACTCTTGACATTCGGAAGGGGCGGACAAGCTCACGTAACGTTATCGCTTTAATAGGCCGATCATTTTAAAGCGGTTTTTATCCGAACCGGAACGTTCGACTAGTAAAAATTCAGCCGAAGCGGAGATGAAAGATGAGAAAGAAACGTAAGATTCCACAGGTTTTATCCGTTTTGATGGCAGGCGCTTTGGCAGCTTCCGCCGGAACGGCGGGAGGTTCGGCCGTAAGCGCCGCTCCCGCAACCCAGAAAGCCGGCTTTGCCGATCTTTCGGGCATAACCGGAAACCCGCTGGAAAGTATTCAACGTGCGGTCGAATTGGGGCTTTTCGATGGAGCCGCGGACGCTTTCCGTCCGAAAGATCCGCTGACTAGGGTGGAGATGGCGGTTCTCCTTACACATGCACTCGAGCTTCCGCTTGGCGCATCGTCTTCATCCTTTAAGGATGTTTCCGCAAGCGGCTGGGGGAGTCCGTATATCGAGGCGATCCGCAAGGCGGGTATCGTCCAAGGCGACGGAGAGGGGAACTACCGCCCTCAAGCTCCCGTAACCCGCCAGGAAATGGCGGCCATGCTGATGCGCGCCGCCGAACTTTCTCCCGAAAGCGGCAGCGAGTCAGTTCTGCCCGGAGACTGGGATCGGACCGCTCCGTGGGCGCAATCTTACGTCCGGGCCAGCCTGGAACAAGGTTCCATGAAGCTGGCCGGGGGCTCTTTTCTCCCGGCAGGCACCGTCTCCCGCGGCGAAGCGGCTGAAATGTTGCTGGCTACCTTTTTCTCCGTCGAACATGACATGATTCTCCAGGAAATCAGAGATTCCCGCCACATCAAACTGAACGGCGTCGTATATGAGCTGTCAGAAGAGACGGCGGCCCTTTTTACGGAGAAGAACAAGCCGGTTCTTTCCAAAGCCAAGCTGAAATTTCATGCGAACGGCCGCAAGATCGACGCGATCCGTTCACTTGAACTGCGCGCATCCGGAAGTCCGGCCGGGGACGGGGAAGAGGAGTTTTCCCGCAATCTGGTACTGGATGGGAACGGGGCTGTCCTGCCCGGGGATCTGATCGTGTCCAATGATTATTTGTCCGTGACCGGTCTGCAAATCAACGGCGATTTGACCGTTGCGAAGGGGCTGGAAAACGACTTTTATGCAGAAGGTATCAAAGTTAAAGGGCAGACGAGAGTAGCCGGAGGCGACGACAATACGGTCGTTTTTGAAAATTCCGAGCTGAACGGCGTGACTGTTCTTAAAGAAAATGTGCGGATCGTGGCCTCAGGTAAAACCGTCGTCCAGCAGATGGATATCCGGTCTTCGGCCCAAGTGGAAGTCGGCGTGGAAGCCCGGGTGCCGGAGCTTACCCTTTCGGACGGTTCCGCCAAGGTGGACCTGCACGGATCGCTTGGGCAAGTTACGGTACAGAGTTCGCAGCACGCGCAGATTACAGGAAGCGCTTCGATCCGGCAGCTGAACGTGACGGGTTCCGGGTCGGTCAGCATTGAAGGCACGGGAACGATTGAACAGCTGCAGGTCTCTAATGCGGCTTCCCAAGTGGCGATCGGGCCGTCGGCGCAAGTGACGTCGGTTTCCCTCGGGCAGGGGGTATCTCCTTCGGCCGTTACGACGAGCTCCGCCCCTGTGGGAGGCGCCGGCGGCTCCTCCTCTTCGGGTTCATCCAATGGTGCGCCGGTTCAGACTGTTCCTTTCCCCGATTATATCTTTATGGAAAGGGGAACGCCTGCCTCGATCGACCTGGCGGCATTCTTTACAGATCCCGATGGAGACACGCTGAAAATGTCCGCCATTTCCAGCAGCAACAGGGTCGCGGGCGTGTCAATGAGCGGCTATAAGGCAACTTTGACACCGGCCGCCAGCGGAACCGCGACGATTAAAGTGTCCATTGACGACCAGCACGGCAATAAAATCAGCGCTTCTATCAAGGTGACCGTGTATGCGCTGCCTGTCGCCCAGACCGTTCCCGATCAGCTTGTCCAGTTGAACGGAGCGGCCGGCGTTGTGAAGCTGAGTGATTATTTCAGCGACAAGGCGCTGCGGAATTTGACTTATTCCGTTTCCTCGTCAGACACGTCCGTCGCGGATGTGTCAGTAAACGGGGATGAGCTGAGTCTGACTCCTCTGCGCTCCGGGCACACGTCCGTAACGGTGACGGCCCAGAACGATATCGTGGCGCATGACGGATCTCGCGGTGAGACGTCGGTCACATTTAAGCTCACGGTAAATACGCCTCCGGCGGCATCGCAAAATCCGGCTGATGTACATCTGGCTCCGGGAGCCGTGAATTCGCCTCTCGATCTCTCGCAGCTGTTCACGGATGGGGATGGGGACACGCTCATTTACGAAGCCGAGTCCGGTGATCCGTCGGTTGCGACCGGGAGCGTCCAGTCCGGCCTGTTGACGATCCAGGCCAACCAGCCTGGAACGGCCGTGATCAAGCTGCGGGCGAAGGACGGCAAAGGCGGAGTAGGCAGTGCGGATCTGACCGTTCACGTCGGTTCTTTCAACCAGTCTCCCGTTGTGAGCCTGCAGCCTGCGGATAGACTGCTTGCCGTAGGCCAGACGGATACCGCTCTGGACCTGGCGCAAGTATTTGCCGATCCGGATCAGGATACGCTTGTTTACGAATATACCGTATCCGATCCTTCCGTCGTTGCGGCGGTCCGGCAGGGTGACTCCCTGCTGCTGACGGCGCTCCAAGGCGGGCAGGCGGTGATTAAACTGACGGCCAAGGACGGCAAAGGCGGAGAGGTGAGCGCCTCCTTCACCGTAACTGTTAACCGTGCGCCGGAGGCTGTCCGGAATCCGGACGATGTTTATCTCGTTGCGGGCAGAGCAGACGGCGAACTGGATCTCTCGCAGTTTTTTGCGGATGGAGATCAGGACCCTCTGACCTATGAAGTCCAGTCATCGGTTCCGGGTACGGCGTCCTGGGAGGTAGCCGGACAGAAGCTGAAACTGCACGCCCTCCAGGTCGGCACCTCCGCTTTCCGGGTTACCGCCAAAGACGGACGGGGCGGCGAGGCTGCCGTGACCTTTACCGTCAACGTGCGTATGCCGAATACGCTGGGTACGATTCCGGATCAGACGGTGGAGCTCGGAGCGCCTAAACTGCTGGATCTGACCGCCCTTCTGGCGGGCTTTGATGCGGCTGCCACGGTAACGGCCGATACGTACGACACTTCTGTTGCGACGGTTCTATTGTCGGACAGAAAACTGACCATGACGCCGGTAAGCGAAGGAACGGCTACGGTTACCCTAAGCGTCTATCATCCGGTCGAAGGGGATCAGAGCACGCAATTCGCCATCCGTGTCGTTCAGCATCTGAACAGCGCGCCGACGGTGGTGAAAAACATCCCCGATCAGCTCCTTACACCGGGCGTTACGAATGTGCGGACGTTCGATCTTGCTTCGTACTTCGCGGATGCGGACGGAGATGCTCTGTCGTACACAGTGTCGGGCTTTTCTCCGGCCGTCGTTTCGGCTGCCGTATCGGGCAGTATCTTAACGCTGAACCCGGGCACGGGAAGTGCGGACGGACAGGTGACGGTTACGGCAGACGACGGTAAGGGCGGGACCGCCGAGTTCCGGATTAACGTGCGCACGGCTCAGCTCATCAATAACGAGATCGTTACGGTGCGAACCAAACAGGGCATAAAAGACCCGCTCACTTACGATTTGGCCGAGTTGTTTCCCGGTGAAACCTCGTTTCGCTTGTACAAAGGCACGCCGGATGCTATCATCAGCGGTCCTACCGTATTGAACGGAAAAGCGGTTGCGCTGGCTAACGAAACGTCTTACTTATGGGTAATCGGTGCTCAAGGCAAAGCGGCCGTATTCCGGGTCGTTGCCGAAGCCCAGGGCGCTCCGCAAATTTTCTTCTCGGAATATTTGGACGCGGGGAACGGGGAGGTCGCAATCGAACTCTTTTACAGCGGAGATATGGACCCGAGCAAGAAGCCTACCGGTTATTCTCTCGAAGTTCATCAATATATGAAGAAAACCGGAAAAATGAACGTGTTCAGCAATGCGCTTTTCGATCAAGGACCGGGTAAACCTCTCATTAATCCGTATATTTTTATTGATTCTACTTTTTACACATTCTTTGATAAAACGATGGCTACCTATTTTAACGATGACGGGATCAGGTTCTACAATCCGCTGGAATTGAACACGGTTGCCCTGGTGCTGAAAAAAGACGGCCAGGTCGTCGATGTGCTTGGAGATCCTTCTTCGACGGCGCAGTTCCTGCCTGACGGCGGAACGCTGGTCAGAAAATCCGGCGTTTCTACCGGATCGCAGCAGTTCTCCAGGTACGGAGAATGGAATGTGTATCCCAAAGGAAGTTATCAATTTATGGGTCATCACACCCCGTAATAGCAAAAAGGACTTTGGAGAGGAATACGCTCCAAGGTCCTTTTTTGTTTTCTGTAGCAACAGCGGGACTACCGTTCCTGCCTGGTAACCCGCTGTTCCAGGCGGTCGAGCTGTTGATCGAGCCGGTTGACTTCCCGGGTGAATCAGCCCAGTTCCCGGTTCGGCTTGTTGAATTCGTGTTCCAGTCGGTTTACGCGGGAATATAGAGCGTCTGCCCCACATAGACATAAGGGGCGGACAAGTTGTTGGCGCGGAGCAGAGCTTCCACCGTTGTGTTGTGGCGGTTTGCGATCAGATAAAGCGTGTCGCCGGGCTGCACGACATAAGTATTCATAAAGGTTCCTCCCATAAACGGAGTTCGGATAGTCGCTGGCGTATTGTATGTGCCGGCTGGGCGGTTGGTGCCCGGCAAGCGCCCGGTGCGAGATGCTTTGACATGAAAAAATTCCATTGCCGACCTTGGGAGGAATGTGCTAGATTTGAAGCGGAATATATAGGTTACCAAAATTTTCATGGGGAATGGGGTCAACCAATGCTAAACCGCAATACCTTCCGGCTGTTCGGATTTGTGCTGGCAATTGTGCTGGCAGCCGCTTCCGGCTTCGGATTCGGCACGCCTGTGCGGGCCGCGGCCGATTCGGACGAGCTGCCTCAGATTATCGCGCGCACATCGCCGTCCGTGGTCGCCATCATCGGCAAGCCGACCGGCGGCAAAGCCGATAAAGGCACAGATAAAGACCGCTATGATCTGGCGCACGGTACGGGAGTGATCATTAAATCGAACGGGGTCATCGTGACCAACGCGCATGTGGTGAAAAGCATGAGCAACCTGGTCATCGTGACATCGGACGGGAAGTCCCACACCGGCAAGGTGACCAATCTCGACGAACAGAGCGACCTGGCTCTGGTCAAAATTGAAGCGACCGGCCTTCAGACGGCATCGTTCGCCGATCCGAGAAGCCTCCGCGTGGGCGAGACCGTCGTCGCCATCGGTACGCCGGTTTCCTTCGCGCTGCGGAACTCCGTTACCGTGGGGATCGTGAGCGGCATCGATCGCTCGGTGAACGATCAATACCGGCTCATCCAGACGGATGCCGCCATCAACCCGGGCAACAGCGGGGGCGCTCTCGTGAACATGAAGGGCGAAGTCGTCGGCATCAATACGCTCAAATACTCGGAGTACGGAGTCGACAATCTCGGGTTTGCCATTCCCGTGGATACCGTGGATTACGTGCTTAAGCATTTTGAAGCTTACGGCAAAGTGAAGCGCCCGTTTCTGGGGCTGAAACTGGAAGAAAGCTGGGAAGCGGCCGTCGGCCTTCCTTCCGATGACGGCCTGACGGTTTCGCACGTGGAACCGGGATCGCCGGCCGAGAAGGCAGGCATCGAAGAGGGGGATACCCTGGTGTCTATCGGCGGCAAGGCGGTGGACACGACCGTCCAGTACAACGAGGTATTAAAGCAGTATTTGCCCGGACAGAGCGTAAAGCTGACCGTGCAGACGGGAGGAAAGACGGTAACCCGCGAGGTCGCGCTGGGAGAAGAGAAGTCCGAGGATGCCCGTCAGACAGACAACACCGACAATACGGGACTGAATACGGACCGGGGCAAGACGAAAATCGGAGACAGCAGCCAAAGCTGGTCGATGAAATATCCGAGCGGGCTGATCAAGCAGTTCCAGAGCGCGGACGGCACGGTGGTGCGGTTTGCCGACGCCAAAGGCGACTTTACGCTGTCCGTCTCCGTCGAAGATCAGGGCGACGAGCTTTCTCCGGCCCTGCTGCTCAAGACGGCTGGGGAGCTAAAGATGGGCACCATTCTGGAAAAGCAGTACGTAAAGAGCGGCGCGCAGCCGTACGCCAAAGTAACCGGTAAGCTGGGAGGCATGATCTACCAAATCCGGCTTTATCAGGACCATGACAAGCTGTACACGCTGGCTTTGACCTACAGCCAGGACAAAGAGAACGGCACGAAAGCCGGGCCGAACAGCTACGGCGATCTGCTGGACAGCTTCCGGACCGTTTTCGACCGGCAGGATGCCAAGCTCAAGGACATTGCCAAGACGAAAAGCGGCGGCGGGGACGAGGTATCGAACGAATACGGGCTTACCTTTGCCCTGCCCGATAAATGGAATGAGTCGCCTTACCGGACAGATGTCCAATATTCGAACGATACCATGAGCCAGGGAATCTCCATCGAAGTGACTTCCCAAACGACAGGGGATACGCTCGATGCTTGGGTGAAACGGGACAAAACGGATTTTGAAGAAACCTTCGCGCCATCTTACAGGGAAACTTCGGAAGTCAAGCAAGGAACGCTGGACGGTATGGAGTCCCGGGAAGTTACGTTCTCAGCTACGATGGGCGATAAATGGGAAAGTATCCACCGGGTTTACCTGGTGAAAGAAGGCTACAAATACAAGTTTTCGATCCATTATCCGAAAGAACTGAAGGCCGACGAGACCGACAAGCTGCTCGGAACCGTTATTTCCTCCATCCGGCTGGATGTGAAAAAAATGGACGCCGGCGTAGGCTTCATTCAGGACGAACAAGAGATTCTGGACAAAAACCGGACAATCCGCTATGTCGATGAGGACTACGGATATACGGTGAAAATACCGGAAACGTGGACTCGCGACTATGCGGAAGATTACGACGATTCCCAGTTCGAAAAAGGCGGCGCTTCCTTCTATACCTTCACCGGCGGATACTTTGCCGTAGACGCGGAGGAAGGAACCGATTGGCAGGAGAAAGCCGCGGAATTGAACGACGGTCACGAGAAAAGCGCCGAGGCCGATACGGATTACAAGGTCAAAGCGGAGGACGTCAGCCTGCTGGGTACGACAGCCCGCAAATTTACCGTTCATTACTCGGTGAAAAAAGTCGGCTACGAGGAAACGGAGTATGTGCTTTCCAGAAACGGGAAAGTCTACGTGATTACGACAAGGCTGAACGACGCGGTGCATACCGAAGCGAATGCCGAGCGGTTGAACAAGGCCGTCCGGTCGATGGTTTTCGGAAAATAGTCGGATTTGTGTGACTGGAACGATTGCATGTCCATTCAGCATCTCTTACAATGGGCTTAACAGGACAGACGGCCGGGAGACGCGTTCTCCTGCCCGTCTGTTTTCGTAACCGGAAGAGGAGAGGACACAGCAGATGCGTACATTAGGAGCAATTGAAGCAGGCGGAACTAAATTTGTCTGTGCGATAGGCAATGAAGACGGAACGGTGTTGGAGCGGGCAAGCTTCCCGACAACCACGCCGGAGGAAACGATGGGCAGCGTCCGCGCCTTCTTCGAGGGCAAAGGGATCGAAGCGCTCGGCGTGGGTTCGTTCGGACCGGTAGATCCGAATAAGAAGAGCCCGACTTACGGCTATATTACAACGACCCCCAAGCCTCATTGGGGCAACTATAACATTTTGGGTGAATTGAAAAAGCATTTCGACGTACCGATGGAGTTCGATACGGACGTGAACGGGGCGGCGCTCGGGGAAGCGACCTGGGGCGCGGCCAAAGGGCTGGAGAGCTGCCTTTATATCACGGTGGGAACCGGCATCGGTGCCGGAGCGGTCGTAGGCGGCAAGCTCGTTCACGGGCTCACGCATCCGGAAATGGGTCACATTTTCGTACGGCGCAATGCCGAGGACACGTATGTGGGAAAATGTCCTTACCATAAAGACTGCCTGGAAGGACTGGCGGCAGGCCCCGCCATCGAGGCGCGCTGGGGAGTGAAGGGAACCGAGCTGGGCACGGACCACAAAGCCTGGGAACTCGAAGCCGATTACCTGGCCCAGGCACTCATGAGCTACATTCTGATCCTGTCGCCGGAGAAGATCATCATGGGCGGAGGCGTGATGAAACAGCAGCAGCTGTTTCCGCTGATCCACGTCCGCCTTCAAGAGCTTCTGAACGGCTACGTTCAGAAAGAGGAAGTTATGGCGGGGATCGCCGACTACGTCGTATACCCGCAGCTCGGCGACAACGCCGGAATCTGCGGCGCTCTGGCGCTGGCCGCCCGCGCGCTCGGATCGGAAATCCGATAGCGGTTCCGTCAAGGCCATACCCATTCTCCCGAACCCGGGAGGATGGGTATTTTTTCTTAGATAAGAATAAGTATAAACGTCCCGTATTTTGTCACGTTTGTCTGTGATAATGATTATCAACTTCATTGACAATGGGCCGGGTGTATCTTACACTAAAGGAAGACTAGGGATAGGGCGTATAGGGTTTGTCCGGTATGCCCGGTACTCGCAAAAGGGGTTTGCCGATTTGCCTCTAAGAACGAACACTTTCAAAACCATAGGACTTCTGACCGGTGCCGCTCTGCTTATACTCGCTATGGGATGCAGCATCGTTTACGGATATACGGGCACCAGCTGGCATACCGCCTGGGATGCCTACCGTGCTTTCAACGGCTCCAACGAGCATCTGATCATCCGCGAAGCGCGGATGCCGAGGGCGCTGATCGCGGCCGCCGTCGGTTCGAGCCTCGCTATTGCGGGCGTGCTCATGCAGGCGCTTACGAAGAATCCGCTCGCTTCGCCGGGGCTTCTCGGCATTAATGCGGGAGCGGGCCTGCTCATCGTGATCGCGATGTCCCTGCTGTCGGTCAGCTCGCTGTCCACGCTGGCGTGGATCGCCTTTCTGGGCGCGGCCATCGCTTCGGCGGTCGTGTACATGCTCGGCTCCGTCGGCCGGGAAGGGCTCACGCCCATGAAGCTGACGCTTGCCGGCGCGGCGGTTGCCGCCTTGGCCAACTCGCTCACGCAGGGCGTGCTGCTCTCCAACGAGACGCGCATCCAGGACGTCCTGTACTGGCTGGCCGGATCGGTCGAGGGACGCAAGCTGGACATTCTGCTCCCGGTGCTGCCTTATCTGGGCGCAGCCTGGCTCGTCGCCCTGCTGCTGTCCAGCCAGATCAACGTCCTGATGATGGGTGAGGACGTGGCCGTCGGGCTGGGACAGCGCACGGTCTACATCAAGCTGCTCGCGGCCGTCGTCGTTGTCTTCCTGGCGGGAGGCTCCGTCGCCGTGGCGGGCCCGATCGGATTCGTCGGCATTATCGTGCCGCATCTCGTCCGGTCGCTCGTCGGCTTCGATCACCGCTGGGTCATCCCGTACGCGGGAATCTGCGGTGCGCTGCTGCTGGTGGCCGCCGACACGCTTTCGCGTTTTATCATCATGCCGCAGGAAGTTCCCGTCGGTGTGATGACGGCCTTTATCGGAACGCCGTTTTTCGTCTATATCGCGCGGAGGGGGTTTAAGACTTCCTCATGAGCCGCTACAAACATATTCGTCTAAAATGGCCGTCCATTTCATTCGTACTGGATAAACGGGCCTTGCTCGTCACCGCGATTCTCGCGGTTCTGCTCTGTCTCCTCATGCTCGTCTCGACGGGCACGGGAGAGATCAAAATCAGCCCGCTGCAGGTGCTCCGCACGCTGCTGGGAATGGGCACGCCGCAGGATGCGCTCGTCATTCACACGTTCCGGCTGCCGCGGGTCCTCGTGGCGGTCATGGTAGGAGCGGCGCTGGCTATGGCCGGAGCGATCCTGCAGGGCGTCAGCCGCAATCCGCTGGCGTCCCCGGACATCATCGGCATCACCGACGGTGCAGGCGTGTTCGTCGTCGCCTTCATCGTGATGACGACCGGCACGAGCAGCACGTTCCTTTCCCAGGCCCAGTGGCTGCCGCTTGCGGCCTTCGTCGGCGCCTCGCTGACGGCGCTGATCATCATGGCTCTGGCCTGGAAGAACGGGCTGCCGCCGGTCAGGCTCGTGCTGATCGGCATCGGAATCGCGGCTTCTTTGTCCGCGGTGAACACGATGCTGATCCTGCTCGCCCCGCCGGTACTGACTACCCAGGCCGTCACCTGGAAGGTGGGGAGCGTGTACGGCTCGAATTGGAGCCATGTCGGAGCGCTGGCCTTATGGCTGGCGGTGCTGATTCCGATTCTCGCGTACATGGCTCGCAGCCTCAACGTGCAGGCGCTGGGCGATTCGGTCGCCACCAGCGTGGGCAGCCGGGTGAACCGCCAGCGCGTCGTGCTGATTCTGCTCAGCACCGCCTTAGCCGGTTCGGCCGTAGCCTTCGGCGGAGGCATCACCTTCGTCGGGCTGATCGCGCCGCATATGGCGCGGCGGCTTGTCGGAAGCGCGTACGGCGCTTTGCTGCCGGCGTCGGGGCTGTTCGGCGCCCTGGTCGTGCTGGTGTCCGATTATATCGGCCGCACGGCGTTTCCGCCGCACGATTATCCGGCCGGAATTTTTACGGCCTGCGTCGGTGCCCCGTATTTTATTTATCTGTTGTACAAATCCCGGAACACGTAAATGAGCGATCCGGTATATATAGTAAGGTGCTGCGCCCAGAGAAGGTTGCCGTCATCTGCCATGGTGGCGGACAGTCCTATCACACGGGAGGATATGCAGCGCCGCCCGCCGCCCGGAACGATTAGCCGCCTCTCGTCATCTGGATGAACACCACTTTTTCTTGGCAAAGGAGATTGAGCGTATGTATGGGATCGAAACCAAGTCGCTGACGCTTTCTTACAATCAAACGGATATTATCGAGGATCTCGATCTGGAGATTCCGAAAGGTCAGATTACCGTGTTGATCGGCTGCAACGGCTGCGGTAAATCGACGCTGCTGCGCTCCATGGCCCGGCTGATGAAGCCCAAGAACGGTGCCGTGCTGCTGAACGGGCAGGAAATCGCGAAGCAGTCCACCAAGGAAGTGGCCCGTCAGATGGCGATTCTGCCGCAGGGTCCTACCGCTCCTGAAGGGATGACCGTCTTTGAACTCGTGAAGCAGGGACGCTATCCGCATCAGAACTGGCTGAAGCAGTGGACCCGGGAAGACGAGGAAGCGGTAACCAAGGCGCTGGAAGCGACGGGGATGGCTCCGCTGGCCGAACGTCAGGTGGATTCTTTGTCGGGCGGACAGAGACAGCGGGCCTGGATCGCCATGACTCTCGCGCAGGGAACCAACACGATCCTGCTCGATGAGCCGACGACCTATCTCGACATGACGCATCAGATCGAAATTCTCGATCTCCTGTGGGAGCTCAACGAGAAGGAGAATACGACGATCGTCATGGTTCTACACGACCTCAACCTGGCCTGCCGTTATGCGCACCACATCGTCGCTATTTGCGACAAGAAGGTCTACGCCGCGGGCAAGCCGGAGGAAATCGTAACGGAGGAACTGGTGCGCCACGTGTTCGGGCTGAACTGCCGCCTCGTCCGCGATCCTATTTTCGGAACGCCTACGTGCGTGCCTTTCGGTAAAGGACGGAGACTGCCGGGCTGCGAGGAGATGGTGAACTTCGTTAACGCCAAATCGGCCTCGTCTCCGGATTCCCCGGTATCCGAACCGACGCCTTTGCCGGTTTAATTGAATCGATCGTAACGCGGCGGCCCCTTGAGGGCGGCCGTTTTTTGTTGCGCCGCTGTAGTCCTAGAGAACTTATAGTGATTTATTGAACATAGGTCAATAATAACTGGACACACACTCTCCTTTCCGATAGAATAAACCTCTGTTTAAATACAGACCGTTAAGAACCTAGACTATACAAGCAGGTGAAAGCATGAGCAAACAAAATTTAAGCGGGGGGGCTTCAGGCCCGGCAGCCGGTGAAAATAGCGGGGAACGCTTCTCTTCCCTCGGTTTCATCATGTCGGCGATCGGGAGTGCGATCGGTCTCGGCAACCTTTGGAAATTTCCTTATATAACGGGGATATACGGAGGAGCGGCTTTTGTGCTGCTGTTCATTATCTGTCTCGTTATCGTCGGCATGCCGGTTTTACTGGCCGAGATGGCGATAGGACGCGCGGGACGGGGGAACGCCTCCACCTCTTTTCTTAATTTGTCAGGTTCCAAGCGATGGAGCTTCTTCGGTTTTCTCGGAGTGTTCGGTTCCTTTATGATCACGTCTTTTTATTCCGTTATTGCGGGCTGGACGCTGCATTATGCGCTTAGCTCCTTTACCGGGGCTTTGTACAAAGGAACGGATTACGCCGCTCAGTTTCAAACCTTTACCTCCGGGTACAGCCCGATAGCCTGGCAGTTTCTTATTCTGGGAATTTCCGGCTGGGTAATTGCGAGAGGGGTATCCGGCGGTATCGAAAAATTCAACAAGGTGCTTATTCCCGCGCTTGCGGTCGTGCTGCTCATTCTGATGGCGCGTGCCTTGACGCTTCCGGGAGCCGGAGCAGGCATCGAATTTTTCCTGAAGCCGGATTTCAGCAAGCTGACGGGCGAGTCCACGCTCGTTGCCCTGGGACAGGCTTTCTTCTCGATGTCGATCGGGATGGGCGTCATGATTACGTACGGCTCCTATGTGCAGAAAGAGCAGTCTCTGGGCAAAGCGACCGTTGCGGTTACGGGCGGCAATCTGCTGTATGCCCTTATCGCGGGCCTCATCGTATTCCCGACTACGTTCTCGTTTGGCCTGGAGCCGGCTCAAGGGCCCGGACTTGTCTTCGTCGTGCTGCCTGCGGCGTTCTCTTCGATGCCTCTGGGCGCGGCCTTCGGGGGCCTGTTCTTCATCCTGCTGGCCATCGCCGCTTTCACGTCGATTCTGTCGCTGCTGGAAGTGCCGGTCGCGTTTGCGATGGACCGTTGGAAATGGTCGCGGCTTAAGGCGACGTCCTGGACGACCGCGGTTTGTTTTATCGTCGGGGTGCCTTCGGCCTTGTCGGTCGGCGGTGTTCTGAGCGATTTTAAAATCGGCGGCAAAACGGTGTTCGATTCCTTGGACTTTGTCACCTCCAACATTCTGCTTCCTATCGGCGGCCTGGTCGTTACGCTCTTTATCGCGTACGCCTCCAAACGCGCCATGGAAGAAGCCGGACTCAAAGGTACACTGCTGCGGGTATGGGTATTCCTGCTCCGCATCGTGATTCCGCCGCTGATCGTTCTTATTTTCTTGTACTCGGTTGGAATCATTTCTTAGTCCGCAAACAGCCTGTTAGCATAAACACGGCCGGGTTGCCTCATCCTATAGAAGTCTGAAATTCCTATCGAGATGAAGGAGGCTTCCATCATGACCGAGCGCGATTCCAGTCTGCAGTCGCAAAACCCGATTTCTCAGGCGCAAAATTCGCTGGAAAAGGTCCACAACGCCGTCTCCCAAGCGCTGTCCCATCCGACAGCCCAGCTTGAAGAGCAAGCGGAACGGGCTATCCAGCGTGCCGAGCGCGCTGTGGAGAATGCTTCGCTGAGCTTTAACCAGCCCGCATTCGAGGAAGTAGAAAACGGCCTGCGGCAGGAGATCGAAGACCTGCACAACGGCACGCGTTCCTGAAGCTTTCTTGCCCCGCCAGGTTCAGGCAGCTCCTTTCCCTTCAGTCCAGACTGAGGGGAATGGGGCTTTTTCTATGCACGAAAATACATTTACATAAAAGGAAAATTATTGTATTGTTTTTCTGCTGCGGTATTCTTTTCTTGTGCTCTTAAAAGGTATGCAGGAAGGAGAATGGCCATTAAATATGAACGATGGTTAAGCATGCTTGTAATCGTTTCGGCTCTGATGCTGGTTTCCGGTTGTTCATTTTCATCCCCATTGCCGGGCACAACAACGTCCAAGACCTTTTATCCATTAAAGCTTACGGATAGCTGTGGACGCGATGTTGTTATTCCGCACGAACCCCAAACGGTGACTGTACTTGATTCTTGGGAAAACGACTTTATGGAGACCATCGGGGCAGGTCATAAGAGTAAACCTTTTATGGGGGGAATCGGACCTTCAATCGAAGCCATGTTAAACGAAATAAAGGCTGAAAAGACGGATTTGGTTTTAATCGATTGGAGAAGAGAAATCGATGCAGAAATATCATGCACTATCACGGGTAAATTGGCACGTAATGGAGTTCCAGTATACGCTGCCGATCAAACCGCAATCCCTAAAGTTATTCAAGAAATGAAACAAATCGGCAAGATGCTGAACCAAAGTCAAATGGCGGACAATGCCTCGAACCGGCTCACCCAAGCCTTACAAAAAACGCGGGACACTTTAAACGCCAGCGGACCTAAAACGGTATTTTGGGAGATCCAAGTTAATGAAGGAGACGATGGGGCTCCGAAGTATTCAACAATCGTTCCTCAAAGTCTAGAGCAGAGTTTACTGACAGAAGCAGGCGGGAGCAATATCGCAGTGAATGAGGAGCCATTTATACCTGGTCAGGTCCGAATCAATGATGATTTTATTCAATCTGCCGATCCTCATTATATTCTGATATACGGTTATGAAGCACTTAATAATAGGAACTACATACCAGTTACTGCAAGGGATCGTTGGAGAGATATAAAAGCCGTCAGAGAAAATCGAATTTTATCGCTGCCGCCTTCCTTCGGTTCCCCTAGTACGCTGCACGATGACATCCTCTTACTGGTACAATTCTTGTACCAAGAGAGGCCGGTAGAATGAGCTGGGTTTAAATGTTGTCTAGATATCAAGGAGGGATTTCAATTAAAACCTTAATGGTATCATCAATGTTGTTATTTTTATTAATAGCAGTATTGGGATGTGACGGAAAACCGTTAAACGCAAATATTTCGGAGTCGATCAAGATGCCTAAGGAGATTAACGTTATATTTGGGGACGGTAACCAATTAACCATTTCGGATAAAGTAACAATTGAAAAAGTTCTAGGTGAGATCCAATCCATTAATTATGAACGCATAGAAATTCCTGATTCTGTTGGGCAAAACTTTTCATTGGGGTTAGAAAATGATCTAAAATACACCAGCACCGGTTATTTAGAAATCAATAAGACTTACTATAAGGCAAAGGATACAAAAATAGTTGTTAATTTAGACAACTACATAGTAGCTTTAGGCAAAGAAAAAATACCCGGCTTACTGGGTGATAAATTGTCAAGATGAAGAAAACTTAATACATTTGGTTTTATGTAATTTTAGTTATTCAGACTTACGTATATGGAAAAAAGTTATATTTTTATATCGAGATAGTTTGGAGGTCTTTACTGGGCAATTATTATGAATTAGGAAGGAGGCCGTGCTTATTCAAACAACAAACAAGAAGTGCTGGTGTTTCCTGACTAATTTGGTTGCGCTGTCAAGTATAATGATGGCTACCGGATGTTCCCCTGAGCAATCCATTAATCCGCAGCTTAGTACCGCTCCCAATCCAATAGCTTCGAAGCCTGCTGCCGATAAGCAAACAGTTTATCCTCTGGTTTTGAAGGATGCTTGCGGGGCAGAGATCACCATCCCAAGTGAACCACAACGGGTTGCCGTAGACAATGCTGAACTTAACGACTTTATGAAAGTCATTGGGGCAAGCGACAAAATCGTCGAAGTAACGGAAGATTCGGCAAGCAGTTTGTGGGGAGCAAGGGAACGGATTATCGCAAAATCGAAACCGGATTTTTTCCTCTATCCAGCCCCATCCGTTCTAGTTTATCCAGGTTCAGAGATGTGCATGAACATACAAAGCTTTCGGACGTTGGGATTTCCTATCTGGGTAACAGGGCATTCCGAGATCGACCAGATTGCTTCGGATATGCTCACAGTGGGGATCATTCTGAACAGGCGAGAGCCTGCGGAACAAGCATCGGACAAGCTGGGGAAAGCTATCGCGCAAGTGAAGGAAGCCCGGCAGGGACTGCCGTTGAAAAAGGTCTACTGGGAACGGGGGTACAACCGCTCTTTTTTCAAGAATAATCAAGTGACCAGTGTAGGCGTAGGAAAAAATACGTTGGAAGACGATATGCTTTCCTTGGCCGGAGGAGAAAATATTTTACCGTGGATAGAAAACCAAAACCCGGATAGCATCCCCGTTGAACTAGAGCAGCTGCGCAAGGCTGATCCGGATCTGATTCTATACCAAAATTACTTCCGTTCCCCTGAATATGTTCCTCCTAAAGAGCGTGAAGAGTGGCAAAACCTGAGCGCCATACGGGCTTCACAACTGTATGTTTATCCTTTCGATGAGATGCGCTACAGCGAGCTGTCAGACAACTTGATGACTCTTCTTAAGTCGATTCATCCGGAAGCAATAAGCCTTTAATGTACAGCAATGGAAAACCGACCATAAAGAAGATGCCCGACTTTTAAAAACAATGGTCGATAAAGCGGCAGAACAGGAGATTTCTACACATTTCCGAATGAACAAAAATAAATAGTGTCCCTATTAAAAGAGCTGTCTAAAGGTAGATTTCATCTGCTTTCGGACAGTTCTTTCCCGTTATAACTGCTCCATCCAAAAGGCTAAGTCAGGAACTGACGTACTCCGAGGTGCCGCAAACGCATACTTTCTTCCTTTTTGACCCATATTACAGGAAAGAATTGGGCCGGGTGGCTACAAAGGAGTGTGGATCTATGGATACCGTCGTGATGGCGCGGGCCTTGTTCGGCACGTCAATGGCGTTTCATATTATTTTTGCGACGCTCGGGGTCGGGCTTCCGATGATGATCGTGTTTGCGGAAATCATGTATCATGTCAAAAAAGACCGCGACTACGTGGTGCTAGCCAGAAGGTGGACGAAAGCTTCCGGCATTCTGCTGGGCGTCGCGATTCCGTCGGGAACGATCGTCGGCGTGATGCTCTCTTTGCTCTGGCCGGGCTTCATGCGGATCGTCGGGCAGGTGATCGCGCTGCCGTTTCAGATCGAAATGTGGGCCTTTTTTTTCGAGGCCCTCTTTATGTCGATCTACTTGTACGCGGCCGACCGGCTGCCTCCGGTCGTACGGATCATCAGCGTGATCTTCGTCGCGATCGGGGCGAGCGCTTCGGCCGTGATGATCACGGACGCACACGCGTTTATGAACACGCCGAGAGGGTTTTCCATCAACGCCAACGGAGACTTCGTCGACATCCGCCCGTGGGAGGCCGTGTTCAACCCGAGCCTCTGGTCGACGTCGCTGCACGTCCTGTCCACGGCCTATATGACAGGCGCCTTCGCCGTCGCGTCCGTGGCGGCTTACAAGCTGCTCAAGGCACGCAAAGCCCCACGCGAAGCGGATTACCACCGCAAGGGTCTGTTTCTCGCGCTCATCTTCGGCGGCATCATGACGGCTTTCACGGCCGTCAACGGACATGCGACGGCCCAGATGCTGCATCATCACATCCCCGAAAAGCTTGCCGCCGCCGAAGGGTTGTTCGAGACGCAGTCCCACGCCCCGCTTGCCATTTTCGGCAAAGTCGACGAAGCGACGCAGTCCATCAAGGGAGCGATCGAGCTGCCGGGCTTTCTCAGCTTGCTTGCAGGCAACCGTTTCGACACCGTCGTCCGGGGCCTGAACGGATTCCCGCGGGAGAACTGGCCGCCGCTGTACATTCACACCCTCTTTAACCTGATGGTGTTCATCGGTATGTTCCTGCTCGCCATGGCTTTTCTGGGCCTGCTCATCCGCATCTGGTTCAAAAAGCCTTACCCGAGCTGGCTACTGGCCGTCCTTGTCGCTTCGGGGCCTCTCTCCATGCTGGGCATCGAGATCGGCTGGATCTTCAGCTGCACGGGCCGGCAGCCCTGGACGGTTTACCACGTGCAGCGGACCAGCGAAGCCGCCCTGCAGTCTCAGGGCATCGGGACCCTGTTCGTCATGTTCGTGTCGGTCTACGTGTTTCTGCTTGTCGTGACGTCGATCGTCATGCACGTCTACTTCAAGCGGCATCCTGTCTCGGAAGCGCTCGGACTTGCCGCCGCTAACGGAGACCAGGCCCAGGCAGCCGAGGGGGCGAGTACATGAGCGACGTAACTTTGGCAGTCAGCGTACTCTGGGTATTCCTGTTCACGTACTCGATCCTCGGCTCCATCGACTTCGGCGCCGGTTTCTGGTCGATGTACTTCAGCGGTCAGCACCATACGAAGGCGGGAGCCCTCGCGAACCGGTATTTGTCGCCGACCTGGGAAGTGACGAACGTGTTTCTCGTCCTGTTCGTCGTGGCTCTTGCGGGTTTCTTCCCGAAGGCGACCCATATGCTCGGCGCGGCCCTGCTCGTGCCGGTCTCGCTCGTTCTCCTGCTGCTGCTCGTTCGCAGCACGTTCATGGTTTACGCTTACTCCGTGTCGAAGCACGGCCGCCTGCTGCGGGTCGTTTCCGGGATTACGGGTCTCCTTATCCCGGGACTTCTGGTCAGCGTGCTGCCGATCACGCTGGGAGGCTTCGTCACCGTTGAAAACGGAGTGCCGGTCCTTCACCTCGGCGAACTGTTCACCAGTTTGACGGAGTACGCGCATCTCGGCTTCGGGCTGTCGACCGAGTTGTTCATGTCCGCGCTCTTCCTGGCGGACTACTCCCGCGAGGCGGGGGACGAGGAGACGTACCGCGATTACCGCAGGCTTGCGATTATCTGGGGGCCCATCAACCTGCTGATGGCCATGCTCACCGTCAGCACCTTTTCCGAGCATGCGCCGTGGATCGTGGAGGGGTTTAAGCGGTATGCCTTCTGGTTCGGCCTTTCCGTAGCAGCCTTCATCGCCGCTTATATTTTGCTGCTAAAAAGAAGGCCGGACGGCCGCCGCGGCTACCCGCGGGCTTCGATTATTACGGTCATCATCCAGTACGGGCTGGCGAGTTATGCGTATTTTTCCGCGCACATGCCTTACATGGTTTATCCTCACTTGACGTTCGACGAAGGGATTACGAACCCGACGATGTTCCGTTCGCTTTTCATCGGATATATCGTGAGTTCGGCGATTCTGGTTCCCGTGTTTTATTTGTTTTGGAGGCTATTTCTCAAAGATAAGCGCTATCTGCAAAAAGAATAAGCGGAGCAAAAAGGTCGTTGAGGCGGCACTGCTCCATTTTGGTTATAACTATTTTCTCCGGCTTGTTCGGGTTGACATTCCTTTCCAACGGGTGATACAATCACACCAAGTTGACGCGAAAGCGCAGAAAAATGACCGGAGAAGAAAGGGTGGTATCGATGTTTAGAATGTTGCCTGTCCATGGAATACATCCGTATGCAGTGAACAAGGGAACAGCTGAATATTCGGTACACCCGTTAAACCGCACATCGGGATAGCGGCGTTCAGACGCCCGCATTTCCGTAATCATGGCTGCCCGCAGCCGGTTTAATGGGCGCAGGCTTTGCCGCGCTTTTGAGGACGTACCGTTTGTTAGTCGAACGGTGCGTCCTTTTTTCATGGTCCCGCATGGAGACCGCCCTCATTTTTCTAGAGAGACACGAATACGGAAACAAGAAAGAAGGTGACCTGTTTGTTCAGTATTTTACAGAAGCTCGGCTGGTTTTTTAAAAAGCACTGGATCCGCTACACGGTAGCGATTACGCTTCTGATCGTCGCCGGTATCGTGGAGATTATTCCTCCGAAGATTCTCGGTTACGCGGTTGACGAGATCCATATGGGTTCGATTACGGCGGGCGGGCTGATCGCCATGATCTCATGGACGCTGGGGATTACGGCCATTATTTATTTGATGACCTATGTTTGGATGTATCAGTTGTTCGGAGGCGCTTTTCTGGTGGAACGCGTGCTGCGTTCCAGATTTATGAGGCATCTGCTGAAGATGACTCCGACCTTTTTCGAAAAGTACCGCACGGGCGATCTGATGGCCCGCGCCACTAATGATCTTCGGTCCGTTTCCGCTACGGCGGGCTTCGGTATTTTGACGCTGGTGGATTCCAGTGCGTTTATGCTCGTGATTCTTTTTACGATGGGTATCACGATCTCCTGGAAGCTTACGTTTGCGGCCCTACTGCCGCTTCCGTTCATCGCGCTTGCCATGAAATTTTACGGCAAAACGATTCATGAACGGTACACGACGGCCCAGGATGCGTTCGGCCAGATGAACGATCAGGTGCTGGAAGCGACGGCGGGTGTCCGGGTTCTACGGGCGTATGTTCAGGAAGCCAACGAACAGGAGCGCTTCCGCGAACTGACGGAGGATGTGTACAACAAGAACATTGCGGTTGCCAAAATCGACGCCTTGTTCGATCCGACGATCAAGCTGCTTGTCGGGGCGAGTTATCTGATCGGTCTGGGCTACGGCGCGTATCTCGTGTTTCAAACCGAACTTACGCTTGGACAGCTCCTGTCCTTCAACATCTATCTCGGGATGCTGATCTGGCCGATGTTCGCGATCGGCGAGCTGATCAACATCATGCAGCGGGGCAACGCTTCTCTGGACCGGGTCAACGAAACGCTGGGGTACCGACCCGATGTGCAGGACGTCCCGCATCCGGCGGCGAATGCGAAGCCGGGTACCATCGGCTTCCGGGAAGCCGCGTTCAAGTACCCCTCCTCGGGTACTCCCAATCTGGAGGACATTAGTTTCACGCTGCGTCAGGGCGAGACCCTCGGCGTGGTCGGCCGGACCGGCAGCGGGAAATCCACGCTGCTGAAGCAGCTGCTGCGGCAGTATCCGACCGGCAGCGGCTCGATCACCATCGACGGCGTGCCTATCCAGCAGATTCCGCTGGAGCAGCTGCAGTCGTGGATCGGCTATGTGCCGCAGGAGCAGATTCTGTTCTCCAAGACCGTAAGGGAGAACATCAAGTTCGGCAAGTCCGACGCAAGCGAGGACGATGTGCTGCAGGCGATCGAACGTGCCGCCTTCACGCAGGACATCGGTACGCTGGCAGACGGGCTCGACACCCTTGTCGGCGAGAAGGGCGTAGCTTTGTCCGGGGGACAGAAGCAGCGTGTCTCGCTGGCGAGGGCCTTGATCGCAGACCCCGAAATTCTGCTGCTCGACGATGCGATGTCAGCGGTGGATGCGCGGACCGAAGCGAGAATTATCGAGAACATTCGGCGGGAGCGTGCCGGCAAAACGACGCTCATCTCCACGCATCGGCTGTCCGCCATCGAGCACGCGGACCGAATTCTCGTCCTCGACGAGGGCCGGATTGTCGAAGCGGGAACCCATGAAGAGCTGCTGGCGCTGGGCGGTTGGTACAAAGAACAGTACGAGCGCCAGCAGGTCGAATCCAATTTGACGGAAGCGGGGTGATCGGCCTTGCACACAGGCAAACGTTTGGTGCAGTACGCACTTCATCATAAAAAATTATTTATTCTTGCACTACTTATGCTTACGGTCGCGGTAGCGGCAGAGCTGTCCGGTCCTTTTATCGCCAAGCGGATGATCGATACGCATATCCTCGGGATCGAGCAGCCTTGGTACAAAGTCCCGCGGGAAACCGGCAGCGCCGGGAATACCGTGGACAACGGGGACACGGTATCCTACGGGGGCGAGCTTTACAAACGCGGAGACCGTTTCGCGGAAGGCGAAACGCGCGGTGACGAGGCCAGGCTGCTTCAGGTCGGCACGCGATTCGTCTTCGTGAACGGGCCGATCGCCTTTGACGGCCAGCGGTCCTGGCAGGACGGCAAGCTGACGGTCACGAGAGGCGGAGAGAGCGCCGTATACGAAGCGAAGTCGCTGACCAAAGGCGAGCTCTACGTGTTCTATCGGCCGGAGTTGACCAAATTAATCCGGCTGGCCCTGCTTTATCTCGGGCTGCTGGCCGTAGCGGCTGTCTTCACCTTCGGAGAGCGGTACATGCTACAGGTTTCCGCAAACCGTGTTATTCAGAAGCTGCGGCTGGATGTGTATAGGCAAATTCAGCGGCTGCCCATCCATTATTTCGACAATCTTCCGGCCGGAAAGGTCGTATCCAGGGTGACCAATGACACCGAGGCCGTCCGCGACTTATTCGTGACGGTGCTGGCGAACTTTTTCACGGGCTTCGTGTATATCACGGGGATTTTTATCGCCCTGTTCCTTCTGGATGTGAAGCTCGGCGCGATCTGTCTTCTGATCGTCCCGCTGCTGGTCGTCTGGGTCATCATTTACCGGAAGTACGCTTCGCGGTACAACAAAATCATCCGTTCGCGCTTAAGCGACATTAACGGGATGATCAATGAAGCCATCCAGGGGATGACGATCATCCGTGCGTTTCGCCGTCAGAAAGAAACGATGGAGGAGTTCGAAACGCTCAACGAGGATTACCTCAAGCACCAGCAGAAGCTGCAAAGCTTGAACGCCCTCACCTCCCACAATCTGGTCGGAGTGCTGCGGAACATCTCTTTCGCGCTGCTGCTCTGGCATTTCGGAGGCGCTTCGATGGGAACGGGAGCCGAATCCGTGATCTCCTTCGGGGTGCTGTACGCCTTCATCGACTACTTGAACCGGCTCTTCCAGCCGATCACCGGGATGGTGAATCAGCTTGCGACGCTCGATCAATCGATCATTTCGGCGGGACGCGTGTTCGAGCTGATGGATGAACGGGGCGAAGACGTTGCCGAAGGCCGGCTGCCCCGGTACAAAGGCGATGTCAGCTTCGAGCGGGTGTCCTTCGCTTACAAGGAAGATTATGTGCTCAAGAACATTTCCTTCGAGGCGAAGCAGGGGCAGACTGTGGCGCTCGTGGGCCATACCGGTTCAGGCAAAAGCTCCATTATGAACCTATTGTTCCGGTTCTATGATCCGCAGAAAGGAACGATTCGGGTGGACGGCCAGGATATCACGGCCATGCCCAAGCAGCTTCTGCGTCAGCATATGGGCATCGTGCTGCAGGATCCGTTCCTCTTCACGGGAACGATTGCCAGCAACGTCAGCCTCGGGGACGGCACGATTCCGCGGGAGAAGGTGGATGCGGCGCTGCGGGATGTCGGCGGCGAGCGCATATTCGCCAACCTGCCGGGAGGCTTCGACGAGCCCGTGCTCGAAAAAGGAAGCACGCTCTCCGCGGGCCAGAGGCAGCTGATCTCGTTCGCGCGTGCGCTTGCTTTCGATCCGGCGATTCTTATCCTAGACGAAGCGACCGCCAACATCGATACGGAGACGGAAGCTGTGATTCAGGCCGCGCTCGATGTCGTCAAGAAAGGCCGGACCACTTTCATCATCGCGCACCGGCTGTCTACGATCCGCAGCGCGGATCTGATTCTGGTCCTGCACCGCGGCGAGATTGTGGAGCGGGGGAATCACGAGGAGCTGCTGGAGCTGGGCGGCCGGTACTCCCAGATGTACCGTCTGCAGCAGGGAGGCTCCGCTGCGGGCGTTGCGCCGGGCGGGGTCGCAACCGGTATCGCGGCTTCTACGTAAAAGCCGCTAAGCCTTGGAGGAAACCCGGTCTGCTATTTGGTTCACGAGTATGAACGGTGCCGCGGCACTGTTCGAGACTCCGCGGGGCTTACCATGGGTCTTTTGGTAGAGGGTTTCCCTTCGTTTTTTATACTTTCTATTGAGCCCGGAGAAGTCCGGGTCTTTTTTTATAAAAATTTTAAGGTATAATTAGGAAGAAAGAAGGCGGACGTATGAAACGCGAAGACGCCTCGGTACGTAAATTAAACAAGGGTATGGAAAATCCGGTTGAAACGATTTGTAAGATTCGCGGACTGCTCCCGCGTCTACGGAAGGTCTTCCGGGTCGAGCGTTACACCCTGCGATGTGTAAAATTAAATAAGACGGGGCGTTTTCATTCACGCGCCGCCGTCCTGCGAAAAGAGGGATTTATCGTGAGTTCGGAAACGAAACGCGTTTTGAATGTGATTCAACTTATTGTGGAAATCGGAATTATCATCGGCTACGTAGTCGGCCTTATCCCGTTCGGATTCCTATGGTCCGGCGGCTGGGTAGTGCCTCTCGTATTCGTGAGTGCCGTCATCGGCCTGATCAACAGCAACCGGACGCTGCTTCCGGCCGTCGTCAACATCGTGCTGGCCTTCCTCAGCTACATTCCGCTCGTCGGTTATGTCACGAGAATCGTCGGTCTGCTGGTGTCCGCGTATAACATCTCCCTGATCAGACGCGACCAATACTAAGCCCGGTCCCTGTCGAACGCTGTGGCGTTATGCACGGAAGAAACCCCGTAAATCTTAGGATTTACGGGGTTTTTCTGTGTGAAGGGAGAGGGTTTATGTCCCTCATGCTTTTCAAGTCGTAGTCGTTTCGGACTAAAACGTCCGGGCTTTTTCCTGTGCGTGTTTAATGGCGTCTTGTTTAATCTGCTCGGCGCGGTCGGGGAACTGGGCCATCCCTTCCACATAAAGCGTTTCAAAGGACGATATTCCGAAGAAGGACATGATCGTTTTCAGATACGGACTTCCGAAGTCCGACCCGGCTCCGGGGCCTTGGGAATAAACGCCGCCGCATGCGTAGACGTGCAGCGCTTTTTTGCCGGTAAGCAGGCCGACCGGGCCGTTTTCCGTGTACTTGAACGTTTTACCCGCCGTGCAGATCGTATCGATATAGGCTTTCATGAGGGGCGGGAAGGAGAAATTCCACATCGGAGTGACGAAAACATATTTGTCGCCCGCCACAAACTGATCCGTCAGCTCGCCGAAACGGGTCACTTTTTTCTTTTCTTCTTCCGATAGCTGGTCAAACGAACTGCCGGAGCGCAGCTTGCCCCAGCCGCTAAAGACGTCCGTATCGATTTGCGGAATGTACGCTTTGTACAGGTCCAGTGTCACGATATGGTCTCCGGGGTGATTTTCGCGGTAAGCATCGAGAAACGCTTTGCCGACGGCCATGCTGTAAGAAGCCCGGTCGTCATGCGGATGTGCCGTAATATAGAGAAGCGTGGACATGAAAGAACCCTCCTGAGAATGTGCGGTAGATTTGTGGTTTATTGAGGCGTCCTGTTCCGGAAAGATTCCGGCTGACAACCATACGGGGATAATATCTGCCGCCGCCGGAAGGGGTATGCCTGCCAAATTCGCACAACCTCTTCATTCAGAGATACAACCCGGAGGCCCTGGGGTAAAAAAATCTGGCACGGGAAACCTGAAGAAGAGGTGACAAGCTTGGAAGTTCGCATCGGCTATGTAGCGCAGGCGCTGGCTATTTATCACAACACACCGAGCTCGACGTTTACGTATAAACGGTTCAAAGAAGGGCCTTATGAAGAATCGCTGGCAAAGGCGATCGAGGTGGGGCGCCGCAATCTGGAAGCTACGCGCAGAATTCTTTATTATAATGCGGCGCACGGAATCCGCCTGTACCGGCTCAGTTCTTCGCTGATCCCGCTCGCCACCCATCCCGATGTCCATATCGGGGTTAAAGAGGTGTACAGGGAGGAGCTTGCCGAGCTGGGTGCTTTTGCCCGCCTCCACGATATCCGACTGTCGATGCATCCCAACCAATTTACGCTGCTCAACGGTTCGGATGCGGTGGTGGATGCCGCGATACGCGACCTGGACTATCATGCGGACATTCTCGGCGGCATGGGGATGGGCAGCGATTGCATCATTAATATCCATGTGGGCGGAGCCTACGGGGACAAGCATGCTTCGGCCGAACGTCTCCTCTCGAACCTGCCGCGGGTGCCGGAATCCATTTTGAAGCGTCTGACTTTTGAAAATGACGATAAAACCTATACGGCCGAAGAAACGCTGTCCGTATGTCGGCGCAGCGGGGTTCCCGTGATGCTCGATCTTCACCACGACTGGTGCAACCCCTCTTCTCGCCCGGGTATCGAGCTGCTCCCGCAAATAGCGGAGACATGGAAGGACCGTCCGATGAAAGTTCATGTTTCCTCGCCGAAGAACGACAAAGACTTCCGCTCTCATGCCGAGTATGTGGAAGCGGGACCGCTGCTTGTTTTTTTGAAAGCATGCAAGGAGGAAGGGCTGGACCGGCTCGATGTGATGGTGGAGGCCAAGCGGAAAGATTACGCATGCCTTAAGCTCGCCGAGGATCTTTCTTCCGTAAGGGGGATAAGGCGCTTGGACGGCGGCATTCTATCAATGTGACGAGGGTGGAAGGGATCCTTTTGAACGCCTCTAAACCTTATAGAAATGACAAAAAAGTAACAGGTTAAGAGATGGGGAATTTTTCCGCAACCTTTGCCCGGATTTGTCCGTCTCAGATGGTGAGAAATGGAATCCAGTATGTTCCATTCCACCTATTCGAAGGAGGCAGGTCCGTTTGAAAATTATTCTGAAAGCAGGTACGGCAGTGGTCACTTCCGCACTGCTGTTCGGCACGGTTACGCCGGTTATGGCGAGCAAGGCGGTTACGGGGGCGTCCGCAACTATTGCGAATCCGGTTTCGGATCAAGGGAAAGAGCAGGTCGACATTTCCCAGGAAGAGGTAAAGGTAACGAAAGAGCAGGCCGTCGAGCTGGCTAAAAAATACGTTGCCCTGCCGGAAGGCTTCTCTTTGCAGGGGGCTAATTTAAGCATGTCCCGTGGATTCGGGGGCAAGCCTGCAAAAACCTGGAACCTGAATTTTAGCCACAAAGAAAAGAAAGACTACTATTCTTATCTGTCTTATAGTCTGGACGCGGATTCCGGTGCTTTGCTCGGGTACAATTTCAGCAGCAAAAATCCCGACAGCAAGCCCGTTTACCCGCCGAAAACCAGCTTGGATCAAGCTAAAACCATTGCATCCGATTACATAGCAAAATTAAGTCCGGAGCTGCAAAAGCAGGTGAAATACAACGACCTGCACGAAGCTTCCCGCAAAACCCCGCTGAATGTATACGAAGACTATCGGTTTACTTTTGAAAGGGTCGTGGACGGAGTTCCTTTCCCTCAAAACAATATCACGGTGGCCATAGACAGCGAAGGCCGTCTTTCCGATTACCGCGTGTATTGGGATAAGGATGCGGCTTTCGATAAAAAGGAAGGCGTCATCACTCCGGAGCAGGCTGACAAAGCGTTCCGCAATCAAGCGGAACCGGTGCTTCAATACCTCATTCCTTACCAGTCGAAGGAGCTCAAACCGGCGATTTCATACACTATGGCGGCGCTTCAGATTGATGCCAAAACTGGCAAACCGCTGTATGAGAGTAAAGCTCCCGCCGCTGTCAAGGCACTGACCGAACAACCTCAGAGCGGTACGGCAACGGCGGTGACTACGAAGGAATCGGCGCTTAAACGGGCTCAGCAGCTGGTGAAAATCCCGGCGGATGCCAAGCTTGAAGAAGCGAACTACAGTGAATACGAGAACGAATCCACGAAACAGACGGACGCTAACTGGAATTTCCAATGGGCGCTTCCGGGTAAAGACGGAGCGAAGGATAACAGAGGGTACGTATCTCTGGCTATCGACGCCAAAACCGGTGAACTGACGAACTTCTCCCAATATGACTATAGCTCTAACCGTACGATCAAGCCGGAGGAAGTTAAAGTTTCCTTCGAAGAAGCGAAAGGGAAGGCGGTTGACTTCTTAAAGAAAACGAATCCTTCCTATACGCATCAGCTAGTGCTGGAAACGACGGAAGCCCCCAAAACGGACAGCAAACTCGTCGGGATCGACCAGGATTACACGTATACCTTCCTGTTCTCCCGGTTCATTGACGGGGTCCGGGTAGAGAACGACAATATTCATGTAAGCGTGGATAAACGTACGGGCGATGTCCAGAACAGCTACGTGAATATAAGCAAGCTGGCTTTCCCGGCTAAGAAACCGGCCGTGCTTGATAAAGATAAAGCGAAAGAGCTGCTGCTTTCCCAATACCAGCTTCGCCTGGTTTACCAGAGCGTCGGCTTAGAAGGTCAAATTCCTCCGGGAATCCCTATGGAGCGCTACAATGTTCTCGCAGCTTCCGGTAAATATCCGACGGACAACCAAAATCAAAAAGCCCAGCTGGTTTACACGCTGGAGAACAAATACGAAAACGTCGCTTATTTCCTTGATGCGGAGAGCGGTAAATGGCGCAGCAGAGACAACGGCGAGGTGATCTCTCTGGAGCCGGTGAAGGTTGACGATATCGCCGGCCACTGGGCGCAAAACGAGCTTCAACTGATGCTCGATTATCAAGCCCTTGAAGTGAAGGACGGCAAGGTCAATCCGAATCAGTCCATCAAGCGCGGGGAGCTTATCAAGATGCTCGTCATCGCAGACAGCGGAGGCGGATATTACCCGGCGGGAGCGATGGATGGCCGCAAAAACTCGTTCAAAGACGTGGAGAAAAGCAACGCGTATTTCTCTTACGTGGAAACGGCTCTGGACCGCAAATGGATCGACCGGACGTCCGACGAGTTCAATCCGGAGCAGCCGATTACCCGCGAGGAAATGGCTTCGCTGATCGTCCGTGCGCTGAACTATAAGAAACTGACGGAGTTCGATAACGTCTTTAACCGTAATTTTACGGACGCTTCCGAACTTAAGAACATCGGAAACGCAGCCATTGTGACCGGAATGGGCATCATGAGTGCGGACGGGGGCAAGTTCAGTCCGAAACTTGAAGTGACACGCGCCCAGGCGGCAACAGCCTTCTACCGGTATTTGCAGAAGCGTTAACTTCCATTCCGCTGCACACAACTCCATAAAAAATTAAGAGACTGCCGGGTTCGGCAGTCTTTTTTTTGGGAAAAAAGGAGAATAGGCAGGAGACCTCCGTAACGGATCGGAATTGAATCGGGCGCCGGTTGCTCAGGGAGATTCCCTTATTTGAGGAGTCACTGTTTTTACAGCATACATTCAGACGAACAGACAGGAGTGAAAATAGTGAGAGGGATTATCCGGTATTCTCTGAACAATAAGCTGGTTATCTGGCTGCTTACGATTCTTGTTACGGCCGCGGGCATTTACGCCGGTCTCAGCATGAAGCAGGAGACGCTTCCGAATCTGGAAGTGCCTGTCCTTACCGTTACAACGGTATATCCCGGCGCCGCGCCGGAAGAAGTGGCCGACCGGATCACGGGTCCTCTCGAGCAGAAGGTCCGGAGCCTGGACGGTGTAGACGTTGTAAGCTCGACATCCATGGAAAACGTATCTTCCATCGTGATGGAATATTCGTACAAGAAGGACATGGACAAGGCCGTTTCCGAAGTGAAGGAAGCCGTCGCCGATTTTGCGCTTCCCAGCGGAGCCCAGGAAACGAAAGTGTCCAAAATCAATATAAACGCATTTCCTGTCGTATCGCTGAGCGTGGCGGGGGACAAGCAATCGCTTGACGAGCTGACCCGGCAGATCGAAAGTGATCTGCTTCCTGCGCTCGAAGGGGTTCCGGGCGCGGCAAGCGTGGAGATCTCGGGCCAGCACCAGCAGGAAGTCCGTCTGACCTTTGACCGGGACAAGCTCAAGACTTACGGGCTGAGCGAGGATACGGTCAAAGGGATCGTTCAGGGATCGGCCGTCCAAGTCCCCCTGGGCCTCTACGAAGTCGGGCGGACCGAGAAAACCCTCGTCGTCGACGGCAACGTGAAGAGTCTGGACGATCTGCGGAATCTGGAGATTCCGCTCGTTCCCGGCGGAGCCGGTGCGGCGGGCGCAGCAGGCCCGGCAGCCGGGGGCGCAGGAGGAGCACCCGGTGCCCGCGGCGGAGCGGGGGCGGGCGCAGCACTCGGTGCGGGTACGGCAGCGGCCCCGGGCAGTGCCGCAGGCGCCGGCAGGGCGGGCGGCGCAGTGTCGGCGCCTGCGGGGGCGGCCGGTCTGCCGACCGTGAAGCTTGCCGAGCTGGCGGCAATCGAGCTGGCCGACCGGGCCGACTCGATCTCCCGCACGAACGGCAAGGAGTCCATCGGCATCCAGGTCGTGAAGGCGCCGGACGCGAACACGGTGGATGTCGTAAACGCCGTCAAGGAGGAGGCCGACAAATTCCGGCAGGCGAACAGCGGCGTGGAGACCGTGATCATGCTCGACCAGGGCAAGCCGATCGAGGATTCGGTCAACACGATGCTGAGCAAAGCCGTATTCGGCGCTTTATTCGCCGTATTGATCATCATGCTGTTCCTGCGCAACTGGCGAACGACGCTGATTTCCATCGTCTCGATTCCGCTTTCGCTGCTCATCGGCATCCTGCTGCTGCAGCAGATGGACATCACGCTGAACATCATGACGCTGGGAGCAATGACGGTCGCCATCGGCCGGGTGGTGGACGACTCGATAGTCGTCATCGAGAACATCTACCGGCGGATGTCCAGCCCGTCCGAGCCTCTGCGGGGCAAAGCCCTTATCCGCGAAGCGACGCGGGAGATGTTTATGCCTATCTTCTCATCGACCCTCGTGACGATTGCGGTCTTTCTCCCGCTTGGCTTCGTGAGCGGTCCCGTCGGGCAGTTGTTCCTGCCCTTCGCCCTGACGATGGTATTCGCGCTGCTTGCCTCGCTGCTTGTCGCGATCACCATCGTGCCGATGCTGGGGCATTCCATGTTCCGCCGCAGGCTGGAACGTATGGGCCCGGCACCGGTTCCGGCCTTTGCGGAAGGCGGCGCGTCCGGTGCCCTTCCGCTTGGCATGGACCCGGCCCAATCGGTCCGGTTACGCCGCGCCCGGGATAAAGGCCAAAACCGGCGCGGCCATGACGAAACCGGCCGTCTGGGGCGTTTTTACAGACAGGTCCTGGATACAACGTTGAATCATAAACTCATCGCTTTCGGCACGGCTATTCTCCTGCTGGCGGGAAGCTTGCTGCTGGCTACGCGGGTCGGCGTCAGTTTTCTTCCGGAAGAAGAGCAGAAATACGCCATGGTGACCTACACGCCTTCCCCGGGCGAAACGCTGGACGATGTGAAGCGGAAGGCGCTGGAAGCGGAGAAATATGTGCTTGGGCGAAGCGGTGTCCGTAATCTGCAGTACTCGGTAGGCGGACAGAATCCGATGTCGCCCGGGCCGTCCAAGTCCGCGCTTTTTTATGTGGAATACGATCCCGAATTTGCCGATTTCACGGCCGAGAAGAAGAGGCTGGTCCAAGGATTGACGGACACCGTTCATGGAAACTGGAAACCGATGGATATGGGCGGCGGCGTAGGGGGCAGCAAGCTGAGTCTCTACGTGTACGGAGAGAAGCTCGACGAGATTCGAACCGCTGCGGACAAAATTCAGGCTCTGATGAAGAATCGGCCGGAATTCGATAAGGTAGCCTCCAGCCTGTCTGAATCGTACGGCCAGTACACGATTGTCGCGGATCCGGCCAAGCTGAGCAAGCTCGGTTTGACGGCCGGTCAGATTGCGGCGGCTTTCAGCCGGGATCGCGAGCGCCCCGTTCTGGCCAAAGTTGGGGTCGAGGGCAAAGAGGTCGAGGTTTACGTGCAAGCCGACCCAAAAACGTACGCGGATCTTTCCGCGATCGAAAACAGCACGATCACGTCCCCGCTTGGTGTGGAGGTCCCTCTTAAAAACGTGGCCAAAGTAGAGGAGGGCCTGTCGCCCAATGCGGTTACCCACCGGGATACGAAGCTGTACGCCGAGGTGTCGGCAGATATTACGTCCAAGGATGTGGGCGCGGCCTCCACAGGACTGAAGAGCGAGATTGACAAGCTCGGCCTCCCTTCGTCCGTACGCGTCGATTTCGGAGGTGTAACGGAACAGATCAACGAGACTTTCTCTCAGCTCGGTCTCGCCATGATCGCAGCCGTCGCGATTGTGTATCTGGTGCTCGTTATGTTCTTCGGAGGAGCGCTGACTCCGTTTGCGATCCTGTTTTCGCTGCCTTTCACGATCATCGGCGCCATTGTGGCCCTTCTTGTGACAGGGGAGACCTTGAGCGTGTCGGCCATGATGGGGGCGCTCATGCTTATCGGCATTGTTGTCACCAATGCCATTGTCCTGCTGGACAGGGTGATTCATAACGAAAAGGCCGGCATGAGAACGCGCGAGGCGCTCCTCGAGGCGGCCGCTACCCGGCTGCGGCCTATTCTGATGACGGCTCTCGCTACCGTCGGCGCCCTTCTGCCGCTGGCTTTCGGATTCGAAAGCGGCGGTCTGATCTCCAAGGGACTAGCCGTTACCGTGATCGGCGGTCTGATCTCTTCGACGCTGCTGACGCTCATCATCGTACCTGTTGTGTACGAATTCCTGGCTAAATTCCGGCGCAGACGCCCGGCTTCCGAACTGGAGGACTAACGCTGCTCAGACGCTCAGGCTTACGCTTCCACAGTCAGTCATCACCTTCCGCAAAAAGAAACCCTGTTCCCGGCCTGTTAAGCGGGGGAACGGGTTTCTTTATTTTTCGGCCGAGACAAGCGCTAAAAGCCCGACTTGTGCTACAATAATCGGAATACCATTACCACATCGGAAAGGAAGTCCTGTCGTGAGCAATCCGAGCACTGTCACAGTTGAAGAAATCATACGCGCCAACCATGCGCTAAGCCGGGTTATTGAGCCTTCGCCGCTACAGCGCAGCGAGCTTCTGTCCAGGCAGTACGACTGCAATATTTATTTGAAAAGGGAAGACCTTCAGGTCGTCCGTTCTTTTAAAATACGGGGTGCCTACAACGTCATTCAAAGTTTGACGGAGGAGGAACGGAGCCGGGGCGTCGTATGCGCCAGCGCAGGCAATCATGCCCAGGGAGTCGCCTATTCCTGCAATCACCTGGGGATCGAGGGCAAGATCTTTATGCCGACCACTACTCCGCGCCAGAAAATCTCTCAGGTCAAAATGTTCGGAGGTCCCTACGTGGAAGTGGTCCTGATCGGCGATACCTTCGACGATTCGTCCACTCAAGCCCGGATTTATTGCGAGCGGGAGAATAAAGTCTTCATCCATCCGTTCGACGATGTGCGGACGATTGCCGGTCAGGGGACAGTCGGCCTTGAAGTGCTGAATCAAATGCCGGTGTCGCCTGATTTTATCTTCACCTCCATCGGAGGCGGAGGACTTGCGGCAGGAGTCGGCGCTTACGTCAAGGCCGTATCCCCGGAGACCGCCGTGATCGGCGTGGAGCCGGAAGGAGCCGCAGGGATGCAGCGCTCTATGGAGGCGGGCCGGGTCGTGACTCTGGAGACGGTGGATAAGTTCGTCGACGGAGCGGCGGTCAAACAGGTCGGCGAAATGACGTTCGAAATCTGCCAGCGCGTGCTGGATGACATCGTGCTGGTGCCGGAGGGCAAGGAATGCACGACGATTTTGGATCTGTACAACAATAATGCCATTGTCATCGAACCGGCCGGAGCCCTCCCGGTAGCGGCGCTGGATGCTTACCGCAGCCAAATTGTGGGTAAAAACGTAGTATGTGTGATCAGCGGAGGCAACAACGATATCGACCGGATGCAGGAGATCAAGGAGAGGTCTCTCATTTATGAAGGCCTCAAGCATTACTTCCTGGTCAACTTTCCCCAAAGGGCCGGAGCGCTCCGTGAGTTTCTGGAAGAAGTGCTGGGACCGACCGACGACATCACGCGTTTTGAGTATATGAAAAAAACGAACCGGGAAAATGCGCCCGCCCTGGTCGGCATCGAGCTGAAAAACAAAGACGATTACGAAGGCCTCATCTCGAGATTATCCAAAAAAGATATTAATTATGTCGAAATTAATAACAATCCTACCCTGTTTAATTTGCTCATTTAAACAATAAAAGAGCCGTACCCCATGGGGTGCGGGACTCTTTTGCCGCCTGGCTTGGCAGCGTTTTCGCAGTGACAGAAAAAATTAATTAACCGCAGTATATTTAGTTGTGGATTTTGGATTACCCAAGATGTATAATCGGTTACGCGGTATAATTAACCTAGTCCTCTCGACATATTTTTACAATTCGTATCCAATACTATGATGCAGGGATTAGGCTTACAAAAACCAAACAGGGGGTTTTACTTTTATGAAGAAGTTTTTCAAGCTGTCGCTGGTCATGATGCTGGCATTCACGCTTGTACTCGCAGGCTGCGGCAAGAAAGCCGACAACGGAGGCGCAGCACCTAGCGGCAATGCATCCGGCGGCGAGAAGAAGTCCGATGTGAAAATCGGCATGGTAACAGACGTTGGCGGCGTAAACGACAAGTCCTTTAACCAATCCGCATGGGAAGCGCTGGAGAAGCTGAAGAAAGATACAGGCATCTCCACGAAATATCTGCAAAGTAAAGCGGATTCCGACTATGTTCCGAACCTGAACCAGTTTGTACAAGGTAAATACAACCTGACTTGGGGTATCGGCTTCGTTATCGCGGACGCTATGAAAACCGTAGCTCAGCAAAACCCTACGGCTAACTTCGCTATCATCGATAACGTGGTGGAAGCTCCGAACGTTCAATCCATCACTTTTGCCGAAAACGAAGGTTCCTTCCTGGTCGGCGTAGTAGCGGCGAAAATGACGAAAACCAACAAAATCGGTTTTGTCGGCGGTATGGACATTCCGGTTATCAAACGTTTCGAAGCAGGATTCAAAGCGGGTGTTGCGGCTGTAAATCCGGACGCTAAAGTCCTGATCAACTACACGGGCGCATTCGATAAGCCTGACCTTGGCAAAGCGGCAGCAGCCACTATGTACAACGACGGCGCGGACATCATTTTCCACTCCTCCGGAGCAACAGGAAACGGTGTTTTCAACGAAGCGAACGACCGCATCAAGCAAGGCAAAAAAGTATGGGTTATCGGCGTAGACAAAGACCAATCCCTGGAGTTCGGCGATCAAGTGACTCTGACTTCCATGGTTAAAGGCGTTGAAGAAGCGGTAACGAAGTACTCCAAAATGGTTGTTGACGGCTCCTTCAAGCCGGGCGCTCCTGTAACGCTTGGTCTGAAAGACAACGGCGTAGGTCTTGCCTCGACTTCGAGCAAGAACGTTCCTGCGGATGTGCTGAAGCTTGCTGACGAATATAAAGAGAAAATCATCAAAGGCGAAATCAAAGTACCTGAGCAATAAGATTTCGTTTAGGCTGCACCCTTTTCACCATGTACCATGACGCATGTTTATGTACGTTTTTATGATGAAGCATACAACAAGGCTGGTTGCATAACTGGCCTTGTTCTTACTTTCCAGACCTTCTACCAATAACCTTAGTAAGGGTGATTTCATGAGTGCAGCGACCCCTGTCGTTGAGTTGAAGCAAATCACAAAGCGTTTTCCCGGAATTGTCGCAAACGATTCCATCTCTCTTAAGCTGCAAAAAGGGGAGATTCACGCCCTCCTTGGAGAGAACGGTGCGGGTAAATCGACCTTGATGAATATTGTTTTCGGCTTGTACCAGCCGGATGAAGGCGGTATCGAAGTCAATGGCCAGCCGGTTCTGATCGACAGCCCCAATAAGGCGATCGAGCTGGGAATCGGGATGGTGCATCAGCATTTTAAACTGGTTCAGCCGTTTACCGTCACCGAGAACATCATCTTGGGGATGGAACCGAAGAAAGGCATGAACATTGATTACAAATCCGCTGCCGAGCAGGTCAAAAAGCTATCCGAGCAGTACGGCCTTCAAGTAAACCCCCATGCTAAAATACAGGATATTTCCGTCGGCATGCAGCAGCGTGTCGAAATCGTGAAGACGCTTTATCGTGGTGCTGACATCCTTATTTTCGATGAACCGACAGCGGTTCTGACTCCCCAGGAAATCACTGAGCTGATGGATATCATGAAACGTCTCGTTGCCGAAGGCAAGTCCATCATCCTCATTACGCATAAGCTCAAGGAAATTATGCAAATTTCCGATACGGTTACGATCATCCGCAGAGGCAAAGTGATCGATACCGTCAAAACGTCCGAGACAACGACCCGCGAACTGGCCGAGAAAATGGTAGGACGCAGCGTCTCCTTCAAAGTCGACAAGAAGCCGGCGCAGCCGAAAGGACCTGTTCTGCAGGTGCGCGACATTAAGGCGAAGTCGCACGACGGGCTGCCGGTTCTGAACGGATTGTCCTTCGACGTGAAAGCCGGGGAAATCCTCGGAATCGCCGGCGTAGACGGCAACGGACAGAGCGAGCTGATCGAAGCCCTAACCGGACTGCGCAAAGTGGACAGCGGTTCGATCAAGCTGCTGGACAAAGAAATCGTCAACCGGTCACCGCGTCATATTTCGGAAGCGGGCGTGTCTCATATTCCCGAAGACCGGCATAAACACGGACTAGTTCTTGACTTTTCCATGAGTGAGAACATGGTGCTCCAGACGTACCACCGTCCCGCTTTCAACCGCGGCGGTTTCCTGAACTACGAAGCGATTGATAAACAGGCGGAACGGCTCATCGAAGCATTCGACGTTCGTACGCCGAGCATTCACACGAAAGCGCGTTCTCTCTCCGGAGGGAACCAGCAGAAAGCGATTATCGCCCGGGAGATCGATCGGAATCCGGATCTGCTTATCGCGGCGCAGCCGACCCGCGGACTCGATGTAGGTGCGATCGAATTTGTGCATAAGCAGCTCATCGCCCAGCGCGACCAAGGTAAAGCGGTACTGCTTATCTCCTTCGAGCTGGATGAGATTTTGAACGTATCGGACCGGATTGCGGTCATTTACGAAGGGGAAATAGTCGGGGAGGTTCTGCCGGAAGAAACGAACGATCAGGAACTTGGCCTGATGATGGCCGGCAGTATGAAGCGGGAAGGTGTGACCCATGAATAAAGTAATGAAGTTTTTTATGCGGGATTCCGCTGTCATTCCTCTTGCTGCGATCGTGCTCGGCTTGGTATTCGGGGCCATCGTTATGCTGGTAGGCGGATATAATCCCATTACCGCTTATTCTTCACTGTTTTCCAGGGTATTCGGAAACATGTACGATTTCGGCGAGACAATCCGCGAGATTACCCCGCTCATTTTGACGGGTCTTGCGGTCGCTTTCGCTTTCCGCGCGGGTCTGTTTAACATCGGCGGAGAGGGCCAGTTTATCGTCGGGATGACAGGCGCTTCCTTCGTCGGCATTAAGCTGGGCGGACTGCCGGCGATCATTCATGCACCGCTTGCCATTATCGTAGGCGCCCTTCTCGGCGGCCTTTGGGCAGCTATTGCGGGCTATCTGAAAGCAAAGCGGGGCGTAAACGAAGTTATCACCACGATCATGCTCAACTGGATCGCTCTTTATTTGGCGAACTACACGGTCAATCATTTCCTGCTCCTGAAAGGGCAGCAGCGTTCCGTTGACATTGAGCCGACGGCTTCGGTCAGCTTAGGCTGGCTGTCCGCTATGTTTGATAACGCCCGTCTGCACTGGGGAACGCTTTTTGCCATCCTTGCCGCCGTGTTCTTCTACTTCTTCTTGTGGAAGACGAAGCAGGGGTACGAGCTCCGTGCCGTAGGCCACAACACGAATGCCGCTGAATATGCGGGGATGAATGTGAACAAGAACATCATCAAAGCCATGTTTATCAGCGGAATGTTTGCCGGTCTGGCCGGCGTGTTCGAGGTGCTGGGCGTGTTCCACTACCAGACCGTTATGCCGGCGTCGCCGGGTTACGGTTTCGACGGAATCGCGGTTGCCCTGCTGGGGCTGACGAATCCGTTCGGCGTACTTCTTGCCGCTTCTCTGTTCGGTATCTTGACTTACGGATCCGCGGGAATGAGCTTTGGCGCCGATGTGCCGCCGGAGTTGATCCGGATCGTTATCGGTTCGATCATTTTCTTCGTAGCCGCACAAGGCATCGTGCGCTGGGTAATTGCCCCTCTCTATTTCAAGCGCAAGAAAGAGAAGGTGGTCTAGATGAGTTTGGATATTTTGGGTCAGCTGATCAATACAACGCTGGTATTTTCCACGGCGCTCATTTTTGCGGCCCTTGGCGGTATTTTCTCGGAGCGTTCCGGGGTCACCAACATCGGACTGGAAGGTCTGATGGTATCCGGCGCGTTCGCCGCGGCGGTCAGTACGTTTTACGCACAGGAAGCCGGCATGGGAAGCATGTCCCCATGGATCGGACTTCTGGCGGCTCTCGTATTCGGGGTTTTGTTCTCGCTTATTCATGCCGTTGCGACCATCACGTTCAAATCGGACCAGGTCATCAGCGGTGTGGTCATCAACTTCCTGGCGGCGGGCGTAACAGTCTACCTCGTCAAGCTTCTCTTCGAGGGTGCCGGACAAACGGAAACGCTGACGGAAGTATTCAGCAAATGGGCGATTCCGGGTCTCTCGCAAATCCCGGTACTCGGTTACGGTATTTTCACAGCCTACCCGACCACCTATATCGCGCTGATTCTTGTGGCCGTATCGTATTATGTGCTGTTCAAAACGCCGTTCGGTCTGCGTCTCCGTTCCGTCGGGGAACATCCGAGCGCGGCTGACACCGTTGGTGTCAACGTACGCCGCATGCGGTATATCGGCGTTATGCTGAGCGGCGCTTTCGCCGGACTGGGCGGAGCGACGATCGCCCTGACAACGACAAGCAACTTCTCGCATAACACCATCTCCGGACAGGGTTATATCGCCTTGGCTGCCATGATCTTCGGTAAATGGCATCCGGTAGGAGCGCTTGGAGCAGCCGTCTTCTTCGGTCTTTCCCAAGCGATCCGGAACTATGTGCAGTTGTTCGAATGGTCTCAAAGCATTCCGCAGGAGTTCATCTTTATGCTCCCGTATGTCTTGACCATTCTGGTTCTTGCAGGTGCGGTCGGCCGTGCTTATCCGCCTGCCGCCCTCGGCGAACCCTACGATCCGGGCAAGCGTTAAGCTGAACGGGAGCAACGAAGCAAAAGAGGCTGTCCCAAAAGTCACGAAAGTGACCAAGGGACAGCCTCTTTTTTTAGTTTCCGTGGCATAAGAGCAGCAGGAGCAGTTGTGTTCAGTTAACTTGGCGGGCTAATGGGGAAGGTCCCCGGTTTACATATCTTTGTCTTCGCCGCTAATTATACTTTCTCGTTTATCAGGGGCCGGTTCCAGCGGTCCCAACAGTTGGCCTGCCCTGCGCAGCAGCAGAATAATGGAGATCCCCGACAAAAATCCGACTATACCTAGAACAATCAGGAGAAATTGCCAAGCTTCCGGCATATTTAATGCCAGAGGACTTAGTACAAGTGTGGCGCCTGTAACCGCTAAAAAAACGGATCTTCGGATATGGGCGCTTTGTGCCAGTTCGGGAAGGTTGCTGCGGACAGCGGCGGAAATAACACCGGTGCAAAGATAATAGATGAAGGCTAGCAAAAACGCTGAGTTGACCAGTCCAAGCGAGAACCAGAGGAAAGAAAATTCCTGGCTTGTGACCAAGGCTCCTCCTAGGTTGATTTCATTCGGCAGCGATGAAAAAATAAGCACGATAGCGAACCGGCGCGCAACGCGGAATGCTTGCTCCTGCTTTCCAAGCTCGCCGAGTGCGGAAGCGGCCATCCAAAATCCGATGAAATCGGGAAGCAGATCCACGGACTGAATACGAAAATGGAGGAAAACGAGGGTCAATCCCCAAGAGATCCGAAAATAAAGGCGGCTCAATTAAGGCAGCTCCCTTCTGGTTTGCACGATCTTTCGGATGTTTAAAGCGCTCAGATCGGACTCATACCTTATAGATCCGGCCATGTCGTCTTTAAAGCCGTCGGAAGATTGGGCTTTGACCCGAACGGCTTCTTCGATCCGATTATATTTTTCGGCTGCTTTATGCTCGGGTGTATCTGTACCTGTATCTTCGAATCGGTAAGATAAACGCACGTAGTTTCCCTTTTTTACGGCTACTGGGAATGAAATCTCTTCGACGGGAAGACCTTCCGCCTCCATCCTATCTCCGGATTGAAGAGAGGTACGATAACCGGGCTCCTGTTCCAAAGAGAGCGCATCGAGATACAAGTTCATGCGGGGGGAACTGTCATTCGGGTAGGGGGATTCAACCCCTGTCAGGATCAGGTCTTCTTTGGTCGTCACAAGAGCGTACCCGACATTCTGATTGGAAGTGCCGCCGCTTGAAAATTCGAACAAGGAGCGATCGGTGGTATTTTTAGCCTGTGGTGTGAGGGTAACGTCACCGATATCCAGCATACGGGAACTTCCGTCACTGAGCCAGGCGCGAACCTGCTTAATATGCAAAGTGTCTGTTTCCTGGATCTGCTGTTCTAGAGAGATTAAAACCGATTGATAATTTTGATAGGTATACCGGTTTTTATTTAGAAAATTGACGGAAGCATAGGGCAGCCCCGGAACCTCCACATTTACAATGTGAAGGCCTCTGTGATTCTCCAGATAGGAGAGTTTAAAGCTGGCCCCCTCTTTAAGAGGGAGATCAATAAAATGCGATAGAAAAATAGGCTCCGGCAGCTGATTTTTTTCATAAACCCACAGGTTTCCGATCCAACTGACCAAAGCCAGAAGAAAGACTGCAATCAACGGACTTTTTTTCAACGAACGGCCTCCATTCCGGCGGCTTCTCTATCCCTTGCTTCCGACAGAAGATCAGCCCAAACTAAACATGACATAGCCGAAACAGGCGGCATTCAAAAGGAACGTGATTCCCGCTCCTATAAGAATCCCTTGAACGACGGCCGCCCGTTTACTGAAAATAAGGAGAAGCGGCAAAACGTAGAGCATCTGTACGATGCCGATCCCAAAGTACATCGGAAGGGCAAAGAGCCATAGGAGATGGCCAAGCGCCACCCAGCCGATTCCTTTCCAGACATCGAGCCCTTTCCACGGACGACGGGACCGGCCGGACCCGCCATGTTCATGAGAGGGTGGAGGGGAGGTTGGTTCGGAACCAGTCTCCGTTGCGTGATCCACAGGTTCGGAATTCCAGGCTGGTTCCGATCCTTTTTCCTTCCCGGTTTCGGATGAAGTTTCCGCCTCCGGCTGCGTACCGTTCTCAGTCTGATCGTTTTTATAATCACTCATGCGAGCCCCCCTGTCTCCGCGCGCAGCTCTTCCAATAGTGCTTCTCGGCCGTCACGGTAAAATAAATTGTACGTATCGAAGGGAATGATTCTTCCGTCGGGATGAGCGATATGCACACATGATTTTTTTACGGAACGGACATCGAAATTGTAAGGGTCCAGGAACTGCATAATCAGTACGCGGAACACATTGTCATACCCGATATGCTCCGGTACGGCGACGGACGGCAGGCAGCAAAGCAGATTTTTCAACGAAAGCGCCGACGATTCGGGAGAATGAGCGGTCGAGAATAGGTCGAAGACTTGATCCTTTAACGTCTGATCCTGCTCGAATACGATCGTATTGCGGCCGCCTTCCAGCAAAATTTGAGGGTCGATCATCCCGGTTAGCGGTATCGCCTGTCCTCCCAGCTTCAAAGCATATCCCATGGCGAGGCAGTCTGGATGACAGGGAACCGGTATGATATCTTCCGGCTGAAAAATACCGGATTGCTCGATAATCATCCGGCGCACTTCGCTGAGTGTCAGCCGGTCTTTGGCCGGATCGAACGCTTCGGTACGACCGGCAACTTGTACCGGCTGGAACGTTACGCCCCGGACCGCGCGCTGCTGCAGCCCGTAACGGATAATTTCGCCGACCTCGGAGTCGTTGAGTCCCTTTTTTAGAGTAACTACGAGAGTGGTCGAGATATTAAATTCATTGAGATGTTCGATCGCACGCCGGCGCACATCACGCAAGTCTGCCCCGCGCAGCTCGCGGAGGGCCTCTTCTTCAAAGCTGTCAAACTGGAGATACAGCTCGAATCCCGGCATATACCGGGACAGCTTCCGCACGAACTCCCGGTCCTGGGCGATTCTCAGCCCGTTGGTGTTCACCATAAGGTGCTTAATGGGCTTGGTTTTAGCCAGATCGAGAATCTCGAAAAATTGGGGATGGATCGTCGGCTCCCCGCCGCTGATCTGTACGATATCCGGTTCTTCTTCGTTGCGTACGATAGCGTTAAGCATGGTTTCGATCTGCTCCAAAGAACGCCAAGTCTCCCGCTTCGGAGAAGATTCGGCATAGCAGATCGGACACTGGAGATTGCATTTGTCCGTAATTTCCAGGAGCGTCAGGCAGCTGTGCTGCTCATGGTCCGGGCACAGCCCGCAATCGTACGGGCAGCCGTACTTGATCGGCGTGTTCCAGTGCTGGGGCATTTCAGCGGGCTTCAAAAATTCGCGGCACCGTTTGTAATACTCCGCATCATCGGAGATCAGAACCTTTTCCCGGCCGTGCCGGCCGCAGTATTTAAGCAGATAAACGTTCTCATCCTCGATAATGACCTTCGCCTCCACTTTACGGAGACATTGGGAGCATATGCTGTTGGTGAGTTCGTAGAACAAATAAGGACGGTTTTTGGTAGGCATGGAGGTCAGGTTCCTTTCCCGATTAAGGTAGGTTTCGCAGAAAACTTACGCCGCAAAAGCAGGACGTAATAGATCAGGCCCGCTATGCAGGCGAGCTGAATGTTGTTCAGTCCGGCATACGGGTGGGGAGTCGGTTTGATAAAGTCGATCAGCAGGCGGAAAAGAAGATAGCCTCCCATGAATGTAATGAACGACATGCCGTCCGGCAGGTGAACCGATCCGAGCCTGGCACGGTTTTTCATCACCAAGATCGCGATGCCGAGAAGAAGCAGGAATGCGATCTCGTAAAGCTGAGTCGGATGACGGAGAATTCCATCGCCAAAGTCGACCCCGGTTACCCAGCCTGTCGGGGTTCCGTAAGTATGATCATCCAGACCGGTCAGAAAGCAGCCGATTCGTCCGATCATCATCCCCGTAAGAAGCGGCAGCGCCATATCATCGCCTGTGGAACGGGTGTGCCCGATTCTCTTCTTGGTCCATTCCACGCCGATCAGTCCTCCGAGGAGCCCTCCGACGATCGTTTTACCCTCCATTAGGTAGGTCATGTCGTTCCAGCGCTGCAGGGTCATGGCGGGGTCTTCCAGCCAGTAAAGCATCTTCGATCCTGCAGCCGCCCCCAGTGTGGCACCGACGAGGACCCAGAGAGCCTGACTTGCTTGGAGTTTTTCCTTGCTCCGGGTATAGAGATAAAGACGGAATCCGATAAAATAGGCAAGCGCTTCAAAAACAAGATGAGGATGCAGCCGGATAAAGCCGAGGTCAATATACACTGGAAAAGTCATGGGTTCCTCCCCGATAAAGTTAAGGTAAATTATACCACAAGAAAATTAAGACAGGGGATCGGATGGAGAGCCGAACCTAGCGGGGGCCAATACGGAATTTCCGCAACAACCCCAATTTCGCGCCGCTACATACGTTTCATATCGCTGCGGTAGTCCGTTGGAGACAGGCCGTACCATCTCCGAAACTGCTTGGAGAAATAAAGCGGATCGCGGAATCCCACGGAAAAAGCGATCTGCTCGATCGTCAGCTCCAGCCGTTCCCGCAGAAGCTGCCGGGCTTTATCGACCCGGAGCTTGGACAAGAAAGACACCGGCGTCTGGCCGGTATGCTCCCTGAACAGCCGGGACAGGTAAGCCCGGTTGTAGCCGAGCGCTTCCGCCATAGACTCGATCGAGATGTCCTCGGCATACTGCGCGGACAAATAATGCAGCATCTGCTGCACCGTCACCTCCGTCCGGGAACGGGAGTGCGCCTTACCCGGTTCGGGTAAGGGCGGCCGTGCCGCGTCGGCGTATTCGGCCAGCAGCAGATGAAGATAGCCGAGCGCGCGAAGCGAAGCCGTGCCGCTCTTGTGCCTCAGCGCGCGCTGTAGGCGCCGGAAAAGCGCCGGGACACGGCGGCCCGCATGCGCCGTGTGAATAACCGGCTGCTCCGGTGTGAAGCCGGCCTTGCGCATGTGGGCCGCCGCTTCCGCACCGGTGACGGCGAGCCAGCAGTAGCGCCAGGGATCGGCTTCGTCGGCTTCATAGCCGACGAGCTGCTCCGGCGCGATGCAGAAGCTGTCGCCGGGGCCCAGGAGAAGCTCCCGGCCCGCTGCGGTGAACCGCCCTCTTCCGGAGATAACCGTATGGATGAGGAAATAATCGTACACCTTAGGCCCCAGGCGGTGGAGCGGGTTGGTCTGGCTTTCCCCGGAGAAGAGTACATGAAGAGCCGCATCTTCCGGCGGCTCCGGGTTGGACACGACATAGTAAGTGGGTTCTCGCTTCATTGGACTTTACCTCCTCCTGTTTGCGATAATGAGTTAAGAAAAAACGGCGCCGGACAAGCAGTTCTTTTCCTATACTCCTACTGACAAGGAGCTTGCCTGCGCCGGAATCTGCACAGTTTTCGCTTTTCCTTCATCCTACCATCTCCTATATGCTTCTGACATCACATTTTTCCATAGGGTCCTTACATCATTCCATAGGACTTCAAGTGGTTCACGCTTATACTGGAGGTAGAAGAACGAAACAAGAAACCGTTAACAATTCAAGGACAATATGACTCTACTTAAAGGCGGTGCCGAGATGGCCGATCTTAATCTCCTTAAAACACAATTTATCGAACTGTACGGAGGGTCTGAGAAGGATATCACAGTTTTCCATGCTCCCGGCCGTGTTAATTTGATCGGCGAACATACCGATTACAACGGGGGCTATGTCTTTCCGGCTGCCCTGACTTTCGGCACTACCCTTCTTTTGCGCAAAAATAAGGAAGGCCTGCTTCGCATGGCTTCCACTAATTTCGTCCATAAAGGGTCTTGTTCCCTGGACGATATCGTTTACCGGGAAGAAGACGACTGGATGAACTACCCGAAGGGTGTAGTCGCCAAGCTTCAGCAGAGAGGCCAGGGCCCCCGGTCCGGCTACGATATGCTGTATCACGGTGAAATTCCGAACGGGGCGGGGCTTTCGTCCTCGGCTTCTATTGAAGTGGTCACGGGGTACGGATTACTGGAAGCGGAGGGATATCCGGCAGACCGGGTGGAGCTGGCGCTGCTTGCTCAAAAAGCGGAAAACGAGTTCATGGGCGTAAACTGCGGCATTATGGACCAGTTTGCCGTTGCGAACGGACGCAAGGATCACGCGATTCTGCTCATGTGCGATACCCTGGCGTACGAACTCGTACCTTTTCAGAGCGGAAGCTACAAGCTTGTGATCGGCAATACGAACAAGCGCCGCGGACTCGTAGATTCGGCCTACAACGAACGCAGAAGCCAGTGCGAGCAGGCTGTTCGCGACTTGCAGACCCGCTTCCCGGACTTGACGCTTCTTGGTCAAATCAGTCTGGAGCAGTTCGAGGCGAACAAAGATGTCATCAAGGACGACACCGTCCGGCGGAGAGCGCAGCATGTCGTGGAGGAAATCGACCGCGTGCTGAAATCCATAGATGTGCTGAAGGCCAATGACTTGGAAGCCTTCGGACGGCTGATGACAGGATCTCACGAATCTTTGCGCGATCTTTACGAAGTTACGTGCCGGGAACTCGATGTGATGGTAGAAGCCGCATTGTCTGTGCCGGGCGTCCTCGGATCACGGATGACGGGAGCCGGATTCGGCGGCTGCACCGTCTCTCTCGTGCATGAGGACAGCATTGAGGCATTCCGTGAGAAGGTCGGGTCAATCTACAAAGAACAAACGGGACTCACAGCGGATTTCTACGTTTGCAGCATCGGAGACGGCGTGAACAGAGTACAAGACTAGGCATTTGTCGGGCCTTTGAGTCAACGAATAAAATCTTCATATAGAAACGGAAAACAATTATCGGGAGGCGGAAAAAATGGCGATTATGGTGACAGGCGGGGCCGGATACATCGGTTCTCACGCCGTAGCGGAGCTGCTGGATAGAGGAGAAGAGGTTGTGATCGTAGACAATCTCCAGCAAGGTCATCGCGATGCGGTATTGGGCGGCAAGTTTTACGAAGGCGATCTGCGGGACGAAGCGTTTCTGGACACGGTATTCCGGGAAAATGAGATCGATGCGGTTATCCATTTCGCAGCAAACTCGCTAGTCGGAGAAAGTATGACGGACCCGGCGAAATATTACCACAATAACGTGTACGGGACTCTCTGTCTGCTGGAAAAAATGAAAAAATTCGACGTGAAACGAATCGTGTTCTCTTCGACGGCGGCAACATACGGCGAGCCCGAAAACACGCCGATTCTGGAAAGCGACCGGACCGAGCCAACGAACGCCTACGGGGAAACGAAATTGTCCATGGAGAAAATGATCAAATGGTTCGATCGCGCTCACGGGATCAAATCCGTTTCGCTGCGCTATTTCAACGCGGCGGGAGCCCATGAAAGCGGCCGGATCGGCGAAGACCACCAGCCCGAAACGCATCTGGTTCCGCTCATCCTTCAAGTGGCGCTCGGACAACGAAGCCATATCTCCGTCTTCGGAGAAGACTATGCGACACCGGACGGGACTTGTATCCGCGATTATATCCATGTCAGCGACCTGGCCGACGCTCACGTGCTTGCCGTAGAGAAGCTCCGCCAAGGCGGGGAGAGCGGCGTGTACAATCTCGGAAGCGGCAACGGATTCTCCGTAAAAGAAGTGATCGATATCGCCCGCGAGGTGACGGGTCATCCGATTCCGGCCGTTTTGGAAGCACGCCGTTCCGGAGACCCCGCGGTTCTTATCGCCTCTTCCGATCGAGCCCGTCAAGATTTGGGCTGGAAGCCTAAACGGGACAATCTCCAAGCGATTATCGCCAGTGCCTGGGCATGGCACCAAGCGCATCCGGAGGGATATGCGGACAAGAAATAACATCTGGAGATTACCTGCCTGCCGGGCGTAAGGAGTGAGCGTAGAGATGAATATGGACTTGGAACGGGATCAAGCACGGAATCAGGCTGATCAGGCGGTGCTTGCCGTTGAACGCCTGGTGTCGTTTGCCCTTGCGAAAGGAATGATCGAGTCCTTGGATGTATGTGCGGCGAGGAACGCGCTTTTGGATGCGCTGGGTCTGTCTGAGCCGTATCAAGGCGCGGACGGAAACGCTGTAGACGAAACGGTGGCCGCGGAGCCTGGAGAAATGCTCGAAGTTTTACTGGACTTCGCTTATTTCCGCGGACGCCTTGAAGAAGATACGACCACTTACCGGGATCTTTTTGATGCCCGTTTGATGGGACTGCTGATGCCGAGACCGTCTGAGGTCGCCCGGCAGTTCGGGGAAATCACAAGGGAACACGGAGTGCGGAAGGCCGCGGACTGGTTTTACGAGCTTTGCATAAACAGCAATTACATTCGTATGGACCGGATACGCAAAAACGGGTATTGGCTGGCCCCGACGGAATACGGGAATCTCGAAATTACCGTCAATCTGTCTAAACCGGAGAAAGATCCGAAGGAGATCGCTCTTCTGCGGACGCTCAAACAAAGCGGATATCCCCAGTGTCTCCTGTGTGTGGACAATGTCGGCTATGCGGGCAGGCTGGATCATCCGGCCAGGCAGAACCTGCGCGTACTTCCGCTTACGATTGACGGGGAAGCCTGGTTTTTTCAATATTCCCCATACGTCTACTATAACGAACACTGCATCGTCTTGAACGAAAAGCATGTCCCGATGAAAATATCGGAGCGGACTTTCCGCAGGCTGTTTGATTTCATCGAACAGATTCCACATTATTTTGTGGGCTCGAATGCGGACCTGCCGATCGTCGGAGGGTCGATTTTGAGCCACGACCATTTTCAGGGCGGGAATCATAAATTCCCGATGGAGCTCGCTCCCGTTGAGCGGAAGTTCGTCTCGGGCACGCACCCCGGCGTCACGGTCGGCATCGTCCGGTGGCCGATGTCGGTCCTGCGGCTCGAAGGAAGCGGCCGCGAGGACGTCCTCCGCGCCGCGGATATGCTGCTCGCCTCATGGCGTGCCTACAGCGATCCGACCGCGGACATCGCGGCGTTCACGCAAACAGCGGACGGTGTACGGGTTCCTCACAACACCGTCACGCCGATCGCCCGGTTCAACGCGTCCGGGCAGTACGAACTGGATCTCGTGCTCCGCAACAACCGCACGAACGAAGAACACCCGGATGGCATCTTCCATCCGCACCGCAACCTTCACCACATCAAGAAGGAGAACATCGGCTTGATCGAGGTGATGGGTCTGGCCGTCCTTCCTGGCCGTCTCCAGGAAGAGATCAGCGGAATCGCCGGGTTCCTTACCGGAGATTCCGCGTGGAACGGCGCGGACGGCCTGGAAGCGGGCCATCCGCTGGAGAAACATGCCGCCTGGATCGGCGAGCTTGTCGCCGCCGGCGGCACGGCCCTTTCTCTGCAGGAGGCGCACGAACTCCTGCAGAGGGAAATCGGCGGCAAATTCAAGCAGGTGCTTGAAGATGCCGGCGTATTCAAGCGGACCGATGCCGGTCAGACGGCATTCGGCCGCTTCTTGGGCAGCCTCGGCTTCGTGCCCGCCGAATAGGCCAAAAAAGCCTTTCGTCCTCCCGCAGCGGGGAGAACGAAAGGCTTTTTTATACGCCGGCCGAGCCGGTACGCCGCGGGCGTCTATCCGGCCTGCGGCCCGGCTGCGCCTGCCTTGGCCGGACGGCTGCGCCAGACGGACATCGCGATGACCGCGATGAGCGCCAGGCCGGCCGCGACGGCGAAAGGCAGCTGGGCCGACAGATGGTGGGCGATGTAGCCCGACAATACCGGAGCGATAGCCGCACCCAACCAGCGTACGAAATTGTAGGCGCCGGACGTTACGCTCCGTTCGAACGGAGAAACCTCCATCACGTGGCTTGTGAACAAAGCATTGTTCAATCCGCAGAACAAGCCGATGACGATAATCAGCAGAATTTGCAGCCACAAGGTGTGAACAAGGAACAACAGCAGCAGAATGAGGCAGAACGCCCCCAAGCTCCACGGAATGATTTGCGAAGGTTTATAGCGCTCCTCCAGGTTGTGAGCCAGCTTCGCGGAACCGTAGGCCAGCATGAGGCCCCAGCCGAAGAAAACAAGCCCGAGCTGGATGGCCGACATATGAAGCATCAGCGGCGAATAAGCCAACACGACGAAGAAGCCGTAATAATAGAACATCGAAGACCCTGCGACACGCAGGAACGGCTTGTGGGTCGCCAGGTGCAGAAGCTCCTTGAGCCCGGCCGCTTTGCGGACCGATTTTTTCTCCGGCTCCTGAATCATGAACAGTACCAGCAGGAACGCGATAAGCACAAAACAGCCCGTGGCGATAAACGGCAGCCGCCAAGAAATGCCGCCGAGCAGTCCGCCGACAAGCGGTCCGCCCGCCATTCCGAGGCCGATCGCCGCTTCATACATGCCGACGGCCGTATTGGCCGAGGGCGTCAAGGCAATAAGCAGGGTCATGGCCGTGGCGAAGAACATCGAATTCCCGAAGCCCCAGCCCGCCCGGAACAAGGCTAGCTCGGTAATGCCGCCGGATGCGCCGCACAGAAAGGCGAAGACGGTCACGACGGCGAGTCCGGCAACCATCATTTTTTTGTCGCCGAAGCGGGTCGCCGCAAGCCCGGACGGAATCATCATAATCGCCATGGTGAGGATGTAGGCGGTAAAAAGCAGCTCGATCTGCGCGGGATTCGCGCCGATTTTCTCGGCTATAATCGGAAGAATCGGATCGACGACCCCGATTCCCATAAAAGCAAGAAAAGTGGCAAACACCGTGACGTAACGTGCGCGTGTTTGCTTTTTTATTCCCTGATCCATACCAAAATGCACCCCTCGCACAAGTCTGGCCGGGAAATGGGTATCGCGAGCACGGCTATTGTCCGGAAGACGGGGTCTTGCCGGAGGACGCCGCCGTTTGAGGCTGGCCGATCGCTTCACGTACCTTGGAGAGCAGCTCTTCCATATCTTTTCGGAACGCCTCCATTTTATGAATCTTGAGATCAAGCATATCCACCTGTTCGGCGAGTCCGCCCGCTACTCGCTTGAGTTCCTCCTGCTTCTTCAGCTCGACGGCATAGCCGTCGGAACCTTCGCGGTAGGAAGCCAGCAGCGTATCGATTGCCAGGAAGTGCTGCAGCTCCTGCAAAGAAAAGCCTAGCACTTCGCGAGCCAGCAGCACTTTCTTCAGACGATCCACGTTTTCCTGGGTGTACAGCCTTACGCCTCCCTCGCTGCGCGTAGGCGCCTCGAGAAGGCCGATCTCTTCATAATATCGGATCGTACGTTTGGTCAATCCCGTCTCCTTGGCGACATCATCAATTTTTAACCGTGTCATGTTTACCACTCCCAGTCGCTAATATCAAGATTACTCCTGTTTAACGTTAACGTCAACGTTAACTTTATCCCCTTAGTTGAAAAATTTTGTTGAACTTTCTGGACCCGGCCTCTGAATAACCGGGGTTCGTGTCCATTAACTTTTCTCTATAAGTATATCGTTTTCCGGCTCTTCTAACCAAATCGGCGCGCTTTGCGAAACAGCTAAAAAACCGCCACACTCTTTGTTGTGACGGTTCTGATTTATAGCGGTGCGGTATCCGAACGTGCGCTATGTCTGATTGTATCCGCTAAATTGTTTTAGAACGGGGGATTCCTACTTTTGTTCCATAATCATTCATCATATAATGAAATCATCGGCAAATCCATCCGGTTCATACGGGTTTGCGGCTAAGTTTTTCCGCCTAAGGAGGAGTTCGTTTTGAAATTCAGAGTTTCCGCAGTCCAGCATCATCTGCATACCATCTCGAGCTTTCGGGAGTTTGCGGATCAAGTCGAGCATTACGTCAAAACGGCGCAGGAATTCGATTCCGACTTCGTGCTCTTTCCGGAGCTTTTTACCACCCAACTGTTGTCCATTCGCAATCCTGGGGAGGGAGCGCTGATGATCAACGATCTGCCCTCCTTTACCGACTCATATATGGAGCTGTTTAAGGGACTCGCCAAGTCCACCGGCATGCATCTTATCGGAGGCACTCACATCATTGAAGACGGCGGGCGCTTGTACAACTCCGCGTTTTTATTTTATCCCGATGGCAGGGTAGGGGAGCAAAGGAAGCTGCATATCACCCCGACGGAAGTGAAAGAGTGGAACATGGGAGCCGGCGACGCTCTTCAAGTATTCGATACGGATAAGGGCCGCATTGCTATTCTCGTCTGCTACGACATGGAGTTCCCCGAAATCGTCCGTATGGCCAAAGCCCGTGGCGCAGACGTTATTTTCTGCCCTTCCTGCACAGACGATCGTCACGGCTTCCACCGCGTACGCTACTCCTGCCATGCCCGTACCATCGAGAATCAGATCTATGTGGTCGTGACCGGAACGATAGGATCGCTTCCAACCGTTGACTTTATGAGAGGGAACTTCGGACAAGCCGCCGTGCTTACGCCTAACGACGTGCCCTTTCCTCCGCGCGGCATACTGGCCGAAGGAGAAATCAACGACGACATGATCATTACCGCCGATCTGGATTTGGCTCTGTTGGAAGAAGTCCGGGAGAAAGGCTCCGTTACCACGTGGCGCGACCGCAGAACCGATTTGTACACCGATTGGTCATAAAGACGGATGGTTTGAATCCGGCAGCGGATTGTCGAAGCGGTACCTACAATTTTAACGGAAGCGGGGCCAGAAACGAGATGAATACGACACCAGAATCCGAACCGCTCAAATATATGAAGAAAATGTACGTTTTCGACGGGGAGAAACCGGTTCCCGCCCTGATCAGAAGCTACTCGGAAGCGGATTTCGAAGCTCTGATCGACGTGCAGCGCCTAAGCTTCCCGCCTCCGTTTCCCGAGGAACTGTGGTGGAACGAAGAGCAGCTCAGCAGCCATGTCCGGTTATTTCCCGAGGGGGCTCTCTGCGTGGAGGTCGGAGGCAAAATCGTCGGCTCCATGACGGCGCTCCGCATCCGGTTCGATCCCCTCCATCCGGAGCATACCTGGGAAGAAATCACGGACGGAGGGTATATCCGCAACCACGATCCCGAGGGGGATTCTCTCTATGTTGTGGATGTTTGCGTGATGCCGGCGTACAGAAAGCTGGGGCTGGGCAAGTGGCTCATGTTCTCCATGTACGAGACGGTCGTCCATCTGGGGCTTCGCCGTCTTTTGGGCGGGGGGAGAATGCCCGGTTACGGGGCCCAGGCCGGCAAAATGACCGCCGATCAATACGTCGATGCGGTTGTAGCGGGAGTGCTTCACGACCCGGTGCTGAACTTCCTGCTCCGGTGCGGACGAATGCCGGTCGCCGTGCTTCCGGATTACCTGAAAGACGAAGAGTCCCTGAATCACGCTCTGCTGATGGAGTGGAGGAATCCCTTTCTCTAAAAGGCGGTTCCTTTTTCCGGGGAATAGCCCGGCAGTCTAAGCAACAACACTTTGAGAGGATGAGGCCCATGGAATACATACGTATTACCGATATCAACGACCCTTTATTTGCGAAAATGCACCAGCTCATGCAAACCGTTTTTCCCGCTGAAGAGGTGCTTGATTTTGACCTGTGGAAAGAACCGCTCGAAGATCCGGGCATCCGGGTGTTCGTCGCCGTTCACGAAGGGGAAGTTGTAGGAGCGACCGAGTACCGCTATTACACCAATCTGGGAATCGCGATGACCGACTTTACCATTATCGGCCGGCCTGGCCTTGGCATCGGCAGATTCCTAAGCCGCAAACGTCAGCATGACCTGGCGGATCTGGCCGCTCAAAGCGGGAAACCCATGATCGGCATGTTTGCCGAGATCTACGATCCTTACCGGGTAGAAGATCATTCTTTTGGCGGCGTTAAGCCGATGGATCCTTTCGTCCGCCGCGAAGTTCTGTCTCATTTAGGCTACCGCCGTCTGGACTTTCCTTACGTTCATCCTTCCTGGCAGAACGACGGAGAAGCCGTAAGCGAACTGGATCTGTGCTTTATGCCTTCGGATGAGGATGCGGAATACGTGCCGTCTTCCCTTATCGCCGATTTTCTGACCCGATACTACTCCGTGCTTGAAAATAAACCGCCGACTTGGCAGGAAATGATCTCGCGTCTCCGTGAATCGGAGCGTACGGCGCTTCTTCCCCTGTAAGCGGGAAGCGAGGATGAAAAGATTTTTTATCAGGAACTGGTCCAACCGGTGGGGTAAAATCAAACAACTCCCTTCACAGTGGCGGAAGTTTGCGTATAGAGATGCGGATCTTCGTCTTACTCCTATGATTGAAAGAAGCGGGCCTTCCCGCACAATTTAAAAAGGGCTCCCTTAGGAGCCTTTTGTTTTTACCGTTTAATCCCGCGTTTTTGCATGCGGTGCTTGTGTGTTCAGCTTGTCCTTATTTCGGATGGCGCGCTTATCTTCAGCCAGCTCCAGGGTGTCATTCGCAAACTCCATGTCCTGATTCTCTGCATTCATGTGTGTTGTTCCCTTGTAGTTTCCGCTGTGCGTTTTGTTTTCCATGGGGTTGCCTCCTCTCTACATCATTAAATAGATAAAGTTAGCTTTGGTTTGCTGTCCGGAGAATATGCGCACTTACTTCTCGAAAAGGATGGTTTACATACGTATAGAAAAAACGCTGCAAGGATATGCTGATAGCATTGTTCTGTGCATGCATAGCAACTGGAATAAAAAACCTGTTGCAAAGCTATTGCTGACATGGTACATTAATTTAGCTGACACGGACGAGCCCTTGAAAAACAAGGCCGGAAGCGAAGCTGAGAAATTAATCTTCAAAAAAAAGGTTGACTTCAAAAAACGGATATGTTATTATGGAATTCCGGCCGAGAGAAACTGGTCGATACAAACAAGTAACATACACAAGATTGTCCTTTGAAAACTGAACAACGAGTGATTGAAGCGTCTCAAGTAATTGAGACATTAATGAGAAGAAATTCTCGTCAGCAACGAATGATTGAGCTTAATCAGCTTGAGATAAACCGCTGGCCTTAGGGCTGGCACAACTTTATCGGAGAGTTTGATCCTGGCTCAGGACGAACGCTGGCGGCGTGCCTAATACATGCAAGTCGAGCG
>NZ_JAGXJX010000070.1:0-1025 GCF_019091125.1 Paenibacillus sp. GbtcB18
TGGAGGCTTCGCTTTTTTAGTTGTATTATTTATTTTATTAATCATCGTTGGAGCTTCTTGCTTCTGCTAAAAAACTATTGGAAAAGGCACCTTTGGGTGTCTTTTTTTATAGAACGAAAAAAAGAGATTCCCTTATGAAATTAAGGTTCCTCCTTTTTCCTAGCTACCAATAATAGGACTTTATGTTAACCTTACATGAATATCTGTTCATCACTATTTTTTATGATTTTACTTTTTGATTTAAAGATACCACCATTTTTTTCTCACCTACATACCAATAAACATATTTTTACTATTAGGACCCCAATTCTCTCCCATAAAACCTGACATTCCCTCTAAGTTAACGAAGCACGGAAGCACAGTATACATTACCCCCTGCATTGCATTAACTCTAAATGTTATAACAAATCTCATTTTTGAATTATCAACGGTTGTTATCATTCCCATATCTGGACGTATAGCATTTTCTGCCGTAAGTGCCTCTTTCATTCCTACACTAGCAATACTGGCAGGACCCATATTACTCCTAATCCAATAATTCGAGACATTTGTAGCAGATGCCAAATCCGTTGGTTTATCATAAGTCATTAAAATTTGATTAGGAGAAATTTGTCTAGCCTCAAGAAGTATTGGGTGAGCCACCATTTGGCGAGGATAGTAAGTAAACATATTATTCCTCCATTGTTTTTTGTAATAGATAAATTACCTAGATAATATATGCAGCATTCTGACGCTGGTGCATTATGCGATAGCATCTATTCGCTATCAATCTAAGGTTTGGAAGTCCCTCCTAAACGAAAATTTTCTTCCTCTACAGGTAGTTACTTTGAGTAAGTTAACTCATTTTTTGTTTTGAGGAAATTCAATTTCTTAACTTTATCTTGATAGTAATATGTGCATTATCGCGTATAGAACGGTACCTTTTATAAATCTTCTATCGTAATATTAGCTCCATATTCTTTATAAAAATTTAAAATTGCAGATGAATTCACCCCAAAATCTAATAGATTTTCTGGAAAGTAAAT
>NZ_JAGXJX010000680.1:0-245 GCF_019091125.1 Paenibacillus sp. GbtcB18
CGGAGCTGAACGAAACGAAAAGAACCTCGCCAGGCAGTACACGGGCTTGGTCCATTACGCCTCTCACCGCTTTCAGGACAGCCTGGAAAATCTCATCCGGGTCCTGCTCGGCTGTTGACGGGGTCGGGGTATATAAAGGATAGCCGCCGCCCGCTTTGGCGACGTCCTTTCCGTTTTCTTGGAAAAGCACCGCTTTAGTGCTCGTTGTTCCGATATCGACTCCGATCATATAGCGGGACATGCTG
>NZ_JAGXJX010000681.1:0-245 GCF_019091125.1 Paenibacillus sp. GbtcB18
GGCATTCCCGTCGGTCCTTTGATGGCGGCAGGCACTACACCCGTTTTGCTGAAAATATTCACGTTCGTCGTCGACCGGATCTCCTGAGTTCCGAACGTCCGGATTTCTGCAGCCTGTAAATAAAAACGCGCCGAACTGTCTTCGGACAGTTCTGCGCCTTGCCGGCCTTGGGAGGCCGGTTTTATTTTGGTTATTCGCATGTGGATTAACAGGCTGGGTTGCGGGACGACTAACCTGACCCTAAG
>NZ_JAGXJX010000682.1:0-245 GCF_019091125.1 Paenibacillus sp. GbtcB18
CGATCGGGCCTTCAGATCGTACAAGGCCACTTCCACCAGATCCGCCTTCACACTCCCCCAGAGTACACGGTACAAGCGAACAGTGACTAGCGCTTGCGCCAGCGTGCTTTTTTGAAAGCGGTACAGAAACCGGGCCCAATTCACAAGAACGAAATGCTTCTCGCCCACAGACATCAAACATTCTCCCCAGCCTGTCTGTCCGCCCTCGTCCGTGAGTTTCAATAGCCCGTACCTGCAGTTCTCAA
>NZ_JAGXJX010000683.1:0-245 GCF_019091125.1 Paenibacillus sp. GbtcB18
ACCGCGGAATTTTTCCGGGAGTCTTCGACCGAGCAGGCGCGCCGTGTTATCTCGCGTCCGGACCGGGAAAGGGAGGAGTACTGGTGTCCAATCTTGCGCTGGCCAGCACGCTGGTGTTCGTAGCCGTGACGATTTTGCTGTCCATGTGACAGAAGCTGGGACTGGAGAAAGAAAGTATCGTCGGCACGATACGATCCGCCGTACAGCTCCTGGTTGTCGGGTATGTGCTGCATATGGTGTTCGAT
>NZ_JAGXJX010000684.1:0-245 GCF_019091125.1 Paenibacillus sp. GbtcB18
TAAAGATCCAATACTCAATAGGGCAAGCTCCACTAGGGTTAAGTTGACAAGGGGCCTCTATAAATAAAAGGGAACCAAAGGGCCATAAGCTATGTTCTTTTTAGTTGTCTTCTCCTCTCTCCCTCTCCTCCTCCACCTATAACTCTTATTTGAGGCATGTGGACACCAAGAAGGGGCAACCCCTTCTTGATTGTGTGGTGCACACTGCGAGGAGGATTATATAGTGATTTAAGAAGCGTTTTTGT
>NZ_JAGXJX010000685.1:0-245 GCF_019091125.1 Paenibacillus sp. GbtcB18
GTAGTGCCAAGCTCATAGGCGTGTCCGGTAAGAATAGAAGCAAGCATTGTTCGAGTGGGGCTAAAGCGGCGACAGGCTTAGATAAAGCAGTTTCAGAATAAGGTAACGCAAGTCGAAGTTTGAGAGCGAGCTCATAAGCCGCAAAGCCAGGGTTGGTTCCAGTAAGGGTTTTCTTCTTCGAGTTGGAATAGGAATATCCATCAGTTGGGGAATAAATAAGTATCAAGCATAGGAGTATACAGCAT
>NZ_JAGXJX010000686.1:0-245 GCF_019091125.1 Paenibacillus sp. GbtcB18
GAGAACAAACATAACTTAAACGTTCAAAAAAGCGGGCTGCCGGAGGATAACGGGGGACCGAGCAACAACCAACAAGCCAAACCTTGGGAAAGGTTTGGCTTGTTTTTATGCAGAACCGGGCTTAATGGCTCATATGAGAACCCCAAAGCGTGTCTTTCAACGTTTCGAGATTCGGTTGAAGCGGGGGATATGTGTCGTGGACGCTCAATTTGATGTTGACAGGAGTATTAAAAGACGGTATATTT
>NZ_JAGXJX010000687.1:0-245 GCF_019091125.1 Paenibacillus sp. GbtcB18
TCGGGCTTCACGGCAAAACCGGAGTGGGATGGAAGACCGTTGATCTGCTGGTCCGCTCCTGTCCCGATTTGAAGGATCAGCTGCTCTGGACAGCCGGGGACTACGCCAGGCTTGGCATTCCGGCAGCTAGAATCCAGCGGTTAATAGATGTATTGACTCCATTTAAAATTGAAGCTTCAATAGAAAAGTACGTATCGATTGGCATCGGAATTTTGACCCGCTTCGATCCCGGTTACCCGCGGCTT
>NZ_JAGXJX010000688.1:0-245 GCF_019091125.1 Paenibacillus sp. GbtcB18
GAGGCCTGGCCGCGGTCGGCTCGAACGCCTTCGTTTTGTGGAGCATCGCCGTGGGATTCTTGGCCCTGCTGCTCGCTTCCGGATTTAAGGCCGGTCGTGGGCCAGACGCGCCCCCTACTTCTGTTACAAGCGATTAAAATAAAGTAAGAACAAGCAACGTTGCGTTGACGGTATTTGGTTTAGTTCGTGTGGTTCGATAGGTTTGTAGGACGAAATCATGCGCACGATATCCCGACCAGCGAATG
>NZ_JAGXJX010000689.1:0-245 GCF_019091125.1 Paenibacillus sp. GbtcB18
CGGCGGAGCGGGCCTCCCGCCGGCCCACGGCTTCGCCCCCCCCCTTTTTGGTGGTGGTTTCCCCCCCCCATCCCTCCCGCAAATCGGTTCCCTCGAGATTTTTCTCTTTTTCCTTCAAAATGGCGGGTTTGCGGGCATATTCGTTCATCGCCCGCGTATAGGCGGTTTTAAAAACCGGTTCATGGGTCCCGCCGCCGCGTGGCGGAATCGAAATCACGAACGAAGCGATCGTTTCCGTCTTGCCG
>NZ_JAGXJX010000071.1:0-955 GCF_019091125.1 Paenibacillus sp. GbtcB18
CGTACTTCCGGTTGCTCCCGTATTTCCTGTCGGCCCCGTAGGAAATGTTATTGATGGAATTGGCGGAAAAGTAGGTCCAATTAAATCAGGATCTATTGCATGAGCTTGAAGCAATTCATATATTTTTTGCATTTCATTTTTATCAGCCACATCATCAACTCCTATAATACGACTGCATTATATTGATACGCGAAATTATATTACCCTTCATTTGTCTTTATATAATATGTGTTCCCGGTACTATTATGCTTCTTATACCAAAGCTAACTTTTTAAGTACTATTAAATTAATTTATTAAAATCACATCAAATGTCATATCAACAATACGTATATCTTTTCACTGATATTTATTGGCGCATTATACAAATCCGACATCTCTAGTTCGATCTTGTAAAGTATTTAAAGATAAAAAACGCCATTCTTTCCTATTAGAAATCGGCTATTAAATTTCAACTTACATCCGTCCTCAATTCAATATTCATTGAAAGTTATGTACTAAATAAATTGTTCCGATACAGCTATCCGTAAAAATAGGTAGCCCTTCACCTATATCAATCTAGGATAGCAATTACACCCTATGAAGAAAAGACACCCACGTGAGTGTCTACTTCAACCTTCTTGTAGATTTTGTATGAAATGATTTTATATTGATTCGTTATCGGTCTTTTTAGTTACTAGTGGTTTTTTTATTCTTTTTAGCTTTTCACAATTTGATAATGCCAGCAGAGTACGTCCACTTACATGTGCGCCCCTTTTTGTTTTCAATTAACGCGTTCGTATACAATTATTTAGATACCTTTATTGTTATTTCATATATAAATACTTCCTCCATATATTATAAAAAACCATCAAAATATAAAGGGAGGCAAAAAAATGCCTATCACAAATATTTATGATTTTATATCTAAGTATGGGCGTCCCCCTCATTTTCACAAAGACTTTCCCCTAATCTTAT
>NZ_JAGXJX010000690.1:0-245 GCF_019091125.1 Paenibacillus sp. GbtcB18
GGCTATTATTGCGGAGACGCCGTCTACGAAGTGTTCCGTATTTACGACGGCCGGCTAATTGAAGTACAGGGGCAAATGGAACGTATCAGCCGCAGCATGGCCGAAGTCCGGATTAGCCTTCCTTATCCGCTCGTAGAGCTGGAGGATCTGCTGAACCGGCTCACGGAGGCTGCCGGCATCCCCGTCGGCCTCACTGACGTTCAGATCACGCGAGGCGCCACTCCTCGATCTCATCCCTTTCCGGC
>NZ_JAGXJX010000691.1:0-245 GCF_019091125.1 Paenibacillus sp. GbtcB18
CGTCAAATGTTCCCGGTCCCCCCGAACATAGACGTCGGGAATTTGGGCATGGATATGCAGGCCGAATTTGCGGGCTTTTCCATGCATGGGGTTCGTCAGCCCCCCGAGAAACGACTGAAGGCCAATGATCTCTTCATGGTCCTGAAACTCGAACAAATCCAGGGCAGCTACCCGAAGAATGGTGCCCACCATCCCCTGAGGCGGGGCCGTCTCTTTTAGGGGGCTCGTTTGGGCCGGAGCGCCCG
>NZ_JAGXJX010000692.1:0-245 GCF_019091125.1 Paenibacillus sp. GbtcB18
ACCTGGTTAACCATAAAATAGACCACAACAATGGTATCAACAACTTGGTGATTGCCAGTCATCCAACCTGTTTGAGATTTTTGGTCAGAAAGCATTGTATGTTTGACTGGTAAAGATATAGTATCCCAATGTCTCTTCTTCTAGAAACACTTCAGTTTGTATAAACTGGGTCACAACATAGGCAAGCCAACCAATGCACAGACATGTTAACTAGTTTTGCTTGGGTTTGTAGGTCTTCTGCTGGT
>NZ_JAGXJX010000693.1:0-245 GCF_019091125.1 Paenibacillus sp. GbtcB18
TTGGGTGAATCACCAACGAGGGTCAAGGATACTTCACCTGCACCTAACTTATGCCTTGAATCGACAACCCTCGAGCGTCATGCAAATACTTCACCTTGTGTCTCCTGTCGTAGTAGGTTTCTTCTCATGCAAATTGGGTATTCTGGATTCATACGTCTCGAGCATATTTTACTTTATGCCCCTCATTGTGGTAGGTTTTTTCTTATGCAGATTAGGTTTTCTCAACTCACATGTCTCGGGTATAT
>NZ_JAGXJX010000694.1:0-245 GCF_019091125.1 Paenibacillus sp. GbtcB18
TCTCCTTCATCAGCTTGCTCTTTGACTAAGAAAGGTAATTGTTGACAGCCTTGTCTGCTTCTTTTGGTCTTAAGGCTCCTTGGATCATAGATTCAAGTGCAACAAACCATATGACTAGCCTTTCACACTTGTTTTCCTCCTACACACCTTGTCTTGGAAACTCTAAAATAAAAGTTGCTGATGGATCACTTTCTTATATAGCAAGAAAAGGCACAATGGTAATTTCAGATTTTATTGTATTAAAT
>NZ_JAGXJX010000695.1:0-245 GCF_019091125.1 Paenibacillus sp. GbtcB18
GCCCCTTCAGGCCCCCTTCGCCCGGAGCGATCAGGGGAGTGCCGTGTAGAATGCCGTTCACCCAATCCTGGGTGATGAGGTGGTGCTGGCCGCGTTGGCCTTCGACGGGAATGTCGATTTTCCAAACCTCGGGCCCCCCGAAGCCTCCCTTATAGGTAGGGTTGACCTCCGTCTCCGCCTCCCGCGCCCGGTAGAGGGTCAGCTTGTCGTTCTCGTTGCCCACCCGGCCCGGGCCCCCCACCACT
>NZ_JAGXJX010000696.1:0-245 GCF_019091125.1 Paenibacillus sp. GbtcB18
GTGTCGGTGGGGGTGTAGGTGGCGGTCTTCACCGGGCCCGTGGGATGGTCGGTCTCCATCTGGGTGGTGGTGACGTCGTCGGTGAGCAGCCGGGCCGTGACGTTCTTGCCGCTCTCGTACCTGGTGATGCCTGGGACACCCGCACGATCTCGTTGCCCAGGCGCTCGCCCTGCGCGGTCAGCAGTGCGAAGCCGGCGTCGTGCAGGTCGACGCCGTAGGTCCACGCCCCGTTCTTGTCGATCGTG
>NZ_JAGXJX010000697.1:0-245 GCF_019091125.1 Paenibacillus sp. GbtcB18
TGTTTGCACCTAGGTCAAAAGAGTTTCTTTTCATTGGGTGCAGGTCTTCAATACAAAGGGCAGTATGGATCTCTTATATGTTCTAGTCGCAGTATGGATCTCTTATATGTTCCAGTCTACAATAGTCAACATCTGATTTTGGATGAGACAGACTGATTTGCTTTTTGGTTCAAGACGCACATTTGGAGTATGAAACCTTGTCCGATGTCTCCTTTCCTCTCATGCCTAGTGCTACAAAGATGAAC
>NZ_JAGXJX010000698.1:0-245 GCF_019091125.1 Paenibacillus sp. GbtcB18
CCCGGAAGCAGGAAGACGGCGGCACCGCCAACCTGTACTCCAACGGGGAACGGAATATATGAATCTGTCGTACCGCCCAACGGCGATACCGGCGTCACAAGCTGATCACGGACTTTGCAGTTCGCTTTGATCTCTTTGAAAACTTCCGGAACCCGCTCATCCTCAATACCAATCATGAACGTCGTGTTGCCTGCACGCAGAAAGCCGCCGGAACTGGCCAGCTTGGTTGCACGGAACCCTTCCTT
>NZ_JAGXJX010000699.1:0-245 GCF_019091125.1 Paenibacillus sp. GbtcB18
AGCTTACGGGCAATCAGATCTTTGCGTCTCACCACTTCTGCCGCGCATGCGAACAAAAGACTCTGAAGCGTATATGACCCTTAGTTTCTATAAGGATTATCTTCCTATTGATAAAAGAAGAAAAGAGTTCTCATGCAGGGTCAACTCTCTTCTTAAAGGACGGAGCCATAGGTGAGTGACCAACATAACATCTCTTATACCCCTGCGTGCGGTTAACTGGACTTTCGGAGGCTTATGCACTTGTT
>NZ_JAGXJX010000072.1:0-856 GCF_019091125.1 Paenibacillus sp. GbtcB18
TTGAATTTTTAAAATCTAATATAATACCAGTCACAGCATTATCAATCTCTATCGCAACTTTCATTATTACATTTAAAAATTTTTGGAGAAATCGTGCCAATATTGAATGCATTCAACTAGAAAATAGTATGGCAGTCGTATTAAAGCCAGATAGAATTGATACCAAAACACCTGATGTATATTGGGATAGTGATTATAGAGTTATAATGGATGTAATAATTACTAACAAAAGCGCATTACCTATTTCTATTATTGAGTTCACATTAAATAACACGTCTAAGTTCAATTCATATAGTAAGCCTAGCCCTGAATATAACGTTACTATACAACCTGGAAAGCAAGAACAAGACGGCATTATTCATTACGCAGAAGAGGAAATACTATTTTTCCCAATAGAAGATTCATGGTTACAACCAGTTATTGATATCCCTCCGTATACATCCTTAAGAGGTCATTTACTATTTCGCTTTAACGATAAGAGCGAAGTACATATCGGAAATAACATGTTAGAAGTAATTACTTCTAGAAAAACTTTTTCTTTTCAGGTAAAGATAACTAAAGAAGCTCTATCTGCCATTCCATTACCAGATCTAGTTCTTATTGCTCGTGATGGAGACTATTAAAGAGGCACTTTAAACCTTTAATACAGCTAGTTCATTCATTTTTGTTCTAGCTCCTTTTCTCTCATAATCTTTCAATTTATTCAGAAACAACTTTGTCTTTCGGGAAAATTGGAACCTTACCTTTAAACCTATACCCCATTCTTTCCATTTTCCCACGGACACCTAATGCACTTTTCCCTAACCTATCTGCAATGACATCTATGCTGTATCCACGATTATATAAATCCACAATT
>NZ_JAGXJX010000700.1:0-245 GCF_019091125.1 Paenibacillus sp. GbtcB18
TGCCCTCGCATCAAACTATTTGCTATCAGCCAATAGTATAGGAGTCATCAATTACCAAGTGCTGTGTTCAAGCGGCAGGGCCAAGTCACTACAAAATGAGATGTTCTCCTTCCTTCTATAGGAAAACACTTACTGAAACTCGGGATAGTAACATAACAGTCATAGCCAAGTCCTTTGGTTCTCCACTCAAGCTTGCTCGTACTTTCTTCTTCCCCGAACAGTACTACTCTCTTCTTCTCCGACCC
>NZ_JAGXJX010000701.1:0-245 GCF_019091125.1 Paenibacillus sp. GbtcB18
TGCTTCTAGGCGACCTCCCCACTACCAGGGAATTCAAGACATAATAGAGTATACCGGGCATAGCTATAGGGCATTGAAATAGTCAATAACGAATATGGAACGGAGAATAACAAGAAATGCATCCGTACTGGAAAGAATCCACTTTTGCTTCATCTGAAATAGGACTTAGCGAACCTCCTTACTTGAATACTGGAACTTACTACTATCGGAATGAGAACTACAGCTAACAGGACAGTAGCTATTCA
>NZ_JAGXJX010000702.1:0-245 GCF_019091125.1 Paenibacillus sp. GbtcB18
AATAAAAAAATAATTCTTTTCTCATTTATCCTAACTTATGTATATGTATCTTGAATAACCTAATAGTATTTGTTTTTTCATCATGGAAAAAAAAAGATGAATTATAATATTTTTAAATAAAGTTCATTATTGAATAAAAATAATATAATTCTATTTAAAAACACTATGACTAGTTCGGTGATAAAAATATTATATCTCTGTTAAAAAATATTTCGACTAGTCCGGTTCAATTCAGTTGGTTGTGA
>NZ_JAGXJX010000703.1:0-245 GCF_019091125.1 Paenibacillus sp. GbtcB18
CTTAACTGAAATGGAAATATAAACACTCTAAAAAAAAAAAAGCAGGGGCTAATGCCCTGCTCCCTTTGCCTTTTTGATTATCATGTATCGCATTTTTTTATTTATATAACAGCCATGTATAAATTTATTTCCCCATTACCCAATATAGAACTTAACATATTTTACTATAAAAAGTATATTGTTTGCGTTACAAAACCCGCCTCTGGCCCCTGAAAGTAGTTCACACAGGTCTCCCTCTATTCATT
>NZ_JAGXJX010000704.1:0-245 GCF_019091125.1 Paenibacillus sp. GbtcB18
TACGCGACGGAGGTCTCGTCAACAATTGGGATTTAAGCGTGGAATTTGTTCAGGATATGAATCGCGGCTTAAATGCAGCCGGCGTTGAATAAATGGGGATCGGTTACAAAAACACGGCTAAGCTCCTGAAAAGCGACAATGCGGGCCCTTGGCGTTATCTGAATGAGGATTTCCTGCGTGAGGTTATCCCTACCAAGAACGATGCGAAACATTCCGCGCTCGTGGAAATCGGCCGCGTCGACGAG
>NZ_JAGXJX010000705.1:0-245 GCF_019091125.1 Paenibacillus sp. GbtcB18
TTTTAAATGAGCAAGCATAAAAATGACCTCCTTTATACCAACTATTAGACAGTGGTATTGTTGACTTTCTAGTATCCTTCTCAGAAGAACCTCTCTGGTTCAACCTACACTTATTTCTGAATTTAACGTCATTTTGAATGTATTGCATGGTAATTCAATAAGATGTTACGATAAATCATTATGGAAGGCCCTCTTGTCGACATAATGAGTAGCTAGAAGACATAATTGTCTTCCAAATCCAACAT
>NZ_JAGXJX010000706.1:0-244 GCF_019091125.1 Paenibacillus sp. GbtcB18
TGGCCAAACGCAGCAGACTGTAAATCTGTTCTCTGACGAGTTCGGTGGTTCGAATCCATCAGCCTCCACCAGTTTTTAAGAGCCATTAGCTCAGTTGGTAGAGCACCTGACTTTTAATCAGGGTGTCGAAGGTTCGAGTCCTTCATGGCTCACTTTTCAAGTGTCTTATGCGGTCGTGGTGGAACGGCAGACACGCTATCTTGAGGGGGTAGTGCCCAATGGGCGTGAGGGTTCAAATCCCTCC
>NZ_JAGXJX010000707.1:0-244 GCF_019091125.1 Paenibacillus sp. GbtcB18
TTGCTGAACTTTTCTTTGCCTTTCGCTTGCTGCTTGTAGAAATCGATAGGCGTCGATACAACAGGTACAAGCCGTTCTTCCGTTATGCCGGAGATCAGCAGTCGGCCCATCGCGGCCTTGGTTCCTTTAGGCTCTCCTCCGACGTAGATATCGAATGTGTCTCGCATTTTAACGATCCCGCTATCTTTCAGCAATGGTTCACTCGTACCTAGCGCACAGCCCGCGTATCCAATCTTCAGCGGGG
>NZ_JAGXJX010000708.1:0-244 GCF_019091125.1 Paenibacillus sp. GbtcB18
AGTTAAATCTCGCCGTGTCGGCGGTGCTAACTACCAAGTTCCGATCGAAGTTAAACCTGTGCGTCGTACGACTCTTGGTCTGCGTTGGCTCGTAAACTACTCTCGTCTTCGTGGTGGGAAAACCATGGAAGAGAGACTGGCTTTCGAAATCATCGACGCTAGCAACAACACCGATTCTTCCGGTAAGAAACGTGAAGGTGTACACAAAATGGCAGAAGCGAACAAAGCGTTTGCTCACTACCGT
>NZ_JAGXJX010000709.1:0-244 GCF_019091125.1 Paenibacillus sp. GbtcB18
AAAGAACGACCGGCTCGGTAGGCCGGCTACAACCTGCGTCCAGCCGCTGTCGGACCGTGCCGACCGAGCCTCCGGTGTCGAGGCCGTGCCCCTGGAGCATGGAAGAAAGACTGTGGGCAAAGCCACCGAAGAAAACGAGGCAGGCCGCCCAACAGACGAGAATGATTTTCGGATAGCGGAATGAGAGGACAGCCCGGGCGTTCAAGCTATTGCCATAATCTCTTCCCGAATAGGTACCGAAGAT
>NZ_JAGXJX010000073.1:0-851 GCF_019091125.1 Paenibacillus sp. GbtcB18
CCCGCCGCGCTTTCGCCATGACCGATATTGGACTTAACGGAACCGATTGCGCAAAACCCGTTGTCCTTCGTATACTCCCGGAAGCTTTTGTTCAACCCCGCTATTTCAATCGGATCGCCCAGCGCGGTGCCTGTGCCGTGCGCTTCGATGTAACTTATCGTTCTCGGATTTATGCCCGACTCCTTATACGCTCTGCTCAGAATGCTTGCCTGCGCATTCGGGTTGGGCACCGTGTAGCCGTTCGTTTTCCCCCCGTGATTCACCGCGGTTGCCTTAATGATTCCGTAAATCTGGTCCCCGTCTTCTACCGCCTTGTCCAGTGGCTTCAGCACTACTGCCCCGACCCCTTCTCCCGGCACGTATCCGTCTCCCCCCTCTCCAAAGCTCTCGCATTTTCCCTTGCTCGATGCAAATTTCCCTTGTCCCAGCATCAAATATTTGTTGGGATGGATGGAGACATTCACTCCCCCGGCGATCGCTACTTCACATCCCCCGCTTCGTATCCCCTGGCAGGCCAAGTGAATGGCGGTTAACGAGGATGAACACATCGTATCTACCGCCATGCTCGGCCCATGGAAATTACAGAAATAGGACACCCGGTTTGCTATCGAGGAGGGGTTCCCTGATAGGGCCACATTATTGCCACGGACCTGCTCCTGGGATCCGTAAAGCTGGTATTCTTCGTACATGACTCCTGCATAAACCCCTACGTTCCCCTTCATTCCAAATGCCTCTTGTTTCCCCAGGCTCTCTCTGGTGTATCCCGCATCCTCCAACGCTTCATAAACACACTGAAGGAACAATCGTTCCTGCGGGTCCATGATTTCTGCTTCTCTTGGTGTGATATGAAA
>NZ_JAGXJX010000710.1:0-244 GCF_019091125.1 Paenibacillus sp. GbtcB18
GGGAGCAGGATCTTAAAGTGATCCAGCAGGCGCAGAAACAATATCCCGAGTTTGAGACGTATTTCTTTTCCCACGATTTGACGGGCAAGAACGTCATCAACTTCAAAGGGGAAGTTACGGGCGTCAGCGATCGCGTCCACTACCAGGAAGCGGGCAAGGGCGAAGGCAAGATCGTCGTTTCCGGGCCGATCGTTTCCAAGCGGACAGGCAATAACATCGTGACGCTGATCGTGCCGGTCATGGA
>NZ_JAGXJX010000711.1:0-244 GCF_019091125.1 Paenibacillus sp. GbtcB18
TTGTCATATTACACAAGGACACCTACTTTTCTCTATATTGAAATATTACTAAGTCACGAGACCTTAGTAAACTTCTAATAGATCAAAGCATGTTGAAATAATTAACAACAATCAAAGTACATAGAATTCAATCATCACACTAGATGATAGCTAATTATTTCCAAATAGCTCAATGAAGTAATTTTGAATTATGAAAAACTTTGATAAAATATAACATTTGGATTTTCTGTTAACTAGGTTAAAT
>NZ_JAGXJX010000712.1:0-244 GCF_019091125.1 Paenibacillus sp. GbtcB18
GGCCAGGCAAGCAATAAAGTAGTGCTTCATCAGAACCATAAGCAGGAGAAGTCAAGTTTACAAGAGAATAAAGTAGTGCCAGTTAGGTCTACCAGATCAGAATCTTTGGAAGCAGCGTACTTAATCATAGGGCTGAAGGAGAGGCAAGGCTACACTTAATAATAGGGCTGAAGGAGAGGCAAGGGAAGCAGTTAGAGCAGAGCCTGTAGCAAGTGGGTCTTCCATTGGGTACGAGTGCGGTGAG
>NZ_JAGXJX010000713.1:0-244 GCF_019091125.1 Paenibacillus sp. GbtcB18
GCGAAGGTTCAGAAAGCAGGTTCTTTATCTCACGGAGGGCTGGCCTTAGTGCTGGTAATGACTATGGGCGCGAGTATCGTCACGGAATACATCGGCATTTATGCCGTCTTCGGCTGTTTTATTTTGGGTCTGGCCATGCCGCGCAGCGAAGTGTTCCTCAGTGAAATGAACATCAAAATCAGCGATATTACCGTCGTCTTTTTTCTCCCGCTTTATTTCGCCTATTCGGGCATGTAGACGAATG
>NZ_JAGXJX010000714.1:0-244 GCF_019091125.1 Paenibacillus sp. GbtcB18
GAGGATGAGAGCCCTGACAAAACTCTCAAACCCTATTCCCCCCAAAACCCAATCCTGTCATAGAGAGGGGATAGATGAAAAAGCTACTAAGCCCGAACTATAAATTGAAATTCGGAAAACAGTAACCTTAATTAAAAATTTACCTCTGATGAGTTTGAGTCGATTGCAAGCTTCGAACGAGGGTTGGGAATCTTTCTGGCTTTCCTTGGAAGACGAGAAACCTTGAAATCTTTGGTTTCTAGAG
>NZ_JAGXJX010000715.1:0-244 GCF_019091125.1 Paenibacillus sp. GbtcB18
CGACGACTTCTTGAAAGCGGGTTTTACGCAGTGACCGTTGATTATGCGGTTAAAGTTTACAAAGCTCTCGGCGAAAGCACGCGTATGCAGTTCGTCCGAATGCTGGTCAAACGGCGGGAACTGGCCTGCCTGGAAAGGGCGGAATTGTTGAATAACACGTCCGCTTCCACTTTGACGCATCACTTGAAGCCGCTCCTCGAATGCGGGGGGATTGCCGTCCGTAAGGTGGGAACGTCCCGTTTCT
>NZ_JAGXJX010000716.1:0-244 GCF_019091125.1 Paenibacillus sp. GbtcB18
GAGAGGAGAATGATCGTGGCGCTTCAGAAACTGGTCTGGGCTGAGCGGGCGGTCACCGACATCGACCAGGCGCTCGAGTTCAACATTGACGTCCTGGGACTGCGCGAGGTGTCCAGAGAGGGCCGGAAGATCTATCTCAGCTGCGACATCGACGATCCACATGCGCAGCTGGTTCTGACCGACGGCGGGACCGGGGTGAGGTCGTTCGCCCTCGGCGTCGATTCTGAGGACGAGCTGGAGCAGT
>NZ_JAGXJX010000717.1:0-244 GCF_019091125.1 Paenibacillus sp. GbtcB18
TTGTTGAATCTGTTTCTATGTCATCTTACTCAGGCTTGTTGCCGGATTTTGTATCGATCGTTAAAGCGTATGAGGCAGCTTCCCACGAAACGTCAAAATCAAGCGCTTGAGCAAGATCCCGAAGTTGGAAATAATTGTTGCCATCGAGCGTGTAGTCTGGGAAGGGGGCTCCCCCCGGGTTAACAAGCAGCTTCGCCGCACCGGGGCCCCCCCCCGTGCCGGTAGGCTGACCGGTTGGGGCTGG
>NZ_JAGXJX010000718.1:0-244 GCF_019091125.1 Paenibacillus sp. GbtcB18
ATTGAGATTTCACTTCAATCAATATTAACATGATTTAAACTTGATTAGATGTTCCACTTCTAAGCTCTTACTAACTCTACTTGTTATAATCTTTTCATATTTTTTAGGCCCAAAAACTAATTATGTGCAATGAGATCGTATATGAAAAACGGTTCCTCCTTTTTAGTCACCACTAATAGATTTAACTCTAATAAATGTCGACATAATTTAAACATGTTGAAAGTTTTATTTCTCACGTCATGAT
>NZ_JAGXJX010000719.1:0-244 GCF_019091125.1 Paenibacillus sp. GbtcB18
ATAGAGACAACTACTCAAGTCCTTTTGGCTGAATGCAGGATGATATAGCATGGTTTTTTCATGTCCGTCCATCACAAATTCCCAAGACGAGTATATCAATAATGAGAATCGTTATCAATATCTTTTTTTGGTAAAGAGGTCGTTTTTTGCATGCTGTTCTGTTAGGCCTTTTTTAAAAGAATTGACAAGAACAAATGTTCTCGTTTATACTGTTTACAAGAGCTTCCAGGAGGGTTTTATGCTT
>NZ_JAGXJX010000074.1:0-849 GCF_019091125.1 Paenibacillus sp. GbtcB18
ACAGGTTCAACCGGAGGAACGGGAGCAACCGGAAGTGGAGCAATTGTACCATTTGCTTCTGGCGGCCCGGTTATTTTGACTACAATTGCAGGTGGATTAGTAGGAACAACAAGTTTAGTTGGATTTGGGAGTTCGGCGACAGGTATAACGGTTGTTGGAGGCAATATTGATTTGACCGGTACGGCATTAGGCCCTATTATAAATTTTGCATTTTCAATGCCGCGTAGTGGTACTATTACTTCGTTAGCAGCATATTTTAGTGTTACTGTCGCATTAAGCTTGGTTGGTACGACGGTGACATTAAATGCGCAATTGTATCAGTCAACTACCCCGGATAATACTTTTAGCCCGATCCCAGGGGCAACAGTTACTTTAGCACCTTCTTTAACGGGTGCATTAGCTCTAGGAACTATATCATCTGGGATAATAACGGGATTGAATATTCCGGTAACTCCAGCAACAAGACTCTTGCTTGTTTTTTCCGCTACAGCTTCTGGTCTTTCACTTGTTAATACTATTACGGGTTATGCAAGTGCAGGACTAGGCATTAATTAAATGAATTTAAGGTTACTATTTTAATCTTTATATAAGTCTCGAAAGAGATTTTAATATGTATTATTTATGAATCAAATTAACGAATGTAATAACCCATTTAAAAGTGATAAAAATAAAAAAATACACCTTCAATAAATGAAGGTGTATTTTTTTATACTGCTTGGGTTTATATACCCGTATCGTATATAGAATCTTATTTATAAGTACATAACATTAGTTGAATTCTGATCCATTCTGTTTTAGTAAGTAAAAAGAAATATCTCTTCCTAACTTAATTATAAGTCGGAGGCCAAG
>NZ_JAGXJX010000720.1:0-244 GCF_019091125.1 Paenibacillus sp. GbtcB18
TAGCTTAGATAGTTTAGCAATGAGGTTGGTCGAGGTTGTTTACTTCTTTCTATACAGTTAGGTTCGGGGTAGAGTGACTTCACGCAGGCCCAACAGTTGTTGCAAGAGAAGTCTCTCGTGGAGTATCCAATCTGGTTGTTGAACCCCGGCCGAACAAGTCATAAGCCAAATGGAAGCCGTGTTCTTTATGCACTTCCTTCTATACTATGCACGCTAAATGACTCTTATCTTAAAGCAGCGGAAC
>NZ_JAGXJX010000721.1:0-244 GCF_019091125.1 Paenibacillus sp. GbtcB18
CCATATAGGATACGCCTAACAATTGGATAAGAGACAGCTTCAGGGAGTTCAATGAAATCCACCTCGCCTTCTGGGATGATAACTTGTTCTATACTTTCGTTTATATTTTATTTATGTTTCGATAATCTGACAATATTATTATTTTTCAATTTCGTTTTCATTCCTTTTTGTTGGAAGGCGCAGATTCTACTATAAAAAGGTGAAGCCCTCCTTATTTGGAAGCTCCACTTTATCCTTGTTGCTT
>NZ_JAGXJX010000722.1:0-244 GCF_019091125.1 Paenibacillus sp. GbtcB18
TCTCGTAGTTTGTTCTCGTATCTAATGTTCTTGTGATTACTAACTATTCCACCAGGTTGCAATAGTATGCTGCTGCTCCTTATTTATTACTTGTGCTTATCTTTGGTCCGATGCTTTTTCTATCATAAGTTCATTTGTTAGATGTTTCCTATGTACATCTGCATAATTATAATAAATGTAAAGACCAACCCAGCAAACCAAAAGGATATACTCTCACGGCACGCATGGGAATTCGGCACACTGC
>NZ_JAGXJX010000723.1:0-244 GCF_019091125.1 Paenibacillus sp. GbtcB18
TGCGCCTTCCAATGCGTGTTTCGCCTTGGAAGGGTAATAGCAACTAGGAATTCACCCAAAAAAAGGTGGTTTTAGTTCATCCAAAGGTTGAAACTAACGGATAACAGCAGGTCCAAGTAACCGATGAGACGAAGAGGGGGAAACCGAAATGAAGACGAACAAGTCCATGATGGACCACCTGTACTGGGCAGACGGACGTATACTGGACGCGCTCGAAGAGAGTGAGACGAAGAACAAGGACCTT
>NZ_JAGXJX010000724.1:0-244 GCF_019091125.1 Paenibacillus sp. GbtcB18
AGCTACGCTGTTTACTTTAGAGCGGATGTTGTAACGACTACTAAACATCTTTCGGTTACCGCTAAAGACACAGGTGTTAATCTGACTGTTGGTGGGGATGGAGGACGATTGGAGAACAACTTCGCTGCTTGCAACAAAGGATTCAAATTTGTAGCGGTTGGCAAACAAGAGGAAAAAATCTCCTTTACAGCTATGCTTAAAAAGAACAGTGAAGACGGTGGGAAAGATGTTGGCTCGAATGCTC
>NZ_JAGXJX010000725.1:0-244 GCF_019091125.1 Paenibacillus sp. GbtcB18
ATATCGTTTTTTCTTTTGCTTTTACAGCCGTCACAGAAGCTGACGTACGAAAAAATTTTATCTCTTTCCAAAAGGAAATTTTGCCCTATCTTGTACAGGTGACGTTGATTTAAGCCGATAAAGTTAATCGCCTTTTCATTTACCTGCTGAGTTTTTTACCCCTTTTTCGGAACATCTGCCCGGAAACTTTCGGAATACCCACTTGCAATATCGGCATGCTTTTATCTTCGTTCGCTGGAAACGT
>NZ_JAGXJX010000726.1:0-244 GCF_019091125.1 Paenibacillus sp. GbtcB18
CGACCCTGGGGGCGGAGGGGTTCCCTGGTGGGGGGGGCGACGGAGACAAATACAGGGTCGGCTTCAGCAACTGGGGACCTGCCGCGCACATGTCCCAGAGCCACGACCCCGGCATGATCCTGCTGGCGGAGAAGGGACACATGCGCGATCAGGTGAACGAGACTGTCCCGCTGTACGTGCGAGACGGCCGGTGACGCGTGCGCGACCATGCCGTGCAGATCTACCACGCGATCCGGCGGGTCGC
>NZ_JAGXJX010000727.1:0-244 GCF_019091125.1 Paenibacillus sp. GbtcB18
CCTCCCTGGTCCGCACGATCCCGCCGATCGGCACCCCGCTGGGCCCCTTCCTGGAGTTCACCGGCGAGGTCCGGCGCCGGCTGCGGGTGCCCGTGATGCACGCGGCCCGGATCGCCGATCCCGCCACCGCGCGGTACGCCCTGCGCGAGGGGCTGCTCGACCTGGCCGGCATGACCCGCACCCAGAGCGCCGATCCCCCCCTGGTCGCCAAGACCGCGGGCGGCCGGGAGGACCGCATCCGCCC
>NZ_JAGXJX010000728.1:0-244 GCF_019091125.1 Paenibacillus sp. GbtcB18
ATTTTACGAGAGGGCCAACCCCACCATTTAACGGAAAGGAGATAATCGATAAGTCCGCCATCGAACCTTTTTTAAACCACTGGGCGGGGATTTCCCCCCGCAATATGGTAGGGGGGAACATTTTTTACGACAACGGGGTTGGCCGCAATGATGCCTCCGCCCCCAATATGCACACCGGGCATAAGGGGGACATTTTGTCCGATCCAAACATCATTCCCGAAAACAGTATCACCTTTAAGGGTGA
>NZ_JAGXJX010000729.1:0-244 GCF_019091125.1 Paenibacillus sp. GbtcB18
TGACACTGCTTCTGGGGGCTCAGGGGCCGGCCGCGGGAAAGTCCCGTTTTCCGCTTGTCCGCTCTGGGAAGCATAGAGGCCCGTTGAAACATAAGCCGCCTTTTTAAAAACAATACCTTTACCGGGATAGAACCGAGGCACGAGGTTGTATGGGCCGTTTTTCCCGGGTGGCGGAAGGACCCCCCCAAGAAACCCGTGGTCCAACTGTTCCGGTCCCACAACATGGTAGATATTTATTCTCAAT
>NZ_JAGXJX010000075.1:0-497 GCF_019091125.1 Paenibacillus sp. GbtcB18
GGGGGATTAAAAAGATTCAAAAATAAATTAAAATAATTATTTTTCTGAGACAGATGTGACTTCTAATTCGCACCAAGCATTTACTGTAGTTTTTCCTATTGTCATTAATAGTAATACAATAACTGGGGCTACAAAGCTTGCTGCTAAACCGACCTGTGAACCAATTAATGCTGAGATTGATGAAACAAATAACATTCTATTATCAGGTGATTGAATTAATTGAGTAAATTCTTCTCTTTGAGCAGCATATCTAGAATCACCACAAAATAATTTATATAATTCTTTTTTCAGTAGCATGAAATAGTCATTTTTTGGTTTTTGTTCACCACTAAAAGGAGAGGTATTACCAATAGACGCCTCAAGCCAAGCCTTTGCAGCACCTTCATGAGTATTTGAAGCTAATAATTCAGATACAATTTCTTTTTGATAAGTAGGTAGTGAGTTGAGCCAGACAGAAGAATCTTGAGTTTCAAATAATGCGTTTAAAGTAGTCATTT
>NZ_JAGXJX010000075.1:507-842 GCF_019091125.1 Paenibacillus sp. GbtcB18
AACATCCTTTCTAAGTATTCAGCCGATACTGCGTGAGTTGTTTGGTGTAATGTTTGGGGATTAATACCGTCAACAATCATGCCTGCTTCAATTGTTGGGACATAAGCTCCGATTAGTAGACCGATTATTGTATTATCCGATTTACGAATAACTGGTCCTCCAGATTGTCCTGGGCGTGCCTGAATATTTAGTACTAAATGTTTTGATTTAATTGCTTTTGAGCTAAGTAGGATTTTTGCGCCAATTTCACAAGAATGCTGGGTCAAAACAATTCTACATAAATCGGAGTGCGGAAAACCGAAGATAGTAACTTTATCACCTGGATATATTTCATC
>NZ_JAGXJX010000730.1:0-244 GCF_019091125.1 Paenibacillus sp. GbtcB18
CGCCGATGTATATCCAGGTGAACAAGGATGTCAACGGCGAGCTGGCTTATGCGGGCGCCAATATCGAAAACAAGGATGATCCCAATCTGGACGTGACCTTCGACTTCGTCGAAATGGCGTTCCCGCCCAATGCGGGCATCTACATCAATACCACTCGGGTCGATCATTTCGGTTTCCCGATCCGGCTGCGGCTGCAGGGCGCGGATGGCTATGACCAGGAAGTGGGGGAAGTGGCGGGCCTGTC
>NZ_JAGXJX010000731.1:0-244 GCF_019091125.1 Paenibacillus sp. GbtcB18
TTCTTCCATGAGACGGGCCATCCTGTTATTCCGGACCACTCCTCCCCCCGAAAACAGGGGAGAAGGGCCAACCCCGTTTGGGAACAGCTCGCCTCTTTTCTCCGCCCTCCCCCCCCGGCCCCCCGCGGGCCCAACAACCCAAAAAAAGACCAGGACCGGAGGGCCCGGCCTTTTTTGTTTGTTTTATTGAACGGGGCGGGGTTTAACCCAGGGGTTTTTGTTGTTGGTTTTTAACCCCAGGAGC
>NZ_JAGXJX010000732.1:0-243 GCF_019091125.1 Paenibacillus sp. GbtcB18
GAGCTGACGGGATTCGAACCCGCGGTCTCCTGCGTGACAGGCAGGCATGTTAGGCCTCTACACCACAGCTCCAAGTATTGCGGGGGCAGGATTTGAACCTGCGGCCTTCGGGTTATGAGCCCGACGAGCTACCGGGCTGCTCCACCCCGCGCCAGTAAAAACTTGTTATGGTGGACGCTGACGGGATCGAACCGCCGACCCTCTGCTTGTAAGGCAGATGCTCTCCCAGCTGAGCTAAGCGTC
>NZ_JAGXJX010000733.1:0-243 GCF_019091125.1 Paenibacillus sp. GbtcB18
TACTGGATTATTTGATATAAAAATAAAGAGCCAGTTGTGCCATAACGCATCGTGCTCTTTTTCCAATCTTCTAAGGCACTACCTGTAAATAGATAGGGGGTATAAATGGTGTTTTGAATGAATGGTTCAGCTTTATTTTTTTTCAGTAATACTAATTCTTCCAACGTTGCCCGTGCTGTAAATAAGGAAATATATTGTTTCTCAATTGCGTGAGGGAAAGAGTTAGAGCCTTTTGAGCTCTTA
>NZ_JAGXJX010000734.1:0-243 GCF_019091125.1 Paenibacillus sp. GbtcB18
GAGTAACGGGACCGACGGGTTTAACAGGACCGACGGGAGTAACAGGACCGACGGGAGTAACAGGACCGACGGGTTTAACGGGACCGACGGGAGTAACAGGACCGACCGGAGTAACGGGAGTAACAGGATCTGCCGGAGCAACGGGCGTAACAGGACCAACGGGTTTAACGGGCGTAATAGGACCGACGGGTTTAACGGGACCGACCGGAGTAACGGGCGTAATAGGACCGACGGGTTTAACGG
>NZ_JAGXJX010000735.1:0-243 GCF_019091125.1 Paenibacillus sp. GbtcB18
GAAACGCTGACCCCGGGCGCCGTCGATTCCGCCCAGCTGGCGGTTGAAGTGGGAGGCTTCCGAGAGCTTGCGAGAAAATCGGTCCGTCCCGAACATTTGGCGGACGGTTCCGTTCTCTCGGGTCATATCGGGGAGGGAGAAATCCGTTCCAGCCATATCGGCTCGGCTCAGATTTCAGAGGAGCTGATTGAGAACGGAGCTATAAAATCACTGAAAATCGGCCGGAGAGCTGTCGAAAGCCGA
>NZ_JAGXJX010000736.1:0-243 GCF_019091125.1 Paenibacillus sp. GbtcB18
GTATTTCTTGTATATATCCAGAATTTTCTTTTTTATATGTGCGATATTTATGATTATCGATGAGCCATCCTACCCTATATGGGATGTTTATATTCGAAGAAGAATTCATATGTTTGGTTCTAAGGAAGAGATGTTGAGTGAAATTGATTTAGGCTAAGTAAAGATAAAATGACATGAGAGTCGCTTTTTATAGAAGGGATTCTTTTAATTATATTCATTTATTCTTATAATTAATTTTTGTTT
>NZ_JAGXJX010000737.1:0-243 GCF_019091125.1 Paenibacillus sp. GbtcB18
TTACATAGTTAGCCTCTCTCTCACTTGTACCATAGCCATGTATGCTGTTCATTCATTTTTTTCCTTCTTATCTTTCTTTATCTGCATAAACTGTAAATGGTTTGGACCAAACAAGTATAATATATGCCATTTACCCTGTTTATAAACTTGGATTCGATTTGGACAAGATAGAGTCCCCACTCATCTACCCGAAGTTATTGTTTAGATTTCTCTGTTTTCTAAATTGTGCAAGTTGACTATCTT
>NZ_JAGXJX010000738.1:0-243 GCF_019091125.1 Paenibacillus sp. GbtcB18
TAATAAAAAACTTTAAAGGTGCAAATGTGCAATAACTGTTAAGTGCCTGGAACCTATAACTAAACCATCTACGTTAACTAGAAGGTTTGACTCTAGAAACAGAATGAGCACCTGAATGGGAAAAATGTTATCTGCTGGCAAATTATCACCGAAGACCTGAGAAAAATATAACACAACAGCTAGTAATCAAATGCTTCCTTGTAAGAAAAAAGAGTATCTTTTTCAGAAATCAAATTATGAATG
>NZ_JAGXJX010000739.1:0-243 GCF_019091125.1 Paenibacillus sp. GbtcB18
GCGTTCCAGCTTGGCTTTTGGGAAGCAGGGACGAGGACCTTCGTTCTTCACTCCCCATGCAGCTCCTAGCGCGCGCCCGTTAGACGGCGGCTGGCTTCGCGCGGCAGCAGTCAACCCCACGAGACCGGCAGACCGGCTGCCCGAACCGCGGACAGCCCCACACCAAAAAACCGTCCTAACGGAAGCGTCAGGACGGTTTACTTGCTCTACAGCCTCGGGACGATCTCTTTCTCCTTCGCCACT
>NZ_JAGXJX010000076.1:0-809 GCF_019091125.1 Paenibacillus sp. GbtcB18
AGAACTTGGATTACAGAAAAATACTAAAACGGTAAATGGCCGGATTCCTGATAGTTTGTCTAAAGGGAGAATTACGGAAATTAAAGATGTCCGAAAAGTATCGAAGACTCAGCAGTTTAGAGACTATGGGAATACAGGAAAACCTATTGATTTGATAGTTTCTAGACACTCTAAAGTATCTAAACCACTAAAAAAATTGATAGAAAATTCTAAGGGAACAATAAAAGTTAGACATGGGAAAAATAAGTACTATACGTATAATAAATAATAAATATACAAAAGAGGGTTATTATGGTAGAAATAAATATTTATACAACTGAAAATATTAGTTCAGAAATATATGCAAAGATATTTTTTCAGCTGATTCAAGAGATTGGGATAGAGTTTCAAAAGATTGCGCTATATGAACCAATTAATAAAGAATTTTCTATGGAGAAAGCCATTGAAATGTGGACACTTGCTGAACCAGGGTGCTATGATTTTGAGTTAGATGAGATGGTAGGTACTGCTGGTGGAATGCTGGGAAAAGGAAAAGGTATTTCCCTGATGGTAAATTGGTGGGAAAATCCTAAGGAAAAAACCGTCAACTATTTAGTAATTGGTTTTTCAAACAAGGTCTTTTTGAAATATAAGGATAAAATAGTAGTGGTATTTCAAAAGCTGGTATCAGAATTCAATGCTATATACGGATATATTAGTGATGAGGGGATCATAAATAGACAACATATAACAGGCGCGATAGACAATAGAATCCCTGGAATCTTTGAATATAATCATTTCGGGAAATTATTTGTTGATTGTATAGGGGA
>NZ_JAGXJX010000740.1:0-243 GCF_019091125.1 Paenibacillus sp. GbtcB18
CTGACTTGAGATGGAGGACACTTCAGAGGACTAAGGGATGAGAAGTGGGGGCAAAGGCCTTAGAAGACAACAGACACTTATAGCCTCATGCATTAGCTCAATTTTTCTCGCTCATTCTTCTCACTCTATATGACATATATCCTATTAGACATATTTGTTGGTTACTCTCTCATCGACTTATTAGTTCAATGCATTATTCTTGAACTAAGGATTAAGATCTACCTAATATACTATTCTCGAGCT
>NZ_JAGXJX010000741.1:0-243 GCF_019091125.1 Paenibacillus sp. GbtcB18
GTTTCATCGGTGTAAAATCGCAATCGGCATATGGGATCGCCAATGGTAACACATCCTTTTCGCACAATGATAGTTGGATTCATTGTTTGCAGTCTTCCGCAATAATACACGGCAGTCCCAGAGCTAAGTCCTGCCACCCGCCTTACGTTGCCGTAAACGGGAAGCACGCAAAAAAAGCTCTGCCGGCCCGAGCCGGGAAAGCTTTTACGATCATGGTCAGAAGCCTTGGTATTGCGGGTCTGC
>NZ_JAGXJX010000742.1:0-243 GCF_019091125.1 Paenibacillus sp. GbtcB18
TCTGGCCAACCGCGATTCCAACATCCACTATGCGCTCCTAGGCGATTTTACGGATGCGCCGGATGAACAGCTTCCGGGGGATGACCGGTTGGTCCGTCTTGCGGAGGATAAAATTCGCGCGTTAAACGAGAAGTACTCCGCACCAGGCGGAACGACGTTTCATTTTTACCAGCGGCGCAGGCTTTGGAATCCCCTTGAGGGCGTGTATATGGGCTGGGAGCGCAAACGCGGCAAGCTGGTCGA
>NZ_JAGXJX010000743.1:0-243 GCF_019091125.1 Paenibacillus sp. GbtcB18
CATATTTGGAATCGTTATAATGCTCTGAGGGGATATACAGTCCAGTCGGATCTGCCTGTTGCATCGTTACTTTAGAAAAAGACTAAAGAGGAGGTTGTATTAAATTCAAACCAACCCACCGAGCACAAAGCTTATGAGGTTATGCTTACAATAGCAGACACTTACGGAATGAACAATCCATATCCAGATACGAAGGCTTTTTTTAGTGCTTTTATGGCGATGGATGATGAAGATATTGATTTG
>NZ_JAGXJX010000744.1:0-243 GCF_019091125.1 Paenibacillus sp. GbtcB18
CTATCTGGTGCTGTCGATACCGCTCAGTCTGCTGGTTCAGTACCTCGTAAGAAGAATGGCGCGCGACTAATCGGTTCCGGACGGGGCAAGATCCGGTGAATGTCAAAGTGGGGTGTCGGAATGGTTTTCTCAGGTGCGTACAGCGCGGATAATTTGGTGTTTTTGTTAAAAGGGTTTCTCGTGACGCTGGAAATGGCCGTGATCGCCATTATGTTAAGTTTTGTCATCGGCGGTCTGGTCGGG
>NZ_JAGXJX010000745.1:0-243 GCF_019091125.1 Paenibacillus sp. GbtcB18
ATACTTCTTTTACTGCTCGTAAGGCTAATGTCCGTCCATCTTTATAAGATAAAAGGGAGACTTGCTGTACTTCTCCGCGATGAAAGCTTTGTCACTCCTCTGTCTTCTTTCGTTCACGTTCACTCGCGCGGCGCTGTTGACGATTTAAATTTTCGTCCATCGTTTTCCCTCCATTTTTTAAAACAACTTTTGAATAACGACTCCGCGTATGGATCCTGAGGTACTGGATCTACTACTCCAGTC
>NZ_JAGXJX010000746.1:0-243 GCF_019091125.1 Paenibacillus sp. GbtcB18
TTCTTATCACGTTTGCTTCGGATTCTTCTGTCCCTGCTTAGGTGACTCAGGCCTTTATAGACACATCAGGAGGGCTCCAAGGACGGCAGGGATTAAAGAATGGTCGGCTCCAGTCAACTAGCGCTTTGACTGTCTTGCCGTGCCGCCCAAAGTCCGGAGCGTGCCCCTAATTAATCCCCGCCCTCGTCTATGCACTCGATCAGCGATGCCGCCCCTCCACCCTGTACTTATACCGCGTGGGTC
>NZ_JAGXJX010000747.1:0-243 GCF_019091125.1 Paenibacillus sp. GbtcB18
AAAGTTTCAGGTTTCAGTTCAAGACTCGTAAGGATCCTTGGCCAGTCCTGTATTTACTGTCATATTGACATACGGTATGTTGTTGTATCAATCAGCAGAGCGAGGTGAGAAAGGGAGAGAGTAAAGGAGGAGGAGAAAGTAAAACAAGGAGTGGCGAGGGCAAGGGGTGGTGAGGGAGGTGGATGAGGGAGAAGAGGTAGAGTTGGACGAGGAGGAAGCTAATGGGGTGGGGTATGAGGCGAC
>NZ_JAGXJX010000748.1:0-243 GCF_019091125.1 Paenibacillus sp. GbtcB18
ATTTTCCTCATGAAATATAATTCGACAGCAAGAATTCTCGAGAGGATTTGACATTATGATTGTCACTAGGTTGGAGCATCGCTAATGCAGTATGATTGGCTCGGATGGGGCGACCCATCTTTAACTGGAGGAGGAGGATTCGAAATGACCAGTTTCCCTCTTCATATCTTTAGCTACTCCCTTTTCTCACGTACATCAAAGTAGACTTGGATTAGTCAAACATATGTCACCCCACAATCCAAA
>NZ_JAGXJX010000077.1:0-800 GCF_019091125.1 Paenibacillus sp. GbtcB18
ACTATCACATCGTCACAACGTTGTCAAAACCTTTAAGTTATGACTATAATTATTTTCGGGAACTCAAAAATCAATTTTAAAACTTATCTTCAGCAATGCTCGGCTATCAAATCATAATTACCAACATCGAGCCAAATAGAAAGTTTTGTCATTTGATCGAACACTATTTTTTTATTCTGAAGATCTGTCGAATAAGGTACAGGAAATTTAACTTGATTGCAATCAAATGGAACCTTCACACTAAATTGGCCTAAAGTCGCTCCAGCATCATTTTGTAAATATATATATAATCTAACTAAGTTTTCTGGTCCAAAAAAAGGGCCAAAGTAGGCTTTTTGTCTTACTTTGGAAGATAAATTAAAGTTACAAGTAGCATAAATATTGTTGTTATTATCATAAGGCGTAATTGAGACAGTAATGTCTTCTAAAAAAATCGTGACATTCGTCCAATCATTACCTTCAAAAATATCCGCCCACCAACCGCTCCATGTTTTCGTATTTCGAGATCTAGTAGGTGTGATACTACCGTTTAAAAGACTATTTTGAACATACTCCATAAAATGCACCCCCTGAATTGACTGCAGTCTTATTATATGAATGTGTCTTTGTCTTAGGAAATAGGCATTAAAACATTTTATAAATGGCACAGCAATTAGGGGTAACAAGAAATCATCTTTATGTCATTCCTAAATTATAATGACAATAGAGAGGCAGTAGCCCCATGAGTATCAAAGACCCTTCTCTCACAGCGAGCACGGCTGATAAAAGCACTCATCGGTTTCACCTTTCGTGTTGCCGAC
>NZ_JAGXJX010000749.1:0-243 GCF_019091125.1 Paenibacillus sp. GbtcB18
GGAACCCCCCCACCCAAGGTCCGGCGGCGAAGCCCTTTTTTTTATAGACGTTTAGCAGAGGGATCAGGGATCCCGGACCGGTTTGCGCCTTTAGCCCCCCCCCGCACCGCTCCCCATTCGCATCCCCCATCCGGGACACGGGCGTGCCCGTTCCTTTGGGCCGAAGGTCCCCAACGAGGCTCGTGTTAGTCTTGTTCGGGTTTTCCTGCCCCGTTTCGGTGGCGACCGGAGAAGTGGAATCCC
>NZ_JAGXJX010000750.1:0-242 GCF_019091125.1 Paenibacillus sp. GbtcB18
CAGTGGATATTCTCCTTCTGTCGTGACAGTAATAGGTGTTATTGTCTATTATCTCATATTGTTCTCCTTCTTATTGTACAAATCCTGGTCAATTTTTACTATGCATGGTTTCACATACTATTTAGCTTTGATGCTTTTAGTTGACATGTCTTAGCTGTGGACATAAACCGGAAATAACTTCTATCCAATTAAGTGATAGAGATTGCAGAGAAAGGATCGAGGTTTTATGGTTCCTAGATAAT
>NZ_JAGXJX010000751.1:0-242 GCF_019091125.1 Paenibacillus sp. GbtcB18
TTCCACTTCATCTTAAAAAACCACCCCTTTCATTGACTTCAATCACCAATAAATATATTATTAATTTAAATATACAAATAAATGAAATTCGGAGGCTATTATGCGGATATTACTACCTATTTTAACTTTATTAGCAACATGTTTCCTTACTTTTAATGTACCGAGCTGGGATACGATTACAACAGGTTGTTCAGAATTTGCTGAAGGGTTTAAAGAGGGATTCTTCAACTAAAAATAGCGCT
>NZ_JAGXJX010000752.1:0-242 GCF_019091125.1 Paenibacillus sp. GbtcB18
TAAATAACTTTATAATGATGTTAAAACTCATCCACTAAAATGTATTAACTTTTCTAAGAGGATGATCTAGTGCATGAGATTCTTGCCAACAAAGGTTTGGGGGATAGTCAATGTAGTGAATCATATTGAATTATGATGAATCATAAATATGGACTATACAGTTATAATGATTCTTCAAAAAAAAACAAAGTTGAATCTGTGGTGTGTGGCCATTCTTTGCCTGCCTTATATGTCACGTGATT
>NZ_JAGXJX010000753.1:0-242 GCF_019091125.1 Paenibacillus sp. GbtcB18
CTCGGACAGGGGGTATCCTCTACGCCGATTCAGCAGATCACAGCCCTTTCGACGGCGATTAACGGGGGTAAGTTATTCAGGACGCATGTCGCCAAATCATGGATAGAGTCCGAAACGGGGCGAGTGGTCGTAACGGTCAAACCGGAGCTGGTGGATACGGTAATCTCGGAAGCGACGTCGACGCAAGTCCGTGAGGCACTGGAAAGCGTCGTGGCGAAAGGGACCGGCGGAAATGCGTTCAT
>NZ_JAGXJX010000754.1:0-242 GCF_019091125.1 Paenibacillus sp. GbtcB18
ATCATCTTTGATGAAGTTATATTTTTTGAAGTTCTTATAACACAATGATACAAAGATTTTAATAATTGGGGAAAAGTTCACATAAGAATCATCTTTTCTTGCCTTACTTTTTAATCTGAACAAGAAAGTGGATATCCCATCGTGAGTGGATTGTGTGTCAAATTACATCATAGAACATTTTTTTGTCAGTGCCAAATACGCAAGAATCACCTTATGGGGTCCTAAGATAGGAATTTTAGTAT
>NZ_JAGXJX010000755.1:0-242 GCF_019091125.1 Paenibacillus sp. GbtcB18
AGTGCATCGGACTAACTCAAACACACCCTCGGTTAGATACGAGTACTTGATAAATATATAAATTAAATCAAAAAAAATTTGATGCTCTTTCTATCATTCATATGGGTCATTGTATTCAGATCGTCCTACGATCTAAGTCAAATACATACTCAATAAAAAAAATATATATCAATTATCTTTCTGTCTTCATATTTCGATCCTCTTATAATCTAAGCCAAATACATTATTCGCTATGTATGAGT
>NZ_JAGXJX010000756.1:0-242 GCF_019091125.1 Paenibacillus sp. GbtcB18
TTCTTAAAAATCTATACTAATCAGTACAAAAAAGCATAGTATTTCGATCAATATACTAAAAAATTATGACAATTAAAACTAATTTTCCTAACCAATTTTTCGTCTCCTATATGAAAGTTTATTATTTTCTTCCTTGTTTGGCCACATTTTCGGTTTTCCTATTTAACTCATTAGAGTTAAGATTTTTTAATTAACCCCTATGAGTCTCACCACTTATTTTTTTAATTAACAAATCTCCCCCT
>NZ_JAGXJX010000757.1:0-242 GCF_019091125.1 Paenibacillus sp. GbtcB18
TATCGAACCGCAGAAAACCGGATGTATAGCGGCAGTTAGGGTTTCGGGGGGCGAGGTAAATGGCGGGCATGCTGAGTCCCGGTGCAATGGCGCCTGAGATCATATGCGCGGAATCCGAGAGCAGGGCGAGGGAGTTCGACATTATCCCCCCGACAACTTCAACAACGGTGTAAAATAAGGTGAGGAGTAGGGAAATCCACAGCGTACGCATGGACGTGGAATGTTCTTTCACATGGTCAAGA
>NZ_JAGXJX010000078.1:0-789 GCF_019091125.1 Paenibacillus sp. GbtcB18
CCGGGGGCCGCCTACCTTGAAATGGCCCGGGAGGCCGCGGTACGGGGAGCGTGTCTGCCCGGGGCGGATTCGGTCGTTCACATCCAAAATGTCATGTGGGCTGCACCCGTTGTCGCAGCGGAAGCGGTTGTCGAAATCCATACCAGACTGCATCTGCAAGATAACGGGGAGATCCAATACGAGATCGTTAGCCCCGGTGAGGGCGATGAAGACGTCACCGTGCACAGCGAAGGAAGTCTTTGGGTCTATACGGAGGAAGATACACCCGTGCTGAATATAGAGGCGCTGCTCGAAAGCTGTCATCAAAAGGAACTTGCCTCGGAGCAGTGTTACGAAGGGTTTAGAACGCTCGGAATGGAGTATGGCCCCGCTCATCAGGGGATTGAACGAATATATGTCGGACAAGGCCGGGCCATCGCAAAGCTAAGATTGCCGGACGTCATAGCGGATACGGAAGAACAGTTTGACCTGCATCCGGCGTTGATCGATGCGGCCTTGCAGGCCACGCTAGGTGTACGGGCAGCCTCTGACCCGGCTAAGCCGGCCTTGCCGTTCGCCTTGGAGGATCTTCGGGTATTCCGGAGATGTACCCGCGAAATGTGGTGTTTCGTCCGCTACAGCGAGGGGAGCCGGGCCGGGGATAAAGTCGAGAAATTGGACATCGACTTATGCGACAGTGAGGGAAAGATTTGCGTGCAAATGAAAGGGTTCTCATCCAGAGTGATGGAAGGAGAGCAGCTAGGGACGGCCGTCCTTCGCCCTTATTGGAGGGAACAAGCAGCAGACGGA
>NZ_JAGXJX010000758.1:0-242 GCF_019091125.1 Paenibacillus sp. GbtcB18
ATAGAAGGAGAGGAGATCCAGAATGGGGGGGGTAGGGAGCATGACACTCAGGATGTTTTATACGGAGACAAGAGAAAAAGAAGAATTTAAACCCCTTGGACCGGGCAAGGTGAAAATGTATGTGTGCGGCCCGACCGTATATAACTATATCCATATCGGCAACGGACGCCGGGCGAGTTTCTTCTATGTCGAACGCCGCTATGTAACCTATGTGGGTGTCGATGGCACCATGGTGTTGAACT
>NZ_JAGXJX010000759.1:0-242 GCF_019091125.1 Paenibacillus sp. GbtcB18
TGAGATCAGGTGATAGCATGACAAATCCTGTGCTGTTTAGCTTTCTCTTATTTTAAGCCAGTGATCTGAATAGATCAGGTCATGTTTGGGTTAAGCCAGTAAGCAATTTAATTGGTCTTTTCTTTTTGACACATGATGTTAGATGTGATATTTGGTTCAAACATCAGAATATTGCATCAGAATATACACATTTCAAAAGAATTGGAGAGAATTTAATGCTTTCTCTTTGCCTCTAATGCTTC
>NZ_JAGXJX010000760.1:0-242 GCF_019091125.1 Paenibacillus sp. GbtcB18
GCTCCTTCCTTTTCGGGGTTGGCTACCAATGGGAAGCGGAATTGGATTATCGTGATTGGTTGTGAGTTCTAACCTTCACCGAATTTTGCGGTTGCTTCCTCTAGTCCCTTAGCGGAGAGAATCGTACCCCTATAAGAGGAGGGGAGACTATGGGCGCGCGCTCATCTTCAAGCACTTCAGACAAACTGCCTTTAGCGCCCCCCGATGTCATAGCCGATAGCGGGTACGAATGCGTCCCCACC
>NZ_JAGXJX010000761.1:0-242 GCF_019091125.1 Paenibacillus sp. GbtcB18
CGATCCGACTTGGTTGGATGATCCTTTAATTCCCAAGCGAATCCCTACGTGGTAAAACAACGACAAGCCTGCGGGCCATACATTGCCCCAACAAAAAAAGGGCTGGAGCCAGACCCCACGCCTTTTTTGCGGGCAGGGTTCGTAATTGGTGACCCCACACGACTATTGCTTCTTATTCAAAACCTGTACATCATCCCTAAAAGCATTGCTGTTCTGCTGGAATAATCCCGTATCGAACTTAT
>NZ_JAGXJX010000762.1:0-242 GCF_019091125.1 Paenibacillus sp. GbtcB18
AAAGTTATCTTTCCATGAAGCGCTAATCTTAGAAGGGGAGGACACGAAATGTCTGGGGGCAAAAAGAAATTGGGAAGTGATGTCAAACACCCGCCGAACCAGAAAAAGAGCCAGATGGGAGAAAGCATGAAGGAGTGGGGGATTCCCCTGGCCCTAACGGTCGTTTTGCTGCTATTCTTTATGCCCGCGCCTGAAGGCATGAACGCGCAGGCCCCAAGTTCGATCGCCATTTTCCCCGGAGC
>NZ_JAGXJX010000763.1:0-242 GCF_019091125.1 Paenibacillus sp. GbtcB18
CAAAAGCACCCCTCCAAAGAAACAACAAAGGTGGCCGCGAAACCGGGCCTTACGACAAACACCCAGCCGCACTGCGGGTTACAAGGGGGCATTAAAATTTTAAACGACGGACAGCATGACAATTTATCCGATCGGAGGCTGGCGGAGTATGGTAGGGTACGACCAAATCAGAGTAACATCCCCCTACCGGATGGAGCGGATTGGTCATGTGGAGGTTACCTGGGAGCCGGGCGAGCATGGGC
>NZ_JAGXJX010000764.1:0-242 GCF_019091125.1 Paenibacillus sp. GbtcB18
ATATTATGAATAGCATTCATATATCATTCTCAATTATTAGGTTGTCATCCACATATAACACCTAAATGGTGATAGCGCTCCCACTTACCTTCATATACACATAAGGCTCATCTTCATTCTTAATCAAGTCAAAAGATTTGAATGCCTCATCAAATCTTATGTCACACCTTCGGGAAGCTTGCTTTAGTCCAGAAATTGACCTAAATAGTCCACTCATCGTACTTTAGTCAAAAGGCTGAATC
>NZ_JAGXJX010000765.1:0-241 GCF_019091125.1 Paenibacillus sp. GbtcB18
GGAGCTTCGTACCCCGGAACGAGACGTTTGAACGAGTTCGTGGACGGGTTCGTCAGAGCGAGCAGAGCCGGTGCATGGTACAGGATTCCGCCGATGTAGTGCAGAGCCATTTCGCTCATGTTGGCGTATCCGTTTTTGTCGTAGAACAGAGGCGAGTCGCCGTCAAAAATGCTTTGATGAACGTGCATACCCGATCCGTTGTCGCCAAAAAGCGGCTTCGGCATGAAGGTTGCGACTTTTC
>NZ_JAGXJX010000766.1:0-241 GCF_019091125.1 Paenibacillus sp. GbtcB18
TCCGCTGTGGGGCCGCCGGGAGGACAATTTCGAGGCCGGTCTGTGGATGGGAGGCTACGGGGCTTTCAAATGGGCGCTGAAAAAGCCGGATCAGTCCGCGGCAGCCGCCAGTTTGTCGGGCGTCACGCAGGTGAAAGAGATTGAAAGGCGGTTCCCCAAAGATTTCCGGCTCGTGTTCGGAAAAAACAAGGAGCTGCTGAGAGCAAGCGATCTGTTCGCGCTGTCCCGTTATGCGGCGGAG
>NZ_JAGXJX010000767.1:0-241 GCF_019091125.1 Paenibacillus sp. GbtcB18
GGACCAATTGAAGGTGTCATGCCGGTAGCGGAAAACCCTTCTATTACCGAATTTTTGTGGGATAAAAAACTTTCATATCCACTTCTTGCCGTACCGATAAATACCCGGGTATTGGTTCCCGAAAGACTTTTAGCTGAATACCCGGCGTCCTCCATAACTTTCCAGGCATAGGACAATAAGAGACGTTGCTGCGGATCCATTAACTCTGCTTCTCTCGGTGAAATTCCAAAAAACAATGGAT
>NZ_JAGXJX010000079.1:0-782 GCF_019091125.1 Paenibacillus sp. GbtcB18
GAAATAGCTATTTATATTTTATGAATGATTTTGAAGTGTTATTTGAATATGAAAAAGAGAAGCCTCTATATTCATTAGCTATTGGAATCCCTGTACCATTATTTAATCATTTTATGTTGGATTATACGGATGAAGGAATGCTTAATTTTCACGCTATATTAGGTAATAACTCATTTAAAAAGTTGCAAAGTCCAATTGATTCTCTATCAGCTAATATTATTTCAAAAATGATAGATTTTCCACATCAAGATCGTATATATCAACTAGAAATGGAAAGTAAAGTGCTTGAATTACTCTCCATACATTTTGGTAGGTTTTTGTTAAAAAATCGTAATGAAATAAAAAGAAGAGTTTTATCAAAAAGTGATATAAATAAAATAAAACATGCTGAAGAAATATTAGTGCAGCGGATGGAATTACCACCATCATTATTAGAACTAGCTAAGTTAGTAGAGTTAAATGATTATAAATTAAAACTGGGATTTAAAGAGTTATTTGGTACATCTGCATTTGCATATTTAAGGGAACAGCGAATGGAACGGGCAATGTTTTTATTACGTTCTGGAACTAGTAATGTAACTGAAACGGCAATCGCTGTTGGGTACAAAAATATTAGTCACTTTTCAGAGTCCTTTAAAAAGAAATATGGGATAAAACCTTCTGAAATTTTACGTATATATTAAAAATCCGCTATACCGTAAACTCCTCCGTTATTTGGTAGTTGTATTTTGTAATGGTCAGTATAATTACAATCAACATCCAATTGTAATTAACTATTTATG
>NZ_JAGXJX010000768.1:0-241 GCF_019091125.1 Paenibacillus sp. GbtcB18
TCTTCCATGATTTTGCCGATCTGATGGAAAAGAACCCGGCCGCTTAAATCTTTCTCAAGCAGCGTTACCGAGCCGCCCTCGACGGAAAGAGAGCGGGCGTTATGCTCCTGATGGTTGTTCGTCACGTTTGGTGACGGAATTAAGATGGAAGGAATACCAAGGGCGGTAATCTCCGCCATAGTACACGCTCCGGCACGGTTCACGACAAGCTTGGACGCCGCCAAAACCTCCGGCATGTTAT
>NZ_JAGXJX010000769.1:0-241 GCF_019091125.1 Paenibacillus sp. GbtcB18
GGGTTCTTGGCCCTCCTGAGCCAAGACAACCGGACGCCGGAGAACGGCATTATCGGAATGGCGGACCAGCTGGCGGAAACGGAGCTGTCCGAGGAACAGCGGAGCTATTCCGACATTATTTTGCAGAGCAGCTACGCCCTGCTGCGGATTTTGAACGAGATCCTCGATTTCAGCCAAATCGAAGCCGGTAAAATGGGCGTTAACCACGAGCCTTTCGATGTCCGCTCCGTTTTGAATCATG
>NZ_JAGXJX010000770.1:0-241 GCF_019091125.1 Paenibacillus sp. GbtcB18
CCGGGGTATTTGTAAGATTTCCTTTTCTATATCGTAAAAAAAAAAATAAAACTGTTTATTGTTCTCACGGGTGGGCGTTTGGTATGCAAGTGCCGAATTGGAAGAAAGGAATTTATACTGTAATTGAGCGAGTATTAGCGTTTAAGACAGATAAAATTATTAACATTTCAATGAATGAGCATAAGGAAGCTTTAAAAAGAAAAATTCCTAATGAAAAGATGGTACTTATTCATAATGGTAT
>NZ_JAGXJX010000771.1:0-241 GCF_019091125.1 Paenibacillus sp. GbtcB18
GACTTCGCTTGCTAGATCGACTACACCACTTGCTAGATCGATGCCGCTCGCCGATCGACTCTGCCACCTGCTAGTTGTTGTTAGATCGACTTCGCTCGCCGATCTACTCCGCCTGTTAGATCAACTTCGCCGCTTGGTAGATTGACCTCGCCAATCGATGCCGCTGTCTACACCCTTGAAATCATAAAGTTCTAAAGTTAGGTATCAGAGCCGTCAAAATTGGTTTTAGTGTCTAGATCTG
>NZ_JAGXJX010000772.1:0-241 GCF_019091125.1 Paenibacillus sp. GbtcB18
GCTAAATCTTTGTAAAACCATGGGAGTTTAATGAATCCAAGCTAACTGAGAATTTTTCTCCAAGATCAACAGTTCAACCCTCATGACACCATATGAAATTCCAACATTTACAAGAGGATAGCTGGCGCAAAGATATCATTGTTAATAATTTATTTAAGTGGTTCATTAATATCTCAGTCTTTGATATTTTAGTTATATATGGAGTCTTAGTGAGATTTATGTTCCAGATATTTTAGTTTTG
>NZ_JAGXJX010000773.1:0-241 GCF_019091125.1 Paenibacillus sp. GbtcB18
AATGTTTTCCATTTTCCACAATATTGGAGCAGAACTTTTCTGGGAAAGAGAACTTATTGTTCATTACATAGAGGAAGGCAAAATAACTCCTGATTCTCTGTTATGCAAGAACACTATACTCAAAAAGTGCAACACCATTGGATCTTGTTAGTTTGACAAGAGTCTTTTTTCCTATCAGTCAACTAATCATTGCAGGACATTTTTGGGCATTTTGCTGTTGAACATACCTGCCCAACAAGTT
>NZ_JAGXJX010000774.1:0-241 GCF_019091125.1 Paenibacillus sp. GbtcB18
GGAGTTGGGAGTGCAAAAGTGAAGCTACCGAACAAGGCTTGGAGCTTGGGTTGCGGGGTAAGTTCTCTAGTTAGGTAATTCATATTTGTTCTTCGGGGTTTCAGAATGCAAATAGGGAATATAAAACCAATCTTTATGTGGTGAAATCAGAAATGTCTCCCTTAGGTTCAGCCAGGGGTTTCATCAGCTTTCTACTAACAAGCACGACTTAGAGTCAAGGGTTAGATCAGAGCCAATAAGG
>NZ_JAGXJX010000775.1:0-241 GCF_019091125.1 Paenibacillus sp. GbtcB18
AGATTCCAAATTTGATCATGATAATATACGAAAAGGATCTGCTGTTTTCTCTCGAATTGAACCATATTTACGTACAGCAAATGTAGCCGTACCAGCTTTAGTAGCATCCAGCACTAGTTCAAATGAATATATAGAACAATTAAATACAACTTCAAATCAAAATATTTTAGGAGGAGAATTGCCAAAAAATCAGTGGATTGAGCAAACCGTTACAGTTGATAAAAAGGCTGAAGGAATCGTT
>NZ_JAGXJX010000776.1:0-241 GCF_019091125.1 Paenibacillus sp. GbtcB18
GTGTAGATGGATGAATTATTTATCACAAGAGTGAGGAAATATAAAGATTAGGGTCAATTGAATTTTATGTATAAGGCTATATTATTTTAACACTTTTCATGTAAATTGAAATCTTCATTTAATATATCAACTTTCGTAGTATCTAATAATGTTTAAAATTGAAGAAGTGAAATGTGTAAAGTTGTATAAAGAATCGTGACATCATACAATTTATAAACTATGCTTGATATATCTATAAAGT
>NZ_JAGXJX010000777.1:0-241 GCF_019091125.1 Paenibacillus sp. GbtcB18
TAAGTAAGTAGGTCCGCTTCACTTGATACAACACCGCTTTACTAACCTTAGTTTCGAATTCTTTCTTGATACTCTTACTTTTTAACAGGAATGTCATAAGTTGATTCTATTGTCGATTCACCACCTCTATCTCTACTTAGTCTTGTTGGGCCGAGTAAAACATCAGTGGAATCTCATTCAACCACCTATATCTAATTACCTCTCCTCTGTCCTTATACTAGTATAGGGTTAACTCAATTCT
>NZ_JAGXJX010000008.1:0-359109 GCF_019091125.1 Paenibacillus sp. GbtcB18
CGAACACGACCGTTAAGCCTTCCAGCGCCGATGGTACTTGGACCGAAGGGTCCTGGGAGAGTAGGACGTTGCCAAGCGATATTCCCTGATAGCTCAGTTGGTAGAGCACTCGACTGTTAATCGAGTTGTCACAGGTTCGAGTCCTGTTCGGGGAGCCACGCTTCCATAGCTCAGTAGGTAGAGTGCTTCCATGGTAAGGAAGAGGTCACCGGTTCGAATCCGGTTGGAAGCTTCTTACGGCCCGTTGGTCAAGGGGTTAAGACACCTCCCTTTCACGGAGGTAACAGGGGTTCGAATCCCCTACGGGTCATTACTGGGCGGACGCTTAGCTCAGCTGGGAGAGCATCTGCCTTACAAGCAGAGGGTCGGCGGTTCGATCCCGTCAGCGTCCACCACCATGCCGTTGTAGCTCAATTGGTAGAGCAACTGACTTGTAATCAGTAGGTTGGGGGTTCAAGTCCTCTCGACGGCACCATGTTTTATTGGGGGTTAGCCAAGCGGTAAGGCAACGGACTTTGACTCCGTCATGCATAGGTTCAAATCCTATACCCCCAGCCATTTTTAGTACGAGCCATTAGCTCAGTTGGTAGAGCACCTGACTTTTAATCAGGGTGTCGAAGGTTCGAGTCCTTCATGGCTCACCATGTTTCCAACTTGCGCGTGTGGCGGAATTGGCAGACGCACTAGACTTAGGATCTAGCGTCTTTGACGTGGGGGTTCAAGTCCCTCCACGCGCATCGGTTTTATGCGGAAGTGGCTCAGCGGTAGAGCATCGCCTTGCCAAGGCGAGGGTCGCGGGTTCGATTCCCGTCTTCCGCTCCATAATTTCATATGTGCCCTTAGCTCAGCTGGATAGAGCGTTTGACTACGAATCAAAAGGCCGGGAGTTCGAATCTCTCAGGGCACGCCATTCATATTTCGGGACGTAGCTCAGCTTGGTAGAGCACCTGGTTTGGGACCAGGGGGTCGCATGTTCAAATCGTGTCGTCCCGACCATATGTATGCGGGTGTAGTTCAATGGTAGAACTCCAGCCTTCCAAGCTGGTAGCGTGGGTTCGATTCCCATCACCCGCTCCATACATAACTAACAAAGATCTCATAGAGATCTTTTTTTATTTATCCAGAATCGGGCTTCAGTTAAATCTTACTCAGCTTTCCTTTAATTCTCAGGCATGTTTCGTCAAAAATAGCTATAATGCAACGCGTGAATGTGGTAAAATATTCTGAAATGAGTATGAAATCAGACGAAATTTGGTGTGATTATCAGTAGAGAGAAGAGGCGAGGACATGTCGGATAACGAAACAATCGTTCAGAAAAATTCTACTAACAACTTGCTTCGCAGAGATGTGCGGTTTCTTGGGCATATCCTTGGGGAAGTACTGGTCCATCAGGGAGGCAATGAGCTTCTGGCAGTCGTAGAGAAGATCCGCGAACTGAGTAAATCCCTTCGGGCTCAATATGATCCAGCCATTTATGCGGAGTTTAAAGCGACGATCGACGGGCTGCAGCCTGAAATTCGTCACCAGGTTATTCGTGCTTTTGCGATTTATTTTCAACTCGTTAATATTGCCGAGCAAACCCACCGTATTCGCAGAAAACGCGATTATGAGCGTTCCTCGGGAGAAACGGTTCAGCCCGGCTCCATCGAAAACATCGTTCAGCAGTTGAAGCAGAATCAGATTTCCTACCAAGAGGTTCAGGAAATTTTGCAGACGATCTCGCTTGAACTCGTTATGACTGCCCATCCTACAGAAGCTACACGCCGTGCGGTTCTGGATATTCATCAGCGTATTTCCCAGGACGTGATGTACCTCGACAATCCGACGCTAACTTACCGGGAGAGAGAACAGCTTAGAGAAAAACTTCTGGCCGAGGTTATAACGCTTTGGCAAACCGATGAACTGCGCAACCGGAAACCGACTGTCATCGACGAAGTTCAGAATGGCCTTTATTATTTTGATGAAACCTTATTCGATGTTCTTCCTGAAGTTTATCAAGAATTGGAACGTTGTCTGGATAAATACTACCCGAATGAGACTTGGCACGTACCTAGTTTCCTTAAATTCGGTTCCTGGATCGGTGGAGACCGTGACGGCAATCCTTCGGTTACCTCTCATGTCACGTGGGAGACGCTGGAGCTGCACCGCGGCCTTGCCTTAAAGAAGTATGAAACAATTCTCGTGGATGTCATGTATCACTTAAGCTTTAGCAAGAATCTTGCCGAGATCAGTGATGAGCTGCAGAAATCTATTGAGGCCGATCATGAAGTTTTTGGTCCCCACAATGATTTCTGGAGCAATGACGACGAGCCGTACCGCACAAAGATTGCCTATATGATCGAGAAAGTCAAAAACACGGGAAATACTCAAGTAGCGGACTTCCAGAAGTATACCTCGCCGGACGAAATGATTGCGGATCTCTATGTGATCGAAAGAAGCTTGCGGAGCCATTACGCCGATTATGCGGCGGACCGGTATATCAAGAAGCTGATTCGTCAGGTAGAATTATTCGGGTTTCATCTGGCTACCCTCGACATTCGTCAGCACAGCCGCGAACATGAGCTGGCCATGACGGAAATCCTAAACCGGATCGGTATCGTGGAGGATTACAGCACACTCCAAGAAAATGAGAAGATTGAACTGTTGAGCAAGCTTCTCGATGAGCCGCGTCCGATTACATCCCCATACATGAAATACTCCGAGTCTACTCAGGAATGTCTGGATGTATATAGAAATATTTATAAGGCCCAACATGAGTTCGGACGCTACTGCTTGAACAGCTACCTGATTAGTATGACACAGGGCGCGAGCGACATGCTGGAAGTTATGGTTTTTGCGAAAGAAGTAGGACTTTATCGCAAGGAAGCCAACGGCACGGTTGTGAGCACCATTCAGTCGGTTCCGCTTTTTGAAACGATCGACGATCTGCATGCGGCTCCGGAAATTATGGATACGCTGTTTAAAATTCCGGCTTACCGTGCAAGCTTGAATTCCGCGGCGCCTATGCACGAAATCATGTTGGGGTATTCCGACAGCAACAAAGATGGCGGCGTTATTACCGCTAACTGGGAGCTGCGCGTCGCGCTGCGTGCCTTGACGGATACCGGAAACAAAAACGGTGTGAGGCTGAAGTTCTTCCACGGACGCGGCGGTTCGCTCGGACGCGGCGGAATGCCTCTGAACCGGAGTATTCTGGCACAGCCTGTGGATACGATCGGCGGCGGCATCAAGATTACGGAGCAGGGCGAAGTGCTTTCTTCCCGCTATTCACTGCAAGGTATCGCTTACCGCAGTCTGGAGCAGGCGACATTTGCTTTGATTAAAGGAGCGGTATTGGCACGCAATCCGCAAAAACATCCGCTTGAAACCGAATGGGAAAGCATTATGAAAGGAATTTCGGAAAAAGCGCAGAATAAGTATCAGGACCTTATTTTCCGCGATCCGGATTTCATGACTTTCTTCAAGCAGTCGACGCCTCTTCCGGAGGTTGGAGAGCTGAATATCGGTTCGCGTCCTTCCAAGCGGAACAACAGCGACCGTTTTGAGGATCTTCGCGCGATTCCATGGGTATTCGCTTGGACGCAGAGCCGTTATCTGCTGCCGGCATGGTACGCCGCGGGTACGGCGCTTCAGGACTTTTATCAGAATAAGGCCGAGAATATGTCGGTTCTTAAGAACATGTACGAGAACTGGCCGTTCTTTAAATCCATGATCGACGGTTTGCAGATGGCTTTGGCCAAAGCGGACCTTCTCATCGCCAAAGAGTATGGCAGCCTGCTTAAGGAAGGCAGCATCGCAAAGCGCATTTACGAGCTGATAAGCGCTGAATACGACCTGACTTCCAAACTGATTCTGGATATTACCGGACAACAGGAGATTCTCGACAACGTGCCGGTTATTCAAGAATCGATCCGGCTTCGCAATCCGTACGTAGATCCGCTGAGCTACCTGCAAGTAGATTTGCTCAAAGAACTGCGCGGGGCACGCGAGAATAACGAAGACGACAGCTTCCTGCTGCGTGAAGTTCTTCTTACGATCAACGGCATTGCAGCCGGACTCCGCAATACAGGCTGATAACGGACAACATCGCATAGGCACTGAAACAAAGAGTCAAGCCGTCCATCCGGGCGGCTCGACTTTGTGTGTTTTACCGAACATAAGTGAAAAGAAGCCCCGTACTTCCTAGGGTTGGAGGAGTTATCTTGAATTTAGTAGAAACACGATTAGCCAAGCTTGCAAGGAATGGAGATCGTGGTGCTTTTGAGGAACTGGTGAATTTGTATAAAGATAAAATATTTCACCTGGCCTACAGAATGCTCGGTAACAAGCAGGAAGCCGAAGATGCTGTGCAGGATACTTTCCTGCGCGTATACAACAACTTAGACCGCTATGACGAGAACCAGAAGTTTTCGACCTGGATCTTCCGTATCGGAACCAACTTATGCATAGACCGGCTGCGCAAACGCAAACCGACCTATTCCCTCGACGCCGAAATGCCGGACAGTGAAGGGAACGATTTTTACGCCATGCTTGCGAGCAAAGATGAGCTGCCCGAGGACCAGATTGTTCTTTCGGAAACACAGCAGGTAATTCGCAGAGCCATTCAAACCTTGCCTGAAAAATACAAATCCGTCGTGATCCTGCGCTATCTCCACGATATGTCGCTTCAGGAAATCGGAGATGTACTAGGGATGCCCGTTACGACCGTAAAGACGCGGGTCCACCGCGGCCGGGAGTATTTACGAAAGAAATTAGACATGGACGCAAATTTTTCTCTGTAAGTCCGATTTTTTTGAAACATCTTCTCCCGCCATACGTATGGTATTACACTATCGGCCAAGAACGAGAAAGGAGTGGCTTCGATGAATTGCAAACAGGCCCTCCCTTTGATGCACGAATATTTGGATGGGGACTTGCAGGGGGCCCAGGCGCTGGAGCTCAAGCAGCACCTTTTGTCATGTCCGGAATGCAATTCGCTGTTCCGGCAGATGGAAACGACGGATGCGCTCGTTCGTGCCATCTCTGCACCTACCGTGTCAAGTGATCTTACGAACCGTATTATGGGCAGTCTCCCTCCCGTTAAGAAGCGGAAGCCGTGGACGCGGTGGATCCGTAGACATCCTGCCGTTTCGGTAGCGGCTGTTTTTCTGTTAACGATGGCGGGCAGCTTTATGACCCTGTGGAATAACAACACTGAGTTAATGGTACGGGGTGCAGACCTGGAACGTGTAATCATCCAAGGTGATAAAGTGATCGTGCCCAAAGGAGAAACGGTAAAAGGCAATCTGGTGGTCGAGAACGGCCAACTGGTTGTAGAAGACGACGCCAATGTGGAAGGAAATCTGGTGGTGATCGACGGAAACATGAATTTGGCATCGACTGCTCACATAACCGGGGAAAAAATACGCATTGACGAAGCTTTAAGCTGGATCTGGTTTAAACTGAATGATCTCATGCATTGAGCTGCTTAAACTAAACAGCATGCATATCTTATACAGCTAAAGTCCTCAAGGGGTATCCTTGGAGGGCTTTTTTCTTTGGAAACCGGGAAATGGGTAGAATAGAAGAATTGTTCGGATTGTGGTATTATCAAGGAATAGACAGATAAAAATAAGATAAAAATCCGGGTTTTTACGCATTGATTTGGGGGAACTCCAGTGGAATTATTCGCAGATATTTCCATCACAGATATTATAGATATCTCGATTGTCAGTTATGTGGTTTATAAATTAATTATGCTGCTGCGCGGGACAAGAGCCGTACAGCTCATGAAAGGGATCATTGTCGTACTGGTCGCCTGGGCGCTCAGTGTTGCTTTTAACCTGAACACGCTGCAGTGGATCATGAACCAGATGTTTACGGTGGGTCTGATCGCCATTATTATTATTTTTCAGCCGGAGCTTAGAAGAGCCCTGGAACAGTTGGGCCGCGGCCGGCTTTTCTCACGCAGTTCGATGGACGTAGACCAGGACGTCAACATCCGGATCGGCGAAGTGATTAAAGCGATGAATTATTTGTCCCGGCGGAAGATCGGGGCTTTGATTGTCTTTGAAAAGGAGACGGGCCTGACCGATTACATTGAATCAGGGATAGCCATAGGCGGACGGATCAGTTCCGAGCTGATTATTAATATTTTTATCCCGAATACGCCTCTGCACGACGGGGCGGTCATCATTCGCAACAACCAGTTGATGGCGGCGGGGTGTTATTTGCCCCTTTCGGAAAATCCTTTTATCAGCAAAGAGCTTGGTACCCGGCACAGGGCGGCTATCGGAATGAGCGAGGTTTCGGATGCCGTTTGTTTGATCGTTTCTGAGGAGACGGGACAAATTTCTCTGTCGCTGAACGGTCAGGTCGTCCGGGATATCAAGGAAGAATCTTTGATTTCGAAGCTTTTTGATGAATTGAAGCCCAAAGCCAATGACCGTCAAAACCCTTTCAAGAAATGGTGGGAGGGACGCAAACGTGGATAGATGGCTGAGGAATACAAATGTCGTCCGGGTGATCGCGGTCATTATCGGAATTCTTCTGTGGGCGGTTGTCCGGATGGAAGGCACTACCGTGACCAATTCGACAACGGGGGGAATTAAAGAGCTGCCGATCAGCAATGTGCAAATTACGCCGAAATACGATTCGGATAAATATTATATATCTTCGATTGAGCCCAGTCGGGTACAGGTCATTTTGAAAGGGAAAGATTCCGCGCTAAAGCGGGTGAGTACGAGTGAGTACAAGGTCGTACTGGATTTGACCAAGGCAGGAGGTAAAGGGGAGTATGTCCTTCCGCTCGAGGCGGTCGGCTTCCCGTCATCTTTGCAGGTGGACATCGTGCCGCGGAACGTCAAGGTGGTCGTCGAGGAGCAGGAGATGAAGGAAGTCCCTGTGAAGATTAATGTTAAGGGAACTCCGCAGCCCGGCTATAAATCCGGCGATCCTATCGCCAAACCGAGCAAAGTGCACGTAACCGTTCCGGCGAGCAAGGCGGACGAGGTAGCCACGGTCCAAGGCGAAATCTCGGTAGAGAAAGCCGATTCTGCTGTAACGAAGCAGGTAAAGCTGAAGGTCTATAACAAAGAAGGCCGCGAGCTGCCTTACGATATAAGGCCGGCCGTAGTGGACGTGGACGTCCCCGTCACCAGCCCGTTTAAAACGGTGCCTCTGCAGATTCAACTGACGGGCAATCTGCCTCCCGGTTACAGCATCGGTTCGGTCAAGCAGAATCCGGACAAGATCATGGTTTACGGGGCACAAAACGTGCTGGACGGCATGGACTTCTATTCGGGAGTTACGCTCAAGATCGACGGGCTCAAGGAAACGAAAGAATTTACGCTGGACATTCCTTTGCAAAAAGGGGTGACTCAGATTGAGCCGACGAAGGTGCAGGTAACCGTCGAAATCGTCTCTTCCGTCAAAAAGGAATATCCGGGAATCCCTCTGAAAATAGTGGGACAGGCGGAAGGAACGGAAGTGAAGTTCACCGATCCTCCTAACGGCAGCATTACGCTGACCCTGGAAGGTGCCGCGCCTCAAATGGAGGCCGTTAAACCGGAAGATATCCAGGCTATCGTGGATGTGAGCAATTTGCCTCCGGGGACGCACGAACTGCCGATTACTCTCAATCTGCCGCCGTACATCAAAGATGGCGGGACACAGGTCACGAAGGCCAAGGTAGTCATTTCGGCGGCTCAGACGCAAACCGAGTCGAAAAATCCGAGTCCTACACCTATTCCGACTCCGACTCCAACCCAGAAACCGGATGCTGCGGGAGAAACGGTCCCTAAAAAGGAGGCCGTAACCCCCTAAACGGGAATTTTCCTTCGTAAGTTATAAGGGATATGTTAAAATCATGACAAGTTACCAGGATTTATAAAGAAACCGATTTGGCATTCACGTGCCGTTTATGAGAAGAGGGGAAGAGAACGATGGGGAAATATTTTGGAACGGATGGAGTTCGCGGAGTAGCTAATCGGGAGCTGACACCGGAGCTGGCTTTTGAAATCGGACGCTGTGGAGGATATGTGCTGACACGTCAGGCTCAGCATCCGAAGGTAGTCATCGGTCAGGACACGCGTATTTCGGGTCCTATGCTGGAGGCGGCGCTGGTCGCAGGTCTCCTGTCGATCGGAGCGAACGTGATCCGTCTCGGCGTCGTATCTACGCCTGCCGTCGCGTATTTGACGCGCGTGCTTGGCGCCGACGCCGGCGTGATGATCTCCGCCTCCCATAATCCCGTGGAAGACAACGGGATCAAATTTTTCGGCGGAGACGGGTTTAAGCTGCTCGATGAGACGGAGCTCGAAATCGAGCGCCTGCTCGACGCGGACGGCGACGAGCTGCCGCGGCCGGAGGGCGGCGAGATCGGTACCGTGTCGGATGATCCGAAGGCGAAGTTCCTGTACGCCGACTTCGTTAAGTCGACCGTGCAGCATTCGTTCGGCGGCATGAAGATTGTGATGGACTGCGCGAACGGAGCCGCTTATGAGCTGGCGCCTAAGATTTTCCGCGAGCTGGGAGCGGAAGTGATCACGCTTGGAGCGGAGCCGAACGGGCGCAACATCAACGAAGGCTGCGGTTCGACTCATCCGGAGAATCTGCAGAAAGCCGTCGTGGAGCACGGCGCGAACCTTGGCCTTGCGTTCGACGGGGACGCGGACCGGCTCATCGCGATTGATGAGAACGGGGAAGAAGTCGACGGCGACTTCATCTTGAGCATCTGCGGAGATGCGATGAACCGTGCGGGCAAGCTCAATCACAGCACGATTGTGACGACGGTTATGGCCAACATCGGCTTCTTTAAGGGAATCGAGGGCCATGGCCTGAAAGCGACCCAAACGGCCGTAGGAGACCGTTACGTGATGGAAGAGATGCGTAAGGGCGGATACAACCTGGGCGGCGAACAGTCCGGGCATGTTATTTTCCTCGATTACAATACGACCGGCGACGGTATTCTTACGGGCTTGCAGCTCGCGGACACCCTCGTGGCGGGAGGTCGTCCGCTTAGCGAAGTGAAGCGGATTATGCGGAAGTTCCCGCAGGTGCTCGTGAACGTGCGTGTAGCGGATAAAAGCAAGCTGAAGGACAATGCAGCCATTGCCGGCGCAATCAGCGCCGTAGAGAGCCAACTGGGCGACAACGGCCGTGTGCTGGTTCGTCCGTCCGGAACGGAGTCTCTCATTCGCGTTATGGCGGAAGGGCCGGACAAGGATACGGTGGAAGGCTATGTCAATGACATCGTGGAGGTCGTGAAGCGGGAGCTCGGTTAGTTCCGGCCACGTTTTGCGGGTTTGATTTTGCCTGATAGATAAGATTATAGGCTACTATGTTGGTTGGGTTGTACAGGCCGCTTTCTCTTGAGAGAGGAGCGGCTTTTTTGCATGCGGATAGAAGGGGACGGAGGACTGAGGGATGAGGAGGGGAAAGTAGGGTGGAGTAGAGGGTAGAGCGGTGTAGGAGGGGAAGTAGGGTGGGGAGAGGGCTGAGCGGTGTAGGAGAGGGAAGCAGGGTGAAGAGAGGGTCGTGGGAGGGAAGATAAGAGGAGTTCGCGGAAGCGGATGTAGATGCGCAGAAGGCCGGGCTAACAGGCAGACTGGGGATGGTTTAGAAGAATAAAAACGTCTTGTGGAGTTGAACCCCGCTGCCGGAAACTGTGTTCGTTGAAAAATGAAGGCACCGACCGATAGCCGTTAGCTTCCGGAGCGCGGCGAGGCGTCGCATGACGGGTTGTCAACCACACGTATGGAAGCCGAAAGGAGCCTGCCACCATCCAGTCGTCCCTAGCCAAAGGTGGCTCATACCGTTGATTTTACATATGATTTTACTGCCTATTATGGGGCTTGTATCTCATTTTGTATCGGGGGAGTTGCAAAGCGGGGCCAAAATGAATATGATGGGTATATGTTTTTTTACTCATGCATAGAAAGGTGGACAGTGTTTCAGCAACAACAAGCGCCAGAACTTGCGCGGGAAGCGTCTGAATTGTACATGCGGGTTAATCGGCCCGGTATGGCAAAGATAACGTGGAGCCGGCAAGTTGACGAGGTGAAGGTGTTCGAATTTTTCGGCGGGGACCTTCCGGTAGTTCATTCCTACCGACAAGCTGGAGAGCAAACTGTCCGGGTGACCGGGCACACAAGAATCCAGCCGAATGATTCATAGCAAGGGATCAGGGCCGCATGCTTATTTTATAAAGCAGAGACGGTTCTGGTTGAGGCTGCAGACGGGTCGTACGGAAACCGCCTTGAGCGGACGAACGGAGCAGTCGTTTTTTAGACAGGCGGAAAAGATCTTTGGGAGCGGTGACGCTGGCTTAAGGGTCTTGCTTGTGAAGCATATGGGCTGCATTGCGGCGCTGTTGGACAGGTGCCCTCGGAATAGGGGACTGTTTCTTCAGTTCTGTTTCTCGCGGCGAAGACGCTGCTTGGACAGCTTGTATCGTTACGTGTCAGGCATCTTTTTATAATCGTTCGGGCTTATACGATGAGCCGCTTTTTTGAAAAACGAGAGCTCGGAAGCCTTTTTTAAGTGCGCCTATTAGAAGAATTGAGGGCATTTAGGAGGATGACGGGTATAAAGGACCGATTCACTTTTTAAAAACGGGTGTTATACAGGGCACTTGTAAAAGATAGGTTTTGATACGTATTGTATCATTGGACTTGCGCCAGCTAACCTAACCGGACATCAAGGTATAAGAACCGGTTACGTGCACTCATTCTTTTTGACGAGATTAGGAATCGCAAATAAATAGGCAAGGCAGACGGCAGGAGTTTGAATCCCGGAGTATGACTCTATTCAGTGTTCCGCCGATCTTTGACAAACAGCCTATGAACGTTATTCGCAGGATGCGGAGCGGGTCATGGAGCTCAAATAATGGGGGTATTTTGTATGTGCGGAATCGTTGGATATATCGGTAAACGTGATTCTCAGGAAGTGTTGATCGAGGGGTTGAAAAAGCTGGAGTACCGCGGGTACGATTCGGCAGGAGTAGCCGTTTATACGGAAGGCGGGCTTCAAATCAAGAAGTCGAAAGGCCGTCTGGCTGTGCTGGAATCACAGCTTAGCGATGCGCCTTTGAACGGAACGGTAGGTATCGGTCATACGCGCTGGGCGACTCACGGCAAGCCATCGGATGAGAATTCGCACCCGCACACGGACAATTCGATGAAATTCTCGGTTGTTCACAACGGAATTATCGAGAATTATATGACGCTGAAAGAAGAGCTGATCGCTAAAGGGCACACGTTCGTCTCGGAGACGGATACGGAAGTGATTTCTCATTTGATTGCCGAACTGTACGAGGGAGATATCGTCAAAGCGGTTCAGCAGGCGGTTAAACAGATGCGTGGAGCTTTTGCTCTTGGCGTGCTGACGGAATATGAGCCGGACCGGCTTGTGGCCGTACGGTTGGCCAGTCCGTTGATCATCGGGGTAGGCGAGGGAGAGAACTTCATCGGCTCGGACATTCCGGCGATTCTCGAATATACACGCAACGTGTACATTCTGAACGATGGCGAAATGGCGCTGCTTACGCGGGACGGTGTCGAATTGATGACAATCGAGGGGAATTTTATTTCTCGGGAAATGTTTCGTGTGGATTGGGATCTGGTAACGGCTGAAAAAGCGGGCTTCGATCACTTCATGATGAAGGAAATTTATGATCAGCCGAAAGCTTACCGCGATACGATCGGCAGCCGTATTTCCGAAGCGGGCGACCGCGTGATTCTGGATGAAATTACGATGACGGCCGGTCAAATTCGGAATATTCGGAATATCCAGATCGTAGCCTGCGGAACGGCGTACCATGCCGGGCTTGTCGGTAAAAGCGTCATCGAAAAGCTGGCGCGCATCCCGGTTGAAACGGATGTGGCTTCGGAGTACCGTTACCGGTCGCCGATCATCACCCCGGAAACGCTGGTCATTGTCGTGAGCCAATCCGGTGAAACGGCGGATACGCTGGCCGCGCTGCGCGAGGCGAAAAGAAACGGCGCGCGCGTGCTGGCGATCACCAACGTAGTCGGCAGCTCCGTATCCCGCGAAGCGGACGACGTGATCGTGACATGGGCGGGGCCGGAAATTGCCGTGGCTTCGACGAAGGCTTACACGACACAGCTGATGGCGTTCTATCTGCTGGGCCTGTTCCTCGCGCAAACGCTGGAAACTGTTGAGCCGGCTGAAATCCGCCACACCTTGGCGGCTATGCAGAGCCTGCCGGAGCAAGTGGAAAGCATTCTGGCGCGTGGCGAAGAGATCAAAGCTTATGCGGAACAGATTGCTTCGAAGGAGCATTTGTTCTTCATCGGCCGTGGGATCGACTATGCGGTAGCATTGGAAGGCTCGCTTAAGTTGAAGGAGATCTCGTACATTCACTCCGAAGCTTATCCGGCCGGCGAACTGAAGCACGGAACCCTCGCACTGATCGAGGATGATGTGCCGGTGATCGCCTTGGGACTGCAATCCGACCTTCAGGAGAAGACGGTGAGCAACGTCAAGGAAGTTACGGCGCGCGGCGGCAAAGTGCTGGGGATTGCTTACGAGGGAGACGCCGAGTTCGCAAAATCGGTGGACCAGACGTTCAGCATCCCGCGGACGCTGGATATGCTGTCCCCTGCGCTGACCGTGATTCCGCTGCAGCTGCTTTCGTACTATGCGTCGCTGGCACGCGGGAACGATGTGGATAAACCGCGCAACTTGGCGAAGAGCGTGACGGTGGAGTAAGACGAGAGCGGGAAAGTAGCATTCTGTCTGGTGATAAAGATGTGTGGAACCGATAAGAGATGATTGAACATCTAGAAGGGAGCCCGAGAGGAACAATTCGGGGCTCCCTTTTAAATTGCGTATAAGTTGATTTACAGAGCACTTCAAGACCGGTGGTGAAATTGATGAGTGACATTGGCTATACAATCAAATGTATCCGCAAAGAATTAGTGAGTTTTTTACATGCTACATAGGTACCAAATGAGCAGATCGTTTCGCGGAATTTTTCCGTGGAACGGTATTTTTGTATTTGTAGAAAAAAATGAGTTCTTTGGCAAAGAAACTTTTTCGTCGGAGTGAGTACTCATAGCTCATGCCAAAACGTTGCAGCAACTAAACAAAATTATGGAGGGAAAAATGATGTCTGACAAAAGGGTTTGGTTGATAACTGGTGCCGGGGCGAGGAATGGGCTCAGACATCGCCCGGGCTGCTGCCTAGCTGCCTAGCTGCCGGTCATCAGGTTGTTGCCACCGGCTGTAATCCTATCAAAGTAATCGTAGCAATCGACGAGTCCGAAAATTTACTGGTCGTGAAACTGGACGTTACTAACCCTTCCGATGCAGAGGCGGCTGTCAGTTGAAAATAAAGTATTTTTCTTAGTGCTTAGGTTAAGATAAGTCCCCTGTTTAAGCACTACATGCTACCCGCGTGCGTTCTTAATTAGTAGTTGGAAATTGAATATAATGAGGAGGACGTAGCCCAAGCGAAGGCGCGGGAGCGTCCTTTTATTGAACTAACGGGCAGTTCAACACAATACACCATTACAAAATTACGGTAATCTATTTTAATCCAGGACGCTCATTGGTTATCGCAGAAGACGGTAGCATTAAAACGGAATCCAGCCCGATAGGACCGCGCCGCCGTCCGAATGATTGCTTGCCGCAAGCTCGCCTCCATGCTGGCGGATGATACGTTGCGAGATGGTCAGACCGAGCCCGGCGCCTCCTGTCGCGCGGCTTCTCGACTGCTCTCCTCGATAGAGGGGCTCGAAAATCCGGTTAAGCTCCTCCGGTGTAAAGCCGGGCCCTGAATCTTGAATGGTGAATGCCACACGGTCTTTCTCTCGTCGGCACTCTAAGACAACTCGACTATGAGCAGGCGTGTGCCGCACAGCATTGTCCAAGACATTGCTTATCGCGCGCTCCAGCAAATGAACATCGGCTGTTATTAGGCATTCGCCCGGCTCGAATTGGAATCCGGCATGAATTGTGATCTGTTTCTGCTGCGCTTGGGGCTCCAGGCTATCAATCGCTTTTTGCACAATTTCATAGAAGTTGCATTTGTCCTTGCTCAGCCCGTTCTCCCGATACTCCATCCTCGTAAACGTAAATAGATCCTCGACCAGCCGGTCCAGCTGCGCGGACTTCTCTTTGCACACGGCCACATATTTCGAAACTTGGTCCGGCGTGCGCGCAATGCCTTGCTCAAGCCCGTCTAAATACCCCCGCAGCGCAAATAAGGGGGTCCGCAGATCATGCGCGACGGCCGCGATGACGAACCGCCGTTCCTCCTCCAGCGCCGCTTGCTTCCGACTCGAGCTTTGGAGCCCGTTCACCATGAACTCGAACCCGTCCCGAACCTCGGCGATTTCCCGGACAGCGGACTGCGGCAGCTCTATGTCCCAATCCCCGCCGGCTATTCGCCGGGCTGCAGCGCCAAGCTGTTCGAGGGGATCAAGCAGATACCGGCGGATGCGAAGGCCAATGATCAAAAGAGCGAGCAGTAGGCCCGCAAAGGCGGCGATATGCATAACTACATACGAGCCGGGCTGCCCGCCGCCAATATCCAGCGACCCCGTCACAAGCAAAAAGGCTGTCACAAAAAAAATCCAAGGCAGCAGCAGAAGCAGCGCCAAGCTCAGAAAAAAAGACGTTCGTATGTTAAGTCTCCTCATGTCATGCACCCTCGAATCGATAGCCAACGCCCCATACGTTGGTCAAATATTTCGGCTCTTCCGGATCGTGCTCGATCTTCTCGCGAAGACGGCTTAGATGCACACGAATCGTATGCCGGTCACCAATACCGTCCCAGAACTTCGCGAGCAGCTGATCATAGGTGAACACCTGTCTCGGGTGCTCCGCGAACAACCGAAGCAGGTCGTATTCCTTTGGCGTAAGGGAGATGTCTTGACCGTCGACGAGCACTTCCCGCGTGGTTAAATCAAGCTTGATACGGCCATAGTCGAGCACGCGGGAACTGCTATCTTGCTGCGATCCGGTACGCCGAAGAACCGCCTTCACGCGGGCGATGATCTCGCCGGGCGATGCGGTTTTGACGATATAGTCATCCCCGCCGAGCGTCAGTCCGCGGATTTTATCCACATCGTCGCTGCGCGCGCTGAGGAACAGAATCGGAACGCCGCTCTCCGTCCGCACTTGCCGGCAGAAATCAAATCCGTTCTGTCCCGGCATCATGATATCCAGGATGATGCAATGCACGGCATGTTGTTGAAACAGAGTCCATGCCTGGGCAGTGTCGTTAGCGGTTACAACCCTAAAGTTGTCATTCTCCAAAAAGTCTCTTAATAGCTCGACGATGCTTTGGTCATCGTCCACAACGAGAATCGTATTAAAATCGCTCATGCGTATATCCCACCTATCCCACCTCTTCCCCCTATCTTATCACGTATTCTGCAAGTATTAGTGCAGTTTGCCGTTTTGTGATCAATTGTTTATTGTTTTGTGACTTTTTCGCCCCTTCTTTTGAGATACTCCTTTGTTATGCTTCAAATGTGAAAAAGATCACTTGCTCCGCTGAAATGGTTAAAGGAGGATGAATGAATGTTATCGGTTCAAATCGTGCTTTTTGACGGATTCGATCTGCTCGATGCCCTTGCGCCCTACGAGGTATTTTGTGCTGCTGAGATGATAACGGAAAACGCGTTAAGCGTAGAGCTCGTTACTGCCGAGGGGCCAAGATCTGTGCCTAGCGGCACGAACGGGTTAAAAATCGAAGCAGGCGACCGACTGGAACCGTTGCGCCCGGGCATTATTCTCGTGCCCGGAGCGTCCGGTCCCGTAGAAGGAGACAGCCCCGATTCGGTTCCGTCCATTTTGGGACGGACCGTCCATACGGCTTTGCCCGGCATGCTAGGTAAGGCGCTCGAACAAAAAGACGTCGTCGTCGCAACGGTATGCGGCGGGTCTCTGGTGCTGGCTATGGCGGGGCTGCTTGAAGGAAGACCGGCAGTAACGAATCATCTGGGCATGGATTTACTGGGTGCAACCGGTGCCGTTCCTATCCCGGCGCGCGTCGTGGATGACGGCAACCTGGTTTCTGGCGGCGGCGTCACGTCGGGACTTGATGCGGCTCTCTATCTGGTGGAGCGCGAGTTTGGACCACGCATCGCGCACGAGATCGAGCAGTTGTTCGAATATGAGCGGAGGGGAACGGTCTGGCGAGCGACGGGAATGGCGCCAATACCACTGACGGGCAGCGAGCCTCAGAAAGCAGAGAAGCAAGCGGCGATCAAAGTTGGCACCCCGACTGGCAAGACTCAGCAAGAATTCGCATTTGATGGAGATTGGGATACGACGATTGCTACGCCGTTCGGGAAGCTGCAGGTTAGGCTATCCATTGTTACATACAATGGCGTCGTCCACGGAAAGGCCATACAAGGGAATGAAACGGTTGATTTTTTGGACTCGGTTCTACAGGGCGACAAGTTAGTCTGGCTGCTGAAAATTACAAGACCGATGCGATTAAATCTGAAATTTGAAGTGGCTGTTGACGGAGATCACATGACCGGGGTCGCGAAGGCCGGCATGCTGCCGGCATCCAAATTAACAGGTAGGAGAATCCCATGAAGAGACCGGTAACATGGTATAGCTTGCTTGCCGGTGTCAGCATCCTGTTCATCCTGTACGCCCTAGCGAAAAATTATGTATTCGATCCTGGAGCAGAAAGCTTTTTAAGCCATAAAACCGTGCTGAACCGTGAGCTGAATCTTCCAGTCTGGCTCAACGTCATGTATGTGCACGTCGCCTTTGCCTGCGTCGCCATGCTTACGGGGCTGCTCAACTTCTCAAACCGATTCTTTGAAAAAAGCCGCAAGCTCCACCGGATCAACGGCTACGTTTATATCGTGTCCGTTCTGCTTGTCGTTGTAACCTCCGGCTATATGGCTCCTCACGCCACCGGGGGCAAGATCAGCAGTATGGGATTCAATCTGCTGAATCTCATCTGGCCGGCAATTACCATTACGGCGCTTGTCCAAATCAAGAAGAAACAAATCCTCAAGCATCGGAATTGGATGATTCGAAGCTACGCCTTTTGTTTTACGAATATGGCGATTCATCTCATCACATCCCTGTTTCATCAGGGATTCGGTTTCACTTATTCCGGCAGCTATACCATCGGCGTATACTGCGCCATAGCGCTGCTGCTGATCATCCCGGAGGTCATCATAAGAACGATCGGCAGGTCGCGCTGGATTGCGGCAAGTCGGTGAAAAGGTCTGTTAACTAACATGTATCGAAAGGATCGGTGATAAAAATGAAAAAAATGTTTGGATTCCTCATGTCGTTAGCGCTCGTTCTCACGTTAGTTGCCCCTGGAGCAAGCGCAAAAACAAAACAGGATCATGATGCGGCAGAAGACAATAGCGTACATGTTCAAATCGTCCTATTCGACGGATTCGATCTGCTGGACGCATTAGGGCCCTATGAGGTATTCGCCGCAGCGGGCATGTATACGGACGGAGCCATTACTGTGGAATTAGTGTCTGCGGAAGGCAAGCGCTCCGTGCCTAGCGGCCTGAACGGCCCTTTCCTCAAAGCGGAATCGAAGCTTGACCCTAATCGTTCTGGCATTATTTTGGTGCCGGGGGCTGCGGGCAAGCCGGCGGGAAATTCGGAGGATGCCATTCCGAGTATTTTAGGAAAGGCTGCGCATACGCACTTAAGCGATATGATGCGCGAAGCGTTAAATAACGAGAAAGTTACGGTTGCTACCGTATGCGGAGGTTCGCTGCTACTTGCTATGCAAGGCCTGTTAAAAGACCGTTACGCGGTTACGAACGAAATGGGCATGACTGCTTTGGAAGCCCTCGGTGCCATTCCGATCGATGCGAGGATTGTTGAAGATAATCCTCGGCTTGTGAGTGGGGGAGGTGTAACCTCCGGGCTTGATGTTGCTTTTTATTTAGTCGAGCGCGAGCTTGGCCCGCAAATCGCAAATGCCGTAGAAAATCTATTCGAGTACGAGCAGAGAGGCACAGTGTGGAAAGCAGAAGGCATGAAGCCGATCGTCTTTACGCAGAGTCGAAAGGATGAGCAGCAAACCGCTGCGAAGTAACGGCGGATCCTCGAAGGATCCGATGGAGGCTCAAATAAGGAGCGGCTGGCAACAGAGGAGAGAGCCGCATGTATCGGATGAAGAAAGAGGCTATATCGCATACGTAAAAAAGAAGTCGATCACCTTGTTGGCCGACTTCTAATTATTCTACTGAGAGGTCAGGATCTGCGGACCTTCAGAGGTGATGGCAATCGTATGCTCGTATTGTGCGGCGAGCTTGCGATCCAGTGTCCGTGCGGTCCAGCCGTCGAGCTATGCTACCGTGTCGATCGTCACGATATCGCCTTCCTCAAGTGGCTTATCGCTGGGGAAGCCATGCGCGATCACGTCGTTGACGGAGTTTTCGGGATTAAGGAAGGAAGATCTCATTGATTGAGGAGCACAGTTGAGTAGTCCACACGTTTTTAAGCTAACGGGTAACGAGAGAACAGCGATGGAACCGATCCATCGCAATTATTTCTACAGAATGCCGGGAGGATTGAGTATTTTAAAATCACAAATCAGACGTTATCTGCAAAGATTGGCAGCATAAGAAAACGGGGAACATTTTATTCTCTAAAGTCTTCGGCTAAAATCAAAAAACGCGCCTGAACCATGGTGGTTTTGCGCGTTTTGTCGGGACGAATACGGTGTCAGGACGGAATGTTCATAGCGGTCTGAATATTTTTCAGATCAAGCTGAATTTGCTCCGGAATATGGTAAGGATGGTATAGGCCCCGCTGCATCATGTAGTTTGTTATCTTTTCATGGGAGTCTATAGCTTCGTCGAGCTGTTTCATCAAAATTTGCTTGATTTCGGGGGTGGCACATTCGGTTACGGCCATGGCATAGTTTCTGACTCCGCTCTTGGCGTTCATCAAAAAATCCATTGCGATCACGTCGTCGGTCAGCGTATCAAGCCCTGTCAAGTGTTCTAATAGGATGTTCATTGTTTCTATCTCCTTTAGGTTAGGGTCACTTTAGACAGCACTCCACCGAGCTCCTGAAGCTGCTGCTGTGATAATTGCACGTCTTGCTGTAAAATTTGCTTGAGCTCCGGGTCGGTTACCAGAGCTTGCATGGTTTTGGATTTGGTCATGCAGACGGTCTTGAACGCAGCCATTTCATGAACTTCCAGCGTCTCATGCAAAGCGTAATTGGAATTCATTCGGATTTTCCTCCCCTGTATTTACCCGTATTCAGGGCTTTAAGATGACTTTGATGCAATTGTCCGTTTTCGTATCGAATTTTTCATAGCCTTGCTTGGCCTCACTAAGCGGAATGACGTGCGTAACAATATCCCCAGGGTCTACTTTGCCTGACGTAACCAGCTCGTACATATACGGCATATAGTGAATGACCGGGGCTTGTCCGGAACGGATGTTCACGTTGCGCTGCATGATGTCGCCGAGCGGGAATCCGTTATAGCGTCCGCCGTACACCCCAGTGACTTGGATGGTTCCGCCTTTGCGGACAGCCTGAGACGCAATGATGAATGCGCTCATGGTGCCGCCCTGCAGTTTCAAACCGCTGGCTAGAAATTCAAGATCGCTCATCTTGCCGTCCATCCCTACCGCATCAATCACGACATCGGCGCCGCCTTTGGTCATTTCCTTGAGAGTGTTGCCGATATTCTTATCTTGTTCGAAGTTTACGATTTCCACATGGTTCGTTCGCTTCGCATGATGTAAGCGGTAATCGACATAGTCTACGGCGATGACCCGCTTTGCTCCCTTCAGCCAGCAGAATTTCTGGGCCAGAAGTCCGACCGGACCGCAGCCCAGCACAATGACCGTATCTCCATTCTTGACGCCGGCGTTATCTACGCTCCAGAAAGCCGTCGTCATGGCATCGGCGATCAAGCTTAGCTTTTCGTCCGGTTGCTCGCAGTTTTCAGGAATCTTGAAGTGGGTAAAATTAGCAAACGGAACACGTAAATACTCGGCTTGCCCGCCAGGGTAACCACCGGTCGTTCCGGAGTAGCCGAAATAGGCGCCCATGTCCCCGTTATCGTTTGAATTGTCGCATTGGCTTTCCAGCTGATTCTTACAATAGAAGCATTCTCCGCAGGCGATGTTGAAAGGGATGATCACCCGGTCGCCTTTCTTTACCTTGGTCACTCCGGAGCCTACCTCTTCTACAATCCCCATCGGTTCATGCCCGATGACATAGTTTTCCTGAAGGTTAGGGATCATCCCGTGAATCAGGTGAAGGTCCGAACCGCAAATGGCGGAACTGGTGACTCTTACGATCATATCGTCCGGTTTCTCAATCTTCGGGTCCGGCACCTCTTTGACCACGACATTTTTAATCCCTTGATACGTTACCGCCTTCATGCTTTATGTCCTCCAATATGTTCATCTGGGGTCCGATCAAACATCCCTTTACGCGATGTATCCTCCGGGAACAAATTCATCTGCCCGATCATCACCGTATTTTTCGCTGAAAGCTGGTCGAGTTGGTACTGTTCGTTCAACTCGTAAGGATGGAACCATTTTTTGCGAATCATAAGCTCCGAGATTTCCTGGTGCAGTGCAATCCCCTGCATTAGATGATTGCGCAGCAGCGCTCTTACATCGGGTGAAGCCGTTTCCGTCAGGGCGATGGACAAATTTCGCACACCCTCCTTGGCACGAATAAGGAAGTCCATTGCAAATGTCATATCTGCCATCTCCGGCATATTTAACGAATTAATCGGGTCTAAATAATCGGTGTTCATTGGCGCTCCCCTTTAATGAGTGATAGGTGTCGGGCTATTCGGAACAGGCGCTTGGAATGGAGCTCTTGCGTAGATGGCCTGGAGCTCGGCGATCTGTTGCGTGGATAGAAGGACGTCCTTCTGCATTAACGCTTTCAGCTCTTGGTCAAAGACCAAGCCTTGCATAAGTTTTGACTTAGCGAGGCAGAGCGTTTTGAAGTTTAACGCTTCATGCAGTTCCATCGATTCGTGTGGCGCTAGCGTTGGCATACTCATTGAGTAATTATCCCTTCCTTTCTTTCATCAAAGTTAGATTTTCCTACGCCTTGGATCCCTATACTAAAATGGATTGCCTGAAATGTGGGGTCCGAATATTCCCATGCAGTCGCAAGAATATAAACAAAATCTCAACCACATACTTATTTCTGTTTAAGTTATCGATCTTTGCTCAAGGAAGGGAGGAATCATCTTGCCCAATGAAAACAAAATTGATCTAGCTACCGAAAATGCAAGAAAACCGGCAGAAGGTACACATCACTCGAGCGGCAATACGCTGGAGCAGCATGCATCTAACGCGGTTTCTGATACGCAAACGGCTTTAAATCAGGCGATAAGCTCAATAAGTGAATCTAATGCGGCAACAAATTCACAAGCTTTGGAGACGGCCCGGCAGCATTTGACCCAAGCAGAGGAATTTTTAGATCAAGCGCAAACTTCGGCAAACGCATTACGTCTGCCGGACCAACAATAAAACGGTAGCTGTGGTAGTTGACCTCCGAGGAACGAATAGCCATAGACACGGAGAGTCACCGACGAAAGTGCTTGATTTGCCAGACAGCGCAGCGAATCATGACAAGCGAAAGGGGCTGTCCCAAAAGTATTTTGTTTTTTGCCCTAACAAAAAGGAGCCTTCAATTCCACTTTAATAGTGGTTTTGAAGGCTTCTTCAGTATAATTCTGGGACTGGCCCACTGCACCATACCCTTTTGGAACAGCCCCTTTTTCTTCTGCTTCCTAGGGGGCATAGTCCCACATCTAGGAACGTTCGTGGCTTCGTTCTTTTGTTTTGCCGTTTCCACTCGTGTCATGGTTCCGAACGTCGGGCTAACGTCGAAAAGCTTCCTTACGGGATAGGTGAGAAGTTGGAGTTCGACCACGGTATGACCGAAAATACACGTAATATACTGTTTGAACAAAAAAGCGACCATCGCCAATCGACGTTTCTGCCGCGGGATAATGAGAATCAATAACAAAAAAATACAACGCCGTTTACTCGTTGTCCGTCATAGATACGAACTTGCGGGATTCTCGTAAAATTATTTTATTATCCGGGCAATTGAACCACATTCAGTCATATAAATAGGTGATAGCAGTTCGAACCTGTTGAGGAGGATTTTATGCCAGTGATGTTACCGAGTGAAAGGTATTTTGGTAAGTTTGAGGCGGTTTTTCTCTTTTACGGAGCCATGCCTACAGGCGTTACTGTTTCGGAAACCGGGCGTATTTTCATTTGCTTTCCGAAATGGGGAGACGACGTTAAATTTACGGTGGCTGAGATCGTTCGCGGTACATTGCAGCCTTATCCTAGTTTAGACGCTAATTTGGTGAGCCAATCGAATATCACATCGTCCTTCATTAGTGTCCAAAGTGTCGTTGCTGATGGAAAGGGAACACTTTGGGTATTGGATACGGGGGCTCCTAATTTCTCAGAACCCATCAAAGGGGGCGCGAAGTTAGTCGCTGTAGATTTAAATTCAAATACCATAAGAAGTGTATATACATTTACGGAAGATGTTGTCCTGCCAACCACTTATCTGAATGATGTCCGATTTGATTTTCGTGTTGGTAGAGCTGGTTATGCTTATATAACGGATTCGTCTTCCCGAGGACCCGGAGCCATTATTGTCGTTGATTTAGAAACGGGCTATGCCTGGAGACGGTTAAACGGAGCAAATTCAACCTCGCCCGATCTCTTTTTCTTACCGAAAGTTGAAGGTAAAATCCTGATGAATCGAAACAAAGACGGATCTATTTCACCGTTTAGATTGGCATCCGATGGTATAGCGATTTCCCCGGACGGCAAGATGTTGTATTTTTGTCCTCTCTCCAGTCGTCATCTGTACTCGATTTCAACGGAAGCCCTAAGAGACCGAACGATACCGGATATGAATTTACAGGAACACGTGAAGTATTGGGGAGAAAAGGGTGCTTCAGATGGAATGATCACCGATGCAAAAGGAAACGTTTATGCTGGAGACTATGAAAACAATAGTATTCGAAAGATATTGCCGAATGGAACAATGGAAACCATCGCACATGATCCGAGAATTTTATGGCCGGATACTTTTTCTATTGGTTCAGATCAATACTTATATTTCATCGTGAACCAATTACATCGGCAGGCAAGATTTCATTATGGAAACGACCTGCGGCAGAAGCCTTATAGTTTACTCCGTATGAAAATAGACGAACCACCTGCTCCTACCTTTTAGTTAGTGTGATGGTCTCGAAGTTAATGACTTCCGGGACCAATTTTTTATAAAAAGTACTTTTACACCGTGCGTAAAAGCTAATATATTATTTAATAATTAATAACTTGTTTTTACTATTATAGCGAGAGGTGTTATTAATGCCAGCAGATAAAGTTCCCCGTTAAGCCCGTGGACCCCCTTGGCCATTTATATAGGATCTCATTTGATATTTTTATTAAAAAGGAGAAACGTATATGATGGGGCCAAGAGAAGTTATAAGAGAAGAAAGAATGAAAATCGCCTATATAATAGCGAATCAACTGATGGAAAAATACGGTGCAGATGTTGAAGCTATTGGTATCTATGGTTCTTTAGCTAGAAAAACAGACGGTCCATTTTCGGATATTGAAATTAAATGTGTTTTAAATTCTATAGAAGACGGTTTTAGCTATGAATGGACATCAGGCGATTGGAAAGCAGAAGTAAACCTTGATAATAAAGAAAATATTGTAGAAGAGGCCACTACAGTAGAAGAAAACTGGCCGCTTACTCATGGACAATTCTTCACTATACTCCCAATTTATGATCCCAAGGGATTTTTCCAAGAACTAAGACAAAAAGCGAGTTCCGTGGATAACACAATTTTTAAAGAAGCGATTTGTAAAACGTTAGTTGAGGAAATGTACGAATATATGGGTAAATTGAGGAATATAAAAATTCAAGGACCAGAAACATTTTTGCCTACTTTGGCTATAGAAATAGCGACTGCCGGTGCGATGATTTTAGGATTACACCATAAACGATACTTTACGACAGCAGCTCAAGTATTGCCGGAAGCATTAGGATTATCAGATAGGCCGGATGGGTTTGATAAACTATGTCAACTGGTGATGTCGGGTCACCTTTATGACTCTAAGAGGATCCTTGATGCATGCGAAAACTTTTGGAATGGTTTATTGGACTGGTCGAATAAGAATGGTTATGTTATAAGTTATTCCGACTGTGTACCCTTTTGATTCGTCTAGGAGATGGAATGCTATCCATAATTCATTATAGTACTGCTACTGAATCATTAAGCAGGTAATGGCTTCGCCCTTTATAAACAAGGGCGAAGCCATTAGTCGTTTTTGTAGATAATAGCGAGCTGCTCGTTATAGGCGGGTTTATGGAAACCAAATTGGAGGTGACTCTTTGGCCACTAAGCAACTGATTCGCTATTCATTTTTTCATCCTTAGCCATGTTAGCTGCACGCCCAAATTGTACATAATAAAGTGCAGCCATCACAACGACCAGAACAGCAAGTGCCAGGAAAATGTTGCTATATACGAAAGTGGTGCTATTTTGAGGTATCGGATTTAAGCGAACGGTCGATGTACCGGAATCCAGTACCTTGCCGATAGCAGCTGTTGATGCAGCCGAAGAAATAAAAGTGATCATAGAGAACAATCCCATTCCTACTCCTATATGCTCTTTTGATAGCGTTCGTGAAACGGTGTTCGACATCGCAATTTGCATGAAAGATTGGCCAAGAACACCGAAGATAAGAAAGATCGCAATCAAGACTGGCGACATGCCGACAACGGAAGACAAACAGATGAAACCGATAATAAGAAGCGCTGCTGCTGTATACACAAGAATCGGATTTCCCTTTTCATCAGCTAATTTGCCGCCCCATCGACCCAAAAACGCGGCCATAAGGGCAGAAGGCAACATAACCATTCCAATGAAAACCGGTGACAAATGGTGTACAGAAGAAAGCAACTGAGGTGTAATGAATGGAATAGCAAAGCTAATCCCCACCATCACGAAAGTAATAATAAGACCGTATGAAAACAGCTTGTTTCGAAAAATAGCCGGGTTTATGAACGGCGCTGATGCATAGCGTATACGTAATAAGAAAAAAACGAAAGAAATAGTACCCGCTAAGACAAGCCAACTATTTTCGTCTGTTAATGCCAGTAACAGAATGGCTACTGTGCCCGCCAAAAGTGAACCGCCAATAAAATCCATTTTGCTGGCGACTCTCTTTTCATCATCCAAATACTTCCTGTATATGGGCAACGTAAGCAGCGATAAAAGGGAAATCACAAATAAAACCCGCCAGTTCCACGTACTGCTCACCACACCAGCAATGATCGGACCGAGTGCCAAACCGATTGCGTACCCGATTGCGACGGTACCCATCGCACGACCGCGCCTTTCGGGTGAAAAGTAACGAACCGGCACGATCATTGCAATCGCCGGAATGACCGATGCACCAGCTGCCTGTACAATTCGCCCCACAATGACCATCCAATATTGAATAGCCACTAAGCCTATAACAGATCCAATTGCAAAAAATAGCAGACCAAACGTCAACAAATTCTTCAAGCTGTATCTGTCTGTCAATTTTCCGTAAGTTACCGAGCCGATTGCATATACAATCATATAGCTCGTGATGATCCAGCTCACTTGCGATGGCGAAAGTTGAAATTGTTTGCTGATAGTCGGAAGTACAACATTAAACATGGTTGCATTCATGACGGAGATAATAAGCGTAAAGACAAGAATACCAAGTAATAACTCTCCGTTATTCTTTTGAATGCTAGGATTGGTTTGCATGTGGCATGCCTCTTTTCTATAGGACAAAACAGCATTGCTGAAGCAACGCAACTGTATTCCATTGATCATGAATTTATCACTCAAGTACATCCGTAAAAATGTAAGCATTGCTTTGCCCCAACGGCAAAGTAATGCTTCAAAAGCCGGTTGGTGCTCACCCCAAAAGCACAGAAAAGCGCTCATAATTGAGGGCTTTTCTGTTTTTTGAGACCATTTTGATTTTGTTTTTGATTTTGCTCCCACAGCCGCAAATGATCGTATGCTTCAAAACTTTAATTGGCTGCCGGCACATGGGGCATACACTCGGATGATGCGGATCGTTCAGCTTCACCGCTTCTTCCGCACTTGACGCTGCTTCGCTTGGAGCATTGGTTGTTCCTGCCCCGTTGCTGTTTGCGAACAACAACGCATTCATACCATCGTCTCCTATGACCCAAGCGACTTGGGTTACTTGATTTCCCCTGTTGCCACGAGAACGGCTCTCCCCAGCGTATGGCTCATCATGGTAAATCCTAAGAGAGCCGGCGTGGCATTAGGGTCGACGCCGATATTTTCGACATCCAGGGAATGAACGACAAAATAATACCGATGAGGCCCGTGTCCCGCCGGAGGCGCCGCACCGATAAAGCGTTGGAGTCGCGCATCGTTCGGCAGTTGCAAGGCACCTTGCGGCAAACCGCTGCCATGCTCGTCGCCAGCCCCGGTCGGCAGTTCGGTGACGCTGGCAGGGATGTTGATAACGGCCCAGTGCCAGAAGCCCGATCCGGTCGGGGCATCCGGGTCATACGCGGTTACGGCGAAACTCTTCGTCCCTTCGGGTGCCCCCGACCATTTCAAATGGGGCGAAAGATCTTTGCCGCCCTCCATTCCAAATGAGTATTGATGAGGCGGTAGAGGAAGGCCCTCCGTAATGTCGTTACTCGTCACCTGAAAGACAGCGACTTCTGGCAATTTGGCAAACGGGTTGTTACTCACTGTAAATTACCTCCTTTTTATGAACACAAATTCGATTATAGTGTTAAGAATCGATTTTGTAAATATAAAACGTTTTATATTATCGTAATCGAGTTTGTTCTTTGTTTTTTATAGTTTTTGGTGTAAACTATTTAAACAAATATAATCCCGATGTGTTTGAAGGATGGTGTCAGCTTCATGGCCAAAAGAAACGGTTCATCCACTTTAAGCGAAAATGTCACGAAGAAACTACAGTCTGATATTCTGGCCGGACAATATGAACCGGGCTCTCCATTAACCGTATCGGAATTAGCCAAAGGTTTCGAAGTCTCGGTTGCCGTCGTTCGAGAAGCACTGACCCGGTTGGCGACCCAAGGACTTGTCTTACAAAACCCGAATCACGGATTTTCAGTGAAATCGGTGTCGGAAGAAGAACTGAATAGCATCATAGAAGCGCGGTTGCTCAATGAATCGGAAGCATTACGCCTGTCCGTCACTCACGGCGATCTCACATGGGAATCCAATGTAATCGCCGTTCACCACAAATTATCGCAAACGGCCGAGTACGAGGAAGTGAATCAAAAGCTTATCGTTCGCGAAGAGTGGTCCGACATCCACCGTCAATTTCATTACGAACTTATCGCCGCATGTCCAAATCCGATTCTCCTGGGATTCTGCAGACGACTTTGGGATTTGAGCGAATTTTATCGACATTGGTCGTTCCAGCATCAGCCAACTCGCGATGGCCGCGCCGAACATAAGGCATTAGCAGATGCTGTTGTTAGCCGCGACAGCGAGCATGCCGTTGAAATCTTCAGAGCGCACATCCAACTCACAGTGGATAACCTGTTTGACCACCGATAAGAGGAGTATGCCTGCAAACTAAAGACCCCGGTCTCTAAGCAGTGATCGGGATGTAATCTGTTTTACTAACGGGAAACGTTAAATCAAAAATGACGCATGGGTAGCCGGCCAGAATGACCGGCTGTTTTTCGTTTTACTAACGGGCAGTTATCCTAAATGAGGCCTGAAAGATACGAGTAACTTGGAAACAACATAAGAGAGAAGCTATTAACCTGAGAGGAAAGGACTTATGGACACCTATTACACTGGATTGAAAACCCTTACCCAGGCGAAAATGCTTTCAGATGGGGACTGGCAGATGTTACTGGAATGGACGCGAATAAAGCAGATTCCAAAAGGAACCTGCCTGATAAAGGCGGGGGAGTTAGTGAATCATGCCTATTTTTGCTCGGAAGGATTATTTCGCCTATTTTACTCGATTTCCGACGGTAGGGAATTTAATGTGGCTTTTACGTTGGAAAACGATTTCGCTACTTCTTACGGTGCAATGGTGACGGGGGGACCTTCCAATTTTGCCATTCAAGCTATGGAGGATTCCGTGGTTATTGAAATTTCGTATGAAACAATGCAGAAGCTTATGGATAAAAGCCACGCATGGGAACGTTTTGTTCGTAGGAGTGTAGAAAGATTATATATCCGCAAAGAAGAAAGAGAGCGCGAACTGCTCTATCTAAATGCACAGGAAAGATATGAAGCTTTTTTGGTAAAGTACCCCGGTTTGGAAAAACGGATTCCCCAGTATCACATTGCTTCCTATTGGGGCATTTCCCCTGTTTCCCTTAGCCGTCTCCTTCATTCCTGAATGATTAACCTATGTTAATGCGTAGAAATCAATTCATGGCTATACTAGGATTTAAAAAAAGGGAAAAGGTGTAGAAAAAATTGAAATACATGATGATTGTGTTGTTGGAGTTTTATCCTTCTTGGCTTGCGTTGTCTCGGGAAGAGCGTCGAAATCATGCTGCATCGTTGCAGCAGATTACCCAGAAATACGGCCAATATGTAAAAGTACGCTTCTTTGATGCGGAAGCATTACCTGGGGATGATTATACGGATTTTGTTACATGTGAGACGGAGGACCTAAAACAATACCACTATATGTGGGAGGAAATCAGGGATTCGCTACCTTACACCCAAGGATATTTGAAAATCAAAAATGTTATTATGGGAATAGAAGGTGCATTTCAGTCTTATGAAGCGGAAGTATTAAAGAAGGGGAATTAAGTAACCCCGTAAAAACAAATGACAATAGCTTATTCCTCGTCCATGTACCGAAAAAAGGCAGGATCGGGGAGTGCCCTTATCCGGAAAGCGGCAGGTACGAGATTTGGTGCGTATTGTACAATTCCATACAAAAAGGACCCGATCAGAATCGGGTCCTTTTTTTGCAGCGTCAAGTTTATAGCATGTGTTCAATCGAACGTGCATCCGTTACGGAATGTACTGCTGAACGATTTTCACGACCTTATGGTCTTTGATGGTTAAATGGAACGGGAATGTGCTCACATCGAGCAGGCTGTTGTTGTGGTAAATGTCCAGGAACTTGCCGAGCGACACTTCTTCGTTCCACTGGACGTCCACGCCTTCGTAAGTGCCGTCATGATCGTAAAGCTGCATGAGGACCTGTGCATTCGGATCGATTTCGAAGCTTTCGAGCTTCTCCTGATCGTTAACGATATAGTAGCCGTCGGGGGCGTGTGTCATATCGCCGATATCCGTTTCATGTTCAAGGAACTTTTGATCGGCTTCTGCGCCTTCGTACCACTCGATTTGGTCTCCTTGCAGATAGAGAGAGCCGTTTTTATTTTCAAGGGAAGAAATCATAACGGTTATGGTGTCCTCGCTGCGGGGAACAGGCGTATATTCGGAACCGACTGCATTGGCGGAAGTGACGAAAGCCAGCATAGATATCATGAGAGTAGTGAAAAAGACCATCTTTTTCATGTGTGCAAACCCCTTTGCGGAAAAATGATTAGGATGCCTTACAGATTCTTTACCCGGCTGTGCCGGTTTAAAACGTTCTGTCGGGCTTGTTACTCTCATCATAAACCAAATCGCGCACGGAATGGTCACAATGTAGTTACAAACGGTCCGTAATCAGATAACCTCGTTCCGGTTCAAATTCAACAAAGCCGGCCATGTGGCGGGCCTGGTACGTTAGGGGGCTGCCGCCGCCAACCAGAAGGATGTTTAGCGTATCCCGGGTTTCTTCCGAGGGCAGATAAAAAGCCTTCCTGTAAGAAAAAACTTCGCCAAGGGTCGTGTGAATGGCGCTGATATGGTTGTCGTGCATGCTTTTGCCGAACAGATTCATGAGGATGGCACCGTCCGGGTTCAGCTTGCTGCGGCTGAGCTCGAAGAATTGGCGGGAGATGAGGTGCCGGGGGGTTCCTTTCTCGGTAAAGGCATCCAGGATCACGTAATCGTACGCCTCCGGCGGTTCCCGATCCAGGATCTCACGTCCGTCGCCGAGGATGATATTTTCCTGGTCGCAGCCGAAATAGGTTCTGCTGAGTTCCACGACTTTAGGATCGTATTCCGCTATGGTGAACCGTTTCTGCGGATAGCGGCCTGCCAGAGTCCCGATTCCGTGACCGATCATAAACACGTTTTCGAAATCGGGCCGGTTCGTCTCCATGAGATGGACGATCGCTCTTGGATATTCAAACAGGATGCGCCCGGGATTGTTCAGATCAAGCGCTCCTTGTATGGCATCATTAGCGAATTGGAGCACGCGGAAGCGGCCTTTCTCGCCGTACAGTTCGTTCGTGTCGTAAACCCGGATCACATGGCCGGGGCCGGTTTCTTCAAAAAGCAGCTGCAAAATGTCCTTCTCCTTTGCGGTACGCTTGAAGCGCTGGAATGTCATACCCAGTATAGCATTTCAGCAGGCTTTTCAGGTTTTGACTGGAGGCGTCGAGTGCTTTTCGCTTCCGGGAGAAGGATGCCGGTCAAAGGAATGGCCGGAGCGTGAATGCTCCGCTATCTGAATAAAGCCGCGGGCAGAAGATCCGCGGCTTTGTCTTTTAATCTTCCATGCTGCGGGGAAGGGTAAACTGGGCTTCGGGAATCCAGCGCTGCCGGTAAAAGTCGCGTCCTTTGATGCTGACTTTGTCTTTGTATACTTCGACATACAGGCCTTCGCTTTCATCCGGGCCCGTAAGCATTTCGCCCCCGTTCCCGTTGTCGGTCCAGGGCTGGATGACGGAGGACGAATTCACCATCGTAAATTTGTCTTGGACGAGGGTGCCCGGCAGTTTGAGCTCCCAGTGGGTATGGCCTGAGAAGAAGATCACCTGGGGATAAGCCGAGAGGATTTTTCTCAGTTCCGCATGCTGAACGATGGCCCGGTTATTGACGCAGCAGAAGCTCGTGCCGGATACGGTGCCGGGAAGCGGCTGATGCAGGAAGACGAAGACGGGCTTGCCGCTGGCGACTCCTTTCCGCAGGGAAGCTTTCAGGAATTCAAGCTGCTCCTCCGAAAGCCAGGCATCCTCCAAGTTGTTCGGATCCGACTGCCGATATTGCTCCGAGCCCAGGAAGATGAAGCGGAAGCCGTTTACCACCTGATCGCCGTAAACTTTTTTCTTGCCGGAGAGCTGAAGAAACCGTCCGATAGACGCCTGCTCCGTCTCGCCGTTCGGAAAAGCGTCCGCATTCCAGGAGCCGTTCCGGTCGATCCAGGCTTTGTAGTATTCATGGTTGCCCATCGTGTAAAACACTTTGCGCGGATGAGGGTTCCGCTCCATCAGCTCGCTCAGCTTAGCGTAATCCGCCGGCATGCCGTTCGTGAGATCGCCGTTGATGACAAGCGCGTCCGCGTCCGGGTCCAACGTATGAAGATCGCTCAGGGCCGCTCTGAACTTTTGATGCGATTGCAGGTCCCATGACTGAATGTGAATATCGCTGATAACGGGAAAAGCGAGAAGCGGCTTCTCTTTCTCAGGCTTGGCGCCGACGGCGGAAGGAATGACGGCGGCCGCCAGGAGCGATACCGACAGAGCTGTGGAGAGGAATGTTTTTCGTAACATAGAGCCTCCTCGGTCATCAATTTTATTTACATTTCCTACCATACCTTTGATTTGTCAGAGGGAAATCGTTGTTTTGTGTAGGTTTTATGAAGGAGGCTCGATACTTTACTTGATTTTTTAAAAAATTTACATTAGCCGCGGGAATCCGAAGGGTTCATAACAGACAAGATAGTCCACCCTTTTGACAAAATTTGGGGTCGTTTTGCGGGTTGTCCATTCCTTATAATACAAATTGTAAGCGATTTCATATAAAGGAGGAAAATGACACGTCCTAACCGTGTTTTTGGGAAGCGCTATACGAAAAGCCGCAGTTGAACCGGACTACATAAGACGAAGGATTCAAGGGAATGAGAGAGAAAAGGCATCCGGCTGCGGTGCGGGGCTCCTTGTGCTCTCGATAAAATGCTGGATAAAGGAAGGGTGTATGGGATGAGTTTGACGAACAAAAGCTTGAAAAAAGCGGCCTTGCAGCTGCTCGGTTTGATTCTGGTACTGACGACCGTGTTCGGCTGGGGACCGGCCAGGGCCGGTGCTGCGGTTGCCGGTGATTTTCAGGCTTCGGTGATGGGGCCTCTGACGAAGGTTACGGACTGGAACGCGTTCAAGAACCAGCTAAGCACGCTAAAAAACAACGGTGTATACGCCGTCACGACCGATGTCTGGTGGGGAATGGTAGAAAGCGCGGGCGATAACCAGTTCGACTGGAGCTATTACAAGACGTACGCGGGTGCCGTGCGGGAAGCGGGGCTGAAGTGGGTCCCGATTCTGTCCACGCACAGATGTGGCGGCAATGTCGGGGACGACTGCAACATTCCGCTGCCGAACTGGCTGTGGGCCAAAGGGACGGCGGATCAGATGCAGTTCAAGAGCGAAACCGGCTATATGAACAACGAAGCCGTGTCGCCTTTCTGGAGCGGGCTGGGCACTCAGTACAGCGAGCTATACGCTTCTTTTGCGGCTAATTTCGCTTCCTATAAGGATATCATTCCGAAGATTTATCTGAGCGGAGGACCGGCGGGAGAACTGAGGTATCCTTCGTATTATCCGGCAGCCGGATGGAGTTACCCGTCCCGCGGCAAGTTCCAGGTATACACCGATACCGCGAAGCAGGCGTTCCGGACGGCTATGACGGCCAAATACGGATCGCTCAGCGGAATCAACAGCGCATGGGGCTTGAACCTGACTTCGGTCGATCAGATCAGTCCACCCAATGACGGAGACGGTTTCTACACGAACGGAGGCTACAAGACCGCTTACGGAAAAGACTTTCTGTCCTGGAACCAAAGTGTGCTGGAAAATCATCTGGGCGTAATCGGCAGCGCCGCGCACAAAAATTTCGATTCCGTGTTCGGCGTGCCGATCGGAGCCAAAGTATCCGGCGTCCACTGGCAGATGACGAATCCGTCCATGCCGCACAGTGCGGAGCATGCTGCCGGGTATTACGATTACAACCGTCTGCTGCAGAAGTTCAAAGACAGCAATCTGGATCTGACGTTCACCTGCCTGGAGATGTCCGACAGCGGAAGCGCGCCGAATTACTCCCTGCCTTCCACGCTTGTCGATACCGTCGCGGGTATTGCGAGCGCCAAAGGCGTCCGTCTCAACGGGGAAAATGCGCTTCCGGCTTCGGGAACGGCCGCGTTCCAGAAGATCGAGGAAAAGCTGACCCGCTTCGGATTCAGCGGCTTTACGCTTCTGCGTCTCGCCAACGTCGTGAATGCGGACGGTTCCGCAACCGGCGAGATGGCGAACTTTAAGAAGTATGTCATCAGCCATGCGGGAACGGGTTCCGGCGGAACGAACAATACCGTAACGGTGTACTACAAGAAAGGTTACTCGAGCCCTTACATTCATTACCGTCCCGCAGGAGGGACCTGGACAGCCGTACCGGGCGTAAAAATGGCCGATTCCGAAATTAGCGGCTATGCCAAAATAACGGTCAATATCGGCGCGGCCACCCAATTGGAAGCGGCTTTTAACGACGGGAACAACAATTGGGACAGCAACAGCATGAACAACTATTTCTTCGGCACCGGCACTTCCACCTACACGCCAGGCACGGGCGGAGCGGCAGGGACCGTTAAAGCCGGAGGGCCCTCATAACTTCTTCCCGCGCGTACCGCAAGCAGATGCGGAAGGGAGAACCAACCGTCCGATGGTCACTTTGTACGGCCGCCAGCCCTGAGGCTGACGGCCGTTTTTCCGCGGAGGAGCAGGGGCTGTAAGGCAGTAAAAGTCTGTATAGATTCGTGAAAGAAGTGCAACGAAAGCGGTTTATCTTTACAAAAAAATACCACTTCTCCTAACTTATCCATGGTAGAATGAGGTCGAAAGTTTAACTAGCTTCCAGCATAAAGGAGGAAATTCATGAAGAAGAGATTCGCAGGGTGGAAGGCTAAGGTTTTCAAAGCTTCACTCGCCCTATCCGCGGCGCTTTCCGTGCAAGTATTGACCGATGGTTGGCAGGTGAAGGCGGAAGGGCCGGCCGATCCGGCACCCTATATTGAAGCGAAAGTTTTCAATGAGAACGCCGGCAAAAAGGTGCTTTTCGACAACACCCACGCTCAGACGGCGGGAGCCGCGGATTGGGTCATCGACGGCGGGTTCTCCGATTTCGGCAATGCTTTGGCGAATAACGGCTACTATGTGAAAGAACTCCGCAAAACGACTCCGATCACGCTGGCCGATTTAAGCGGATACGATGTTTTTGTAGTCGCGGAAGCGAATATTCCATACAAGGCAAGCGAGCAGGCGGCCATGGCGGCCTATGTGGAAGGCGGCGGAAGCATCTTCTTCATCGGCGACCACTACAACGCGGACCGCAACAAGAACCGCTGGGACGGCTCGGAAGTATTCAACGGTTACCGCCGCGGCGCTTGGGACAATCCGGCAAAAGGCATGAGCGCGGACGAAGCGGGCTCTGAGGCTATGCAGGGCGTAGTCAGCTCCGACTGGCTCGGCTCCCAGTTCGGCGTCCGTTTCCGCTATAATGCGCTCGGCGATATCACGGCCAACAACATTGTAGCTCCGGAACAGGCCTTCGGCATCACGAAGGGCGTATCCTCGGTGGCGATGCACGCCGGCTCCACGCTGGCTATCATCGATCCGGCCAAGGCGAAGGGCATCGTGTATCTGCCGCAGACGAAAGCGGCTTGGGCCAACGCGGTCGATCAGGGCGTCTACAACGGCGGCGGAGTGGCGGAAGGACCTTATGTGGCCGTAGCCAAGAAGGGTGCGGGGAAAGCGGCCTTCATCGGCGATTCCTCCCCGGTCGAGGATGCCACGCCGAAGTATCTGCGCGAGGATACGGGTGCGACGAAGAAGACCTATGACGGCTTTAAAGAAGCGAATGACGGCGTACTGCTCGTCAATACGATCAACTGGCTGGCGAAGAAAGAAAGCTATACGAGCCTGTCCCAGGTAAGCGGCCTCCAGCTCGACCAGCCGACGGCTCTGCTGCCTTTCGAGGCCCCGGCGGCTTCGACTGAGCCGCAAACAGAGCCTTGGGCGGCACCGAACGCGGGCTATAAGTGGTATGACCGCGGCACGTTCAAGTCCGGCTCCTACGGCAGCGGCGGCGGTACGACGGTGCCTTCCAATCCGGCGTACAGCTTCGTCCGTCAGGCGACTCTGCCGAACGCGGCGGAATTCAAGATCCGCGTCGTCATCGACAACCTGCCTGCAAACACGACCGTTTCGGGTTACAGTGCAGGCGTTTACTTGGCCACAGGAGGCACGCAGGTGGCGCAGGTGCAGAATGCGGACGGCACATGGCCGACCTCTTACGGATACAGCGCGGCTTTCAGCCTCACATCCGACAGCAAAGGCCATGCTTACAAGGATTTGACCGTCCGCATTAAGCCGGGCACGACCGGCGCGGCTAACCTCAGGCTCCGCCAGAATGGAACCAACCTGAAGACGGAAGCCGTGTCGATTGCGAATGTGCCGGTCGAGCCGCTGCCGGATGAGCAGGGCCCGATTCCGGCGAAGATTACCGTTGTCGAAGCGCGCGGCAAAGGCGAAGGAGCTCTGGTGACGCTGGAAGGCGTCGTTACGACAGAGCCGGGCATCTTCGGCGGCCAGTCCTTCTATCTGCAGGACGCTACCGGCGGTATTTATGTGTACCAGAACCTCGGCGGATTTCACGCCGGGGATGTAGTGAAGGTGACGGCCTCTACGGCCGTCTACAATTCGGAACTGGAATTAACCGATCCGGTCGAAGTCGCCAAAACAGGCACTTCGGCTGTTCCTACGCCTGTGAAGACCGATGCCGTGACAACAGGCAACCAGGGACAGCTCATCGAGCTGAGCGGAGTGACAATCGGCGCTGTCAAAAGTGCGGTGCCGGAAGGCTCCTTTGAGTTTGACGCCGTCAAAGGAGACGTGGTGAACCACATCCGCGTAGACGCGCGCACGGGGCTTACGCTGGCTTCTTTCCCGTATAAAGAAGGGCAAACCGTTGACATTCGCGGTGCGGCGGCGATTTTCAAAGGCGCGTTCCAACTTAAGCCGAGAGGACTGTCCGATTTCACGGCACAGGCGGATACGGAGGCTCCCGTAACGGAAGCCGCTCTTTCGGAAACGGCCAACGCGGAGGGCTGGTTTAACAAGAACGTTACCGTTACTTTAACGGCCCGCGATAAAGAAGGGGCTGCCGTTCTGACGCAGTACGATATCAACGGCGGAGAGGCGAAAGGCTATTCGGAGCCGTTCACCGTCGAAACCGAAGGGACGAACATCGTCCGTTACTATTCCACGGACGCTGCGGGCAATAAGGAGGAAGCTAAAACCCTCCGTATCAAGCTGGATAAAACGACTCCGGCCGCGTCTCTGACGCTGAACGGACAAGCTGTCTCCGATGTGACGGACAAAGATTCCTTAACCTTCAATCTGTTGAGCACGGATGCGGGATCGGGAATTGCGGACCGGAAGCTGCTTCTGGACGGGAAGGAAATTGCCGCCGGTGTGACGTTGAAAGCAGGCGAGCTGGCTGTCGGCCCGCATACCGTGCAGTACCGTGTCACAGACCTTGCCGGGAATACGGCGGAGGATGCGCTCAGCTTCAACGTAAAGGCGAGCCTGACGCTTAGCAAGGTAGAGCTCACTTCCGGCAAAACCGTTCTGAAGCCCGGTGAAACGACTGATCTTCGTGTGAGCGGCACATGGAGCAACGGCACCGCAGCCGATTTAACCGTCGCGGATGTCGTTTACCGCAGCAGCAATGAAGCGGCGGTTACGGTAAACGCGCAGGGAAGGCTTACGGCTGTCGGCGAAGGAACCGCGGATCTGACGGCTTCGGTAACGCTGAATGGCGTCACCGTCGTGTCGAACGCGGTCACCGTTACGTCCGCCAAGCCTCTGGCAACGGGCGTTCCGGGCAAGCCGGTGCTGTCCTCGAACAATGGCTATGATGGCCTCAAAGGCGGCAGCTTTACCGTGACGATGAACATGTGGTGGGGCGCCAACGGCTCCGTGTACAAGCTGTACGAGAACGGCGTGCTGATCAGCACGCAGACACTGAAGGACGCTTCACCGGTTGCGCAGACGGTCAAAACGGACATTAAAGGCAAAGCGAACGGAACGTACACGTACACGGCCGAGCTGATCAACGTTTACGGAACGACCGTAAGTTCGCCGCTCGTCGTGAACGTGACGGAAGCCGCACCGGGCAAGCCGGTTCTTTCCCAAGACAACTGGGACGGCGACGGCACCTACAAGGTGACGATGAACATGTGGTGGGGCACCAACGCTTCCGAATACCGGCTGTATGAAAACGGTCAGCTGATCGAAACGAAAGCGCTGAAAGAATCGACTCCGGGCGCTCAGAGCGCAGTAACCAGCCTTACGGGACGGGCTCCCGGAACGTATGAGTACCATGCGGAGCTTGTAAATGCCTCGGGTGTTACCTCCAGCGAGAAAATGGTGGTTAAAGTAACCCGCTAGTTTGCACGGATAGGCTTTCCTAGCTGACCGGCTGCAAGCAAAGCTGCAAAGCTGTAAAGGGTACGGCCGACCGCCGTTGATTTAGGACAAGCAAATCGGCGCCTGGCGCAAAAACCTCCATCTCGCTTGAAGCGAATGGAGGTTTTGTTCTTTGTGGAAGTTAATTCCTGCCGGAGGAGGAGAGCAAATTCCAACCCGCGTCCGGTGATTACGGGGGAGAGCCGTCGTATGATGAGGGTAGCGGCAGATAAAGAAAATGAACGGGGGAGCCGGTGAGATCAAAGAACGGCGGGAGACGGCGGTAGATTGGACGACGGACATTTAAGAGAAAGGGCGTCAGACTCCGAGCGACTCTGAGCGATTGTTTTGTGACGCATAGCGGAGGTCGACCACACAGAAAACAACGGGCAAAAGAGACGGTAGTCCGGTGAGGCCGGGGACTCCGTTTACCGGACATAACCAGCTATCCATCGCAACCGGAAGGAAGTGACGGTATGATCAGGACCGATAGAAGCGGGACGGACTTTAGGGCGGTACCGTCCGCCGGATTAAAGTTTTTGGAGTTGGATATGCCTGTTCTCGGGAACCTCCACCTGCATTTCGACGCCGGGGAGGAAGCGTACGTGAAGCTGTCGGGAGAGTACCACCTGTTTCCCGCATACACGGCAAGGGAGGGAGACCGGCTTATCCTTAAAGGCCGCAATCTTCCCGCGTACTTGAGACACGGCCAGAAAGAACGGCTGCGCATCGACATCCATCTGCCGGAAGACACCGCCGTGGATCTAACCTTTCTCGCGGGAGTGATCAGCCTTAACGGCGGATACGGCCCGCTCAGCGTGAAAGGTTTCTCGGGCGAGGTTTCCGGTTACACCGGGTCGGACCGCGTCCGAGTCCGGCTTCGCTGCGGCGACGTGTCTCTGGCCGGCCTGCCGGGCGAGGCGGACATCCGGATCGGGCTGGGCAGCTCCACCTTGCGCTGGTCCCGCTTGCTGGGAACCGAGCATGTCCGGGTCCGCTGCGCCTTCGGAGGCGTTGAGCTGCTGGTTCCGCCGGAATGGGCGCAAAAAGAGGAGCAGGGCGGCTTTTTCAAGAAAAAGCGGCTCCATGCTCCTCCCGGCGCGACTGTCTCGGCCACGGTGTGGTTCGGCGGGCTGGACGTCGGCTCCAGCCGAGGGTTTACTGCACCTTAAGCGGCAGCGTATAGGAGCCGAACGCTTTATCCAGCAGCACGGCGGCTTCCTGGCGCAGCAGCGGCTGCTTGGAGCGGAAATCGACCGAGCCGTCCGGTTTAACGGAGGCGCCGGGATCTACGATGCCCTGCGACACCAGAGCGGTGACGGCTTTAACCGCCCACTCGTCGGTCGTTCCGGCCAGCTTGACTTCCGACGCAGGCTCAAGCTGCTTCATGTTCTGGACCATGGCGGCGGCGATCTGCCGTGTGACCGGAGCGTTCCGGTCGAAGCCCGGGATACCGGCGACCATCATTTTTTTGTTGCCTTCGACCGAAAACACAATACCGTACCACCCGTGGGCTTTCAAAAGCACGTCCGCAAATTCACCCTGGGTCATCGTACTCTGAGGCTGGAACGAATTGCCCGTACATGCGCCCATAATTCCCCACGTATTCAAGTTATCGATGTGGGTTTTGTAGGGGCTGTCTTTGGCGACATCATCAAACGGAGTTTTCTCATGCACTTTCTGGGCATCGGAAGCGAAATCCATGCTGTTCCGGTTCGAGTAATAGAAGTACTCGATCTGCCCGTGGCTGTCTTTTTTGAACGCTAACTTGTTTCCGGACTCATCTTCGAAAAGCAGCGGATGGATCATTTTCAGGGTATGCTTGCCCGAGGAATTGGTTTCCATGATCAGATTGCCGTTATCGTAGGAAAACTTCGTTTTTAGGAACAGCAGGCGTGTATTCTGGTACATGCCCGTGTACTGCTGCGCTTCTTTTTCATTCAACGGAATGTAAGTCGGCTTCTCGGGTTGTTTCTCGGTAGGGAAATAGTGGTCCATAAACGCTTCATAAACTTCCACGCTCATCATGGAGTCATTGTTATAGGACATAAAAAACCCCGTATTCTTATCCGGAAGAAGAACGATCAGGGACTGGTGTCCCGTCATGTTTCCGCCTTTCAGCACCACATGATGGCCGTTCTTGAGCTCCGGAAAATACCCCTCAAAGCCGGCGGTTGTAATCGGCATCGACTTTTCCGAGAAAACCTGATAGTTGTGCATAAGGTCCATGCTCTTGGGACTGACGAGCTGTTTGCCGTCGTATTTGCCCTTTTGAAGCTGCATGATCAAATATTTGGACATATCTTCGGCCGTCGAGATGATACTGCCCTGCGGTCCGTCCGTCGGCGCATGCCCTTCAGTCGGCACAGGTTTGCCGCTCGGATCGTAATGAGCCGCCATTCTCGCAAGCAGTTCCGATGTAAAGCGGGCGCTCGTGGAATTCATGCCGAGCGGTTTGAACACCTTTTCCTGCATGTATTTGTCATAACGCAGCCCGCTCACGTTCTCAACGGCATGCCCGGCCAGCAGAAAGGCGAAGTTGTCGTAAGTGTAGGCTTCTCCCGGCTTGCGCACAACCGTAGGCATGTGTTCGGCCAGAAAAGGCTTCGTGGGGATATCCTGATCGACGAATTCGGGTCCTACATAAGTCGTAATGTCCGGATAATCGACCCCGCTTGTATAGGTGAGAAGATCGAATAACGTGAGCGGCGTACCCGTTTTGTTGGGCACCTTCAAGCCGCCCAGGTAGAGCTCGATGTCGCCCCTCAGTTCCATTTTCCCCTCATCCACAAGCTGCAGGGCGGCCAGGGCGGTAAACGTTTTGGTGACCGAGGCGATCTGGAATACGGTGTCTTTGTCGACGGGGATGTTCTTTTCCTTGTCCGCATAGCCGTACCCTTTATTGAGCACGACCTTGCCGTCTTTGACGACCACAAAGCTGGAACCGTTGACGTTGTACTTTTTCATTTTCTCGGCAAATATAGGATCGGCAAACGCTTCAACCTCCTTGGTGTCGACAGGTCCCTGCGAGGCACCTTTATCGGGCTGTGACGCTTCGGGCGGCTTGGTGGCAGGCTTGTCCGGCGTACAGGCCGTAAAGATAGAGGAAGACAGGACGAGCAGAGCAAGACTTGCGTGGCGTACCGTTTTTTTCATGGTGGATTCTCCTTTTCGCGTACTGTTTTTTTGTGTCCGTTGGCGATTGATTCAGACGGGGAGTGCCGCTTACAAACGGTGTCTCCTTCCGTGATATCCCCAATATCACAGACTTCCCGTCAAATCAGCCAGTGTTCTTCCGTCATGAAACCACATTTTACCTGGACGTGAGTGTCATATGACATTTGCTCACTGGCGCAGCTGACAACAGGCGGTTTAGGATACAAGCAACCAGAGAGGACACAGTACACAACGAAAACAAGAGAACGAACAAGAAAGGACCGAGATTCCATGAAAAAAGAGATGATGCAAAGTTTGCAGACGTGTTACTTCTTACTGCTTACTTTCGCTACGGGAGTGTTTTACTTTTGCTTCTATTTAGTCAGCCTGGTGTTCAGCTTGAGCATGGCTTTTACCTTAATCGGACTGCCGATGATCACTTACGTCATGCGCAGCACTCGCACGTTTGCCCGTTATGAAAGAATACAAACCAAAATTTATACGGATATTTCCATAGAACCTTACGAGCGGCCGGAAAAAAACGGAGGCTCCGTGTGGCAGCAGGCGAAAGAAGAGCTTACGGACCGCCGGAACTGGACGATCATCGGCTGGCTGATGCTGAAATTCCCGCTTGGCCTGCTTACCCTTCTTCTAACTGTGCTTTGCTACGTCGCGCCTATCATCTTCATTCTGGTTCCGCTTGCGGTTCCCTACCTGGATATCTACTTTGCGGGGATTCGGGTGGACACGTTTGTGAAATCTCTCTTCGTGATGGTCGGGGGCGTTCTGCTCGCTTATGCAGGCGCAAAACTGGGCCGGAGCTCGGCGCTGTTGGTCGGGCGCTACATCCAGCGGATGTTCGAACGGCTTCACACGTAGACAGCCGCAGCTTGCCGTGGCATAGTAAGGACAAGAACAAACGGGCGGCAAGCCAGGCAGCCAGACAAAGAGGTGATAGACATGTTCGATGCGGTCAAGCAGTGGTTCTGGTACGAATGGACTCTCTTTATCATCCGTATCTTGGTCTCTTTCTCCACCATAATCACGACCGTGCAATTTCAAAATGATTTAAACCTTCCCCTGTGGCTGGTTCTGTGCTGGGAAATCTCCGCTTTCTCGATTCCATGGATCTTGCTGCAGGTGAACACGAAGGCTTATGCCGTTCCCGAGCTGATTTTATCCGGAGGCGTCAGTATCTATTTAACTTCGTTATTTCCCGAAGCTTATTTAACCTTCCTCGTGCCCGCCGCCCTGATCGCAGCCAACAGTGTGGAGAAAACGTACCGCTGGTCGGGTCCGGCGGCCGTTCTGCTGGTGCCTCTAGTGATGGTTCAATTATCCGAACCAGCGAAGCCGTTTTGGGAAATTGCGCCTCAAGTCGGGCTGGCATATGCGATCGGATACGCGTTCAATTTGTTGATGGTGAATTACCGGCAAAATGAAATTATCCGCAGCCAGAACAGCGTTCTGGAGCAGTACATGTCCCAAGTGGAGCGAGTCACCCTGCTTGAAGAACGGAACCGGCTCGCGAAGGATCTGCACGACACGATGGGGCATTCGTACACTTCGCTCATTATGGGATTGGAAACGCTGCGCCCGGATATCGCGACGGAGGAGGGGGAGCATAAGCTGGAGGCTCTCTTAGCCGTAACGCGCAAAAGCATGGGAGAAGTGCGGGACTTCCTGCACGGAATGGGCGCCTCGGAGGAAATGTCCTCTCTCCGGCAGGCGCTGGAGCAGCTGGCGCGCGAATTCGAGGCCAGTTCGGGGGTTACCGTAAGCCTGCGGGTGCTCGGGGAGGAAACCGCCATGCCTCAGCAGGCGAAGATGACCTTCTACCGCTGCCTGCAGGAAGCGCTCACGAATGCGGTGCGGCACGGCAGGGCCGCGGAGATTCAGGCGACGCTGCAGTTCGAGCCCCGGCAAACCCGGCTGGAAGTGCGGGATAACGGCGAGGGCAGCGAGTCTCTGTCGGAGGGCTTCGGCCTGAAGGCGATGAAGGAGCGGGCCGCAAGCCTGCAGGGGCAGGTCTCCGTTTATTCGGAGAAGGGCGTCGGAACGACCGTGACGTGCACCCTGCCGCGCCAGGCGGAGCCGGGAGGCGAAGTGATCCGCCTGCTGATCGCCGACGATCAGGCATTCATCCGCGAAAGCCTCCGGACCCTTCTGCAGGGCCAAAAGGACATGACTGTTGCGGGACTTGCCGGAGACGGCGAGCAGGCGGTGGAGCTTTGTGCGGAGCTGGAGCCCGATCTGGTGCTGATGGATCTGGATATGCCGAACATGGACGGCACTGCGGCTACGCGGACGATCAAGCAGAAATGGCCGCATGTCCGGGTCGTCATCCTGACGACTTTCCAGGCGCCGGACAAGGCGCTGGAAGTGCTGCGCAGCGGCGCGGACGGCTATCTGCTCAAATCGATCGAGCCGAAGGAGCTAGCCGAGACGATCCGTCTCGTGCATCAGGGCGGCACGATGATCGCGCAGGATCTCTCGACGAAGCTGTTCGGCGAGATGGGAGAAGCGGTCAAAGCTTCGGGTCGAGGTGGCGTCCCCGATACTTCCGAGCCGGCAGAAAAGGCCGGACTTCCGGAGACGGCGGCCCCTGCCGGAGAGGACTACGAGCTGACTCCGCGCGAAATCGAGATTTTGCGGATGCTGTCCAAAGGGCTCCGCTACAAGTCCATCGCTTCCAAGCTGTACTTGTCGGACGGAACGGTCCGGAACTATGCGTCCACGGTGTACGCCAAGCTTGGCGTGCGCAACCGGGAAGAAGCCGTGGAAAAGGCGGCGGAGGCCGGACTTCTTTGAAGCCGTATCGGGAAAGGCTTTCGGTTCCGTGAGGAACCGGGGGTCTTTTTTGTCTAGAGGAATAAGACTTGTCCCCCAGACTCATCTCAGGATAGAAAATCGCTCCGATTACCCGCTCATTAGGTACCCGCTCATACCAATCCGCCTTCGCCCGAATAATGTAACCCTAGAGTGAGGAGGCGATTCTAATGCCCGTTAAAAACGGCAGCGACTATATAGAACGGATTAACCGGCATCTTCCGGACGTCTGGATTGCGGGAGAACGGGTGCGGGGATTGATTTCGGAGCATCAAGCTTTCAAGGGACTGATGGCGACACAAGCTTCCATGTATGATATGCAGCAGGCGGAGGAATGGCAAGCGAAAATGACGTATGCTTCACCTTCGACAGGGGACCCGGTCGGGTTATCCTTCCTGCAGCCGAAGACGAAGAAAGATCTTGCGCTGCGCAGGCAGATGATGCAGGCGTGGGCATCGGCCCATCACGGTTTCCTGGGGCGCGCTCCCGATTATATGAACACGGCCATCATGGCTTTCGCCGCAGCGGCGGGTCTGATGGAGAAGGAATCTCCCGAATACGCGGATAACTTGAGGCGGTATTACGAATACTGCCGGGAAAACGACGTGACGCTCTCACACGTGTTCATTCAGCCGAAAGCGGCGAGAATGCCCGCTTTTCTGCGGACCTTCGAGGAAGACGCCGCCGCCCGGGTGGTCGAGAAGAATAAAGACGGGATCGTGGTCCGAGGCGCGTTCTTGCTGGATACGCAAGGGGCGACGTCGGATGAAATCCTCGTTTTTCCGGCCCCATTTCCGTACGGGGGCGGCGAGGACAGTCCGTACGCGTTTGCTTTTGCGGTGCCGAGCAATCTGGCCGGCGTGAGCTTCGTATGCAGGGAGAGCTTCGTCGGGGGCGAATCGGCCTACAACTACCCTTTGAGCTCCCGGTTTGAGGAAATGGATACGCTGGTCCTTTTTGAAGATGCGCTCGTGCCGTGGGACCGTGTATTTATATGCGGGGACGAAAGGATGGCCTGGCAGCTTGTGGACGAAAGCCGGTTCCATACCCACGCAGGTATGCAGATCATGTGCAAAAATATCGCTAAAACGGAATTCATTCTGGGCACACTTGAACGAATGGTCGAAGTAGGAGGGCTCGACGGCTTCAGCCATGTAACCGAGAAAGTAACGGAGGTTATCGTGGCTTTGGAGACGCTCAAGGCGTTCCAGATTGCGGCGGAAAAAGGGGCGTCCCGGGACAAATGGGGAAGTATGCTTCCCGACTCGAGACCGCTTCTTGCGGCCAACTCCTATTTTCCGAAAGTGTATCCGCGGTTTTTGGAAATCATCCAGCTGCTCGGAGCCAGCGGGCTGATCATGATTCCGGACGAAGCGGATTTCGGCACCGAGATCGGCGGGCAGCTGAACCTTTACTTGAGGGGGATTGACCTGAGCGCCGAAGAAAACGTGAAATTATCCCGGCTTGCGTGGGAGCTCAGCGTCAGTGCGTTCGGCGGCAGGCAGGCGGTTTACGAGCGTTTTTTCTTCGGAAACGCCGCGGTTGTAGACGGACGTTTGTACAACACCTATAAAGAACGGGAGGCGTTAGGACGCCGGGTCCGGGATTTCTTGTCGGGAAAAGACGGAAAGGGACTGGGTTAAGTTTTGCCGGTAACAGTTGAAAAAGTTTCGGCCCGGGCCGGGGCTTTTTTTGCTTTCCGGTCTTTTTTCTTTTATATTTTTTATAAATTAATATTTTATTATTGAAGTAATTAATGAAGCTAACGTTGGGAAAAGATACAAGAGAATCCCCTGCGGGAAGAGGCTGTCTACTATAAAAGGAGGCTGACATATCATGATTATTATTCACGCGGCCATGCGGCTGCAGCCGGGCAAAGACGAAGCGTTTCTGAAAGACATTCTTCCGCTCGTGGAAGCTTCGAGAGGCGAGAGCGGCAACGTTTCGTATGATCTGTACAAACATGCGGAGAAGGAGCACACCTATACGATGGTGGAGGTCTGGAAGGATCAGCAGGCGGTGACCAGCCACAATTCCAGCGCTCATTTTACGGCTTTCACCGGCAAAGCCGGCGAATTTCTCGCCGCTCCGCTCGATGTGAAAGTGTATGCGGCCGAGGCGGTAAAGGTTTAGAAGATCGTGCAAAACAAGCTGTCGCCTGAATCTTACAGACCGGCGGCTTGTTTCTTTTATCGGGGATAAACATTGCGGCTCTCCTGAAGATGGATTATCATCGAGTTTGTGCACAGCCTGTACACATACACACATTTCATAAGCAGGCCGCGAAGGAGAATGGCGTTATGTCCGCAAAAGTTATCCACCACATCTGCATTCAAACGGATTGTTATGAACAATCGCTGGTTTTTTACCGGGATGCGCTCGGCTTCGAGGTTGTGCAGGAAACGCCCGGTTTTCATACACGGGCTTATAATTCCTGGCTGCGGCTCGGCGAGTTCTATATCGAGCTGCAAACCGGCAAGGCCGGTGAAGAGCTTCAGCCGGTGAATACGGGTTCACGGGGAATCGTTCATTTTTGTTTATGGGTGGAGGATCTTGAAGAAGAGGTCCGCCGCTTAAAGGAATCGGGAGCTGAGTTCAGGCTCAAAAACGGTGAGGAAATTTATACGGTAGAAAACGGAAAGCTGTGCAAGCTGACGGCGCCCGAAGGGACGATCATCGAACTGAGGGATACGAAAGGGATCTGACCGAAAAAAGAAAGGCCCGCAGACGGGATATTCTGCGGGCCTTTTTATTTTTTGAGCAAGCCGCTAACGGGTACGGGAAGCGTGCAGCTCTTATTTTACTTCGACGATACGTCCTTCGACTTTCGGATTAACGGTTCCCTGCTTGATCAAGGCTTCTTCCACGACATCGTAAAGCGTGAAGCCGGAGTCGAACACTTTCTTATCCTTCATCATGGCATAACCGTCGCCGCCGGCCGCGATAAAGTCATTCGTAGCCAGCTTGTAGGTTTTATCCGGGTCAACCGGCTCGCCTTTGACCTTCAGCTCGACCACTCTTTCGCCTGCGGGTTTGCTGCGGTTGTAAGTGAACGACATGCCGCCGATTTGCGGGAAGCGTCCTTCGCCGCTCTCCACTTTGCCGACTCCGTTTTCGAGTGCCGCTTTCAGCTCGCTGCCCGTAAGCTCCAGGACGACCAGGGTGTTCGGGAACGGGAGCACGTCGTACAGATTTTTCTTCGAGATGTCTCCGGCTTTCACCTGGGTCCGGATACCGCCGCCGTTAATAAGCGCAACATCGGCTTCCTGTCCGCCGATTGTCTTGGTTTTGGCGAGCATAGCATCGGCGATCAGGTTGCCGAGATTGGTTTCCTTCGCGCGCACGAGGGTGCGTTCCCCGTCAAGCTGAACGTCGGTTTTGGCGATTTTCACATCAAGCTGCCCGTCAACGCGGCCGACGATATCTTTAACGAGTTTCGCCATTTCGGCATCGGGTTCTACTTTCTCGTCATACTCGATCAGGCCGCCGGTAAAGCCGACAAGCTCCTTGTTGTAATAGTACAAGTCCGCGCGGCCCATCGACTTGCCGTACTCCCAGTCCTGCACGATGTACGTGCCGTTTACGAGCTCCGGCTTCGTCAGTTGGGTGTGGGAGTGGCCGCCGATGATCAGGTCGATGCCGGGAACGGTCTTCGCCATTTCGCGGTCGACTTCGATGCCGTTATGGCAGACGACGATGACGTGATCGACTTTCTTCTTCAGCTCGGGCACAAGCTGTTTCGCTACTTCGATAGGGTCCTTGAACTCCAGCGCTTTTACGTTATCCGGATGAGTCACGATCGGTGTATCCGCGGTCGTAAAGCCGAGGATGGCGAATTTCTTGCCGCCGATTTCGGTATAATGCACCGGCTGGAGCAGCTCCGTGCCGTCTTCTTTTTTGAACACGTTGGAAGAAATGATCGGGTGATCGACCATGCCTTTGAGCTTGAGCAGCTGCTCGTAGCCGAAATCGAATTCATGGTTGCCCGCCGCCTGTGCGTCGTAATCGAGGTAGTTCAGAAGCGGCACGATGGACTCGCCTTTGAACAAATTGGCAAAAACGGTTCCTTGGAAGGTATCTCCCGCATCCATCAGCATAAAATTACGGTTTTCCGCCCGCATTTCTTTCACGAGCGTTGCGATTTTAGCGTAACCGAACTCTTTCAGCGACTTGTTTTCTTCGATGTGTCCGTGAACGTCGTTGGTATGTCCGATCGTAATATGTAAGGTGATGGCTTCGCCGAGGGCCTGCAGAAAATCTTTCCGGGATACGGAGTCGGCACCGGCCGTCAGTTTGACGTCATACCCGGCTTTTTTGGCGATTTCGGTAACGGCTGCGGCGCTGAGTACGGCGTTCGGCGTGTTTACTTCCGCTTCGCTCAGCAAGCCCTGCTTTTTGGCCCAGGACAGGGAAGCCGAGGCCCAGTGGGAAATCGAAGCGTCCGCCGTCAGGGAAGCTCCTTTGGAGCGGGCGAGAATAGTTGCAAGCTCCGCCGTCGAAACGCTGCGATCTAAGGCCAGGGCGCCGCCTTCGTAGCCTTCGATGATCGCTTTTTTTTGCATCCAGTCGGTATGAGTGATTTGCGGTGCCGTCTGGGCGTAAATCGAGGTTGCCAGAATCGAAGAAATGATTGCGCTTACAGATAAAGCTGAAACAAATTTGCCTTTGAACAAAAGAATTCCCCCTTAACAAAAGTAGCCCCATTGTAACATGAGCGTTTGGGGGCAACAATAGAGGGATAGCGAACATAGTTTGTCAATTTGTGCACGGTCGCCGCCGTAAACGCTCTCAAAAATGGTATAATGAAGAGAAGTGCTTATTGAACTCACGCTCATCTTCATTCATTTCCGGCCTGGATTGGATTGATTTTCATAAAAGGATGTTTTATACTCAGGAAATGAAATGATGTCACTTTTATATTGAACATAATTTCATGATGCGAGGCAGGGAAAAGCTCCGATGGAAGATGAAAAGCTCAGAAAGATAATCGAGGTAGCCAAATTATACTACCAGCTGGACTATAATCAGAACCAGATTGCGCAAATGCTCGGCTTATCTCGTCCGACCGTGTCGCGCCTGCTGCAGCAGGCCAAGACAGAAGGAATCGTGAAGATTCACATCGCGGACCCTTCGGAAGATTGCGAAGCTCTTGCGGTTACGTTACGGGAGAAGTTCCATTTGAAAAAAGCGGTCGTTGCCTTCGTGCCGACTTATGACGACGAAATCGTCAAGAAATTTATCGGCGAAGCGGCTGCGCACTACTTGATGACCACGGTAAAAGACAAAGATATTATCGGGGCTTCGTGGGGAACCACGATGTACCAGGTGGCGGCGAACCTCCAGCAGAAGGGGCTGACGGATTCCCGCGTCGTGCAGTTGAACGGGGGTGTGAGCCATGCGGACATCACGATCTCTCCGTCCGAAATCATCTATCTGTTCAGCCGGGCGTTCCATGTTACGCCGTATTTCCTCTATCTCCCGGCTATCGTCGATCATAGTCTGGTCAAGCAGGCGATTCAGTCCGACCGGCATATCCGCCGCGTACTGGATCTCGGAAAGCTGGCCAATATCGCGATCTTTACGGTCGGGCTGCCGGATGCCGAATCGGTGCTGATCCAGTCCAATTACATGACCGAGGAAGATTTGGAAGTCATTCAGAGCAGAGCCGTGGGCGACATTTGTTCCCGTTATTTCGACGATAAAGGACAGATCTGCCATACCAGCCTGAACGACCGCACCATTGGAATCGAACTGGAAGATTTAAAGGAGAAAGAACAGGCGATTCTCGTAGCCGGCGGAATGAGAAAGGTAAACGCCATTTACGGCGCTCTCCGCGGAGGCTATGCGAATACGCTCATCACTGACCAGATGACGGCCAAAGCGCTCATCGCCAAACATGACGGGGGGCAGACGGCAACGGCCTGACGGCGGGCCGGCACAATACGCGGCGCGCCCCTGCCGGGCTGTCTTGTCACGCACCGAACCAGGGGGACTTCACGAAATGACACAGACAACACAGACTAACCACGTATCGCAGGCGGCCGCCTATATTAAGGACAAGTTGTCCTTTACGCCGCAGGTCGGCCTAATTCTCGGTTCGGGCCTCGGCGTTCTCGCCGATGAAATCGAGAATCCGGTCGTGATTCCTTATCACGAGATTCCCGGCTTCCCGGTATCGACGGTTGAGGGACATGCGGGCCGGCTCGTATGCGGAATGCTGCAAGGCAAGCCGGTTGTCGCCATGCAGGGACGTTTTCACTATTATGAAGGATATGCCATGAACAAGGTCGTCTTTCCCGTTTTCGTCATGAAGCGGCTCGGGGTGAAGACGCTTCTCCTGACCAATGCCGCGGGCGGGGTCGATGTAAGCTTGGAGCCGGGGGACCTGATGCTGATCTCCGATCACATCAACCTGATGGCGTCCAATCCGCTGATCGGACCCAATGACGCGGAGCTGGGTCCGCGCTTTCCCGATATGTCCGAGGCTTACTCGAAAAGGCTGCGCGAAGCGGCTCGCGAAACCGCAGGCTTGCTGAACATGAGCCTGAAAGAAGGCGTATATGCGGGTCTCACGGGCCCTTCGTACGAAACGCCGGCCGAGATCCGCATGGTGCGGGCGCTCGGCGGAGACGCGGTAGGCATGTCCACCGTGCCGGAGGCAATCGCCGCGAGCTATGCGGGGCTTGAAGTGCTGGGCATCTCCTGCATCTCCAACATGGCCGCGGGCATCCTGGAACAGCCTCTTTCCCATGCGGAAGTTATGGAGACGACCGAGATGGTGCGCGCTAACTTCGTGGCGCTGATCAAAGGCATCGTCGGCCGCAGCGACCTGTAGCGGCCGTCCGGCCGTTCGGGCCGATACGCTCAAGGAATCCTGGATATTGCTGTCCAGGGTTCTTTTTTGCGCCCGGATAAACGAGTGGAACGCTTGGAAAGAAGGATGGCATAAAATAGAATGGGCAGACATAAAATAAATTTCAAATTAATATTTACATATGTTCAAACCATACCTATAATAGGTGTAATGAATTTGGGTTTCACAAATACTAGCCCCTGACAGCGGGTTTCATGCCTTACCTTTTTCTACAACTTAGATAAGTCTGGAGAGATGGTTTTGAATACAGCCTATGTGAACGGTCACTTTTTTACCATAGATGAAAGCAGCCGGCAGTACAAAAGCGGAATGATGGTCGTCAGCGGCGACATCATCGATTATATCGGCGCTCATTCCGGAGAACGGCTGGCCGCGGTGGACCGGGTCGTCGATCTGGGCGGCAAATGGGTTATGCCCGGCCTCGTCAATGTTCACTCCCATATCGTAATGACCATCCTGCGGGGGATCGGCGACGATATGCTGCTGAAACCGTGGCTGGAGACGAAGATTTGGCCGATGGAAGCCAGGTTTACGCCGGAGATCGCGTCTGTCAGCACCCGGCTCGGCATTCTGGAGATGTTGAAGTCGGGCACGACGACTTTCTCGGATATGTTTAATCCGAACGGAATCGACCTGGACGGCATCATGCAGGAAATTGCCGATACGGGAATCCGCGGCGCGTTCTCGCATACGATTTTCAGCCTGGGCACGGAGCGGCAGCAGCGGGACAACATCGCCAGCGCGGAGCGGTTCGCGAAACAGTTCCGCACGTTCGCGGACGGACGTCTGACGACGATGGTTGCGCCCCACAGCCCGTATGCCTGCACGCCCGCGGCGCTGGAGGAAAGCGCGCGGATCGCGGCCGAGAACGGTCTGATGGTGCATATCCACGTATCGGAGACGGATCTGGAGATCCGCGACATCGAGAGCCGCTACGGCGTGCGTCCCGTGGAGCACCTCCGCCGGCTCGGCGTGTTGGATCAGCCGACGGTGATGGCCCACGGTGTCGTGCTTAACGAGGAAGAGCGTGCGATTCTTCATCAGTACGATGTGCGCGTGGCTCATAATCCCATTAGCAACTTGAAGCTGGGATCGGGAGTGGCGGACGTTGCCGCGCTTCTGGAAGCGGGAGTCAAGGTCGGCATCGCCACGGACAGCACCGCCTCCAACAACAACCTTGATATGTTCGAGGAGATGAGGACCGCGGCCCTGCTGCAGAAAGGGATCTACAAAGACGCGAGCAAGCTTCCCGCCGAAACGGTGCTGGCTCTGGCTACTCGTGTCGGAGCCGAAGTTATCGGCATGGGCCATACGGGCTCGCTGGAGGCGGGGAAGAAGGCGGATTTCATCACGATCGATCCATCCGACAAGCCGCATCTTCAGCCGCTGGAACAGGCGTTTTCGCATTTGCTCTACGCCGCCAGCGGACGTGACGTCTGCGATGTGTATATCGGCGGAGCAGCCGTTGTCCGCGACGGAAGCTGCCTGACGATCGACGAAGAAAAAATCTTGGCGGAGGCCAACCGTCTGCAGGCTGAACTGCAATAAATCCGCTGCGCGGACTGCGGTTGACTGACGGGGCAGAGTGGAGGAATAGAAGTGATTCGGGGTCTTAACCGGTATTTTCAACTAGAAGCCCACGAGACGACGTGGAAAAGAGAGCTGATGGCAGGCCTCACCTCGTTCTTTACGAGCGCGTACATTATGCTCGTCAATCCCCTTATCCTGCAGGATACGGGGATGCCGCTGAGCGCGGGAGTGCTTGCCACCATTGCGGCGACTATTATCGGCTGTCTGATGATGGCTCTGTGGGCGAACGCGCCCATTATTGTCATCCCCGGCATGGGGCTGAACGCGTTCTTTACCTACACGATCGTCCAGTCGCTGGGACTTTCCTGGCAGCAGGCGCTTGCGGTTGTCGTCGTGTCGGGTGTCATTTTCCTGCTTGCGAGCGTGTCGTCGTTCGGAAGCAAAATTTTATCGGCGGTACCCGCGTCGCTGAAGCATGGGATTACCGCGGGAATCGGCCTCATGCTTACGTTTATCGGCCTGCAGAAAGGCCATATCATACAGCCCGATTCCGTCAACTACGTGGCGCTCGGCAGTTTTACGAGTCCGGTCACGCTGGCGACGCTTATCGGACTGGCAGTTACGTTTATGCTGTTTGTCCGCAACATAAAAGGAAGCTTGCTCATCGGAATCGGGTTTACCAGCGTTCTGACGCTCGGATTTGCGGGCAAGGGAGATCTCGCCGACAAAGCGGTCGATTTGAAGGCTTACGGGCAAGTCCTGGGAGCCGCCGATTTCAGCGTCATGCAGATTCCGTTCTGGATCGCGGTCTTTTCCATGACGATGATTGTCCTGTTCGAGAATATGGGTCTGCTCAGCGGCATGCTGCCCGACAAGGAAAAGTTCCCGAAGGCTTACCGGGTCGCGGCGGTGTCCACGATCGTATCCGGCTTTTTCGGGACCAGTCCGACCATCGCTTCCGCCGAGAGTACCTCCGGCATTTCCGAGGGCGGCCGGACAGGCATCCCTCCGCTCGTAACGGCGGTTCTGTTCCTGCTCTCCGCCTTGGCGCTGCCCGTCATCGGACTCATTCCCGGCAATGCCGTCGCGCCGGTGCTCATTATCATCGGAGCGCTGATGATGATGAGCGTGAAGGACATTCCGTTCAACGATTTCTCGGAATATTTGCCCGCGTTCCTGATCGTGGTGTGCATTCCGCTGACGTCCAGCATCGCCGACGGGCTCGCTTTCGGCTTCATCGCGTATCCTCTCACGAAGGTGGCCATCGGCCAATGGAGAAAATGCTCGCCTCTGCTGTACGCGATTGCGGCGCTCTTTGTCCTGAACTTCGTGGCTTCCGCCGTGTTCGTGCATTAAGCAGGGAAGTGAGCCTGCGGAGGGAGCCCGCCTCGCGAAACAGGGGACCCGCATGGTTCGCAGCTCCCGGACCCCGACAATCGGCGTCGCAAAACGGGCGGCCATCCACTGGAGTCCGTCCGAATCGGGCACCTATGCTACGATATTAAGGCGAGTGACCAGGAAAGTTTCTCGCTTCAAGCGTCGATTGCCCACAGCAATCGACTTTTTATTTTGAACGACACATTTATTAGATTTGGTTGATCAAACTTTCAATCTCTTGGGACTTAGACAATGTTCGGCTATCCAAAATGCCATATTGAGCAACTAATAGACACAATAACTCACGTTCTCTTAGTATAAGATCAATTGCGGTGAACCGTATCGCCGCTCATCCCGCATCCAACGACATCTAACGGATGAATCAAGAATATCAGAAGCCTGGTTCCATTAGAAAGATGGAAAGCAGGCTTCTTTTGTTAATCTTCTGTGAGTGAAATAGTTTGCAGTTTCTACTGATAAAAAACTTGAAAGTGACGTTGCGTCATCTTGTATACTCAAGCAAATGATGAGGTTCCTCTTAAGTTATGTTCATTAAGTCAGGGAGAAAGAGATTTGTACAAAAGGGATGTGTAAAAATGAAACAAGGAGATATCATTATTTATGCATGTGTCATTATAGGAGCAGGAATTGGACTTATGTTGGATCGAGCATTTCCCGGAGTATTAGTCGGATTAGGATTGGGCTATCTAATCAAAAATGCTGTATATAAAGATACAGAAAACTAGAATTGTCCATCGTTGGAGGTGTCAGCTTGATTCATATCAAAGAAGTAGCGAAACAGACTAAAATCACGGTCAGAACACTTCGGTACTATGATGAGATCGGATTATTGACAGCTTCCTCCAAAACAGAAGGGGGACATCGTCTATATTCTGATGAGGAAATGAAGAAGCTTCAATATATCCAATTTTTCAAAGGAATGGGTTACAAGTTGCAAGATATTAAAGATATATTATCTGACTCCAATTGGAATTGGCCGAACAGTTTGAAAAGCCAGTTAGCTTATATCCTTGAAGAACAGGAAAGATTGAGAGAAATAGAGTCGTCTGTGAGGGAATTGATGAATGGGATTGCAGTCGAAGGAGGGGATGAATGGCTTGCGGTACAGAAACTTATTCAGTTATCGAGTCAAAATAAAAAAAGATTGCTAACCTTTAAGGAGAATGGGTTTAACGAGAAGGAAATTAAGCTGTGGACAAAGCTCCCCAAAATGAAGGGAGAAGACCCTGATTCTCTGGAGTGGATTGCTTTGTTAGGTCAGATAAAACGTTATACGAAAGAAGATCCTGCTTCATCAAGAGTGCAAAACATAATACGCCGTATGTTGGAAAAACAAATGGAAGAATTCAAAGACGAAAACGAATTTATAAATAAATTATGGGATTTGAGGAAATCCCCAAAGCAATCTGAGAAACTAGGACTTTATCCTATCGATAAGGAAGTTCTTGATTTTATGGAACGAGCATATGACATTCACATTTCTTGCCTACAAGACTCTTCCTTCGAGCAAGGAGAAGAATCATGAATCTGGAACTCCTTGTTTCGGTAGGGGGATTAGCCTTATTAGATACGCTGAGTCCTGCAACATTAGGGGTGACGGTATATTTGCTGCTAACTGAAAAGGAGCGATTAAGTTCTCGCTTAATGATTTACTTGGTTACAGTAGCGGCATTTTATTTTTTTGTAGGTGTTGCTTTCATGTTAGGCATGGATATGTTACTAGCTGCGTTCTCCTCCATCTTTCAAAATCGGATTGTGAGCTGGGTTACGCTTATCATTGGGGGAATTCTGTTTATAGCCAGCTTTTACTACCCAGAGAGTAAAAAATCGGATTTGCCAAGGCCAAAGTCCAAAAGTAAGACATCCATGATTGCACTCGGGTTCTCGACATCATTGATTGAGGTGGGCACGGCATTTCCGTATTTTGCTGCTATTGGTCTTATGACAACCTCCAATTTAGCAGTTTTTCAGTGGCTCCCGATTTTAGCCGGTTATAATTTCATAATGGTACTTCCGCCATTAATTGTGTTTTCCTTGCATTTATTGTTGGGACGTGTGATGCAAAGACCATTGGAAAAGCTTCAAATCAAGATTTCAAAGCATTCAGGATCGGCTATTTCGTGGATCATGTGTATCGTTGGGCTGATTTTGATTTTTAATAGTTTGGATTATCTGTAAAGAGTTTAATGTATGCGGTTTGCTATCTAAAGATGTTAAGCTAACGGGTTCGTTAGTTAAATAACAACAGCGGCAGTCTAAGACTTTATTTTCAGGTCTTAGGTCGCCGCTGTTTCATTTCCTCAACCCCAGAGGGCTGCCGTCCATCGGGTGATCTCAGTCTTGCAGCTTCGCCATACATACCGGGCTTTGTGTCCGGCGGTGTTTTTAACCGCGCCGTATCAAAAGGACGGCGAGCACAGGGGAATGTCCCACAGGGGCTCTTACATTTGGTACAATAAGGTAGAAAGGGACAGGGCGCATTGGAAATACGCCCTGTCCCCCTCGGTTAAGCCAACAACTTCAATTATTGGGGATATAAGATGGATATTTATGCGATAAACCTGCGTTTGGACGAAAAAGAAACGGTACAACATGCGGACCGGCTGATGGTCCATCTGTCGGAGGAGAAGCGGGCCAAGGCCCAAAGGTTCTACCGGACGGAGGACCGTGTGAGGGCGGTTGCCGCGGACGCCCTCGCGAGATGGTGCCTGTGCCGGAAATTGGCCGTCGCTAACCCGGAGCTGCGCTTCGGGACGAATGCGTACGGCAAGCCGCACGTAACCGCGCCCCGTACCGGCGTCCATTACAACGTGACGCATTCGGGCTGCTGGGTCGCGGCGGGCGTTTCCGAAGCGGAAGTCGGCATTGACGTGGAGCAGATCCAGCAGGTGGATCTGGATATTGCCGAACGATTCTTTTCCGCCTCGGAGAAAGCCGACCTGTTCAGCCTTCCTCCGGAGGAGCGGCTGAATTATTTCTTCGATCTGTGGACGCTCAAAGAGAGCTACATCAAAGCGGTCGGCAAAGGCTTGTCGATTCCGTTGGACTCTTTTGCCATCCGCAAGAGGGGAAGCGGCGTGTTCGAGCTGGAGCCGCAGCCGACCCATGTTTTCAAGCAGTATGAGCTTGACGGGCCTTACAAATTGTCCGTTTGCTCGACTTTGGACCATTTTCCCGATGAAGTTACGTTCTTGCGTCTGGAAGATTTGCTGTTTGACTAGCAGGAGCGCCCTCCGGGAGGAGGCTTCTCCACAAATAAAACACCGCATAAGCCTCCCAGCCCCGCCAGGGAGCAAAAAGCTGCCGGATCTCTTCGAGAGCCGGCTTTTGTGTGCGGTGCAGGAGCTGCTTCAGCGCGTTGTGAAGCCCCGCGTCCCCGATGGGGAAAGCGGCCGGGTTCCGCAGGCAGCGCATCAGCACGTAATGCGCGGTCCACGGGCCGATGCCGCGGATGGCCAGCAGGGTGCGCTCGGCGGCCTCGTAGGAGCCGGAAGCAAGAAGCGCCTCCTTCGACAATGCGCCGCTGTCCATCAGACCCGCCACATGGAGGATGTATTCGGCTTTCTTGCCGGTGAACTGGAGCTGCCGGAGTTCTTCCACGGTCACGTCCGCCAGGTCCCCCGGTTTCGGGAACAGCCAGTAGGTGCGGCCTTCCCAGACGAGCTTCTTGCCGTAATTCTCCACAAGCCTCCGTTCGAGTGTATAGGCGAACGTTAAATTGATCTGCTGCCCGGCGATCGCCCAGCAGAGAGCTTCGAACAGATGCGGCACGCCGATGATGCGGAGCCCGTAATACCCGGAGGCCAGAGGCCCGAGCAGAGGATCGGACTGTGCCGTCGCGTAGAAGGGCGTCATATCCCGGGCAAGGTCCAGCCATTCCGCCGTGTAGGCCGCCGCTTCCCTGACGGCGTCCGGATCTGCGGGCGGGCCCTGCATAAACCGGAGCTGGAGCCTGCCGGGACCCGGATTGCTGATTTCGACCGGAAGCAGTTCTTTTCCCGCTTCGAGCAGCTTGTAGATGCGGCCGTTCTCCACGCTGTGAAGGCATTCCAGAGGGGAACGCGTCAGATACAGGAGCGTTTCCGCGTAACTGAACGCGGCAGGCGTTTCGATGTGCGCGATTCCCGTGTTTTCGTCAAAACTGAAAACGGGCGTGTCCTTTTGCCGTGTAGTCATGGAATCCCTCCAGTCTGAGCAGCTCTTCTTTGACTTGAAGGCCCCCTCTGAAACCGGTAAGCGCCGCATTTTTGCCGATGACGCGGTGGCAGGGCACGATGATGGGAACGGGATTGGCCCCGTTGGCCGTACCGACCGCTCTTACGGCTGCGGGGCTGCCTACGCTTGCGGCAATATCGGAGTAGCTGCGCGTCTCCCCGAACGGAATTTCGGCAAGAGCTTTCCAGACGGAAGTCTGAAAAGCCGTTCCCCGCATATCGAGAGGAATGTCGAATTGCTGCCGGTTCCCTTCGAGATATTCTTTTAGCTGAAGGAGATAGCCGGCCATCCGCACTTCGTCTTCAATCAGAACGGCGCCTGGAATCTGTTTGGCGGCCCAGCTTTTCAAAGTGTCCAGACTCTCGGTCGGCCACGTAATGCGGCACAATCCCCGGTCTGTCGCGGCTGCATATAAAGGTTTGTTTCGGAAAAGGGGATGCACCAGGGCAGCCCAGTAAATTTCGGTTGTCTCCGAAAGAGTGTTCATTTTAGTCGCCTCCGTTTGTCTTGTTTCACCCGTCCTCACTCAGGAGTTCGGGGCATTCTGTTCTCTAAATTCATTCGGCGTACAGCCGGCAGTTTTATGAAAGACGGCGGAGAAATGAGAAGCGCTGCGGAACCCGACTGCCGCGGCGATTTCGCCGATAGGCTGTTCACTCCGTGCAAGCCTGTGCTTCGCTTCCTCCATGCGGGTAAGAAGAAGCTGGCGCGAGGGACTGATCCCGGTCGTCCGTTTGAACGTCCGTTGCAGATGGTAAGGGCTTATGTTCAGCTCGGACGCAAGCCCGTGCAGCGTCAGATTTTCGCCATAGCGGGTGCGGATCAGACCGAGTACGGTTTCCGCCAGCTCCGCATCGGGCCCGTGTGGACTCGGGTTTTCGGGCTTGCACCTTTTACAGGGGCGAAAGCCTGCTTCCAGAGCTCTTTCGATACTGTTGTACACCCTCACATTTTCGGGCTTGGGAGTCCGGGACCGGCAGGATGGCCTGCAAAAAATGCCCGTAGACGTAATGCCCACATAATACTGTCCGTCGTGACGGGTATCTCTGCTTAAAATCGTCTCGTAGACGGATTTGAAAATAGCGTCTTTGTTCATCCGTTAACCGCACCTCCTTCTCTTCACATTATAAACTTCCGTCCGGTGCTTGATAATAGGAGTGAAATAGGACAGCAAAAATTCGCTAAGCCCGTGATTGCGCGGGAATCCGGAAGCAAAAGAAAGATAGAGGCCTTGATCGGCCGTGCCGTCCGGTTTTCCTCGGCCCCGCTTTCCACTATAATGAAGGAAGATTTTATACCAAAAGGATGGAGGAGATCAGACAATGAAACGCATAGCGGTTTTCTGCGGATCAAGCAACGGAGCATCTGAAGTCTACAGGGAAGGGGCCGTACGGCTCGGACGCGAGCTTGCGGAGCGGGGCCTCGCACTCGTATACGGAGGCGCCAGTGTCGGGCTGATGGGGGCCGTGGCCGATGCGGTTCTGGAAGCCGGAGGCGAGGTTATCGGGGTTATCCCGAAGATGCTCGAGAACCGGGAAATTTCCCATCACGGGCTGACCGAACTGATTGTCGTCGAGTCCATGCACGAGCGTAAAGCGAAGATGGCGGAGCTTGCGGACGGATTTATGGCCCTTCCGGGAGGACCTGGCACGCTGGAGGAGTTTGTGGAAATTTACACGTGGGGGCAGCTCGGTCTTCACCAAAAACCGTTCGGGCTCGTCAATATCAATCATTATTACGATCCCCTCGTCGCTCTCTTCGACCGGATGAATCAGGAGCAGTTTATGCAGGATAAGTACCGCTCGATGGTGCTGGTGAACGAAGACCCGGCCAAGCTGCTGGAACAGTTTGCTTCCTACGAAGCTCCGGAAGTTAAAACTTACATAAAGAAAGATCAGACCTGAAATTTCAGGCATCCTTAGTAAAACGTACCGAAAAGAAGCATACTAGAGTCGTTTACGGTTTTCTTGGTGAAGAAAACTGTAAGGGGCTCTTTTTTATGCCCGGAAAAAGAGCGGAAGAAGCCCGGAGACACAAAAATGACATGAACATAATTTTACTATGTGTTTTACATATGTTCACGTGTGTGCTATCATGAAGGCATGAAATCCTACACACATTGTCTATTTAAAAGGGCATGATAACTCATAAACAAGGAGTGTAAACACATGAGCATAGCCGGAATGATCGATCACACGCTGCTTCGCGCAGACGCGACAAAGGCTGAAATCACCAAGCTGACGGAAGAGGCGAAGAAGTACGAATTCGCGTCCGTTTGTGTAAATCCGACCTGGGTTGCCTATGCGGCCGAACAGCTCTCGGGATCACCCGTGAAAGTTTGTACGGTTATCGGATTTCCTTTGGGCGCCACGACGTCTGCCGTGAAAGCGTTTGAAGTGAAGGATGCGATCGCAAACGGTGCCGGGGAAGTCGACATGGTCATCAACATCGGCGCCCTGAAAGCAGGGGACGATACGCTGGTGGAAAGCGACATTAAAGCTGTTGTCGACGCGGCCGCGGGCAAGGCGCTGGTGAAAGTCATCATCGAAACGAGCCTTCTTACGGACGAAGAAAAAGTGCGCGCAAGCGAGCTGTCGGTTAAAGCGGGAGCGGACTTCGTGAAGACGTCCACCGGGTTCTCGACAGGCGGAGCGACACCTGCGGACGTAGCGCTGATGCGCAAAACCGTAGGTCCCGACGTAGGCGTCAAAGCATCGGGCGGCGTGCGCAGCCTTGAGGATATGAACGCCATGATCGAAGCCGGGGCAACCCGTATCGGGGCGAGCTCGGGCGTTAAAATCATGGAAGGCGGCCAGTCCACTTCTTCTTACTAAACCCTGACCTTCGAGGAGGACGGATCCATGAAAGACCAGTTGATTCAAGAAGCAATCGAAGCCCGCAAGCAAGCTTATGTGCCTTATTCGGGCTTCCAGGTCGGAGCGGCCGTGCTCACGGGCGGGAAGGTTTACCGGGGATGCAACGTTGAGAATGCATCCTACGGTTTAACCAACTGCGCGGAGCGGACAGCTATTTTTAAAGCCGTTTCGGAAGGCGAAGGCGGGCACAAGATCGAAGCTATCGCCATCGTGGCGGACACGGAAGGACCGGTATCGCCGTGCGGCGCATGCAGACAAGTTATCGCCGAATTCAGCGACCGGAATACGAAGATTTATTTGACCAATCTTCACGGCAATACCGAAGAATGGACGATTGACCGGCTGCTCCCAGGAGCTTTCCAAGCCGACGATATGGAAAAAAAGTAAAAATAAATATGAAATTTGTTCTTGTAAACTGAATGTAAGCGCTTAATAGTTTTTCAGGTTCAGAGAGCTGTACCTGCAACCAAATCTGCTAATGCTCAGCAACCATTGGGGGAAACACTAACATGAAATATTTAGTTGCTATTCTGGGCGTGCTTGTCGTGTTCGGGCTTACTTACGCCGCCAGCAACAACCGTCACAAAATCCGGTACCGTCCGCTGTTCGTCATGATCGCCCTGCAGGTGGTCCTGGCTTTCGCTCTTTTGAATACAAGCGCGGGCGAATTTCTGATCCGCGGTTTCGCGAGTATTTTCGAATCGCTTCTCGCCTATGCTTCCGAAGGGATCAACTTTGTGTTCGGCGGCATAGCGAACGACAAGGCGTCACCGTTCTTCCTGAACGTTCTGCTTCCTATCGTGTTCATTTCCGCATTGATCGGGATTTTGCAGTATACTAAAATTCTGCCGTTCATCGTCAAGTACATCGGTCTGGTCCTCAGCAAGATCAACGGCATGGGTAAGCTTGAATCTTATAACGCCGTGGCATCCGCGATTCTGGGCCAATCGGAAGTATTCATTTCGGTGAAGAAGCAAATCGGCCTGCTTCCGAAACACCGCCTGTACACGCTCTGCGCTTCGGCCATGTCCACGGTTTCGATGTCCATCGTCGGAGCTTACATGCAGATGATCGAGCCGAAGTTCGTCGTAACGGCGCTGGTGCTGAACCTGTTCGGGGGATTTATTATCTCGTCTATTCTTAACCCTTACGTCGTCACAAAGGAAGAAGATATTCTTGAAGTGCAGGAGGAAGAGAAGCAGTCTTTCTTCGAAATGCTGGGAGAATACATTCTCGACGGTTTTAAAGTCGCCATTATCGTGGCGGCCATGCTGATCGGTTTCGTAGCCCTGATCGCTTTGATCAACGGTATTTTCGACGGCATTTTCGGCATCTCGTTCCAGTCTCTGCTTGGGTATATTTTCGCTCCGTTCGCGTTTGTAATGGGTGTGCCTTGGGCCGAAGCGGTCGAAGCCGGAAGCATCATGGCAACCAAGATGGTATCCAACGAGTTCGTCGCCATGCTCGACCTTGCCAAACATACGACTATGTCCCCACGGACTGTCGGAATCGTATCGGTGTTCCTCGTTTCCTTCGCGAACTTCTCTTCCATCGGGATCATCGCCGGTGCGGTTAAAGGGCTTCACGAAAAGCAAGGCAACGTTGTGGCCCGTTTTGGTTTAAAATTACTGTATGGAGCTACATTGGTCAGCGTCCTGTCGGCTACGATTGCGGGGCTGTTCCTGTAAGCTGAATAGGAAAGGAAGCGAGAAGCATGACTACGTTTAAACGGATTCACCTGATTGTACTGGACTCGGTCGGTATCGGCGAAGCGCCGGACGCCGCTAAATTCGACGACTTCGATGTCGATACCCTCGGGCATATCGCCCGTGAGAGGGGCGGCCTTAACATGCCGAACATGGCCAAGCTGGGCCTTTCCAACATCCGTCCGATCGAAGGCGTGCCTGCGGCGGACAAGCCGCTGGCTTACTACACGAAGATGCAGGAAGCGTCGAACGGGAAAGACACGATGACCGGCCACTGGGAGATCATGGGCCTGAACATCGAAACGCCTTTCCGCGTATTCCCGGACGGCTTCCCGGATGAGCTGATCGGGCGCATCGAAGAGAAAACCGGCCGCAAGGTGATCGGCAACAAGCCGGCCAGCGGCACCGAAATCATCGACGAGCTCGGTGAGGAGCACGTGAAAACCGGAGCGCTTATCATTTACACGTCCGCGGACTCCGTGCTGCAGATTGCCGCCCACGAAGACGTGGTGCCGCTTAAGGAGCTTTACGAAATTTGCGAGTTCTGCCGCGAAATTACGCTGGAAGATCCGTACATGCTGGGCCGCATCATCGCCCGCCCGTTCGTAGGCGAAGTCGGCAGCTTCAAACGGACGGCGAACCGTCACGATTACGCTTTGAAGCCTTTCGGACGCACCACGATGAACGAGCTGAAGGACGGGGGCTTCGACGTAATCGCGCTCGGCAAAATCTCCGACATCTACGATGGCGAAGGCGTAACGAAAGCGGTTCGGACCGCTTCCAACATGGACGGGATGGATAAGCTGGTGGACACGCTCGGCGAGTCCTTCACGGGATTGAGCTTCTTGAATCTCGTCGATTTCGACGCTCTCTTCGGCCACCGGCGTGATCCGCAAGGTTACGGACAAGCGCTGGAGGAATACGACGCCCGGCTGCCGGAAGTGTTCGCCAAATTGACGGACGAGGATCTGCTGATCGTCACGGCCGACCACGGCAACGATCCGACCTACCGCGGAACGGACCATACGCGCGAATACGTGCCGCTGCTCGTATACTCGCCGCGTTTTGCGGATGGCGGCAAAGAGCTTCCGCTGCGCCGCACGTTCGCCGATATCGGCGCTACCGTAGCGGACAACTTCGGTGTCACGCTGCCCGCCCACGGCACCAGCTTCCTGGCGGACTTGAAATAAACCGGGACGATAACCCGTCCCTTCTATCCTTTTATAACGGAGGTACACGTTCATGAGCGTTCATATTGGTGCAAAACCGGGCGACATCGCCGAAACGATCCTGCTGCCGGGCGACCCGCTGAGAGCGAAGTATATCGCGGAAACTTACTTGTCCGACGTAATCTGCTACAACGAAGTCCGCGGCATGCTGGGTTTCACGGGCACGTATCAGGGCAAGCGGGTTTCGGTGCAGGGATCGGGCATGGGGATTCCGTCGATCAGTATTTACGTCAACGAGCTGATCAGCCAGTACGGCGTCAAAAACCTGTTCCGCGTCGGCACGTGCGGAGCGATGCAGGAGCATGTCCGGGTCCGCGACGTAATCCTGGCCCAGGCTTCCTGCACGGATTCGAGCGCGAACCGCCATGTTTTCGGCGGCTTCGACTACTCCCCGATCGCGAGCTTCCCGCTGCTTAAAGCGGCTTACGAGCGCGGCGTGGAGAAAGGCCTTAAACTTCATGTCGGCAACATTTTCAGCTCCGACATCTTCTACCGCGACGACAAAACGGTCGTGCAGAAGCTGATGGATTACGGCGTGCTCGGCGTCGAGATGGAGACGACCGCCCTATACACGCTGGCGGCCAAATTCGGCGTGAACGCTCTGACGATTCTGACCGTGAGCGATCACCTTCTGACCGGCGAGGAAACCTCTTCGGAAGAGCGGCAGACGACCTTCAACGAGATGATGGAAGTGGCTTTGGATACGGCGGTTTCGCTGTAGGACGATACTGGCGCCGGGGGATTTAAATACGGCTCGGTTTTTAGGCTTTTAGAATAGAAACACGGCAGTACCAGACAGAGAAGACATTAAGTCAGACGGATGACGGAAAAGCGGGAAAGGGACACAGGTTGTTAACCGGGTCCCCCGCGAATAGGAATTAGCTAGAGTACTTACTGGTAAAGCGAGGAGAAAAGACGATGAGAATGGTCGATTTGATTGCGAAGAAGCGTGACGGCAAGGAACTGACGACGGAAGAAATCAACTTTATTATCGAAGGCTACACGAAAGGGGATATTCCGGATTACCAGGTCAGCTCACTGGCGATGGCGATCTACTTCAAGGACATGACGGCGCGCGAGCGGGCCGATCTGACGATGGCAATCGTCAACTCCGGCGAAACGATTGACTTGTCCGCGATTGAAGGCATCAAGGTAGACAAACACTCCACGGGCGGAGTGGGCGACACGACGACCCTGGTGCTGGCTCCGCTGGTAGCGGCTTTGGATATTCCCGTTGCGAAAATGTCCGGACGCGGCCTGGGCCACACCGGCGGCACGATCGACAAGCTGGAAGCTATCGAAGGCTTCCACGTGGAAATTTCCAAGGACGAGTTCGTGAACCTGGTGAACGAACACAAAATCGCCGTGATCGGGCAGACCGGCAACCTTACGCCTGCCGACAAGAAGCTGTACGCCCTTCGCGACGTAACGGCCACCGTAGATTCCATCGCACTTATCGCAAGCTCTATCATGAGCAAGAAAATCGCCGCAGGCTCGGACGCTATCGTGCTTGACGTCAAAACGGGCGCAGGCGCGTTTATGAAAACTCCCGAGGACGCGAAAGAGCTGGCGCACGCCATGGTCAGCATCGGAAACAACGTGGGCCGCAAGACGATGGCCGTTATTTCCGATATGAGCCAGCCGCTCGGCGCCGCCATCGGCAACGCGCTGGAAGTGCGGGAAGCGATCGACACGCTGCGCGGCCAGGGGCCGAAGGATCTGGAAGATCTCTGCCTCGCCCTCGGAAGACAAATGGTCTTCCTGGCAAACAAAGCTTCTTCCCTGGAAGAAGCCGAAGAGAAGCTCAAAGAAGTGATCCGCAACGGCAAGGCGCTGGAGAAATTCAAGGAGTTCATCGCCAACCAGGGCGGAGACGCGTCGGTCGTAGACGATCCCGAGAAGCTGCCTAAAGCGAAGTTCCTTATAGAAGTACCGGCGCGCGAGGACGGTGTCGTAGCCGAGATCGTCGCCGATGAAATCGGCACGGCGGCCATGCTGCTCGGAGCGGGACGCGCCACGAAGGAATCGGAGATCGACTTGGCCGTCGGCCTTATGCTGAACAAGAAGATCGGCGAGAGCGTTAAAGCGGGCGAATCCCTCGTAACGATCCACGCCAACCGTGATAACGTGGAAGATGTGATCCGCATGATTTACGACAACATCCGTATCGCCGACCACGCGGAAGCGCCTGTCCTCATTCACGACATCGTGACAGAGTAAGACTTGGGCGGAGCCCTGAAAAGCACAGATTTTAAGGTTGGATAAAATCAACCTGTCCGGCCGCAGGCCGAAAAAACCGCCGCATCGTGGGATGCGGCGGTTTTTGGCATGTGCGCAGGCGACTTACCTCCAAGCGCTCGTTTTGGCTCGGAAGCTTCATTCATTTTCGGGGTTGACAACAATTGGAAAGCGGAATAGAATAATCGTGATTGATAGTGAGTACTAACATACATCGAATATAGCGGTTGCTTCGTCTAGTCCCTTAGCGGAGAGAATCGTACACCTATAAGAGGAGGGGAGAGTATGAGCGGCAGCTCATCTTCAAGCAGTTCAGACAAACTGCTTTTAGCGGCCATCGATCTCATAGCCGATAGGGGCTACAAATGCGTCACCACCAAAGAAATCGCCGCTGCCGCGGGCTTGAGTGAAATGACGCTGTTCCGGCACTTCGGAAGCAAGCAGAATTTGCTCGAATCCGCCTTCGACCGGTTTCATTACGCCGGGGAGATGCAGAAGCTTTTTGCAGAAAAGCTGGTGTGGGAGCTGGAAACGGATCTTCTTCTGATCAGCCGGACTTACCACGATATCATGAACCGGAACCGTAAAATGCTCCAGATCAGCCTGAAAGAATCGGGCAGTCTGCCCGGTTTCAGAGAAAAGACGCAGAGGCATCCGCGGCAATTAAAAGAATTTTTGACGGATTATTTCGTGAAGATGGCGGAGCGGGGAAAGATGATCTCGACGAATCCGGAGCTTCAGGCGGTCTCGTTCATGTGGATGAATTACGGTGCGTTTATGAATAACCGGGACGGTTGGGGAGAAGGAACGTTCGCCGAAATTCCGCTTGATGATTTTATCCGAGAAAGCGTAAAGGTGTTTACTAAGGCGCTGGCCCCCTAGTTTTTCCAGCCTGTTATGCTAATGGGCAACTAATGGGCACAAACATAAAAAACTTTAATTATTAACGAGATTAACCGAAGTATTCGGATATCATTTGCATACTGGGGAGGCAAAAGCTGTGTCAACCGCTGTACAAAAAACAACCGGCGATAAAATTATGCGGGTTCTAGCGTTCACTCTGGTTATTTCGGTCATGAACGCCTCGATCTTCAACATCGTGCTGCCGCAAATCAGTGCGGAATTTCATCTGAATTCGGCCCAGGTCAGCTGGGTGGCTTCCATTTACATGCTGGTCTACGCCATCGGGTCGGTCATTTACGGCAAGCTCGCGGATAAATATCCGTTAAAACGGCTGATCACGTTCGGGCTTATCATTTTTGCGCTCGGCTCCGTCATCGGCCTGTCAGCCACCGCTTACTGGATGGTTATCCTGGCAAGGGGATTTCAGGCCGTGGGTTCCTCGGTAATCCCTGCGGCCGCGATGATTATCCCGATCCGGTTTTTCCCGCCGGAGACCCGGGGCAGAGCCCTGGGCATTTCGGCCATAGGGATGGCGCTCGGCAACGCGCTCGGACCGGTTCTCTCGGGCCTGATCATGAGCGTAGCGGACTGGCGCTGGCTGTTCTGCCTGTCTCTGCTCACGCTGGTGACGCTGCCCTTCTACCGCAAATTGCTGGACGACAAGTCCGGTACGGCGGGCAAAATCGACGCGTGGGGCGGCGCCCTTCTGGCGGGAACCGTCAGCCTGCTGCTGCTGAGCATTACGAACGGCGGGTGGGTCACCGTAATCAGCGGAATCGTGCTGCTCGCACTTTTTATTCTCCGCATCATGAAGGCGGAGGAGCCTTTTATCCAGCCCCGGCTGTTTTTGAACAAACAGTATGTAACGGGCCTGGTCGTTTCCCTGATCATTGTCGGCCTCGGTTTTTCCTTATCGTTCCTGATTCCTCAGCTTATGTCGCACGTGAATCATATAGAGCCCGGCATGATCGGCTTTATGATGGTGCCGGGAGCGGCCGCATCCGCCATGATGGGTCTCAGAGGCGGCAGACTGGCGGATGAGAAGGGCAATTCCTTTCTCGTGTACCTCGCGTCCTCTCTGCTGTTTATCAGCTTTGTCCTGCTTTCTTCCTTGTCAGGCGCTCTTCCCGCGCTCGTGTCGGCTCTGCTCATCTTCGGCAACGTAGGAATGACGTTCATGCAGATTGCGCTGTCCAACACCATTTCGCGGTCTCTGGCCAGAGACCAGGTCGGCGTGGGAATGGGGCTGATGGCCATGATGAATTTTATCGGAATCGCGTCTTCATCGGCTATTTACAGCAAGCTTCTGGACAACGGGGCGACGGTGACGTGGAATCCCTTCAATTTTTACGAGGGAGCTTCCGTGTACAGCAACATTTACTTGGGGCTTGCCGTCCTCGTCCTCGCGGCGGCCGGTATTTATTTCTACCGGTTCGGCAGAGCTCAGGCAGCGGCCGGTACGGCTCCTAGAAAAGCGGAAGCTTAAGCTCCGTAGCCAATGCCAAAGAACCCGGAAAGTCCTCCCGAGAGGATCGCTTCCGGGTTCTTTTTGCGTATACGCTCACTCTGTACAGGTTCAGAAAAAACAGTTGAACTTGTTTTTTAGCTGCCTTTGTCTTTGCGGGAAACGGTATAGTGGAGGGAGCGGCATTCTCATGCAAAGCCACGCCCATCACACTTATATAGGAGGTTCCCCTATGTCTTATACGTTTGAGGAATTTGTACTTCCTCATAAGGATTCTGGTCCGTACGGTTTGACGGCCGGCAAGGACGGGGCCATTTGGTTTACCGAGCAGAAAGGCAACCGGATCGGCCGTATGACACCGGATGGGACGATAACGGAATATCCGGTAACCGCCGAAGAAGCCGGTCTCTCCGTGATCATATCGGCAGCGGACGGCGCGCTATGGTTCAGCGGGTATAAAGCCGGTATAGTCGGGCGGATCGGCCTGTCCGGCGAAATTACGGAATTCCCGCTGCCCGCGGCTGATTCCGGGCCGTTCGGCCTTGCCGAGGGACCGGATAGAGCCGTGTGGTTCACGGAAATGACGGGAAATAAAATCGGCCGGATCACGGCGGACGGAACGATTGCGGAATACGGGCTTCCCCTGCCGGGGGCTTTTCCTTCCTTTATCGCACGAGGCCCGGACGGGGCGATGTGGTTCACGGAAAATCAGGGCAACCGGATCGGACGCATCACTTCTGCGGGGGAGATAACGGAATACCCGCTCCCGAGCGGACAGGCAGGCCCGGTGGGTATCACCGGGGGCCCGGATGGCGCCTTATGGTTTGCCGAGATTAACGGCAACCGGATCGGGCGGATCTCGACAACGGGAGAGATCACCGAATACCCTCTTCCGGAGCCGGGGGCAAGGCCTCATGCGATTGCCGCAGGCACGCAGGGGGATTTGTGGTTTACGGAATGGGGAAGCAACAAGATCGGCCGAATCACTACCACCAGTGGAATCTCCGAATATGCGATCCCCAGAGAGAAGGCGGAGCCGCACGGGCTTGCCGTCGGCCCGGACGGAGCCGTCTGGTTTGCACAGGAGAGCGGCCAGATCGGCCGGTTAACGGTCCGGTCGTTCTAAATTCGTTAGGACGAAACGCTCGATACAGGAGATCACTGCGCGTAAGCGGTGGTCTCTTTTTTGCTGCGGAAAGAAGGGTCTAAAGCTCCTAAGTTCAGGTTGATTACGGCTGGATTTTTTTATAAAAAGGTTTTGTGTTATGGAATTTTTTTACTGCAATTGTGCTTGGGTCCTATGGTTTAATGAAGAGAGATGACAAAATGAGCCTTTTTCTCACATTCGGCCCCTGATCTGGAAATGCGCCAGAGTACAGAGGGCCCATCCAACATTTGCGGAGGTTTAGTATGAAAAAGTTTTGGGTACGCAATCTGCTTGCGTTCTCCCTTTTGACCGGAATGGCCCATACATCGTTTATGACCCAAGAAGCTGCGGCAGAGTCTTCCCGGACTGCGGCCGTTCAGGGCTACACCGTACAGTCAGGCACGATAAGGGAAGCGGGCGAAATGACGGCGGCGCCTTTGTTGGCGGACGGTATGAGTGTGGCGGCATCCGACAAGGATGAGAACGTGAATCACATTGGGCTGAAGGAACTCGGAATTTTTGCGGGTATTCTTTTCGTTATCTATCAATCGTTTCGTATTATCCGGCAGCGGAAAAGGAAGGAAAAGCTGCTCGGGGAAGCGCAGGCTTATTCCACGGATCTCTACCGGGACAGCGAGCGGCTAGGGCTGTTGGCCGATCTGTATAAGGGGCCTTCGGCCGAAAAGCGGATCCGTCCCGTAGAAGCCGAATTGAAAGATGTTTCTTCCATTCTGGATGAGATGACGGCGATGATCTCGGGCATCAAGATTTCTTTTATCGGCAATGTCAAAACGATGGAAGAAACGATGGGAGAATGTCGAATGCTGTTGAGGCAGTATCAAGGGGTATACGGCAGTCTGAAAGCGAGCATAGACAAGCTCTGTGAGCTGGAGAAGCAGAACGACAAAGTCGTATCGGAGCTTCAGGCGAAAATCGAATCCCTCCTGGCCCGGGCAAAGGACCGTTCGGACGCCTACCGGGTGGATGATCTGGAAGAGGAACTGCTCAGTCTGCAAAAGCGGATCGGGATCATCGACCGGGAGCAGATGAGCGATTTTATTGACGTGCAGGAGCATCTTGCGCCGGAACGTAAGCAGCTCGCCGAGATCGAACGGCTGCTTGCGGAGCTGCCTGAGCTGCAAAACCGGCAGCAGAAATTCAAAGGTCAGATCGAGAGCGCCCGGGATGACGTGAACCGCTCCGTACGCGAGCACGGACTGGACTCCTCGGATTTGACATCCTTTGCGAGTCTGGATCGTGCGGAGGCGCTCTCGACCGCGATGCTGGAGGCGCTTAACGCAGGCCGAATCCGGGAAGCCGCGCGCATTTCCTCGGACGTGACGGGCCTGATCAAACACTCGGTCATCGCGGCCGGTGAACTGGCAGAACTGAGGGAAAGCTTGACCAAAACGCTCCGGCTTCTGAAAAGCGGCCTGCGGGAGCTGGATTATCCCGAATCGGCCTTTAAGGAAGAACTGAAACGGGTAAAAGCTTATTTCGCGGAATCCGTCTGGTCTTTTATGAGCGGTGAGTTCGATCAGTTTACGGCCCTGGTGCGCGAAATTACGCCAAAACTTCCCGAAGTGGAAAATGTGCTGGCGGAAGGGCGTTTTAACGAGGGCGGCAAAAAACTCATCGTTCTGATGGAGAAATACGAGCTGGCCGAAAAGAAACATGCCCGTCTTCAGGTATATGAAGCGGCCAATAAGGAACTGAACGCTCTGAGGGAGCGCGTGCACGCTTGCTGGATGGATTTTCAGGAGACGGTGTCGTTTATTTCGTCGGAAGGTCTGGAAGAAGCGCTGCACTCCCGCGATCTCGGCGATTTGAAGTACAAAATTCATGACCGGAAAGAAATGATCGACCGCCGGATGAGCAGTCCTCCTATCGAGCTTGACCGGCTCAGACGGGATGCGGAGGCAATGTCCGCCGATATCCAGGCTTACCGGGCGCGCGTCGAGCAAATCGCCGACCAGCAGGAGGAATACGCGGAAGAAGAGGACGGAAAAAGCGTTGTAATCAACGTGAATTTTAAGTGATTTTGCGGGCAGGTGAGGGCTGGAAGCTGTGTTTGAGGATATCTTAATCCAGGCTTTTTTTTCTCAAGAACTGATTTCAACCTGGACAAAACTCAAACATTGAGTGAAATGACAAGAAACCAGAAACCAGAAACCAGAAACCAGAAACCAGAAACCAGTATACAATCTCCGACTTCCTAGAATATGTTTTCGAATAGTCACCTCACCCATTGTATTCAAATTCAAATTTTATTAAGAGGTAGGCGTGCGATGAAAGACACATTTGCAGGATTCTATCAGCCATCTGAAGAAGATTTTCAAAAGCTTTGGGCTGAATGTATTTTCGTTTTCGATACAAACAGCTTGCTGAATATTTATCGTTACCCAAAAGATTCAAGGGATTTACTGCTGAAAATCCTCGAATCCTTATCTGATCGCATTTGGATACCTCATCAGATTGCATATGAGTATCACAGAAACATTCACGGTGAATTCATCAATCAGAATAACGCATACAAAGAAACAAAAGAAATCATTACATCGGCTACAGGTTCATTGAGACAAGAACTAAACAAGCTCAGACACTCTAACATTCAGGTTAATGAGATAATAGAAAAGATTGCCGCATTAGAAAGCGAAAGCATCAATATGTTAGACAATCAAAAATTGTCTCAACCAGATTTGAATAAGATCAAAGAACAAATCAGCGCCATAATTAGCAACAAAATAGGAAAAGAATACTCGCAAGCACAATTAGATGAAATATATGTCGAGGGTTCGGACAGGTATCCAAAAGAAGTTCCACCGGGATACAAAGACTTGGCAGAAAAGAAGGGTAAAATCTCCTATTATAACGGAAAGATGTACAAGGATGAATATGGAGATTTGGTGTATTGGAAGCAACTCTTAGAACATGCCAAAAAAGCAGAAGTAAAATCAGTCATCTTGGTAACTGACGATAGAAAAGAAGATTGGTGGTACAAAGTCAAAGGTCAAATTCAGGGTCCGGCTACAGGATTGGTGCATGAATTCAATAAAGAGGTGCAAAAAAAATTCTATATGTACCAGACTGAACAGTTCATCAAGTATGCCAGAGAATTTCTAAAGTTAGATGCTGATGCTGACATGGATAAGGCAATTAAAGATATACAGGAATATAAAAATACGGATTCCGAATTTACGGGTCAAATGTTTATAAAGGGATTTATGGAGCTTTACATCTACGAAGCAACGCTCAAGTATAGTGAAAAGATGAACTATTCGAATTCTCATTTTCAAATTGAAAAAGAGTTTTTGCACATATTAGAGAAATTTCAACGCACATCTATTAGTATAATTAAGGTTTGGGAAAGCAAAGAGCACGGGATAATTTTTATAGATTTTCAGACATCTAATCCACTCCCCCTAAACTCTGAAAAAACTTTAGTCACAAAATCAATAATTGATTTACTTAACGTATTGGGCAGCACTGATTTTGAACTGTTACAGATAAAATATAATGGGTGCTATGAGGGTATTGATTTAGACTCTGTCTCATGAATCACCTAAATCCACGGAGGCTCATTCATGCAGATAAGACCAAGACTATCTGAAATTTTAGCTGAAAGAGGTATGACTCAAACAGCTTGTGCAGAGCTTGCTGGTATTCCCCAAGCAGCTATCTCTCGTTTCGACAAAAGTACTCAGCACAAAGATGAGCATGTTTTCCGTATTGCACATGCCTTGAATATCAGCGTGGAACAATTGTTTGTTGTGGAAGATGACAAATAGTTTCGTATTAAATCCCACAGCAATATACGGTAATACTAGATTGTGAAGTGGAAAGCATCCATTTCCGAGGGAAGAACAAATTTTCGTGAGGCACACGATTGTTTGTTCTTTTTTTGTTGCAATCATCGTTGTATATCCTCCTTTTTCACTAAATTCGACATACTGGTCTGACACAAGCAAAAACCAAGTATATTCCTAAACACGAGGTTCAGAAGTATACTTGGCAGTCCCGAAGCGGCTGTGATTTAGAGCCTGTCACATACGGGGGAAGACCATTGACTTTTTATCAGTTTAGTAATAAACTTATAATCATCAAGGGAAGCGAGGTGAGCCGATGGAAAAGAATAAGAAGGAGTCATTTCTCTCCAAACAGGAGGAAAAGCTCGGGGTGCTGATCTGGTTCCGGCTGTCTCGCGTGTACAATCAGAGCATCCGGCAGTCCAACCAGCATTTGAAGGCCTGGAACTTATCGGCCGCGCAGTTTGACGTGCTGGTCCAGGTCGGCTCGCACGAGCGGCTGACTCAGCAGGAATTGGCGGACAAGCTGCTGGTCACCAAGGGAAATATTACGCAGCTGCTGAGTAAAATGGAGGAACTGGGCTGGATCAGACGCGAGCAGGAATGGAAGACCAAATATATTTCCCTGACGGCGGAAGGACAAGCTTTGTTTGACGAGGTCGTTCCGCAGCAGGAACAGTTTCAGGCTTCCCAATTTGACGGCTTGGACCGGGAAGAGAAGAAGCAGCTTCTGGAACTGCTGAAAAAAGTCCAGAAACAATCCTGACAACATAACCGGGGAGGGCATCATCATGGAACTTAAAGGTATTCACCACGTATCGGCCATCACGGCGCAGGCACCGGAAAATTTCGAGTTTTACACTAAGGTTCTGGGGCTTCGTCTGGTGAAGAAGACCGTTAACCAGGACGATATCAGCGTGTATCACTTGTTTTACGGGGATGAGAAGGGCAATCCGGGAACGGAATTGACATTCTTCGAAATTCCCATGGCAGCAAGGAACCGCGAAGGGGTCAGCAGCATTTCGGCCGCATCCCTGCGGGTTGCCAGCGATGAAGCTTTGAGCTGGTGGAAAAAGCGGTTCACCGAATTCGGCGTCGATCACGACGAGATTCAAGAGCGTGCGGGCCGCGCGACGCTGGCTTTCCGCGATTTCGAAGGGCAGCGCCTGATCCTGGTGTCGGACGAGAACAACACGGGAGTTCAGGGAGGCATCCCTTGGGACAGAAGTCCGGTTCCCGCCGAATACGGCATCCTCGGACTCGGTCCCGTCAAATTGACGGTACAGGACCCGGAACCGACGGTGATTGTGCTGACGGAGCTTTTGGGCTTCCGTGAAAAAGGCCGCTACGCAGCGGACGTTCCGGGTCAGCCGGATATCGTCGTGTACGAAACCGGCGAGGGCGGCAGCGGGGCCGAGGTTCATATCGAGGTGAGAAACGATCTTTCCCGTGAACAGCTCGGCCGCGGCGGCGTCCACCACGTCGCTTTCCGTGTGGATAACGAGGATGAGCTGCGCGCCTGGATCAACCGGGTCCGGCAGGTCCGGTTTCCGAATTCGGGCTTCGTGGACCGGTTTTATTTCCGGTCCCTGTACTTCCGCGAACCGAACGGGATTCTGTTCGAGCTTGCGACGGACGGCCCGGGCTTCGATACGGACGAGGATATCCGTCATCTGGGTGAGTCGCTGGCGCTGCCGCCATTCCTCGAATCCAAGCGCCCGCAGATTGAAGCGGGGCTGAAGCCGCTCAACACGAAAGCGGATTAAGCCCGCCGGTTTGACATTGCAACGAATGAACGCCCGCTTGTGTAAGCCTCTCTTTGGACCGAAAGGTTCATGGGGAGGCTTTTTTAGTTCAGTCGGAGGGTACAAGCTCTGTCGTTTACAACTGAGGAGGCGTGATGTACTAGCACGGCATTTGAAATGAATTTTTCCATGTCTTGCAAATGTCTTGCAAACTCCGCGGTCCTTACTATAATTTACTGCGGGCAGGTGCGGTTTTTGCCGTTTACAAACTTCACCAGGGGTATCGTGATTGACGAAAAATCGTAAACGAGCTATAGTATCAATATACCTATACGGGTATATGTATAATCCGAAACTCGCTCTGGCGATAAAAAGTCCCGTTTGAATCTCGGGAGGACAAAACGGCGGAGGTTATGCCTCCGCGGAATAACATCAGGGAGGTACTCGACGTTATGAATATTCAAACTCATCAAATACTCGACGCCAAAGGGCTGGCCTGCCCGATGCCGATCGTACGCACGAAGAAGGCTCTGGAGCAGATTGCTTCCGGCCAGGTGCTGGAGATTCAGGCCACGGACAAAGGTTCCTTGGCCGATATCCGGAGCTGGGCCAAAACGACGGGCCACCAGTACCTGGGCTCCACCGAAGAAGGGGAGGTGCTGCACCATTTTATCCGCAAATCCGATCCTTCCGAGGTCAAAGAAGAGCGGCAATTTCCATATACCGCAACCAACGATGAGCTGGAGCGGTGCCTGCGGGAAAATCCGCAAACGAACGTTCTCGATGTACGCGAACCTGCGGAATACGTATTCGGTCATATACCGGGGGCGGTATCCATTCCCTTGGGTGAACTGGAGCAGCGGATCGGCGAACTGAATGCGCATGAAGAGCTGTATATCGTTTGCCGGACGGGCAGCCGCAGCGATATGGCCGCGCAGCTGCTGGAGCGCCAAGGCTTTAAACGCATCCGCAACGTGCTTCCGGGCATGTCCGCTTGGACGGGTCCGCTGGAGAAGTCGGCGGGCATTTGAGTCCGGGACGCGGGAAGCCTTATACAACCTGAAATTTTAACGGGCTTAAATCCAACATCTTAGAAGGAATTAATCAAAATCGCTTAAAAGAGATAGGGAGGATACACGGATGAATACGAGCAATCGCGAGAAAGGGCGGCTTAGAGGATTAACGGCCGCCGCGCTGGCGGAGAAGGTTCTAAGCGACAAGCCCCTTTTTATATTGGATGTGCGCAATGAAAGCGACTTTGCCGATTGGAAAATCGAAGGCAATCGGGTCGATATGCTGAACGTGCCTTATTTCGAGCTGCTGGACGGGGTGGAGGCCGTAACGGATAAAATCCCGACGGACCGCGAAGTGCTTGTCGTATGCGCCAAAGAAGGCTCGTCGAAATTCGTGGGCGAGCAGCTTGTGGAGGCCGGTTTCTCCGATGTTTCGTACCTGATCGGCGGGATGAAATCGTGGAGCGAGCACCTGGAGCCCGTGAAGGTGGGCGATCTGAAAGACGGAGGGGCCGTCTACCAATTCGTCCGGATCGGCAAAGGCTGTCTGTCCTACATGGTGATCTCGGGCGGGGAAGCCGCGGTGATTGATGCGGTACGGATGACCGGGGTGTTCACCGCTTTTGCCCGGGAGAAGCAGGCCGTGATCAAGCATGTGCTGGATACGCACCTTCATGCCGATCATATATCCGGAGGCCGCAAGCTGGCTGCGGAAACGGGAGCGGCTTACTGGCTGCCGCCCAAGGATGCGGAAGAAGTGGTGTTCGGCTACTCGGAGCTGGAGGAAGGCGCCGATATGACGGTCGGCTCCACACGGATCGCGATCCAGCCGCTGTATTCCCCGGGCCACACGATCGGAAGCACGTCGTTTGTGGTGGATGACCGCTACCTGCTGACGGGGGACATCCTGTTCGTCGCTTCCATCGGGCGTCCCGATCTGGCCGGCAAGGCGGAGGACTGGGCGAGAGATCTGCGCGCCACTTTATACGACCGCTACAAGAAGCTGTCCGAAGAGCTGATCGTGCTCCCGGCGCACTTCGGGCGGTTTGCCGAGCTCGGCGAAGGCGGAAGAGTGTCCGCGAGACTGGGCGACCTGTTCGCGGACAATCCCGGGCTGAATATCGGGGACGAAGCGGAGTTCAGAAAAACCGTGTCGGAGAATCTGCCTCCCCAGCCCAACGCTTATCAGGAAATCCGGCAAACCAATATGGGTAAAATAACGCCGACGGAAGAGGAGCAGCGCGAAATGGAGATCGGTCCGAACCGCTGTGCCGTACACGATCAATAATATACGATTCTTTACAAAAGCAATCCTTAACGGGATAAACGATAGAGGAGGATAACAAGATGGAAGTGAACGTAACGGTTGATACGAAGGGAATGGCATGTCCGATGCCGATCGTCAAAGCCAAGAAGACACTCGATTCGCTGGAATCCGGGGGTATTATGCAGGTTCTGTCCACGGACAAAGGCTCGCTGAACGATTTTCAGGCGTGGGTCAAGCAGACCGGGCACGAGCTGATTAAGCATGAGGAAGATAACGGCGTATATACATTCTACGTGAGAAAAAAATAAGACGTGTGGTTAACCGCCGTCATGTGACGCCGAGTGCGGAAGCGTTGGCACAGGCTGCCTGAAAACGCGATTCTCCGGGATTTTTCGTAACTCCCGTCTCAGTTATCGGTATAAACCACACGGACACCCAGATGGCCGTAGGTCTCTTCGGTGTAATGGCCGCCGGGGCATACTTTGATCACGCAGTGCGCGGTAGCCTCATCGCTTTGGAGGGGCTGCCCGCAATGCGGACATACGGAAACAAATAACCGTTTGAGTTGTTGAATCATGCTTGAAAACCCTCTTTTCCAACTAAAATACTTGGTATTAGTTTATTATAGCCGGATCGGCGGCGCAAGTACAGAGCTTCTTCCTTTTAATTTATGCCGCTGCCGGAATGCTGTGCTAAGATTAGCATCAAGTGAGACAAGGAGGATGTTATGGATGTTTTGTTAGCGGTCATCATGCTGGCGCTGGGGTTGGCCGGGTCTTTTTTCTCGGGCCTGCTGGGAATCGGGGGAGCCATTATTAATTATCCGCTCCTGCTGTTTGTCCCGCCTCTGTTCGGGGAAGCCGCTTTTACGGCCCAGGAAGTATCCGCGATCTCGATGTTCCAAGTATTCTTCGCCTCCTTGTCCGGTGTTCTGTTCCGAAGACGCGGAAAATACGGACCTTCTCTCGTTCATAAAGGGCTTGTCCTGTATATGGGCGGTGGCGTGCTTGCAGGCAGCTTGATCGGCGGATTAGCTTCGAAATATATGCCGGGCGACACGATTAATGTGATCTACGGCGTGCTGGCGATAATCGCGGTGGTGCTGATGCTGATCCCGGTCAAGGGCAAGCGGCAGGAGGAAGGGAGCGGCCTTGCTTTTAATAAGCCGCTTGCCGTACTTTCCGCGCTGGCAGTGGGTCTGGTGTCCGGGATCGTCGGCGCAGGCGGGGCGTTTATTCTTATCCCGATTATGCTGACCCTGCTGAAAATTCCTACCCGCACCACGATCGCTTCTTCGCTGGCCATTGTGTTTATTTCGGCGGTCGGCGGGGTTATCGGGAAAATCGGGGCGGGGCATATCCCGCTGCTTCCGGTTATTTTTACGGTCATCGGCAGTCTGCTCGGAGCGCCGCTCGGTTCCCGGCTGTCGGCCCGGATCAACGTGAAGTACCTGCGGTACGCATTGATTGTTCTCATTGCCGCCACGGCGTTCAAAATATGGCTGCCTATTTTGTTCTAGAAAGCTGGTCCGCTGCGGATCGGCTAAATTTTTCGCGGATTGAATACCTATAGGTGTATATGTATAAAGGAGTGACATGATGGTGGAGCAAAAAGAAGGAACGACGATTGTCTTGTTCAGCGGGGAAATGGATAAAGCCATCGCCGCTTTTATCATAGCGAACGGCGCGGCCGCTTACGATCACGAGGTGACGATCTTTTTCACCTTCTGGGGACTGAACGCGCTGCGCAAAGATGAGCCCGTCAAGCTCAAGAAGGGTTGGCTGGAAAAGATGTTCGGCCGCATGATGCCGAGAGGGCCGAAGAAGCTGGGCTTATCCAAGATGAACTATATGGGCATGGGCCCGAAAATGATCCAGTACGTGCTGAAGAAGCACAATGCGCTGACGCTTCCGCAGCTTATCGAGCTGGCGCAGGAGCAGGGCATCAAGCTCGTCGCCTGCACGATGACGATGGATCTGCTCGGCCTGCAGAAGGAAGAGCTGCTGGACGGGATCGAGTACGCGGGCGTAGCCGCTTACCTGGGCGATGCCTCGCAGGCGAAGGTGAATCTGTTTATTTGACGGCGGAAAAGGAGCGAAGTCGCCGGGCGGAGGCTGATGCCGTCCGGCGCAGCCGCATTGCCCGCGGAAGGCAGGCGCACGGTGTGAACCACGGCGGCAGGACAGGTGGCGCCGAAACGGGAAGGAGTCGGACTCCTTCCCTTTTTTACGTGCGGTATGCGTCATCGTCATGCGGCAGTGTGCTGCAAGCGGGGGCACCTGACGGTGCGTCTGTGCTGTGTACGGGCACGAAGCCCGTCGATGCAAAGCGAGATTGCGGCGGTCTGACCGGCGCACCTGATCGGCGTGCTTAACCAGACGCCGCCGCTGCCTACCGGAGGCTGCGCACAGACGCTCCCTGTACTGCCCGCCGCATGCTCACCGCTATCGGTGCCTGCCGGAAGCTGCGCACAGGCACTCCCTATGCTGCCGCCGCATGCCCCTCGCCGTCGCTGCCTACCGGAAGCTGAGCACAGACGCTCCCTATGCCGCGGCCGCTTGCTTGCCGCCGCTATACCTCGGGCTGCTCACATACGCTGCCCGCTGCGCCACCGCCGTATGCTATCGGCGTCACGCCACACTATCCGGCGGATGCTATCTCTTCGCTACCGAGCAGCGACCATACGGCATTGCCGTGGAGATCTTTGGACTGACGCAGATGCGAGACATGAATATCCCCGTTGGCCCGCTGCCAGACGACCTTGGCTTCCGCTTTGTTGCCCTTCAGAAGCAGCGCATACATAAGATCGCCGGGTTTAAGCCCGCGAGCCGCTGTGATAAAGACTTCATAGAAAGAAGAAGCTTCGTTCCTGCTGAGTTTGCTTTCGAATTCAGCTTCAATATCGGGACCCGCAATCAAGTTCCACTGCTCTTGCGCGAACGCGGTCGGCTGTTTGGAGTCTTCACTTGCTTCCTTAGAAGTCTTGGTATGAAGCGCCTGAACGGCTTTGTTCCAGGAGCTTTCTAATTTCGAATATACGTTGGGGTCGGAAAACTCCTTATAAGGAACGGGTTTAGAGGAGGCCTCCCGGGCAACCGCAGCCGGAAATTTTTCGGTAAACGAACGTGCCGTATCGGCATGAGTTGTTCCGGGAATCGTATTCGCCGCGTACACAACGGTACTAGATATGACGACAGCAGCTAAGGTGGTAATTCCAGTGATCGCTTTCTTAGTCATCTCATCCTCCTGTTACATTTTAACCGCTTGGCACCTGGGTTTGAACGACAAGCCGTATGAACGAAAGACACTTACGGCGGACTCCCCAATGGGACATTTTCTCTAGTGTAACGACTGTCGTTTGATTTGGCAATTAAAGTAAAAATAAGATGAAAGAACCGTGCTGCCGCTGCGCTTTATTACGGAACTGCTCGGCTGGGACGTTAAATGGGGCCGGCAGGACAGATCCATTACCTTGACGAAATCCATATAATACCGGCACCGCGGACCGGCAAGAAAGGTTAACGGCCTTAATATTCGCCGCAATCAATTTTCCGGCTTTATTGGAAAGACGCGGGAAATCGCATGAACAGGACTGCCTTTCGAGGCGGTTCTTTTCTTTTTTCTCCGTAATAAGTCCGGGACTTCGCGCCACGAAACCGACAAAGGCGGTTAGGTTGTATAGGCGGCGGCATGCTATAATCGAGACGGATAACGTTCAGGGAGGGCAGACCGTATGGGAGTCAGGAGAATCTACCGCAACTATTTGAAAAACAACTTGTTTCTGAAAATGATCCTGATGTTTTCCCTGATCACGATCCTGACCATCATTACGCTTTCGTATTTGATGTTTTCTTTCATGTCCCAATCCATCGTGGAGCGGGAGCTGGCCAACCAGAAAAAGGCGATGGAAGGCGTCAGTTCGTACGTTAACGGCAAATTGGAGTGGGTGCAGTCGATGCTCACCGACATTTACCAGAACGACGCCCTGTCGGCCAACATGTCGTATTTCCTCCAGCATCCTTATCAGGAATATGCCGAGCACCGGCTGGATCAATTTTATAAAGATACGAATTTTTCGACGGATGTTCTGAAATATTTGCAGAACAAGCTGGACGCGGACCCGGATATCCAGAATCTCATGCTCTACAGTGCGGAGGAGCAGTATCTCTACACGTACAATTCCAACCGGCTGAGCAAGCTGATTTCAACGAACGCTTCACGTTCCTACATTCCGGACATCATGGCGCAGGAGACCCGCACGATTGCCCTGCCGAATATCTGGATGCGCAAGACGCTGAACCAGTGGGACCCCAGGCTGTATTCCATCCGCGTACCGGTGAACGATAAATATTCGCTCAAAAATATCGGGCAGCTGCTTCTTTATTTCAATTCGGACGGGATAGTCCGGGCTCTCGAAAGCTATAAGCCGGATTTAAAAGGGACAATCTTCGTTATGACCCCCGACGGGGATGTGATGTTTGATTCTTCCGGAAAATACTACGGGAAGAAGTTCCCTTACACCGATAGGATCAACAGCTTGTACGATACGGGCACGCTGCAAAACGGCATGTATTTGACGAAGCTGACGCAGAGCCGGGGCGGCTTTATCGTCATGGGGGCCGCGCCCAAGGAAGAGATCGCGGCTTCCTACCGGGGCCTCCGCAATACGATCCTGCTCGTCAGCGCGATTGCTATTCTGTTCGCGATCCTCATTCCGTCGCTGTTTATTATGAACTTCGCGAAGCGGACGAACCGGATCATCCAGTTCACCCGGCGGGTGAAGCGGGGGGACCTGAAAGCCCGGATCCGCGATACGCGGGAAGATGAGCTCGGGCAGATTTCCAAAAGCTTTAACGATATGCTGGACGAGCTGAACAACTACATCGACCGGGTGTACAAGGCGGAGATCAAGCAGAAGCATACCGAGCTGACCGCGCTTCAGGCCCGGATTAATCCGCACTTCCTCTATAACACGCTGGAAGTGATCCGGATGAGGGCGCTCTCGCAAGGGGCGAGCGATGTGGGCGAGATGATCTACAGCTTGTCCGTGCTGTTCAAAAGCTTCGTGCAGCAGAAAACGATCTATACGATGAAGGACGAAGTCGAGGCGTGCCGGATGTATCTGGAGCTTTTCCGTATCCGGTACAAGGACCGTTTTTCGTACGAAATCGTGTGGGAGCGGGACTTGGCGCACGTTCAGATTTTGAAAATGTCCCTGCAGCCGATTATCGAGAACTACGTCGTTCACGGAATCCGCAGCGACCGCAAGGATAACCGCCTGACGATTACGATCGGCGAAGAGGGTGGATTCGTCCGGGTCCGGGTGCAGGATAACGGCAACGGCATGACGGAAGAGAAGCTGGCCGAGATCACGAAGAAGCTGGACCGGGAGGAGACGGAAGGCGAATCGTTCGGTCTGAGGAGCGTTCACGAGAGGCTGAAGCTGCAGTACGGGAGCGAATACGGGATTGAACTTCACAGCGAGCCGGGACAAGGCACGACGGTAATCGTGCGCTACCCCGGCGCAGAGAAACAGGAGGCGGCCCATGTATAGAGTATTTCTGGTGGATGACGAGCCGTTTATTATCGAAGGGCTTTACGACATCATAGACTGGTCCTCGTTCGGGCTCGAAATTGTGGGCCAGGCCGAGAACGGCCGGGAGGCGCTGGAGGCGCTGAAGAAGACGCCGGTGGATCTTCTGATCACGGACATTTCGATGCCGGTTATGAACGGGCTTGATCTGATCCGCGGGGCGCGGGAATTTCATCCCGACCTGAAGGTGGTGGTCCTCAGCGGGTTTAACGATTTTGTATATTTGAAAGAATGTATCAGGCTGGGCATCGAAAATTATTTACTGAAACCGATTAATCTGGACGAGCTTAAAGCGACGCTGGACAATACGGTGGAGAAGCTGAACGCTTCAAAATCGGAACGCTTGTTCAACGAATACGGCGTGCAGATTTTGAAGGATAACATGATGCACCGCTGGCTGACGGGGCAGATTGCGTCCGGCGAGTACAGGGAGCGGGCCGATCTGCTCGGCATCGAGATGGACAAGCCGTACATGGCCGCCGCGGTGATGCGGCTGGAAGAGAACTTCATCCAGGTGTTCGAGCTGATTTCGCGGCAGATGAAATACAACGAGTCGATCATCCCGTTCCGGGATGTGGACGGAGACCTCGTGATCCTTTTCGTGATGGACGATCCCGAAGAAGGCAAGCGCGAGATGATCGGCACGATCGAGGAGCTGCTCGACCGGCTGACGACGTACCAGCCCATCCGCACTTCCATCGGAAGCGTGCAGCCGCTCCCCGATCAGGCCCCGCTCAGCTACCGGCACGCGAAGAAGGCGCAGGAGTATTTCCTGCTGTACCCGGAGCACGGCCTCATCGACTACAGCGACCTGCCTTCGGGCAAAGATGCGGGGAAAGCGACGTTCCCGATTGACTGGAGCGAATATACGAAGCTGATCATGGCCAAAGACCGGGAGAAGCTGCTCCTGCGCATCGAAGAGGATTTCGAGGAGATGCAGACGCTGGAGGGTGTCACCCCCGGAGACATTCAGGATATCGCGATGGAAGTGATTATTCTTTTCAAAATGGCGCTGAAAGAGATTAAGCACGTGGAGGAAACCGAGCTGTACAAGGAAGGTTTCGAGAAAGTGCGGCAGGCGGGCACCCTGCGCGAGCTGATCAAGGCCGTCCAGGACGTGGCGGGGCTTACGGTCGATTCGCTGATCCGGGATATCAAGAGCCCGGTTGTCCAGCAGGTGCTCAATTACATCGACGAATCGTATGCCGAAGAGCTTTCGCTGAAAGCGCTGGGCGCGCTGTACAATATCCATCCCGTCTATCTGGGCCAGTTGTTCCACAGGGAGACAGGCGAAACTTTTACGGAATATATCAACAAATACCGGATCGAGAAGGCGAAGGAACAGCTGAAAACGACGCATCTGAAAGTGCATGAAATCGCCCGGAATGTGGGCTACTGGGAAACGGGTTACTTTTACAAACAATTTAAGAAATATGTGGGAATCTCACCTACGGATTTCAAGGGACTGCTCTAGCGGATGGCCGCGGGCAGTCTCTTTTCTTTATTTTAGACACGATAACTTTAATTTCTCTTCTATTTGAAACTGCTTTCATCACGTACAGTAAAGATAGTCCTCGAAGCAAGCGGACAGCGGCCTAAAGCCCATGCATAGGGCATTTCCCGGTTCCGCACAATGAATAGAGCAGAAGATCGCGTAGAAAAGCCGTCTGCCCTGTTCGTGCAGAGATGGCGGATTTATTTCAAGGGGAGGATACACACATGAAAAGAAGCAAGAAAAGTTTGGCTGTCGTACTTGCCATGCTGCTTACGTTTACTCTGGTGCTCAGCGCCTGCGGCGGCAAAGACGGCAAACAAGCCGAAGGTACATCCGATAAGCCGGTTGAACTGATCTGGTACACGATCGGGACTCCGCAGAAAGACACGGACCGTGTCATGGAAGAAGTCAGCAAGTACACGAAAGAGAAAATCGGCGTTACCGTCAAAATGAGACAAATCGATTTCGGCGACTACTCGCAGAAGATGCAAGTAATGGCCGCTTCCGGTGAGCCGATCGATATCATGTTTACCTCTTCGTGGGCATTCGATTATGTCCAGAATGCAAGAAAAGGCGCATTCCTGGCGATCGATGACCTCTTGAATAAACAAGGCAAAGGCATTAAAGACGCCCTCGACCCGGCGTTCCTGGAAGGTTCCAAAGTAGACGGACACAACTACGGTATTCCGGCTAACAAAGAGCTTCCGGCACAGGAAGTATGGCGCTTCAACAAGAAGCTGCTCGACAAGTACAACCTGGATATCTCCAACGTGAACTCGCTGGAAAGCCTGGAGCCGCTGCTTAAGACGATCAAGGAAAAAGAACCGAACGTATTCCCGCTGGCGGCGGACAAAAACTTCGGCCTGTACGTTCCTTACGACTATGTCATCGAAAAAATGCCGATGGCCGTCAAGCTCGACAGCACGGACCTGAAAGTCGTTAACGTTTTTGATACACCTGAAATGAAACAAGCGCTTCAAACGATGAACAAGTACTATAAAGCTGGCTACATCCCGACTGAAGCGGCTACACTGAACTCGCTGAGCGACGTTCAAGCAACGGGCAAATGGTTCGCGGACAAAGCGACCAACCAGCCTTTCGCCGACAACCAATGGTCCGCAAGCTACGGCTACCCGGTTGTATCGACTCCGGCCGGTCCGTCCACGATCTTCAACTGGTCCGTAATGGGCTCCATGCAGGCGATTTCCGCCAACTCCAAGTATCCGGAGAAAGCGATGGAATTCCTGAACCTGCTGAATACCGATCCGAAGCTCCGCAACATGGTTGATTCCGGTATCGAAGGCGTGCACTACAAGAAAATCGGCGACAACGTGATGGAAAACCTTCCGGATGCGAAGAACTACGACATGCCGACGTTCTCGCTCGGCAGCGTTATTATCACGTACCTGAACAAAGAAGACCCTGCCAACAAGTGGGACGAGTTCAAGAAGTTCAATGACGCGGGCAAACCGGCTCCGCTGCTCGGCTTTAACTTCGACACTTCGAAAGTGACAACTGAAATCGCCGCCGTACAGAACGTGAAGGAAGCTTTCTGGACTTCACTGATGACCGGTACGGTAGATCCGAATCAATACCTTCCGCAGGCTAACGAGAAAATGAAAGCCGCGGGTCTGGATAAAATCATGGCCGAAGCTCAGCGTCAAATCGACGAGTGGAAAGCTTCCAAGAAGTAAGAGAATCAGTATCGGATTAGGCGAATGTTTCCCGCATTCGCCTGATTTTTTATGCTCGCGAGCGTTACCGGCTTCGAATTATTTCTCAAAAGGGGTGATAGGGTGTGACAAGGATTACGAATTTCTTCAAAGACATCAACAAAAACAAAGCACTCCTTCTCATGGTACTGCCAGGCACGATCTGGTTCCTGTTCTTCTCCTATCTGCCGATGGCAGGTATGGTCATTGCGTTCAAACAATACCGGTACAGCCGGGACGGCTTCTGGGCCAGCATAGTCGAGAGCAAGTGGGTCGGCCTGCAAAACTTCAAGTTCCTGTTCAGTACGAACGACGCTTACATCATTACGCGCAATACTTTGCTGTATAACTCCGTGTTTATTATCGTCGGCCTGGTCCTTTCGGTCCTGCTGGCTATCGTACTATCCGAAATCGTAAATAAACGGCTCGCCAAAATATATCAGACCGGCATGTTTCTCCCGTACTTTCTGTCCTGGGTCATCGTCGGCTATTTCGTATTCAGCTTCCTCAGCTTCGACAAAGGTCTCGTGAATAAAGTCGGCGCCATGTTCGGCGTAGATCCTACCCAGTGGTACAACAACCCGACCTACTGGCCGCTGATCATCATTCTGGTGTTCCTGTGGAAATCCGTCGGCTACAACAGCGTCGTTTACCTGGCCGCCATTATGGGGATCGACAAATCCTTGTACGAAGCAGCCATGATCGACGGCGCAAGCAAATGGCAGCAGATTCTCCACATTACGATCCCGATGCTGAAGCCGCTGATGACGATTCTGACGCTACTGGCGATCGGCCGCATTTTCTACGCCGACTTCGGTCTCTTCTATCAGGTTCCGAGAGATTCCGGCACGCTCTACTCCGTGACGAACGTTATCGACACGTATGTATACCGCGGCCTCAAAACGACCGGTGAAATCGGCATGAGCACCGCTGCAGGTCTTTACCAGTCCCTGGTCGGGTTTATTCTCGTCATTACCTCGAACTACATCGTACGCAAATTCAACAAAGAGAATGCTTTGTTCTAACAGATCAGCATGTGAAAGGGGGAATTGGCTGTGCAAGCCCAAACGAGAAAAAAAAGCCGCGATTTTCATCAGCTCCCGACCGTCTGGAACGTTGTCTTTAACCTGATTGCAGCCTTGTTCGCTTTTGCCTGCGTCTTTCCGTTCCTGTTCGTTACGATCATCTCCTTCACGGATGAAACGACACTGGCCGCCAACGGCTACCAGCTTATCCCGGAAAAATGGAGCCTGGAGGCTTACCGCTACTTATTCAAAGCGGGCGATCAGCTTCTCCGCTCGTACGGCGTCACGATTCTCGTCACGATTGTCGGGACCGTTATCTCCGTCATCATGACAGCGCTGTTCGCTTATGCCATTTCGCGTAAAACGTTCAAATACCGCAATTTCTTCGGATTTTTCGCTTTCTTCACCATGCTGTTCAACGGCGGTATGGTACCGACGTATATCGTCGTTACCCAACTGCTCGGCATGAAAGATTCGCTGTGGGCGCTCATTCTGCCCTTGGCGGGGAACGCCTTCTACATCATGATCATGCGGACGTTCTTCAGCACCTCGGTGCCGGACGCGATTGTCGAATCCGGTAAAATCGACGGCGCGGGCGAATTCCAGATCTTCTACAAGCTCGTCATGCCGCTGGCTCTGCCGGGGATGGCAACGATCGGCCTGTTCAGTACGCTGGGCTACTGGAACGACTGGTTCAACGCGCTTCTGTACATCGACGATCCGAAGCTGGTTCCGCTCCAATCGATGCTGATGCGGATCGAGAACAGCATGCAGTTTCTGCTGCAGAACACGAACAACCCGTCGCTCGGGATGGGCGTGCTGCAGTCGCTGCCGCAGGATACGTCCCGGATGGCGATGGTCGTTCTGGCGACCGGACCGATTATTCTCGCGTATCCGTTCTTCCAGCGTTATTTCATTCAAGGCCTGACGATCGGCGCCGTGAAAGAATAGGCCGAACGCAGCGCAATAGGCGGCCCTGCAGCATGCGGGGCCGCTCCTGCATAGAGGGCGAAACGACCGCCCGGTGCCGCTTTTGGCCGCATAAGAGCAGAAGCGACATACCGGGTCAAAACCTACACATATAAGAAACGTGATAAATCGAGTACACTAGCAGACAAACTGGTAAATTATTGGAGGAACCGAAGCCATGGAACAATTCAGACTGCCCAAAATTCCGATGCCTAAGCTGGAGCTCCCGCAGGCCATCCAGGAAGTATTGAAGGAAGCCGAAGAAAAGCTGGCGCACCGCCCCAAACTTCTTCAACTGTTCAAGAACTGTTTCCCGAACACGCTGGAAACGACGACGAAACTGCTGGATGACGGCACCACCTTCGTTATTACCGGAGACATCCCGGCCTCCTGGCTGCGGGATTCGGTCGAGCAGGTAATCCAATACGTGCCTTTTGCCAAAGAAGACAAGGATCTGCAGCGTATTATCGGCGGCCTGATCAAGCGCCATATCGCTTACATCCACATCGACCCCTACGCGAACGCGTTCAACGAATCCGCGAACGACTGGCACTGGAACACCACCGACATTACGGACATGTCCCCGTGGGTGTGGGAGCGCAAATTCGAGCTTGATTCGCTCTGCTTTTCGATGCGTCTGGCCTATGCGTACTGGAAGGAAACCGAACTGACGGATATTTTCGATGCGGGCTTTAAAAGCGCGATGCGCAAAATCGTCGAGCTGTTCAAAACCGAGCAGCGCCACTTCGAACAGTCTCCTTACCGCTTCACGCGTGACAACGGCATTCCGACCGATTCGCTTCGCAACAGCGGCCTGGGGATGCCGGTCAATTATACGGGCATGGTCTGGTCCGGCTTCCGTTCCAGCGACGACGCCTGCGACTTCCATTACAACATTCCGGCCAATATGTTTGCCGTAGTGGCGCTTCGCCATATGCAGGAATTCGCCGAGTGGGTTTTCCGCGATATGGAGTTCCTGAAAGAACTGAAAGACCTTGAAGCCGATATCGACCACGGGATTCAACTGTACGGCATTTACCGCCACCCCGAATTCGGACCGATCTACGCGTACGAGACGGACGGCTTCGGCAACTACTGCCTGATGGACGATGCGGGTACGCCGGGACTCATGTCGATTCCGTACCTCGGGTATGTGAATGCGGACGATCCTATCTACCAGAACACGAGACGCTTCGCTCTCAGCAAAGAGAACCCGTTCTACTACGAAGGCACGGCGGCAAAAGGAATCGGCAGTCCGCATACGCCTCCGGGCTACATCTGGCACATGGCTTTGTCCATGCAGGGACTGACTGCCACAACGGCCGAGGAGAAGCTGGAGATGATCGCGATGCTCGAAGCGACCGACGCGGATACGGGCTTTATGCACGAAGGCTTCCATGCCGACGATCCGAACACGTTCACAAGAACCTGGTTCGCGTGGTCGAACAGCCTGTTCTCCCAGCTCGTGTACCGGGCGATGAAGGACGGATTGCTATGAGCGTAAATCAGCCGGTCGTTGTTTTCTATGATCCGTCGTTTCCGATAAGCGCCGCAGACCAGACAGCCGTGAAAACAGGCCGGCAGGCCGTGCCGGTCTTGAAGGAAGAGGTTCGGCAGCCGGACTCCGCCGCAGGCTTAACGGACGCTGCCGGCGCCGCGCTCCAGACCGATACCCTGGCGGGTATCGGGAACTTCGTCAGCGCCGACGGCTTGGCCGAAGCTCTGAACGAAGCGGCCGGCGGCTGCTTCGTGAACCTGCACGCGCCGTATTTCCCGAAGGCGGCGTGGCCGGCTATTCTCGGCTTCCTGTCGAGAGGCGGAAGCCTGATCTCCGTCGGCGGCGCGCCGTTCAAGCATCCGGTGCGCCGCGAAGGCGGCGAATGGCACGTGGAAGCCGAGCAGACGGCTTACCACCAGGAGCTGCACATCCACGAGGCGCTTCGCGTGGACGCTTCCTCCGCGGCGGAACTGTCCGCCTCGGACACCGTCCCGCTGCTGGCGGGGCAAGAATCGCTGTTTAGCGTGACGGACACGTGGAATCTCGTGCCGCACGTGACCAAAACAAGCGATCTCCCGCACCAGATGGGCTCCGCCGGACCGATGAGCACGCAGATTTATCCGCTGCTCAAAGGGATTACCGCGGAAGGCCGCGAAGTGTCGGCTCCCGTCGTGCTCTGGGAAAACTCGCGCGGCAAGTTCGAAGGCTCGCGCTGGCTGTTCGTGAACCAGCCGCTCCGCGCGCAGTTCTGGGAGCAGGGCGGCGCCGCGGCGCTCAAGCAGTGGACGGAATTTTGCGCGGCCGGCGTGACCGAGCTGTGGCTGAAGCCGAATTACGCTTCCTACGAAGCAGGCGAGCGCCCGCAGCTTACCCTGCAGACCCAGCGGATGACGCGCGTAAACGGTGCCGGCCGCGTGAAGAAGGCGGAGGCCTGGACGTTCTCCATCACCGTGGAGCACGAGAGCTCTTCCGATCGTTGGACGTGTGAGCTTCAGCAGGAGGTTACCGGCGAATTCGGCCTCGTCCGTATCCCGGTTCCGCTCGACATTCGAAGCGGCTTGTACCGGGTGGAGTGCCGTGCCGAATCCGCGAGCGGCGAGATTCGCATCCTGCGCCAGGGCTTCTGGGGCCTGGACGCCGAGCTTTTGGCGGAAGGCCAGCCGATCGGCCGGGACCGCGACTACTTCATCCAAGACGGCAGGCCGCTGCCGGTTGTCGGCATGACCTACATGACTTCCGACGTGGCCCGCAAGTTCCTGTTCCTGCCCAACGCGGCGGTGTGGGACCGCGATATGGCCCAGATGGCCCGCGCGGGCATCAATTGGATCCGCACAGGCATCTGGACCGCTTACCGCAACATTATGCAGGTGGACGGCCATGTGTCGGAAGACGTGCTCCGGGCGATCGACGCGTTCCTTATGACGGCCAAGAAGCACGGCTTGCAGGTTACGTTCACATTCTTCTCTTTCACGCCGGAAACGTGGGAAGGGGTCAATCCTTACCTCGATCCGCAGAGCGTGGAAGCGCAGAAGCGGTTTATCCGCTCCATCGTTTCGCGCCACCGGAATACGAAGAACGTGGATTGGGATCTGATCAACGAGCCGTCCATGTTCGAACCGGAAAAAATCTTCTCCGACGGCCCGCGCTCCTGCCGCGATCCTTTTGAGAAAGCAGCCTTTATAGAGTGGCTCCGCAAGCGCCACGGTTCTGTCGAAGCGCTGCAGGAACGCTGGAACATGTCCCCGGAGCAGCTTCCGGATTTTGCGGCGGCTGTCGTACCGGAAGCCGAAGAAATCAACTTCGACGTGCAGGATATGCACCGCGGCAAGAAAGGGACCCGCTGGCTGGATTACTGCCTGTTCTCCATGGACATGCACAACCGCTGGGCCAAGGAGCTTTATGAGACAATCAAGGAACAGTGTCCGGATCATCTCGTGACCGTCGGACAGGACGAAGCGCTCGGAGCCCAGAGACCGTCGCCGTTCTTCTACGAAGAAGCCGTCGACTATACGACCGTTCACTCCTGGTGGCTGAACGATCAGCTTCTCTGGGACGGTATTTTCGCCAAAACGGCGAATAAGCCGAATCTCGTCCAGGAAACCGGCATCATGTACGTGGAAACGCCGGACGGCCGGGCGAAACGGACCGAGACGGAGCTGCGGAACCTGCTGGAACGCAAGTACGCCTACGCGTTCGCGACAGGCGGAGCGGGGGCGGTTCACTGGATCTGGAACACGAACTTCTATATGGATAACGCTAACGAATCGCATATCGGGGCTCTCCGGGCAGACGGCACGGAGAAGCCGGAAGCGGACGTCTCCTATGATTTTGGAACGTTTATGGCCGGTATCCGCGATTTGTTCCGGGAACGGAAACTGGAAGATATCGTTGCCGTTTTCCCGTATTCGAACGATTTTTCGAACCGGAAGCTGGCCTTCGATGCCACGACCCGGTTGACTCGTGTGCTGGCTTACCAGCTTAACCAGCCTTTCCGTGCGGCGTCGGAGTACCATTTGGATGCGCTGGAGCAGGGGCCGGTCAAGCTGATTCTGCTGCCGAGCGCCCATAACGTGGACGATCAAGCGATGGCGGAGCTCGTGGAGTTTGTAAAACGTACGGGAGCCGTGCTGCTTGCGACAGGTCCGCTGGGTATCGACGCTTACTGGAGAGAAACGGTCCGCATGGACGATGTGCTTGGCAGCGGCAAGCTCGCCAATGTCCGCCGGGAAGAAATGCTGAGCATCGGCGGCTCCCTTCAGCCGGTTTCTTTCGGACAGAGACGCATTGCGGAAACCGTCAAGGAAATCCGCCTGAACGACGCAGGAAAAGAAGGCCGCATCGGCGCGGGAGCCGCAACCGGAACCGGTGTAACGGGACAAGAAGCCGGCAGCCCGCAAGGCGATGCTGTTGTGGATATACCGCTCGGCAAGGGCCGCCTGATCTGGAGCCCGCTGCCTGTCGAGCTTAACGAGAGAACCGAAGCCGTTGCCGAGCTCTACCGGTACGCCCTTGAGGCGGCAGGCTGCGAGAGCGGTCTGGAATGGCGCCGCGGGGGGAATCTGCCGGGCGTGTACGGGCGCAAAATCAGCTTCAAGGAAGGCTCGCTCTTCGTATTCGTGTCCGAATTCGCCTGGGACGTCCCGGTAGAAGTGAAGGATACGGAGACCGGAGCGGTCTACTCCTTCCTGCTGGAGAAAGAGCGGTCCGTCCTGTTCGCCGCCGATTCGGCAGGCAAGCTTCTCGCGGTTTACCGGCCGGACGAAGTCCAAATCGGCGTAGGCAGCGAGTAAGACGGGAGGGAGCGTAAGGGTACGTGTTCGGGTACGTCTGCACGTACCTGCGTTATCCTTAACCCGTCAGGGCAGATTCATGTTTTGACTAATGACAATTCAAGCTGGAGAACACGCCGCCCTGACGCGGCGATCTCCGGCCCTTTTTTCAAATAGAAGATCTCACCAAGCATCACCACAAAGAAGGGGAGGCGAACGATCATGAGCAAAAAAAGAACGGCGCACATTATTTCCCACACGCACTGGGACCGCGAATGGTACCTGCCTTACGAAAAGCACCACGTCCGGCTCGTGAAGCTGGTCGATACGCTGCTGGATAAACTGGATGGGGGCCCGGATTACAAAAGCTTTTATCTCGACGGCCAGACCATCATTCTCGAAGACTATTTGCAGGTTCGTCCGGAGCAGAAAGAGCGTCTGGAGAAGTACATCCGTGAAGGGCGTATTTTTATCGGTCCTTGGTACATTCTGCAGGATGCTTTTCTGACCAGCCCCGAGGCGAACGTGCGGAACATGCAAATCGGGCACCAGGACGCCAAAAAGTACGGACAAATATCCAAAATCGGGTATTTCCCGGATACGTTCGGCATTTACGGGCAGGCGCCCCAGATTTTGCGGCAGGCGGGCATCCGCAACGCCTTCTTCGGTCGCGGCGTGAAGCCGACGGGCTTTAACAACACCGTATCGGACTCCGGATACGAATCGTCGTTCTCGGAGCTGATCTGGGAAGGAACGGACGGCTCCAAGGTGCTTGGCGTCCTGTTCGCGAACTGGTACTCCAACGGCAACGAAGTGCCGGCCGGAGAAGAGGAAGCGAAGGAATACTGGGCCCGCAAGCTTGCGGATGCCGAGAAGTACGCGTCCACGGGCGAGCTGCTGTTTATGAACGGCTGCGACCATCAGCCGATCCAGCTCGACCTGCCGGAAGCGATCGAAACGGCGCGGAAGCTGTACCCGGACACGGAGTTCGTCCATTCGAACTTCGCGGCTTACCTGGAGGCGCTGGGCGACAGCGTGGAGCGCGAGCTGTCCTTCGTCAAGGGCGAGCTGCGGAGCCAGCGTACGGACGGCTGGTCTACGCTCGTCAACACGGCGTCGGCCCGTGTCTACTTGAAGCAGATGAACCAGGAAGGCCAGGCGCTGCTTGAAAAAGTAGCCGAGCCGCTCGCTTCCTTCGCGCATCTGCTCGGGGAGCAGTATCCGCATCATCTGTTTACGTATGCCTGGAAAACGCTGATGCAGAACCACCCGCACGACAGCATCTGCGGCTGCAGCGTGGACGAAGTGCACCGCGAAATGGTGACGCGGTTCGAGAAGAGCCGCCACGTGGCGGAAGCCATCGTGGACGACAGCAAGCGTGCCATCGCCGAAGCGATCGACACGAGCGTGTTCGCGGGATTCGGCGAGGATGCTCTTCCGGTCGTCGTGTTCAACACGACAGGCTGGGAACGCACCGGCACCGTCTCCATCGAGCTTGATGCGGCGCGTCTGTACTTCCGGGAAGGCTATTCCCTGGAAGAAACGGCAAGCCGCATGAAGAACGTGGACCTGTCGGGCCGCGTGCTTGTCGACGCGGAAGGCAAGGTCATCCCATGCACGGTGGAGGACCTTGGACTCCTGTTCGGCTACGACTTGCCGGACGACCGGTTCCGCCAGCCGTATTCGTGCCGTAAGGTGAAACTGACGTTCGAAGCGCGGAACGTTCCGGCGCTCGGACTCCAGACCTATGCGTGGGTGCGCAGCGATAAGGCGCCTTCCGCGCCTGCTTCCCTGTTCGCAGGCGAACGCGTGCTGGAGAACGAGAGCCTCAAAGTCGAGATCGCGCAGGACGGGTCGTTTGCGCTGACCGACAAGGCAAACGGACGGACGTACCGCGATCTCGGCGTGTACGAGAACACCGGAGACATCGGCAACGAGTATATGTACAAGCAGCCGGAAGGCGAAACCGCGCTGACCACGAAAGGTCTTCCCGCACAAGTTCGCGTGCTGGAAGACACGGCTTTCCGCGCTTCCGTGGAAATCGTCCACGAGTGGGAGATTCCCGTGTCCGCCGACGAGACGCTGGACCGGGAGCAGCGGGAAATCGTGTATTTCCCGCACCGCAAAGCCCAGCGTTCCACCGAGACGGTGCCGATGGTCATCCGCACCGTCGTCAGCTTGGACCGTGGAGGCAAGGGCGTGGAGCTGTCCGTCTCCTTCAACAATCAGGCGAAGGATCACCGCATCCGCGCGCTGTTCCCGACGGACCTTCAGGCAAGCTCTCACGCGGCCGATTCCGTTTTCGAAATCGCCCGCCGGGACAACGAGCCTGCGGCTGAGTGGGAAAACCCGAGCAACACGCAGCATCAGCAGGCATTTGTCGATGTGAGCGAGGCTCAGGCCGGTCTGACGGTTGCCAACCTCGGCCTAAGCGAGTACGAAGTGCTGCGCGACGGGCGCAACACCATCGCCGTGACGCTGCTCCGTGCGGTCGGAGAGCTCGGCGACTGGGGACTGTTCCCGACACCGGAGGCACAGTGCCTGGGCGAACACACGGTACGCCTGATGCTGATCCCGCACAGCGGAGACGGCATCTCCTCCGGCGCTTATGCGCAGGCGTACCAGTTCCAGATCCCGTGGACCCTCTGCCAGACCGGCGTGCATACAGGCGCTGTTCAGCCTGTCTATGCGCCTGTCCAATGGGAGGGCCGGGAGCTGGCCTTCTCCTCGCTCAAAATGAACGAGGAGTCCGGAGACATCCTTCTCCGCTGGTTCAACATGAGTTCGGAGCAGGCAGAGCTGCCTGTCCGCACCTCGCTTCCTCACAGCGGCTTCTACAAGAGCAGCATCATGGAGGAAGCAGGGGGGGCGATCCCTGCGGAGGGCGGCGCTATCCGCGCCCAGGTCGCGCCTCATGAGATCGTGACCATCGGGCTTCGCCGATAGAAGATCAATCAAACAAATCGGGCAGACTACGGCTTATAAGGCCGGGGTCTGCCCGATTTTATTTTTGTCCTTAAAGAAGGGGCTGTTACGGAGCCTGTTACCTTAATGGAGATGTCTGCGGGTATATCGTTTTTATTCGGCAGCCATTGCGTCTGCTTTCGTTCTATGGACCGTACCGAATGGATGCTGAGGCGGCGCATAAATAGAATAGAGCTTAAGCGGCGTATGGCCCGTATTGGTTATATTGTGCCATTTACCGGCGGGTACCATGATCGCGTATTCGTCATACACTCTTCTTTGAACATTTAAATGATCTTTAGTATCCCCCATCTGAACGAGACCTTGACCCTGTTCAACACGCAAGAATTGGTCAGTTGTGGGGTGAACTTCTAAACCGATGTCTTCTCCGGGGCTGATACTCATCAGCGCGACTTGTAAATGATCTCCTGTCCATATGACAGTGCGATAAGTATTGTTTTGCTTTGCGGCCTCGCTAATATTCACGACAAACGGTGTTTTTCCATAATCTTTTAACTCGATTTTGCCGTTTGTGTTCGAGGGTTGCCGATGACCCAATCGGTCTGCATTCTCTAATGGATGCGGAATAGCCCGGTACACAGGTTGTCTGGCATAGTTATACACGGGTGCGTTAACGTAGTACGGATATGGAAACGTATTTCTGGCGTAATACATGGAGTTTCCTCATTCCCTTCACAGAAGTATAAAATAGGGTATTCATGTGGCTTGGGCATGGGTACTCTTTAAAAATACCCCCAACCGGTTGACGGAGCAGGGGGGGATCTCATGAGATCGTGACCATCGGGCTTCGCCGATAGAATAATAAAATGATTAAAGCCGGAGCGCTCTGCTCCGGCTTGTTCTTTTTGCAACGAATAGTTAAGCAAGCCAAATTTTCCGAAAGTGTACAAGTGGTACCAATCGCACCGGTTGTGCATTATCTTGCTTACTGGCTCGAAGGTGCACCTGCCGGGCTTTTCGTCATAATTGGCTAGATCATTCTACCTTAGTTCAACTGCTCGTACATGGTTATTTGTTTTGTTAATCGTGAGGATTATTCGATGTGCGAATCGTGAAAAATAGGCTAAAGTCGTAGAAGTGAGAAGCTCGTCACTAAAAAGCCAGTTTTGAGGAACTAAAACAATGTTTCCATCGAAATCGAGATGTGTCTCTTTGAAGAACTTCCATAAGGAATCGTCCATCTCGTCAAATTCCACTTTGCAAAGGTTGCGGAATTCTCGAATCATTATTTCAACATTTTCGCAATCGATTGCTCCCTTTGTTTGCGAACCGAGATCTTTCCTCATATAAAAGTCAGAAACAATCGGGCTAATTAGTTTCATATTCTCTTTCTTGTCTTGAAAATAGTTTTGAGTCGCCAGTTTAAGCTCGCTGAGTCTGATCATCGTAAGTTTTTGATTTTCATAGATACCTTGAACGGTATTAAAGTGGCCGGCCACATGATTTAACACGTAAGTTTGTATATCAGGTGTATGAATCGGAATCTGGTAGCACAACCCTTCCTTCTTCTTAAAAAATGGACAAATGATCCACTGCAGAATTAAATCGTCCTTAATTCTATTCCATGCAGGTGAATTAGTAGATGGTAGGGTTGATATAGAAAAATCAGGCTCATCAATTTCTTGGAAACTATCATTTTCGGGTTCCTGAAGTACACTGTACCAAGGCATATGGTTCTCCTTTACAACAAAAGGGCTGCCCTATATTAGGACAGTCCTTTCATCTTTTTTAATTAATATACTGTTACGCTTGCGGCTTTTATAGGCGCAACCCCATAGAGAGGTTGCTTATAAACTTCTTTTGTTCCTACAATATCACGAATTGAGTTTTTACTTCAAAAAAATCCAACTTTTATTTTTTACGTTGGGTGTCTGGTTACAAATAAAAGGAAAATTTAATGAGTTCTAGAATGTTAATGAAATATAGTACGAAGTCTATGATTTTCCGTTTTTTAGACACGGATCAGGCGAGGTGTATTTGTGAAAACACAGTATGAATGGAAACGTTATTGGTGTTCGAGAGAAGGTACTATAAGACTTACTTCCGAAGGTTTTTTGGAAGATCCACATGCATATATGAAATTAGGTCATGTCGTATCCTTTGAAGAAATATCGCAAAAAGAATGCTTAGCATTATTGGGTGAACCTGGAATTGGTAAAACAAATTCATTAAAACAGTTTGTTGAAGCTATGAAGGATGTAAATAAGCCAATTTATTTAGATCTAAGATCATATAGTTCAGATGAAAGGTTAATTAAAGATTTATTTGAGAGTCCGTTATTTCTTGATTGGAAGAGATCAAACAGCGGAGACATATATATTTTTTTGGATAGCTTGGATGAATGTTTGCTTAGAATGGATCATATTAGTTTTCTTTTGTCACAAGAATTTGAAAAATACGATGTAACCCGTATTAAATTGCGTATTGCATGTAGAACTGCTAATTGGCCTAGAGCACTGGAAGAAGAGTTAATAAAGCTATGGGGTAAAAATTCATACGAAGCCTTTGAGCTTGCGCCTCTCCAGAAAAAAGACGTTTATGAGGCTGCTTTAACTAATGGGATCAATGCCAGTCAGTTTATTGCAGATATTATTAAAAAAGGTGTTGTATCTTTTGCTATAAAGCCAGTTACCCTTCAATTTTTGATAAATACGTATACTAGATACAGAGGTTCATTGCCATTAACTCAGAAAGATATTTTTTTAGAGGGCTGCTCTATACTGTGTGAGGAACTTAATAGTAAACATAAAAAACACGGTAAATTATCAGTTAGAGAAAGATTAAGTATCTCCACTAGAATTGCTGCTCTCACCATATTTACTAATAAATTTGCAGTGTGGGCTGATGTTGATTTAGGAAATGTTCCAGAGGAGGATATCACTCTTGGCGAAATAGCGTATGGTTTAAATAGAGGACTTGATCTAAAGCTTGTATTGAAAGAGGAAGATATACTAGAAGTTATAAATACAGGTTTATTTACTTCTCGTGGGTTACATCGTTTTGGATGGGCCCACCAAACATACGCAGAATTTTTAGCCGCTTTATATACAGTAGAGAATAATCTTTCATTTCAACAAATTTTGAATTTAATCGAGCATCCTGATGATCCGCAGAAAAAAATTGTTCCACAATTACATGGAGTTTCAAGTTGGATTGCATCATTCAACTCTGATATTTTTAAACATATATGCGAATGTGACCCGGAAGTTTTACTAAGGATTGATCTTACTAGCGTGGATGACAGAGACAAAGAGTCATTAGTCGATAATATTTTGGAGAGCCTCGGTTCTGGGAGAATTTACTCTATAAATAATGAATTTTCAAATTATTTTTATAATATAAAGCACAGTAACTTAAGTGAACAGTTACGTCCCTATATTACAGACACAAATAAAGGATCGATTGTAAGAAGGGTTGCAATTAATATAGCAAGAGCATCTGAACAGATTGATTTAGTGGAAGATTTGTTGAAAACTTCTTTAAACAAAGAGAACGAATATAATATTAGGATTAGAGCAATTGACGCGTTTTATCATCTGAGCAATGCTGAACAAAAATTAATGTTGATTCCCCTAACTCAGCTTGATGTAAGTGAGGACCCTAATGAGGAATTAAAAGGAATCGCCTTGTCGTCTTTATGGCCAGATTTGATATCTAGCAAGGAACTTTTTCCCTTACTAACATTACCAAAAAGAAAAAATTACATAGGAAATTACCGCATGTTTTTACGTCATGTTATTGTTGATAATCTGAATGATACTGATCTTATTTATGCCCTTGAGTGGATTATTCCTTACATCAGAAATAATAGGGTAAAGAGTGTTGTAGAGCCTTTATTTCATCATGTAATGAACAAATCATTGGATTATCTTAACGACATTAATATTTTAAAAATCTACATTAGAATATTACAGATTAGAATAAGACGTTTTGATCATTTTCACTATCTAGACCGAATTAAATCTGATCATGAAATAAGGAGATATTTAATAAAAGAATTAGTTGGGTCATCAGAACTTAATATTGAAAGAATAGCAATGCTTGCTTTTTCTCATTTCATTACTAAAGATGACTTCCCGTGGTTAATAGAGCAAGTTTTGAATGAAATAGATTTGTTTCTCCAGTACAAGTGGGTTGAAGTTATAGTTAGGAATTTTAGAATGAATGACACCGACCATGTACAATTGATACATAATGCAATGCAGAAGAATAGCATTTTGGATGAAAAGTTTTCCCAATTATTTAATGGTATTTCGTTAGATTCGAAGGAAGCAGGTCTAGCTAAAAAGGAATACTATAAAAAACTTAGAAATGGAAAAAAACTAGAGGATCGGAAACGTAAAACTTCTCCTGCCTCATTACCTGAAAGAATTGAGAAAAGGGTGAACGAAATTCATTCGGGAAATTTAGATGCGTGGCACTTACTTTGTTTAGAGGTGGGAGTGGATACCGAAGGTATAATTCAGGAATTCCAACCTAACCTAACAAAGTATAGCAGTTGGCAAATAATTAGCGATGAGATCAGGGAGGATGTAGTTGCTTGTTCAAAAATTTACCTTTTGGGTGCCCATTCAAATAGCAAAGAATGGTTGGGTGCAAATACAATATATGCGTCCTCACTTACTGCTTATAAAGCATTAAGGCTATTGTACGATTATGATTATCATTTCTTGATAGAGATGCCAAATGAAAGGTGGCACAACTGGTCTGCTGTCATTCTTTCTCAGTGGACGTCCGGTGAAGAAGACATCATACGCTCTAACTTAATCAGTATGGCTTATGAGCGTGTACCCAGTTCAATAATAAGTGATTTACTAGTTATACTATTTAAAAAAAAGGCTGAAAACTCAGATCTCTATATATTAAGGGTTTTAGGGAAATGCTGGGACGAACGTCTAGGCCAGACTTTATTTGATTGGCTTAAGTCAAATGACCTGCAATTAAGGACTAAGCAGAGTTTAACTGAATATTTATTGCACCACTCAGTAACAGGTGTCGAAGAGTATGTAATTAGTGTGATCGATAAATATATCTTATCTCCCAATGAAATGGATAGGGTGAATGCATTAATTTCTTTAGCAGCGCTATGCACACATTATGAAGGTGGATTAAAGATAGCTTGGAGATTTATTGAGGACAACGAAAATTTATTTAAAGAATTAATGCTAATGGTTGCAGGTAATGGTAGTTTTAAAATTAAGACAAATCGTTTGGATGAAAAATTTTTAGCTGAACTTTATATCAAGCTAGGCACACATTTTCCTCATAAAGAAGATCCTAAATTTGATGATGAAGAGATGGGACACTACGTAACTCCAAGAGAAGATGTTGCAGACTTCAGGGATAATATCTTAGATAAATTAATCAATTTTGGCACAAACCAGTCAAGAACTGAAATGCTCAGAATATTAAATGTATTCCCGGAAACTGCATCCTTAAAATGGAATGCTGCAAAAGCGCAAGAAGTAGCAAGGCAAAAATTATGGGTTCCGCCTAGTGCATTAGATATTATACTGTTAACCGGCAATGATGAAGGAAGGCTTATCTATAATGGTGAACAGCTTTTAGAAGTTATTCGTACATCGCTTAAAAAAATTGAAAGAAAGCTTCATGGAAACACACCAGAAGTATTTTTACTATGGAATGACCTAGGGGATAAGAAATTTAAGCCACGGACAGAAAATGAATTCTCTGACTATGTTAAGCAACGATTAGAAGATGATCTCACAGGAAGGGGAGTAATTTTAAATAGAGAAGTTGAAATTCGTAGAAGTTTTGGCTCTTATCCTGGAGAAAGAACAGATATCCAAGTTGAAGCTGTATTAAAGAATGAAAGAGGCAATTACGACAACATAACAGTTGTTATAGAGGTTAAAGGAAATTGGAACAACAATGTTTCTCAGGCGCTTGAAACTCAATTAGTAAATCGATATTTGAAAGAAGAAAAAAATAAATATGGAATATACCTAGTAGGATGGTTTGAAAGTGAGCTATGGGATAAAGAGGACCCACGTTATAAGAAAGCAAATACTATAAAAAAACATGAGCTTGAAGTGATACTTTCTGAGCAGGCCCGAAAATGCTCAACCCATTCTTTAAAAGTGATGCACTATATCATGAATTTAGAATATTAAGTTGAGTTAATCCTGAACCCTTATCTCACCGTTCTTCTTCTCAAATTCCTCAACGTATTGTTCAATTAAATACTCTATTTGCATCGCGATGGAACGCTTGTTTCTTTCAGCGATGTATTTTATTTTCTCGAAGTTTTCTTCCTCTAGACGCAGAGTGAAGACTCTTTTATTGGTAGCCATAAAACGGGCCTCCTTCAAGGTGATGTCATTATTATAGCAAGGTGAATTGAAACGATATACGATCACCTTGACATCGTTATGATGTCACTATAGAATTGGGATTAAGTGACATCACTTTGACTTCTAAAAGGAGTGGGAACTATGCTCGAAAACTTAAACGGCTATTTGAAATCATTTATTGAGAAAAGAACGGATGAATTAGGGCAAAATGTTCTTATGGGACATAAGGATTATCAACTTTTATCTGAGCTACTTAAGGCAAAATTTAATGAAGTTCTTGAGCAAGCCTCGGACGAACAAAGAGAGTTGCTATTGAAATACGAAGAAGAGGGGCATATTCAAACCGCGCTCGCAATTGAGCTTATGTACAAGCAAGGATTAATGGACGGCATCTACATTTATCAACGTGTCTTTGGTAATTAATTGCGGAATAGTTTCTTTTTATTGTCCTACTACTAGAAATATCACATCATCCGGTTGACACCACAGGGGGAGATGTTATAATACTCTACGAACCCAAATGATAATGAATCTCATTATTAATGAGAAACATTCTTACTACAAAGCTACATAACCAAATTACCCGCCCAAAGGACAGCTTATGAAAAAGAGATATCTGGTGATCGCGCTTATCGTTTTATCCGTCGCATCGATCTTTATCGGGGTTAAAGATATCAGCCCGTTGGATCTGTTCAACCTTAGCGACGATAAAGTCCATATCCTGCTTGTCAGCAGACTCCCCCGGTTGATCAGCATCCTGATCGCAGGCATGAGCATGAGTGTCATCGGTCTGATCATGCAGCAGCTGAGCCGCAATAAGTTCGTGTCGCCGACTACGGCCGGTACGATGGATTCCGCAAGGTTCGGTATTCTGGTCTCGATGATGCTGTTCACTTCGGCCGGTCCGCTGGAGAAGATGCTGGTAGCCTTCGTATTCGCCTTGCTGGGAACGTTCATCTTTATGAAGATTCTCGACCGCGTGAAATACAAGGATACGATTTTCATCCCGCTGGTGGGTCTGATGTTCGGAAACATCGTAAGCTCTATCACCACTTTTTTCGCTTACAAAAACAATCTCATTCAGAACATGTCCTCGTGGCTGCAGGGAGATTTCTCGATGGTGATGAAGGGCCGGTACGAGATCATGTATATTTCGATCCCGGTGCTCGTGATCGCGTATCTGTACGCCAACCGTTTTACCATTGCCGGCATGGGGGAGGAGTTCTCCACTAACCTGGGGCTGAAATACAAGCAGGTGGTCAACATCGGGCTCGTTATCGTGGCTCTGGTATCCTCCGTGGTCATTCTGACGGTCGGTACTCTACCGTTCCTCGGGCTGATTATCCCGAACATCGTCACGCTCTATATGGGAGACAATCTGAAGCGGGCGCTGCCCCACACCGCCCTGCTCGGAGCCGTGTTCGTCCTTTTCTGCGACATTCTGGGACGGATTATTATTTTCCCGTATGAGATTTCGATCGGGCTTACGGTCGGGGTAATCGGAAGCGGCATCTTCCTTTACATGCTGCTGGCAAGGAGAAAGGCCTTATGAATTCACAAGCAAAAGTTAAAATCAGCATCCTTGCCGTACTCGCTCTTGTGCTTATCGCGGTCTTTCTCCTGATTGACGCCTCCGGCAACTGGGATTACGTGCTTCCCCGCAGGGGCAAGAAGATCCTGGCGATTGTCATAACGGGCGGCGCGATCGCCTTCTCGACGATGGTGTTCCAGACCATCACGAACAACCGGATTCTGACGCCGAGCATTATCGGTCTCGATTCGCTCTACATGCTGTTTCAGACCGCGATTGTGTTCATGGTCGGCTCTGCGAGCTTCCTGATGAATAAGAATGTGAATTTTCTTATCTCCGTCGGCTTGATGGTAGCCTTCACCGGCGTGTTATATAAGCTGCTATTCAAGAAACAGGGGCAGAACTTGTACTTCCTCCTGCTGGTAGGACTGATCTTCGGGACGTTTTTCCAGAGCATCTCTTCTTTTATGGAAGTGCTGATCGATCCCAACGAATTTCTGATCGTGCAGGACAAAATGTTCGCCAGCTTCAACAACGTCAACACGGACCTGCTTGTGATTTCGGTCGTGATGCTTGCTCTGGTGGGTGTTTATTTTGCAAGATTCACGAAATATCTGGACGTCCTGGCGCTGGGCAGAGAGCACGCCGTCAACCTCGGCATCGATTACGATTATGTGGTCAAAAGGCTGCTCGTCGTCGTCGCCATCCTGATCTCGATCGCTACCGCTCTGGTCGGTCCGATTACGTTCCTGGGCCTGCTTGTCGCGAACGTGTCGCACGAATTTCTCAAGACGTTCCGGCACAAGGTGCTCATCACCGGCTCCATTCTTATCTCCATTATCGCTTTAGTAGGAGGCCAGCTGATTGTAGAGCGGGTATTCACCTTCTCGACAACTTTGAGCGTGATCATTAACTTCATCGGTGGTGTCTACTTTATCTATCTTCTATTAAAGGAGAAAAAATCGTGGTAGAAGTCAAGGGCGTATCCAAACTATACGGCAGCAAACATGTGGTCGAGAACGTGTCGGTCCAGATCGGCAAAGGCAAAATCACTTCCTTCATCGGTCCCAACGGCGCCGGCAAAAGTACGCTGCTGTCCATGGTGAGCCGCTTGATCGACAAAGATCAGGGGGAAGTACTCATTGAGGGCAAGGAGATCGGCCAGTGGAAGAGCAATGATCTTGCCAAGAAGATCTCCATTCTCAAGCAGTCCAATCACATCAACATCCGTCTGACGATCCGTGATCTGGTCGGCTTCGGACGGTTCCCATACTCGCAGGGCCGGCTCACAGCAGAGGATAAGAAGTATATCGACGAGGCCATTCAGTACATGGATCTGGGAGATATCCAGGACAAATATCTGGACGAGCTGAGCGGCGGCCAGCGGCAGAGAGCCTATCTCGCCATGGTGCTTGCCCAGGATACCGAATACATCCTGCTGGATGAGCCGCTCAATAACCTGGACATGAAGCATTCCGTCCAGATCATGAAAGTGCTTCGCAGGCTGGTGAACGAGCTGGGCAAGACGATCGTCATCGTCATTCACGATATTAATTTCGCGTCGTGCCACTCGGACTATATCGTCGCTTTGAAGAACGGACGTGTCGTGAAAGAGGGCACAACGGACGAAATCATCGACTCCGCCGTTTTGAAGGAGATTTACGATATGGACATCGAGATTCACAACCTAAACGGCAACCGGATTTGCACGTACTTCACTTAGGGAGCAAATTCCCGCCAACCGCTTTATTTACAAATGGTAACCAATTAGACGGATGACGCCGGACGGTGTCATGCCCGCTAACTAAAAATCCAATTAAACCTATAGGAGTGATTGCAATGAGTAAGAAACTTTCCCTGCTTCTCATGACCCTCGTACTGGCCGTTATGGCAGCCGCGTGCGGCAATAAAGAGGCGGCTACCACGTCTTCTAAAGAAGGAACGGCTCCAACGGCCGCGGCTTCCAAGGAACTGACCATTAAGCACCAACTAGGCGAAACAAAAGTGAAAACGAACCCTTCCAAAGTAGTCGTATTCGATATGGGCGTCCTGGATTCCCTGGATAAACTGGGCGTAGAAGTAGCCGGCGTACCGTATGACGGCCTGCCGAGCTACCTCAAGAAATACAAAGAAGCCAAGTACACGAACGTCGGCGGTCTGAAAGAACCGTCTTTCGAAGTGATCAACAAGCTGAAACCGGATCTGATTATTATTTCCGGCAGACAGCAGGACGCTTACAAAGAATTGAGCAGCATTGCCCCGACTATTTTCATGGGCGTAGACGCGAAGAGATACATGGATTCCTTTAAAGAAAACGCGAAACAGCTCGGCCAAATTTTCGGTAAAGAAGCTCAAGTGGATCAAGAGCTTGCCAAAGTCGACGAAGCGATCAAAGGCATCAAAGATAAAGTGGGCGCGGGCAGCAAAAACGGTCTGATCACTCTCGTGAACGGCGGTAAAATCAGCGCTTACGGTCCAGGTTCCCGTTTCGGCATCATTCACGACGTATTCGGCGTTCCGGCCGTAGACAAAACGATCGAAGTATCCACGCACGGTCAAAGCATTTCCAACGAATTTATCGTGGAGAAAAACCCGGATTACCTGTTCGTTATCGACCGTGACTCCGCAATCGGTACGGAAAGCGCGGGAGCCAAGAAAGTCATCGAGAACGAACTGGTGAAAACGACCAAAGCGTTCAAAGAAGGCAACATCATTTACCTGAACCCGGACTACTGGTACCTGTCCGGCGGCGGACTTGTATCCGTAGCCGAGATGGTTAAAGAAGTCAGCGCAGGGATTAAGTAAGTTTGCAGCGATTAACGGCCTTACGGGGCCGCCCGCCTTCCTCCCGAGTTCCGGGAGGAAGATGCCAAAAGGCCTCCAGTCACACCCGCAGGGGTGGAACTGGAGGCCTTTTTTGGCGTGGTGCGGCAGCTGCTTTCTTCGGCGCAGTATCGCGGAAGCTGGGCCCCCGCCACTATCGCTGTTTAGCACCGAGAGGAGCCGGTTGTCGCTGACGCCTGCCTAAACATTAGCGGGAGCGGACCTTCCTAATGAGAAGCGGGCCCGTGCTGCTGGTTCGGGTCCAGCTTCTCCCGGCTCATCGCAATGGCGCATACGAGGGCCAGCGCCGCGGGCAGCACCGTCCATGCGAACGTATGGACGATGGAGGAGGACAGCGCCTGCGTGATCTTATCGAGCACCGGAGCGGGGATAAGCGCCCGTTTGGCCGGATCGAGCAGACTGCGCGCATCGCTCGTATCCAGCCCCTGAGGCGCCTGGGCCTGTCCGGCGAACGATTCCGTGAGCTTACGGGTGAACGCGTGGCTCTGGATGATGCCGAAGATCGTAATGCCCAGCGTCATGCCGAGCGAGCGGAGGAAGTTCAGCGTGCTGCTCGCGGAGCCGCGCTGGCGCGCATCGAACAGATGAATCGCGGCATTGCTCAGCACGGAGAAGGAAGCTCCGATTCCGAGGCCGACGATCACCATGTAGATCGTGACCAGCCACCGCGGAGAATCCGCGTTCAGCGTGGTGAGCAGGAGAGTTCCCGCCACGAGAATGGCGGTAGTCGGAATCATGATGGTGCGGTAGCTCACCTTATTCATGAGGAAACCGCCTCCCGTGGCCGTCACGACGGAGCCCAGCATCATCGGCAGCAGAACCATGCCGGAATTCGTGGCCGAGCCGCCGAGTACGCCCTGGATGAAGATCGGGATATAGACGGACGCCGTAATAAAAGCGGCTCCGCTGAAAATCGCGGTCGCATTGCTCGTGGCGTAGAGCCGGTTCTTGAACATGCCGAACGAAATAATCGGCTCGGCCACCCGTGTTTCGATGAACAGAAACAGAACGGCAAGAACCGCGAAACCGGCGAACAATCCCAGAATAATCGCGGAATCCCATGCGTATTCTTTGCCTCCGAGCTCCATAGCGAACATCAGGCAGATAATGGCCCCGACCAGGGTGATTGCGCCCAGCCAGTCGATTTTTTGCTTAGAATGCTCGTGCGATTCTTTGTAGAAGGCTGCGATAAAGACCAGGGCGATTAATCCAAGTGGAAGGTTGATGTAGAAAATCCATTCCCAGTGGATGTAGTCCGTGATATAAGCGCCCAGGAGCGGCCCGAAAATGCTGGACATGCCGAACACGGCACCGAACAGACCTCCGAGTTTGCCGCGCTGCTCCACGGGAACCGCATCGAACATGATCGTGAACGCGATAGGAACGAGGGCTCCGCCGCCGATTCCTTGAATCGCGCGGTAGATGCTGAGTTGGACGATCGAAGTTGCCGTTCCGCACAGGATGGAGCCGATCATAAAGACGATAATGCCGAATACAAAAAATCTTTTGCGGCCGTACATATCCGACAATTTGCCGAAAATCGGCATGCCGGCCATTTCCGCTACCATATAAGCGGAAGTAACCCACACGAATTTGTCGAGTCCGCCGAGCTCCCCGACAATCGTTCCCATGGCCGTCGAGACGATCGTATTGTCCATGGAGGCCATCAGAATGCCGAGCAAGAGCCCCGCAATGACGATGCCCAGATGTTTGGTTTTAGCTGGTGCCATAAAGCTTGTGTCCTCCGATTCAATGAAAAGATTTGCAGGACCGTAACACGGCCCCGGTTTGCTTTGTGTCCTTTAAGGACAGGCCTTTCTTATAGAAGCAGGTCCAGGATATGTCTGGCTGTTTCCCGGTTGTTCTTGTTCCTAGCTTGAGAATAGCGGTATTCATGTGCCCTTCGTATCAAGTTTGAAGTTAACTTGCTGTCTTTATCCACCAAAACCTCGTTTCCCGTATTACAATATAAACAGATGCACGTTGCTTGTCAAAGTAATTTAAGGGTCTGAATCCCGCAAAAATTTTGCTTATTATCTACCGCGTGTTTTCTGTGAAGCTTTCGTGTTTCTTAAGCCTTCTCTGCTGAAAGAGCAGCTGATCGCGGCGACATCGAGCCTGCTTGAATTTTATAAACAGCTGCAGCTTCACTGACCGGAATTGTCAGTTAACCTGGGTTATCCTAAGAAGGCAAGCGAGCTTACGGCGAAAGAAGAGGCCTGGTCCGCGGGCAGTTCCCCGGGCGCAGGATGTCGTCTTTATGATGACATCGCAGGATGGCGGTTACCCGCAAGCGATTATCCGGCTTCGCACACAGTTATGCGCAAGCCGTAAAAGCAAGACCCCAACATATCCACAGGAACAGGGAGGAAGCGGAATGTCAACGGATTCGCAACTACAGGAGCGGGAAAAAGCCGCTTTATTAAGCGGTTACGCGGAGCAGCAGTACGATTACCATGTGTGGGCAAATAGGAAGGTGTTCGCAGGTCTCGAGGCACTGCCCGAGGAACTGTCCTTCGAGCAGATTCAGAGCATTTTTCCGTCCGTCGCGGACGCTTTGAACCATATCTATATGATGGATGAAATGTGGCTGGTCATTATGAAAGGGGGCGGCTATGAAGAAGCCAGGAAAGTCGTGACGGATCTGTACGCGCAGGGTCGCGGAGACTCGCTGGACGAATTGCGGAAGAGATTCGCTCTTGCCGAGGAGAAGTACCGGGCTTTCTTCGCCGAGGGAGAGGGAGCCGCCGCCGAAACGGCTCCGTCTCATCCTCAGTTCGGCCGGCTGGAAACCCATGTCTACGCGTTGGTTCAGCATGTGGTGAATCACGGGACGTATCATCGCGGCAACATATCGGCTATGCTTCGCCAGCTCGGGCATCCCGGCACTCCGACGGATTATATCGCGTTTTTGTTCGAACGCGGTCTTCGCTAACCGTTGCCGTTTAAAGAGATGCAGCGATGGTGCCCTTAAACAGCGGGGAGAAAATACTTGGGCAAAGAACTCCGTTTTCGGAGTTCTTTGCTTTTATTTTGGACAGGATGATGGTAAGATAGAAAACCCGCCGTTAAGCGGGGAGTAACATATACACAGAGTTATACACAAATCAACAGTTGAAAATCGCAGGCTGTGCATAAGTTTAAAATTTTTATAAACATATCCACAGCTAAGGTTGTCCACAGTTTTTGACGCGGACTAGTCTGTAATTTTTATATTGACAGTTAGGGTTTTAAAATCTATCATGGAAGTATACCCATATGGGTATATTATTCAGGATGATAAAGACCACACGATATAGGAGAACTAGAATGGCCTTTCAAATACCTAAGAGCTGTACCCCGCAGGATCTGGCGCGGCGCATTCACGACGGAGAGGATCTATATATCCTGGATGTCCGGGAAGATGAGGAATGGGCGGAAGGGCATATCGAGCAAGCCGTTCATATCCCGTTGGGACAATTGATGCAGAGACTCGGCGAACTCGACCGGGATCGGGAAATTACGGTTGTGTGCCGCAGCGGCAACCGGAGCGGGCTGGCTTGCGAACTGCTGACGGAGCAAAACTTCGACGTCGTTAATATGACAGGCGGTATGAATAACTGGACGGACCGTATTTCATTCGGACGTTAGAACGTGAGCCGAGGAGACGGCGGATAGACAGGCAACCGATTTATAGCTGTCAACAGCGTGAATAGGGAGGAATTGTCGAATGATTATGTGGGAGATCATTGCGGGAATGATGATCTTGGTGCTTGTGCTGAGCTGGCTTCCGGTTAGGGGCCTGTCGTATCTCAGCCAAGAGAAGGCGAGAGAGCTTGTGGCTTCCAGAGAAGAAGAACGGATTAAGGTGCTGGACGTGCGAGACGCCTCGGATTATGAAGAGGCGGCTGGCTTTCCTTCCATTAATATGTCTATCGGCCGCCTCCCTTACTTGTGGAAGGACGAATTCTCTCCGGAAGACCGTGTTCTGCTGGTCGGGGATTCCAACCGTCACATCAAGAAAGCGGCTCGTTTTCTGAAGAGGCGCGGGTTCAAGGGACTCTACGCCATGCATCTTCGTCCCGAACTTCGCGTTTTGGGAACTTGTCGCGAGAAGACCTGCGGGGCAGGCTGTCCTTAACTTTAGAAGCAATCAGCAGCATACGGAAAGGAAGATCGCGATGAACTACGACGAGAGCATAGTCCGTCGGCTAAAGCGGGTGGAAGGCCAGGTACGCGGCATCCTCAAAATGATGGAAGAAGAAAAAGACTGCAAAGACGTCGTCGCTCAGCTTTCCGCTGTCCGAAGCGCGGCCGATAAGGCGATGGCTTATATCGTGGCCACCAATCTCGAGCACTGCATCCGGCAGGAGGAAGAGAAGGGCAAGGATACCGGCAAACTTGTTCAGGAAGCTGTCGAGCTTCTTATCAAAAGCCGCTGACCGGAGCCGGAGCTTATCAGGCATCCGCCGAGGTATTGAATAACAGGAGCTTTCCAATGATCCTTATGGGATTAATGGAAAGCTCCTTTTTGCTTGACATGGGCAAATTTTTAACAATTTATTAAAATATGGTATGATCAAGGCTGTTCCCGATCTCTTTGTTCAGGACCAGGAATTCGTGAAGAAAGGAAGACTTTTTATCGCAATGAAGAATACGAAATTAAACGTTTTGCTGACCCGTTCTTTTCTCGTTTGTCTCTTACTGGCCGTATGCTTCGGTACGGTGGCGCTGCTTGTCAGCCGACGGCAGATTGCCTGGTTCGACGAGACGATCATTTCGTTCGTGCAGGGGGCGGAAAGCCCTGGCTTAACCGCGGCTGCCGGTCTGCTGTCCGAAATCGGTTCCTCCGCCGTCGTTCCGTTTTTAACGATCGCCGCCGCTCTGTATTTATATTTCGTGCTGAAGCACCGGTCGGAAGTCATCCTGCTTATTGCCGCTATCGGCGGCTCCGCTATTTTGAATACGATTCTTAAAAAGATCTTCCAGCGGGAACGTCCGGCTATCCACATTATTATGGAAGAAACCGGATTTAGCTTCCCCAGCGGACATTCCATGGCCGTGGTCGGTTTGTACGGAGTTCTGGTCTACTTGTTGTGGAAGCATATTTCCAGTGCGGCGGGAAGAGCCGTTCTCGTCACGCTGGCCACCGCAATGATTGTGGCGATGGGACTCGCCCGAATCTACCTCGGTGTGCATTATCCCAGCGACGTGCTGGGCGGTTATCTGGCCAGCGGTTTCTGGCTGGGCGTATGCATATGGACGTACCGGAGCTATCGGAGCAGGCGGCAATCGGCCGTGAGGTAGTCCGCGGATGCGGATGTGACAGGAAGCCGCATCCATCATGCGGCCGGCGATAATTTGAACGCTGTGGATGAGCCGCGGGGACCGTTCCGGCCGCACGGTCCTGCCGTGCATGCCCCGCGCCGATAGAACGGCTGCGCCGCCGCGACCCCGCGCAAGCAGGCGGGAGGAGCCCGCATGAGCCTCGCAGCGCTGCCCGTGCATTCCGGCGGCCTCCGGCATGCGTGTCGCCGCCGGCCCCGGCCCGCGGCATGACGGCCGGCGCCAACACGCACGCGTGCCTGCGCCGCAGGCGCACATAAGCAAAAGCCCTTCGCATGTGCGAAGGGCTTTTGCTTTAGGGCTGTTCGGCCTTCAGGCGGTCGAACAGCAGCTTCGCGGCGCCGAACATGCCTGCCGTGCCGCCGAGCTTGGCCGGCACGATCGGGACAAGCGCCGCCGTGTAGGCCGGCATGGTCATGTCCAGGACATGCCGGCGGATCAGATCGAACAGGAAGTCCCCCTGTTCGGTGACGGCCCCGCCCACGACGATGGCGGGCGGGTTGAACACGTGGATGAGACCGCTGAGCCCTGTGGCGACGTACTCGGCGTACAGCCGCACGATGCCCATCGCGGTCTCGTCCCCGGCGCGGGCGCGCGCGAACAGCTCCGGGGGAGACGCTTCTTCCAGCGTCTGCCCGCCCCGTTCGCGTATAAGGCGCTTCAGCGCGGTCACGGACGCGTACTGCTCCCAGCAGCCGCGGTGGCCGCATGTGCAGGGCTCGCCGCCGAAGGCCACGACCATGTGGCCGTAGGCTCCCGCGAAGCCGTCCCGTCCGTGCAGCGGGCTGCCCTCGCGGATGTAGCAGCCGCCCACCCCGGTGCCCAGCGCTACGCACAGGAACGTGTCCCAGCCGCTTCCCGCGCCAAGCCACTGCTCGCCGAGGGCGATGACGTTGACGTCGTTATCGACGGCGGCGGGCAGGCCGGAGAGCTTCTCAATGTCCGCGCGCAGCGTCGTTCCGCTCCAGCCGGGCAAATTATCGGTCGCGAAAGCTACGGTACCTTCGCGGTTGATGTAGCCGGCGCTGCCGATTCCCGTTCCGGCGAGCTTCACGCCTGCGGTGGCGGCCTCTTCTGAATACGTTTGCAGAAGTGCTTCGAGCTTAGCCATGAGACCGGTTTTACCGGCGGACGCTTCCGTCTCGGTTTTGTGGGAGGCGAGCACTTTCCCGTCCGGAAGGATGAGTCCGCTTTTAATATGGGTGCCCCCAATGTCGATGCCGATCGCTGCGTAAGAAGACATGAACCTTTTCCCCCGCTTCGTTATTTTGGAAGAATTAATTTTCCTTAATTAATGATCATAAAAGAAATTTTACTTCTTTATTATAGGAGAAGCGTGCTGCCCTGTAAATGAAAAAACCGGCAATCCCCGTGGCGCCCCCAATTTTGTAACATACGGAAGCCGCCTTTATTCATGCCTCATGCACGAACATGTTTTCAAATTCACCGGCGCTCCCCCGGATCTCCGCCTTTTTACCAGACCACGCGCGATTTCTTTAAAACCCGACAAAGTTTTTTCGAAAAAAAATCGAAAACCCTGTTTCAAGTTTAACGGAAGCGGGTATAAAAGCGCATCAGCGTGCCATAATGTCGAAAAATGTTTCGAAGCCGGATTTTTACCGGGAATTGTTGATGTGACAATTTTTTTACAAACAGAAACTATCTTCACATGAGGACGTATCTACAAAGGACGTGTAAGGACCAAAGGGAACAAACCTGTCATTTGAGCGGAAAAGGGGGATAAACCGACGGTATGTAAGCGGTAACGAAGCGGGGCAGGCTTTCATTAAAAGGGCGCCCGCATGCGAAGAAGTTACCAATTTCCTCTACTTGCTATTGTAATCGATTTTTAGAAACACTACTATTGAAGTTGACATAATTCAAAATTTTCGATTCTTTTTCTATTTATATACAAATTCGGAGGAAAAGCCGTATGTCGGAACAAGACCAGAGATCCAACGATTCCCTAGATGTTTTGGACGAAAAACAGTTGCTTCAGGTGTTGCTGGCGTTTAAGAAGGGTGACTTTTCCGTGCGGATGCCCTATGACCTGAACGGAATGCCGGGCAAAATCGCCGATACGCTGAACGATATTCTCGATATGCAGGAGAACGTGGTGCAGGAAGTGCAGACGGTCGAGCGGGTTGTCGGCAAGGAGGGCAATACGAACCGCCGCTTTATGTGCCGGAGCACGGGCGGAAGCTGGAACGCGTTCAACGATTCCCTGAACAATCTGATCAGTGATCTGATCCAGCCTACAAGCGAGATGGTACGGGTTATCAACGCCGTGGCGCAGGGCGATCTTTCGCAGAAAGTGGAACTTGAGTTTGAAGGGCGCGCTCTTACGGGCGAATTTTTGCGCACCGCCAACAATATCAACCGCATGGTCAACCAGTTGGGCACGTTTGCGGCCGAGGTTACCCGCGTGGCGCGTGAAGTGGGAACGGAAGGCATTTTGGGCGGACAAGCCGAAGTGACGGATGTATCCGGTACGTGGCGCGATTTGACGGAGAGCGTCAATAACATGGCGAGCAACCTGACGGATCAGGTGCGGAATATCGCGGATGTGACGACGGCTGTCGCGAAAGGAGATTTGTCCCGCAAGATTACCGTTAACGCGAAGGGCGAGTTTCTGGAGCTCAAAAATACGATTAACACGATGGTGGACCAGCTCAGCACGTTTGCTTCCGAGGTTACTCGTGTGGCGCGGGAAGTAGGAACGGAAGGAAAGTTGGGCGGGCAGGCCGACGTTAAGGGCGTATCCGGTACGTGGTACGATTTGACGGAGAGCGTGAACGACATGGCGAGCAACCTGACGAACCAGGTGCGCAACATCGCGGTCGTCACGACGGCCGTCGCGAATGGCGATCTGTCCAAGAAGATTACGGAAGAAGCGCAGGGCGAAATTCTGGAGCTGAAGAACACGATCAATACGATGGTGGATCAGCTCAGCACGTTCGGTTCCGAGGTTACGCGTGTGGCGCGCGAGGTGGGAACGGAAGGGATGCTGGGCGGTCAGGCCGACGTTAAAGGCGTATCGGGCACATGGCGCGATCTGACGGAAAGCGTGAATTACATGGCGACCAACCTGACGAATCAGGTGCGGAATATCGCCGAGGTTACGACGGCGGTTGCAACCGGCGACCTGTCGAAGAAAATCGCCGTAGACGCCAAGGGTGAGATTTTGCAGCTGAAAAGCACGATCAACACGATGGTGGATCAGCTCAGCACGTTCGCGTCCGAGGTTACCCGGGTAGCCCGCGAAGTAAGTAACGACGGCAAGCTGGGCGGCCGGGCCGACGTTAAAGGCGTATCCGGCACCTGGAAGGACTTGACCGACAGCGTAAACTACATGGCGAGTACGCTGACCGACCAGGTGCGCAATATTGCCGAAGTCACGACAGCCGTCGCGAAGGGCGACTTGTCCAAACAGATCACGGTTAACGCGACCGGCGAGATTCTGGAGCTGAAGAACACGATCAACACGATGGTGGATCAGCTCAGCACGTTCGCGTCCGAGGTTACCCGTGTGGCGCGTGAAGTAGGAACGGAAGGCAAACTGGGCGGCCAAGCCAACGTGAAGGGCGTATCGGGCACCTGGAAGGATCTTACGGAGAGCGTAAACGACATGGCGAGCAACTTGACGAACCAGGTGCGGAACATCGCGGTCGTCACGACGGCCGTCGCGAACGGCGATCTGTCCAAGAAAATCACGGAAGACGTACAAGGCGAGATTCTGGAGCTGAAAAACACGATCAACACGATGGTGGATCAGCTCAGCACGTTCGCGTCCGAGGTTACCCGCGTGGCGCGTGAAGTAGGAACGGACGGACGCCTTGGCGGACAAGCCCAGGTTAAAGGCGTTGCCGGAACGTGGAAGGACCTCACGGAAAGCGTAAACGACATGGCGAGCAACTTGACCGATCAGGTACGGAATATCGCCGACGTGACGACGGCGGTTGCGAAGGGTGATCTGTCCCTCAAGATTACCGTTGACGTTAAAGGTGAGATGCTGCAGCTCAAGAGCACGATCAATACGATGGTGGATCAGCTCAGCAACTTCGCTTCCGAAGTGACGCGCGTGGCGCGCGAGGTCGGAACGGAAGGGAAGCTCGGCGGCCAGGCGGATGTAAAAGGAGTTTCCGGTACGTGGAAGGATCTTACCGACACGGTGAACTACATGACCGGCAACTTGACCAGCCAGGTGCGGAACATCGCGGCCGTTACGACCGCCGTCGCCAACGGCGATTTGTCGAAGAAGATTACGATCGACGTTAAAGGCGAGCTTCTGGAGCTCAAGGAAACGATCAACACGATGGTGGATCAGCTCAGTTCGTTCGCCTCGGAGGTTACTCGGGTAGCCCGCGAGGTAGGAACGGACGGCAAGCTGGGCGGCCAGGCGCATGTGAACGGGGTCGGCGGAATCTGGAAAGATTTGACCGACAACGTTAACATTATGGCGACGAACCTGACCAACCAGGTGCGGGGCATCGCGAAAGTCGTGACGGCCGTCGCCAACGGTAACTTGAAGCAGAAGCTGATGGTGGATGCGGCGGGCGAGATCTACGATCTGAGCGAAACGATCAATAACATGATCGACACGCTCGATACGTTTGCCGACCAGGTTACGACCGTGGCCCGCGAAGTAGGGGCCGAAGGAAAGCTGGGCGGCCAGGCGCATGTGCCGGGGGCCGCCGGAACGTGGCGTGACTTAACCGATAACGTAAATTACATGGCGTCCACGCTGACGACTCAGGTGCGCCAGATTACAAACGTCGCGACAGCGGTGACGAAGGGCGACTTGTCGCGGACTATCGATGTCATCGCGGCGGGCGAAGTCGGAACACTCAAAGATAACATCAACGAGATGATCCGCAACCTCAAGGAAACGACGCGGATCAATACCGAGCAGGATTGGCTCAAGACCAACCTGGCCCGGTTCAGCCGTCTCCTCCAGGGTCAGCGCGACCTGTACGAAGTGTGCCGCATGATTATGTCGGAGCTGGCTCCGCTTGTTTCCATGCAGCACGGCGTGTTCTACATGAACGAAGCGAACGGCGAGGAGCAGGTGCTGCGCATGTTCTCCAGCTATGCTTACCAGCAGCGCAAGCACTTGTCGAACGAGTTCCGTATTGGCGAGGGCCTTGTCGGCCAGTGCCTCATCGAGAAGCAGCGGATTCTGCTGACGAACGTGCCGGAAGATTACGTGATGATCGGCTCGGGACTCGGCGAAGCCGCGCCGCTTAACATCGTGCTGCTGCCGATCATGTTCGAGGATCAGGTGCTGGCCGTGATGGAGCTGGCGTCCTTCCGCCGATTTACCGAAATCGACATCGCGTTCCTCGACCAGTTGACCGAGAGTATCGGAATCGTGCTGAACACGATGCAGGCAAATATGAGAACCGAAGAGCTGTTGTCGCAGTCGCAGTCTCTCGCGGAAGAGCTCAAGAAGCAGCAGGAAGAGCTGCAGAACACCAACGACGAGCTGGAAGACAAAGCGAAGCTGCTTGTCATTCAGAAAGCGGAAGTCGAAAGCAAGAACAACGAAGTCGAGCAGGCGAAGCGCTTCCTCGAAGAGAAAGCGGAGCAGCTTGCGCTGACGTCCCGGTACAAATCGGAGTTCCTGGCGAATATGTCTCACGAGCTGCGGACACCGCTGAACAGCCTGCTTCTGCTGGCCGAGCAGCTTTCCGAGAATCCGGACCATAACCTGACCGACGATCAGGTGAAATTCGCGCGTACCATCCATGATTCGGGTCTTGACCTGCTCAACTTGATTAATGACATTCTCGATTTGAGCAAAATCGAATCCGGTACGATTACACCGGACTTCACCGAAATGAAGCTTACCGAAATTACCGATAATATGGAGCGGACTTTCCGCCATATTGCTCAAGATAAGAAGATTGATTTCAAAATCAAGGCGGAAAAAGCGCTGCCGGAATTCATTATTTCCGATTCCAAGCGTCTTCAGCAGATCTTGAAAAACCTGCTCTCCAACGCCTTCAAGTTCACCGAGAAAGGCGAAGTCGTTCTCCTCATGCGCCGGGCGAGCAGCGGCTGGAGCCAGGACAACGAATCGCTGAACCGTGCCCGTATGGTGCTGGCCTTCTCCGTCGGAGACACGGGGATCGGCATCTCCGAGGACAAGCAGCAGATTATTTTCGAAGCGTTCCAGCAGGCGGACGGCAGCACGAACCGCGAATACGGCGGAACGGGCCTGGGCCTTGCCATTTCCCGCGAAATCGCGGGCATGCTCGGCGGGGAGATTACGCTGTTCAGCGTAGTCAACGTCGGCAGCACCTTCACGCTCTTCCTGCCGGTCGACCTCGATCCGGCTATGCTGGAAGCGGCCGCCGCTTATGTGCCGGAAGTGATCGATGTACCGGCTGCGCAGCCTAAAAAGCACGAATACGACCGGTTCGATACGACACAGCTCGTAGATGATCGGGCGAACATTGAAGCGGGCGACCGTGTATTCCTGATCGTGGAAGACGATATGAAATTCAATGAGATTCTGCTGGATATGCTTCACAGGAAAGGCTTGAAGGCGATTATTACGCCGAAAGGCAACAAGGCGGTTGCCCTCGCCAAGAGGTATAATCCGGTTGCGATTACGCTTGACCTGCGTCTGGAGGACATGAACGGGTCCTCCGTTCTGGATCAGCTTAAGGACGACATCGAGCTGCGTCATATCCCCGTAACGGTGATGACGATCGAAGACGATGCGACCGAGCTTCTGCAGAAGGGCGTGTTCGATTTCCTCTGCAAGCCGATCAAGAACGAAGATCTGGAGAACGCGATCGACAAGCTGAATGCTTTCGGCACTAAGCCGTTCCAGCAGCTTCTGGTCGGCATGTCCGATTCGGAGCGCCGCAGACAGACGGTGGATCTCGTGAAGAACAGCGACATTAAGGTCAGCGCGACCGATACCGGCCGCAAGGCGCTGAACCAATTGAAATCCAAGGATTTCGACTGTGTACTCGTCGATACGGACCTGCCGGACATGGGCCCGGCCCAGTTCGTGAGAGAGATGCAGAAGAACGCCAAAAACAAATACAAGCCGGTTCTGATCAACCGGACCGAGAAACTGACCAAAGAGGAAGAGGACGACCTGGAGGAGCTGCGTTCCATCGCGGTCATCAAGGAAGTGAAATCTCCGATTCAGATTGTGGACGAAACGATGCTGTTCCTTCACCGCAAGCTGGAAAACCTCAATGACAGCCAGAGAGATATTCTGATTAAAAAGCACCAGTCCAACGAGATGATCGATTCGAAAAAGGTGCTGATCGTCGACGACGATATTCGTAATATTTTCGCTCTGACGACCATCCTGGAACGCCAGAACATGAAGGTTATATCCGCCGAGAACGGCCATGACGCCATCGAGATTCTTGAACAAATGCCGGATATCAATATCGTTCTGATGGATATTATGATGCCGGTTATGGACGGATACGAAACGATGCGGGAAATCCGCCGCAGACCCCAGTTCCAAGACCTGCCGATCATTGCGCTTACGGCGAAAGCGATGAAAGGGGACCGCGAACAGTGCTTGGAAGCGGGAGCTTCGGATTATATCACCAAGCCGGTGAACAGCGCCCAGCTTCTCGCTATGCTGCGGGACTGGTTCCTGGCCCAGGACGGACTTCAGCCGAGTCCGGCCGAGCTTCCGGGATCCGAGCCTTTCGGATGGATGAAAGGGCAATAACGTCATTTTAAGCCTTGTGCGTAAGCACAGGGCTTTTTTTATGACCGGGATACTTCCGGATGGAACTCTGCATAAAGCCGCTTCTCAGCCAGGCGAAAAGTCAAAAAAATGCGGAATAGGTAACTTTTTGTTGGAAATATGTGTCTATAAAAGTGAACAGGTATAGAGCCGGGAGCACGGAGAGGAATCACGAGGAATTAAAAATAAAGAAAATTTACTCCAAAATTATGTTGAATTACGGATAATTACTTCATATAATAAAGTGACGGGTTCTCTTTGAAATGCCGGCAGCGGTGCCGGACGGTTATAACTAACGGAGGTACAACTATGGATAAACACAGCCTATTGGAAGCAGTCAAGGGAGGAATTATCGTGTCCTGCCAGGCGTTGCCGGATGAACCTTTGTTCGGAAGCGAGATGATGGTCAGGATGGCGCTGGCCGCTGAGGCCGGGGGAGCTGTCGGCATAAGGGCCAATACACCGGTCGATATCGCCGCGATTAAGTCGAGAGTAAAGCTGCCGCTTGTCGGGCTCTGGAAACGTGACTATGAAGGCAGCGATGTATATATCACTCCTACCTTGGAAGAGGTAGAAGCCGTGTGGCGGGCGGGAGCCGATATAGTCGCGCTGGATGCGACGATGCGGCCGCGTCCCAAAGGAGAAACGCTGAAGGAAATCGTGTCCGGAATCAAAAAGCGGGCCGGCGTTCTCCTCATGGCGGATATCTCTACCGTCGAAGAAGGGCTTCATGCCCAGGAAGCCGGTTTCGATATCCTGTCTACGACGATGTCCGGGTATACGCCGTACAGTCCTCAGCAGGAAGGGCCGGATTTCACGCTGGTCCGTGAGATGGCGGCGCAGGCCGATATTCCGGTATTCGCCGAAGGGCGTATTCATACCCGGGAAGATGCGATTGAATGCTTCCGCAGCGGTGCGCATACCGTCGTTATCGGGGGCGCTATCACAAGGCCTCAGCAGATTACCAAACGTTTTGTCGACTTCGTGCGTATACACGTTTAATCCGGCGCCTGCCGGACGATTGGCGCAATTATCACTTTTTCTGTTCAGGGGAGATCAATGGGATGACGAAAATCGTATTTGTACCGCTCGACGAGCGGCCGTGTAATCTGGAATATCCGCAGCGCCTGGCCGAAATGACCGATTTAGAGCTTACCGCTCCGCCTATGTCCATTCTGGGCCGCAAGAAAACACCGGGAGATACGGAGGCGCTTGGAAACTGGCTGCTGCGGGAAGCGCAAGGGGCGGACTATGCTCTGGTGTCGTTGGATATGCTCGTTTACGGAGGCATCGTACCTTCCCGGCTGCACTATTTGACCCGTGAGGAAGCGCTTAAGCGCCTTGAGGTGCTGCGCGAACTCAAAAGAAATAAACCGGACCTGCGGATCCATGCGTTTAATCTGATTATGAGGGTGCCCGCCTATTCCAGCAGCGAAGAGGAGCCGGATTATTACGCGGATTACGGCCGCGAGCTGTTCCTGTACGGCTGGTATACGGATAAGAAGGAGCAGGAAGCGCTGACGGACGAAGAAGAGCGGATTTTCGCCGGCATTCTGGACAAAATCCCGCAGGATGTGCTGGAGGATTTTACCGGACGGCGCGAAATCAACGCTTTTATCAACCGGACGGCGCTGGAGCTTGCGGAAGAAGGCATTATCGACTATTTGATCATCCCCCTCGACGATAATTCCCAGTACGGCTTCTCTCCGCTGGAGCAGAGGGCGCTTGCGATTCTCTCGGAAGAGCTGGACTTGACGGACCGCGTTGCGATATACCCGGGGGCGGACGAAATCGGCTGTACGTTGTTTGCCCGGATTTTCTGCGAAAGCAAAGGATTCCTTCCAAAGCTGTTTGTGCGGTATTCCTCCACGAGGGGACCTTTCTGCATTCCGAAGTACGAAGACCGCAGCTTGAACGAAAGCATCAAGGCGCACCTGACGAGTGCAGGCGCTTTTATGGCGGACAGCTCGCAGGGGGCGGACGCCGTGCTGATGGTCAATTCGCCGGCCGTGGGCGAATCGGACATGGCGGAAACGTCGCAGGCGTGGAGCCAGCGGCACCGGTCCTACTTCTCCGAGGTGAATTTGCGCGAGTTCGCCCAGGCGATGCGCGTGTATCTCGGAGAAGGACGGACCGTAGCCCTGGCCGACGTGGCGGTCTGCAACGGCGGCGACACGGTGCTGCTCAAGCTGCTTGCCCGCCAGGGCCAGCTTAAAGGGCTGTCCGCGTATGCCGGGTGGAACACCTCCGGCAATACGCTGGGCACCGTCATCGCGCACGCCGTCATTGAGGCGTACTACGCGGGCGCGCGGGAATCCGCCGGCGGCACCGGGGCTGAAGCGTCGCCGGAAGGCCGCTTGCGGAGCGAAGCCCAGGAGCGGAGCAGCAGGGCCTTCTACTTCTACCGGCTCGTAGAAGACTGGGGCTACCAGGCCCTCGTCCGCAAGGATGTGAAGGCGAACGTGCTTCCGGCGTTCGGAGCGGGGTATTTTGAGCTGGCCGGCAAGCAGCCTGAAATCGAAGCCGTTATCGCGGAGAAGCTGCGCTCGTTTGCCAGTGAACGCCTCGCCGGGCTGACGTCCGGGCAGATCCGGCTCACCAACGTTCATCTGCCGTGGAACCGGATGTTCGAGGTCGGTTTTGATCTGGATCTGGTCGATGGAAACAGCCCTCGGCCCTGAACCCTGAACCGTCTCGCGAAAGTAAAGAGACCGCCCGGAGCTGATTGGGAGCGGGCTTGTTTTGCAGATATCTCTGTGTATTACATACCGGATTCGAGGATGGGATCTCGGGATGCCGCAAGCGCCTCGGCCTTTAAGGGCCGGGGCGCTTTTTTGTACAAGGGAAAGCGAGGAGGGGGCGCGATAAGCTTTGCAAAAGAATAGCCGTCCGGGGGCCTTATTCTCGAGAGAATGCGGTTCATCTGCCTATGCGGATTTTCCGCCGTCCGGTTGACGGCCTGACCCACCGGCGGCAGCGCTCCCCCCTGCAAATCGCTTCCCAATTGGACTGGGAAATTTGGCGGATTTCGTTCATTTCCGGGGCAAGTTCAGGGTAAGCCGGAATTGGGTGTCCTTTTTTCCGGAAAGGTCCCATACACTATAACGGAGGCTACATTAGCGCATCCAGCGGGAAACGGGTATAATGGGGGTATTATAAAAGTCAGATTGTGCCCATGCAATCTTAACATCAAGGAGGTACCCTATGTCCGGATTTATCGGGAAGATTAAACAGGGCGCAGCCGAAGCGGGGAAAAAAGCGCAGCAGACGATCGAAGTTAACCGGCTGAAACTGCAAATTGCGGCGAAGCAGAGAGATATGCAGAAACTGTACACGCAGATCGGCGAATTCGTCTACGAAGCGGGCAAGCAGAAGCAGCCTTACCCGGAGACGCAGGTCGCGGCCGTAACGGCTGAGCTTCAAGCCATCGAAGATGAAATCAAGGCGATGCAGAACCGGATCTACAGCCTGTACGACGAGAAATCGTGCGAATGCGGTCACGTGGTCGCGGTGGATACCCGGTTTTGTCCGAACTGCGGGCGGAAATTCGAACCGATTCAAGAGCAGGCGGATTTTACGGCCATCATGGAATTGAAGCCTTTCTGCCCCCAGTGCAAAGAAGACATAGAACCCGGTATGCAGTTCTGCACGACCTGCGGATACCGGCTGACGGAAGAAGAAAGCTAGACTGCGGCCAACCTGCGGAAGGCGTTATACATGCCATAGGATAAAGACGATTATACGGGCGACATGCCAAAAAGGATGAAGGGATTCTTCGCGAATGCCCCATCCTTTTTTTGTGCCCGACTACTTCTCGTCTTCGCAATCGTCAGCGGGTTCCTTCGGCTGAGCGTTTCCCGTCCTACGGGTATCCGAACTGTTGCCGTATTCTTCTACCGTCTTCCAGGCGTCCGTATCATCGATTTCGGTGCGGCCCCTATCGTCATCGTTCGGAGACTCAAGAATAGGTTCGAGAATTTCTTCTTCTACCGGCCGGTCTACGGGATCGCCCTCGGTACGTGTCTGCGAATGTTCAACACAGGTAGAAGCCCACGGAATCGCTTCGAGGCGCTCGAACGGAATCGGCTCCTTGCATACTTCGCATACGCCGTAAGAACCGGATTCAAGCCGTCCGATCGCATGTTTAACGTCTGTAAGCTGCTGTTCCATATTTTCATCCACCGCCTGATCCCGGCCTCGTTCGAACGCTTCGGTTGCGATGTCGGCAGGGTGATTGTCGTATGAGGATAGTTCTCCGGTAGAGTCTCTTAGGGAATCTTCTTCCCGATCGGACTCAAGCACGTGCTCCAGCTCGTCTTTTTCCTTGTAAAGCCGCCGCTCCAGCTTGTTTCTTTCTTCTTCGGTCAGCGCTGTCATCGGACATTCCTCCCCTTCGGATACGTGGTTGGGACGGTTTCTCCTGAAGAGAGGAGCACCGCCCGATTCGTATTTTTTTATTACCCGAAGATCCCTTTCTTTGACGCAAAAGCGAAGAGTGGAAACATGCGGAAGCGGGTGGTTAGGGCTTGACGGAAGTAGACGAATTCGGTTTCGGGCGCATTTTACGGGAAAATTTAGCTTGTAATTGGAAAAAGGATAAGGTAAGGTTAAGTTAAGATAACCTTATATGTTTCGGGAGCTGGATGAAGTCCGGCTGAGAGTGTGACCGCGAATGTCACTAACCGTATCTGATCTGGGTAATGCCAGCGTAGAGAGAATAACCCTGCCGACCAAGGCCGCACGGTATATTCCGTTCGGTCTTTTTTAGTTCATTGCAAGCCTGAGGCTCCTGCCGGTTGTTCCGGAAAATCTTGTCCGCTTACGAACCGCCCGGCGGCCGTAGGTGCGAGAAGACCGGAATTGGAGAGATGCCGGTAAGACCGGCCGTTTCCGCCATTCGGCGGAGCGGCGTCCAGGCTCGCGTGCAACGGTGTACGGGAAAACCACTTTCTGCGGGAAGTGGTTTTTTTGCGTTTATTGCCGTCTAGTCCGTCAGAAAGCGGGCTCTGCCCGAGGATAGATGGTAAGCCGCTCTATACATACCGAGAGGAGAAGAACGAGATGACCCCTTATCCCGCCGGACCGGAACTTCACGCCATCTCAACCGGAAGGCAGAAACCCGAGGAGCTTATACGGATTGCCTCCGCCATCCATCCTTACGTAACGGCCATTCATGTGCGTGAAAAAAAGCAGTCTCCGCGGGAGCTGTGGGCGCTGCTCTCGGAGCTTGCCGCCTGCGGGGTCCCGCCGGGCAAGCTTGTCGTCAACGATCGCGCCGATGCGGCCCGGCTATCCGGAGCGGCTGGAGTGCAGCTTCCGGGAAGCGGTCTGCCTGCCTCCGCCGTGAAAAAGGGGTTTCCCGGCCTGCGCGTGGGCGTATCCGTTCACGAGCCGGAGGAAGGTGGCCGTGCCGCGAAGGAGGGGGCCGATTATGTGATATTCGGCCATGTATTCGCCACAGGCTCCAAACCCGGAGCGGCCCCGCGTGGCACGGAAGCGCTGCGGGAGACAGTGCTGGCTTGCGGAGGCCTCCCGGTGATCGCGATCGGAGGGATTCTCCCGGAGAACTGCGCCAAGGTAATCCGCGCGGGAGCGGCGGGCGTGGCCGTAATGAGCGGCATATGGGAAGCGGAGAATCCCGCGGAGGCTGCGGAGCATTACCGGCTCGAATTGGAAATTGCCCTGCAGCCGGAGAAAACAGGAGGAGAGCTGAGATGAATCGGGATACGGATATTGTCGTGATCGGAGGAGGCGTTATCGGCTGCTCGATCGCCTATCAACTGGCGAAGCGGGGAGTCCGAGTGACTCTGCTGGAAAAAGACCGTATTGCCGGGCAGGCGTCCGGAGCGGCAGCCGGGATGCTCGGGGCCCAGTCCGAAATGCACGAGGCGGGGCCGATGTTTGATTTTGCCCGCAGGAGCCGGGATCTGTTCCCGGATCTGGCGGAAGAGCTCAAGGAGCTGACGGGCCTGGACATCGGCCTGACCCGCAGGGGGATGCTTAAAGCCGCTTGGACCGATGCCGAAGCGGCGGCGCTCAGAGCGGACGGCCGTTTCCATCAGGAGGCCGGAGGCCGGGCCGAATGGCTCAGTCCGTGCGAGACAGGCTGGCTGGAGCCCGGGCTGAGCAAGGAGCTCCGCGGGGCGCTTCACCTGCCTGACGAGGGGCACGTGCTGGCGCCGGAGCTGTCGGCCGCTCTGGCCGCCGGCGCCGCGCGGCTTGGCGCGCGGATCATGGAGCACGCCGACGTGACCGGACTCCTGACGGAGGCGGGCCGGGTGATCGGCGTGCAGACCCGCGAAGGGAAGATCCGCTGCGCCGGTACGGTGCTGGCGTCCTCGCTTTGGAGCGCCCAGATTCTGGCGCCTCTGGGCGTGGAGCTGCCCCTGTATCCGGTGAAGGGAGAATGCTTCTCCGTCACCGTACGGCAGCCTCTTCTCGCGAAGACGATCGCTTCGGGCGGCTGCTACATCGTGCCCAAGCCGGGCGGGCGGATCATCGTGGGAGCCACGGCCCAGCCCGGCTCCTTCGACCGCAGTCCGCGTCTTGGCAGCCTGCTTTCGCTGGCCGCGCAGGCGCAGCGTCTTGTCCCGGCGCTTGCGGATGCCGAGTGGGAGCGCGCCTGGGCGGGGCTGCGGCCTCAGACGCCCGACGGGATGCCTTACATCGGCGAGATAACCGCCTGCAAAGGACTTTTCGCGGCGCTCGGGCATTACCGCAACGGCATCTTGCTGTCGCAGGCGACCGGTGTGCTTGCCGCTGCGGTGCTCACGGGCGGGGCTGCCGCTGCCGAAGCGGCTCTGCCGGGGGCGGGCGAGCTGCTCGAAGCGTTCCGGCCGGACAGAAAGGCGGCAGCCGCGGCTGTAAGGCAGTAGGCTCCGCCGGCTGGGGAGCATCGCTCTGTGCAGCAGCCGAGGCTGCATTTTGCAAGTGAAGGAGGCATTTGACGAAAATGAAGCTGCATGTAAACGGAGACGACATTACGGTGCCGGAGACGGTACATACCGTAGAAGGGCTGATCCGGCACCTTGGATTAAAACGCAATCTGCTTATCGTGGAGACCAACGGGCATATTTTGCAGGCGGAAGAGCATGCGGATGCCCCGGTGGCGGAAGGCGACCGGATCGAAATCGTTCATTTTGTAGGAGGAGGCTGACGATATGCTGAAAATCGGACCTTACGAATTCAACTCCCGGCTGCTGCTGGGAACGGGGAAATTCCCGGATTTTACGATTCAGAAAAAGGCGGTCGAGGTTTCCGAGGCGCAGATTTTAACTTTTGCCGTGCGGAGGATGAATATTTACGACCCGGAACAGCCGAACTTTTTGTCCATGCTCGATGTAAGCAAGTTCAAGCTGCTGCCGAATACGGCGGGAGCCAAGACGGCAGAAGAAGCGGTGCGCATCGCCAAGCTGGCGAAAGCATCCGGACTCTGCGACATGATCAAGGTGGAAGTGATCGGCTGTGACAAGACTTTGCTGCCCGATCCGGTAGAAACGCTGAAGGCCACCGAAATGCTGTTGGCCGAAGGATTTCTTGTCCTGCCGTATACGTCGGATGATGTGGTGCTTGCGCGCCGTTTGCAGGAAATGGGCGTTCATGCGATCATGCCGGGAGCATCGCCGATCGGTACCGGTCAGGGTATTATCAATCCGCTGAATCTCAGCTTCATTATTGAAGAAGCGCGCGTACCCGTCATCGTGGATGCAGGCATCGGGGCTCCTTCGGACGCCGCGCTGGCCATGGAAATGGGAGCGGACGGAGTGCTGCTGAACACGGCGGTTTCCGGCGCAGCCGATCCTGTGCGGATGGCGTATGCCATGAAGCTGGCCTTGGAGGCCGGAAGGGCCGGGTATGAAGCCGGACGAATCCCGCGCAAGCGTTATGCGACCGCGAGCAGTCCTTTGGAAGGAGTCAGCGTAGGTTGACAGGTATGGTGTGGGGGCGGCGGGAACTAGCCTTAAAGGCAACGAGTAAGAATGAGCTGAACAGGCGAGAATCACGCAACCCCATCGAAAGCCCGTGATCAAACGTAACAGTCTGCTTCAAGAATTTTAAGAACCTGCTGCTGACTGTGTGACTACTTATATCTGTATAGTCGTGTAGACCTATGCGAAAAAGAGGAATTATGTCGGCCACTGCAAGTTAATGGAGGTGCAACCTGATGAACATGTCCTTAAACAAACAGCAGCATCCGCCGGAGTCTTCCCGCCAAGCCCCGCTCGTTCCTGCGGCGGCCACGATTGCCGGTTCCGACAGCGGAGGTGGGGCGGGCATCCAGGCCGATCTCAAAACGTTCCAGGAGCTCGGCGTATTCGGAGCAAGCGCTTTGACGGCCGTAACGGCACAGAACACGCTTGGCGTTCACGGAGTGCATCCGATCCCTCCTTCTATGGTGACGGCTCAGATCGACGCGATTGCCGGAGATATCGGGCCAGCCGCCTGGAAGACGGGCATGCTTTTCAGCGCGGAGATCATTGAAGCCGTAGCAGACCGCGCGTCTTTCTACAAATGGTCCCGTCTGGTCGTGGACCCCGTTATGATCGCCAAAGGCGGAGCAAGCCTGCTGCAGGAGGATGCCGTGCAGGCGCTTAGGAGCCTGCTGCTTCCGCTGGCGCAAGTCGTGACGCCGAATATCCCGGAGGCGGAAGCGCTGACGGGAATGCGGATCGAAGCTATGGCAGACCGCAAAGAAGCCGCCCGCCGGATTCATGCGTGGGGAGTGAAATACGTGGTGCTGAAAGGCGGTCACGGAGGGAACCGCGCCCAATCGCTGGACCTGCTGTACGACGGCCGCGTGTTTACGGAATTTGCGGCTCCCTGGGTAGAGACGCGGCATACTCACGGCACCGGCTGCACCTTCGCCGCCGCTTTGACGGCGGGGCTTGCCTCCGGATTTCCTATGGACGAAGCGGTGCTGCTTGCCAAACGCTTTATCCAGGCGGCTCTTGCGAACCCTCTGAACCTGGGAGCGGGGCACGGTCCGACCAATCATTGGGGGTACAACAGACCGGAGACGGCAGGCGCTGTCTTCCAAACGGCGCCTGCCGCGGCCGGAGAAGGCGAGGGATGGCTGCGATGACCAAAACGGATGCCGGCAATCTCATGGAAATGTTAAAGGTTTATCTCGTGATGGGAAGCCCCAACTGCGGGGGCAGAGACCCCGCTGCCGTATTGCAGGCGGCCATAGAAGGCGGCATTACGCTGTTCCAGTTCAGAGAGAAAGGCTCAGGCGCCCTGCAGGGCCAGGAACGGACGGAGCTGGGGCATCGGCTCCTCGGCGTCTGCCGTCAGGCGGGAATCCCGTTCATCGTGAACGACGATCTCCGCCTGGCGGAAGAGCTGGAGGCCGACGGAATTCACGTCGGCCAGGAAGATCTGGCGCAGTGGGACCGGGAGGGACTGCGCCAAAGATTTAAAGGGCGGATACTCGGTATATCCGCCCATGACCCCGCCGAGGCGCGGGAGGCGGTCCGCTGCGGCGCCGATTACCTCGGCGCGGGCCCGATGTACGCCACGGCGACGAAGCCGGATGCCCGGGCCGTACAGGGCCCGGGCGTGATTGCCGCCATGCGGGCGGGCGGCATTTCGCTGCCGCTGGTGGGCATAGGCGGCATCACGCCGGAGGGCGCGGCCGCCGTATTGGCGGCCGGAGCCGACGGCGTGGCGGTCATCTCGGCCATCAGCGGTGCCGACGACCCCCGCGAAGCGGCTCGGCGGTTCTCCCGCCCGTTTCGGGGATAAGCCGGCTGCCGGCAGTTATTTTACCGGTCGGCTGTAAGCAGTCTATCCGCTAGTTCATATACGCGTTCGAAACGGTGCGTCAAACCGCCGTTTAAGCCACAAACGTCCATTAATTCAGCTTTCAAAACGAGCCAATAAAGTTCGGGAGGGATTTTTAAAATGACCAAGAGTACAGAAATCCAAGAGCCTAACGTATCCGCTTTTCCGGGAAGCCGCAAAGTTTATGTGGAGGGCTCCCGTCCGGACGTGCGCGTAGCGATGAGGGAAATTCAATTGAGCCCGTCTTCCGGGCGTTTTGGCGAAGAAGAGAATGCCCCGGTCCGTGTCTACGACACGAGCGGTTTGTATACCGATACCGAAGAAGCAACCGATATCCGCCGGGGTCTGCCTGCGAACCGGTACGGCTGGATTACGGAGCGGGGCGACGTGGAGGCTTACGAAGGCCGCACGGTGAAGCCGGAGGACAACGGGCTCCGCAGCGAGGAAGCGCTGGCGAATACGGAAGTGTTTCCCGGCCTTGACCGGAAACCGCTTCGTGCCAAGCCGGGCGGCAATGTGACCCAGATGCACTATGCGCGCAAAGGGATCGTGACGCCGGAGATGGAGTACATCGCCATCCGCGAAAATGTGGCGCCCGAATTTGTCCGCGATGAAGTGGCCCGGGGCCGTGCCGTTATCCCTTCGAACATCAATCACCCCGAAAGCGAGCCGATGATTATCGGGCGCAATTTCCTGGTAAAGGTGAATGCGAACATCGGCAACTCGGCCGTAGCTTCTTCGATTGAGGAAGAGGTGGAGAAAATGACTTGGGCGACCCGCTGGGGAGCCGATACGGTCATGGATCTGTCCACGGGCAAAAACATCCACACGACGCGCGAATGGATCGTGCGGAATTCACCGGTGCCGATCGGAACGGTGCCGATTTATCAAGCGTTGGAAAAAGTGGGAGGCAAGGCCGAGGAACTCACGTGGGAGATCTACCGCGATACGCTTATTGAACAGGCCGAGCAAGGGGTCGATTACTTCACGATTCACGCGGGCGTGCTCCTCCGCTATATTCCTTTGACGGCCAAAAGAACGACGGGAATCGTTTCCCGCGGAGGCTCGATTATGGCCGCCTGGTGCCTGGCGCATCATAAGGAAAACTTCCTCTACACCCATTTCGAAGATATCTGCGAAATTATGAAAGCTTACGATATTTCGTTCTCGCTCGGAGACGGCCTGCGTCCCGGTTCGATTGCGGATGCGAACGACGAAGCGCAGTTCGCCGAACTGGATACGCTCGGAGAGCTGACCCGGATTGCCTGGAAGCATGACGTCCAGGTCATCATCGAAGGCCCCGGACACGTTCCGATGCATCTCATCAAGGAGAACGTCGACCGGCAAATGGAAGTTTGCCAGGAGGCGCCGTTCTACACTCTCGGTCCGCTGACAACGGACATCGCGCCGGGTTACGATCATATCACGTCCGCAATCGGTGCGGCGATGATCGGCTCGTTCGGCACGGCGATGCTCTGCTATGTAACGCCGAAGGAACATTTGGGTCTGCCGAATAAAAACGACGTGCGCGAAGGCGTAATCGCCTATAAAATCGCTGCGCATGCGGCAGACCTGGCCAAAGGCCATCCGGGAGCGCAGGACCGGGATAACGCCCTTTCCAAAGCGCGGTTCGAGTTCCGCTGGCGCGATCAGTTCAACCTTTCGCTTGATCCGGAACGGGCGATGGAGTACCACGACGAAACGCTCCCTGCGGAAGGGGCCAAAACCGCCCATTTCTGCTCCATGTGCGGTCCGAAGTTCTGCTCCATGAGGATTACGCAGGACATCCGCGAATATGCCCGCGAGAACGGACTCGGCGAACAGGAAGCGGCGGAAGCGGGCATGGCCGATAAAGCCGCCGAATTCCGGCGTGAAGGCAGCGTGATTTATAAGTAGGCCTGCGCGCATAACAGCGAGTGACGGTGCATGGCAGTGCATGGAAGTGCATGAGAGTGCGTGAAAGCGAATGACAGTGCATGACAGCCTGTCCGTTTGTCCGCAAAGCTTGCAGTGCAATGTGCGGCCGTAAAAACAAAAACCGTATTCCTCCTTTTTATTGGAGGAATACGGTTTTTCTTATGAGCGAAATTTCGAGAGAATGATCATGCTGCGGGAAGCCCGGCAACCCGTCCGAAGCGGGCTGAAACGAACTAAAGCGAGCGCTAGCCGTTTGGCTGCTTCTGCTCCGAAGCGGCTTCCGAACCGGCACGCAATTGAACAGGCTGCCGGCTGTGTATTCCATCCGTTCGGGCGCTACCTACTTCTGCAGTCGCCCATTCCTTGACGGAGGCGCTGTCCGGCCCCGGTTCCGCCATCCACTCATGATGGGCTGCGGACGTGTGCTCTTCCTCTTCGTAATCAAAGGATGACACGCCGTATTGGTCCCGGGCGCCTTGGATACTTTTTATGAAAACGGTTACAACTAAAAAGCCGAAAATGAGCAATGTTAATGTTCCCCATAAGGCTGTCATTTGAGCTGCCTCCTTGAACGTACGAATCGACTGCGGAAGAAAAGAGCCTTCCTACCATATGTACGCGTGAGATCCGTAGAAGTTTCTGCTTATAACCAGGAAATATAATGTTTTTTTAGAGCATATTTGTGTGAGGGAAAAAAGAATGAAAATTATTTAAAGTTTTTATATCGAAAAAAAGCTGAGGACCGAATGACGGCGGCCAGCTTCCCTGCAAAGCTCTCTGCGGTCTCCCCGAAAAACGGAAGAAGCCTCCTCCGCCCGGGGAAGAGGCTTTTTCCGTTTTTCTTAGTTCGTGTGTTGCGAGATTCCGAAATCCTACATCGTATAGTGCTGCTGTGCTTGTCCCGCCTGAGTATAAGAAGGCTGTATGTAAGAGTAGCCTTGGTGCCGGCCTCCGAAAGACAGGTAGGGAGCAACGAGCTGCTGGGTTTGTTGTCCCGATTGCTGGGAATGCTGAATTTGTTTGTCGATGTCCTGACGCAGAGCGGGAGAGGGAGCGGAGTACATGTTGTGTTGTTTCATAAACGTGTACAGTTCCCCTTGCAGGTGCAGGGTATCCAGCGTGAGCTGGTTAAACAACTGGCGGATCGCCGGGCAGTTGGATTCCGTCGCAGCCGTTGCATATTCTCTGACCACGCGCTTATGATCGGCAAGAATTGTGTTGAGGAGATCCTTGTCGCTTAAGATGGAGCCGCTTTGGAGGTTGTGCTGCTGGTTCTGATGTTGATTTTGCTGGAAACCTTGGGAGTACGGATATGCGGACTGCTGCTGGAAAAGCTGCTCCAGCTGCTGCTGGCGCTGGTTATGTTGCTGCTGCTGTTGGTAGGACAGCTGCCGGTTTTGGTTGTTCGGTTGCTGGTTCACAGGAATCCCTCCTTTTGTCGGGTTTAAATCAAGTTATTGCTGCTGCGGTTGGTTCGGGGCAACCTGAGCGTGCTGCTGAAGAGCGGACAAAATTTGTGCGTACTGCTGCTGATGACTCTGGATCAGATGCTCCGCGATCTGCCGGATAGCCGGGTTTTGAGCATGGGTGATGGCGTTCGCCGCCTGTTTGACCAGCAGATCCTCATTGGTCAGGGAATCGGCCAGGTAGTCCAATTCTTTACTGGTTATCGGTTGCATGGAAAATCCTCCTTTCCGTTCCTTAGTAATGTAACCTGATTTTATGGAATTATTCGGAAAAATGTTTGGCGGAAAATTCCGGAACGAGCAGCCGGTCCCGCGCAGCAAAAAAAGAACCCCGCTTCTGCGAAGGGGGCCGGGAAAGTAGGAATGTTTACTTGCGTGGAGGCCGTTTGGCGATTTCCTCCGTCACCACAAAGGCAAGCTCTTCATTGCCGAACATGGAGAGCACGCCGAGAAGAGTGTCGTCGGGAATTTCTCCGGCTTCATCCTTGGAAACCGTAAGCTCCAGCGCCTGTTGAAGCTCCGTGTTGTTCCCCTGCTGGGGATAGGCCTGCGCATACAGAACGGCCGGGTCGAGTCCGTGATTGATGCACCACTGGGCAAAAATCAGAATCATCATTTTTTCGTCGCGCTGATAGTTCTCGATGATGCGTTGTTCCATTTCCTGCTGATTCCTGTTCATAACGTAATGCCTGCTCCCTTCGATCGTCTGAATTAAAGTACTTGAAGTTTAAAAGCTGCCGGGGAGTCTCATCGCCCGGTTATGCGATTTGCCGAGAAGAAGCAGAGAAAGGACGGCGCCGATCAGAGCGCACATCATGTCCCATTGGGTGTCCCACACATCGCCTTGAGTGCCGAGGAAAGATTCCGCCGCCGTTCCGGTCAGCTTGGCTACAGCGAACTCCAGGAGTTCATAGAAGGCGCTGAATCCCAGGCAAACGCTGAGTGTCAGAAAAACAAGCCAGCCTCCGGGCTGTAAGGGAACTTTGCGGATTAAAATTTCGCGTGTGAGAATGGCGGGTACAAAGCCCTGCATAAAATGACCGAGCCGGTCGTAATAATTCCGCTCCAGATCGAAGGTATCCCGAAGCCAGTTGAAGAGGGGAACCTCCGCATACGTGTAGTGCCCGCCTACAAACAAAAGGATGACGTGAGCCCACACCAGCGTATACGTGAGAAGGGTAAGCGGAGTCCGCCGGTAAATGCCGATTAATACGGCTATCAGAATCAGACCCGGCGTCACTTCCAGCAGCCAGGTGAAATAATCGTGAGGCCGTATGCCGGACCAGATGAAGACGGCCGCCAGGCTGCCCAGCAGAGCGTAATAGCTCCGGACGGGAACACGGGAAGATTTCATGGGATGGAAGAACCTCCTGTAATTATTGTGCGCGCTTCCTGCGTTTCGTCCAATCTTTGCGTCTGAGTTCGTGCGGTATCCTCTATGCGGAACCGGGGCGGTAAGCTATACTGACTCTATCCTACCATGAAAGCGGGAAAGGGAGGTAGACCATGTCATCTGTGAACCGAAAAATACGCTGGGGCATCCTTGGATGCGCTTCCATCGCTCTCCGGGCAATCGTGCCTGCCATTCAGGCATCGTCTACGGGGGAGCTTGCCGCTATTGCCAGCCGCGATGGGTCCAAAGCACGGGAAGCGGCCCGGCGTCACGGAATACCGGCCGCCTACGGAAGCTATGAAGAATTGCTTGCCGATCCGACCCTGGAAGCGGTGTACATTCCGCTTCCGAATCATCTGCATTTCGAATGGACGATTAAGGCCGCAAGAGCGGGAAAGCACGTGCTCTGCGAAAAACCGCTTGCTCTTACGGCCGCCCAGGCGCAAGAAATGGTCGCGGCGTGCAGGGAAGCGGGCGCCCTCCTTGCGGAAGCTTTTATGTACCGGCACCATCCCCGGTACGACCGAATCCGCGAGATTCTCGCGGCCGGGGAGCTGGGCGTTATACGCGCGATGCGCGCTTCTTTCACGTTCGACAACTCCGCGGATACGGGAAATGTCCGCTGCCGCAAAGAGTGGGGCGGCGGTTCGCTTTACGATATCGGCTGCTATACGCTTAACGCGGCCCGTTATTTGCTTGGCGGAGAGCCGGAAGCCGTTACGGTGCAAGCGTTCTTCTCGCCCGGGCACGGCGGGGTAGATATGATGGCGTCCGGGCTTGCGGAGTTTCCGGGCGGCGTTGCCTTGACGTTCGACTGCGGCATGTGGGCCGCCTCCCGCAATACGATCGAAATCGTCGGGACGGCGGGCACGATTGAAGTGCCGAGTGCTTTTGTCGCACCGGAGGGAAGAGAAGCCGACTTTACCGTCACGGTAAACGGCACATGCCGGAAGGAGCCCGCGCCCCCCGTAAACCAGTACGCCGTGCAGATCGACGACTTCGGGCGGGCCGTTCTGGGCCGGGAGCCCTACCGTTTTCCGGCCGAAGATGCCATTAACGGCATGAAGGTCCTGGAGGCCTGCCTTCTTTCTGCGGAAACCCGGGCAAGAATAAGCCTCTAGCTAGCAAAAAAAGGATGGCGCCCGGAAACGTTTTGTACTATGATGGTACTAACAGGGACTTGGAGACTAGTCGGCTAGTCTTACATCCCGAAAACCAAGCCAGGCGCCTATCTTCGGAATAGCGGCGCACAGTGGAGCGAGGAAGTCACATGGGGTCTGTGGCCGCGACACTGCTATGAGCTTGGTTTTTTTGCGTTTTTTTGCGCGCGGCTGCTGCTGCTCGTACAATAGGAGATAAAGGAAAATGGAGCGGCCGGATCGCTGGGCTGCGGGCAATCGGAGGAGGAGCATACGATGAGCAGGAAAAGATATACGAACATGGACCCCGCCGCGGGGCTGAGCACATTCTCGGATCTCCGCAAATGGCGTAAGGAAAGAAGCGGCAAAGTGAAGGATCTTTCCTTCGTTGTAAAAACGAGTCCGGATAAAGATCCCGGCTACTTGAAGGCGAACCGGAGCGAGACGACGATCACGTGGATCGGCCATTCCACCTTTCTGCTTCAGAAAAACGGCATAAACCTGGTCACGGACCCGGTATGGGCGAGCCGTATGGGGTTCGACAAGCGGCTGGCGGAACCTGGACTTGCGCTCGGCGAACTGCCCTCGGTGGATGCGGTTTTGCTCTCGCACGGACACTACGACCACCTTCATATCGGCTCCCTGCGAGCCCTTCCCGGAAATCCCAAGCTGCTGGTCCCGGAAGGACTGGGAAAGACGCTTCGACGCAAAGGCTTTAAGGATATAGAAGAGCTTTCCTGGTGGGGAAGCTATGAGTTCGCCGGCCTGCTCTTTCATTTCGTTCCGGCGCAGCACTGGACCCGCCGTTCGCTGACGGATACGAACACCTCCCACTGGGGAGGCTGGATCGTAGAGGATGCCGGCAAACCGGGGGCGGACCCGGACAGTCTCTATTTCGCGGGCGACAGCGGGTATTTCCAAGGCTTCCGGATGATCGGGGAACGATTTCGCATCGGCTACGCCCTGATGCCTATAGGTGCTTACGAGCCCGAGTGGTTTATGTCCACTCAGCACGTTTCCCCGGAAGAAGCCGTGCAGGCTTTTCTGGACACTCAAGCGGAGATCTTCGTGCCTATGCATTACGGCGCGTTCCGCCTTGCCGACGATACACCGCAGGAAGCGCTGGACAGACTGCGGCTGAATTGGGAACATCGGAAACTCGATCCTCAGCGTCTGCAAGTGCTGCTGCACGGACAAACATTGAAAACCGCTTTAGGCGGAACAGCCAATAAAATTTCCCGCTGAATAAGGACAAACCCGTCTTTTTCCGCTTCCGGACGGCATATACATCATGAAGGACCCTGAAGACAAGATGCGGTCCGAACGAATACCGAGGAAGCGGGGGAGGAAGATGAAGAACTGGAAAGTCGTGCTGATCCTCGGGTTTGCCGTTTATGCGGCTGCGGTAGGATTTTATTTCGGCAGGGGGGACATCTACAGTCTGCCGTCAGGCTCGGCGGGCACCAGTATAGATCCGCACACATTTATGAGCGAAGGAGAGATTGGCCGTGCAGAAGTGTTGTCGCGCATCCGCTCGATTGTGTACTTTTTGCAGACTCCCTTGCAGCTTGTTCTGCTGATTTTGCTTGTGGGCACGGCTATCCGGTTCAGAGACCGCATTGAAGGCTGGACCCGGCGCTATCTGCTGCGGACAGGCTTGTTCGTTTTTCTGTTTCTACTGGTCGTGTATGTCCTTATGCTGCCGTTCGACTACTTTATGCTTAGTGTGGAGAGACATTACGGAGTTTCCAATGTCAGCTTAGGCACCTGGCTGGTTGACCATGCGAAGAACCTCGGGATCGAATGGCTGACCACAACGTTCGTTCTCCTGCTTGTCCTTGCCTTGATGAAACGAAGCCCCCGGAAATGGTGGCTGTGGCTGTGGGCTTTTTCCGTACCGCTCCTGCTGTTTCTCCAGTTTATCCAGCCGGTGATTATCGAACCCCTATACAATGAATTTGCGCCGCTGCGGGCGGGGGAACTGAAAAAAGAACTGCTGCATCTGGCCTCGCAGGCCGGAATCGCGGCGGATGACGTATACGAGGTCAACATGTCCGAGAGGACGAATCAGCTCAACGCCTATGTGTCCGGAATCGGGTCCAATGCCAGAGTCGTTCTATGGGATACGCTTTTGCAAAAAATGGACACCCGTGAAATTCTGGTCGTCATGGCGCACGAGATGGGGCATTATGCGGAGCGGCACGTCTTCTGGGGAAGCGGACTGGGGCTTGTCATGAGCTTCGGCCTCCTTTGGGGCGGGAGCCGAATTTACGAGATAGCGGTGCGCAATTGGGGCAGAGCGAAAGGACTTCGCGGTCCGCGGGACATGGCCGGACTGCCGCTGCTGCTCGCCATTGTCACTCTGCTGACCCTTGCGGTAACTCCTATAGACAACGCCGCTTCGCGGCTGATGGAATCCAGGGCCGATTCGTATGCGATGAAAATGACCGGAGACGGCCAGGCAGGCGTGAGCGCTTTTCAGAAACTCGCCGCGGCGAATTTGAGTCCGGTCACGCAGCCGGCGCTTCTGCAGTGGTTTCTCGGTTCCCATCCCACCATAGAGGAACGGATCCGGTATTTCGGCGAATTTGCCGCGCAAAAAGCCCGTTAAACTAAAAAAGCGTGCCGTTTTCCGCTTCGCAAACAAGTTTTGCGAAGCGCGGAAAGGCACGCTTTTATCATATAGGGAGAGCTATAGGGCCCCCTCGTCCAAGCAGAGTGATCTTCACAATGGGGTAAGAGACCGCTTTAGTCCTGCTTAGGCGCGTCGGTTCCCTGGCGGCTGCGCGTCATTTGCTGCCAGACCGAGCCTTCCGCGGCATGTCCGCCCTCGATACGGGCAATAGCCATCTGGACCTGCATGCTGATCTCGAATTCCGGATCGTCCGCCGCTTCGCGCAAAGCCTCCAGGCAGGAATCGTCACCGACTTCATACAGAAAACGGGCGGCACGCCAGCGGACCAGCTTGTTGGAATCTTTCAAGGCTTTCGACATGGCCGGGATGGCTGCCGGATCGCCGAGATCGGACAACGTGTCTCCCGCGGTACGGCGGACGGCCGGGGTACGGTCCTCCAGAGCTTGGAAAAGATAAGGAAGCACTTCCGGCTCCTTGATATCGCCTAGATAAACCGTCGCAAGTCTGCGGACGGACGTTTTCTCATCTCCGAGCGCTTTGGCGAGCAAAGGCAGCGTCTGGGGAGTGGCTTTGACGCTTTGCAAAGCGGCGTACCGTTTTTTCCAATCGGGATCGTCCAGGAGCCGGCCGATTTCCTCTTCGGTCAATTCGGCCGGACGCTGGGCTTCGGAATAGTCCGCTTCCGACAGTCCTTTAGCGGCCTGTTCCGTCAGAAGGTTCAGTCTATTATCGTCGTAAGACGCATCCACTTCCTGCACAACCTCGTTCAGCACATCCTGAAGCTCTCCGTATCGGACATCCAGCTCTTGCAGTTTCCGCTCTTTGAGCAGGTGTGGTGAATTTTCGGTCGCTTTCATCGCAGCTTGTGTAAAACGTTCCGGAAGAGCCGCACGCGCTTCTTCGCCGCCTGCGTTTACCCGGATTTGCATGGGGATGCCGCGGAAAGTCTGGAGCAGCACCTTAACCCCGCCGAAACCGGACCCCGCTTCGTCTTCGCCGGGAAGAGAGGCTTGGGATCCGCCGCTGCCCAGCAGTTCCCGGGCCTGTGTAAGAATCTGCTTCCAGTCTCCTTTGGGGGAGCGGTCAAGCGCGATAAAATCGGCTACCTGAAAAACGCTTGTTACTCCGGGGATATCCAGGAGCTGTTGAATATAACCGGGAGCATTATCGCGCTGTTTCCGGGTAAAAGTCAGGCTGCGGCCCTTAGGCAGCTCCTTATCTAAGTTAAGCTTCATGGTATTGGGACTCGGGGTTGGTTCAATCGATACTAAATTCACTGGATCACCCTCCTTTGTTCCTCTTTATGATACCACATTTTTGCTAAAAGACCTTTCGGACCGAATTTCTGTGAGGAAAGTCACTGCGTGCGTATAGAAATTACCTATAATTAACTAAAATGGAATTTAAGTCGTCTCCGCTTCGTTGAGTTTCTTCTATATAATAAGCTGCTTCTGAACCCCAATGAACCCAGGTAAAAAAGAAAACCGGAACATGAAGTTCCGGTTCCTTGCAAAACATTTCCGATCAGCCTCTTTCCGCAAGGCGGAGGGTCTATCCGAGGCGAAACTTAAAACGTGGGTACTCTGCCGTTAGCCAGCCGCTGATAAAAATGCCGGCTCAACTCGCGTCGCTGACTACCTGCCGCGCTTGGAACCGCCCCGCGGAGCAGGTCCGCCGCTTCGCGAACCGCCACTGCGCGGGCCTGCTCCGCGGCCGTTAGAGCCGCCGCTGCGTGATCCGCGTCCGGCGCCGCCACCGCTTCGCGAGCCGCCGAAGTCGCCGCGGCCCGAACCGCCTCCGCGTGGTCCGCGGGAATCGGCACCGCCGCGTCCGCGGCTGTTGCGGGCTTCCGCCTCTTCACGCTGCCTGGAGCTTACGCCCCAGCCGGCCTCGCCGAACGGGCCCGCCACGCTGTCGCGGTCGCGTGCCCCGCGTCCGCTGTCGCGCGTGCTCTCGCTGCGCGGTCCGCGCCCGGCGCTGCCGCCGCGTGCGCCGCCGAAGTCGTCGCGGCCCGAGCCGCCACGTGGGGCGCCGAAGCCGCCGCGCTCCGCTCCGCTGCGTCCGCGTCCGCCGCGGTCCGCGCTCTCGCGACGCTCCGCGCTATCGCCGCGGAAGCCGCCGTCGCCGCGTGTGCCGCGTCCAGCGCCGCCGCTGCGAGGTCCGCCCGCGTCGCGAGCATCCGCACGGCCGCGGCCCCGGCCGCCCGAACCGCCGCGCGGTCCGTCGGCGCGGTGTTCCCAGCGGCCTTCGGAGCGTCCCGCTCCGTCGCCGCCGCGGGAGCGCCCGCCGCCTTTGCCCGCAGGCTTCGCTCTGTCGCCGCCGCCGAAGCTCCGCTCGCCGCGAGGGCTGCGTCCTCCGCGTTCGCGGCGCTCGTCGGTCTCCTCGCCGCGTTCACGGCGTGGAGCGTCCTGCCGCCGGAGCTGCTGGCGGATGCCCTGCTCGATCTGGTCGACATAGACCTGATCGCGGGGGCTGGCGAACGTGACGGCGACACCGGTCTGGCCCGCCCGTCCCGTCCGTCCGATACGGTGGATGTAGCTTTGCGCGTCGTGCGGGATGTCATAGTTGAAGACGTGTGTTACGCCTTCCACGTCGATCCCGCGCGCAGCCACATCCGTGGCGACCAGCAGCTGAATGCTGGCGTCGCGGAACCGTTTCATGACCTGCTCGCGCTTGGCTTGCGACAGATCGCCGTGAAGCTCGTCCGACTTGTAGCCGCGCTCCTGCAGGTCGGCGTTCAAGGAAGCCGCTCTCCGTTTCGTGCGGCAGAATATCATCGCAAGGTAAGGCTTATCCGTATCGATGGCTCTGCACAAGGCGTCAAGCTTGCCGCGATCCGTTACGCGCACCACGGACTGGTCGATCTCCGTAAGTGTAACTTGCTTCGCTTTTACCCGGATTTCTTCCGGATTGACCATGTACCGCTTGGCCAGGTTTCGGATCGGGTCCGGCATCGTTGCGGAGAACAGCATCGTCTGCCGTCTCTGGGGAGTTTGGGCAATGATTTCCTCGACTTCATTCAAGAATCCCATATGAAGCATTTGATCGGCCTCGTCGAGGACCAGCATGGAAATCTTGTACAGAGCGACGGATCCTCTGCGCAGGTGGTCGAGCAGACGTCCAGGGGTCGCGACGATCAGATGGACACCGCCTGTCGAGGAAAGCTTGCGCAGCTGTTTCTCGACATCCTGTCCGCCGTATGCGGCCAGTACGTTAATGCCGAGGGCAGGTGCCAGCTTGGCGGCCTCCGCGGCGATCTGTATGGCAAGCTCCCGTGTGGGAGTCAGAATAAGTCCCTGCACTTCCGCGCGTGTGGGATTGGTCCGCTCCAGCATGGGAAGCAGGAAGGCGAGCGTCTTGCCGGTTCCGGTCTGCGCCTGAGCAATCACATCGCCGCCGCGGAAAACGACGGGCAGCGCCTGCTGCTGGATGGGAGTCGGTTCGGATACGCCGCTTCGAGCCAGCAGTTTGGCCAGCTCCGGACGAACGCCGAGGTCTATAAATGGAAAAGACATATTGGTGTAAGCTCCTTCGAATGTAGGGATGCTTCCCATTCTACCCTAACGGCCGCGCGATGGAAAGCTATGGCTTGGTTTCCTCTGTCTGCTTGTTAATAGGAAGGGGGCCTACGCATGACTTTCTTCCTATAAAAAGGAGTTTTTCTGACATGAAACTCCTTCTGCGATTACGGCTGGGGTTTCGTGCCGAATATCCGTGTCACTCCTTGATTAAACTCGTTCACATAAGGTTTAAGCGAAGCGCCTGACAGGGCGGCCAATTTATAATGGTTGAGCTGGTTAATGAACTCACGGTTAGCCGAGATGTACACGTCATGCACGGTCGGATCGAGCTGTCTGATTTTAAGAGCTATTTCCTGTTTAAAGGTATGGGATAAATTTTTATGATCCTGGACCGTCACGTAGCCGATAAAGTCCGAAGCGAGTTCGTTCGTATACAGGTTCTCGTAGTAAGGCTGGGGAAGTTGGTTTTTCTGGTCCCCGGGTCCGTGCGTTTTCGTTTCGCTGCGCCCCGCCTTGGTTCCGGATGCGGAGTTATCCACCATGACGGCGGCATAGGCATTTCGGTCTGTTCTCATCACGATGGCTCCCATCACCCCGTGCATGGCCGCCACTTGCGTGGACAGCTCATGATCATACGCGAAGAAAGTATTGTTGTGGGAAACGGCGCTGACCTGCTGCTGGGTCTGGTAAGCCCGGCTCTGGCCTTGACCCTCAATCCGCTGTTTGGGGTGTCCGTAGCTGGTTTCTTTCGGATACGTATTAGAGCATCCAGATACAGTTACAATAATGAAGCCGGCCGCGGAAAGGGCAGGGATGAAACGGCGCATGATCTTTTTCATGATTGCTCCTCCTTGTTGAAGACTGATATAAATTTAGGATGAAGCGGGGAGGTGTGAATTATACGGGACGCAATGATGCATCCTAATGCTAAAAACCGAGCAGGAAGGAAATCAATGCAAGACAAATCAACAAAAAAAACGCAAAATGTAACAGCTTTTAGAACAATTTGTGAACTTTCCAAGAAGAATTGACAAAAAAGTTTTACCTAATTATAGTTAATTAAGTGATAAGGTTGATTGACATAGGCCTGTCGTTCGTGGTAAAAATATTGGTTTACAAAGTGGGGTTGATAAGCAATGAGTCGATGGAAAAAGAATTGGCGTCTAGTCCCCCTATTTGCGGTGATGACGTTCCTCCTTGCGGGTTGTGGAGACCCGACGCTTTCCGCTTTGCGACCTAGAGGGCCGGTGGCATCAGAACAGCTGTTTCTGATGAAGATCTCGATCGCCATCATGCTTCTGGTTGTAGTAGTGGTATTTGCATTGTATTTGTTCGTAATCATCCGTTTCCGTAAACGGAAGGGACAAGAAGGCATTCCGAAGCAAGTGGAAGGTAACCATGTGCTGGAGATTGTCTGGACGGTTATTCCGATTCTGCTGCTCATCGTGCTGGCCGTACCGACGGTTTACTATACGTTCAAGCACACTACGAACTATGTGCAGGATAAGGATGCTATCCACGTTAAAGTAACCGCTCACCAATTCTGGTGGCAGTTCGAGTATCCCGAGCTCGGCATTTCGACCGCTCAGGATCTTGTAATCCCTACAGGAAAGAACATCGCGCTTGAGCTTACATCCGCGGATGTTACTCACTCCTTCTGGGTTCCGTCTCTCGGCGGTAAAATGGATACGAACACTAACATGACGAACGTGTACTATTTGAAAGCTGACGAAGTCGATGTCTTCAAAGGTAAATGTGCGGAGCTTTGCGGCGCGTCCCACTCCTTGATGGACTTTAAAGTGAAATCGCTCGCACAAGGTGATTTTGACGCTTGGGTGACGAATATGCAAACTCCTGCCGCTGTTCCTGCAGATGCGAAGCAAGGCGAAGAGCTGTTCAAACAGAAATGCCTGCAGTGCCATGCGATCGATCCGAAAGGACTCGGTTTCGGTCCTAACTTGAACGGTTATGCGGATCGTGAAATGCTCGCCGGTGTTCTGGAACACAACGACGAGAATTTGAAGAAATGGATCAAAGATCCGCAAGCCGAAAAGCCGGGAACTTTAATGCCTAAAGTACCGCTTGAAGATAATCAGGTTAACGAGATTGTTAAATATCTGAACAGCTTGAAGTAAGACTTCTCAGGAAAAAGGAGGTTAATACGTTGGCACAAGCACACGCCCACGCGAATGCGCACGCACACCATCAAGTGAAGCGTTACACCGGCTTGATGGATTGGCTGACCACCGTGGATCATAAGAAGATCGGTATTTTGTACTACATGGCCGGCGGACTGTTCTTCCTGATCGGTGGACTGGAAGCCATTCTCATCCGGATTCAGCTCATGAATCCAGAGTTGAAAATTTTTATCGGTGATACGTTCAACCAACTGACAACCATGCACGGTACGACGATGATCTTCTTCGCGGCCATGCCTATGATTTTCGGATTTATGAACGCGATAATCCCCTTGCAGATAGGGGCCCGAGACGTTGCGTTTCCGTTTCTGAACTCCCTTGGATTCTGGCTATTCTTATTCGGGGGCATCCTTCTGAACCTGTCCTGGTTCATGGGGGGCGGAGCCAATGCCGGTTGGACGGCATACGCTCCACTTTCATCTATAGTAGATAGTACGAAAGCCGTTACGATTGGTGGCAATATTACCGGGGTCGATTTCTATGTTCTCGGTCTGCAGATTGCCGGTCTTGGAACCCTCCTCGGGGGGATTAACTTCCTCGTAACGATCATTAACATGCGTGCACCCGGCATGACCTACATGCGTATGCCGATGTTTACCTGGGCGTCGTTTATCACGTCCGCACTGATCTTGTTCGCTTTCCCTGCGATTACCGTAGGTCTGGTTGAACTGATGTTTGACCGTATCTTCGACGGAGCCTTCTTCGATCCGGCCCGCGGCGGCAGCACCGTCCTTTGGGAGCATCTCTTCTGGATCTTCGGGCACCCCGAAGTTTACATTCTGATTCTTCCTGCATTCGGTATCATTTCCGAGATCGTAAGTACCTTCTCCAGCAAACGCCTTTTCGGTTACAGCTCGATGGTATTCGCGACGGCTCTGATCGGTTTCCTGGGCTTCATGGTTTGGGTTCACCATATGTTTACCGTAGGCTTGGGCCCAGTCGCCAACTCGATTTTCTCCATCGCAACGATGGCGATCGCCGTACCGACAGGGATCAAAATTTTCAACTGGCTGTTCACCCTTTGGGGCGGACAAATCCGCTTTACGACGTCCAGCCTTTTCGCAACGGCTTTCATTCCGACGTTCGTAATGGGCGGGGTAACCGGGGTTATGCTTTCCGTACCGGCTGCCGACTTCCAGTATCATGATACTTATTTCGTTGTCGCTCACTTCCACTACGTTATCGTAGGCGGTCTGATTCTTGGCTTGTTCGCCGGTTCTTACTACTGGTGGCCCAAAATGTTCGGCCGCGTGCTGAACGAAACTTTGGGTAAAATACATTTCTGGACCTTCTTTATCGGGTTCCACCTGACCTTCTTCCCGCAGCATTTCCTCGGTCTGATGGGTATGCCACGCCGCGTATTCACTTACGATCCGGGCCTTACTGCAGGTAACCTTGTCAGTACGGTAGGAGCATTCCTGATGGGTATCGGTACTATCGTGTTCATCATCAACATGATCGCGACGAACAGAAAACCTCAAGATGCACCGGATGACCCGTGGGACGGCCGTACGCTGGAATGGACGATTCCTTCTCCGGCACCGGAATACAACTTTAAACAAACTCCGCTTGTTCGCGGTCTTGACGCTCTGTGGAAAGAAAAAATGGCTGGCAACAAAGAGATGACTCCGGCTGAACCGGTTGGTTCGATTCATATGCCGTCTCCATCGATTTTGCCGCTGTTCATGGCTCTCGGGCTGTTTATCTCCGCATTCGGTTTCATGTACCATATCTATGCGATTTGTATCGCGGGCATCGGCATTACACTCCTTTGCATGCTGCTTCGTTCCGTCTTTGACGACCACGGTTGGCATATCGAACCGGAGGAGCTTAACGATAAGGGGGTTAAACGATGAGCGCGCATACGCATGACACGGGTACGCTGCCACTGGAGCCCGAGAAGGCGACGCTGGAAGGCAAGAATAAGGTTCTTGGCTTCTGGCTCTTCCTCGGCGGCGAGATGGTTTTGTTCGGTACGCTGTTTGCCACCTATATCGCTCTCCGGAACCAGATTCCGGATGGGCCGACTCCGATGGAACTGTTTAAGCTTTCTACGGTCGCCTGGGCAACGTTCATCCTGTTGACCTCCAGTTTGACCAGTGTATTCGCCATCATGGCGATGCACAAAAACAATGTAAAAGGCTTGCTGTTTTGGTTAGCCATTACGGTGTTGCTCGGTCTTGGCTTCCTTGGGCTTGAGGTGTATGAGTTCTACGAATATGTCCATGAAGGACACGGGTTTACGACCAGTGCGTTCTCAACCTCCTTCTATACGCTCGTAGGCTTCCACGGCGGCCACGTTGCTTTCGGGGTTCTGTGGATTACTCTGCTGATCATCCAGGGAACACGCAAAGGTCTTACGGTCGTTACCGCACCGAAGTTCTATGTCGCCAGCTTGTACTGGCACTTTATCGACGTAGTATGGGTATTTATCTTTACGGTCGTTTATCTGATGGGGAAGGTAGGTCCTTAAGATGAGCACAAACGAAACGACTTCACCAAGTAAACGTTACAAGAAGGAAAGCCCGGCTAACCATTACTTTTCGTATATTGCTTCAATTCTCCTGACCATGATTGCTTTCGCGCTTGTCATGTACGGAGGATTGGATAAGTCTTTCCTGTACGCATTCCTGATTTTCATGGCGCTGATCCAAATAGCCCTTCAACTTGCTTATTGGATGCACATGAAGGAAAAAGGCCATTTGTTCCCGATCGTGGGAATTATCTTTGGAGGCATAGTCGCCTTAACGGCCGTAGCTGCCGGGGTTTACTGGACCTGGTGGTAAGATAAAAAGAAGAAGAGCGGCTTCGTTGGCTATTGTTGCAACAGGCCGCTCCTTTTTTTCATCCGGGTAAGAAAATAAAAGGTAAAGGAGCTGACACAGCGATGGGTTTTTTTGAGTTGTGGAACCCTGTTGTTCTGCTGTTCGTTGTCGTTGTCGGTCTCGTCTATCGCAGTTTGACTTCTCCTTCCAGGGCAGCGGCCGCGGGAGAAGAACCTGTAAGTTCCAAGGTCAAGCTCTCGTTCTACACCGGAATTGCCTTGTTCTACATCGGGCAGGGAAGCCCGATCAACTATCTGGGTCATCACTATCTGTTCAGCGTTCATATGCTGCAGCAGTCTCTCTTGTATCTGATCATGCCGATCTTTATCTTGAACGGACTGCCGGCCTGGTTGATCCGTCCTCTTTTCAAGGGGACTGTCATGAACCGTCTGCTTCGGTTCTTCACCCATCCGCTGATTTCGGTTTTGGCGTTTAACCTGCTTTTCTCGATTTACCATCTGCCGCTTATTATGGATACCCTGATGGAAAACGAATGGATGCTGCTCGGTTACCACGGGATTCTGCTGTTTACGGCTTTCGCCATGTGGTTCCCGGTCTTCACACCGCTGCCGGAGCATGAAAAGCTGTCCAGCCTGATGAAATTGGCTTATATCGCGGTGAACGGAATTTTGCTCACTCCGGCCTGTGCGCTCATTATTTTCGCGAGCGAACCGATCTATGCGATGTATGCGAATGTCGTAATCCCGTTCAATGCGCTGCCTTTGCTTGACGACCAACAGCTTGGCGGAGTCCTGATGAAAGTTATTCAAGAAATTGTTTACGGTTCTGCCCTTGCTATGATTTTCTTCAAGTGGTATCGTACGGAGAGGGCACAAGAGGACGAATTGTCGGACGACCCGCAGGAAAACAGCGGTCTGACGACGGCTTAAGCATTTGGCCACTGACTCTGCGTCTTAATATAGGGAATGGATGGGATTTAAATCATGCATGTACTGCCGACGATCAGCACGATGTTCATCGTGATCAGCGCCATCTTCGTCGCTTTCGGTTGGTATCAGATTCGTAAGGGCAACCGGGAGACTCATACGAAATTGATGATTGCGGGGGCAATCTCAGCGCTGATCTTCTTCACCATTTATATGTCGCGTACCATCTTTCAAGGCAATACTTCATTTGACGGGCCGGAAAGTCTTAAGCTTGCGTACCATATCTTTTTATTTTTCCATATTACGCTCGCTACGGTGGGAGCCGTGTTCGGTATCGTCACCTTGATTCTGGCTTTCAAAAAGAACTGGATACGCCACCGGAAAGTAGGCCCTATTACGGCAACCATTTGGATGTTCGTGGCACCTACGGGCGTAGTGGTTTACATTCTGCTCTATATTCTGTTTCCTGGCGGGGAAACGAAACCTCTTATCGATGCGATTTTTGGCTTGTAAATGTGCTAGAGTTTTACACATAGCCGCGTAGGCAAGATTAAACAGCCTTTTGTTTTCTAATGAAAACAAGGGGCTGTTTTTTTGTTTTGTGACAAAAGAGTGATAAGGGGAGAGTGGATATGGGGAGAGAGATGAATATGAGAAGCGAGTATGAGGAAGTGAGCAGCAGGCAGAGGGATAAGGGACTTATATGGCAAGGTATTGAACAAGAGAAGTGAGCGGGAGCAAGTCTGTATGTGATGAAGAATGGAGGTAAAGAAAAAAGTGGGAAAAAGGGGTTGCCGAAGTGTGTGCTTACTGTTAATATAAATATACACAGTAATCACAGCAAGCACAGTGAATACAGTAAACACGGTGAGGTGTTCGCATGAGCGTCTGGAGCAATGTATGGTGGCTAGCCAAGCAAGATCTTAAGATGGTCCGTTATGGATATATCTGGAGCCTGCTTTATTATTTGAATGCCATGTTTGTGCTGTTTGTTTTCATGAAGCCGGAAATTTCGATGCATGGCGAAGTGAACGGATTTTTGACCGTGGTGTTTAACTTGTTTGTTCTATCGATCATTCAAGTGGTCGGGTACCCGATTGATACAAGAAATATGAATTATTGGAAAAACGACGCCTATACGAAGCGAATTCTGCAGTTGAAAATGCTGCCTGTCACAAACAAGGAAATCGTGACAAGCCGGTTTTTGGTTTACATCCTGTACTCAAGTTTTTTTATTCTGCTTCTACATGTGGGAATCCGCGTGATGATGTCCTTACAATGGGTTGATCCGGTAGGATGGGGGACGTGGCTCGGCATGATCTTCTTCTGGTGGGGAACGGTGCTGGCCGTCGGTTCATTTTACCTGTATGGAGAATTGTCGATGCGCGGAAAAGTCTTCTTCCGTTTCAGTCTGCTGATGCTCTTGGCCGCTCTGACCCTTTCCATTCTGCTATGGTGGACCGGGAATTACATGGTATGGCCTCTTGCGATAAGCAGTATTGAACAATACGGGGCGATTGTACCGGCTTGTTCGGTCATAATCGGTGCGACTGCGTTGGGGTTCTCGTGGAAGATCCTCGGGAGAAAGATCGGACACCGGGATCTGTTTGCATCATGAGTGACATACCTTTTGCCGAAAATGACGAAAGCTTGAAAGCAGGTGATGCAGTTGCATATTCCGATCCAAATTTCACCGGATAATCCGGAGCCGTTATATCATCAGATTCAAGTTCAGCTCAAAGAACTGATCCTCAGCGGGCATTTGCCCGAAGGGACACTGCTGCCTTCAATCCGCGAATTTGCGAAAGATTTGTCCTGCAGCGTCATCACGATCCGGCGTGTATACCAGGACTTGGAGAACGAAGGGATTCTGAGGACCCGTCAGGGAACCGGCACTTTTGTCGCCAAAGTGGGAACAGTGACCCGAGAGCAATACCGGAAGGAAGCGGTGGTGGAAGCGATGAAAGATGCTCTGCGCAGCGGACTGCGTGTCGGCTGTACCATTGAGGAACTCAAGCAGCTGTTTGAAGAGGCTTTGCTGGAAATTACGAATGAGGGACAGGGAACACCGATGAATCGTCAGCGGGGCACGGACAACCCGGAAATGAAAGGCTCGAATACGGAAGTCCCTGGTTTGGCCAAAGCTGCCGTCGAACCGGAAGAAGGGGGGAGCGGAAATGAATAGGGAGGCCGCGCGTTACGAAGATTGTGCCATCCGGCTGTCCGGAGTGGAAAAGATGCTGGGCGATATGCGCCTCGGACCGCTCGAACTGGAGGTGGAAACCGGAACAGTGGTGGCTCTGGTCGGACAAAACGGTTCCGGTAAAAGCACGCTTTTCCGCTTGCTCATGAATTTGACCAAAGCGGACAGCGGTAGGGTGGAGCTGTTTGGCAGGCCTTACGGAGAGGACAATACGGAAGCCGACATCAAGAGACGTATCGGTTATGTGCCGGAGGAATCGAACTGGGAAGATCTCGGCTGCACGACGATAGGAGAGCTTCACGATTTCGTCTGCCGCTGGTATCCGACATGGAACGAAACGCTCTACCGCAGCATGACGGAAGAGTTTGAGCTTAGCGGCAAGCTGAAGCTGAAGACGCTGTCCAAGGGAATGAAGCGCAAACTGAGCTATATTCTGGCAGCCGCCTACGAGCCTGAGCTGCTGCTGCTGGACGAAGCGACATCCGGTCTGGATCCCTTCGCCACCAAGCGGATGATAGAGCATCTCGCCAAGTTTATGGAGCGGGAAGGCCGGAGTATTTTCTTCTCGACCCATGTGATGGAGGAGGTCCGGCGGCTTGCGGACTACATCGTGTATATTAACCGGGGCCGTCTTATCGGTGTCTATGAGAAGGATCAACTGCTGGATGACTGGAAGCGCGTATGGGTCCGCGAAACACCGCAACCGGCTTCAGGTCCCCTGCCCGGTGTAGTGTCGGTGGGCACGGGAGAGCACGGAGGTTTGATCCCGATTATATCCCGGTCCTCCAGCGCAACGGAAGCGGCGCTTGCCTCGCAGGGGAACGCACCGGTGCGGACGACCGCTATGGATCTTGAAGATATTTTGGAGCTTTTGGCTCAGGAGAAGATAGAGAAAAAGGCAGAAAACAAAGAGCGATAGAGAAAAATTAACCATTCGATCGAGAAGGGAGCAATCACTATGTTGCCGCTGGAACTGGAACACGTGACGAAACAATATGGAGAGAAAACGGCCGTCAACGGAATTTCTCTGCAAGTGAAGCCGGGAGAGATTTACGGCTTGCTCGGAGGAAACGGCGCGGGAAAAACGACGACGATGCGTATGTCGCTCGGACTTATCTATCCCGACGGAGGAACCATCCGCTGGAACGGCAAGGGGTACGGCGACGAGCTGCGCAGATTGATGGGATATCTTCCCGAGGAACGGGGGCTGTACCCGAAATACAAAGTATCGGAGCAGCTCATTTACTTGGCGGAACTCCGGGGCATTAAGCGGAAGCAGGCGGATCGGACGCTGAAGGAATGGCTGGCCAAATTCGAAGTGCCCGAATACTACGATAAGCGGGTAGAGGAGCTGTCCAAAGGAAACCAGCAGAAAATCCAGTTTATCGCGTCCGTTCTGCACGACCCGTCGATCATTATCATGGACGAAACGTTCAGCGGCCTGGACCCGGTTAACGTCGAGCTTCTGAAAGGAACGGTCAAAGAGCTTAGGGACAACGGAAAAGCGATTCTGTTTTCCAGCCACCGGATGGATCATGTCGAAGAGCTTTGCGAAAATATTTGCATCCTGCATAAATCTAATACGGTGCTGCAGGGCAACTTGCGCGAGATCAAGCAGTCGTTCCCGAAAGAGCGCGTTCTTCTGGAAACGAAGGAGGCGGTCTCCGGATTGGAGACGATCGAAGGAGTCACTTCCGTGGAAAAGCATCTGAACGGCTACGAGATCCGTATCCGGGAAGCCGGCGCCGCACAGCGTATTTTGGCCCACGCGGCCGCAGTGACGGATATTTACCGCTACCAGCTCATGGAGCCTACGTTGAACGAAATCTTTATCGCAAAGGTGGGAACGTCTCATGAATAGCATGCTGACCGTGATCCGGTTTACCCTCTTGAACCGGTTAAAAACGAAGTCGTTCAAAATCACGACGCTTATTTTTGTGCTGCTGATCTCGGCCGTCGTGAATCTCCCGGCTATTATCCAGCAATTTTCCAAAGATGACGGCAAGGAAGCCGTCAAAATAGGGGTGATGGCTAACGGTACGGATATTCAGCAGAAGCTGACCGAGTATTTTGCCGCTGCCAAAGTAGGCGCCAGTACCATTGAAATTGTACCGATGGAAAGCAAGGGCGGTGCGGAGGCGGATGCTACATTGATCCGTGAAAAACTGAAAAACAAGGATGTCAAAGGGGTTCTGACCGCTAAACCGGCAGGCGCGGGAGAATTCCCGCAGCTTCTCTATCAGACGGGAGCAAGCGGATTCTCGATGAATCCGGGCACCGATGAGACGGCCGGCCTTCTGAAAACGGCTCTCCAGACGATCAAGACGAACAGCGCGATTGCTCAAGCAGGTATAGAGCCTGCCGTGCTGGCGAAGATCCAAGAGCCCGTTAATCTGACGACGGAAACGGTAGCCTTGAAAGAAGCGGAAACGCCCGCTAAATCCAAGGAAGAGCTTGGAATTGCCTTTATCCTGGTCTATGCTTTGCTGTTCCTGCTTTACATGAGCGTAATCGGCTACGGAAGCATGGTGTCCACCGAAATTACCGCGGAAAAAAGCTCACGTGTAATGGAGATTCTGATCTCCAGCGGTTCGCCGCTTAAGCAGATGTTCGGCAAAATCATCGGCATCTGCCTGATGGGACTGTTGCAAAATGTGGTGTTCGGCGTAGTGGTAGCCGTAAACCTGATGCTTCCCTGGAACGGGGCGGCGCTGCAGTCGATGGATCTGGACCTATCCTTGATCCCGTATGGTTTGCTCGGTTACTTCCTTCTGTTTTACTTGGGCGGGTTTTTTATCTACGCGACTATTTTCGCGGCGATCGGTTCGCTTGTCAGCCGCAGCGAGGAAGTGCAGCAGGCCGTTATGCCGGTCACGCTGCTTATCATCATCGCCTTTATGACGGCTATGTTCGGGCTGCAGAATCCCGAAGCTCCGTTCGTCATCGCGATGTCGTATGTCCCGTTCTTCTCGCCGCTCATTATGTTCCTGCGTATCGGTCTCGGAAGCCCGGCTTGGTGGGAAATCGTGATTTCGATCGCGATTATGCTCGGTTCGATCTTCGTGCTGGGCTGGCTGTCGGCGAAAATTTACCGCACCGGCGTGCTGATGTACGGGAAACGCCCGTCCTGGAAGGAACTGCGGAAAGCGATGAAAGCTTTTCAGGCGTAAGACGCATCCGCACAGCCGTTTCGTTCCGTAGGTAGTAGTAACGGGTTAACACCCGATTTGAAGCTTTTTCTCATCTAAGTTTAGGAGGCATGTTTGAACATGAAAAGTCATCTATGGAGCAAGTGGAGCCGCAAGACGGCAGCCGGTTTATTAGGGGTTACGATGCTGCTCGGGGGAACAAATTTAACCGTAAGGGCGGAGCAACCTCCCGCTCCAACCCCATCTATCAGCACGTGGTCCCTCTCCACTCTTAACGAGGGAGAGAAATACGGGATTTACCCGGTAGGCTGGTACTATGACGGCAAGTTTCAAGAAGCGATTGACGCCGTAAAGTTTAAATCGTTAATCGAAAGCACGGGGGCCAAACTCGATCAGCTCGGTTTCAGTAAAAAAGATCTCCCTCTGCCGGCATCGGAAAATAAAGTGATCACCAGAGACACGGTTATGCGTGCCATGCACGGGTTGCTGGCCCGCTACGAGCTGCCGGCCGCCTTCGGGATCGGGTCTTCTTCTCCGATCGAGTACCTTCAGCAGAAAGGCATCGTGCAGGGATCGAGCGAAGGACTGGAGCTCGACCAGCCTTGTACGGCCGAACAGGCCGCTGTACTCGCTTCGAGATTGGTGGAATTCAGTTACGATACGGCCGGACAGGGAGCGAAAGGCGTATTCTGGAAGGTGAAGCATAACAATAACACCCTGTACCTGCTTGGGTCGGTCCACCTGGGAATTCCTGAGATGTATCCGCTCCAGAAAAACATAAGAGAAGCCTTCGAAGCTTCGGATGATCTGTGGGTGGAAGCCGATACTTTAACCGGGGATATGAGCTATTTCGCCAATCTGATGGTGTATGACGACGGCTCGAAGATTCAGGATCATGTATCGAAAGAAACGTACGAGAAGCTGCAAAAAGTACTTAAAAAAATGGAGATTCCGGAGCAGGCGATCGAAGGGTATAAGCCCTTTGCCGTCTCCAGCAACTTATCCATGCTTTCCCTGTTCGACCAACCCGAACAAATTACAGCGGCATCGGCGTCCGGCATTGATCACTATTTTCTCACTAAAGCGCTGCTGACGGGCAAACCGGTCCATGAACTGGAAGGCATCAAGCTGCAGGCGGATGTGTTCAACTCCTTGAGTCCCGAAGCGCAGGAGAAGGATCTGAACAGTCTGCTGGATACTCTGCTTGCGGACGGAGGCAAGGAAGGGGCCGCCTCCTTCAAACAGCTTCAACTGGATTGGAGCAAGGGCGATGCAAAAGGCGTTGCGGACGGACTTGTCCGGGGCGGCTTGATGGAAGGCGAGCTTAACAAGAATCTGATCGGTGAGCGCGACAAAAACATGGCCAAGAAGATTGCGGAACTTCTGGAGCAAGACGGGGAAAGAACCTCTTTCGTAGTCGTCGGCTCCGCGCATTATGTGGTGAAAGATATGGTCATCGACCAGTTGAAGGCGAAAGGTTATGACGTTCAGCCGGTTAAATAAGCGGAAATCGGAAGCGTAAAACGTCATGAACATGGGGAGTATATCTGCTTTCGTGTGTTTCAGAGATCTTCACATTGAGTGTTTAGCAAAGATTCAAGTTGTACTTCGATACGATATAGGGATAAAAACGTAACCAGTCATCTTAGATGGCTGGTTATTCTATTTTCGTAAATTAATTAAAGCCCAGAGCATTAAGCTAACGGGCAGATTAGCGTGGTGAATTTAAAACTATTTCCACTTATTTCCGTCTATAATTAAGTAGTCCAAATATATTGTGTAAGGAGGGGACACAATGCCGTATATAAATCTCCAAATAACGAATGGTGCTAGTAGGGAGCAAAAGGCGCAAATCGTTAAAGAATTTACTCAGACCCTTGTCAATGTACTTGGCAAGAAACCTGAACATACCCATATTGTTATTCAAGAAATTGATGAAGAAAATTGGGGGTTCAGCGGTGTTTTGACAGACGATTTTCGAAGGAGTAAGTCTTAAGTTATTACGTTAACGAAGACGTTAGTTCAAATTAGAATACAACGGCGGCCGGCCAGAAGATCGGCTGCCGTTTTCTCAACTAACTGGCAGTTATGCGACAAAACACAGCATGTACAACATAAAGCAAACATTAGCCCTCAACAGCGCGGTTCCTCTTAGGCCGCGTCTTTTGCATTTATTCCCTCCATAACGAACGAAAAATGAATTATATCCGGGTAATATTGATTTTTTATTTTTACCCGGGTATAATTGGTGTGGCATTCAGAGGAGGAGGTGCAGCATGAGAAACGACCTAACGAGTTTTAACTGCACGGCATTTTTGGGTGTGAGAGTCGTTGCCAGTGGTTCGTTACAGCGCGTTGTTTCTACAGTGAAGGATGTTCTGGATGACAGAGACCTCACACAGCTGCTAATATTTGACGATATCACGGGAAAGCAAATAGATGTTGATTTTCGTGGGAAGACCGATGGCGTGCTTAAACGATTAGGAGAACCGTCTGGTGACTTACCTGGTACGGAAGTGAATCACCAGTCTCCACGGCGGGCCGGTCGACCCAAGCTGGGGGTTGTATCCGGTGAGGTTACGTTATTGCCACGGCATTGGGAATGGCTCAAGGGTCAACCTGGAGGGGCGTCGGTAACATTACGAAAACTCATTGATGAGGCTCGCCGAGCTGGAGAAAAACAGAGCAATCTCCGTGAGTCACAAGAAGCAACATATAACTTTATGACTGCTGTTGCCGGAAACTTCCATCAATACGAAGAAGCTCTGCGGGCACTGTATGCTGGTGATTTGGATCGTTTTTACCATTTCATCGATGACTGGGCACCTGATATCAGAAACCACATCAAAAGATTAGCCGCTAATGCATTCTCAGAAGGGAACTTATGAATGAAAGCATGTGGAGGCGTAAAAAAATAAAAAGGGAACTACGAAAGGAGTCGCTATGGCAGCGTTTGAATCTATTCGTTACATCGAACCATCGCAACGCGCTGGCATGAGGTTCATGCAGCGAGGCATTGAGGGCAGCATCGTTATGTTGAACCTGCTGCGTTTTCGTGACATTGCCGATTACACAGCCAATCCTGAACTAACACCGGAGGTCCCGATCAGCGGTGCCGAAGCTTTCAACCGCTATATTGAGCACACCCTCCCATTTCTCCGTGAAAGCGGAGGTGAAGTCATGTTTCTTGGCGATGGCGGAGAGTTTCTTATCGGACCCGAAGACGAAAGATGGGATCTTGTCATGCTGATCCGCCAGAGCAGCGCGCAGTCGTTTCTTGCTTTTTCAAGTCATCAAGACTACCTGGCCGGTATCGGGCATCGGACTGCAGCGATCGAAGATTCACGCCTTCTGCCTATGGCAGAACTTCCGGTACCGAATTAATTGAAGGAGAACATGATCATGAACATCCAGAAAGTCAACGGCGTTGATTTGGCCTATGACAGTTTCGGTAACGAAAATGACGAGGCTATTATCCTAATCGCCGGGCTTGGAACCCAGATGATCCGATGGACGGTTCCGTTTTGTGAAATATTGGCAGCGCGGGGTTTTCGGGTGATCCGCTTTGACAATCGGGACGCAGGTTGCTCGACACACTTTAGCCATTATCGGGCGCTGGATTTTGACGCACTGGCGACTGCTCTCATATCGGGACAGCGACCGGATATCCCTTACACTCTCGATGATATGGCAGGCGACGCTATCGGACTGCTCGACGCCCTTTCAATTGATCGGGCACATTTCGTTGGCAGGTCGATGGGCGGAATGATCGCCCAGATTGCAGCCAGTGAGTACCCTGAACAGGTTTTATCACTCACCTCCATTATGTCCAGTTCCGGTAATCCCGCCCTTCCGCAAACTTTCCCGGATGTCATGGCGATGATAACTAAACCGGCGCCGAACCCATTTGAGGATGAAGCAAGGTTTTTGGCGCACAGCCTCTCTTTTGCCAAACGCATCGCCGGCACCGGCTATCCGTTTGAAGAGGACGCTTATCGGGCGCTCATTCTGGACGAAGTCCAGCGAGCCTACGATCCAGGCAGTGTCGGACGACAAATTGCTGCGATCGCTGTCTCCGGTGACCGTCGTCCGCGGCTGGCGACTATAAAAGTACCAGCGCTTGTCATTCATGGGGTGGACGACCCCCTGTTCGTCCCGGCGTGTGGCGAGGACACGGCTTCTGCCATCCCGGGCGCCGAGCTAATGTTGGTTGACGGCATGGGACACGACCTGCCGCACCAACTGTACAAAGTAACCGCTGATGGCATAGAGCGAACGGCTCGTCGCAATTGACACGGGCTTCCCGAATAGCAGCCGGCCGGAGTCCCGCGGTGCCCAATGGGGCTGAGTAGGCCCAGGAGCGCAGCGCTGATCAATTTGCACCCTTGGCGCCTACGACCCGGGTGGAAGCGGCGGTGCTCTTGGAACGGTTGTTAAAGCAGCTCCATATCATCAATTTTAAGTAAATGGAACGATAATGCAGAAAAATGTTATAAAATATCTTCCGTATTACTCTGAAAGCTGGAGATTTGATAGCAAAAGAAAAGAGCGAGGTTCGCGGCCAGTTTTCCACGAGCGTTCGCTCTTTTTGCTATGCTGTTATCCAATTGAACAGTTTGCAGGCACAATTTGGACAAACGTGAAGCCAGAAGTGCTGGAATGGTAATTTTTCACCCTTTAACCTCGTCTGCCAATTCGACAAGCCTTTGGATGCCTTCTCTTAATAGCTGCTCATTCAGATAGGAATAGCTGAGGCGTATCCATGATTTGTACTCCTTGAGCGGATCGCAAATCGCTCCGGGCACAAAGGTAATGGATTGCTTGATGCATGTACTGAGTAAACGTTCAATCTCCACCGTTTCTGGAATCTTCACCCATAAGTTGAATCCGCCTGCAGGGGAGGTCCACTGCCAGTCGGTAGCGGACAATTCCTGTTCTACGATATCCTTGCGGACCGCAAGCGCAATGCGAAGCTTCTCCATATGCTGCTGCAGCCGCTCGCTGAAAAAATAATGCAGAAAAATTTTCTGATTCACCAAAGGCGTCCCGCTGTCCGACAACAATTTGGCTTTTATCAGGTAGTTCATGATGGAAGGGCGGCACGCAACGATGGCGATGCCGAGGCCGGGAGCGATATATTTGCTGAAGCTGCGAAGATAAATGACCCACCCTGCCGTATCGTAAGCAAAAAGAGGCCGAGGCGGCTCTTCACCAAAATATATGTCGCGATAAGGATCGTCCTCTAACAGCAGACATTGATACCTCTCCGCAAGCTCAACGAGCCTTTTCCTTTGTTCGGCGGGTACGACATAGCCTGTTGGACTTTGAAAGGTGGGATTTAGATAAAACAGCCGCGGCTTGTAGGTTTGTATCAGCTTCTCCACCTGCTCCAAATCGTAGCCGTACGGGTGGATCTCGACCGGAACGATAACCGCGCCTTGTCTTCTGAAAATATCAATCGCCGTACTGTAAGTAGGACGCTCCAACATAACGGCATCTCTCGGTTTGACCAGTGCTCTGGCAACCAAATCCATAGCCTCCTGAGATCCGCATGTGATCAATAATTCGTCTGCAGACAAGTGAAACCGGTGGTAATCAGTAAAGTAACGGCATAACGCATCTCGCAGCTCCTGGTCTCCTTGCACGGTAAAGTAGGTGCCGAGCATTTTGGGATACAAATCGAACACTTGCTTCACATATTCCGAAAAATAAAGATTAGGGAGCAGATTCGGGTCGAGCAGCGATTTTGACAGTACATATGTAGCTTGCACCTGATGAATTTCAGAAAGATGGCTTTCATGCACGTAAGCAGAAATGATCGGATCATGCAGCGAATCCGCAGGAAGACTACTACCGTTCGGTCTCACATAATAGCCGGATTTGTCCTTCGCTTCAACGATCCGATTTTCCTTTAGCAGCTGATAGGCTTTATAGACCGTTAGTCGATGCACATTGAATTCCGTCGCCAGCGAGCGGATGGAGGGAAGCTTCTCATGCGGCTTCCATTCTCCGCGACGGATTCGATCCAGAATATAATCATAGATTTGTTCAAACAGTTTGCCTGCATATCTGCTTGAAAGAACTGTTTTTTTCATATGTTTTGCCCCCAGACCCATTCCCCCAAAATACGCACTAGTGTGTGTGCCTCTATTATACAGGAAGTTCTTTCCTTCTGTTCTGGTCCTATAGATCTGTTCTATTCACCTTCGTTTATGATGGAAAAAAGGGGAGGCTGATCCATTCTGCCGGAAAATCCACATCGCTCATGAAAGAAGGTTTTAGGAATGAACAGAAACACTTTATTAAGAGGCGTCACCTATTGTTTGATTCCTGCGCTGGCGTGGGGAGGCATGTTTCCCGTCATGCAAGTCGCCTTGAAGGTTCTCGACCCGTTCTATTTCACGACGATTCGCTACATTTGGGCAGGCCTCATTCTTTTGGGAATGCTGATCGTTTTCGAAGGGAAGAACGTTCTCCGATTGGAGGGAGAATCATGGAAATTACTGTTTTTTGGTGCTGTAGGTTTTTCGGGATTCGGCTTTCTTACCTTTGTCGGACAAAAGCTCAGCGGACCGTCAGGCGCAATCATTGCCTCCGTTATCATGGCATTAATGCCGCTAATGACGACATGCGTAAATTGGGCTCTGCATAAAAGTAAACCCAATTTATCTACTTTTATTTCAATTTTCATTGCGCTTTTAGGCGCAATGCTGGTCATAACGAATGGAGATCCCTCCCTAATCGTTCAAATTAAAGAGCACATTGGCGCCAGTCTGCTGATTATGCTCGGCGCTCTATGCTGGGTCATTTATACGATGGGTGGCAATCAATTTGCAGGCTGGTCGCCGCTTCGCTACACCGCTCTGACAACATGCTTCGGATCCTTGATGAATATTTTAATCGTGCTGTCGGCAACGGTTTTCGGAGCCTTGACGATACCAAGTGCGGAAAGGATCGGAAGCGCAGGGGCAGAACTACTGTATATGATCCTGATTGCAGGTGTACTTGCCGTGTTCACATGGAACGTCGGCAATAAAATGTTGAAGCCGGAGAACGGCATGCTATTTATGAACATCGTCCCTGTTACGACAGTCACGATCAGTGCCCTCCAGGGCGTTGAAGTCGGAAGGTTACAGTTGGCAGGGACCTTCATCGTGATCATCGCGCTGGTGATTAATAATTTGACTCAGAGACGAGGAAAGATGCAGGTGAATATGCAAAATGAGCATTCTTGATCATTATCGGAACGTACTGAACGGAGAATCGGAGCCGTCTCCCGTTGAGCTCCTTATGGGACTGAAGCTAATTAGCGTAGAAGAGGGCGAGGCCACGTATGAAATGCAGGCTTCGGAACAACATGCGAATCCCCAAGGCACATGCAACGGCGGCATCATCGGCATTCTTGCCGACATGGCCATGGGAATTGCCTACGGATCTACCTTGCAAAAAGACGAAACCTTCACCACGATCGAGATGAAAGTAAACTTTTTTAGACCTGTGTGGAACGCCAAAATAAAGGCCCATGCTACGCTGTATAAGCGGGGACAAACAATTGGGTTCATCCAATGCGATATTACTGACGAGAACGGTAAACTCATCGCTCATGCCTCAAGCACTTGTATGACATTAAGGGGCGATAAAGCACAAGGCAGGTAGACCCGCAAGACATACCCATGAAACGAGCGGCGATGGCTTCAATGATTCGCTGTTTATTTGATGACAGGACTGATCCTGTAGGCGACGATGTAATGAAATACTAATAATAAACGGCAGGGGTAACAAGAGGAGGAAACATAGCATGCATGAAACAGTGCTCACGATCACTTCGATGCAGACGCCCGAAGAAGCTCTGGCCTTCAAAACACTTAACGAGGAATGGATCGCCCGAATCTTCACCATCGAAGAGGCGGACAGGGTCATCCTCGATAACCCGGTGGAGAACATCAAGAACAGAGGAGGAGACGTACTCATCGCACGCGATGGCGATTCGATCGTCGGATGCGTTGCACTCGTGCCGACTGGGGCCGGCGTGTTCGAGCTCTCGAAGATGAGCGTTACACCTGAGTTGCGGGGGCGCGGATACGGACGGAAGATCATTCATGCCGCCATTAACCACGCACGTGGGCTTGGCGCAACATCGCTGTTTTTGGGCAGCAGCACCAAGCTGCCAAACGCCGTTCATCTTTATGAATCGGTTGGATTCAAACACGTTCCCGTCGAGCGGATCGGGCCCATGCCCTATGTAAGAGCGGATGTGTTCATGGGTATGGAACTAGTGAATACGAAGACAATTTTATCGACGTAGACGTTCTGGTTTTAACGGGAGAAGGTTTGCGATGAGAGAATCTTAAACGAATAAACCAGACAGCGGTCCGCTGCCTGGTTTATTCGTTATCTCGTTTTATTTAGTTTTCAAATCAATTTTGAATACATCGCCCGCATGACCGCCGAAAACGATCAGCCCGCCCTCAAGCAGTACGGTCGAATAATTTTTGCTTATCTTGGAGAAGTTCACAAGCTTTCCCTTCGCGTCATAAACGGCGAATCCCCCGCTTGCCGGAGCCTTAACGGTCAACACCCGGCCGGCTGATTGTTTATCAATTTTATACCATACGGCCTGACCATTGGATGATATGCTGCGAATTGCGGAGCTTCCTTGGGAGAAGGGCTGTACACCATCTTCATGGATATACGATTGTCCGGCGATGGTTAAATACTCCGTGTGATTCTTTTTATAAAAATTCAAGTCAAACGAGTCTCTGCCGTTCATGACTGGAATAGCAATTGCGTTGACGGCTTTATTCGGGTTCACGATTTTAGTGCCGGAGGCGTATCCGTAATCGGCATTAACGGTTATTTCTTGGGTTAAAAGAGCTTGGTTCCCATAACCGACGGAAGTTATTTTTTCATCCAAGGCGTAGTATTTCTTTCCGTTTCTTTGTTCCCATGCCTTTTTAGTTGTTTGGTCCAGACGGTTGGCATCCAGTTTTTGATATTCATAGGTGACCATAACCGTTTGACCTAATCCCGGAAGATTCAAATAAGCGTTAAGTTTTAAATAGGTGTTTCCATTTTTCGCTTGGTCAAAGCCAAGGGTTAAATTTCCATCTCTATTTTTGAATTGTCGGTTGCCCGTATAGACATATTTTTGAGCCGGTACCAATCCGCCGAACAGAGCAGGGAAATCAACCTCTCCGTTCTTGAACTCCAGATTTACCGTTTTACCCGTGGAACCGTACAATCCGGAGTAAGCCCGCAGCTCCGACGGCATATCCACTTTTACGGCCGGTTGGAATGTCTTTGCAGGCAAAATCTCTTTAATGATGCCTTTGGTTTTTAAATATTCGAGTAAAATATTCGAGCTCATAATACTATTGAAAGTAGAGGACCCTCCTGATGAAAGCACCGCTACAGAAATATCATGTTCAGGCAGGGTGGTCAGATTTGCATGATACATTTGCGTATCCCCGCCTTTGGATAGCGCCGTGATTCCGTAATCATCGAACGGAGCGAGCTTGACGGCGTCCCAACCGAGGCCGTAATTAATGGTGTTGGTCTCTTCCGGTACCCACACCCCTTTTCGATACTCATGACTTTGCATAGCCTTGGCCGACTTCTCGGATAAAATATCCGTCCGGTTACCGATTAGGACATCGCCGAACTTGCTTACATCTTCAGCCGTGGAGTAAATGCCTCCCGTCCCGATGAGATTGACATTTTCTACAGGCAAAGCCTGATCGATCTCAGGCGCATACGTTTTTGCAAGCTTGGTTCTATCAAATGTATCGCGCGGTGTTTTAGTAGAGCTTAAATCGAGAGGCTTGCTAAAATGGGTTTTAAGAAAATCGCTGTAACTTAATCCGCTTATACGTTCAACCAAGATTTCAAGCAGTTGAAAACCATCGTTGCAATAGACCGAAAATTCACCGGGGTCTGCCTTTAAGTGTTCGGAACGTAATTTGGCCAATAATTCATCATGCGTTTTCGTATCATTGTCCTCGAACAAAAAGCCGTTCTCATAATGACTGCCGTAAAGGCCCGAAGAATGATTCATCAACATGCGCGGTGTGATCTTCTTATACCGTTCGTCGGCCATCTTAAAGTCTTTCAAATACGTGATCAGCGGTTTATCGAGTTCAATCCGATTGGTTTCCGCCAGTTTCAATGCTGCAGCCGTTACATACACTTTACTTATAGAACCTATTCCGAACATCGTGTCGCTTGTTACCGGGCTGTCGGCAGCTTTATCTTTTACACCCGCACTGCCGGATAAAACAACGGAGCCGTGATCCCTGATCGCATACTGTATCCCGCTGACCCCATAGTCGGACACAATCTTCGAAGCCAGTACTTTTGCCTTTTCCTTAACAGGATCCTGAGTCGTTTGAGCAAATGCAGAGGTGACCGGTACCGTTAAAAGCATGGCGGTCATCAATACGGAAACCATCTTCTTCATGAATAATTCCTCCTTGCGGTTCAGTTTTGAATTTACTTGCTGAATTAATCATATATGGAAAATGGTAGAGAGATGGAAAAAGGCCCTGAAACGAAAAAAACAATCCCTAAACAGCATGTTGTCTAGGGATTGTTCGTTAGGAAGGGCAGGAGCACCATATTATTAAACTGTTTGTGTTTCGTTTCAAGGGTCATATGACCGCCGTACTTGTCGCAAATTCTGGCGATATTGGTTAATCCGATCCCATGAAATTCCGGGTTTGGTTTCCGGCTGTGCAAGCGGGCATCTTCCTTCTCCATATGATTCAAGATGTGAATGAGAAGGGCAGACTCGGTCGCATGTATTTTGATCAGAATATACCTGTCTTCCGCGATCTTGATATGTTTGGAAGCTTCAATCGCGTTATCCAGCATATTTCCCATAACGACACACAAATCGTAGCGGTCTATAGGAATTTCATGCGAGCGCAGGTTAAGCCTGGTATCGATTCGGATCCCATTGGCTTGTCCGATATCCAGTGTATTGGTGACAAGGGCGTCAATCACCAGATTTCCCGTATTCACCCTATGATAGGCTCCCTCGACTTTGTTTAAGGTCGTTTTAATATGTTCCACTGCCGCCGCCGGCTCATTTCGCTTAATACACTCTTCGATATATAAAAACTGCTGGTTCGTATCGTGAATGATTCGTTTGATGGATTTGAAGCTGTGAACGACTTTCTCGTAATTCGCATCCTGATAGTCCATTTGCTGCTGGAGCTGGGCGTTCTCGTGCATGAATTGAAATTTATCCATAATCGTATCAAAAATATAGATAATCATCACGTTCAAGAAAAGAAAGCCGATGGCGGAAAGGAAAGAATAGAAGCTCTTATACGTTAAAATATTCAGGTGATAGAAACTTAGGAGCGGAATTACCAAGAATAGGACGTAGTAACGATAAGGCAAAGAGAAGCTTCTGCGTTTGGCAATGAGCCGTATAATCTGAATGACGACGAACATGATCATGCAGCTGAGGAAAGTAAGTTTCGTGTAGGAAGTTTGAGCGGCGGGCTGAGTGACAAGGTCAAGGGTGTCAAATTCAACATGATCCAGCGTATATAAAATATAAAGGGAGATTGTATTAGAGATAGACATCAAAACGCCGTAAAGCATGGAAAAAATGAGTTTCATTCTAAATTCCACTTGATAAGAGAGCGCGATAGTAAAGATGAGAAATAAGGATACAATCGAAGATAATGCAGGCGATAAGGAAGTAACGAGGTACATGTAACCGAGCAGCCCGAAGATAAGGAAGTAAATGAAACGGCTGCGTTTTTGCATGGTTTTATCGAAAACCGAGTTGAAGAAAAAATTAATTTGGACGGCCATTACAACGACCATGCTAAAGAAAATGGGCAAATTAGTTAGAATCATAGCCATCGACCTTCATGATCATAAATTTGGTGTATACATCTTTAACCTCTTTAACTTTAGAACGGCCTATGGGTAATTCCGTGCCATTGGACATGAGGACAACTCCCTTGGCAAACTTTCTCACATGCAGCAGGTTAATAATAATGGATCGGTGGATTTGCAGAAATTTATGATCTTTTAAGGCAAGCGCATAATCTGAAATCGTTCCTTTGCTTTCATAGGTTTGATTAACGGTCGTAAAATGAAGCTTGCTTTTTATCGTTAAGCTTTTGGCGGCTTCGATACTAATGAGGTCGTCGTATTTGATCACGATTTCGTCATAGGCCGACTTGATGACCATAAATTTTTTGTCAAGGGCTTGGAAGTATTGGCACAGCTTAATGATTTTCTCCTCCAAGATTGAGGGGGCGACGGGTTTGATCAGATACTGGAATGTCATGACGTCAAAACTTTCTATCATATATTCGGGGTAGCCGGTCAGAAAAATAATTTGTTCATCCAGGTTGTTTAATTCTCTTATTCTCCGGGCGGTTTGAATGCCGTTAATCCCGCCCATTTCAACATCCAGCAGTAAAATATGGAACGGGGTTTCCTGGCGCTCATAATAGGCTGTGAGCTGCTCGCCCGAGCCGAATAATTCGATTTCGAATTCTATATTGGTTTTTATCGAGAGAGTGATCAGAATATTTTTAACAAGCTCTCTTTGTTTTTCCTCATCGTCGCAAATAGCCACTCTGTACATAAGAATCGCCTCTCAGTCGCGTTCCATTATTTGGTACCCCATCTAAGCATGATATAATTTTTTGCTTTTGCATAGATCTTTTTTGGAAGAAACGCACTTTTGAATCCCTTAAATCCCTTCTGAAGGTGCGGCCGGTTCGGAAGCCGGGGCGAAGTCGCAGCCTGATACGAAAAATCCGCCGGGAAGCAGAGTTCCGGGCGGATCTTTTATATACGCTTATGGCAGCGCCCGATACAGGCGGCAGTCGGACGGATCTATCTGTTCTTCGCGTACTCCAGAAGGGAGCGGGTATCCGTATAGACGCCGCTTGAGCTCGAATGAAGCACGACGCCGATAAATTTCTTTCCGTTCAAAGTTGCCGAGGATACGAGACAATAACCGGCTTCATCCGTAAAGCCCGTCTTCACCCCGTTTACACCCTGCACATAAAATTCGCTTTCTTCCTGAAGAAGCTGATTGCGGTTTACGTAAGTAAGGGAACCGGACGATACGGCGACGGCCTGTTTCGGTTCGCTGACGATGGAGCTGAACACTTTGTTCTTCATGGCTTCGCGGCTTAGTAGAGCCATATCGCCCGCAGTCGTGTAATGTCCCGGATCGTGCAGCCCGTGCGGATTCGTAAAATGGCTCTTTTTGGCGCCAAGCTTGGAGGCTTTCGCGTTCATCAGACCGGCAAAATAATCGATGCTCTTCTGCGCGGAGAGCTTGCGGCCGCTGTCTTTCTCCGCAATATAGCGGGCGACCGTCCTGGCCGCATCGTTGCCCGAGGGCAGCATCATGGCAACGATCAGGTCCCGGAGCGTAAGGGTTTGGCCCTCCCGCAAGCCCGCCGTGCTCTCTCCCTTAGTAGTTAAACGGACTTCATCACCGACGGTGACCGGGTCCTGGAGTCCGCCTTTTTCGAGAGCAACCAGCGCCGTTACGATTTTGGTCGTGCTTGCGGGATAGAGGCGAAGGTCTTTATTTTTCCCGAACAATAGTTTTCCGGTTTCGGCATCCATCAGAACGGCGGCTTCCCCTTCTATGGACTCGTTAACAAGCTGATTTTTCCCCGATTTGCCGGCAGCCGGTTCGGATATAAAGGGTTCGGATACTGACGGCTCCGGTACGGGGGATGCCGAACGATGCCGGGTAAGATCCAAGGAATTCCAGGCCAAAACCAGTATAATAGCAGCGGCGGTTCCACCCAGCAGGATCGTTTTCAAGTTCATAAATAACGTTTCTCCTCTCAATTCTCACGAGGGCTTCAGCTGTCTAGTATTATGAAGCCTAACAGTTAACTTCTTCCTAAGAAAAACTTTCGAAATTATTACGATTCTCTATGAATTCATCGCCGGGATAATAACAGCCTGTCCTTACGGCAAAAAATGAGTATGATAAAGGGACAGAGAGATTCGAATAATCGTGAAATCGAAGGAGAGGATCGCATGAAGCGTATCACCATACTGATCGCCGATGATGAAGTGGAAATTGCGGATTTAATAGAGATGCATCTGACTAAAGAAGGATATGACTGCGTAAAAGCACATAACGGGCACGACGCTCTGCAAGCGGTTCAGACCCATTCGGTAGATTTGGCAATTTTGGATATTATGATGCCGAAAATGGACGGTTACGAAGTGACGCACCAAATTCGGGAGAAACACAATATGCCGATCATTTTTTTGAGCGCTAAAGCGACGGATCTCGATAAAATTTCGGGTCTCGTAAGAGGTGCGGACGACTATATCACGAAGCCGTTCAACCCGATGGAACTGGTCGCCCGAGTGAATGCCCACCTGCGCCGGTTTCTGCAGATGAATCAGGCGGCTGCAGCAGACAAGCCGATCCTGGAGTCGGGAGGATTGGTGATATATCCGGAGCAGCGCACCGTCAGCCTGTACGGAAATTTGGTCGAGCTAACCCCGAAGGAATTCGATATTTTGTATCTTTTGGCGAGATATCCGAAGAAAGTGTTCAGCGTCGAAAACATCTTCCAGCAGGTGTGGGGAGGCGCGTACTATGAGGGAGGGAACACGGTCATGGTTCATATCCGCACTCTCCGCAAAAAGCTCGGGGAAGATGTAAATAAGAACAAATTGATTAAAACGATATGGGGAGTAGGGTACACGTTCAATGCCTAACATGATACGGAGCTTCCGGACCAAAATGATTCTGCTGCTGGGAATAAGCATGCTTCTGGCCGGCCTGATTACTTATCTGATCTATAAAGTTCTTCAGATCTATTACCGTTCCCAGGTCAAATTTGAAGACCCGCTCGCTTATTTCCGCCTGTTTCTGCACAAGATCGGGGATATCAACTTTTTTCTGCTGTTTTTTATCCCGATGGTAATTTTGTTTTTCTTCTTCTTTACGAGATCCTACGCGGTCTATTTCCGGGAAATATCGGACGGAATCCACCGTCTTGCCAGCGGCGACTTCAACAGTCGGGTTCACGTGGCTTCCAACGATGAATTCGAAGCTATCGCCAAAGACATTAATCTTGCAAGCGAGAAGCTGCAGGAAGCCGTAAACCGGGGCGATTTTGCGGAAAGCAGCAAAGATCAGCTGGTGCTCAATTTGGCGCACGATTTGCGGACCCCGCTTACTTCCGTGCTGGGCTATCTGGATTTTATATTGCGGGACAAGGAGTTATCCTCCGAACAGGTCAGGCATTTTACCCAGATCGCGTTTACCAAGTCGCAGAGACTGGAGAAGCTTGTGGATGAACTGTTTGAAATTACCCGGATGAATTACGGCATGCTCAAGGTCGAGAGAAACCGGATCGATCTCGGCGAGCTGCTTATCCAGCTGAACGAGGAATTGTACCCGATGTTCGAGAAAAATCAGCTCACGCTGAGATTAAACGCGGATCAGCCGCTGCATCTGTGGGGAGACGGGGAGCTGCTTGCCCGCGTGTTTGAAAACCTTCTGACGAACGCCATCCGCTACGGCAGCGACGGGCAGTATGTCGACGTTATCGCGGCGTCCGAAGGAGAAGAGGCGGTTGTTCAGGTCGTCAACTACGGGGACAGCATTCCGCCGGAGGAGCTTCCGCGTATCTTCGATATGTTTTATACGGCGGATCAAGCGCGTAATCATCGGACGGGGAGTACGGGACTCGGCTTGTTCATCACGAAGAACATTGTGGAACGCCATAACGGTACGGTTTCGGTTCAAAGCAATCCGGTCCGGACGCTGTTTGAAGTTCGGCTGCCAAAAAATCATTCGGACCAGGGGACGTCGGCGCCTACTGAGCGAACGATTTAAGAAAAATTTTATTTTTACCCTACTTGTTACTTAAAGATTATTCCCTATTCTGGAACTAGCAAGGAACAGTCCCTGCTTATCCGAAAAATAGGGAAAGGATCGGTCCATGTATGCAACCACGACAGTTCGTGTACCGGGTTGAAGCCGGGGATGTTTAGACGCGCCCGTACGGATACGGCGGCCGTTCTGATGTTCCTGGCGCCGAGCGCGCTGGGATTCATGATGTTCTATCTCATCCCGTTTGTCATGGGCGTGTATGATTCATTCGTGGAGAGTACGGCCGACAACCGGTTCGTCGGCTTCGAGCATTACCGTGAGCTTCTGGCGAGCGAATCGTTCCGCAAGGCTGCCCGGAATACCGCTTTTTTTACGCTGGTCAGTGTTCCGCTGATGATTCTTCTGTCGTTAATTCTAGCGGTGCTGCTTAATCAAAACATCTATATCCGGAGATGGATCCGGACCGCTTTCGTGCTGCCCCTAGTCGTTCCCGCGGCTTCCGTTGTTCTCGTGTGGCAGATTCTGCTGGACTGGAACGGATCGGTTAACGCTTGGCTGGGCTATTTCGAGCGGGCGCGTGTGGATTGGATGAAGACGGATGCCGCCCGAAGCGTCGTGATCGCTGTCTATCTGTGGAAGAACATCGGCTACAACATGATTTTGTTCCTGGCGGGGCTTCAGCAAATCCCCAAAGATTATTACGAGACAGCCAGGATCGAAGGCGCGGGCCCGTTTCGCCAATTCCGCAGCATTACGCTGGTCTATTTAACCTCGACGCTATTTTTCGTCACGATTATGTCCGTCATCAACTCGTTCAAGGTGTTCCGGGAAACCTACCTGATAGCGGGGGATTATCCGCACGACAGCATCTACATGCTGCAGCATTATATGAACAACATGTTCATGTCCCTGGATATTCCCAAATTGACGGCAGCCGCAACGCTGATGACGGGCTGTATTTTGCTTCTGGTTTTAGTACTGTTTGCGCTGGAACGCCGTTTCCGGAGTTTTCTTGAATAGCGGGGGAGAGAAGATTGCAAGGGTTTAAGCTGCTGAAAAAAGGAGCGGTGACGGCCATACTGGCGGTTATCGCGGGAATCATATTAGTACCTATTGTGATAACTTTCACAAATTCTCTCATGACCGAACGGGAAATCGGGATCAACTATGGGCTCATCGGCAAAATGAACGATACGGCGGGCTCGGAAGCGAACGCGTTCGTTAATTTGAAGCTGCTGCCCGATCTGGTAACGCTGGGACAGTACGGCGAAGTGCTGATTCACAGTCCGAGATTTCTGATGATGTTCTGGAACTCGGTCTTCCTGGTAGTCCCCATTATTGCCGGTCAGACGGTCGTGGCCGCATTGGCGGCTTACGCGTTCTCCAAGCTCCGTTTCCGGGGCAGGGAGACCTTGTTTCTCGTTTATGTTCTGACGATGCTAATGCCGTTCCAAGTGACGCTGGTGCCCAATTACATCATGGCGGATAAAATGGGGCTGCTCCACAGTCCCGGCGCCATCATACTGCCCGGAATTTTCGCGGCTTTCGGCGTGTTCATGCTCCGGCAATACATGCTGCACATCCCGTACGCTTATATCGAAGCGGCCAAGATGGACGGAGCCGGACATTGGCGGATTTTCTCCACCATCATTATTCCGATGGTCAAACCGGGCGTATCCGCTCTGGCGGTCCTGTTGTTCGTCGATTACTGGAACATGGTGGAGCAGCCGCTTATTTTTCTGGACGATCCGTTCAAGCAGCCGCTCTCCGTTTACTTATCGAGGGTGAATCAGGGAGAGCAGGGGATCGCCTTCGCCGCATCCATGCTTTATATGACGCCGATGGTGCTGCTGTTTCTGTACGCGGAGACGAATTTTATTGAAGGCATTCAATTGTCCGGCATCAAAGGGTAGGTTCTGCAAGGGGAGGAAAGCTCGGGAATGGAGCAGGAAGCGAGTAAAGATCTTAAGCGCAAAAGAAATATCCGGATCATTGCCGGTTTATTCATCGGGGCACTGATTCTCTTCACCTTATTCAGCAACACGCTGCAGGCGCTGACACTACCCAAAGTGAGAACAGAGAGTGCGGTGTATGGAAGTCTGGTGCATACGCTCGAAGGAACCGGGGTTCTGCGGCCGCTTGCGGAAGAGAAACTGAGCAATCCCGCGGGCCTGAAGGTCAAAGCGGTCCTTGTGAAAGAGGGAGACCGTGTGAAGAAAGGGCAGAAGCTGGTTAGCTATGACAGCAAGTCCGCCGAACGGGAGCTGCAGGATGAGACCACGCAGCTGGAAAAGCTGAGGATCGAGCTGCAAAACGCGCAGGACCAGTTCATTGCGGCGTCCACGGAGGGCGATGAACTAAAGGTCCGGAGCGTCACCCGGGAGATGGAGACACGCAAGCTCGATATCAGCATGCAGGAGCGCAAAGTCGCCGGTTTGCGGGAAGCGCTGGCAGATCAGAAGGATCTGTCCGCTCCCTTCGAGGGCGTGATCACGAAAGTGAATGCCGTCGCGGGAACCAAACCGGCGGGAGAGCCCGAGATCATCATCGCGGACAGCGCCAAGGGGTACCGGTTCGAATTTGCGGCCGATGCGGCTCTGCTGACCAGCCTTGGAATTACCGCCGGGACGAAGATCGAGGTAGGGTTCGGCACGCCGGAACAGCAGCCCCGCCTCATCGAGGGCACCGTTGAAGAGACGGCGGAGGCCGAACCGCTTGCGGCCGGTTCCTCCGGTGCGGAGGCGGGGGAGAGCGGGGGCCGCACGGCTGCGCGGAAGTCGCTGCGCATTAAAGTGGAAGGCCCGGAGCTGAAAGGCGGCGAGCGTGCCGCTGTCAAGCTCACGAAGCGTTCCGTGCAGCAAGGGTTTAAGGTTTCAAGCGACGCGGTTCATCAGGAGCGCGACGGCAAGTTCATTTATAAGATCGAAGAACAGAAGGGCGCGCTGGGCAACGTTTTCGTAGTCCGCAGAGTCCCCGTCCGTTCCAGCGAAACCAATGAGTCGGAGACGGTGATTCAATCCGATAGCCTGAACGAAAAAGACCTCATTATTCTCAAAAGCAGCGAGCCTTTACAGGATAACAACCGGGTTCGCCTGCAGTAGCAAGGAAGATAGCTGTACCAAACGATCATGAAAACGATAGACCATAATCGGTTAGGAGAGGATTTCAGATGATGAGAAAACAGGTAGGGGTCGTGTTAATTTGTGCGGCGCTTGCAACTAGTGCTTGCGGAGCCGGGGGAAGCGGGGAAGCCGGAGGGACTTCGAATAAAGAGAAACCGAAAAGCAAAGAAGGGAAAACCGTCGTAACCTTGTCCTTAAGAAATCCCGATCCGTTCTTCCAGGTGATCGAGAAGAAATTCGAGGAGAAGTATCCGGACATCGATCTACAAATTCAGTCTCTCAAACAGGCGGGCGAAAAATGGGAACCCGGCGATTTCGAGAAGTATGTGAAGACGACGAATACGGCCCTATTGTCGGGTAAGGGCCCGGATATTGTGGAATTAAGCGATCTACCCGTCGACAAATATGTCAAAGGCAAGCTTCTTGCAAATTTGAACGATATGTTCGAACAGGATAAAACCTTAAAGAAGGACGACATACACCTGAATATTTTGAACGGGTTGAAGAAAAAGGACGGCGGGTTATATACGCTCCCCTCCTCCTTCTACTTAAGGACTTACATAGGAGACGGCGATTCGATCAAGAAGGCGAACGTCCAAATCGACGATGCCAAATGGACGTGGAACCAGTTTGAAGCGGCGGCGAAAAAAATCCGGGAGAAAGAAGGAGAGGGCGGCAAAGCGAAACGGCCCGTTTTTGCGGACGACCCGGGAGTAATCCTGCAGGAGATCATCATGGATCGTTACGGAGAGCTTGTCGATCCGGCCACTATGAAAGCGAAGTTTGATTCGACGTCCTTTACAGATTTGCTGAAATCCATCAAAAAAACATTCGATGAGAAAATAATGACAAGCGAAATCGGAGAAGGAGAAACCGCCTTGTTCTATTCGGAGGCCTTCCTTAAGCCCCGGGAACTGATCGAAAAGCCGTACGAGTATTTCTCCAATCCGAAGCTGCTTCAGAAGCCGCATGAGGAGGGCAGTAAGGGAGGAATCCGGATTATACCGACCGACGAGTTTGGCGTGACAGCAAATTCCCCCGTCAAGGCGGAAGCGTGGACATTCCTTGCCTTTCTTTACTCTAAAGACGTGCAGTCCTTACAAGATCTGAAAGGATTCTCCCTGCTTAAAGAAGTGAACGACAAAAAGCTCGATGAGATTCAGAAGCAGGTGAAAGCCGGAACGTTTAAGCTCCCGACAGGAAAGCCTGTGAAAAGCATACCCGACGAACAATTTAACCGGTACAAAGAGTTTATTCAAAAAGCCGGCAGCTACTCGGCTTATGATATGAAGGTGCTGTCCATTATCGGCGAGGAAGCGGGAGCCTATTTCAGCGGGCAGAAGCCGGCGGAAGAAGTGGCGAAACTGATTCAGAACAAAGCGACTACTTATTTGAACGAGTAGATGAGCAGGGTTCATCTTTAAATCTGGTAAAGAAAGGCCGTTTTTTTTGAAAAAAATTATCGCAGCAGCGCTCGGCTTATTGGCTTTGATAAGCATACTGGCTTACGCGTTAAGCTTCAGCCTAGACTTTCTCAGCTCTCAGAAATTCGTTATAAACGGGAGGGAAATGGAATTCTCGGTCATTGACTACAACGGGCACGTGTATGTTCCCCTACGCTTTGTAGCCGACAATATGGCTTCCGACGTCGGGTATAACGCTGACACGGGGATAACCAGCATAGACCAGCACAGTATAAGGTTCGACGATGCCGTGGCTGCTCCGAAGCCCGAAGTTGTCTACGAGAAAAGGCTCCGGAACGAGTCCATTTGGATGCAGGATATTCCCCTGCTGCAGGGAAATTCGTGCTGGGTAGAGTGCATCCAAGATTCCCGGTCCGACCTAACCCTGCTTAAGCAGGCGGAATATCCCCCGGTGGAGGTAAAACCCGGATCGTACATCGGCATCCGTTATACGAAAGGGATGGAACCGCAGCAGATGGAATGCTCCGTTATCACAAACGAGGACGGGAAGGAACTATATAAGGCAATAGAGATGGACCAAGGAAGAATACGTCTGCCGAGAGAGCCCGGGGTTTATTCGATTGTGCTGCGCTCCAACTGGGAGCAAGGCTATACGACTTATTTATTTGCCGTAAAGATCGTTTAAGGAGCATGGTCCGGGCGGCGGTCGGGAAGTTTGGCAAGTACGGCAAGATTCATAGGTGAAATAAAGCGTATGAAAATCACATTGTTGCCTTATGATGATCCGGAAGCGGGCAAGCCTTTTGCCGCACTCGCTTCCGCACTTCGAGCCGGCGGGTATGAAGCGGGGGTAGGGGTACCGACCGGTTCGGATCCTTATCCGGCACATTCCGGCACAGGCCGCGCCCTTATGCCCAGACGCGTATGGAGATTTCCCGGAACGAAGAAGGGCGGGTTAGAAAAGGGGGGCGCCGGGGACGGATACGGGAATCTGCCGGAGATTTGCGCAGGATCGGATTTGATCATTGCCGATCTGCGCATGCTTGAAAGTGCCCTGGCCGTTTCGGATGAATTTAACAGCAAACTTATAGCGGTCGCCCTGACTCCTCCGTGCCCAGTATCCCGCAGTGCCGCAGTCGTTTCGGACGCTCTTAAGAAGCTGCCCTTCTTCTATGGGGCGGTCAGGAAACGGCAGGCCGGGTACGCATGGCCGCTAACCTGCAATGCGGTCCGAGACAAGCTGCTTTTACGGGATATTCCCGTCCTTCACGCATACAGCGCCTGCTTCCTGAAGAGATCCGGCGAATGGGGAGGGGCCGCCGGACGGATTGTAACGGGCGAGTGGATAACGACGACGGCGGGCACCGGTGATTTTATCTGTTCAAGCAAGTCCTGTGAAGATACGGAGCAATGGCTGGATGAGGGAGAGGCTCCTCTTTATTTCGGTTTTAGCGGATTACCCTTGCAGACGCAGGCGCATTGTACCGGAACCGCTTTGGACGCCGCGAGGGAGTTTTCCTGCAGAGCCGTCATCGAGGCCGACTGGGAGGCATTGGGCAGACTTAGACACGAGCTGCCCGGCTATGCGCTGCCTATTGAAGAGGCCGACTATGACCGGCTCTTTCCCCGCTGCCGGAGCGTCGTACACCGGGGCTCTGCCGCTGCCGCGCATGCAAGCTTGAGAGCGGGAATTCCCGCTCTGGTCTGTCCGGCTTCCGCGGAGGAGAAGGTGTGGGGAAGGCTGACCGTCACAACGGGAGCGGGAAGCTGCCTGCCGCTAAACAAGGTAACGCAAAAGAAACTGACGCAGGCGTTAAAGGTTCTTGAACACAAGCGAGTGAAAAATAAAGCGGCCGAGCTTGGCATAGGCTTGAGGCAGGAGAACGGCATAGAGACGGCCATTTCGTTCATTGACCGTTTTTTAAGCTGGACGCAGTACAGGAAGTTTTGAGTGCGCATCGGGATTTGCGAAGACAAGAGTTTGAGCAAGTGAAGAAGGAATAGGTTTGGAGAATGAAGCTGGTTATCCGGATGGATAAACCGGCTTTTTTTGAGAAAGTACCACTAAAGTGACCCGAACGGTGAATGACGTTATTCAGAGGTGTGATTATATTATTACTTTTGTAAAGTAATAGATGTATTTCAGTAAATAAACGATGTGTCTTCCTAATAGTTGAAATTAAAGAGAAGTAATTCTATTATTAAAGTAATAAAAAATATAATTCATGGAGGAATGACAGTGAGCACACTGAGTTCATTTTCAAATTGGTTATCACGGGCAAAGGGAAATGTTATGGATGGAGTTAAACGCTACAAAAGTAAAGACTTGCTTGAGGCGATTGTGGCGGGTTGCGCAGTTGTATCAGTTGCGGATGGAACAATAGATGCTTCTGAAAAACAAAAAATGGCCGGTTATCTGGGAAGAAGTCCTGAATTAAATGTTTTTAATATGAGTGAAGTAATTGAGCGTTTTAATTATTATGCAGGAAATATGGACTTTGACGTAATGGTTGGAAAGCAAGAAGCCCTCCGAGTAATCGGTAAATTTAAAACGAAACCTGAGGTAGCACGCGTTATCATTAGTGTATGTTGTGCTGTGGGAGCAGCTGATGGAGACTTTGATGAGCAAGAGAAGTCCGTTGTTCGAGATATTTGTCATGTACTTGGTTTAAATCCAAGCGAGTTTGGTTTATGATATAGGCCTTTAGAACCAGAACCCCTATCCTAGATAGGAGGTTCTTTTTTTCAATAATCCAGCTAGAAACTTAAAACCAATAAATTATTCTACCGTAATGGCAAAATATATCGAAAAATGTTGTCCAAAAATTGCCTATCTTGTAGCATCTAGACTATAATCTAAGTAGGGAAATATTTACTTGAGAGGAGGTGTGAAAAATGACAATTTCTTTGGTGAAAGGCCAAAAAGTAGACTTAACCAAAAGTAATGCCGGATTAAAAAACGTTACCATAGGCCTGGGATGGGACCCTATAGAAGCTGAGAAGAAGGGGTTCTTTGGTACTAAGAAAATCAAGGCGAATATTGACTGTGATGCTTCGGCGATACTTTTGGGGGAAAATGGAAAGCTACTGAGAAAACAAAATCTTGTCTGTTTCCATAATCTTGAAAGTCCCTGTGGTTCAGTTCGCCACTCCGGAGATAACTTGACCGGCGAAGGTGAGGGCGATGATGAGCAGATTGAAATTTCACTGAATCAGGTACCTGCAGATGTTCATAAGATTCTTGCATGTGTAAATATCTATCAATGTGAAGAGCGTGGCCAAGACTTCGGTATGATCAGATCTGCTTATATTCGTGTTCTTAATCCTTCGAACAACCAAGAGTTGCTTCGCTTCAACCTAACAGACAATTATGCGGGAATGACCGCTCTTATCGTTGGCGAGCTCTACCGCCATAACGGTGAGTGGAAGTTTAATGCGATTGGCGAGGGAGCTCATGCTGCTCACATTAATATATTGGCACAGCGCTATATCTAATTCATAACTGGTGAGGAGACAAAATTCATGGCTATCAATCTCTCAAAAGGCCAAAAGGTCGATTTAACGAAGACAAATCCCGGTCTAAAAAAAGTACTTGTGGGCCTTGGCTGGGACACTAATAAATATGATGGCGGCAAAGACTTTGATCTCGATGCATCTGCATTTTGTTTGAATGACGCAGGCAAAGCTGCTTCGGACAAAGATTTCGTCTTTTTCAACAACAACCAAAATGCTAACGGCTCTGTGGTACATACGGGAGACAACCGTACTGGGGATGGCGATGGCGATGACGAACAGTTGAAAGTGGATCTTGCATCGATTCCTGCTGAAGTTCAAAAAGTGTCGTTTTGTATTACTATTCACGAAGCACAAGAGCGCAATCAGAACTTCGGCCAAGTTTCAAATGCATTCGTTCGCATCGTAAACGAGGAAACAAATGAGGAAATTATTCGTTATGATCTGGGCGAAGACTTTTCGGTAGAAACTGCAATTGTTGTAGGCGAATTATATCGTCATGGTGCTGAATGGAAGTTTAGCGCGGTTGGCAGCGGGTATCAAAATGGACTTGCAGGCCTTGTGAAGGATTTTGGCCTCAACTGACAAAAAAAGGCCGTCTCATGACAGGCGGCCTTTTTTATGCCCACATTCTAAAGCCTATTCAAAGGAGTGAATGAAATGACAATAAGTTTATCAAAAGGTCAAAGGATTGATCTTACTAAGACTAATCCAGGATTGACTAAAGTTATTATCGGCCTTGGCTGGGATATTAACAAATATAATACGGGCCAGGACTACGACCTTGATGCTTCGGCTTTTCTTCTTCGGGCTGACGGAAAGGCAAAAGGTATGGAAGATTTCCTTTTTTATAACAATTCCAACCTTTATAATGGGGCCGTGATTCATACGGGTGACAATCGTACGGGTGAAGGTGATGGGGATGATGAGCAGATCAAACTCGACTTTTCGAAGGTTCCCAATGAGATTGAACGAATCGGAATTACAGTTACCATACATGATGCAGCAGCCCGCAATCAAAATTTTGGGCACGTATCAAACGCCTTTGTTCGGCTAGTGGATGAAGTTTCGGGAAGAGAAGTGCTTCGTTATGATCTCGGAGAAGAGTTTTCCCTTGAAACTGCAGTAGTAATTTGCGAACTTTACCGTCAAGGCAGCGAGTGGAAGTTCCAAGCAATCGGCTCCGGTTTTAGCGGCGGTCTGGCAGCGCTTTGTAAGAATTACGGATTGGATGCCCAGTAATCAATAAACCAGGATGCTGTAGTTGTACAGCATCCTCCATATCGCCTTGGGAGGTTGATTTTATGCCCATTCCATTGGTAAAAGGTCAGAAAGCTGATCTCACAAAAACAAATCCCTCGACTAAAAACATAATTGTAGGGATGGGTTGGAAAACATCCGATAGTTCAATTGAAGTTGATTTTTCTGCATTTCTACTGTCTGCATCATCGAAGGTGACGAAGGATGAAGATTTAATTTTTTACGGGAATCCTCATGGACCCAACCATTCAATTTCCGTTATTGAATCTAATAAACAGGCATATTCAGGACTAGCGGATCAAGCACAGCTTTCAATTAATCTTCAAAATGTTCCTCCCGTATATGAACGGATATCTTTTGCTTTAACGATTTATGAAGGCGAGAAAAGAAAGCAGAACTTTTCACTCATTGATGATAGCTATTTACGAATAATTGATCCTTCCAACGGGGCAGAATTAATCCGTTTTAGCATCGGAGAAGCCTTCTCCGTAGAAACTGCAATTGTAGTAGGAGAATTGTATAGATACAAGGGCGAATGGAAAGTTAATGCCATTGGATCGGGCTATTCCGGTGGTCTTGAGGCCCTATGCGGCAGCTTTGGAATTAAAGTTAAATCAGAGGTTAAAACTACGCTGCCACCTAAACCTCCTGAACAGCCTACAATCACAGCTGCCTCGAAACCTACGCAGGCTTCTCCTATTAATCTGAAAAAGATCGAATTAAAAAAACGAGGGGATGCGATCAATCTACAAAAAGGATCGGGCCCTATCGGTGAAATACTGATCAATTTAAATTGGAATCAGAAGAAAACAAAGTCTTTTTTCGGATCCCAAGGAATAGACCTCGATCTCGGCTGTTTATATGAAATGAAGGACGGAAGCAAAGGCGTCATTCAAGCGCTTGGAAATGTATTCGGATCTCTTGACTCCTTCCCTTATATAGCCCTTGATGGTGACGATCGAACGGGTTCTGTTGTTTCCGGTGAAAATTTGAGGATTAATGGAAAGTTTATTTCGGCCATCGATCGAATCGTTGTGTTTGCATTCATTTATCAAGGAATAACGAACTGGTCACAGGCAGATGGGGTTGTCACTATCAAACAAAGTGAGGGTCCGGAGATCGAAGTACGGCTTAATGAACATGATAACAACAAAAGAATGTGCGCGATAGCGATGATTAAAAATGTTAATAACCAGACCTTCAGTATAGAAAGATTAGTGGACTATCATTCAGATCATCAAAAATTGGATCAAGCTTATGGTTGGAATTTAAGATGGGTAGCCGGAAGAAAATAACTATAAACTTCGGAAGGATATACAATAATGTATGATTTTTTTGCAAGTTTCCTCAATAACTTTCTGGAGTTTTTTAACTGGGAACATACGACCGCGATACTTTCCGATCCGGTAAACTGGGGAATTATTGCTTCACTGATTCTTCTTGAAGGACTGCTTTCTGCAGATAATGCTTTAGTACTTGCTGTACTGGTAAAGCACCTGCCTAAAGATCAACAGAAGAAAGCCTTGTTCTATGGTATAGTCGGGGCCTATGTTTTCCGCTTTATTGCCATCAGTATCGGTACTTTCCTAGTCAAAATAACTTGGGTTAAGATTGTCGGAGGTCTTTATCTGTTGTGGATTGCGTGCAGCAATCTCTTTGATTTGGAATTCAGATTTGCTCGTATAGGTGGCGTGCCCTTCCTACCGTATATTGCCAGAAAGGGCAATGATGAAGGAGATGTTGAAAACAAAGGTGCGGGATTCTGGCGTACTGTCTTAACGGTTGAGCTTATGGATATTGCATTCAGTGTTGATAGTGTAATTGCAGCTTTTGGAATTAGCGAGCAAGTATGGGTATTGTTCTTGGGAGGAATTTTAGGCGTACTTATGATGCGCGGTGTGGCTCAAGTGTTCTTAAAGCTTATTGAACGTTTTCCCGAATTGGAAAAAGCCGCATTTATTCTTATTATCATTATCGGAGCTAAAATGCTTGCGGGTGTAGCAGGCTACGAAATGTCTCATATTTTATTCTTTGTACTTTTGATAGCCGTATTTGTTGGAGCCATGATTCTGAGTACACTTAGAAAAAAGTCGGAAAAATCTTCAGAGTCTATTTAATTAAACGGACGAGCCTAAATATCCCTTTTGGAAATATCCCGTCTCGGAGCAGGGGGGATATTTTTATCCTCTTGAAAATGATCAGGTTTACCTGTTTATGAACAGATAAAGTTTTAATTACTTGCTGGAGGTTAAAAAATGCGTTACTTCAATTATTTGAGCAGCGAAGAAGAGAAAACGCTATTTTATTCAAAGCCTGTCTGTTTTTCGAATTACTCTAGCAAAGATATTCTTTCCCATGCTGTCGGAGCCGCTTTATATATGCCTGCAACCAGACAGCAAATTGCTGAAGAGATCGTATCCGGCAGAGTTAAAGGGCTTGTTTCAATGGTCCTTGATTTGGAAGATGCAATTGGAGAAAAGCAAGTGGGCCTTGCAGAAGAATCTTTATATAAACAGTTATATAAGGTCTATTCTTTGTTAAAGAGCGGCTCTATTGATGAAGACAAGCTGCCGCTGATCTTCATTCGAGTGCGTAGTCCGGAGCAATTAGATTATATGATTAAGAAACTTGGAGAAGTTATTCGTATTGTTACAGGATTTACGCTTCCCAAATTCAGTACAGAAAATGGACGCCGTTATCTTGAAACGATCAGTAATTACAATGAAAAAAAAGAAACCGGTTTTCCAACCCTTTACGGAATGCCTATTCTGGAAACATCTGATGTTATTTACCGTGAATCAAGGACAATTTCATTACTCGGAATCAAGGATTTGCTGGAGCAATATAAAGAATATGTATTGAACGTCAGGATCGGGGCTACTGATTTCTCTAGTCTTTTTGGTCTTCGCAGGGGTCCTGATATGACCATTTACGATATTGGAGTTATTCGGGATTGTATCGCGGATATAATAAACGTCTTCGGAAGGGTAGAAGATCAATTCGTGATATCCGGGCCCGTTTGGGAATATTTCAAAAGTGACCGGCTGCTAAAACCCCAGCTTCGAGAAACTCCATTCGAAGATTCAGCTGGATCTGCCGGCCGAAAACTGAGACATGAATTCATTAATATTTACGTGGATGGACTACTCCGTGAAGTCACTCTGGACAAAGAAAATGGTATCATTGGAAAAACAATTATACATCCTACTCACAATCTTCCTGTGCAATCTCTTTACGTGGTAACGCATGAAGAATTCCTTGATGCCACAAACATGATTGCTAATAATAATGGAAGCCTGGGAGTATTTAAAAGTCAATATAACAATAAAATGAACGAAATCAAACCCCATCTCAATTGGGCTAATCGGATTTTATTTCGTTCTCAAGTATACGGGGTGCTACATGAACACAAAAACTTCACTTCCTTACTTATCGGACAAGACGAGTTCGTCCAAGAAAAAGCGTTTGTATAATATTATTGGAGATCTCCAAGTAACAATCGAGATAACCCACAATGAATTAAATCTACCGTTAGATACCTTTTTTAAGATGGCTGCAAGAATCAATAAAAAAAGAAGCTTTTTATTTGTGAGTAAAGTTCTTGGTAAACACTTAGCTGTGAATCCCAATGTCGCTTTACTTAGCGGTGCAGCCTTGGGAATTTTGCTGCAAAACCATCTTGGTGGACCACAGCCTCATTGTCTCCAGGATCTTGTACAAGCTTTTGATAATGAAGATCAGGCAGAAAATAGGTATAAATCGATTAAATCTGCCCCTCTGCGTGTGTCAGAACCAACCTTGTTTATTGGGTTTGCGGAGACTGCAACTGCTCTTGGACATAGTATGTTCGATATTTTTTCAGGGCCAACTAAATTCCTTCACACCACACGAGACATCGTTAATGAGTTAGAACCTATTTTAAAATTTGAAGAAGAACATTCTCATGCAACCGCTCATAGATGTTACGCCTTAAACGAAACGCTTTTTGAGGGGAATGAACCCGTAATTCTAGTGGATGACGAAATTACAACAGGCAAGACTGCTTTGAATATCATTCAAGATCTTCAGCAGAAACATCCCAGATCCAGATACGTTGTAGCAAGTCTTCTTGACTGGCGTTCTGAACAAGACATCCAACGTTTCCGTCAGACCGAGCAGGAGCTAGGTATCACGATTACTTGTCTTTCGTTGATACAAGGTCAAATTTCTGTTGCAGGCACTTCTATTGAATTGAATGCAGACAAAACCAGGACTTCTTCTAATCCTCAATTTCAACTAAAAAGACATCATGTAGGACATTTTTTTCATAAGCTGCCTTTTTCATCGAGAAATTCTTTAAATATGAATAACGATATCCCCTTTTTGAAACTAACCGGCCGCTTTGGCATGAATGGCGAAGACACATGTGAATTGGACCAGCAAGTCGCGGACTGCGCTAAATTCCTTAAATCTTGTAGATTCGGTCAAAAAACGTTATGCATGGGAATGGGAGAGTTTATGTATATACCCATGAGAATTGCAGCCGAAATGGGAAGTGGAGTTTCTTATCAATCAAGTACCAGAAGTCCTATTCATCCCAATAATGAACCTTCTTACGCTATCCATACTGTTTATCGTTTTGATTCTCCGGATGATTCGAAAATTCCTAATTTCTTCTACAATGTTTCCAAGGATATGTATGACGAAATTTTTGTGTTTATCGAACGTGAGACCGATGAGAACAATCTCGCTTCTTTTTTAGAAGCTTTGGAATCTACAGCAGTCCCAGCCGTTCATATCGTTCATTTTTAAATAAATTTAATTAGGAGGACTTGCCCAAGTGAATCTCCACGATTACAAAAATAGAAAAATACAAGCACCTGCTCCGATAGGAAGCTATAAATCCGAAGATGTAATTTTTCTCTTGAAGGATTTGAGTAATGTAGTCCTTGAAAAAGAGACGGGGGATCGAGAAGCAGCCATACAATCGGGAACACATTACTCTGAGATGTTACCTGTTGAATACAAACCAACGGATGAATATATCCAATTATTCCTTGATACATTAGAGAGCACGGCGAGAAGAGTGGCGGTTGCTTGCGGCATTGTTTCTGAACTTATCGTATCAAAGCGAGGTCTGAATATCGTTTTAGCTTCTTTGGCACGGGCAGGTACACCGATAGGTATTTTAATTAAGAGATACCTCAAGAGCATGTATAATGTAAACCTGCCGCATTACAGTATTTCTATCATTCGAGGAAAAGGCATTGATGAAAACGCTATTTTATATATGATAGAGAATCACCCGGGTATGGATATACAATTTATTGATGGCTGGACAGGGAAAGGCGCTATTCGCAATGTTTTAAAAGAGGCTAGGGAAGCGCTTCTCCATAAAGGGATTACACTTAATGACGACCTTGCGGTATTAGCTGATCCAGGCCGATGTTCGGAAACCTATGGCACAAGAGAAGACTTTTTGATCCCGAGTGCATGCCTTAACTCCACTGTTTCCGGTTTAATGAGCAGAACAGTACTCCGCGATGATCTCATAGGTCCGGACGAGTTTCATGGAGCAAAGTTTTATAAAGAGTGGTTATCTGAAGATCTTTCAAACCTTTTTGTGGATAAAGTATCTGCCTATTTTGCTGAAATCTCAGAAGAGGCCAAGACAATGTCTAAGCGGCTAATGGATTCTAAACCTCATGCGAGCTGGCAAGGTATGAAAGATATCCAACGAATTCAAAAGGATTTTGGTATTACCGACGTTAATCTTGTTAAACCGGGTGTTGGGGAAACGACAAGGGTCTTATTACGAAGAATCCCATGGAAGATACTTGTTGATCGTCTGGATAACCCGAATTTAAAACACATTATTTTACTAGCGCAAGACCGTCATGTACCAGTTGAAGTCTATCCTGGGCTGACTTATTCTTGCTGTGGAATCATTAAGCCGGTTAAAGGCGGTGAATAGAATGATTTTCGCAAGTGATTTAGATCGAACCCTAATTTACTCTAAAACATCCATGGGTCAAGGAATTAATGATGAAGATCTTATTCCGGTCGAGCTTTACGAGGATGAATATATTTCATTTATGTCCAAACAAGCTTTATCTCTCTTGAATGATATTTCTCAACTTGCTACGTTCATTCCTGTCACGACTCGAACAATAGAGCAGTATCAAAGAGTTTTTCATATCGTAAACACATATACGCCTAAATATGCCATTACAAGTAATGGGGCGAATATTCTTTTTGATGGTGTTCCTGATGTTGAGTGGTCGGCAATAGTTCAGACTGCTTTAAAAACCTCTGCAACCCATAATGAGGTAAAGGCTTTGTTCGATGAGATGTCGTCTCCTGAATGGGCGCTGAGAGGGAGATTATGTGATGGTATATTTTATGTCATTATCATCGAACGTGATAAGCTACCTGCCTCTATCATCGAAAATTTAAGAAATAAACTGTCCATTCTCGGTTGGACCCTCTCCATCCAAGGACGTAAATTGTATATGATCCCATCGGGAATAAGCAAAGGCGCTGCGCTGCTTCATTTGAAGACAAGAATAGGGGCTTCTTATATAGCAGCGTCAGGTGATTCATTATTAGATGAAAGTATGCTGCTAGCTGCTGATTTTATTTTTGCTCCGGGACATGGAGAACTGTTTGATACTTACAGGTTTTCGAGCGTATATAGGTTTACTGAAAGTGCTGGAATAAAAGCTTCTGAAGAACTTCTTGAAGGAATTAAAGAAGCGATTAGCATGGTGTCTGGAACGAAAGCGGAAAAAAGGAGACATTATGAAAAAACGAATATGGTTTAATCGTACATTTTCTGCAGCTAGTCATTATGTGGAAATGATTCGTAAAAACTCGGATCACCTAAAATTTGAAATTTATGCAACTCATCCTAAAAAACATTCCCCTATGCTGCAGGTTGCTGATTATGCTGAATTAGAGCCTATTCTGCCCCTAGATCAATATGTTCAATACTGTATTGAATTTTGTCGATATCATCAAATTGATATTTTTATTCCGCATTTTGGATTAACCGAAATTTCGTTGCATGCTGCAGAATTCGAAAAAATAGGCACGGGATTGCTGTTAAGCGGGGATTATAAGCTTCTAAATATCGTTGCCGATAAGGGACGATTGTTCGAGGCGCTAAAACCGGTTGAAAGCCTCACCCTGCCGGACTATTCCATCGTAAGTACCGTTACTGAATTTGAAGCTGCCTATCAGGTATTAAAGGATAAGGGTCACCGAGTTTGCTTTAAACCGGCACAAGGTGAAGGCGGAGCGGGCTTTCGTATAATCGAAGAGAGTCCTAAAAATATAAATAGTCTTTTCGAACCCGTAACTAATCGCATATCTCTTGAAGAGGTAATTCGGATCCTATCAAGTGTGGATCGCTTCGAAAGCCTGATGGTTATGGAATTGCTGGAGGGTCATGAGTACAGTGTGGATTGTTTGGGAAACAAAGACGGGCTTCTTGCAGCTGTTCCCAGAAAAAAGGTTGAGGGAAGAATTCGCGAGCTTGAGGAAAATACCGAGTTAATTCAGTTGTCCCATGCCATACACAAAGTACTGCCGCTTATGTACAATTTTAATATTCAGTTTATTTACCAAAATAACGTACCTAAACTTTTAGAGATTAACCCGCGCACCTCGGGGGGCTTGTATATCTCTTGTCTGAGTGGCATCAATTTTCCTTATTTGGCTTTAAAAAGTTTCCTTGGACACGAAGTGAGCTTACAGCAGCCTAAACTTGGTATTTTAGCGACTCATATTGAGAAAGAAATGATAATAAAGGAACATTCGTTATTTAGTGAATAAAAAATAGTAGAAAAGGACATCCTGCAAGCATATATATTCAACACCATTCATATATTTTCAAAAAAGTGATTGGGGTGTTTATAATGTTTGGAGGATTTATAATTACGGTTCTATTCGTTTATCTAATAATGAGTGCAGCAACGGAAAAAGCAGAGTCCATTGCAGAACTTAACGAAGTTGAGATTAATTGATTGTGCTATTTCAAGCTGCTAATCAGGGCCATGGAAGATAATTAATCTTCACATGACCCTTTTTAATTACCTGATTATCCTTTTTAGTTTCGCTTCTTTAATCCATGACGGAAATTCATTTAAAAGCCGGTCGTAGAGCGTCTCATCATTAACAACCCTAATATCATTTAAATGAATGAAATTGGCGTTGTCTACGACTCGCCCTTCCATTGTGTCCAAATTTTTTAATACTTTAAAATCTGAATAGCCTATTCCGACAAACTGCCAAAAAATCGGTTGGACAGAGGCGTTAGCAATAACTTTCTTAATAGACTTAACTACCCCGCCATCATTAATAAAGATAATAAACACGGGAAGGTCGGAATTTTCTTCATTTATATATTTGTGAATCACATCTTCCATAACGGGAGGCTCGTTATTCATGCCGAACTTATGAATGTTAGTATTATTAAGTATATGGTCTACCACGTACGTGTCAAAATTCTTTTCCGTAGCCTCTGGTAATCGGCTGAAATATTGATCATACACCCACACATCCAGGGAGGCGTTATCGTCGAAATGGCAAGCTATCGCTAATATGCGCTCCACAACTTCTTGCACAGTACCATTACCGTATAAGGGGAGCATAGAGCCTGAAATATCTATTACAATACCTACCCTAGCCTTAACATGAACCATTTCTTTCTTTATCAAGGCATTTTTTACTGTTTTTTTGCGCAAATCAATGGTTGAAAGAATCGGCTCCTCCATGGATTCTGAAGATGCAGCTGTCTCTGGTTCCTCGTTGATAACCTCAAGTCCAAAGTTTGTACATAATGCTTCAAGTCCACCATAAAACCCGCTACCAATCGCATAAAATTTCCATTCGCTTCCGTACCTGTATAACTCACCTGCCACTATGGCCGTTTCGTTAGATAAATCAGATCCGTAGTTAAATCGGAGCAATTCTTCCCCGCTCTCCGAATTGATTAATCGAAGATATAGATCGGTTACATGTTTGAAAAAATGGCCTTGTTTTTCTCCTTCATGAATGGTTACAGTAAAGGCGATTTTGGCAGTCGTTTCATGCAGTTCGGACAAATTAATATGAATAGATTCTTCACCCTTACAACTTGTTGCAGAATGCTCCACGGCTCCGTTCACAGCTGTGGGATTACCGTAAAATATAAAATCCTCATCCCTCTCACAATAGTTCCGAGCAGATAATATAAAAGCTGCAGCATCAATACTCATGTTGGAACTAGCAGTCCAGCCGATCTTCATGGTTAATTTAACTAGGTTGTTTCTTCCGGTGGTAAGATTGACTTTTTGTCCTTTTTGCAATTGCATATTTTCAGTCACTCCCGTTTATTAAGTGGTTAAAGCTAGGACGCCGGTATGGTGAGCTTGTAGATTGCCAGTAAATAAGGTAATTCCCCTCGTGCCGGAAATTTTTTGTTACATTATAAAAAAGGACTATATACCCATTTTACCCTACATGTGGATTAGACACAAAGTCTCGCCCCTAAAAGCAGTACGTTGCGGCTGCTTTTTCTTATTCTTCCCCGGTGAAGAAGGGAAGCCAGTTATCCGGTAGGGAATCAGCTTTTTCATCCCCTGAAATTACATAGGTCTAAAGAATCATAATATAGGCACGAAATGAAGGAAAATTGTGGAAGGGGGTCGAATCATTAGGAGACAACAGATAGAGGGGAGTTACATTGAATGAAAACAAGTATAGGTTTACGCAAAAAAATGGCGGTCACGCTGCTCGCATGTACCGTGATGGCGCCCGCTCAATTATCTTGGGCCGCTTCGGCGTCCGCTGCAAGCGATATCTCGGGTCACTGGGCCGAGCAGCAGACAAAGCAGTGGGTAGACAAAGGATACATACAGGGCTACGCAGACGGCACGTTGAAGCCGGACAAGGCGGTAACCCGCGCGGAGTTCGTTTCGCTGGTTAACCGCTCGTTCAAGCTGGAAGCGCAGGGCACGGCTTCCTTCAAAGACGTCGCGGCATCCGACTGGATGTACGGCGAAGTCGCCAAAGCAGTCCAGGCCAAATATATCGAAGGGTACCCGGACGGCAGCTTCCGTCCCAATGCTTCGATTTCCAGGCAGGAAGCGGCCGTGATCGTCGCCCGGCTGCTGAATAAGACAGGAGCTCAAAGCGAAACAGCGGAGGCTTTCCGCGATCAGTCCGCTATCGCGTCGTGGGGAAGCTCGGCCGTTGCGGCCGTAGTCAGCTCCGGTGTGATGAGCGGCTATGGGGACCATTCCTTCAAGCCCGAAGCGCCGATCACCCGCGCCGAAACGATTGTCACGCTGCAGCGGGCAACCGGTGAAACGGCAGCTCCGACGGAGACCACGGGACCAGGCCCGGAGGAGACGGCTCAGCTAGCGGAGGGCACCATTGCCATCACCGGCCCGGATTCCGTGAAACTAACGGACGAGTCGGCCCAAAGCATCTCTTTTGAAGCGGCCGTTAAAAATAAGAACGGCGAAGCCGTCAAAGACGCTAGGGTCGTCTGGAGCCTGGAATTCGCAAACGATCACCAGAGATGGAACGATGATAATGATCCTCCGTACGGCATTACAATCGACCCGGCTACGGGCAAGCTTAATGTAGGCTGGTATTCTTGGATCGAGGATTTCAAGGTCGTCGCCAAACTGGCATCCGACCAATCCGTCGTAGGTTCCAAAACCGTTCACGCCAGCCAGGGAAACATTAAAAATGTTCTAGCTTCTAACGGTAAGGTTCAATTCATTTTCTTCGAAGAGCCGGAGGTGCTGGACGACGGCTACGGCGGGAAGTTCAGAGCGGACATTGATTCGATCTCCATCGGTCGGGAGGATTTGCAGGATCCGTCCCAATACAAAGAACTTGAAATTACCAAAACAGACTATGACCCGGCGACCAAAACAGCGACCTTCCATTTCAATCCGATTGCCGCAGCGGCCGAAAAACAGGACATATATCTATCCATCGGCTATATCGAAAGCACGTATATTTCAGGTGCGCACTTTGTGATACCGGCAAAATAGAACATTAAGCAAAAGAGCTGTACTGAATTCATCGCAGATGATTTTGGTACGGCTCTTTTTGTGTAGAAGACTGAGGCCGAAATATTAATTTTAACGCAACAAAAACGAAAGCATTAAAACGAGGACAAGCAAGACACAGCGTTTGTACAGGATTTGCGGCCTTAAAAGGAAAAGGCATTACCATGAACATGTCCCGTAAAGGAATGCCCGGTGATAATGCCTCCATTGAATCGTTTCATTCCACACTAAAGTTTAGAATTAGCTATACTTATTTCTCTTTAAGAAGGTACTCGGAATCCTCAAGTTTCCATTGTCCAACTAAATCGGGAGCTTTTGCACTATTTAAGTACATATATGTTTTGATTTGATCTTCAGATAACTCTTTTTTCCAGATTCTTAAATTTGTGATCCCCCCTTTGAACAAATAATTTTTCTTGCCTGCTTCCAAGTACCCGCCCAGATATACATTTGTACTTGCTCTTCCCTCTCGGGTAAAAGGTCCCTTAAGTGTTTGCAGGGGTTGGGGGAGCCCATTAATATATAATTTAACGTTATCTTTATCAGGAATACCATTATAGAAAACGGCGGCCACATGAACCCATTTATTTTTTAGATTATCTGAAGGAATACCTAAAACATCCGCATTAAAAGTGTTAAAACCGAAGTATCCGTCAGCAAGATATAGATCATAGCCCGAATCCCATGCAAATGGCATAACCGTATTCGTTCCATCCCAGAACATCCAGAATTCTACCGTATTTTTTTCTCCTTGACCTGTATTTATATGGACGTTCGAAAGCTCAGAATACATATCTCCTTTGAAAATTTTGGGGTTAAGCGGATTGTCGCGAAGTCCCCATTCACCAACTAACCCGCTTTCATTTCCGTTTAACCGTTTGAATATATTACTTTGGATTTGTAGCACATCTAGCTTCTTATTCCAAATTCGAAAGTTGGCAAGTTTGCCTTTGAAGTTATATAAGGTTTGATCATTCTCTTTATAACCGCCAATGTAAACTTTATCGCCTGCGCTCGCTCTAGATTTGCCTGCACCAAGGTAATTTTGGATATTTTGTTTAGTGCCGTCTATATATAGTTCAAAACTGTCTTTGGTGACATCCCCGTTCTTGAATATCGCTGAGACATGAACCCATCTATTTTTAAGAGACAGGGAAGGTATGCCCAGCAAGTCGCCGTTAAATGTATTAAAGCCGAAGTGTCCATCCGCGAGATAAAGATCATACCTTGTATTCCAAGCAAAGGGCATAACGGTGTTAGTGCCATCCCAGAACATCCAAAATTCGACTGTATTATAACCGCCTTCTTGTTTATTTATATCTAAATTGGACAGCTCAATAAACTCAGTTCCATTGAAGGATTTGGGATTAATAAAAGTTTTTTCATAAAACCATTCTCCGATCAAATTATCTTCTGTACCTTTTAAATTTTTGTACATATTCGTAACGATTTGTTTATTCTCTTGTTTGTTGTTCCAAATTCTCAAGTTAGCTATCTTACCTTTAAACCGATAGTCCGTTCCAGCCTCATTTTTATACCCGCCAATATAAGCGCGGTTGCTGACACCTGTCCCCTATGTTGCGTTGCCTAATGCCTTTTGTAAGGTTTGCTTTACCCCGTTGATATATAGCTCAAGATTTCCAGAATCAGGGTCCCCATTATAAAACACCGCGGCAACGTGTACCCATTTATTTTTTAAAGTAGTCGAAGGAATTCCGAAAATATCCCCATTAAAATGATTAAACCCGAAATATCCATCTGCAAAATACAGATCAAACTTTGAACTCCAGGCAAATGGCATTACAACTTCATTGCCCTCCCAGAACATCCAGAATTCAACCGTCGTTTTGCTGCCAAAAGAAGTATCGACATTAAGATTAGGGATTTCATAAACATCCATGCCGTTAAGGTCGACAGAAGAATCAGGTTCCATATTTGCAGGCTCTTTGCCTAATAAATTTCCGTTTCGATCATACTTGTATTTTATAAATTCATTGGAAGGGAGATGGGTATAGTCTAACTGACCGCCGCTTCCATATAGTTGTTTAGTTCCTGTCATAACAGTAGGAGCGGCTTGAATTTTCCCGGCGAATGCCAGCAGTAATGACAAACAAATCATCCATACTAGACTATGAAGTCCTGTTTTTCTATTCATATAAAATTCCTCCTATGAAGCATATAACAAACACAATAAATATTTTCATAATAAAATACAATATTTTTTTGAATAAAAAATAATATTTTTATCAAAAGGAAAATTAAAGATATACATGATATATAATCCTGTATTAAAGTGAGTCTGTGTAGGAAATTTTTAGATGGAGTAAATTGCTGTGAAAATTTTCGTAGTACCCATTTGGTGATATATGGAGATTTTTTCTGATTTAAATTTATCTGTATTTGCGGTTCCTATCCATACAGTGAAAGTGGTCAACTGGAGTATGGAACTAGCAATGACTGGACCAAGATAAGTAAGGATGTGATCGTGCCTACCGGAACCAAGGATATATTTATTAGTACTATGCTGTACGGAGCATCGGGAACGTTTAAGTTTATTTATCATGATGGGACTGCTGCCTTCAATAGGTATGGCTGAGACCCATCAATATAATCATTCCGGTCAATTAACGTAAATAGAAACCATGAAAGACGAATATTCGTGTCCGATTGAAATCACTTATGACAAAAACGGCAATATGAGTGGTTTTTATTGGAAAAAATATGATGTACAATGTACGACTAAATACAAGGAATGGTGAAAAGACGGCATGAAGAAGAAAATTAATTATTTGGTTTTATTTTGCTTAATGGTTCAAATGCTCGCTCCCTTATATGTAATTCGTGCGAATGAGCAATCCGCAAGCAATCCGCAGCAAATATCCCAGTTATTAACGGTAGAAAGCCTGAGTAAAACTTACGCAGTACCGGAAACGGACCTATTGTCCGAACTAAACAAAGGATACTCACTGTTGGAGATTCAATCCGCCTTGCAAACAAGGCATGACCCTTCCCAACCGCTTGGAGAAGTGTTAAATCAAATGAATCCAACGATTGAAGAGCAGTTGAAAAAAGAAGATTATTCGGCGGAGCGGTTTGAAGAGAAGGAACCTCAGCCGGGTCCGACCGCACCTACAGTTTCCGAGCAAACTTATGGAACCTATGTGGAGTCGTCCGGAGATTCGATTATACCCGACCCCTCATTGCTTTATCCACGCGGGGTTACGGGTGCTACTTACGGGAGAACGTCGCTTCTATCAACCTCCGACTACCCCACCAGCTATGACGAGTTAGCCATCAAAAGGTTGAATGTGAATGCGGATCGTGCTCCATATGCGGCCTCCCTTAACGAAGATGTATCGGCTCTTAACGGTTCCTTGCAAATACAATCTACCGATATGACTCTCCCGGGGAGAAACGGACTATCGTTTGCCTTAACACGTAAATATAACAGCTTGGATGCCATTTACTACGACAAAAACTATGCCTTCGGACAAACCCTATACACAGCGTTATTATCCAGGTCTTACAGTAAGATTGTATTATAAATATCCTCATGTACCAGTTGGCCCTAAAGAAGGTAATGCCTCTGATTTTGGTCCACCATGGAAGTACGAATCATTGATACAGTATGGGGGCCAATATACAAACTGGCCCTACCCTCACAAAGAAGTAATGTATGAATTTAATAATGAAGTATATGATCATCTTAAAAGCACATGGAAATACACCGATCCGGATGATCCTCGAAGTTTGCCGCTCATCCAAAAGGAGGATATTCGGCTAAACGGTATAGATTTTGTTGCCAAGGCCTATACAAATGGAAATGTAGTGGCGGATCCTTCGGTTGATGTCGTTTTCGAAAAGCGTATTGTTTATGCGAATAAAATCAAAAAAATTGAAAACGAATATCGCTTTCCAATCGGAAAGGGCTGGAGTTGGGATATTCCTTATATAGACTTTAAAGAAGATGGAAAAAGCTATATTCACCTCCTGGGCGGAGGAGCCTATGAACTAGATAAATTATCTTTAAAAGGATATCCTTGGAAAGGCCTTGCTTTAACCAATGATTATTCAGTAAAAGTAAATAATTTATCTTCGGCTTACGTATTAAAATCGTTAGATGGAAAAAAACAATACTTTTCGTCCAATGGGCAGCTATTGCAAATCTCCGATGTTTACCAAAATACGATTCAATTTGAGTACCAGAATATTTCTCCTTATGGACAAGTTTTAACCAAAGTAAGAGATGCTATTGGAAACGAAATTGCCATTACTTATACCGAAAAAGATGTGGTTTTAACATCCGGCAACCGCACGGTAAAGTATGACAAAATTAAAGATCCTCAAGGAAATAAAGAGCTTTTGTCACAAGTAACGGACGAAATGGGACGCAAGACGCAGTATGTCTATAATGTTTCGGCTGCTCCTTTTGATATCGTGGGTGCAAAAAATATGAAGGACAATTACGTAGCTTTGCTTAAACAGGTTTATCATCCAACGAAAGCACGTACGGATTATACGTATGAAACGTTCAACCGAAGCTTAGGATACTTTGGTCAGGAAACTGTCCATCGGGTGAAAGCCAGGGAAGATGTCGTGACTTTTGCAGACGGTGCCGAGAGCGGGTCTAATCGTATAGATTATGCCTACTCAGGTGACGGCGGATCGGTCCAAGAAAGAAATACGTCATTTGCTACCACAATCAACAATGGCAGAACTCAGACCACGTACAACTATGACAAGATTTATGTGGATGATAAAACACCTGAAGTTTTTTATAATACGCAAATTAAGCAAGACGACGGTACTCGACAAACGATTCAAACCATGGAATATAACCGGACAAACCGTTGGCCGTCTCCAACGAAAACCACCACGAAAACGGTGCAGGGTTCTTCCAGCTCGACTGAACAAGTCGTTCAGCGTACGTATGATGAGTACGGAAATGTATTAACGGAAACGGACCCGGCAAATACTGTGACGACTTACCAGTATGATGCTTCCACCCATTTGGTCAGCAGCATCACGAGTCCTGTCCGAAGCGGGTTGAATAGTTACACCGAATTGGAACGGTATCCGACAACCAATGGAATTAAAGTCGTTCGCGTCAAAGAGAACAATGCGGCAGGCGCTCTGAAGGCACAGACAAGCTACACTTATGATGCTTACGGAAACCCCGTGCAAATTTCAGTGAAAGACGATACAAAAGACACGGTTGTGAACCAAGTTTTTGGGTCGCAATATCAGGGAGCATTTCTAACCGAACAGTCTGTAGAAGTTACCGACGCCGCCAACCAAAATTCGGTCGTCACAAACCGATTCGAGTACAATTCATCTACCGGCCTGATGACGAAAGTTACGGACGGCAAAGGGTTTGATACCCGCTATGAGTACGATAAACTTGGCCGAGCGACTAAAGTAACCCAGCCTGATTCCAGCTTCAGTACGTACACTTATAACGACGAAGCGAATGAAATTACGACGGTAGATCCTACGGGAGTCACTGCTTTTGCTAAGTGGAATCCATTGGGTTGGAAAATTAAAACGGGGATTGTCGGCAAACCGGCACAAGAATTTGGCTATGATTCATACGGCCGTCAGGTCTGGAGTCAGGATGGAGCGGGTAATCGCACTTCCTACGAGTACGACAAAAGAGATCGTCTAAGTGCCACTACGTACCCGGGAGCAGAACAGGCTAAATCGACAATCGAATACGATGACGTAAACCGCACAGTGACAAGTAAAGACGAGGAAGGCAATAAAGTTAAAGAGAGTTCTGATTTGCTTGGGCGGCCTGTTAAGAGAGAAGTTTACAGCACAGCGGGAACTCTTACGCAGTCCGTTCAATATGAATATGACGCGGCAGGTAACGTAACCAACGTAACGGATGGCACTAGTACCCTTGGAGACGTGCAGACCACTCAATACAGTTATGACGTCATGAAAAGGCTGACGGCTGTAACCGATCCGGAAGCGAATACGACTCGCTACAGTTATAGTCTGTCCAATAAATTAACTCAGATTGAGTACCCGGATCACAATAAAACACAGAAAACGTATGACCAAATGGGAAGATTGATTGGGCACACGGATCCTCTTGGCCAAACGGCAACCAACTTCTATGATGCCAATAGCAATTTAGTTAAAGCAGTGGATCGCAAAGGGAACGCTCAAACCTTCACGTATAACTCTTTAAATCTTCAGACAAATAGTGTTACGGCTGATGAAACTATAACCCATCAGTATGATACAGCCGGTCGCAGGTTGTCCATGCAGGATCGCACCGGAACAACGAATTATCTTTATGATCCATCGACTGGGTGGCTTAACCAGATTCAGTACCCGGATAAACGTACCCTACAATATGCATATGATGCTCAGGGCAATCGTACGCAAATGACTGATCCTTTCGGCGTTGTAACGAATTATCAGTATGATGCCAGAAACCGGTTAAAAGCAGTCGGGCAGGATCCTGCTAATTGGGATGCTGCGTATCAGTACAAGAAGAATAATTTGCCCGCCGTTACTCAAGGTAAGAATGGACTCGTTTCAGCGTATAATTATGAGGTTTCCAACCTGACTTCTTTGACACAAAGCTTATCTGGCACGACAGTCAATTCTTTCGGTTACGGTTATGATTTGCATGGAAATCAGAAAAATAAAACCGAGAATGGACAGGTTAACGCCTACACGTATGATGGTTTAAATCGGATTGCCACCGCCTCAGAGTTTAATGAGAGTTACAGCTATGATAGCCGCGGAAATCGGCTCACTCTCCAAAGCGATAAGCCCATTATACCTGCGGATACAAGTTATAAATACGATGACCGTAACCAACTGTCAGAGGTCAAAGTCGGTGAAGGATCTAGCGTCAGTTATAAATATAATGGGGACGGGCTTCTGACCGAACGTACTGAGAATGGAGTCACGCTTCGTTATTACTATGATGGCGATCAAATGATAGCGGAAGGTATTGTCACGAATGGGACCGTTGCTCATAAAGCCAGTTATATACGCGGGAATGGCCTTGTTGCACGCGTAGATGCGAGTGGGACAAAAGCATATTATGTACACAATGGTCATGGAGATGTCATTGAATTACGGGATGCTGCTGGTGCTGTAATCAATAAATATACGTATGACCTCTGGGGAAATCCGACTGTTTTGCAGGCCGGTGTAGATAATCCTTTCATGTACAGTGGGGAATACTGGGATGATAGTACGAAGTTACAGTATCTTCGCGCCCGCTGGTACGATCCGAGCATGGGACGGTTTATTAACGAGGATACGTATGAGGGGCAGTTGGATAATCCGCTGAGCTTGAATTTGTATACGTATGTGAGTAATAATCCGCTTACGCATGTTGATCCGAGTGGACATATGCCTAAAGCAACCTTAAATACAATTTTGCTTGATTATCTGGCAGGTGAATATGAAGATAATTCTGAACTTGTTCAAGCTGTTATTAATGAAAATGGAGATGGTGTACCGATTTTCACAGCATTCCACGAAATTACACAAATTTTAGCTGCTGCACAAATCCATCGAAGGTCTGGAGAGATAACAGAATTAGAACATCGACTTACAGAAAACGCCAATGTATTTGGTCAAGATTTAGGTTACGCAATAAGATATTATTGGGTTGATATTGTTTCAGGAAACTCGATGTGGGAAGTTAAACCAAAACAATGGAACAAAACAATTGGTAAGTTATCCCCTGTATGGGACGGATTTAATGAAAATGCGGAAAGACAGCTTCAAAAGTATGAAGAGTTGAGTGAGCTTGAGAGAGGTGGTTTTATAAACGATATAAACGTTAAAATATTTAATGATATGTGGATGAATATTGAATCAATAGATAACGGAAAAATTTTGTATTCCTTTTATAACTTCACTACCGGCAAACCTATTACGACCACAGGCGCAATGAATTATATTGATAATTATTATTTTGATGATGGTGGAACTAAGAAAAAAAGTGGTGGAAGCAAGAAGAAAAAATGACAATAAAAGTGGAGTGAAGAAATGGAGAATACTCAATTTAAACATAAGGCTCTAGAAGTGGTATATTTAATAGAAAATGGGATTAACTCATTGAATCTGTTTTCACATGAGACCAAGAAGATTATTAATGCTTTTGCTGAGTTAGAGTTATCTAGTGAACTCGGGGAATTAAGGCGTTATATTTTATCTGTGTACACTCGTTACCAAGGAAAAGTTGATTTTCGCAATAAGGAAAATCCCAAAAATCAAGAAATAAAACAAAAATTCCTAGAGCAATTAGCTGATATAAAATCAAAGTTGAGAGAGATTTAATCCACTGTATGGTTTATGGCCTTTTTAATCAAAGGGAGGGTACATGAATATTAAGTTGTTGTTGAGAAGTATTCCTTTATTTATTTACAGTATAGTTTTATTTAGTATATTTTTTTACCTTCTTTTAGACGATTTCTTCACCTATAACATTTATAATTTATTTAATCCAAATATGACCCCAGATGTGGATACATTTTTTAAGATTGATATTTATAACAAAATAATTTCGGTTTTATGTGCACTATTATATTCAACATTCGCTTGCATTAACATGATAAAAACTAAGAAATACAAGTGGTATCTTTTAATTCATAATATAACATTAGGTTGTACTATTATATTTGTTCTCCTAAAATTATAATGTTCTCTTAATATTGCTCTATTGTTGTAACTGAAGAATAAAGGGTATGGATTTAAAAACTTATTTATCACCTTACCGTCATGATTTGCTTATATTTTCATTTTATCTTTTTAGGATATGGAGGGGTGAATTGTGGATCAATATGAATAAAAATGAGTTCAAAAATACTGCATTAGAAATTGTTGAACTTCTTGAGTTAAGCATTGAGCACGTAGGGTTTCCTTACTCTAAGAGAGAATTTATAAATGCTTTTTATGACAGTAAGTTTGATGATGAGGGAGAACGATTAAAAACACGCATTATTGATTTTGAATATACCTAGGCAAGACTAATTTTAAAAATAAAAATGACCCTAACAACGCAGTTCTTTTTGAAAGATTAATTTCGGAACTAAAAGAAATCAAGGAAGAACTAGAGAAATACCCAGATAAATAAAAGATGTTGTAGAGAAATGATTCTCTAACTTATATGCCACAATACGACGAACCCTCGTGTTGTGGTTTTTCTTTTCTCCACTGTCGCGGCGACTTCTCAACAGACCCCGCCCAGTGCGGAGTGAATCCTTTGATCGGATACCAATAAACTTAACCCTCATCTTCCCTGTATCAATTTTTCTTCAAAAAGGTGTACGCACAGCTTTATGCTTGAATTTTATATCCTACTTGCAATGCCGACCTCTCATTCAACTGCATTAAAATCCCTCTCACGAATATTGACCCTACAGGGCACTGGTGCACCTCTTCGGATGGAAAATGGAGTCATTCAGGTGGATGTGATGATGGAAAGAATAAAGGTGAAAGATTTAGTGGAGTAGGGTGTTCTCCAGATTACGAACATATAGGTGAAAGAGAGCGCAGAAATGGTAAGTTTTTTGGTGCACCATTTGAGAAAAATGATTTATCAAATAAAGATAAATATATACTTTGGATCCAAGGGGATAATGGAGTTTATAGCAATTCTAGTAATGAGACACAAGCTCAGTTAAAAAAGTGGCTCTTCCAAGGATATTTAGAGGATCAGTATAAAGAAGGGTTTCCTGATTTTAGGGACGGGATTTTGTTTGGAAGAAGTGTTCAATCAGGAGCTAGTGGTCTTAGCTCAGGAGTTGCTAAAAAAGGTTAGGAGTTCAGAGGCGGTAGTAAAAGTACAAGGGATAAATGGTACGGTTATAATGATAAAAACTTTCAAAATTGGTGCATAGAGTAGGTAAAAAAGAATTTGGGAAAAGGGATATAGATAACACACATGATGCTAAAGAAGCTTATGATTACTGGGTATCGATAGGTAAACCTAAAGTTAAATAGAAAAGGAGATGTAATGGGTGGAAATAATTCAATCATTACAAGAAGCACTTTGCAGAAATAACATAGAGGAGGCAGATTTGATTGTTGAAAAAATAGGCGACCTCAAAATACTTGAAGCTGTACCTATGTTAATAACCATCTTATTGGATACCGATAGTAATCAGTTAAGAAACACGATTGCGATAGCGCTATCTGATATCGGATGTGATGATGCCGTAGCACCTATAGTCAGCTTACTTAAAAGTCCCAAAACGATAAATTCCAGAGGAACATTGCTTTATGCTTTAGAAAGTTTTAATTGTTCCGCTTACGGAGAATTATTAACGGATTTGTTAATCGAAGGAAATTATGAGGTCACAATGCAAGCATTATCTCTTTTAAAAATAAATGCTCGAAATATGTCGGAAGAAATGAAACGCAACTGCAGAAACAAATTGCAGGCAAGCCTAAAAAAGCCGAATGAATACTACGAGGAATTGAATGAGGCACTCGAAATTTTCGATAATTGACTAAGCTATACCTTAATTCTTTAAGTCGGTATTTTCTAATCTCTCGTGTCTATTTCATTCCAAATCTTTGAACCAGCCCCTCCCTTTTCACGCCTATAGATATGTAGGACGCAGCACAGCAGCGCAAACCTGGAAGCCGTGCAATCATCCCGTCCTGCTACAGAAAAGGAGGAAGAAATCATGAAAAAAGCTACACTTGCCGTATTAAGCGCCGCGATCGTATTCGGAGGGACTCTGACAGCAGGAGGGCCGTATGCGGCCGCTCACCAAGCAAAAGCACAGCCTGCGGTAACAGCCGCAGCTCAAGACACAAATGCGGCATCCGCGTTCCAATTGACTCCTTCCTTGAAGAAACACTGGGGCGGAGTCGAGTTTACACTGGAGCATCTCAACGCTTCCGAAGCCGGCACGGAGTTTATGATTTCGCAAAAGTTACCGGCTAATCCCGCGGATCTGGACCCGGAAATCGACCGTACACTTATGGACATGGACTACCTGGTGATAGACAGCAACGGATGGATTTATGAGAGGCAGAGCGGGAGCGGAGGAATGTTCGAATTCCCGGACGGTTCTTGGGGCATGAGGCATGAGGAAGCGGTGGAGACTTTGAAAGGAAAGCCGCAGGAGCTGACGATTAAGCCTTATATCGGCGGGTATTATGATGATACAACGACGATGTTTTCGGACAAAGCGGATGTGAAAATACCACTGAAGGGAACGTACCCGCTCCAAGTGGACCAAGGGAAAATCGGCAGCATTTCCGTCACGGGTGTGGATTTCAGCGAGGACAAAACCGTTGTGCGAGTAGCGGCCGCAGGCGAAACGGCACCGATGCAAACGACTGGCATCTGGCTGGTGGAGAACGGCAAGAGACTGGATGAGTCGGGCAAGAAGCTGAAAAGCGTCGAGGACGGCATCTACGAGTACGAGCTGGAATTCCCTGCGGTCGGCAAGAACGCTTCGCTGGAGCTGCTGACCAAACGGATGACGCCGGTCACTTTCCTGGACAACCTAGAAATGAACGTCCAGCTTCCGCGCTAAGCGGTGTGGGGGTGGCAGCCCGAAAATGAACTGTTATGTGACGCCGAGCACCGCGTGTTGGGAGCTTTGTGCGGTCCATTAATGAACCATCGTCGGCGTCTCTCAATTCCTTCGCTAACGAAGTGAAATTCGTCCTGCCTCGGCGGGGCCTCCCATTTGATTCAGAACGTGTATAGTTTACACGGTTAAAACTCATACCTGGCGAAGGCCAGCCCCCAAAAGCAGCCCGTTGCGGCTGCTTTTTGTTATTTCTTTTGACCGGGGAATCGGGCTGCCAGAGCTATATCGACAAGGAAAAACAAAGCGGCCGCCACCAGACTGGCAGGGAAAAGAATCAGCCCGAACACTCCGTGCATCATCCCCGAAACGGCAAGCCGCAGCTTACTGTAAGGCAGGATGCAAAAGCCGATAAAGTCGCTCAGCAGAGACGTAAAGGTGCCGTATACATAAATAACGGGAGCGGAATAGAGGAGGTAAATCAAACCGACCGACATAACCTGGGAAAAGGCCCCTGGGGCGGCTCCCGCGAGCGGGTGATAAAAGAAAGGCTCATGCCGTGTGTACCAGGCGGCAAAGAAAGCGAACAAAAGCGAAGAAACGGTTGCGCTCAGCAGTTTTCTTTTCACAAGTCTCGTCAGTTGGAGTGTCATTTCCGGGTAGTCTCCTTTCCGCTCAAAAAGTCCATCACTACGGTTTATCGTAGCGGATCGGGTATGCCGGTGTAAGTTCTAACTTTTATAGTCCTCAAACAGCAGCAGACAAAGAAAAAATGCGGCTTGACACCGCTTCATGTACCAGTGTACTATTTAATTAATACACTAACACAAAGAACTGACCGAGGAGGAATACACTTTGAACGCTTGGTGGAATTTATTCAAAAAAGAAATCGGCATCCGGACAGCCGTGACCGGCTCTCAGAAGACTTGGGCAGCTTTTTCCGTCGGTATGATCGCTCTGATGACGTTTATGGCTTACCGCTACCAGTCGGGGGTTGTTACTCCCTTGTGGCTGGGCATCATTTATCTGCATGTTTTTCTTCCGTCCGTTTACCTGCTGATCAGTTTCGGTAAAGAACGGGAGCGGGCACCGCTCTGGTTCCAATTGCCGCAGCCGGGCTGGAAGCTGATCGGGGCGAAATATGCGGCCGCACTGACGGAAATGATCGGGGGTCTGCTCGTTTCGATCACGATGTTCCTGTGGATGTACAAGGTGGAAAAAACGGCGCTGGTCGAACGTCCGGGAGACGATCTCTTTTATTTATCGGGACACGTCAGTTATTTCAGGGGGCTGCTTCACGGCTCGGGGCTTAAAGAAGTCTTTATCTTTTTCTTCATCGCATTTTTCATTGCCGCCTTGGCGGTCCTGGTGTACTTCACGGCTTTGGCACTAAGCAACCGGGTCGGCCGGCTGCGCTGGCTGGCGGCGATTATTCTGATCGGCGCGGCCATGCTCGTGGAATATACGTTTGAAATGAGCCCGATGTATCAATTTTTGTTCAAGTGGGGCTACGCCTTTGATTGGGACGGCGACCCTTTTTATTCGGGGGAAATGATTTGGTCACTGGCTAATCTGGCCGTCATCGTGTATATACCGACCTGGCTTTTGGATCGCAAAGTGGAGGTGTAAGTTCATGCCTGAACAGTTTTCGGGCTCGCAGCCGATTTACCTGCAGTTGGTCCAGCGGGTATGCCGGCAAATCATCCGCAAGGAATTTCCGCCGGGAGGCAAGCTGCCCTCGGTCCGGGAACTTGCCGTACAGTTCGGGGTTAATCCCAATACGGTCCAGAGAGTGAATATGGAGCTGGAGAGAATGGGTATAGTCGAAAGCCGGAGGGGACAGGGCATGTTTGTTACGGAAGACGAGTCGCTGCTAACGCGGCTCCGGGATGAGCTGAAAGAAGGAGAATTAAAAAGGTTCGCGGAGGAAATGCGTGATTTAGGCTATTCCAACGAGCAGATTATAGAGAATGTACAGAAATTTCTCAAGCTGAATTAAGGGTCTTTCAGAGGAGAGGAAATGAAAATGGCAGAAACCGGGAACGGTACGGAACCTATCGTCGTGTTCGATGGGGTAAGCAAGAGCTTTATCGGCAAAAGGGTGCTGAAGGACGTCAGCTTCCACATACCGAGGGGACAGATTATCGGCATCATCGGCACGAACGGAAGCGGAAAATCGACCGTGCTGAAGCTGATGGCAGGTCTGCTGCAGCCTTCCAAAGGAAGGGTGGAGCTTGAAGGACAGCGGGTATCGCGGATCAGTTCGCGGCGGGTCGCGTTCCTGCCGGAGCAGGACGTATTCTATCCGACCCATACCGTGGATCGTACGCTGCGTTTTTACACCGCGATGTACCGAGACTTTGACATTGCGAAGGCGCTGGAGCTGACCGAATCTTTCGGGCTGGATTTGAAGGAAAAGGTGGCCCGGCTGTCCAAAGGCAACCGCGCGCGTCTGAAAATCGTACTCGTGCTCGCCAGACAGGTGCCGCTGATCGTGATGGACGAACCGCTGTCCGGCTTGGACCCGCTGGTGAGGGAATCGATCATCCGGACCGTGATTTCTTACGTGGATATGGAGGAACAGACGCTCGTCCTGTCCACCCACGAAGTCGACGAGATCGAGCCTCTGCTGGACCGCGTTATTCTGATCCGGGACGGTGAGGTCGTGCGGGACGAGGCGGTTGAACAGATTCAAAGCGAATACGGGATCGGACTTGTGAACTGGATGAAGCAGGCAGGCGGATAACGCCCGGCTGCTTTTTTCTGTTCCCGGTAAAGAGGTTGACAAACCAACCTATAAACCAATATATTGGTTTTATGAAAACGAAACCAACCATTCAACGCATTAAACGCCAATCGTTCCGCGACGAAATATACGAGGCGCTGCGGCAGGCGATCGTTTCGCTGGAGCTTGAGCCGGGCGCCAAGCTCAGCGACCAGGAGCTGGCCGAGCAATTCGGCGTAAGTCGCACGCCTGTCCGGGAGGCGCTCAAGCGCCTGGAGGACGAGGGACTCGTCGAAGCGGTTCCCGGCTCCGCGACACGTGTCACGCCGCTGAAGCCCGAGGAAGGCAGACACGCCTTCACCGTAGTGGCGGCGCTCCATGCCTTGGCCGCCCGTCTGGCCGTGCCTTATCTGGGCCCGGAGGAACATGAAGCGCTGGTGCAGTCCAACAAGGCGCTGGAGGAGGCTCTCGGCCGGAACGACGTTCCGGCGGCGATCGAGGCGGACAACGCTTTCCACGCCGTTTTTCTGCAGGCGGCAGGCAACCAGGAAATCTTGTCCGCGCTGAAAGGCATCCTGCCCAAAGTGCAGCGGCTGGAAATTTCCCGGTTCGCTTCCGCCCACGGGCTTCAATCCGTCGAGCAGCACCGCGAAATCACTGAAGCCTGCCGGAAGCGCGATGCGGCAACCGCTGCCCGTCTGGTCGAAGAGAACTGGCTCACCTTGGGGGAACGGCTGGCCGGGAGCAATCAAGCAGAGAAAGGCTGAACCTTCATGAAACCGATACTGCTGGGCATTTTATCCGCCTTTTTCTTTGCCATTACGTTCGTACTCAACCGTAAGATGGAGCTGGGAGGAGGGAGCTGGCTCTGGAGCGGCTCTTTGCGCTACCTGTTCATGGTCCCGTTCCTCCTCCTGATCGTCGCGGGACGCCGCAACCTGCGGCCGCTCTTCCGGGCGATGAGGCTGCACCCGTGGAAATGGCTCCTGTGGAGCACGGTCGGCTTCGGGCTGTTCTACGCGCCCATGTGCTTCGCCGCGGCCTATTCCCCCGGCTGGCTGACCGCCGGAACGTGGCAGCTCACCATCATCTCGGGCTCCCTGCTCGCCCCGCTCTTCTGGGAGACGATCGCGACTCCGGCGGGGCCCGTGAAAGTCCGAAGCCGGATTCCGCTGCGCGGACTCACGATGTCGCTCGTCATTCTGGCCGGCATCTTCCTGCTCCAGCTTGAGCAGGCCGGCTCGCTGACGGCGAAGGATCTGCTGCTCGGCGTCCTGCCGATCGTGGTCGCCTCCTTCGCTTATCCGCTCGGCAACCGCAAGATGATGGAGCTGTGCGGCGGCGGGCTGGACGTGTTCCAGCGCGTGCTGGGCATGACGCTGGCCAGCCTGCCGTTCTGGCTGCTCCTGGCGGGCTGGGCTTACGCAAGCGCCGGGCTGCCGAGCACGGAGCAGACTTTCCAGTCGCTCATCGTCGCGCTGTCATCCGGCGTCATCGCCACGATACTCTTCTTCCGGGCCACGGACATGGTGCGGGAAGACGTGTCCAAGCTGGCCGCCGTGGAAGCTACGCAGTCGGGCGAAGTGCTTTTTGCCCTGGCGGGCGAGGTGCTGCTGCTGTCCGCCGATCTTCCTTCGGCGCTGTCCTGGCTCGGCATCGGGATCATTGTGGCCGGAATGGTGCTTCACAGCCATGTGTCCCATCGGCGGCCCGCAGCGCGGCCCAAGGCAGAATTTTCTATGGAAAAGTAACTGCGAATTTCCGGTTATCCCCAGAAACCGCACTCCCAAACAGAGGTTTTTCTCTGCGAGGGAGGCGGTTTTTTTCGGTTATAGCACAGTTATCAACAAAGTTATCCCCATAATCTACACCTTTAAAAGCTTATTTGTGCATAGATCGGACTTTTATTATTAACATATCCACAATCGCGTTTATCCACAAGATTAATCTTTTTTAAAGGACCGGGAAAAGGACTTCCAAAAGGAAAAACCGAATGTATGTAAGAGACTCAATCGCTTATAGGCAAAAGCTTTCATGGAGAAGCGGCAGACAGATGGAAAGGAGCGCGAGATGGAGAACCTTACTTTACGACAGGTGGATGCCAAACATCCGGATCTATGGTTGTTGATCGAAAAACTGGACGAGGAGCTGCTCCAGCGGTATCCGGCCGAGGACATTTTCGGTCTGGACCGGGACGATCCCCGTCTGAATCAATCTGTTTTTGTGGTCGCCTATGACGGGGACCGGCCCATCGGCTGCGGGGGAATCCGTCCGCTGGATGCGGAAAGCACCGAGCTGAAACGTTTTTTTGTGGATAACGAGTATCGTAAAAGAGGAGTCGCCGGCCGAATGCTGGCTTTTCTGGAGGAACGGGCAAGGGAGCGGAACTTTATATCGGTTAAGCTGGAGACGGGTTCCGAACAGCCGGAATCTCTTTATTTCTATAAGAAGCATGGCTATGTGGAAATCGAAAATTATGGCGAATATATCGGCAGCGAAGCGAGTATCTGTTTTGAGAAACGTTTAGCGGCCAAGGGGAGGGAGTAACATGGCGGTAACGACTTTATATTTGACTCGGCACGGTCAGACCGAATGGAACGTGGCCAAGAAAATGCAGGGCCATCAGGATTCTCCGCTGACCTCTCTGGGAGTAACGCAAGCGGCCTGGCTGGGCGAAGCGCTGGCGGACGTGCCGCTGGACGGCATTTATTCCAGTTCAAGCCCTCGGGCCGTCCGGACAGCCGAGATTATACGCGGCATGCGGAAGCTGGACATTGCGGAGCGGGACAGCCTCAGAGAGATGAATCTCGGGGAATGGGAAGGGCAGAGCTTGACGGATATCGAGCAGCTCGAACCCGAACGGCATCATGCTTTCTGGAAAGCGCCCCATCAGTTCCGCGCGGGTGCGGGCGAATCTTATGAGGAAGTGAAGGAGCGAGCGGTCGGGGAAGTTTTGAGAATCACGGAGGAGAACCCGGGGAAAAGCATGCTGATCGTGACTCACACGGTTGCGCTCAAGCTGATCATGGCACACTTCGAAAGCCGCGATCTCCGCGACCTGTGGGAGCTCCCTTACATTCATCCGACTTGCCTGTGCAAGGTGGAGCTGACGGACGGCGTTCCGCGGATCGTTCTGCACGCCGATATCTCTCATTACAAAAATGAAATCGAAGGCGCGTTCTGAGCGGAAGTTATTGATTTTTTTCATAGAGTATGCAAAAATACCACAAAAGATCGCATTGGTTAATCATTCCGGTATAGATCTGACGTAGAGAGTACAGCTGGCCCGTGACGGTATGTCCGCCTCTTGGGAGGCGATAAATCTGATCTTGTGAGGAGGAAGATAGGCGTTAGTCTATCGAACCGCGATGAAATTTATATGCGTTGAGTGCAGCAAGGTGTTTGCCGAATTCCGCTATACCTGTACGTGTAACGGAATGCTTGATATTTCCCAGGACTTCTCCGGTCTGGACGCCGAAGAGCTGAAACAGCTTTTCCAGAGCCGGCTTTCGGATAGGCTTTCCCCTTATGCGAGCGGGGTGTGGCGCTACAAGGAACTGATTTTTCCGGACGTGGAAGATTCCGCGATTGTGACCAAATACGAAGGAAACACGGGGCTGTACCGGAGCGATGCGGTTGCCTCTTATGCGGGGACGAGACGCGTCTGGCTTAAGGCGCAGAGCGAGAATCCGAGCGGCTCTTTCAAGGACAACGGCATGACCGTTGCGGTTACGCACGGCCGTTCGCTCGGTTACGACCGGTTTACCTGCACCTCTACGGGCAACACGTCTTCTTCTCTTGCTATGTACGCCTCTCTGGCGGGCCGCAAATCGTACGTGTTCGTACCGAACAAAAATATTTCCCTGAACAAAGTGCTGCAGACATTAGCTTACGGAGCTAATATTTTCTCCATTGAAGGAACTTATGACCACGGAATCAAGTTTCTGGAGGAAAACAGCGAGAAACTGGGTTTATATATTTGCAACTCGATCAACCCGTTCCGGATCGAAGGCCAGAAAAGCATCGTGTACGAGCTGGCTCAAGTGATGAGCTGGAAGCTGCCGGACTGGATCTTCGTACCCGGCGGCGCGCTCAGCAACGTGTCCGCCCTCGGCAAAGGGCTTTCCGATCTCTATGCGCTCGGTCTGATCGACAAGCTGCCGCGCGTGGCACTCGTGCAGGCGGAGGGAGCGAGTCCTTTCTACAAGATGGTCGCAGAGGGCAAAACGGCGCTGGAAGCGGAGCCGAATCCGTACACGAGAGCCTCGGCTCTCAACATCGGTGATCCGCCGAGCTGGCGCAAAGCGCAGCGCACCCTCCAGGAGACGAACGGCGTGGCCGTGTCCGTCACGGACGAGGAGATTCTGAACGCGAAGGCCGTAATCGACGCGTCCGGCATCGGCTGCGAGCCGGCTTCCGCGGCTACGGTAGCGGGTCTGCGCAAACTCGTATCCCAGCAGATTGTGGACAAGGACGAGACCGTGGCCTGCATTCTGACGGGGAATATGCTGAAAGACACCGATGCGCTCCGCGAGTATCACCTGGAGGACAACAAACCGTTCTCCAACAAGATCATTCCGTCCAGCCTGACTTACGACGATATCTTTGCCATGGTTAAATAAACGACAAGTTCTGCCCCGTTTTTCCCGGAAGGGAGGACGGGGTTTTGCTTGCGGCATACGGCAAAGAGCCCCTTTCTCGCGAAAGCGGCTCTTCCTAAACCGGATTCCTTCTTCCGAAGGAGTTCGGTTTATTTTTTGCTCGTCATGATGCCGTAGGCGACCCGCAGGATCAGCCCCAGGAAGAGTCCGGTACCGGCTATGATGTAAATAATCGTGAAAATCTTGCCTAGCTCGGTCTGGGGAACAAAATCCGGATGTCCGACCGTGCTCAGCGTCGCCACGCAGAAATACAGCGAATCCAGGACGGAGAGTCCCTCCACCTGCGTGTAGAAAATCGTGCCGGACAGAAGAATCAGGAGAATCAGGACGAACAGCACCTGAAAATCTTTTTCTTTAAAAGCGTGCCAGAGGCCGCCGACGAGTCTTTTAAGGGTGAGTATGAACGATACCATGGTTCACTCCTGCTTCAGATGAAAGTACGGGGCTGCCGTTACGGGCGAAGTGTCGGGTGTTCGCGTTCTGTGTGCCGTGTTCCGAAAGCGGCGGCCGCCGCATGCAGGTCCCGGATCGCCCTAAGGCGCCCGATAAGTGAAACCGCAAAACGGGTCCGGCGGTCAGGCTTCCGGTTTGACGAGCGCTTTCTGGCTCTGCACCTCGTTGTTCAGCGCGAGCATCCGGGCGTCCAGCGAGGCAATCAGATCGGCGGTGTCCTTAAGCTCCTGACGAATCTCGGCCGGAACGCCTTCGTTGTATTTGTAGTAGATTTTGTGCTCCAGGCTTGCCCAGAAATCCATGGCCACCGTGCGGATCTGAATTTCCACGGGCACATGCTCGATCCGGTTGGTCAGAAAGACGGGAATCTGAATAATAAGATGAAGACTCTGATAGCCGTTCGGCTTAGGATGCTTGATGTAGTCCTTCGTCTGAACGACTTGCACATCGTTCTGGCTGCAGATCATGTCGTACATCCGGTAGATATCGGTCGAGAACGAGCAGATGATGCGGATTCCGGCAATGTCCCGGATATAGGAGCGGGTGTTGTCCATCGTGATCTCGAGATTTTTGCGTTTGAGCTTGGCCACGATACTCTCGGCGGATTTGATTCTTGTTTTCATATGCTCGATAGGGTTGTAGTCGTGAATAAACTGGAACTCCTCGTTCAGGATTTGCAGCTTCGTGCCGACTTCATCCAAGGCAAATTTGTAGGTGAGCAGAAAATGCGCCCAGCTTTTCATATTTTTTATGTCCAAAATCAAAATGAATCCTCCTAACCGGCCGGCCAGCCAGCCGGATTTTCGAAAGGTACGCTTTAAATTTTACAGGCTGCGGACCGGGAACACAAATTCCTCCCTATTTCGTCTTAAACGCAGCCGTTTCCGAATACTTATCCTTGCCCTGAAAAGAGGAAACATATCCCCGCTGTTACGCCGGACACCCGAAAAAAAGGGCGTTCTGCCGAACGCCCTTGTCAGGTTTTAGGTCAGCTCTCGACGATATGCCCGAAAAGTTCCGAAACATCCTGCTGACCGGCGAGCGGGGAGAGAGCTTTTCTGAAAAGCAGATAAGTGCCGGGTTCATGCTGTTCCAGCCATTTTAAAGACTTTTTGGGCCCCCAATACCAGCGGCCTTTGAGCTTAAAATAAATTTCCAGACTGTCCGTGAGCATCCAGTGATACCTGAAATCGCCCTCGGCGTCGCCTTTTCCTGCCCGTTTCAGCATTTTTTGAAGCCATGCCTTCTGAAAATCGGCCTCATCCGGACCTAATTTTTCCGGTCCTTTCGCGAATATGGATTGAATCTTCTCCAGAAAAGGAGCAGCCAGCCCGCGGCTGTCGGTCACAATTACACTATCATGAATATGCAGAAAACGGGCCGGATCGTCCATGGACGATGTGGGATGAATCCAGGCATCGAGCAGCAGGCCGTCTATCCGGGAGGTGTCGTTTCTTTTGAAATTAAAATCCGAGAAGATCATAAGATCCAGATCGCTTTCTTCCGTAAAATCCCCGTTCGCATAGGAACCGTAGAGAATAACCGAATGGCCTTCATACTTGTCCGACAAATAGTCCACTGCTTTTTTTATGTGTTCGTTATTCATTGATATCCCCCGCTATCTATAAGGTTGCGTTATTCGCTATCTGTTAATGAAGCGGGGAGAGGATCAAATCGGTGTTCTTCCGTATATCATGGACAATCCTCCTTCGGCAAATGAAAATGACGTTCAAACTGGAAGAAGTTTAAACGTCATTCAGGGTAGGTTCATTCGTTTTCGACATCTCATATCGTTCTCCGCCAGCCTTTAGACAGCTATTTTAGGAAATTAGAGAAGTGCTTTGAGTTCCCGGCAAGCTTTATCGTACGCCTGCCACAGCTCTTTAAAGATGGTGCCCGAAAGATGAACGGTTCCGTTCTTGGCCTGATTTTCGATTCTCTCGATCAGCTTCGAAAATTGAGCGATCCCCAGACTAAGACTTGTCGATTTAAGGTCATGAGCAATATATTGGACGGCGGTCAAATCGCCCGCCCGCATTTTTTCTTCCAACTGATTCAGCTTGGAAGGCGTCTGTTCCTGGTACATGCCGAGCAGCATGGCCAGCACGCCGGGAGAACCGGGTTCATCCAGCCCGTTGAGCTCCTGGATAACTTCCGGTATGAGCACATGCTCGCTCACGGGCTCGGGAGGTCCGGCGGGAAGCCATTTGCGGATGACGGACTGGAGCTTCGACAACTGGATCGGCTTCGTCAAGAAGTCGTCCATCCCGGCCTCCAGGCAGCGTAAGCGGTCACTCTGCATGGCGCTTGCCGTCAGCGCGACAATGGCGCTCCGCGGATGCCTGCGGGCATTCTCCCATTCGCGGATAAGCTGAGTCGCTTGGAGTCCGTCCATGACGGGCATCTGCGAATCCATCAGCACGAGCGAATAATCTTTGCGGGAGCGCGCTTCCAGAGCTTCCTCGCCGTTGCTCGCCGTGTCGATGTGCATGAAGCCCAGCTTCTGGAGCTGGAGGAGGGCGACCTGACGGTTGATGGCGTTGTCTTCGACGAGCAGGAGAGGCTGACTCCGCTCCTCGTCCGTGAAGGCGGGGCCGATGCCGCTTCCGGACGTCTGCATCGCGGCCGCGGCCTCCTGACGGTACTCGGCTTCCGAAGGAATTGCGAGCTGCAGCTCGAACCAGAAGGAGGAGCCTGCGCCTACCTTGCTCGTCACGTCGATGCGGCCTTCCATCCATTCGACAAGGCGCTTGCAGATGGATAAGCCGAGGCCGGTGCTCTTCTGGGCGTCTTCCCGCTGAGTATGGGCCTGGTAAAACGGCTCGAACACACGATTGACATGTTCTTCCGGGATGCCCACTCCCGTATCCGTCACCTCAAAGCGCAGAGTCTGAAAGGTGGCCGAGCTTTGCAGCAGGTGAATGCGGATATGAATCTCGCCGCCGTCGGTAAATTTAATGGCATTTCCCGCTAAATTAATCAGAATTTGTCGGATTCTTCCTGCATCTCCGGTCAGAAATTGGCCGACGGATTCATCGACGGTACCCCTCAGCTTATTTCGCTTTCGGGAAGCGTTCGGTTCAAGGAGCTTAAGGGAGTGGTTGAGGAGTTTCCGGACCTCGAATGTTTCCGGCTCCGGCTGCATATGGCCGGCTTCGATTTTGGAAAGATCGAGGATATCGTTAATGATCGTCAAGAGAAGCGACGCGGATTCTTCGATAATCGCGATGGACTGTTTCTGTTCTTCGGTCTGCAGCGTGTCGGCGAGTAGTTCGGCCATACCGAGTATGCCGTTCATAGGTGTGCGGATTTCATGGCTCATGGTGGCAAGAAACATGCTTTTCGCCTCGTTGGCTCTTTCGGCTTCCGCCTTGGACCGTACCAGTTCTACATTGGTTTTGGAAAGCTGCCTCTGCAGCGTGACCAGCTCGTTGTTCAGGGAACTGAACTGGGTTAGGGCTTGTTCCTCGCGTTGTCTGGCTTGAATGAGCTGCTGGGAAAGTTTCTCGATCGTTTGGCGATAATGAGTGATTTCCAGACGTTCGTCCTCTGTTTTCATATTGGGATCCACGTAGAATCCTCCTTCCTCGGTAAACGAGCGGTCTCAATTGGACCGTGCTAATTCGTTTCCGATACGGTGGTGTTTCCAGTGGTCCGCCAGCCGAATGGCTTCCTGCGCGTCGTTCGCATAACCGTCGGCTCCGACTTTACGCCAGAGATCGCGGTCAATATTGAACGGCAGTCCGCCCACCAGAATGTGCACATATTGTCCTGCCTCACTGCTGCGGATTTCGGCAATCAGCTCTTCCACCAGATGCACGTGAAACGTCATAGTCGCCGAGATGGCGACTACTTGTGCTTTCTTCTCGACAAGGGTACGGATCAAACTGCGCGAAGGGACATTGGCGCCCAGATAGTAGGTATCCCAACCGTTCAGTTCAAAGAGATCGGCGACCATGCGTAACCCGATTTCATGGAGCTCCTGTCCCACGCAGGCGGCCACCATCGTGTTACCGCTGCGCTCGGTTGCAAACAAGTGCGGATACAAGTGCGACATAATCATCTGTGTGGCAGCCGTACACAAGTGCTCCTGTGCGACGGTAATCTGGTTGGTCTGCCACAGCCGGCCGATTTCCCGTTGAGACGGTTGAAAGACATGGAGGTACAGATCGGCTATTGCCGTGCCTTCCTCCAGCTTCGTTAAAATGAGCTTTAACGCCTCTCGGCGGTCCCCCCGCAGGATGGCTTCGGTATAAGCGATTGCCGTTTCCGCGAAGGGCCGTTCTTCGGATAAGAATGTCTCCGAAGTCTGGGCGGATTGGATCTGATGGAGTCCGATTTCGAGGTATTCGCCGATCAATGCGCGATCCGCTTCCCCGAAATGAGCGTTAACCGCTTGTTCGATCATCCGGAAATTCATTGCCAAGTCTTCCCTCGATACTTGGTAGCCGGACAGAAGCTCCGTCATCCAGGATGTGTAGTGATTGAACAAGTCGGGACTTTGCATGTATACGCTCTCGGCCAGATACTTAATGCTGTAACCGGAGTCTTGAATCGTCAGCAAACGTCCGCGTTCGCCGAACCGTTCCGTCAGTTCCGGCTGATACTTATATTGAAGCTGAGTCACATACTCCGCTAAATTCTCCGCCATTTGAAAAAGGCGTCTGCCCGTTTCCTCATGATTCATGATAGGGTGACCTCCTTTGCCGGCATCGCGAGGATGCCTTTTAGGGTAGACGGGAAACTCGGACGTTTCTACCATTATAACCTTTTTCGGCATAATTGGAAATTGTCTGGATCGGGAAAGGCTTAAAAAGTTAGGATAACGGACCGAAATGTATGTTAGGATGATGCTATCTACCTATTTCGATATGATCTGAACATTTATTAAGCGGGGGATAGAAGATGAGGCGCTGGCTGGACCGTTCGCTGAAGCGGAAACTATCATTTCTGATGCTGGTATCCATTGGGATTCCGCTGTTGTCTTTCGGAATATTTTCCTATCAAATCGCTTCGTCGGTTACGGAAGAAAAGGCGAAGCAGTCCGGTTTCGGGCTTCTGACCCAGATGAGAACCAACATGGAGCTTATGGTCCAGGACGTGGAGAACATGTCGATTTTCCTGATAGGGCAGAGAGATGTGCAGCAGTATTTGTCCGATACCCAGTGGGATGCGCTCAGGCCTACCATTATTATAGGATTTCTGACCAACCTGGCGTTCTCGAAACCATATATTGCCGAAATCACCATAGATTCTGCGAGAGATCTTCCTTCCTTATCCAATACAAGCATTGTCAGCTCGGGAATGCCCGCCTGGCCGGGTCCCAAGGACACCGAGCCCGGAAACCGTCCGAAATGGTGGACACCCTTGTATAAGAACCAGACCACTATAGGCGAGAAAGATGTGATTTCCCTGGTGCGGCCCATCCGCAGTGTGAATACATTCGCTCATCTGGGCAGCCTGACGATCAGCCTGGACCAGAAAGTGATTGCCGATACTCTTCGAAAATCGAACATCAGCGAAGGCGGCAGCGTTCTGCTCGTGAACGAGCAGGGCAACATTATCGCGGGCCCCGGAGTGGAATGGATGAACCGCCCTCTGTCCGAATGGATGCCGGGAATGCCCGGTATTACGGGGACCTCGGGTTCTTTTAATGTAGGGCAGGGCGACGACAGAAACACGGTTTTGTACGATACGGTGCCCGGCGTGGACTGGAAGCTGGTCGGCATCATGCCGTACAAAAACTTCCGCGAGCAGAACCGTTACGTGCTGCTTCTCACTGCCGCGGCGGTCGCGATTGCGGTGGTTCTGGTCGCTTCGCTCGTGATTTTCTTCGTCCAGCGGGTGACGAAGCCGCTGCTTATGCTGACCCGGTTCCTCAAGGACACCGATCCGGAGGAGCCTATGAAAGCCCTTCCGGTCACATCGGCCGACGAGGTCGGGCAGCTTATGCGCAGCTACAACCGGTTAAGCGACCGGATAGAACGCCTGACCGAGCAGGTAAAGCTGAATGAAGCGCGGAAGAAGGAGACCGACATGCTCGCTCTTCAAGCGCAGATTCATCCGCATTTTCTGTACAATACGCTCTCTTCGGTCCACTGGATGGCTCTGATGAGCCAGGATATGAAAATTGCCGAGATGGTCGGTCATCTCAGTGATTTTCTGCGGTTCAGCCTGAACAAGGGGGCGGAGTACTGCGAGGTGCAGCAGGAAATCGCTCACGCCGAGCACTACGCCGCCATCCAGGCCGTCCGCTATCCCGACAAATTCGATATCGAGTTCGTCGTGGACCCGGATATCCGGCAGAAGCCGGTACTGAAGCTGCTTCTTCAGCCGCTCATCGAGAATGCGCTCATTCACGGCATCCAGAAGCAGCGCGAAAAGGGCAGCATTCGCGTCTACGCACAGCGGATGGGCACGGAGCTGACCTTTATGGTGGAAGATACCGGGATAGGAATCGAACCCGACAAATTGAATGAAATCCGGGCGGCCTTATCGGCGGCGGACGAGCCTGTCGTGCCGGGCAGCTACGGCTTGCGCAACGTCCACCGGAGGCTGCAGCTTCATTACGGCAGCGAGGCGGGGCTGCATATCCGCAGTATCGTCGGAGAAGGCACGGTGATTACATTTATGATACCGATTGTAGAGGGGGCGGGGACGGCATGAATATTCTGATTGTCGATGACGAAGTCATTATCCGCACCGGCTTAAGCACGGTCATACAGTGGGAGGAGCTGGGCTTCCGTCTTCTTCCGGCCGCGGAGTCGGCGGAAGAAGCGCTGGAACGCGTCCCCGCCGAGCATCCCCATATCGTACTGACGGATATCCGGATGGGCGGAATGGACGGAATCACGATGGCCGAGAAGGTGAAGCAGATGCTTCCGGACAGCGAAATTATCGTGCTGACGGGCTACGACGATTTTGCTTACGTCCAACAGGCTATCCGCGGCGGCATCGGCGATTATTTGCTGAAATCGAGCCGGCCGGAAGAAATTATCCGGGCCGTGATGAAAGCGAAGCAGCGTATTGTGAGCAAGTGGGATGCCCGCAAAGCGGACAATATGCAGCGCGGCGCCTTCCGCAGCAGGCTGCTGGAGCGTCTTGCGACCGAAGGCATCGACGATGCCGATTCGCTGGAGCAGGTGCCCCAGGTGCTGGCCAAGCTTGGCCTGCCTTACCTGCCTGAAGCGGCTGAGGGCGTGTGCCTGCAGGTGCTGCTGGTCAGCGTGCATGGCTGGGGCGACAGCCGCGCTGCGGGAAGCCTGCTCCAGTTCGCCGTCGATAATATGCTCGGCGAGCTGCTGCCCTGCGAGACTCTGCGGCGCAGAGACGACATCGTCGTCCTGCTCCGGGCGGAAGGCAGGGATGCGGGGGCTCTGCGCAGCAAGCTCGGCCGCATCTCGGACAAGCTCAAGTGCGTGCTGTTCACCGCAGCAGGCTCGCGGGTAACCGGGCTCGGGCAGGTGCCGTGCTCCTACCGGGAGGCGGTCTATGCCGCATCGTTCCGCGGATTCGCGGGAACGGAAACGCTGCTTGCCTACGAAGCGGTGGAGGGCCGCAAGGGCGGGCGCACGGTCTGCTCGAAGGAGGAAGAATCGGAACTGGCGATTCTGCTCAAGAACGGCAATCCAATCGAGCTGCGCCACTTCGTGCAGAAGGCGCTGGACAGCGAGATCGCCGATGCCGAGGCGACGCCCGCTTCGCTGAAGGCCTACTCGGATTCGCTCGTCGTTGCGGCCCACCGGTGGCTGGAACGGACCGCGGCGGCGCTCGGCCTGCCGCAGCTTCCCCGTCTGCCGGAGCAGGATCCTGCCAAACGGGCGCAGGGAGACAAGCATCCGGGAGACGGACCGGGCGCCGAAGGGCAGGGCGATCTCCAGGAGAACCTGTATCTGCGGCTGCGCGTCATTATGGAAACCTACTATCAATACGTGTCGGAAGACGGCGTTCTCTATATCAAGCGGGCGATCGCCTACATTCAGGATAATCTCGACCGGACCCTGACGCTCCAGCAGGTGGCGGGGCACGTTCATGTTCATCCGAATCATTTCAGTGAAGTTTTCAAACGGGAAACGGGCGTAAACTACATTGAATTCGTTATGAGGGAACGTATCCGCCGGGCCGCCGAAATTTTAAGCGAAACCCCCGTGAAGGTCAGCGAGGTAGCCAAAAAGGTCGGCTACGAGGATATTAAATATTTCAGCCAGCTGTTCAAAAAATACACGGGACAGACGCCGACGGAATTCCGTGCGGGGCGGGAAGGCAAGCAGTAAAGCGTGGGACCCTTAGCCGGGCCGGTTGGCCGGATACGTGCTTTTGAACGTGGATAGCGCCTTGAAGCCGGAACATTTCCGTCTCTCTGAATTCGGTAGATTCGGGCTCGCGAAGCCGGGAGGAAAGCAGGGCAACCCGGATAAGCACGGCCCTGTCGGGTGTTTAAAATGAAGGCTCCATGGTGCTTGCCGGCATCATCGGAGCTTTCTTATTTTCCAGGTATTGGAGGGTGAGGATGTATAAAAAGGCTGAATTTACCCCACCCTATCCCCGAAATCACTCCCCTTTTGACAAGGGCTGTCCCCTTTTATACTAAAAAAGAATAGAGATAAGGAGGGGTTACACATGATGAAAAAAACGGCAAAAACAGGTATTGCGCTGATTCTGTCACTTTCATTGTTATCCGCATGCAGCAAAGAGCCGGCAAAAACGAGCACGGGCGACGCCGGTAAAGGGACCGAGAAAGTAAAGCTTTCCCTTTGGCACAACTTTACGGGTGAAGACGCGCGCGCCAAAACGATGCGGGCTATCATCGAAGAATACAAAAAAGCAAACCCGAATGTAGAGCTTGAAGTACAGGCGATTCCGCCGGACGGTTACAAAACGCGTTTGAAAACGGTTGCAGCGGCAAACGAAATGCCGGACTTGTTCCAGATGTGGCCGGGCGCTATGACCAAAGAATTTGTAAGCGGTAACTTGCTTCAGCCTGTAGGCGATCTGCTCGATAAAAATGCGGAATGGAAGAACGGTTTCCTCCCGAACTCCTTCGACGATTTTACGGTAGACGGCAAAGTATACAGCATTCCGATGTCGTTGTCCCCGACCTCTATCCTTTACTACAACAAGAAAATTTTTGACGATAACGGCGTAACGGTACCTAAAACTTGGGACGAAATGATGAAAGCCGTCGAAACGTTCAAATCCAAGAAAATTACTCCGATCGCTCTCGGCAATAAAGCGGCATGGCTGGCGCAGTCCAGTATCCTCAGTTCTCTGGCCGACCGTTTCACCGGTACGGAATGGTTTATGAAAGCGGCGGCACAAGACGGCGCGAAGTTCACCGATCCCGAATTCGTAGCCGCTCTGAAAGCGCTGCAGGATCTCGGCAAGGCGGGAGCTTTCCAGGAAGGCTTTAACTCCATCGACAACACGCAAATGGAGCAAATGTTTGCACAAGGCAAAGCGGCTATGATGATCGACGGCGGATGGGCCTTGACCAACCTGACCAACGGCGCGCAGCCGGAAGCGTTGAACAACATCGAAGTGACGGTGCTGCCTTCCGTTCCTAACGGCAAAGGCGATCCGAAATCCCTCTCCGGCGTTGTAGGCATAGGTCTGGGCCTCAACAAGAAAGTGGAGGGCGCGAAGAAAGAAGCGGCTCACAAGCTGATTCAGGCGTTGGCCGGACCGGAAGCGCAGAAGCGCACGCTGGAGTCCAACCAGTTGGTCTCTTATAAAGTCGAGCTCGATAAGAGCAAGGTTTCCACTCTGTTCGCAAAAGTGAACGACCTGGTAGGCCAGGTAAAACGTACGCCGGTTTATGATTCCCAGCTTTCCTCGGCGGCTTCCGAAGTGATCAACAACGGAATCCAGGAGCTTCTGATGGGCGGCAAACCGGAAGATATCGCGAAGAAACTGCAAGATGCACAAGCGAAATCCCTCGGCAAATAACAAGAGGTAGTAGAAGAAGCGGGGCGCTGGTCGCCCCGTTTTTAACAAAGAGCAGCGGAGAGAGCCTGAACGGCGGAGGAAGACCCGACGGAATAACGGGACGGCCGTGCAGCGGCGCGAACCGGGTACCGGCAGCTTTTTGACCGATTGAACTCATAAAAACAACGATCCCGGCGAGAAGCCGGGCACCACGGAATTCCCGGTAAAAGCACGGCGGAAATACGCTCCGCAGTCTGCTCGCGTTATGCAGTCCGAAGCGGTTTCCGTACGCTGCTTACCGGCGAATAACCATGCTTCCTGATAGGTTTAGTAGATTTTTTATGAACCGCCTTGAAGGTATACACCAACAGGAGGGGAGAGACGCCATGACTTCCTCGTCAAGAAGGACCAACTTTATCGTGCTTGGTCTCCTGCCTGCGCTGCTTATTTACAGCGTATTTGTCATTATCCCGATTTTCTGGTCGGCGTATTACGGGTTTTTCGACTGGAAAGGGATTGGAGAAGCCAAGTTCAACGGATTTGATAACTATGTCGAAGCTCTGAAGGATCCGATCTTCTGGCTCGCGTTAAAAAATAACCTGATCGTGGTAGCGGCTTCCGTCTTCGGACAGGTGCCGATCGCCCTTGTGCTGGCCCTTGTGCTGCGCAAGAGCAACTTCTTCCAGCGTTTTATCCGTTCGGCGGTATTTATGCCGATGGTGCTTTCGTCGGTCGTCGTCGGGATTATCTGGAGCTACATTTATCACCCGCAAATCGGGATTCTGAACTTCCTGCTGGATGCGGTGGGGCTGGAATCGTGGAAGAAAGCCTGGCTTTCCGACAAATCGGTCTCCATGCTCGCGCTGACTGTTCCGATTATCTGGAACTATATCGGGCCTTATCTAATCATGTTTATCGCGGCGCTTCAAAATATTCCTTCGGATATTGACGATGCCGCCATGATCGACGGGGCGACGGGAAGCCGCAAGCTGTTCTCCGTTACGCTGCCGATGATCTGGGATACCGTGAAGGTCACGATCGTGCTTTGTATTTCGGGAAGCTTGAAAGCTTTCGACCTGATCTATGTCATGACCGGGGGCGGTCCTGCGCATTCAACGGAACTGCTCGCCTCCTATATGTACAACAACACGTTCTCCGTCTACCGCTTCGGTTACGGCAGCGCCATTTCCACGCTGATCATTATTATCAGCCTGGTGCTGATTGCCGGAAGCCAGCGTCTCATGAGACGGAACCAGGCTGTATGACGAAAGGAGGAGGGCTAGTATGCCACAGATGACCGGAACCGCTGTTCCTCCCGTGAAAGGGACGGGACCTGCCCGCAGAGAGAGCGTTTTTGGCAAGCTTGCCAAAAGCTCGATTTTAAATATTTTGCTCGCGGTATATGCGCTCGTTACGCTGTACCCGCTGATTTGGCTGTTTATCAGCGCCTTCAAGACCAACGATGAATTTTTCGGCAAGCCGTTCGGCTTTCCGGCAGAATGGAAATGGAACAACTTCGTGCAGGCCTGGAAAGTGGCCGACATCGAGACGGCCGTTATCAACTCGGCGATCGTCACGCTGGTTGCGCTGGTGCTTACCCTGGCCATCGGCGCGCTGACCGCGTTCGTCCTCTCCCGCTTCTCGTTCCGCCTGCGCGGACCGCTGATGGGCTACTTCCTGCTCGGCATGCTTATTCCCGTGCACAGTACGCTTGTGCCGCTGTTCATCATGCTGAAAAAAATCGGCATGCTCGACACATACGGCGCGCTGATTCTGCCGTACGTCGCCTTTGAGCTGCCGGTAGCCATCTTCATTATCGCGGCCTACATGACGTCGGTGCCGAAGGAAATCGAGGAAGCCGCACTGATCGACGGTACGGGCTACTGGGGCATTTTCACCAAAATGCTGCTGCCCCTGTCCGTTCCCGCGATGTCCACCGTCGGAATTCTCGCGTTCCTGCGTTATTGGAACGATTTCGCGTTTGCGCTCGTGTTTATCAACAAGCCGTCCCTCAAGACGCTTCCGCTCAGCTTGTCTCAGTTCGCTACCGGTTTCGGTACGGACTACAGTCTGACGATGGCGGCCATGGCCATCTCCGTCATCCCGACCATTCTGATCTACCTGGCGTTCCAGGAGCAGATCATGAAGGGCATGGTTGCCGGCGCGGTTAAGGGTTAAGGGTGTGAACATTAAAAAACAAGGTCAAAGGCTGTACTCCAGCCCTTGACCTTGTTTTTTCAAATTCTACTTATTCTAAATCGGAAAACTCCCGCGTAGTCTTTAGATCCGGTTCATGGATTTTCCCCAGTATAACCTTTCCATCCTTACTGTCTATCCACAGATCGGCGATCGCGCCCTTAGGATCCGAATGATTCCAATATACGATGTGATAAAAATAACGGTGGCGTTTATTAACTTTTTCAAAAAAATAAGATTCCCTTTCAATAGGATCAAATTGAGTTGTTTTTCTGTCAATTAATGTATTATCCATAAGCTGTGATTCAGTCCACTGAAGCTTTCCTTTTGCAATAGATACGGCTTCGTCTTTAGTCAGAACAGGTTTTTCAAGAGAATTATTGACGTACCGGGCAACAAGCAATCCGACACAAATTAAAGTAAGGATTATGATAATTATTCGTCGAAGTTTAACTCTAATCAACTCCTGAAAAACGAAATGAAATAGAAAGAGCAACTGGTAAGGGCCTTACAGACTCACCGCTGTATAAGCGAAAATCACGATGAAAATCAAGTAGGTTATGCTGACGTTTTTCATATAAGCGTTAAAGCCTTTGTTTCTTTTGTAATCCAGGTACGCACATATGAAGGCGGCAGCGATAAGCAAGCACGCTATAGTAAGTGTAACCGCGGGACTGAAGTTCAGGAATTTTACGGTGAGCAATGCGGCAATGCTTAGGAATGAATAGACAAGAGCAATCAAACCATCACCTCCGGGCAAAGAAACGACGCCAAAATTACGATTTTATTTGTATATTTTACCACATTTTTCATGTCGGGAAAGCACTCTCCCTGCATTCAAGAAAGCATCAAAAAAATCCCTCTTAAGTAAACGTTGTTTACTTAAGAGGGATTTTTTCTGCTTCATTCTATGCAAACGTTCCGGCCTTGTGCAGCGCGCCTGACAGGCAAGAACGGAGTGAGGGAATCAGCTGCCCGGGGCAGTCAGGCCGTTGTCCGTTTACTGGACGCGGCTCTGTTTTTTGCTTCTCATTTTTTCGAAGGCCATGTCAACGAGTTTCGGGAGCACCGCCACTAAAACTCCTGTCGCAACCTTTTGCATCAAGGAAGATTTCATGACTCATTCTCCTCTCTTGTTCTGTTGTAGTTCTTCTTAACCGGAGGGGAATAGGTTGAAACGGGAACGGGTCCGGTCAGCGCATTTTTCCAACCATGACTCTTCTCTTGCTCTTTTAAAAAAAGTGTGGGAAAAGCCTGAATAAGTGTCTTATTTTAGGTTTTTGTAAACAAAACTTAATATTTATACAGGATTGTAAACATTGACAGCTTTTAACAGCGGGAGGATAATAATTGTAACTTATGGAAAAAGGAGGGGAGACAGCGAGCAGGTTATCATTTGTACTGGAGTTTGTAAACGCAAGAAACTCGGTTGCACCCACACACATTAACCCTTTAAAGGAGTGTAGTCATGTACGATAAAATCGTAGACATTTTGTGCGCTATCAAAGAAGATCAACCGGAACTCCGGCATTCCCTGTCCCCCTCAACGGACCTTAACAACGATATAGGCCTCGATTCACTGCAAATGATCCAGTTTATGCTGAAAGTCGAGGATCAGTTGAACGTCGCCATCGACTACGACCAGTTCGATTACGAACATCTCGAGTCGATCGAAGCGTTTATTTCTTTTTTGAAAAGCTGCCAGTCCCCAGCGCAGCCGCAGTATGAAGATGTCAAACAGTAAAGCCCGCGTGATTCCGAAAACCGTGATGGGAACCTTCGATCCCGAAACGCGCTGGAGGGATCCGGATCTGGCCCGGCTGCCGGCTATGCCTGATAAGGACCGGGAGTCCATTGTCCTCTGCATGGACGACCTGTTGTTTCCGTTCTGCGGACCGGAAGATATCCTTTACAGCCGCTGCAAGATCGATCCGGTGCTGCACGAGTACCTGGAGGGGGTAGGGTTTTCCTTTCGGAACCGTTATCTCTATGATTTGAACGACGAGCGGACCACCCTGCCGGGACCGGACGATTTCAAGCAGTGTGTGTTCCGGCTTGCGGCCGGCAAAGACAAGCTTGCCGATGCGGAGAAGAGGGTGCTGCAGGCCGCCGGTTCCGGTTATTCCGCCGGTGCGGGGCTGCCGCAATCCTTTGCTCCGGTGAATGTCGACGGAGCTTCCGGGCAAGCGCAACCGGCGGAGGAAGCTGGAATCACCGGCGCAGCCGGCGTTTTGTCCCCGTACGCCATTACGGCGGAGACGGAAGCGTACCTGCAGGCGGCCGGACCGCTGGTGCCCCTGCCGGACCTGGAGACGGTTGTGCGCGTCAACTCGAAGATGTACTCCAACCGTCTCCTGGCCAGGATCGGCGAGAAGTGCTACGGCACGGAAGTTGGCAGTGCGGCAGAAGTGGAGGCGGCCGGGAATGCGCTTCTGAAGCAGGGGCCTTACCTGCTGAAAGATCCCTTCGGCGTTTCGGGCAAGGGAAATCTGCTCATCGACAGCGAAGCGATGCAGCGGAGGATTGCGGAACACTTGCATAAACAGGAGGGAAGCGGACTGCGCTCTCATTTCCTGCTGGAGCCTTTGTTGAAGAAAGAAACGGATTTCAGTTCTCACTGGTTCATCCGGGAGAGCGGGGAAGCGGAATTCATCTCCGTTCAACGGATGATCAACCACCAGCAAAATTACGGCGGGTCGATCAAAGCGGATGAATCGTTTATCCGCCTGCTGGAGAACGCCGGCTACTTCGGTGTGATGGAGAAAGCGCTCCGGCTTCTGGCGGAGGACGGTTACCACGGCTTCGTCTGCTTCGACTCCATGGTCCTGGAGGATGGGGAAGTCGTATCCATCGTGGAGATTAACGCCCGCAAGTCCATGGGCCTCATTAACGCTTATCTCGATAAATGCTGGGAGAAGCACGGCCGTACGGGCTGGCTTACGTTCCTCTCCCTCGGGCTTCCGGAAGGCTTCGCGTTCGGCAGACTGCTGCATGCTCTGCGTGAGACCGGTCTGCTGCTGACGGCCCCCGGCGGGTACGGGATCGTGCCTCTCTCATCCAATACCGTGATGGTCAACGAGATTTTGAGCCGCCGCCGCATGGCCGAGGGAACACTGAGCAAACGCGGTATGCCGAAGGGGCGGCTGTATGTATCGGTTGTCGGCCGTGACGACGAACACCGCAGCGAACTGATCGAAAGCTTGCGGCACGTTCTCGCCGACTTGTCCGTTAAAGTGTACAACTAAATTTGCCACTCGGGAGCTGCAACATGAATTCATCTTCGGTTACCTTGCTGGCGTCGGGGAATTCGCTCGGCGCATACATTCCCGCTATGCATCTGCACACGTACCTGCAGGGCAGGGGAGTCGGTTCGGATGTTCACGTTCTGGAGAACGTGTATCACGAAGAAGTCCGGGACAAGATCCGGGCCACCAAAAAAGCGTTCCATGCGGACTTCTCCGTGGCCCGTATGGGGCATAAGCTGGCCAGGCCCGTCGACACTTCCCTGAACGAGGAAGCGGTCCTGAGGCTGCTCGAAGACTGGATGCGGGCCGGCGTCACCCGGTTTGCGGTGTTTACCGGCTTCTGGCTGCCGATCCTGGAGCGCTACAAGGCGGCTGCCGGCAAACCGCTGGATATCCGGCTGATCCGGCTGGACGCGTGGGATACGCCGTCGTTTAAGGTACACAAGCAGTTGTATCCCGGCTATGACAACGTCTGGTTCTACGAGCCTTCTCTGCTGTCCCCGGGCGCTTACATCGCTTCGGACGAAGCGGAGCCCTTGCCCTACGGGCAGCGTACCGGACGCATTCTGATCCACGGCGGCGGCTGGGGGATCGGCACATACGCCGAGACGATCCGCGAACTCCGTGCGCTCGGCCGCCGGCTCGATGTGATCGTCTATGACCCTTCCGAAGTGGAGGAGGACGACGGGGTTACGCGCTACTTCGGAACGGATGCCTCCTGGGATCCGTGGAGCCGGAACGCGCAGGGGCGGCATACGTTTCCGCCGATGGTCCGTTATATCCGTGAGGACGGCGTTCTCCGGGAGCATCCGCTCGGGGATTACTCCGTTTACACGGACTTGATGCGCAATTGCGCAGCGATCATCAGCAAGCCGGGGGGAGCTACCCTGAACGACTCGCTGTCGTTCGGAATCCCTTTTGTCATGCTGGAGCCGTTCGGCGACCACGAGCTTCATAATTCAACCTACTGGGAAACCTGCGGTTTCGGTATCCGGTTTGCGGAGTGGCAAGCCCGGGACTTTTCTGAACATCTGCTGGAAGGGATTTGCACGCGATTGCTGGAGCAGCGGTCAAAAATCAACCATTTTGGGAGGAATACTTATGCAGCCGAAAACAGCAGTTACGTTTGACCAACTTACGTTTCGTAATATGAAAAGAACCCTGGTTCCGCTGGCGGAAACGGGAAGGAAGCGCAGGGAAGATCCGGCTTATGCGGCCCCCGTGCCTTACGAGATCGGAATTAAGCTCAATAACGGCTGTAACCTGCGCTGCAAACACTGCTTCGAATGGAACCCGGACGGCTTCCATCACGGCTTTGCCAAAGAAGTGAAGAACGATGAAATCGAGATTCCCGTCGTGGAGAAGCTTCTGGCCGAAACGAGAGAACGCAAATCGCGCGTGTTCCTGTGGGGCGGGGAGCCGCTGTTCTACTCCAAGTTCGATGAACTGGCGGAATTGCTGGCCAAAGAAGACCGGTACACGACCATTTGCACGAATGCGATTCTTATTGAGCAGAAGCTGGATTCCATTCTGAAAATGTCGGAAAATCTCGTCATGCTGGTCAGCCTGGAAGGCTTCGAGGAGGAGAATGACGCGATCCGGGGCAAAGGCACGTTCAAGAAAGTGATTCACGCCGTCCAGCTCCTTCTGGATCTGCAAAAGCAGGGCGTGTACAAAGGCAAGGTGTCCGTAGCCTTGACCGTAAACGACCAGATGGTCAGCAAGTTGTACAGCTTTATGGAATACTTCGAAGAAATGGGCGTCGATTCCGTCTATTTCTGTTTCCCTTGGTACATCCCCAACGATACGGCCGAGAAAATGGACACCTACTTCGATGCCCATTTCCCGCACCTCGCCGCCCGTTTCGAAGAAGGCCACAAGAACAGCTGGCATTCGTTCACGTTCCACATTTCGCCGGACAATTACGACACGCTGATCGATGAACTGAACCGCGTCAATTCTCGGGTATGGAATGTGCGTGTCCGCTACCAGCCCGCTTTGGAGCCCGAGGAAGTGGAAGACTTCATCCGGGGCGGCGAGAAGCCGGCCATGAAACGGACGAAATGCTTTTCGATCTCCAACCGGATGGACGTTATGCCTGACGGCAAAGTGAATCCGTGTAAATTTTTCCCGGAATTCAGCGTCGGCAACTTGAATGAAGAAAGCGTGGCGGATATTTTCCACGGCGAAGATCTCCGCAAACAGAGGGAAGTTCTGGCCTGCGGTCTGATGCCGATTTGCTCCAAATGCGTGCTGCTTTACAATAACGGAATTTAAGCGTTTAAACTTTATGCCGCCCAATCAGGCAAAACAGGCAATCGTTCAGGAGGGGCAGGGATGGACTTCATCCGTGTGCGGGAGCTGCACAAATCGTTCGTGTATTACCGGAAAGAAGCCGGGCTTAAAAATTCGCTGAAAAATTTATTCGCCCGCAAGTCGCTGGTGAAGGAAGCGGTAAAATCCGTTTCCTTCGACATCGGCCCCGGCGAATGCGTCGGATTTCTCGGACCCAACGGGGCGGGTAAAACCACGACGCTCAAAATGCTGTCGGGCATTCTGTATCCCACCGGCGGGGAAGCCGACGTGCTCGGCTATGTGCCGTGGGAGAGGAAAAACGAGTTCAAACGGCTGTTTTCCATAGTGATGGGCCAGAAAAACCAGCTTTGGTGGGATCTTCCCGCCAGCGAGTCGATTTATCTGAACAAATGTATCTATGACGTGGACGACGATCTTTACCGCCGGAGCCTCGCCGAGTTATCGGAAATGCTGGATGTTCAGGAACTTCTGAACGTGCAGGTGCGCCGGCTATCCCTGGGCGAACGGATGAAAATGGAGCTGATCGCCGCACTTATCCACCGGCCCCGGCTGCTTTACCTCGACGAGCCGACGATCGGCCTCGATTTTCCATCCCAGAAGAAGGTCAGGGAATTTCTGAAATATTACAATGAACAGTTCGGCGCTACGATCCTGCTGACGAGCCACTACATGAAGGACGTGGAGGATCTGTGCAAGCGGACGATCATCATTAACGAAGGAAGTCTGCTGTATGACGGGGATCTTCATAAGATCAATGATCTTTTCGGCGAGCAGAAAATTATCCGGCTGCAGTTCTCCGAACCCGTTGCCGAGCATCGGCTGGTCAAGTTCGGCAAAATCGTCAGCGGAGACGGCTACAATGCCGTTCTGGAGCTGCCGAAGCACCGCTTGAAGGAAGTGTCACGCGGCGTGCTCGACTCGTTTCCGATCGTCGACTGGACGATTGAAGACGTACCGATCGAGGAAAGCATTTCGATGCTTTACCGCAAGGAATCCGCCGGATGAACAGGCGCAAATTGTACATGGCGGTTTTTTCGATGGGCGTCCAGCATTCGATGGAATACCGGTTTCACTTCTTTCTCGGTCTGCTGGGAGCCGCTTTTCCGATCCTTGTCCAGTATTTCATCTGGACGGCGGTGTACCGGCATTCCGGCCAGGCGGCGTTGTTCTCGTACTCGTACGGCCAAATTATTTTGTACACCATTTTGGCGGGGCTGGTGTCCAAGCTGATCGCCACCCAGTTCGAGCATCAGATTGCCGACGATATCAAAAACGGCGGTCTTAACAAATATTTGATCAAACCGGTGAGCTATTTCGGTTACCGCCTGGTGTCCTTTTTCGGACAGAAGGCAATCTATTACGGAATTACGGCAATTCTGCTTATCGGAATTATTTGGATTTCGGCGGCTAGGGATGTGCTGGATGTGGAGGCCGTACGGCTGATCCTGTTTGCCTTCACGCTGCTGGGAGCGCTTCTGCTCAATTTCCTGATCGCCTACTGCATCTGCGCGAGCGCGTTTTACTTGCATGAAATCTCGTACTTCTTCGTCATTACAAGTCTGCTGGTCAATATTTTGAGCGGGGGCATGTTTCCTTTGGAAATTTTCGGGGAAACAGTTGTAAAGGCGCTCCAATACACGCCGTTCCCGTATACGATTTATTTTCCGGTCAATGTCCTCAGCGGCAAAACGGAAGCGGCGGCCATGTACCAGGGGATGTTGATCCAGTGCGGCTGGATCCTGCTGTTTTTCTGGCTTTCCCGCCTGACGTGGCGCGTATCCATGAAGAAATATTCGGCGGTTGGGGGGTAGCGGACGTTCCATATGTTTAAAATCATGAGAAAATACGCGCTCCTGTACGGCATGTTCATCAAAAATTGCCTCATCGCCCAGATGGAGTTCCGGGGCAATTTTATAATGAGCCTGCTGGTCGAATCCGTCTATTTGCTCGCCAAGCTGTTGTACGTGCTCGTCGTGTTCCGCACCGATCTTCACGTAGACGGAATACCGCCCGAAGGGCTGCTGCTTTTTATCGGCATGCATACTGTGGCGACCGGAATTTATGTCGGCCTGTTTTTTACAAATTTCATGAAAATTCCCGAGTACATCAAAGACGGTACGCTTGATCTCATGCTGACGAAGCCGGTTTCCCTCCAGTTCATGGCTTCCCTGCGTTATGTGGATCTGGCGCTTCCGATCCCCGACATTCTGGTCGGGTTCGTCATGGTCGGTATCGGCTGGCACGCCATGGATATTCCGCTGACGTTCGTGCAGCTTGCGGGATTCGCCCTGCTGCTTGTCGTCTCCGTCGTCATCACGTACTGCCTGATGATTATTCCGGCGCTGCTTTCGTTCTGGTTCGTCCAGACGGGCTCCGTATCGGAAATCGCCCATTCCGTATGGGACGCCAACAATTTTCCGATGGCCATTTACCCTGCATGGGTCCGCCGGATCGGCACCTTCGTTATTCCCCTGTTCCTTGTTACCAATTTCGGCCCGATGTTCCTGCTCGGGCAGCTCAGCTGGCTTTATGCGGGACTGGCGCTGGCCGGATCGCTGCTGCTTTTCGCTGTCGTGCGGCTGCTCTGGAAACAGGCCGTAAGAGGGTACAGCAGCGCGAGCAGCTAATTCAAGGAATTCTGGATTCCCATCCTATACTTAAAAAAGGAAGTGCCAAAACATGCCGGATGTTGCGATAAGCGGGGGATACACCTCGTTAAACTGCGTATTTCAGGAGCCGGACCGGATCGAGCTTTTAGAGGAAAAGGTACCCGAGCCGGGACCGGGACAAATCTTATGTGCGGCCAAAAAGTCTCTGATCAGTACGGGAACGGAACTAGCCTGTCTGAAAGGGCGCTTCGACGAGGGCACGGTCTGGTCATCGTGGGTCCGCTACCCGTTCTATCCGGGATACTCCATGGCGGCGGAAGTGCTGAAGACGGGCAGCGGGGTAGAAGGAATCCGGGCCGGCGACAGGATCATCTGCCCTGCCGGACACCGCCAGTACTTCCTGGCCGATTACCGGGAAGCGGCGCTTATTCCCGATACGATCCGTGACGAAGAGGCGGTTTTTACGCAGATCGCCAAGGTCGCCCTGCTGGGTATCCTGCGCGCGGAGCCCGCATTCGGCGAAAGAGTGGGCGTCGTCGGGCTCGGTCTTATCGGCCAGCTCGTGATCCAGTATCTGAATTCGAGCGGTGCGCGCCAAATAATCGCGATCGCGCCGGAGAGCTCCCGTCTGGATCAAGCCCGCCGAAACGGGGCGACCGATCTGCTGGACCTTCCGGTGGCTGATGCATACGGACAGGTAGAAGAGCTCACCGGGGGCAGAATGCTTGACACGGTGTACGATATTACGGGCTCCTACGCCGTACTGCCGCACTGTACCCAACTGACCCGGGATCTTGGAAAAGTGATTCTGCTGGGCGATTCGACGGAGCCCTCGAAGCAGACCATCGGGCCGAAAGTCGTCTTTAATTCGGTCAGCATACTTGGGATTCACGGGCGGATGATGGAAGGTTTCAAAGGGTGGACGGAACCGGACATGAACGGATTCATTTTCGAATCCATCCGTCGCGGAAAACTGGACGTCGAAAGTCTCATTAGCGAGAAAGTGAGCCCGCTCGAAGCCGTATCGGTGTATTCCCGGCTCGCCGGGCGGAAGTCCGATTTCATGGGAGTTATGTTCGATTGGACGCAAATGTAACGACGAAGGGGGCAATCGAATGAGAGCGTGCAGCGAGCTTACGTTGAAGGAGAAAATCGGCCAGCTTCTGATGGTAGGTTTTGAGGGCCTTGCGCCCGATATGAATATCCGGGACCTTTTGGAGAACCATTTCGCCGGTGGCGTCGTGTTCTTTTCCCGCAATCTGGACAATCCCGGGCAGGCATTCGCTTTAACGGATGAACTTCAGCGGATGGCTGTGGCCGCGACCGGCATCCCGCTGTGGATCGGGACGGACCAGGAGGGCGGCATGGTCGTCCGGGTAAGGCAGGGGATCGGGCAGTTGCCCGCGGCGATGGCGCTGGGAGCGGCGCGTAACCCCGGGCTGCTTTACGAAGCCGCCAAGGGAACGGCGGAAGAGCTGAAGGCGCTGGGCATCAATATGAATTTCGCGCCGGTGGTGGACATCAACGTCAATCCGCGAAATCCGATTATTGACGTCCGTTCGTTCGGAGACAGCGCCGAACTGGTCTCCGAGCTGGGGATCGCCGCCATGCTCGGCTTTCAGGACGGAGGTATTGCCTCCGTCATCAAGCATTTTCCCGGGCACGGCGATACGGAGACGGATTCCCATGCCGAGCTGCCGGTCGTAAGGCATTCCCTCGAACGGCTTCGGTCGGTGGAGCTTGTGCCGTTCCGTCGGGCAGCTCTGACCGGGGCCGAAGCCGTTATGACGGCCCACGTCGGAATTCCGCTGCTCAGCGGCGGAGAGCCCGTTCCTGCCACTCTCTCCCGGGAAATCCTGACGGGACTGCTGCGGGAGGAGCTGGGCTTCGAGGGGCTCATCGTGACCGACTGTATGGAAATGGACGCGGTGACGCAGGGAATCGGCGTAGGCGAGGCCGTCGTCCGGGCCGTGCTGGCCGGAGCGGATCTGCTGCTCGTGAGCCACACGTACGCAAGCCAGCTGGAGGCCGTGGCGGCTCTGGAGCGTGCCGTGGCCGACGGGCGCCTGCCGGAAGAGCTGATCGACGCTTCCGTGGAGCGTATTCTTCGCCTGAAGGAACGCCGAATCGGAGAGCTGCGGGAGCGCAGCTGGGAAGAAGCGCGGCTTCTGCTGGAAAATCCGCAGACGCTGCGGACGATTGAACGGCTCCGTGAGGAGAGCATCACGGCCGTCAACCGTGAACCGGATTTCTGCAGGCTGTCTCCGGACGTCGACACGCTGGTGCTCTGGCCGCAAATCTCGGCCGCCTGCAAATCCGAAGACGAGCCGATACACGATGCTACTCTGGCGGAATTCCTCCGCCTTTTTATCGGGGGGAAACTCACGGAACGCGTGTACGGGACCAGCCCGAGTCCGGATGAGATTGCGGCCCTGGCTTCCGAAGCGCAGCGATACGGGCAGATCGTCGCCGGTATTTTCCACACGGCTGCTAATCCGGGGCAGCCCGCATTGGTCCGCAAACTGCTGGAGGGGGGCGCCAAAGTCATCCCGGTCTCCCTGCGCAATCCCGTCGATCTTGCGGCATTCCCGGAGGCCAGAGGCTTCCTGGCCTGCTACGAGCACCATCCGCATACCCTGCAGGCCCTGGCCCGTGTGCTGACGGGCACGGCGGAGCCTGCCGGAACTCTGCCGGTCACGATTCCGTATACCACGACAGAAGGGGGAGAACCAGATGAACGCCGTTCAGCTTCCGTTATCGAATCCGCCACTTAAAGGATTTTTGCGGTGGGGCTACACACTTTCGATTACCAGCGGGCATGAAGTAACGATTCCCTGGTTTTACAGCAATTTTATCCAGTTGTCCTGCACGAAGAAATTTCTCGAGGACGGCAGGCAGTGCTACGTCGATTTTTTCCGGGGCCAGCCCAATGAACTGAATTTCAACAATCCGTTCCTGCTCACATGCAACGTCAATTATACGTTTTTGGAAAACCTGGCGCCGGATGATTGGCTGAAGTTTTTTGCGGATCAGATCCGTAACGAGTATTACTGTATCGTTTTTTTGGACGAATCCAAGCTGTCTCCGGCAGCCTGCTATCAGCAGGAGCCGTTCCCCCATCACCTTTTTCTGTATGGGTTTAACTGGGAAGAACGGGTCTTTTATGCCTCCATGTTCGACCATACGGGAGTATACCGCAATCTGGAGATATCTTTCGAAGAGTTTCTCGATGCCGTAAATTCCATGAAAAAGCTGCTGAAGGAGGGACAAACGTCAGATCACCATACGTATTTTTACAAATACGAACCGGAATTCCACTATCCTTTCGACAAAGTAGCCGTGATTGACCAATTGCGCGATTATCTTAACGGGGAGACCCGCTTAAACCGGATCAATTACAATCCGGACGAGAATGAAGCTTTCGGAATCAGGGTATACGACTATTTGCAGATGTACTACGACGCCGTAGAGCAAAACGATCCCCGGTTGGGAATGCGCAACGATGTAAGGCACCTTCATCTCCTGTGGGAACACAAAAAAATGATGAGCGACAGGATCGAATATCTGGTGAATGAGGGGATCATTCCGTATGACGAGGAGCTTGCGGAAGGTTATAAAGATCTGGCTAAGAGAGCGATGAAGCTGAGGGACCAGTACATTCGCCATGAAATCCGCGAGGATAAGGAAGTGTTTGAACGGTTAAGGCTCCGGTTCAACCAATTCCGGGACGAAGAGCCTGCACTTCTGCAAAAGCTGATTGCCCTGCTCGAAGGTTGAACAAAAGCCCCAGGGAAAGAACCATCGGAACCGGATGCGGCGCATACCGGAAAGCCGGGTTTCTGCAAGGGGCGGGACAGCGGTGCGATGTGAAAAAAAGCAGCGGACAAGAGAGGGCTTCGGCGAGGAGCGAAGGACAGCTTTGTGGTTGACCACCGTCATGTGACGCCGAGCACCGCGTGCTGGAAGCTTTGCGCGGTGCGGAAGTTCTTCGGCAGGATATGATGCTCAGGGCTCAGCCCGCCGCTTCTAATGCCGGAGCCGAATTTTTGATCTGTTCGGCCAGCCGGGCGATAGCCGCGTCAGGCTCGGTTACGTAATACAGGTAGGACGAGCGGCCGGTATCCAGCTTCCACCAGAGCCAGTGCAGCTTGGATTCATTGCGGAGCTCCGCTTTGGATACCGGCGTATAAATCCGGCCGTCCGCGTCGACGAGAATAACCCGGCCTTTGGAGTTATCATAAGAAAGCCGGAGAGGCTCCTTGCCGGGAATAAAAGCGGAGGTGGCTTCTTCTTTCCGCAAAGCTTGTTTGGTAAGGGCCAGGCGGGTAAACGATTCAATGACACTCTGGTCACGGTAAGTAAAATTTTCATCAGGCAGATAAAAAGAGGCGGGCTGCGAGCGGGTCATCAGGTCGCCGTAAGTCATGGAACCCGGCACGAGCCTGTTTAGCAGCGCGCTTAACACGAGGGAGACAAGCACGGTCGTGAGGATCAGGCCTGCCATTAATCTACGCCCGAAACCTTCCGGCAAACTCCATTTACCGAACCATTGAAAAAAACGCAGTGTCATTGTACCGCCTCCCGGATTATAATTGTAAGCGATTTCAATAAAAGTTGAAATTAAACCGTGAACGACCAGATGCTTGAGCAAGCGCGATTGATGAGGCTGTGACTGTGAGCCGTTCGTGCATAAATTGTGCTTATGTTTCTTGGGCAGCCGCCGCGGAATTACTGTTTACCGCTGCCGGTAAGTTTATTTAAACGGATTCCGTTTGTTAGAAGCCGATTTTCGAAAAAAATTTCTTCCGGTTTTGGATTTAAAGGATCGATGTGTAAAATGAGCCCCAGGCTGCACATACGATGAGGTTCGGTAAAAGGCAAGCCGCATTTTATGCAGCTTGCCTGGCTTTCGTGGAGAACGAAAGAAGTTCAGTATTCGGTTGTAATGACCGGCGTGCCGATTGTGATCCGCTGCAGTCCGCTTTCGGTTACCGTGTGAACCGCGGCCTGCAGGTTGACGCGTTTGCCGCCGCTGATTACCGAAGCGTGAAGTTTAGGCGCGCTCATCGTGATGCTGACGGTCTCCCCGTCGGCATAACGCTCCAGAGGAGCGGCGCCGAGCCGCTTCGCGAGCAGCGCCTGAAGCCCGTCGGCCTGAGCCGCGGCCCCTGCCGAAGGCCGGGCTGCGGCTCCCTGCAGGACGACGTTGCAGTCCGCCTGCACGCCTGCCGCTTGCAGGGCGGCTTCCAGGCGTTCCCGGCGTGCTTCCAGCGCCGGAAGGCCGTCGGCTGCGCGCGCCTCCAACCGGGCGATGACGAACGCGCTGCCGTCGTCAAGGCGGGCGAGCTGCAGCGACAGCCCGCCGCCCGCCGCAGAGCCGCCGCCCGCCGCAGAGCCGCCGCCCGCCGCAGAGCCGCCGCCCGCCGCAGAGCCGCCGCCCGCCGCATAGACGGCGTGGCCGGAAGCGCGGCTGACGGCGCCTGCCGGCAGCGACAGCCGTGCCGCCAGCGCGTCGCCCGCTGCGGCGAGCGCGTCGTCGCCTGCCGCAGCAGGCAGCGGAGCCGCGTAGCGCAGCGTGACGGCGGCGTCCGGCGCGAGCACGCCGTCCGCGGCAGCCAGCAGCGCGGCGAGGTCGGAGCGGCCCGCATCCGCGGCCGTCGGCTTCGCTGCGGCGGACCAGCCGGCCAGCAGCAGCGCGGCCAGCAGCGCGATGCCCCAGAGCAGCCCGCGAACCGGGACGCCGCGCCGTTGCTGCGTTACAGCGGGATATCCTGCTGCTGCGCTGTCCGGCGTCCGGCCTCTACGTACCTGCGTCAGCGGGCTTTGCTGCTGTCGGGTGCTCTTCATCATCGCGTTTCTCATCATTTTTATCGCTCCGTTTCCCGTTCGAATCTAGCAATCTAGTAACAGCCTTGCCGGAGCGGATCGCTTTTATACGTCCTCGCATGTAAATGCTATAAACCTCTTATTGCCTCGGTCGGCTCTTCTTCTCACGCAAAAAAGCAGGGCAGGCCCCCAAGCGGCAAAACACGCTTGAGAACCCGCCCTGCTGCTCCCGCGGAATTACCGCCGCAGGCTGCCGGTGTATATCCGGTGAAGACTCGCGGGTCTTTGCTACCGGCGGAAATTGACATCTTCTTGATTGCTTAGAAGATCCGGATCGTCGTGGACGGCATGAGGGGTCGCCTCATACACGTCACTCTTCGAATGCTCATCGGCGGTGACGTTGTCGTCGCGGTTTTCCCGGAGAATCTCGTTGACCAGCTCCCACTTGTCTTCCGGCGTATCGACGACGAGGAGAATATCTCCGCGATCCACGCGGCTGTGATAATTCTCGATTTCTTCCTCCGGTATGCCCGCACCGACAAGCGCGCCCGTTACGCCGCCCGCTCCGGCTCCGATCGCCGCACCGGATAAAGCGGCAGCCAGCGGTCCTGCGGCAAGAATAGGGCCGATGCCGGGTACGGCCATCAGGCCGATCCCAGCGATCAACCCGGCCGCACTCCCGATGGCAGCTCCGCCAATGGCGCCTTTTTCCGCCTTCGTATCCTCTTTACCCGCAATTTCCTGTCTTTCCGTGTAAGGTCCGAACTCTTCTCTATGTTTGGCGAGAACGGATATATCCTCGTTCCTGTAGCCATGTTCTTTTAACGCTTCGATAGCGCGATGGGCTTCCCGGATCGATTGAAAAACACCTCTTGCTTTTCGCGTCATTACAGGCAACCTCCCTTAAAAAGTGGATTACCCATCGTTACCCGGCAGAGTCTGGAATGAATCGGAGGAAGCACCGCATGGAGGCGGTAACGGCGACAATGACGGCAAATTGAATTTAATTCGGGGTTGATTTTTATTGGCGGCATTTGGTAATATGGAATCCCTCTACACGCATTTCACGCTGAAACGATCGTCTACTGATGAACCGGAGGTGTTGGATGCTTTTTTCTGTCTTGGCGCGTAAAGCTTACGCGCGAAATTTGCAGTACCGGGGCGCGCATATGATTCATAACGTGTCCAGTTTTATGTTCGGATTTGTGTACGTGTCCTTGTGGGCGGGCATAGGCGAGAGTCATTCGCTGGGAGAATACGGGGTCCAAGGAATGACCGCGTATATCGCCTTCAACCAGGCCTCATTATGGCTGGTGCTTTTTATCACGAACGGTCTCGGCATGGAGGAGTCCGTACGCACCGGACAAATTGCCCTGGATCTGATGCGTCCCGTTCCTCTGTTTTTGCATAAGATGTACCGGGAATGGGGCCAGATCGCCTATCAGTTCGTGTACAAATTTCTTCCGATCTACATCCTCTATTTTTTCCTGTTTTCGATCCCGGTTCCCGGGAAGCTCTCCGTTTACGGCTGGACCGCTCTATCGCTTCTGCTCGCCGCTTATATTTCCATCTGCATGAATTACCTGATCGGCGCCGCCGCCATGTGGACGACCGAATCCCGCTGGCTTTACTGGGTGAACTATGCGTTCTCCATGCTGCTTTCCGGCTTCTTCATCCCGCTGGAATGGCTTCCCGCCTGGCTTCGCCAGCTTAGCTGGCTGACTCCGTATCCCTATTTGCTGTACGTTCCGGTGTCGCTGTTCACGGAAAGAACGACGCCTGCCGCACTGCCGGCAGCGCTGTTTTGGTGCGTTCTTTTTACGGGATTATGCATGCTGGCGACGGGCGCGATGCGCAAGAAGCTGGAGGTGCAGGGAGGATGAGAAACGGACTGCGGATGTACGTGCTGCTGATCCGGGCATCTTTGCGAAGCCGGATGCAGTACAAGTTTAATTTTATTTTCTCTTCTTTGATGGCGGCTCTCGTGAATGTGGCGGAGTTTCTGATGGTGGCTCTGGTGCTGGACCGCTTCGGAAGCGTTAAAGGCTGGTCGCTGCACGAGGTGGCTTATTTGTACGCGGTGATCTTGCTGTCCAAAACGATCTACCGGTCTCTGGCCTCCGATGTGCATCATCTGGAAAAATACCTGGTGAGCGGGGATATGGACGCTCTCCTGATCCGGCCCCTGCCGGTGCTTTTCGTCCTGATGACTCAAAATTTCCGCCTGCTCGTCGGAGAATTCGGACAGGGCCTGCTCGTTCTCGCGTATGCGATGACTCACATGATGTGCGGCGGCCAGATCGGCTGGGAAGCGATCCCGCTGACGGCTGTCGCCATCGGCTCGGGAGCCCTTATCCTGTTCGCGATCGGACTGGCTACGGCTTCGGCCGGTTTCTGGCTGACCCGGATCGAGGAACTTCAGAACGTGACGGAGGACGCGGCAAGATCCGCCGCCCAGTATCCGCTGGACGTTTACCCCAGCTGGCTTCGTTACATTCTGCTGACGTTCCTTCCGGTCGGGCTGGCCAACTATGTGCCGGCTTCCGTCATCATCCGGCATGAGTACGGCGGATGGGCTTTGGCCGTCGTAACGGTCATGGCCTTCGTCTTCGTCCTGCTGGCCGGGAGGCTGTGGAAGCTGGGTATTTCACGTTACCAGAGTACGGGAACATAGGGAGAGTCCACCCTACGTGTCGCCTTGGTTCGTCCGTTCCCGGCGGACTCGTACAGATCCGACAACGCGGCTGCTGCCGGGTGCTTGTATGAGATTTGCCCTTCCGCCTAAAGATATCGAGGGGCCGGCTTAACGAAGGAGACGAGTCTTTTGACGGCCTTGGTTCGTCTTTCTATATAGAGAGATACAGACAAGAACCGAAGGAGCGGAGCGAACGACGTGAAAAGGATCAAACGGAAAGTCCTGCTGTTGGCCGTCCTTGCGGCCGCCGGTGTCTGGTTGTGGACTGAAAGTAAGCATACGGAGCCGGATATCAAAGCCACGTCCGCCTTGCTGATGGAAGCGGGGAGCGGCCGTGTGATTTACGAGCGGAACGCGGAGGAGAGCCTTCCTCCGGCTTCCATGTCCAAGATGATGACGGAACTGATCGTTTACGAAGAAGTGAAGGCGGGCCGCGCTTCCTGGGAGGATCAGGTGACGACGAGTCCGTATGCCAGCGAGGTGACCGGTGCCCAGATCGGGCTCGAGACGGGAGAGAAGCTTGCCCTTAAAGATATGCTGGCCACGATGGCCATCGTATCCGCCAACGATGCCGCCGTAGCGGTAGCCGAACACCTCGGGGGTACGGAGGATGAATTCGTGGTGAAAATGAACGCGAAAGCGAAAGAAATCGGCCTTTCCGGTAAAACGGTATTCGCCAACGCAACCGGGCTGACGCGCGCCGATCTGGGGCCTTTCGCTCCCAAGAAAAACACGGGAGAAACGTTCATGACGGCTAAAGACGCGGCCAAGCTGGCGGTCTATCTCATCCGGGAGCATCCCGGCATTCTGGAGCTGACCGCCGAGGCGGACTATACCCTGCCGGGCAGGTTCGGGACGCTGAAAACGACCAACCGCATGCTGCCGTATACGAAAGACTCCTTTTCCTATGCGGGTGCCGACGGGCTGAAGACCGGGTTTACGGATCAGGCCGGGTACTGCTTTACGGGAACGGCGGTCCGGGACGGCAAAAGGCTGGTCTCTGTCGTAATGGGAACGGAAACGGCGGAGAAACGGTTCGAAGAAACGCGCAAGCTTTTTAATTACGGCTACGGCACACGCCGGAGTCTGACGGAATGGATCAAAGACATGACTCGATGAGTGAGAGCGTGAACAGAAGGAGGGGAAATCTTTGATTACCGCGACGAATTTAAACAAAACGTTCCGTACGCCGGTGGTCCGTCAAGGGCGGATGGCCGGTCTGCGGAGCCTGCTGTCCAGAGAATACAGGTCCAAAACGGCGGTGAACGACGTTAATTTCACAATCGGCCGGGGAGACTTCGTAGGATTTATCGGTCCTAACGGGGCCGGGAAATCCACGACGATCAAAATGCTCACGGGCATTCTGCATCCGACTTCGGGCGAAGTGCGGATCACCGGCCTGAGCCCGCAGCGCGACCGCAGACGGGTGGTCGCCAAGCTGGGCGTCGTGTTCGGCCAGCGAAGCCAGCTCTGGTGGGACCTGCCGGTCCGGGATTCCTACGAGATCCTGGCGGCTATGTACCGGGTCCGTGAGGAGGACCTGAAGCGCAAGCTCGCGGAGCTCGGAGAACTTCTCGGCCTCGGCGAATTTATGGATACGCCGGTCCGCAAGCTCTCGCTCGGTCAGAGGATGAGAGCGGATCTGGCGGCAGCCATGCTGCACGATCCGGATATCCTTTTCCTCGACGAGCCCACCATCGGCCTGGATGTGGCGGCCAAGCAGAGCATCCGCGGCTTCCTGCATAAGCTGAACAAGGAAGCGGGCAAAACGATCCTGCTCACCACGCACGATATGGACGATATCGAGCAGCTTTGCGAGCGTGTGATCGTCATCAACGGCGGGACGATCGGCTATGACGGCACCGTGGAAGGCATGCGGCAGCGGATCGGGCTGCCGACGATTATGATGATCCGGTACCGGGGAGCGTGCGGGTTTGCGGGCGGGGAGGCGGACAAGGAGTATCCGTTCCGCGTCACTGCCGCAGAGAAAGAAAAGCTTGTGCTGGAATTCAACCGCACGGACATCGGCCCGATGGAGGTCCTGCAGCTTGCCGGCGGATGGGGCGAAATTGCCGACGTACATATGCAAGAGCCGGATTTCGAAGATATTGTACATCGTGTGTATTGATACAAAACAAGGTACAATAGATGAAGGAATCTAGAGAAATTCCGGGCGTTCGGGACAGGTTGGAGGGCGCAGCGAGACAATGGCGCCCGGAGTTCCATCAACGCTCAGGAGGAATTACAATGACTTTTACCAAACTGGTGGATGTATTCGTGCCCGTCACCGATTTGAAGCGGTCGGCACCCTGGTACGAGCAGGTGCTGGGCCTTCGGTTGCTGGGCCGGGACGACCGGCATGCCAGGCTCTCCTTCCTTGAAGGAACCTGTCTCACCTTAGTTCAGCAGACAGAGCTTAACCGGTACGACGAGGCTCCCTTCAACGTGAACGTTTACGATGCGGAGAAGGCCTACCGGAGCATGACCGGAAGCGGAGTAGAGATCGTGGAAGAGCTCGCTCCTTTTCATCATATGCAGTGCTTCAAAATCAGCGATCCGGACGGCAATCCCATCGGTATCGTAGGCTGGAGAGAAGAAGCTTATGCCGGGACCGAAGGAGCTATCCGGCTTGGCGGGGCGTTCCTGCCCGTCCGTGATCTGCAGCGCTCCGTAGAGTGGTATGAAAGCAAGCTAGGGGCCCTTGTTCTTCACCGGTTCGCTTACAAGCTGCCTGCCCTGGATAAGGAAGTGGAAGCGGTTTCCTTTGCGAATATAAACGTATGCCTGTTTGAGACTCCGCGCTTCTCCGCTTTGGCTCATATGGCGTTTATGATCGGATCGACGGACCCCCGGAACGACTTCGAGACGCTGCGGTCCGGCGGGACCAAGCTGTCCGCGCTTACCAGAGAATTCAACCGGGACCGGTTCGGTCTGTTGGATCCGGATGAGAACGAAATCGGCGTTATCGGCATTTTGCAGGTAAACTGAACTAATCTTGCATGTATGACAAAAAGGCCGGCTGTTCGGTGTAAGGGTCTGTTCCGGGTGAGCCGGGCGGGCCCTTTTTTCTTTGCCGAGTGTGTTACCGCGCTTCCCGAGCGGCCTGCGGCGTAGTATATTGAGGACATACGCTTTTACGGCGGCGTCCCGGGTCATGCGTTTAAAGGGGCGCCCGGTTCTCGATTGAAATTCAAAGCAAGGGAGATACGTTCATGTCCATCCGTACCCGGCTGCTGCTTTCCTACATAGCCATGCTGGTCATCCCGCTTATTCTGGTCGGACTGACTGTAACCGGGCTGTATTTTATGCTCATCCAGGATCTTAAAAGGGAATACCACATCGACATTACTCACGGCAACCCGCTCAAGGAAGTCGCCCAGATGGAAGATGACAACTACAACAAAATCCGCAGCGCCATCGCGATAGACCCCCAAAACGCCGGCGATCCGGGACAGTGGAAGCAGTGGGAAGCTCTTGTGGAACGCGTGAATATGGGCCTTATTATCCGCAAGGACGATCAGATCCTGTATATTTCCCCCACCATGAACCACCCGGATGTCCTGAATTCGCTGCCGGCTTTCAGTTACTATTCGGGCATTACGGATTCCCAGCTGGAGAACAATTATTACCTGCTGAGGCATCATGACTTTACATTTCCCGATGGGGGAAAAGGCAGTATTTTTATCGGGACGCACGATACGATCGGCAAAAAATATTTTCTTAAATACGGACTGATCTTCCTCGCTGTCCTGATCGCCGTGCTCGTGCTGACGAACGGAATGATGACGTACCTGATGTCGAGAAGTCTGATTACGCCGATCCGCGCCCTGCAGCGTTCCGCGGAGCACATCAAGGAAGGGCGGCTGGATATTGAAGTGCGGCCGGCTTCCAACGACGAGATCGGGGAGCTTGCCGTTTCTTTTGAAGAGATGCGCCGCAGGCTCAAACAGTCCATCGAGCTTCAGATGCAGTACGAGGAAAACCGGAAGCAGCTGATCTCGAACATTTCCCATGATCTGAAAACGCCGGTGACGGCTATTAAGGGATACGTCGAAGGAATTATGGACGGCGTTACGAACTCCCAGGCCAAATTTGACCGCTATCTCCAGACGGTCTATTCCAAAACGGTCGACATCGACCGGATGATCGACGAGCTTTTTCTGTACTCCAAGCTGGATTTGCGGAAGCTGCCTTTTCAGTTCGAGGAGGCGGATTTAACGGCCTATCTGAAGGATTGCGTCGAAGACATGCAGTTCGATATGGAGAAAAAGGGAATCAAGCTTACGCTGGAGCTTTCTTCGGAGGAGCCCCTTCGGGTCGTAATCGACCGGGACAAGCTGAGGAGGGTACTCACGAATATTACGGAAAATGCGCAGAAGTACCGGGATAAGCCGGAGGGGCATATCCGTATCTTCGTTCTGGAGCGGCCGGAATTCGTGGTGATCGGCGTTCACGATAACGGGCAGGGCATCCCGTCCGATGTGCTGCCGCATATTTTCGACCGGTTTTACCGGGGGGACCCGTCGCGGAGCTCGCGAACCGGGGGGAGCGGGCTGGGGCTCGCCATCGCGAAACAGATCGTTGAAGAGCACGGAGGCACAATCTGGGCCAACAGCCGGTTCGGGGAAGGGACGACGATTCAATTTACCGTGTGTAAAAACCGGGACGAGAAAGGAAGGATGGCTACATGAAAGAAGGCGGACGCATTCTGATCGTTGAGGACGATGTAAGCATTGCCGAGCTGGAGCGCGATTATCTGGAGCTGGACGGTTTTACGGTCGATATGGAGCATCACGGCGAGACGGGCCTTCAGCGGGCTCTTGTAGAGCGCTACGACCTGATTTTGCTGGATGTGATGCTGCCGGGCACCGACGGCTTTGCCATCTGCGAGCGGATTCGCGTGGAACGGGATATACCCATTCTGATGGTTTCCGCCAAAAAGGAGGACCTGGATAAAATCCGTGGCTTCAGCTTGGGAGCCGACGATTATATCATCAAGCCGTTCAGCCCGGGAGAGCTCGTGGCGCGCGTCAAGGCGCATCTGTCCCGGTACGAGAGACTGAAAGGGCAGCAGGACCAGGACAAGGACGAAATCCGCATCCGCGGGCTTGTCATTAACCGTGCTTCCAGAAGGGTATACGTCAACGGCAAAGAAATTCCTTTCACGACCAAGGAATTTGATCTGCTCACTCATCTTGCCATGAATCCCAACCGCGTGTTCAGCAAAGATCAGCTGTTTGACCATCTGTGGGGGATGGACGCGATCGGCGATATTTCGACCGTGACGGTTCATATCCGCAAACTCCGGGAGAAAATCGAACCGAACCCGTCGGACCCCGCTTATATCGAGACGATTTGGGGAGCGGGCTACCGGTTCAAGCCGTAAGGGTTCGAAGGGGAAGCCCCGGGTTCCGGAGGCCCGCTTTCGGCTTCGAGATTTTCGCCGGAACCGGTGTAAGCGATCGTGCCCGTCGGGTTGGTGTAGGGACCGATCGGACGGAACTGGCGGATATGCTTGATCCGCGACTGCAGGCGGACCGGACCGCTGCCGCCCACCTGCATCACCGACGAGGCGGACACACCGAGCACCTTAACCGGGCCTACCTGGATGGTGCCGAGGTTGCGGGTCGTTTTTGCCGCTTCCGGCGGGAACCGCACTTCCGGATGAGGACGGGCGAAAATGGAATACGCTTCGAAGGAGCCTTCGTCACCCAGATAGACGGGAATTTCCCGCTGCAGGGCGAGAGCTCTGAACCGGGTGTGAATCCCGCCGTTGTCGCCGATCTGGAAAACGGCGGCGCTGGAGATTGAGAGCACTTTCGCCTGAGTGAGCCAAACCAGTCGTCTGGCCATGGCTCAAGTATGGGGCAGCGGAACGAGCGGTCCCACTATGACGGATTCGGGCGGGGTATCGAACATGGACGATGCGGTGATGGAATCGGTGTCCCCGATAAGGAAGGTCGAAGAACTGGATACCCCGATGATATAGACGGAGCCTACCTGCAGACATTTATTTTCCACATAAAAATCTACCTTCACGGATGTCCATCCCCTTTTCCTTCCTGATATTGAGCCAAATAATTACGGATGCCGGCGCGTATGTCGGCTTTTGTTTTTTCGATAAGTTTCCACGTTGCGTTCCCCGGCGGCTCTTGTCCGCCCGTATGCAGGAGATCGGGGGAGGAAGCATACTGCCGGACTCTGGCTTCGATCTGCTGCCGCAAATCGTCCATAACCCGTCTGCTTTCGTCCGGTCCGATGTTCAAGTGCCGCTTGGCCGCAAGCTCTATCAGCTCTTCCATGGCTTCGCGGTCGAGAAAGTCGTGAAGGTGCCGGTTGGCGGCTCCTTCGTCTGCGGCCGGGCGGCCTTCGCCGGCTTGTTCGGGCTCCCGGTTTTCATTCGGGGAGAAGCCGTCCGAAGACGGAGTTTCGTTACCCGGGAAGGAAGCGTCCATTTCGTTTACGGCGAAATCTTCGATTTCGTGCACGGTAGAGGGAGAGACGCCGATCGTCAGTGTGCCGTCAAGCTGTTCGACTTTCAGCTGATCGAATTTGTATTCGATGCGGTCGATATGTATGCCGCGCTGCCGTTTCAGCTCTTCGATCTCGCCGTGCATGGCTGCGGTCGTCTCTTCGAGCTTGGCAATGCGGGCTTCCTGCCGCTGAATGTGCGTCCACATCTGTTGAAGCTGATAGGCGTACAGATTGGGATCGCCCGGCCCGTAGCCGTACATAAGCTCACCTCTCTTTCGCTTTTGCAAAAATGCCGCCGGGGCTCATCCCCGGCGGAAGTATGAGGCCGCCTGCAGCGAAGGGTCCCGGGTCGCTGTCAGCTGCCGCGAGAGGCCTCCCGGCAAGCCGGCGGCCGCCACGGCATCCACGGCGGGAACGGCGGCTGCAGGTGGGGACCCGGCCCGAGCAGGCCGCCCGCTCCGGGATCCGCCTCCGCAGCGCCGGTGGAGCCGGGAGCCGCCGCCGGTTTGCCGGGCGCGCCCTGCCCGGCCGAACCGGCCTTGCCGGCTTCCGCTGCCCCGGGCAGGCCCCCGCCTGTGGCCCCGGCGAGGGGGCCTTTGCCGATTTCCGGAACGGGGCCGGTGAAGCCGCCCGTATTGTACTGGTTAGAGAGCGCACGGATGCTGCCTGCGCTCCCGACTTGCAGAACGGAGGAGTTGGACACGGCATCGACCCGGAGCTGATGGATCGTAATCGTCTGATGGATCGTCCAGCTCATGCCGTTGCCGTTTTATTCGCTTCAGCTTCGACGGCATCGCTGTCGTTCGTATTCGTGGCGCTGACGGCATTAAATACATGCGGCAAATCACCTGTATTAAAAGAACCTGCTCCAGCATAGCTTTTTGAACTGCTGTTTGGCGATATGACCAGGCAGTCCCCGAATTGAACGACAGAGCTGGGGCCTACGGTCAGTATTTTCACGTTTCCGACGATGGCCGGCATAGGCGTTCTCCTTTGCTGCGTCTTCTTTTATAGCTTATGTAGGGGAGCGCCCAGATGTTCATACTCCTTTCCCCGATTTAACGGATTCCGCAAAGAATGTTCACCACCGGGTGGCCTCCGTTCATATAATGCAGAAGAAGCGGGGGGAGCTGCGATGAATCAGCCGGACATGAATAAATGGCTTAAATGGGAGCATGTCGAAAAATTTCTCGATCAGCCCCAGAAATACATTGAGAATATCAAATGGATCGAAGGGTTCGTGCGCGACGTTTTCGACCGTACACTGCCGCCGCCCCATATGAACGCGGACATTCAGCAGACACAGGCGCAGCCCAGGTCTCAGCAGAAGGGCAAGCAGCAAACAACGTCCCAGCAGCCCAGGGAGACCGTGAACGGCGATACGTTCGAAACGCATACGGACGTTTTCGTCCGGTTAAAAATCCCGAAAAGCGAAGATCCGCGTTCGCTGCAGGTCATGGTGAAAACCAGTCACGTCAAAATTCTCGGGCTGACGGATGAGCCGAGAAAACTCATTAAGCTGCCCAGCCCGGTTCTGCCGAAAACGGCGAAGGCCACTTACAAGGAGGGCGTTCTGCAAATACAGGTGCGCAGGCGCAGGTATAAAGACAACTATCATGAAGCGTATATCGAGTATTGAAATGAAAAAGAAACCGGCCCTGACGGCCGGTTTCTTTTTATTGTGCTGGAGAGGGTTCCTTTGACCGAGGCTCTTGTCTTCCGTCGGGAAGCGGAGTAACGAAAGAAGCGAAACGGCAAGGGGGGCAGCCGGAAAGCGTACCACGTGCGACCGGAAGAAAGAAGGAGGGCCGTCCCACCATGTCTGGCGTCTTAAGGCGATGGTCAAAAGCGGTTGGTCCGGTTCTCTCTCGGGCTTTCTTAATCCTTTGGCAGCCTGACATGAACTTCTGTGCCGATATCCGGCTCGCTTTGGATCTTGAGGGTTCCGGCATGGAGCTTGACGATGTTCTCGGCGATGGCGAGCCCCAGTCCGACGCCTCCGTTCTTGCGGCTGCGCGCTTTATCGACGCGGTAAAACCGGTTGAACAGCTGCGGGATGTCCTCCTTCTCGATGCCGATCCCTTTGTCCACGACGGAGATCTGCAGGTGACGGGGCTGCTCCCGGACGATGATGTCGATCGGCAGCTGGCTGTACTTGATCGCGTTGTCGAGCAGAATGATCAGCAGCTGACGGATTTTCTCGGGATCGCCTTTCATCTTCAGGGGAGTGTCTTCTTCGGGAAGATCCAGACGCACCTCGCGGTCGAACGTCAGCTGAATGGACGCGGCCGTGGCCTGGACCAAGGGGCGCAGCTGGAATTCCTGCCATTCGGTCCGCTGCCGTTCGTCGGAATCCGCAAGAGTGAGCAGGCTCTTCGTCATTTCCCTCAGCCGGACCGATTCGCTCAGAATCGCTTCGATGGCTTCTTCGCGAATCTGGGGATCGTTGCTGGCCCAGCGCTTGAGCAGCCTCGCATAGCTCTCGATAATCGTGAGCGGGGTGCGCAGTTCATGGGAAGCATCCGCCAGGAACTGTTTCTGCTGCTCGAAATGCTGCTCCAGCCGGCCGATCATTTCATTAAACGTCTGGCCGAGCTGGGCGATCTCGTCTTTTTTACGCGTGGATTGGATTTCCAGCCGCCTGAATGTTCCGCTTCGTTCAATGCTTTCCATCGTCTGGGCCAGCCTGTGAATGGGGTTGAACACCAGACTGGCGTAGATATACCCGATGATAACGGATAGGACAAGCGCACCGAGCGTCGTATAAAAAAGAGCGAGAAACAGCACCTGCACGTTATCGTTCAGGGTGACCAGCTTGCGGGCGATTTCCAGCGAAGCGATCTGGCGCTCGTTTTCCATAACGGGCACCTGTACATACAGACAGAAGCCGTTGTCCGTGGAAACAAGCTTGGAGACGGTGCCTGTCGCGGGTATGAATTTGGCGGGACGCTGGAGGAGCGTTTCGTCCGTGTAGATTTCTTTTTGCACCGTGGAGTCCGGTCCGATGAGCCGGATCAGTTCGTTGGCTACGAGAAAGTCTTTGAGCAGAAAAGGATTTTCCCAATATTCGGGATGCTGCACCACATTTTCTTGAAGCAGCAGCTTGGCCGCTTTGCGTTCGATATTTTGAGTTTCATTGCGCGAATTGTTTTCGATAAAAAGATAGTAAATGAAGAAGTTGACGCCCAGAAGAATCAGAAAGAGCAGGGAAGTCTGAAGCAGAGCGAACCGCAGCTTAAGACTCATCGGGGCCACTTCCTTTTATGAGGTAACCGACGCCGCGGATCGTATGGATCAGCTTGCCGGGGAAATTTTTTTCGAGCTTCTGCCGCAAATAACGGATGTAGACGTCCACAATGTTCGTATCGCCTACAAAATCGTAGCCCCATACATCGGAAATGATCTCTTCCCGGGATTTTACTTCCCCCTTGTGCTGGAGCAAGTACTGGAGCAGATCGAACTCCTTGGGGGTAAGTTCGACGGATTTCCCCATGCGCGTAACCTCGCGGCTTTTCAGATTCATGAGGATATCTTCCGCCTGAAGAATCTGCTCGTTCTCCGCCTGGCTCTGCTGAGTCGTCAGCCGGAGCAGGTTGCGAATGCGGGCGAGCAGCTCTTCGATGGCGAACGGCTTCGTCACGTAGTCGTTCGCTCCCTGGTCCAGGCCGCTTACCCGGTCGGGCACCGCGTCCCTTGCGGTCAGGAGGATGACGGGGACCGCGGACTGCTGCCTCAGGCGGCGCAGCACTTCCAGCCCGCTCAGCTCGGGGAGCATGATGTCGAGCAGGATGAGATCCCACGGCTCCGCCAGAGCCATGTCGAGACCCTTGCGCCCGTCCTCGGCCAGGCTGACCTCGTAGCCCTCATGCTGCAGCTCCAGCTGCAGGACGCGTGCAATTTTACTCTCGTCTTCCACCAACAAAATTTTGCTGCTCATCCCGCACCTCCGCTTTTACAGATAGTGTTTGTGGAGGGGGCGGTTTCCATACGGAACAGATGAAAATTGAACGGCAATCCGGCAAAAGTTGAAAAAAGAGGCCTGTTTTTAGACAAAACGGCTAAAATGTAAGGCTGTTTGGCCGGGGAGGCCCGTTGATTTTGCCCTGTAAAGATGATATTGTTTTGACTACAGAACTAAAATAGGATTTTGGTCAAAACGGAGGTGCCGAATGGATCAGCGGCGCGAAAACATTCTCGATGCGGCGAAAAAATCGTTTGCTTTGTTCGGATACAAAGGAACGACGGTCGATCAGATCGCCAAAATCGCCAGCGTAGGGAAGGGAACGCTGTACCTGTATTTTGAGACAAAAGAAGATTTGCTAAACGAGATTGTCAAATCCCTGATCGCCGAGATGAGAAAACTGGCCGACGCCAGTATTTCCAAAGGCGGCACGATCATGGAGAAGCTGCATTCCGCTACATACAGCATTCTGGTTTACCGGAAGGAGCACGAGCTGCTGCTGAAATTGTCGCAGGAGGTGGCCCAGTTCGGTACGCCGGCGGCTCAGCACGCTCTGCGCGAGATCGAGGAAGGCGTCATCGGCTACATTAAGCAGCATTTGGAGATCGCCGTCGCGAACGGAAGCATCAAGCCGTGCGATCCCGAGATTACCGCGTTCGTGCTGGTGCGTATGTACCTGGTCCTGCTCGTCGACTGGGAAAGAAAGCATCCGCCTCTTACCAACGAGCAGATTTCGGATCTAATCCGGCTTTATATGATGGATGGAATCGCCCTCTAAGGGCGGTTTGTCCGTTTACACCCTAAATGATGAACTAGAGAAAGTATCCTGGGAGGGAAATGTTAGATGAAGTTTGTTAGACCTGTTGTATACGTAGTGATGGCCGGATTGATCGGCGGGGGAACGTTCCTGCTGTCTTCCAAAGAGGCCCTGAGCAGCACCCAGAACCGTCCGGCGAACCTGCCGACCGCTTATATTGAAGCGAATCAAGTAGCCGCAAGCTTTAAAGCCGGCGGCCGCGTGACTGAAATTCTTGTCAAAGAAGGGGACACTGTGAAGAAAGGCCAGGTGCTGGCCCGGATTCAAAGCCAGGAAATCGAGGCGAAAGTAGCCCAGGCCAAAGCGGCCGTAGCGCTCTCCCAAGGGAAAATCGCCGAAGCGAAGGGCGCGGAAGCGACAGCCCAGGCGAAAAAACAGCAGGGTCAGGAAGCGGTGACGCTTACCGCGGAAACGGCCGAGAAACAAGTGAAACAGGCCGAGGCGGTCGTGAAAGCCGCGCAGACGAAGGTGGACGCCTTGAAGAACGGGGCGAGACCGGAAGAGAAAAAGCAGGCGGAGATTCAGCTGAACGCAACCAAAGAGGTTTTCCAGACAGCGGAAGAAAGCTACAACCGGGTTAAAAAAATGAAGGAAGAGGGACTCGTCGCCCAGACGGACGTGGATAAAGCGAAAGTCAGCTACGAGGAGGCCAAAGCCAAATACGAAGTGGCGCAGCAGCAGTACGCGCTTGCCCAGCAGGGACCGCGCGCGGAGGAAATCCAGGCCGCGGAGGCGCAGGTGGAACAGGCCAAAGCGGCCGTCGAGCTGGCTAAGGCGAACATGGATCAGGTGAAAATCCGCCAAGGTGACGTGAACGCCGCCCAGGCGTCGATCCAGCAGGCGCAGGGCGCCGTGAAATCCGCCCAGTCCGGACAGCAGCAGGCCCAAGCGGCCCAAAGCGAAGCCGAGACTTACCTGAGCTACACCGAGCTGCTTGCTCCGTCCGACGGCATCATCATTTCCCAATCCGCTCAATTGGGCGAAATGGTAGGCTCCGGCTTCCCGGTGTTCACGATGGAAACTTCCGCGGACACAAAATGGGCGCGTTTCTATCTGAAAGAAACGGACGCGGCCGGTCTGAAAACGGGCGATACCGTGACCGTAAAAGTGACGGCTAACGGCGCCGCCGTGACCGGCAAAGTAAGCACGGTCGCTCCGGCCGCGGACTTCGCCGTGAAGAAAGCGACGCAGAACGCGTCCGATACCGATATCCGCTCGTTCGGCGTGAAAGTCGAGCTGCCTCAACTGCCGGAATCGGTTCTGACGGGAATGACCGTACAATGGGAAGGAAAAGCGGGTGATACCGTTGCCCCTTAAAGTCGGAAGCGTGATCGCCGAGGAATGGCGGCAAATTTTCAAAGACCGCCGGTTGATGGCGATTCTGTTCCTCGTGCCGATCCTTTACACAACCTTGTTCGGATCGATTTATATGCAGCATAAAGTAACCGAGATGCAGACCGTCGTCTTCGACGAGGACAACAGCCAGCTCAGCCGCCAGATCGTGCAGGCGTTCGACCAGAGCGAAACGTTCCAGGTCGTGAACGCCTACCATTCGGAGGCGGAAGTGACGGAAGCCATCTCCCGCGGAGAAGCGAAGGTCGGGGTCATTATCCCGAAAGAATTCGAAGCCCGCATTAAACACGGCGATGTGCAGCCGGTCATGACGCTGATCGACGGCGCGAACATGATGATCTCCAACTCCGCGACGCGCGCGGCCAATGAGATCGTGACCACGTACAGCTACGGCGTCAGCGGCAAGAAGCTCCAGCAGCAGGGGCTTCAGGATGAACAGGTCAGCTCGACGTTCTCCGCGGTTCCGTTCCGCTACCGGGTGCTTTACAACCCGACGTTCAACTACAGCGATTTTATGATTTTCGGCCTGGCGGGCGCCATTTTACAGCAGGTGCTTCTGCTCGGCATCGCCTTGACCATCACCCGCGATAAGGAAAAAGGGATTTGGAGCCGTTTTGCGGAGTGGAAAAAGATGCCGTGGCGCCTCGCTTACGCGAAATCGGTCCCCTATTTTATCATCGGCATGCTGAATGCGGTCGTGGTGTTCACGATCATGCTGTTCGGCTTCGACCTTCCGATGCGCGGACAAATTCTGATGGCCATGCTGCTCTCGGCCTGCTTTAACTTTGCGGTGCTCGGCATCGGGTATTTCATCTCCCTGTTCTCGAGCGCGCAGCTCGGCTCCACTCAGATTGCGATGCTGATCGCGGTGCCGTCGTTCATGCTGTCCGGCTATACATGGCCGTTTGAAGCGATGCCGAAGGCATTGAGCATTCTCGGCCATCTGCTGCCGCTCACTTACTTCCTGGAGGGTGTCCGCCACGTGTTCGTCAAAGGCAATGGCTATGACGTCATCGTCAAGGACTGCATCGCGCTTGTTCTGACGGGACTCATCACTTACTTTGCGGCATTCCTGCTCACCCGGTTCGCCATGTTCCGCAAGCAGACGGATGAACCGGCTTCGGCCGGGCTGCCTGCTGTCCAGCAGGAGAACAGCTCTCTTACGGTGTAGAGTTCAGTTCCGGGCCGGAATAGTGCCAACAAGGTTTCACCGGCGCGCGAAAGCCATGCTTGTACGGTGCCAGCGCGCCGTTTACATAGTTTCAGTCATCAGCGCTTTTGTTCCCATGTCCCTCAGCCTGCGTTTAGTTCTTATCATACCTTGGAAAAGAAGGGATTTTCGATGAAAAAAATCATAGCTACGCTGACGGCGTCCGCTTTTGTATTCGGCATGGTGCCGGCCGCATGGGCAGCGGATACCCATTCGCCTTACTTCGAAGTCAAAGACGGCACCCTCGTTCAACTTCACGCGACAACCGATAAGCCTCTCAATAAGGATGAGGTGCGTCTGCCCGCGCTGGAGAAGGTCGGCAAGCTGACGCTGGACAGCGTGCTGGAACGGACGCTTAACAACTCTTACAACATGAAATTGCTCTACCTGAAAACAGCCGCGCTCGGCAATAAAAGCAGCGACCTGAAGGATCAGAGCGACAACCTGTACGGAGGCAGTTTCGAAGGCTACAAGCTTCCGGCTTCCCCGCAGGATTACATGACGCCGGAGGCGATGAAAAAATACCAGATCGACCCGACCAAGGCGACTCCGGACAGCTTCTTCTGGATCGGTCCGGTTGTCGAAACCAACACGGTGCTGAACAAAGTCATCGCAGGGCAGGGGCAGATGGTTAATGGCATTAACCAGATTTTGCAGGCCCAGCGCGAACAGATGAAAACAACCTCGCACCAGCTCGACACGGACATGTGGAACAACCTGCTCCAGACCGACGAAGCGATTGAAGGCATCAAGCTTCAGGTGACGGCGCAGTACGTGCAGCTTCTCGGCTCCAAGAAGCAAATCTCACTCATGCATGAGTATAAAAGCGTGGCGGAAAAAGAGATGAAACGCGCTCAGGTACTGAGCGACGCGGGTCTCGCTTCTCCGGAGGACGTGGAAACCGCCCGTAAAGCGGTGGACAAAATCGGCGACGATATTCAGACGCTTGAGAACAACTACCGCCTAGGCCTCGTGCAGTTGTGCTTTGATATCGGAGTTGAATACACGCCGGACCTGCTGCTTGAAGAGCCTGCCGCCGTATCCGAAAATGTGCAGCCGGTTGTGAAGAAAGACACCGAAACGCTGCTCGCTAATTCTTTTAAGCTGAAAATGGATCACAACGGCATCGACGAAGCCATCTGGCAGCAGCAGAATACCGTGACCAAGAATACGTACGGAGGCCAGTATCAGAGCGTCAACACGGGAATCGCTTATCAGAAACAGGAACAGACGAAAGCCGAGCTGGTCAAAAAGATCTACGCGACCTACAGCGATGCCGAGAACGCTTATCAGACCGTGCTGAACGAGCAGCGCAACCTGAATGACGCGCAGGCCGATGTCGCCAAGATGAAAATCCGCTACGAGAACGGATTTGTCTCTAAGCATGATTTCGATAAATTTTCTTTTAAGCTTCAACAGGCTCAAACCACGTTGGAGGGAGCTAGGCTGAAATACTTCGCCTTGGTACGCAAGGCCGAAGCGATGGATAGAGGATTTATCTCGTAAACAGCCTGTATTTCGAAAGTTTATGCAGTCTGAATGTATATGGACTTTATTATTAGGCGAATAAATAAGAGGGACCGGTCCTTGGATCGGTCTCTTTTTTTGAACGATTGAAAAAACAATTAAAAAAGTCAGTTGCCGAAAAATGGAGCATAAGTCTATAGTCTCCCGCATGCTCATGATGAGATCCATCGTATTCGGCGGTCAACCGTTTACCGATAGAATATCATGTTCAAAGTTGGGGAGAGAGGAAGTTAGTGTTGTATAAATATACATTATAACGGATAATTAATCTATTGGTTGTATACATGTACCGGAGGTGAGAGGGATGACCTTTAAGATCCGCACGGATCTGCCGGCGAAAGCCGATTATTACGAGCTGTTCCAATCGACAGGATGGAACGGGGACGGAATCTGGACGGAAGACATGCTGCACGAAGCGGTCCGGAACAGTTGGTACGTCGTTACGGTCTATGAGGGCGACAGGCTGGTAGCGTCAGGTCGCCTGGTTTCCGACGGAGTTATTCAGTGTATCCTATGCGAAATGATGGTACTGCCGGATTATCGGAATGGGGGCCTCGGCAGTCAAATCATGGATCATCTTTTGGATTACTGCAAGTCAAAAGGAATCCGCTGGGTCCAGCTTGCCTGCGCCAAAGGGAAGCAAGGCTTCTATGAACGCTATGGATTTCGCGAGCGGCCTGCCGATGCTCCGGGAATGGGCCTGTTCCTCTAACCGATGAGGAATGGCCGACCTTGATGCGGATTGAGAGCGTGGTGGAGCATGGGCGAAAGCACGCCTGAAGCGTGAGCAGCCGGTTGGCTGAAGCGACCTGCCGGAGCAGGGGGAGTTGAACGCCTGAAGCCGAGGCAGCCGTTGCCGGGGCAAGGCCAGCCATACGCTGCGAACAGCGAGCGCCCACATCCGGCACACCCGCAGCCGAACGCAAAAAGACGTACAAAATTGTCTCCAATTTTGTACGTCTTTTTCGTTTAGGCGGCCGCTTATACGGTCCGTCCTGCTCGTTCGGGCGCCGAAGGCGGCGGTCTTACAGCCCTTCGAAGCTGAAATCGTCGTCGCTAAGCGGTTCGACGCGGAGGGCGCGGACGTAGCCGTTGCCTTTTTTCGAGAAAAAGTCATGCTGCTTCGTCTGCGTCCGGATTCCGTTCAGAACGACCGGATGAACCGGCTCTTCCGGGAAGTAAGGATCGCGCCCGAGGTTCATCAGCGCTTTGTTGGCGTTGTAGCGCACGTAACGCAGCACATCGTCCTGCAGGCCGAGCGGAGTGTACAGCTCTTCCGTGTAGAGCTTCTCGATCTCGTACAGCTCCAGAAGCAGCTTGATCTGCTCCTCGGCGGCTTCCTGCTGGTCCGCTTCGCTCAGAGACGCGAACAGCTCCTGCGCCAGCGTGCCGACGTATAGGCCGTGGATGCTTTCGTCGCGCAGAATGAGGTCGATGATCTCGCCGCTGTTCGTCATTTTGCCTTGTCCCGCCAAATAGAGCGGGTAGAAGAAGCCGCTGTAGAACAGGTAGCTTTCGAGATAAACGGAAGCCGTCATCGCTAGATACAGGTCTTTCTCGGACTGGATGCTGTTGTAGTAGCGGTTGATGAGATCCGCTTTCTGCTGCAGGCGTCCGTTCTCTTCGACCCAGCGGAAAATGCCGTCGATCTCTTCGTTGCTCGCCAGCGTCGTGAAAATGCTGCTGTAGGACTTCGCATGGATCTGCTCCATCATGCCCATAAACGACAGCACGGCTTTGCGCTGGAGGCCGTCCATGTGCTCGACGAGTCTCGGCATGCCGACTCCGCCTTGAAGGGTATCCAGCAGCGTCAGGCCGCCCAGAACCTTCTTGTAGACGTCCTGCTCGTCCGGACTCATCTCGATCCAGACCATTTTATCGTCGGAAAGGGGAATTTCTTCTTCGGTCCAGAACTGCATGACGTTCTGCTGCCAAAACGACCAGGTGTAATCGTCGTCGGGTTTATTCCAATTGACGGCTTTCATCGTTTTCTCTCCTTTGGATGGGGCGCGCTGCAAATCCGGCATCAGTCGCTGCCGTGCCTAACCATAGGCAGCTTTATACGGGGCTGACAAGTTCCGGCCCTGCATAAAGCTGCTTATCGGGATAGCGCCATACGGATGATTTGCGGTCTGCGCTAAGCGTGTTTAAGCTCCTGTCGCGCAGCCGGTTTCTTTTACACGAATCTATTCTTAACCAGGCCCTCTCTTAAACGGAGCAGCTCAGGCATTCTTCCATGGTCAACCGCTTCGTGCGGGTGTAGTAGAGCGATTTCAGGCCTTTTTTGGCGGCGTACAGGTAGTTGCGGGCCAGCTCACGGGTCGAGATGTCGCTGTTTACGTGCAGCACCGTTGAAATCCCCTGATCCACGTGCTCTTGGATTTCCGCGATAAGATCAATGATCTTGAACGGGTCCATCCGGTAAGCCGACTTGTAGAAGAACATGTTCTCCTTGGACAGGTAAGGCATCGGATAGTAAGTCGTCGAGTTCGCATACGTGCGCGTCTCGATCTGATCGACAATCGGCATCACGCTGGAAGTCGCGTTTTGCACGTACGAGATGCTCTGCGTCGGCGCGATGGCCAGGCGGTAAGCATGGTACAGGCCGTGTTTCATGACTTGTTCTTTCAAAGCTTTCCAGTCTTCCGGCGACGGAAGATCCATGCCCTCGAAGAGAGCTTTGACTTTATCGGATTCCGGACGGTAGTCCTTCTCTTCGTACTTGGCGAAATAGGTGCCTTTTGCGTATTCGGAGCGTTCGAAATCGGCGAAAGTGATACCGCGGTCGCGTGCGATTTCCATGCTCTTCTCCAGCGAGTAGAAATTGATGGCCATGAAGAAGGCGCGCGCAAACTCTTTTGCTTCCGGGCTTTCGTAAGCGATCCGGTTCTTCGACAGATAGCCGTGCAGGTTCATCGCGCCGAGTCCGACGGAATGAAGCTCCTTGTTCGCTTTCACAACGCCTGGTGCGTTCGCGACCGTCGTGTTATCGCTGACGGAAGTCAGCGCTTCGATGCCGCTGTGGACGGAATCGCGGATGCTCTTCGTTTCCATCACGTTCACGATGTTAAGCGACGCGAGGTTGCAGGAAATGTCCCGGCGGATAATATCGCCTTGGCCGTAATCGCCGATCTCCGTCGTCTCCTGGAGCTGGAAAATTTCCGTGCACAGGTTGGACATTTTCACTTTGCCGATGTCTTTCAGAGCATGTCCGCGGTTCGCGTTGGAACGGTTCATGATGTAAGGGTAGCCGGATTCGAGCTGGATAACGGCAATTTTGGTCAGCATGTCGCGGGCGCTCATCACGACTTTCTTCTTCACGTTCGGGTTGGCGAGCAGTTCTTCGTACATCTCGTCAATATTCATATCGTCGAGGTGACGGCCGTACTCCTTGTAGACGGAGAACGGGGCGAACACGTGCAGCGGTTTATTCTGCTCGGCCAGCTCGTAAAACTTCTGCGGCACGATCAGGCCGATCGACAGCGTCTGGATGCGGGATTTTTCGTCCGCATTGATCTTTTTGCAGTCGAGGAATTCGATGATGTCCCAGCCGAATACGGAGTAGTAGACCGCTCCGGAGCCCCTGCGCTGACCCATTTGGTCCGCGTAGGAGAAGGCGTCCTCTAGGAGCTTCATGACGGGCATGATGCCCTTGGCGGCGCCTTCGACGCCTTTGATCGGCTCGCCGCGTCCGCGCAGCTTGGACATGTTCACGGCTACGCCGCCGCCGATTTTGGACAACTGCATGCAGGTGCCGATGACGTACTGAATGGAGTTCAGGGAGTCGTCCATCTCCAGCAGGAAGCAGGAGACCATTTCGCCCCGGCGGCTGCGTCCGGCGTTCAGGAACGTCGGCGTTGCCGGTTGGACGCGCTGCTCGATGATCGCCTTGGCGATCCGCTGGGCTTTGCCGAAGTCGCCTTCACCGAGGTGGAGAGCGACGATGGCGGCACGGTCCTCATACGATTCGAGGACTTGCTTTTTATCGTTGGTGCGCAGGGCGTAATCTTTATAAAATTTCGAAGCGGCCATGTAGGACTGGAACTTAAAGCCGCTTTCGCGGATGGTTTCGTGGATGGCTTCGATCTGCTCCAGCGTGTAGTGTTCGTACACGTTCTCGTAGAAATCTTCGCCGATCAGATAGTCGTAGCGTTCTTTGATGCTGCCGAAAGGAACGGTCTGCCCTTGCACTTCCTCAAGGAAGGCGTCCAGCGCTTCGCGGTCTTTCTCCAGACGGTAAAATCCGTCTTCCCCCGGTATCATGAGTTCGTTGTTCAGTTCAATATGCTTCAAGATGGCGCACCCCTTTATGGAATCGTTCCACGTCGCTAGACGTGCCGGAAAGTTCGAATTTGGCAAGCACCGGAACACCGTATGCCGATGAAATGCGGTCGGCGCTCAGGGCAAAGGATTGTCCCCAGTTCTGATTGCCGCTAGCGGCTACGCCGCGCAGAAGAGAAGAGTGATGTTTCAGAAAGTCCAGCACTTTGCCGGGAATTTGACCGAATCCGGTCGTATAGGTAACAAGGACGAACGGCTCCTGGATCGTCAAATCCTCTTCGATCCGTACGGCCTTCAAATTCAGCTTGTTAATGAATCGTTGAACATTTCCCGTACGGGAATCGTAAACTACCAGCATGGAAGCATCTTCCTTTCCACTCTATCAAAAATACGGGGCGCGCCGACCACGGGAAGTAGTCGGCGCGCCCGGATGAAAGCCGCCCCTTGTGACAAAGAGCGGCTCTAAATTCACAGTCAGCTCCCAGCCCTTTCGCGTGCCGCTGACGGCTCTGCAAAAAGGCTGGCTGCAGCCGCGCGTACAAAGCCGGCTGCCCGGCTCCCCGCCCGAAGGCGGAAGAGGGGGACAGCCGGGCTTGGCGGCTGTATGTGAAAAACGTCCGGACACCTCCCTATCTCCCGTAGGTTCAGCGGTGTCTTTCAGACAGGCAGGTCTCCTGGCTCCAGGTTCATTGCGCCCCTCCGCAGCCTTCCCGACGGCATTCGTCAGTGGCGGTATGGGTGGGGCGCTCCCCGTTGACAGTGGCGGGACCGCGCCGGATTCTCACCGGACTTCCCTTTTGATTCCCGCCTGGTAGGCGGGAAACCTGTCCAATCCATATATAGTCTATATATAGTGAATATGTAGGTGATAGATATGAATTTACCTCAATATATTGTGGTTTGTCAACAGTGCGTAAGGACTCAACAAGGGGAGAAAAACCGAGATAAAAGGCGAAAAAGGTGTGATAACCTGCCCATAAACGGGCGAGATTTTATTTGAGATTCTTTTTATTTCGACAAAGTTTGCGGGCGGCGGAGGGACATGCAGCCAAGCTGATTTCCATGCGCGGAGCGGGGTGTTTTCACGTGCATTCAAATAAAAAGGGATCAAGCTCCTTGGGTTGGAGCTTGATCCCTTTTACATGTTTAAATTCTTTTTGTTGTTCTTTTTATAAAGAATCATTATGCCTGCAAGTATCCATTCGATCACGTGCAGAGCGACAGACAAAGTGAGAGCGGACAAAAAATCCTTGATGTACACACCGGGAATCAGTGCATGGAGGAGAGGATGAATAAAAGTCTCGAAGAACAGGAAGCTCAGCAAGATGATCAGGGAAAAAGTGAAGAGATCCGCTTTGCCCGTAAAACGGATGAGTGAGCTGGTATGTTCAATCCCCCGGAAGAATGTCATATATAAGAAAGCAAAACCGGTTACCGGCCCGATGATGAGCAAGGAGAAAACCGGAATTGCCCATATTTTCGTCCTCCATGACGGTGCAGGTTCATGGTCCCGGCGCGATATATCATTCAGCAGGACGTTCAAACCGAAAAACAAAAGCAGCAGCAGTCCAAAGAGTAATGCGTAATTGTTCATACACGTCCTCCCTAATAGGTACATGCCTACAAATACGATTCTACCCCCAAGCTCGTCTTGAGGGTAGAAAAAGATGCAGCTTTAAAGGTTCCGAATGCCCAAAACAATTCGTTGAGCAGGGAGCCCCAGCCCTATCGTGCATTCAAATAAGCTTACTGTCAACCTGCTGCCTAACCAGCTCATCCACCGACCACGCTACGCACCAGGGGTACTGGTTTTTCGTTTCCTGCGGAATCCAGTAGCAGCGATCCGTTTTATTTTTATCGGGGTAGAACACATACATGAGCAGCTTCACTTCGCTGATATCATCGGTTTCACCCGGACGGGGATTCGGGTAACGGACCGTACAGCCCATTTGGGATGAAAATTGGGTGGATACGTTCACTTCATACGTGTACATGAAGCTGGACCCTACACCGATCGAAAATATATCGCCGGGCGCCTCGCCCGCAGGCTCGCATTCAACGGATACGCTGTTGGAAACGGAGGTGAAGGTTTTGCTGACTTTAATAAAATTTTCTTCGATTTTCATGGATTCCGACCAATTCACCGGCATACTGAACGAAAGCTGCTTATCCGCATAATCGGGCAGCGCCGTAAACCTTTGCACATAATGCTCGATGCGGTTCGGATCGGGCTGTTTCGGAAACGTGCTCAAGGATTTGCCTTTGCGGGCTTCGATGCTAAGATCCGATACGGAGAAAAGACTGAGCTGCACGCCCAGGTCGTTCTCCTGCCAATCCGCCAGCTTGTAGGTAAGCCTGGTTATGTTGGGCCGGATATACAAATGCGTAGCCGTTTTTTTGGTGGCAGACGGATACAGCTCAATCGAAAATTCCTTGATGCTCTTCATTTCCGAAGTGACGGACCGTGTCCGCTCGTATGCGATTTTCATTTCGCCTCCGAGTCCCACGACCGGAACTTTGCCGCTAAAGTTGAGAGAAGCGCCGAATTTGTACTTCGCGGATACCGCCGCCTGCTCTTCCTTCGACCACTTGAACCGGAAGGAACAGATGGAGTCTGTAAGCTCGGAGCCGTTCAGCACGTGGGGAGGGGGGCTTTCCACAACGCCCAGAAACGTAAGATGGTCATCGTTGGCCCAGTTCGTCAACGTGTCCGTCAAGGTAAGCCGATCGGAGCGGTATCGGCCTACTCCGAGATGTTTTTTCATACCGGAGCCGTCGAACGTCTGCGTAAACCAGATTTCCGACCGGATATGTCCCTCGTCCGTAGGTTTGAAGAACTGGAAGGCGTCGACATGGTGCCCGGAAGGCGTCGACATATGCCCCCAGTTCCGGAGAATGGGGGGCGACCAGCGGCTTGAAGGGACGGAGTATTCGTATCTCCTCGCTTTGATGTCTTTCTCGGCTTTGCCGCTGACGAACATCTGAAGGACGCTGCCCGTATAGCCGTTCTCGATAGAGCCCGGAACGATCGCGAAGTGGCTGACGTTTTCATCTTCCGCTATGGACTGCGGTTCATTTACTTTCCGGGGCGGTGCGTTTTCTTCGTGGTGCAGGAGCCAAGTTTTTAAAGCTTCTTTTTTGCGGGGAATGACCGCCTTCTTATCCGGGCTTCTTTGAATATAGCCGACCATGATCCGCACTTCGCCGCCGGGCTCCCGGTAGCTGCACGCCGCCGTATGAGTGACGTCCGCGATGCCGATTTCCTCGGCCTTGCCATCTTTCGCGGGGCGCCGCTCACGGGCGTCCGTCCGCTCCCACGTCTGCCCTCCGTCATCCGTCCAGTTCAGCGCCAGCTTGCTGTCCGCACCGGAGCCGATGAGATACAAGCGGGTTCCGGCCGACACGGCTGCGAACCGGGAGTCTGTCCGAAGGCGCATGCGCTCGCTTAAGGGAAGAGCCGATGACCATTCGGTTCCGTCCGGGGAGGTCATTTGATACAGCGTGCCCCGCTGATCCGCGTAAAACAAATACAAGACGCCTTCATGCGCGCAGGCGGCCAGTGCCGGTATATACCCTCCGGAGACTCCGTCGCCTCCGTACGCCACTTTGGTCAAATACTCGATGCCGAGCGGCCCTTTCTTTTTGCCCGGGCTCTTAACGACTCTGACCTTTTCCTGTTTATCGTCGGCGAGGTAAGTTTCCATACAAATGAGATCCAGCAGATTTCCGTTCGTGTAAAAAAGATAAGCTTTATCGTTGAAAAACGTACCGGCAGCCGGTCCGGTATTGGATGCCCTCGTATAAAATTCCTCAAAAGCATCGTGTTTGGTTTTGGCGGACATAATCTCACTCCAATAGATGTTAGGATCGATTGCTTTATTCACGGATCACTATATCAAAGGAGAATTATTAAGGATACTAACAAAAGTTAATGGGAATGAGTTCAAATTCACGGCGCCGCAAAACAAAACAAGATCCCTTCCCGGAGGAAAGGATCTTGTTAAGGCTATTAATTGTTGGCGATAGTTTCCGGTGTCGTCAGCTTGTCGTAGAACTCGACGTACTTGTCCTTGTCCGCGGTGTTGCGGACAGCCATGGCTACGCGCGGGTGTTCGTTGAGCGTTCCGGCGACCATGTAAGGGATGATGTAGCCCCATTCCACTTTCTCGCGCATGGCGACCATGTGGCGTTCGATCAGGTCCAGGACGGGACGCACGTCGTAACGGGGGTTTTTCAGGTAGCTGACGAGCAGTTCGGTGGTGCAGTTGCCTGCCGCGCGTCCCATACCGAAGACGGAGGTGTCGAGGAACTCGACGCCTTTCTCGGCACCGATTACGGTGTTGGAGAACGCGAGCTGCATATTGTTATGCATATGAAGGCCCAGTTTCTTCTCGGGAAGAAGACGCTGGAATTTATTGACCATATAGTCGATATCCTTATGGTTCATGCTGCCGTACGAATCGACAACGTATACCACGTCGACCGGGCTTCTGTTGATAAGCTCGAACGCTTCGTTGAGTTCGTTTTCCATCACGTGGGAGAGCGCCATGATATTCAGTGTCGTTTCGTACCCCATGTCATGGAACTTTTGTACGAGCTGCAGACCCTTGTCCACATCTTTGATGTAAGAAGCTACGCGGATCAGGTCCAGTTGGCTCTGCTCGCGGGGGAGAATGTCGTTCTCGTCGACGCGGCCGATATCCACGAGCGCGGAAAGCTTCGTATCGTTCTTGGTAGGGATAACCTCACGCAGGAAATCCTCATTCAGAAAACGCCAAGGGCCCGCATTGTCGCTTTTCAGGAGCTTAGCCGAGTTTTTGTAACCGATCTCCATATATTCAACGCCGGCTGCATTTAAGCCGCGATACATATCCTGAACAAATTCCACGCTAAAATCCCAATTGTTGACGAGACCTCCGTCGCGTATCGTACAATCGAGAATTTTATGCTGATCGTGTTTCATTTCGGTACCCTCCAAAAGCCGCATACCGGCTCATATTTTGCTATATTATCACGCATCTGATAAGGGATGTCAATCAATCGGCGCAATTGTCGGACAAATGAAAGAACTGACAGACGGTCAATTAAAAAAGCGGTTCCCGCTAAAGGGTTCCGCCTTTTCAAACGTTCCGGCTCGCATATCGCCTTTTGTAAGTCCGGATTTACCGGACGAGAACAAATTTACCAATGAGCGGCAGCGGTTTCATTCTACCGTCATGCGCGTTCCGTATCCCGATAAAAGCCAGCGCGAAGACGGAGATGTCCAGGGGAGGCATTAACAAGTTCTCCACACCCGGAAGGAGCACGAGCAGCAGATGCGCGAAAACCGCGTAGAGCAGGAGCAGCAGCCCCTGGTTCGCATGGTACATCGCGAATCTGGAATGCCTGGCAACCATCAGCGGCAGACAAAAAATCAGGTAAGCGGACATGGCGGCGGATTTGTTGCTGTCGATATCAGAGGAATTGTGATTGTGCATACGCGGACACCTCACACTCAGAATCGAAAACATGAAGCCGGATTAATTTCTGCTATACTTCTACTATAGAATATGCATACCCCGTTTGAAAAGGGATAGACACAGGCTGGATGGGGAAATGGAGGAATTTATTTGGAAAAAGCTACGGTTCATATAAAAAAGGCGGGATACGGCGATTCCGGGGCGATTTTGCGGGATATCGACTTCCGTATCCTGGAGGGCCAGCTCATCGGTCTGATCGGACCCAACGGCGCCGGCAAAAGCACGACCATCAAAAGTATGCTCGGCCTGCTGAAGGATGTCGAGGGGAACATCGAATTTGCCGACGGACGGGCTTCGGTGGCTTATGTGCCGGAACATCCGGTGCTGTACGAGGAGCTCACGCTGTGGGAGCACATGGAGCTTGCGGCGGCGGCCTACGGGCTGGAGCGCCCGGTCTTCGAGGAACGCGCGGAGGCGCTACTGGCCCAGTTCAAGCTGTCGGCTGACCGGCACCGGCTGCCGGTGGCCTTCTCCAAAGGCATGCAGCAGAAGGTGATGCTCATCATCGGCTTCCTTAACCGGCCCTCCTTATACATCGTAGACGAGCCGTTCATCGGACTGGATCCGAGAGCGACGAAGGACTTCCTGGAGCTGCTGCGGAAGGAGCGGGAGAGGGGAGCGGGCATTCTGATGAGCACTCATGTGCTCGATACCGCGGAGCGCATTTGCGACTCTTTTCTGCTGCTCAGCGAAGGGCGGATCGTGGCGCAGGGGACGCTGGACGAAGTGCGGCAGGAGTCGGGGCTGCCGGAAGGCACTCTCTTCGACTGCTTCCATGCGCTGGTCTGAGGAGGGGGAGAAGGTGAGCATGACACCGGCAAAATTATTCAAACGACGGCTATTCGACGACTGGGCCTACCAGTATCGTATTTTGCGTACGGCGGTAGACTGGACGGTGGCCGTGTATTTAATCGTTCCGGCCCTGATCTTCGCCTTCATCTATTATTCGGCGTGGTGGCGGACGCCGCCCGAATGGTTCGGCTATATACCGGCATCGCTGGTCGCCGTTTTCTTGTATCTGTTCGCCTGGTCCGGCACCGTCCGCTTCTTCATTGAAGAAGCGGACCAGCTCTTCCTCGTCCGCAGCGAAGGCTGGATGCCCGCGATCAAGCGCCGCGGGCTCCTGTACTCGCTCGCGCTGCAGTCGCTGACGACGGCCCTGCTGGCCGGCGCTCTGCTGCCCCTGCTGCGCGCGGAAGGATCCAGCGGCGTGCTGAAGCTTGCGGCCCTGTTCCTGGCCGTCTACGCGGCCAAGATCAACCTGGGCCTGCTGCGCCAGCTTGCGGCGCTCGCCTGGGCGGGATGGAAGCGCGTGGCCGCTTCCATCGTGCTGTTCGCGGCAGGCTTTCTTATCTACTGGGCCTGCGTCCAGTTGATACTGGCGGATACTGCCGCGGGCTATCTCGCCGGGCCGCTGCTGCTCGCGGCCGCGGTTCCGCTCGCCCGCCGCCGTTTGCGGGCGGCGGGCGCGTTCCACGCCGACGTGCAGCGGGAGCGGGAGGCGAGGCTGAAGCTCGCCTCGCTGATGCTCCGGGGCATCGTCGAGGGCAAGAAGCCGCGCCAACGCCGGGTTCCGCTGCTGCTGGGCCGCTCGCAGCGGGTGGTCCGCGGGACGGGCGCTTCGGCGGTTCTGGCCGATTCGCTCGTCAAGTCGGTCCTCCGCCGGCCCGGCCAGTGGAAGCTGTACGCCCAGCTGACGGCTGTGCTCGCGTTCGCCGCATGGCGGCTTCCCGGTCCGATGCACGTCGTCCTGTGGGCCGTCGCCGCTTTCGTGCTGGCCTACTGGATGAAGTCGGTCGCGCGGGAAACGCTGGGCGCTTCCTTCTTCCGCATGTTCGCGTGGAGCGAAATCAGCAAGCAGGAGGCGCTCCGCAAAGCGTCGTTCGCTCTGGCCGTGCCCGGACTTGCGCTGATCGGGCTTGTCGCGGGCGGCAGCATCTCGCTGCCGCTGGGGATTGCCGCTCTTGTGCTTTCCGTGCCCGCCGCGTATGCGGCCGCTTTTCTGGTCACCATCTGGTATTAAACGCCAGGTTTTGGCGGACACTAAGGGCGACCGGCCAGCGTGCGCAATGGATACGAAAGGCGCACGGCGGATCTGACAGCATCGGAAAGGAAACCTTATGAGCGACACACCGATATTTTTCGAATTTACGCAGGAACGGGATATGCGGCTTGCTTACGACACGCTGTTTGAGCTGGGCTACCGGCCGGGCGTCAGCGCTTCGGATGGGAAACCTACGCTGCACATTCATGTGGAAGGGCAGGACCTTGCTTCCGCGATGCAGATCGCTCAAGCTCATGCGGGGGAGCTGATCGATGCGCCGCCTGCCGGCGCGGTGGGCTGCAGCGAACCGGAGGCTTATGCGGCGGCGTACGATTTGGACACGATCCGGATCCCCGCTCACCTGATCCAGGACCCGGAGGAAGACGCGTCCGAAGGCACTCTGGCTGCCGCGGGTGGTGGCGCCGGACTTGGCGCCGGCAATGACGTTTACTCCGGAGCTGCAGGCGCTGCGGGCGCCGACGGCTCGTACGAAGAGCCGCAGCGGCAGTTTGATCCGTCCGAGGACGACCTGGACCGGTTCTCGGCCGGCATTCATTTGTAAGTGGGAGCCGCCCGAAAGACTCCGGCTTTCCACGCTCTAAACTCTCAGACGTACTACAGGGAGGAACAGCCAAAAAACCAGCCCATCCGAATGGAAAGGCTGGTTTTTTCTGTTTTTCATACATGTCCTTACATCTATACCTCTAAACGGCCGCTTCCCCCGCCCGCATAGCCGCGTGCTTGCCGGCCGTATACCCCGTAGTGAAAGCCGCCGTAATGTTGTAGCCGCCGGTATACCCGTGAATGTCGAGCACCTCGCCGCAAAAAAACAGGCCCTCCGCCAGCTTGGATTCCATCGTCCGCGGATCGATCTCTTTCAAGTTCACCCCTCCGCCGGTGACGAAGGCTTCCTCGATCGACAAAGTTCCGTTAACGCGGAGAGGGAAAGCTTTCAGCAGCTTGCTGAGCTCCATCCAGTTCTGCTTGGGCAGGTTGGCGTGGGTGAGCGCTTCGTCCAGCCCCGCTTTTTGGAGCAGCAGGGGGATGAGCCGCTCGGAGACGGCGCCCTTCAGCACGTTCTTGATCGCGCGTTTCGGTTCGGCCGCGGCCAATGCCAGCGTATGCTCGTACACTTCCTCCGTGCTTTGGTCGGGAAACAGGTCGATAGTCAGCTCGACATTGCCCTTTTGAGACTTGCGGAGCTCCTTGACGACGAACTGGCTGCAGCGCAGGGAAATGGGGCCCGAGATCCCGAAATGCGTAAAAATCATATCGCCTTGATGGGTAATCAGCTTCTTGCCCTTGGCGTTCCATACGGTAAGGGCCGCATTTCGCAGCGACAAGCCCTGCAGTTCCCTGCTTTTGATAAAAGGCTCAGCCGATGTGAGAGGCACTTCCGTGGGAAAAAGCTCGGTAATGGTGTGACCGGCCGCCTCCGCCCAGGCGTAGCCGTCGCCCGTCGAGCCCGTGTGCGGCACGGACTTGCCGCCGGAAGCGACGATGACGCTTTTGCCGTGCAGCGTCTCCCCGTTCTGCAGCCGCACGCCGGCTGCGCGCCCGTCTTCATAAAGCACGCGGTCCACGGAGCAGTTGGTGCGGATGGTCACGCCCTGGCTCCGCACTTGGCGGATCAGCGTATCGACCACCGTTTTGGCTTTGTCCGAAACGGGGAACATGCGCCCGTTGTCTTCCTCTTTCAGCCGGATGCCGAGATTTTCAAAGAAAGCGATAATATCCTGGTTGTTAAAATGAGAGAAGGCGCTGTATAAAAAACGGCCGTTGCCGGGAATGTGCCGGATCAGCTCGTCCATTTCCTTATTGTTCGTGACGTTGCACCGTCCGCCCCCCGAAATGCCGAGCTTCCGGCCCAATTTGTCGCCTTTGTCCAGCAGAAGCACACGGGCTCCGTCCTCGCTTGCGGCGACGCCGGCCATGAGGCCCGCCGAACCGCCTCCGATAATGATGACATCGTAAATCATGCAGTCTAAACTCCCTAAACCTTCGAATTTTATTCGATCATATCATGGATCGCCCGCTTTTCAAACCGGAAGGGGATGCTCCGCCGGAGGAACTCTATGCCGGATTTCACGGGGATTTCGGACCCCGGAACATTTTTTGAACCGCGGAACCCCCAAGCAGCAGGATCGGAAGTCCGAGCCCCGACAAAAGCGTGATATAGGTCCACATTTTCGAAAAATTGTTGAGCTCGGTAATATTGGGGTACCACAGAAGCGCCAGGGCGCCCGAAATAACGGCCACCGGGAACGTAATGACACGGTAATCGTGAAGCTTCAGCAGATAAGAAAGGCCCGTCACCATGGAATAAAGGACAAACGAGACCCGGAAAAAGATCGTAAAAAACCAGATAAAAGCGACGATAACCTCAATGCGTCGGACAAATTGGCCGAATTCGATCATCTTGCCGAGCTCGTATGTCGGAAACACGTAAGTGGCCGTTTTGCCGGGATTCAGCACAGCCAGACACATGAATACAACGAGCACGATGAGCAGTCCCGATATAAGCGTTCCTTTGCCAAGTTGCAGCGCGAGGGAAGTCTTTCCTTTTACATTCGCAAATACCGTCATAAACAGACAGTGTTCCATAAAAGGAAAACCGGCCAGCGACAGCGAGGCGGCCATGACGGGCTGCCAGCCGGAAGCGAGCACGGGCTCTATGTTCTCGATATCGGCTTTGGGCGCGACGAACACGAGCAGCAGCAGGATGAGCAGGATTACCCACGGGAAAAAAAGCTCCGCAGTCCGGCTTATCGTGCCGATGCCAAGGCGTACGGCGATGCTAATGACGACAAGCGTAAATAAAATCAGAACCTCAAGCGGTGTATCCCGGAGCAGGGAAGTGGTCAGAAAATCACCGATGTCTCGGAGAGAAAGCGTAATGATCCCCATCGGGTAGGTTAAAAAATACGCAAACCCGATGATTCTGCCCGTCAGTTTGCCGAGCGCGGATTCGAAAATTTGGCCCAGATGCTTGCCGGGATACGATTTTTCCAGCGCATAGATCAACAGCAGCGGAAGGAAGCCGATCATCAGGCCGAGAAGACCCGAAATCCATGCGTCGTTGCCGGCTCGTTCCGCCAAATAGGCGGGGCTGACCAAAATGGAGCTTCCTATATAATACATGGTCGCGAGTACGGTCAGTTGTCTGGGATTCAGCCGGTCCAATAGGCACACCTCCTCTCGGCTACAGCCGTACCTCGGGCTGAATTTCGGTTTCGCGTTAATAATGGCAGGTCAGACGCCCCGGCGGCGGCCGCGCAAGAACGGGGTTATTTGCGGCCGATCAGAAAGTTAATCATATCCAGCGGCTTCGGAAAAGGAACGGACAGGGCCAGGAAAGTGGACAGGACCAGTCCCGACAGAAGCAGGACGGAGAACGCCGCCAAATCTTTCAGCAGTCTTCTTTTCCAAAGCGTCGGGACCTGGAGCGCCCCCAGCGCGATGCCCGCCAGCCAGATCATCGCAACGGCCAGCATGATTAATCCCCCAACCGGTTGATGAACGAGTTATTGGACCGTCCGAGCTGCCGGATATTCACCTGGATGTCGTACTCGATCGGAAGCTCCCGGAAGACCGACGTCCAGTCTTCTTTGGCCTGTTTCCAGTAGGCGGGGTATTTTTGGTACACTTTTTTGCCGAAGCCGAATATATCGCTTCCCAAATCTCTTGCCCTGCCGATGGAGTCCTGCATTCGTCTGCGGATATCGTCGGCCACGGATTTTTCGAGGTATCGAATGTTCTCTCTTTTACGAAGATCCATGACGCATCTCATTTCTCCTATGTTTTCTTCGGAACGGAGCGAAATCAGGATGACGGGCTTTCCGTTCTTCATCCGGGCTTTAACGGTGGTCTTGCTGCGGATAAGATCGAGAACGGCGATGCCGCCGTCCGTACAGGCCGCTTTGTGAACGGTGCTGTGTATGTTATCTGTTATGTAATTATATCCTTTGCTCTCCGACTCATTCATCCATCCCAGCAGCTTGTCTTTTTTGAATACGCTTAAGCCGGCGTACTGCAAATAAGTTTCGGGTTTGATTTGATCGATATTGTTCCGCTCTTGCCCCTTATCGGCAGGACCTTTCATTATAACGGCCGAGAGGACGCTCTCCTTGCCCGTCTCCGTTATGTTGTTAATCAGCTTATCCAGGGTCACGACGGATACGGGAGCCCATTTCTTCTCCGCCGTTTCCAGCGAGCTGTACAGCTCATTTGCCGGAATTTTATCGATCGGAGTAAGGACCTTTAATACTTCCCCGGCCGGGCTTCCTTTGGACACGAGCGCGATAAAGTCGGACCGGTGCTCCCAGTCTCTCGTAAAAATATCGAGTATTTCGGAAAGGCCCTCTCTGGCGATGGATTCTCCGATCACCAGCACACGCAGATGCGAGGGATACATCTGGCGCGGACTCTTGGTTGTGATTTTTCGCATGGCCTCAAGGTAGGTGTCTCCCTTCGATTCATAAACGGTAATGGGAGAGCGGCCTCCCGAGCTCTTCTTGGGAGCGACTTCGCCCGGATCGACGACTTGGAAGGTGACTTTAATCTGCGAATCGATCTTATCCACGCCGATGCCGACCACGATGGCCAGCTCGTTCATCTCTCTTTTGCTCCAGCAGCCGGTCACGATGCACAAAGCCAGAAGCGGAGCAAGCAAACCGGTCAGCCGTTTAAGCATAGCGAGCAGCCTCCTTTATTTGCGGGGTGCGGGATTTTTATCGGGAGGAGGCTGCCGCCATGTATCGCGGCTGAGCAGTCTCGGCCGTTTGTTCAGCAGCCACTGCGGCATCCGGATCAGCGTGTCTTTCTGCTCGTTCAGCTGGAAAGGCGCGAACGGAGCCATATAAGGGACTCCGAAGGAGGACATATGGCAGAGATGCAGGGCGAGCAGGATCAGTCCCGTCGAAACGCCGAACAGCCCGAAGGTAGCGGCGAGCAGCATGAACAGAAAGCGCAACATCCGCACGGAAATCGATAAATTGTAGGCGGGAATAACGAAGCTTGAGATCGCCGTGATAGAGACGACGATAACCATGGCGGCCGACACGATTCCCGCATCTACGGCGGCTTGGCCGATAACGAGCGTTCCGACGATCGAAACCGCTTGTCCGATCGCCCGGGGCATGCGGATGCCGGCCTCGCGGATAATTTCGAAGGTGACTTCCATTAAATAAGCCTCCAACAGTGCGGGGAACGGCACTCCCTCTCTCTGGGAAGCCAGAGAGAACAGCAGGTCCGTGGGCAGCATTTCCTGATGAAACGTCGTAATGGCGATATATATGGAGGGTCCCAGCAAAGCGATCAAAAAGCTGACGAACCGCAGCAGCCGCAGCAGCGAGCTGATATCCGCCCGGTTATAATAATCTTCGGGGGAATGAAAGAATTCCCCGAACAGTGCTGGCGCCACCAGCACAAAGGGAGTGCCGTCGACAAACACGGCTACCCGGCCCTCGAGCAGTTGTGCGGCGACCACGTCAGGACGCTCGCTCGAATACAAAGTAGGGAACGGACTCCAGCTCGTTTCCTGGATGAATTCCTCCACATATCCGCTTTCGAGGATCGAATCGGTTTGGATCAGGCTCAGCCGGCGCTTCAGCTCCGCCAGAACATCCTCGTTCACGATTCCGTGGATATAAGCGACAACAATGCTCGTCTTGGTAATCTCGCCGATTTTCTGGCCGTCGTACCGGAGGCTGGCGTCGTTGATTCTGCGGCGCACGAGCGACAGGTTCGTCTTGATGGACTCCGTGAACCCGGCTTTCGGCCCGCGAATGACCCCCTGGCTGGACGGCTCCTCAATGGCCCGTTCTTTCCAGCCGGTGAGGTCGACCGCCAGCGCCGTATCGACGCCGTCCAGGTAAAGGATGGCGCTGCCCCTGTTAAGCAGCTCGATGACGTGTCCCATATTTTCGGCGCGCTGAACGCCCGATGCGGGGATATAGTGGTCCTCCAGCAGCGTCATGAGGTCTGCCGCATGCCCACTTTCGGTATCCAGGCTTTTCATCTGCATCATGATCGGCTGGAGGACGAACTGGTCTATCGCCTGATTCTCCACCAAGCCTTCCGTATAGAAGAGAGCCGCCTTGATCCCGTTTTGCCCGGCCGCCCCCGCCCGGAATTCGCGATGCTGGATGTCCGCGCTCTCTCCCGTAACCTGTCGCGTGCGGAGAATATTAAACGGGAGACTGCGGTTTAATCGTTCCTGGTACAACTCCGAATAGCCGGGGCGGGGAAAGGGAGTAAACGAAGAGGCCACGCGGATTCCTTCCTTTCATATTAAATGGTGCCGGATTAACGGGCGGCTGCTGCGCCGAAGCGGCGGCCAAAAGCGCCGCCGCATGTTCATAGGCGTTTCATCGCAGCTCGTGAACGTAGGTACCGATCCACGACCGGCTGTAATGCTCCCGGACACGGATGACCAGCTTGTCGGGATATACCTGGACGAGAAGACTCTCGCTCTTAGCCGGATTTACCGGCTTTTGATCGAAATTCAGCACTCTCCGTACCGAGGAAGATCCGACGGAGAGAAAGTCGGTCCGGATCGCCTGGCCGCCCAGACTCCAGTCTAAATGGGAGTGGCCGGAGAAAAGAACGGCCTGCGGATAATCCGCCAAAACGCGGCGAAAAGCCTTATAGTCCGTTATGCCCCGCTCCTGCCCGGAGCCTTTCAGCGTATGGACCAGCGGCTGGTGCAGGAAGACGAAGATTGGCCTGCCGGGGCGCGTCCTGGAAGCCTCGGACAAGCGTCCGTCGAGCCAGTTCATCTGCTCCGCCGACAAGTAAGCGTCTTCCCGGGCATCTTTGACGACGTCCCGGTAGCCTTCCCCGCTGAGGAAGATGAACGTGTAACCGGCCATCTCAGCCGCATGGTAGGGCTTCTCGTAGCCGAAGCAGCGCGTGAACAGCCCGACCGCCTCGCGTGTGGACCAGAACGGATTGAGCCGGCTCGTATCGACAGAGCCGAACGGCGTACGCCACATCCGGTAATACTCGTGATTGCCCATTGTCGCATGAAGGGGCGGATGGGGCATGGCGTTCAGCACCGCAGCCAGCGCGTTGTAATCCCCCGGGTTGCCGTCGGTCAAGTCGCCGTTCAGCACCATCATGCCGCTGTCCGGCGCCAGAGCCGCATGATCCAGCAAAGCCTTCCGCAGGAGCTCCTGCGACAGCTTGTCGTGCGCCTCGATATGAATGTCGCTCAGCACGGAAAACGTCAGCAGCGCCCGGCTCGTCTCTTCCGGAGAAGCCGTCCGTCCGCCGTCCGCACCGGCTTCGGCTCCGGTTTGCTGCCCGGAGTCCTGCGGTGGCGCTGCGGCAAGCAAAGCTTCTGCCGCAGGGATCGTCTGCCGGCCTAGAGACAGAAGGCAGACGGCTGTGCAGCAGGCCAGCAAAACCGCGGCGGCACGCTGAAAATGTTTCACGGCCCAACACCTCCGTCTCCATAGTCAGGGTCATTTGGGCTAGTGTTCCTTGGCGCCTGTTTTTTATGCGTACGACCCGGGCCGGAGCCCGGTTATCCTGAGGTCGGATAAGGGCCCCGACTTAGGTCCAGGACCAAAAACCGCCGCGAGTCCGTTTTGGCGAATGCCGCTGTCGACTAGAATAAAGACATAAGATAACGATAACGAAAGGCGGTGACGCAAAAGATGAAACGCAATCCTAACATGGGCCTCGCGATCGTGCTGATCGCATTCGGAGCCTGGCTGATTCTCGGCAAACTGGGTATTCACCTGGGACCGATTATGAGTTACCTGATTCCGATCGGAATGGTGGTGGTCGGCTACTTCGGGATTCAGAGAGGCAGCAAGCTGGGCTGGGTAATCGCCCTCCTCGGTATCTTCGCCCTTCTAGGCAAAATGACGACATTGTTCATTATCCTGATCGCTGTCGCCATGATCGCGTTCGGTGTATCGATGCTGAAAGGCACGTCCAATTCCTAAGACCAAGACGCTGATAAAAGAAGGTGGTAAATACAATGAGCATTCTGAAACGAATTCGTGATATAACGGTAGCAACGCTGAACGAGCGGCTGGAAGAAAGCGAAGATCCCATCCGCTTGATCGACCAATATCTCTCCGCTAAGAGAGAGCAGCTCATGCAGAGCGAGCGTTTGTATCAGCAGTGTACGGCGCATGCCTCCTCGCTGAGACAACAATACTTAAGTGCACTGGAGACGAAAGAGAAACGCGAACAGCAGGCCGCACTCGCCCTGAAAGCGGGCGAAGAGAACATGGCCCGCCTGATCCTTCACGAGAAGCTTCAGGCCGAAGAGCGCAGCGATCAGTACCGCGGCCTATACGAGCAGGCCGGCCAGTCGGCCGCCGAGCTGGAAGAAGAGCTTCAAGCCATGCGCGCCGATTACCAGGAAGTGCTCGACAAGCGGGGCTACTACATGGCCCGCATGGAGTCGGCGAGATTGCAGCAGCGGCTGAACTCACGCATGGGTTACGGAGACGGTTCGTCGTCGCCCCGCATGTTTTACCGGATGGAAGAGCACGTATCCGATATGGAGATGCAGGCACACGTCCTTCGCGACCTGCGCCGTACAACCCGGGAGGGCGGCTCCCAGAACTCGAATCCGGCTTTAGAGAAGGAGCTTGAGGCGCTGCGCCGCAAGATTAACCGGGAGGAGTCATAATACATGAAAAAACTATACCGCTCGCGCACCGACAAGAAAGTAACGGGACTTTGCGGCGGACTTGCGGAAGTGTTGAACGTCGATGCAACCCTGCTGCGGCTGCTCACAGTCGTCGCGGTGTTCATCACCAGCGGTTCGCTGATCCTGCTTTACTTCATCGCCAGCTTTATCGTTCCGAAGGAACCGGGCTTCGACCCACCGCGCGGTCCTTACGGACCGGGCCCGTATGGCGGAGACTCCTACGGCCCTTACGGCAACGCCAACAACAATAACTACGGCGGCTCTTACGGCGGCAACCAAGGTTACAACGGCTGGAACGGCAAAGAAGCCAGAAACGGCAGACAGCAGTCCGCCGCAGGTTCCTCTTTCGGATCGCCTAAGGCTGACAATATTGATGAAATGATGAAAGATATCGAGAAAAAAGCGATGCAGCGCGAAATCGAGGAGCTTCGCGGCAAACTCGACCGCCTGGAAAAGCAAAAAAAACCAACTAATAACGATTCCAAAGGAGATGTGTAAACATGGGAGTTTTTTCGAGAATTAAAGATATGACTAAGGCGTCTATTCACGAGGTATTGGATAAAGTCGAAGATCCGATCGTTATGCTCAACCAGTATATCCGCGACATGGAAGAAGAAATCGCGAAAGCGGAAGTGACCGTGGCGAAGCAAATCGCCAACGAGCGCAAGCTGAAACAGCGCCTGGAAGAAAGCGTGCGCCTGTCCGCCGACCGTGAAGGCAGAGCGGCTGCCGCGCTGAAAGACGGCGAGGAGCAAGCGGCACGCCAAGCGCTTGAGGAAAAACTGTACCACGACGAGAAAATCGCCGAGTATACCGATCTTCACGAAGCTTCCAAAGGCCATGCGTCTGAACTGACCCAACAGCTTCACGACATGAAAGACGAGTATTACAAGCTGCGCAACAAGCGCAACGAGCTTGTGGCCCGCACCCAGCTGGCCAAAGCGAAAAAGCAAATGGCGCAAGTGAGCTACAACGGCGTGATCGAAAGCGGCAATGCCTCCAGAGGCTTCCAGCGCATCGAGGAGAAAATCATCCAGCTGGAAGTGGAAGCGGAAATCGCCCGCAAGCCTTACGTACCGGCATCCGGTTACAGCAGCGTGTCCAGCTACAACCCGTCCGATTCCGCCAAGCAGGCCAAAGTCGACGAGCAGCTCCAGCAGTTGAAGAACAAAATCGGCGGTACGAAAGCCGAGAAGTAATCGGCTTCGCGACAGCCTGATGACTGACCGGCAGGCGCCGGAATTCAGAGCAGGAATTCCGCCCGCCTCCGGCCGGTTCTAACCGCTAGTAAGCGGCACCTCTTGCACAGTTATACCTGCCATGCCTTCGGAGATCGGACTCCGGAGGCTTTTTTTCTGCCCGCTTCCTGGTTGGTTGACCGATCATGCGACGCGGCTCCGCACAGGCGATAAGAGCGAATTGCCCTCCGATGCGGTGCGCATACTACGGAAAAGAAAGGAGATGAACCCCGAATGGCTAAATCCAACAATTCCAAAGAGCAGGATATTCACGAAAAGGAAAACAAGCAGCGCAAAAGCACCCCGTCCGAATCCGGCGGTGTCGACAAAAAACTAAGCGGGCCGAATTTTCCCGCGACTTAGCGGCATTTAGAGCCTTGCGGATGCGATGGATCTTATCCAGCCCCTTTGCTTTCTTTTCCACCGATTGTATAATAGGAATGGAAAAGAAAATGTCCATGACATTGATCACAGGGGAGTGAACCGATTATGGTGATGTCTTTTGACTCATATATGAGAGACATGGTACAACCAATGCGTGAGGATCTGACCCGCATCGGCGTAAAGGAGCTTTTGACGCCCGAGCAGGTATCGGAAGCGCTAGAGAATTCGGAAGGAACGCTGTTGCTCGTTATCAACTCCGTTTGCGGCTGCGCGGCTGGACAATGCCGTCCCGGCGTTGCCAAAGCTCTGCAGAACGAAGTGAAGCCGGATCACCTGTACACGGTTTTCGCCGGTCAGGAGAAAGAAGCGACGGCTAAAGCCCGCGAATATTTGGCGCCTTATCCGCCTTCGTCGCCTTCGATCGCGCTTTTTAAAGACGGTCAGCTTGTACACTTTATCCAGCGCCACCAAATCGAAGACCGTTCCGCCGACATGATTGCCGGCGATCTGACGGATGCCTTCGAAAAGTACTGCAAATAAGAACGCGGCCGTTAACCGGTCCGTTCCGAATAGAGCAAGCTCCTGCGGCCGTCTTTTGACGGAGGCGGGGGCTTTTTTCTTGTCCGCAGGAGGGCATCGCGCGGCGTACGGCTTAAATTAGTCATGTGGCCCTAACACGTTGAGCATATCAGACTATAGCCCAGCCATGAGGAATTGAGTAAAGTTTTAATATAAAGAGAGCGTTTCCAAGATGTGGGGATCGGGAAACGTCCGTGGGCGTGAGTGTAATTGAACAGCCTGAATCCGGAGGCGGCATGATTTTTTTTCATGAGGTCCGGAGGAGGTGATTGAGCGGATAAAAATCGGAATGAGCGGAGCAAGTTCGGACGGCGGGATGACGCTGATTACTAAGCGGCAGAACGAAGCAGTCAAAAGGAGGTTTTTTGAAAGCGTTTACCAAAATTCGAAAAAGATCATCCATTCAAACGAGAAAGAAGGGAAATAAATGAAAAGCAACAAAAAAATAAAAATGACCTGGCTGGGTTTCTTTGTGCTGCTTCTGGCGCTGCTCCCCTTGTTCAATACGGGTGCGGGCAGGGCTTCGGCGGCCGAACCGGCCAAAATCGTCGGGTATTTCACCTCTTGGGGAATATACGGACGCAATTATCAGGTCAAGGATATCGACGGTTCCAAATTGACTCATTTGAATTATGCCTTCGCGGACATTTGCTGGGGCGGGGTGCACGGCAACAACTCGACCGACAGCCCTAACAAGCAGACCTGGTCCTGCACGGATTCCCATGTGCCTCTCCAGTCCAAGTCCGTTCCGAACGGAACGATCGTGCTCGGAGAGCCTTGGGCGGACGTGAACACGCCGTACAGCGGCTATTCGTACGAAGAGTGCGACCAGAAGGCGCTCTGCGGTAACTTCGCGGGTCTGCGCGACTTGAAGAAGAAAAACCCTTCGCTTAAGACGCTCATCTCCGTGGGGGGATGGACCTGGTCCAACCGTTTCTCCGACGTGGCGGCCAACGCTTCCACGCGTGAAACGTTCGCCAACTCCGCAGTCGAATTTATCCGCACCTACGGTTTTGACGGTGTGGATTTGGACTGGGAGTATCCCGTTGCGGGCGGCCTGTCCGGCAACACCTACAGCCCCGCGGATAAGCAAAACTACACGCTTCTGCTCAAAAAAGTCCGGGAGAAGCTGGACACGGCAGGAACTGCGGACGGCAAGAAATATCTCTTGACCATCGCGTCCGGCGCCAGTCAGAAGTTTGCCAACAATACGGAGCTTTCCGAAATTGCCAAAACGGTCGACTGGATCAATATCATGACCTATGATTTCCACGGCGGCTGGGAAAAATCAACCAATCACAATGCGGCGCTTTACCCGGACCCGAACGATCCGTCCACGGGCGACATCAAGAAGTACAACACGAGCGACGCGATCGAGATTTACTTCCAGTCGGGCGTCCCGGCCAACAAGCTGGTGCTCGGTCTTCCTTTCTACGGCAAGGGCTGGAAGGGCTGCCCTCCCGGACCGAACAATGACGGCCAATACCAGACCTGCGTAGGGGGCTGGGACGGTAACGTTCTGCCGACCGGCACCTGGGACGACTGGGCATCCGGCAACAGCGGCACGTTCGATTACGGCGATATCATGGCCAATTACGTGAACAAAAACGGCTTCACCCGTTACTGGAACGACACGACCAAAACGCCGTATCTGTTCAACCCGACGAGCGGCACGTTCATCTCCTATGAAGACACGCAATCCATTGCCGCCAAAACGGCTTATATCAAAAGCAAAGGCCTGGCCGGCGCGATGTTCTGGGAGACCAGCTCCGACTGCCGTACCAGCCCTAAGTTCTCCTGTACGATAAAGCTTCTCGACAAAGTGGCGGCCGACCTTATGAGCCCTGCCGTACCGGATACTCAGGCTCCGACAGCGGTTACGAATCTGGTCTCTACCGGCAAAACGTCCACGAGTGTCACTTTGAGCTGGACCGCATCGACGGATAACGTCGGCGTTGTCGGTTACGAAGTGTCCTACGGTACGACGAAAGTCAACGTGCCGGGAACCACCGCCAACATTACGGGCCTGACGGCCAATACCGCTTATACGTTCACGGTAAAAGCGAAAGACGCGGCGGGCAACGTATCTGCCCCGGCATCCGTAACCGTGACGACGGACGGCGGAACGACAACCCCGGATACGCAAGCGCCGACAGCGGTCACGAATCTGGTCTCCACCGGCAAAACATCGACGAGCGTGGCTCTGAGCTGGACGGCCGCGACGGATAACGTCGGCGTTACGGGCTATGACGTCACTTACGGCACGAAAACCGTCTCCACGACGGCGACAAGCCTGAACGTGACCGACCTTACGCCGAGCACGGCCTATACGTTCACGGTCAAAGCCAAGGATGCGGCGGGCAACGTATCCGCACCGGCATCCGTAACGGTTACCACGGACGCGGCGACGAACCCGGGCTCTCCGGTTCAGCCGACCTTCACGGTCACGAGCGATTGGGGAACCGGCTACAACTTCAGCTTCTCCATCAAGAACACGGGAACGACCCCGATCACGAACTGGAAGCTGGAATTCGACTACACGGGAAGCATCACATCCGTCTGGGATGCATCCATCGTCAGTTCCGCCAATAACCATTTCGTGATCAAAGGCGCAGGCTGGAACAACACGCTTCAGCCCGGAGCTACCGTTACTTTCGGAGGAGCGGGACTTGTCAAAGCCCAACCGACGAACATTGTGGTAACAGGCGGCTAATCCGCTGCGGCTTTTGAAGTGAGGTAATCTTACATGAAAAACCGTCCCGGCCATCCTTTTGGTGGTTGGGGCGGTTTTCTTTGTGGTAAGATAAGTTCAAACCTTAGGTGTGGAGAAGGAGGATTTTTTTAATGAGCCTGCAGCAGGAGATTATCCGGGAACTTGGCGTTAAACCGCAGATCGACGTTCAGGAAGAAATCCGCAGACGCGTAGATTTTCTGAAACAGTATGTAAAATCGGCCGGCGTATCCGGTTTGCTGATTGCCATCAGCGGGGGCATCGACAGCGCCGTTGCCGCCGGCTTGTGCAAAATAGCGACGGACGAGCTGACGAAAGAGAACGGCAAAGAGTATAAGACAGTCGGCGTCTTCCAGCCGTACGGGAAACAAGAGGATATTCATGACAGCTATGCGACGGCAGAAGCGTTCGACCTCAAATACCGCATGGAAACCAATATCGAAGAAACAGTGAACGAGATTGCGCTCGAAGTCGAATTCGGCCTGAAAAATGCGGGAGACTCCCGTCATATGAGCAAAGAAGGCAAAGGTAACGTGAAGGCGAGAACACGGATGGTCGTCCAGTACGCCATCGCCTTCGAAATGAACCTGCTCGTCGTCGGTACGGATCATGCTTCCGAGGCGATTACGGGTTTCTTTACGAAATGGGGCGACGGCGCCGTCGATATCACACCGCTCAGCTCCCTCAACAAGCGTCAGGTACGCGCTCTGGCGGCCGAACTGGGCGTTCCGGACAGCGTCCTTCATAAAGCGCCGACTGCCGGACTGTGGGAAGGGCAGACGGATGAGAAGGAGCTTGGAGTCAGCTACGAGGACAACAGCGACTACCTGGAAGGTAAAGAGATCAATCCGGCCGCGGCGGAAAAACTCGAGAAGCATTATATGAAAACGAGACATAAGCGCGGCCGCATTCCCGGCATCTAAATCCGAGCGTTCAGACGGAAATTTGCCCGGCATGTTCGTTTCGTTTGGAGACATGTCCTTTTTTCGGGAAAAAGATAAGGAAGCGGAGGAGCGGAGCTCTTTCGCTTCTTTGGCGTATGCGAGTGCGTTACGGCTGTGTGTGTAAGGCTGACTGTTTAAACTTTGGATATAGAAGGCCGCGTCCCGGCTTGACCTCACGGAATGGCCGTGCCACAATCAGGCAAGGTAAACGAAACGGAAAAAAGAATGAGTAACGGAGGCGTGGACATGATTATCGGAGTCGGAATGGACATGGTTGACATCGCCCGTGTAGCGGGATTGCTGAGGGAAAAGAGCGGAGATCGGTTCATGCGGAGGATTTTAACCGAAGAAGAGCAGCAGCTTGCGGCCGGAAAAAGAGGAAGGCTGGCCGAGTTTACGGCAGGACGTTTTGCCGCGAAGGAGGCCGTAGTGAAGGCGCTGGGATGCGGAATCGGCCGCCAGGCGGGATTTCATGACGTCAGCGTCCTTCCGGACGAGGCGGGCAAGCCTCACTGCTTCTTATCCGAGGAAGCCAGGCAGCGTCTGGGGCTCGGACAGGACGTTGTCGTTCATTTGAGCATCACGCACACGGATACGATGGCGGCGGCCTACGCGGTTGTCGAGCGGCCTTAGCGGGATACTGACGGTAACGGGCGTATATGAAGGCATAGGAGAGGCTTAGGTGGCTTGCTTAATAGCGCATGTCGGGTATGCGGCGAACCGCAATGGAGCGGAAGCCGCAAGAAGGCGTACAGGGTAAACCGGCATTCGGAGGATAAATCGCGAGGGGTAAGTGAAAGTCCGCAGTCGCGGTCAAACGCAAACGGTAAGCGAAAGGGATTGTTATAGAACGGCAAGCGAAAAAGAGAGCTATCGAACGGTAATCGAAGCGGTGAGCTGACGAATGGAAAGCGGAATGGAAAGCGAAAGTCGGGCGCTCTCCTGATTATAGTCCGTGTGGGCTGCCGAAGCGGGCCGACGGACCTGCTGCATAAGAGGCGACCACCGTCATGTGACGCCGAGCACCGCGCGATACGTAAGGGCGCTGTGTAAACTTCCCCGGCGCAAAAAAAGACAGCCCGTTTCCGAAGCTGTCCGAGCTGCCTGATTCTCTGCCCACAGGGCCGTGCGGTGACTGCCCTAAGCGAGGTGAGCGCCGTCCCGCGCTCCGGGAGCCGCGCCTCGAGGATGGGACGCCGTCTGCGCCGAGCCCGCGGCCAAGCGGACAGCTCGGCACGTGAGTCGGGGCATACGAGACAGGCGGCCGCAAAACCTTGCGGCACTATCTCGTCACAGGCGCCAGCGGCCTTGTCAAGGACCAGGCGCAAACGAGCAGGCTGAGGCCGCTCATGCCCTGCAAAATGACGCCGGAATAGCCCAAATACCAGAGGGCCATCACGATCGTAAGCGCGAAGAGCCACAGGCCGAGCCAGAAAAGCCGGCGATCGGCGGCCGCTCCGAGCAGAACGTAAACGACCGAGAGCAGGAACGCTCTCAGAAGCGCGACGAAATAAGGGCCGACCGCCTGCACATATTCGAGCACGGCCACGGCGCCGATCAGCATAACGGCGGGAAAGGCGAGCATAACGAGGGAGATGGAGCCTTCGCGCGCGGCGCCGGCTTTGCGACGCATTTTTACCCAAATCACGATGCTGGCAAGTACGGCCGCCGCGAATATTCCCTGCGAGAGCCAGTCTAAATCAATCCATTCCTGAAAGAAATCGACCGCCGCCGCGACGATTCCCTGAATACCCCATACAGCCAGATAAGGCGCAAGCCAGCGAAAGCCGGAAGGAATCACGGCCGGTCTGCCGGGTGCCGTTCGGGCTTCTTTCATTTTGTACAACCTCCGTTCCCGAATCCAATCATCCGAAAAAGTCCGAATACGACAAGAATACCCAATTCGGCACGCAAAAACAAGCAAAGGCCGCACGGTTCCATCCTCCCCTCTTTTGCTTTATAATAAAAGGTTGTGGGTGTTCAAAACGTGAGCCCCGGAGAGGAGAGGGAATCCAGGTGGCAGAGCTTGAACGGCAGCAGGAACGCAATGAACCGGTATCGGCTGAAGAAGGACGAGTTCCGGAAAAGCCGAAGAAAACTAAATCGACATCCAAAACGGATAAAACACCGCCGGTGGAATACCCGACGGAACAAAAACGATTTTTCTCCGCCAATTTGTTGGCGTGGTATTTGATACATCGCCGCGATCTCCCGTGGAGACGCAGCCGCAACCCGTATTATATCTGGATTTCGGAAGTTATGCTCCAGCAGACGAGAGTGGACACGGTGATTCCGTATTTTCACAGGTTCGTCGAATTGTTCCCGACGGTAGAGGCGTTGGCCGAAGCCCCGGAGGATGAGGTTCTGAAAGCGTGGGAAGGGCTCGGCTACTACTCCCGCGCGAGAAACCTTCAACAGGCCGTACGCGAGGTTCACGAGCGTTACGGGGGCATCGTGCCGGACACGAAGGAGGACATCTCCTCCCTCAGAGGGGTAGGCCCGTATACGTCGGGCGCGATTCTCAGCATCGCGTACAACAAGCCGGAGCCGGCCGTCGACGGCAACGTCATGCGGGTGCTTTCGCGCTACTTCCTCATCGAGGACGACATCGCGAAGCCCGCCGCAAGAGTGGGGATGGAGCGGCTGGCCCGCGATCTCATCCCCGAAGGCTCCGCTGGGGATTTCAACCAGGCGCTGATGGAACTCGGCGCCATGGTCTGCACCCCGCGCTCGCCGCAGTGCCTGACCTGCCCGGTCATGGACCACTGCTCGGGCAGGCTGGCCGGCAGGGAAGAGACCCTGCCGGTGAAGAGCAAGGCCAAGCCGCCGAAGCCGGAGCGGCGGCTTGTGGCCCTGATCGAGGGCGAGGGCGAGAACGCCGGGCGGATTCTTATCCGCCAGCGGCCCCAGGAGGGCCTCCTCGCCCGCATGTGGGAGCTGCCGCACGTAGAGCTGCGGGCGGCCGCCTCAGGCGGCGCCCTCGGCTACCTCGCGGCAGCGGAACCTCCCGGCCCTGCGGACGGGCCGGGGCTGCTGCTTGCTGCGGCGAATGAAGCCGCAGCAGCTTCCGCCGGCGCGGACAGCCCGGCGGAGGCACAGCCTGCCGCCGGCAGCACGGCCGCCGGCACGGAAACGCCGGCGAAGCGGGGCCGCCGCGGCAAAGCCGCCGCTGCGGGCAGCGAGGCTCCCGCAGCCTGGCCGGGCGACGCGCACAGCATGGAGCAGCTGCGCATCGCCCTGGCCGAGGAGGAGCACGTGGACGTGCTCCCGCAGGGCTGGATCGCCGACACGAACCATACTTTCAGCCATCTGTACTGGGACATGAAGGTGTACCGGTGCCGGCTCGGCGGTCAGGGAGGCGCTCCCGCGGGACAGCTTCCTTACCGCTACCGCTGGATGTCGCCGGAGGAGCTGGAGCGCTACGCGTTCCCGAACGTCTTCCTGCGCGTTTTGAAGATGTACGCGGAGGAACGGGGCGTATGGGCGGGGAAGTAGACCCCGGCCGCCCCGGCTGCCGTCTAACATGCAGCCCCCTATAAAAAAGACGCCCTCCCAGACTTATCGCCTGGGGAGGGCGTCTTGCGTATACCGGAATTATTTCTTAGCGGCTTCGTAACGCTTGTTAACGGCATCCCAGTTAACAACGTTCCAGAAAGCGGAGATATAGTCCGGACGTTTGTTTTGGTATTTCAGGTAGTAAGCGTGCTCCCATACGTCCAGTCCGAGAAGCGGAGTGTCGCCTTCGAAGAGCGGGCTGTCTTGGTTAGGAAGGCTGTATACTTTCAGTTGGCCGTCTTTGCCAAGCGCAAGCCATGCCCAGCCGCTGCCGAAACGGGTAGTAGCCGCTTTAGCGAAATCTTCTTTGAATTTATCGAAACCGCCCAGCTCGCTGTCGATAGCTTGAGCCAGAGCGCCGGTAGGCTGACCGCCGGCGTTAGGAGCGATGGTTTCCCAGAAGAGGGAGTGGTTGGCGTGTCCGCCGCCGTTGTTGCGTACTGCAGTGCGGATCGCTTCCGGAATGCTGTTCAGATCGCTGATCAGGTCTTCCAGGGATTTGTTTTGAAGGTCCGCATGGCCTTCGAGTGCTGCGTTCAGGTTCGTTACGTATGTGTTGTGATGACGGTCGTGGTGAATTTCCATCGTTGTTGCATCGATGTGCGGTTCCAGTGCGTTATTCGGATAAGGTAGAGCCGGTAATTGATGTGCCATGATTTGAATACCTCCTAAGCGATATGTTAACACTTACCTGTTTATTATAAGACGATTTTTGATAGTAAATCAACATTTATGTATATTAAGTCGGTCGGACCGTGTTTCCCCGCCTTTTTTCGATCTCCCGGATGACCTGCGCATGTATAGCCGTACCCTGTGCGTTGAGCCAGGGGGACAACTCGCTCATCACCGAATGGTGATAAGATAATTCTTCTTCATCCCATGCGGAAGCGTCCAGTGAACTCAGTTCGTGCAGATGCCGTCTTTCCTGCTGTGCCATTTTTTCACCTCCCTATATAAGAATGACCGGAAACCGGAGTTATTATCAGAAATTTTCTGCAGCAAGGCGCGGGAAGATGTGAATGATTTGTAAGCGCTGTACATATTTGTTTGCGAAAGCAAATAAGGGATTGACACCCGACATGAAAGCGTTTATCTTAAACTTATAAAAGTTAAACCCTTTTAATTTTTGAGAACAAGCTGACACGGATGACAGAATAGGAAATTGAAGTGGTTTAAAAGGTTTTAGGCTGAGAAATGGGCATAATATCCAGAAATCCGAATCGGTTTATATGGAAATCATGTCTTTTATTTTTGGTCCAAAATTAAAGCGTTTTAACTTTCGAAAGGAAGGATGCCATGAGAACCAAAACGGCAAGGCACCAAACGCTCTGGTTTTACATCTTCATTTCACCCTGGCTGATCGGAGCTGTTCTGTTTGCCCTGTATCCCATCGTATCATCAGCTTATTACAGTTTTACCGAGTATGACATCGTAAATCCCCCGAAATGGGTCGGCTTTCAGAACTACGTCGATTTGTTCCACGATGATATCTTTTGGATTTCCATCTGGGCTACCGTGCGGTATACGCTGCTGAGCGTTCCGATCCAACTGGGGCTTTCGCTTCTGTTCGCGCTCCTGCTCAATCAGAAAATCCCGTTCAAAGGCTTTTTCCGGACGGTCATGTATTTCCCGAGCATGATATCGGGTGTGGCTATGGCCCTGATCTGGATGTGGATTTTCAATCCGCAGAGCGGGCTGCTCAACCAGGGACTCAGCCTTCTGGGGCTGCCGGGACCGCTTTGGCTGTTTGACGAGAAGTGGGCCATCTTCGCTCTTGTGCTCATGTCCCTGTGGACGGTAGGCGGCGGAATGGTTATCTTCCTGGCGGGTCTGCAAAGCGTGCCGCCCAGTCTGTACGAAGCGGCCGAGCTGGACGGTGTAACGCGTCTTCGCTCGTTCTGGCACATTACGCTGCCGATGATCTCGCCCGTGTTCCTTTTTCAGTTGATCATGGGGCTGATCGAGTCTTTCCAGGTCTTTACCCAAGCGTTCATCATGACCAAGGGCGGACCGAACTATTCGACGATGTTCTATGTGTATTACCTGTATCAGAACGCCTTCAAGAACTTCAAAATGGGTTACGCTTCCGCGATGGCCTGGCTGCTGCTGATCGTCGTCATGGTTCTTGCCCTGCTTATTATGAAAGGCTCTAAACGATTCGTTCACTACGAAGGGGGAGACGGAGTTTGAGCAGCACGGTTCCTACACAGCCCGCGAGGGCCTATAAACCTTCCAGGCTGAAGGCTGGGCGCAGAACATGGTTCGACTGGTTCGTCTTCGCCATGCTGATCGTCCTGTCGGTTCTGATGATTCTGCCGTCGGTCCATATGCTGTCCACGGCTTTCAAAACGCGGGCGGAATCGCTGAGATTCCCGCCGACGATCCTGCCGGAGAAATTCGTAACGGAAAACTTCAAGAAATTGTTCGAGCTCGATTTTCTCAACTGGTATCAGAACAGCCTGCTCATCGGCATTATGACGGTGATCGGCACGGTGCTTTCTTCCGCACTGGTTGCCTACGGCTTTTCCCGATACCGGGCGAAGGGCAAGGACGCCCTGTTCGCTTTTCTGCTGGCTACGATGATGCTGCCTTATCCGGCCGTCATGATCCCGCAGTTCATCCTGTTCAAGGAACTGGGCTGGATCGATACGTTCCTGCCGCTGATCGTTCCCGCGTTCCTGGGCTCCGCCTATTTTATATTCCTGCTCAGGCAGTTCTATACCTCCTTGAGCAACGAGCTTTTCGAAGCGGCTAAAGTCGACGGCTGCTCGGAGCTCCGCCAGTGGTGGAGCATCGCCCTTCCCCTGTCGGGTCCGGCCCTGGCGACCGTCGCCATCTTCTCCTTCATTTGGAGCTGGAACGACCTGCTCGGGCAGGTGCTTTATCTGAACTCGACCGAGAAGTTCACTCTGCCGATCGGCATGGCCGGCATGGTGTCATCGACCACGCGCCCTCCTTCCTGGAACGTCGTTATGGCCGCATCTCTGCTGGCGCTGGTACCGATTCTGGTTTTATTCTCCGTCGCGCAGCGCTATTTCGTACAGAGCATCGTGCTGACGGGTGTGAAATAAGAGAGGGAAACAATAAGGAGGTCTACCTTACATGTGGATGACTAGAAAACCGTATCATTTGACGCTCACGGCCGTATTGGCGGCGTCGGTAACGCTGGCGGGCTGTTCCGGGGGAGACAAGAAAACCGAGGGGACGGGCGGTTCCGGCAAATCGGGAGACACCGTAACGATCACCCACTACACCCAGGATGCGCCGGACAAAGCCTACGTGGAGGAGCTCATTCCGGAATTCGAGAAGAAGTTCCCCAACATCAAGGTCAAAGTGGTAAAAGCGCCTTACGAGCAATTCGAATCGAAGCTGCAGAGCATGGTAGCCGCCGGCAATTCGCCGGACGTCACTTCCCACTGGGGAGATGCGGGCTTCGCGGAATACTACAACAAAGGCTTGGTCCGCGACATGACGGATCTTCTGAAAGAAGACAATTTCAAAGCTTCCGATTACGGAATTTCGGATCATTTGATGGATATCTACAAAGTCAATGGCAAAACTTATGGGATTCCTGTCTATAGTTACGTATCCGTTCTCGTATATAATAAGGATATGTTTGACAAGGCAGGAATTCCGTACCCTCCGTCCGATTATGAAGACAAATCGTGGACGTTCGAGAAGATGCAGGAATATGCCAAGAAGCTGACCAAAATATCCAAAAACCTGAACGATACCCAGTACGGTATCGATTGGGGCTGGTCCGAGAGAGATATGAGACCGCTTTATTTCGGCGCCAGTACGTATCCGGAAGAAACATTTACGAAGAACGGCGGCAACCCGGAGGTTTCCAAGTTCAATTCGCCCGAAGTGAAAGACGCTTACCGGACGATGTTCGATATGATGCACAAAGACAAAAGCATGATCGATCCCGTTACGACCAAAGCAGTCGCGGGCGAAGGCGGAGATCCGTTTGCCGCGGGCAAAGTCGCGATGTCCGTGGGCGGCGCCTGGCTTCTCGCCGGCTCCAACGATTTCGGCTTTAAGGTCGGCGTAGCCGCCGTGCCGGCCGGGAAGAACGAGAAGGCGAGAGACGTGCTGTTCGTCGATCCCCTGTTCATCCTCAAAGACTCCAAGCATCCGAAAGAAGCGCTGGAGTGGATTAAATTCCAGCTTTCCAAGGAAACGCAGGAGAAGGCGGTCGAACTTAGCGGAGGTACGCCGCCGGCGAATTCGCAGGCAGGCGAGAAGTATTTCAGCTACTTCCAGAATATCGATCCGAAAGATCTTAAGAACGTGTACGAAGGCGGCCTGAAGTACGGCGTGGAATCGTGGAACCACATGATCCCGGGCTATGCGGAGCTTAATACGATTATCAAAAACGAGATGGAGCCGATCGAGAACGGCAAAAAATCGGTCGACGAAGTCATGCCGGATCTTGAGAAGCACATCAACGACGTTTTGGCGAAAAGGCAGAAAAAATAACACAGTCGGACTCTTGACCAGCCCCGCTGCATGGTGGGATTCCGACGTTGGGAGTTCGATTGGATGAAAATAAGCATATTTGACGTTGCAAAAAGAGCGGGAGTATCGGTCGTCACCGTCTCCCGCGTTCTGAACGACTCGCCTACGGTGAGGGAAAACAATCGGCAGAAAGTGCGCCAGGCTATCAAGGAGCTCGATTACCGGCCCAATTCGGCCGCAAGGAGTTTAGCCAGAGGGAAGACGGGCGTAATCGGTCTTACGCTTACCACTTTGCAGGATTCCCTGTTCGACGGGATCGTCAAGTGCGTGAACGATGCGCTGAAGGAGCACGGCTATTTCCTGGCCCTGTCCATCGGACCGGACACGAGTGATTCCGACTGGGGAGAAGGCAGCAACTTTCTGTACCAGGAAGACAGGGTGGACGGAATTATCGTACTTTCCCCTCTGAAGGAGGAAAACGACGTCCTGGAGTTGAAAAGGAAAAAGATCCCATTTGTTCTGGTGGATAACCAACTCGAAGACATGAGCGCCTCGGTCGTTAACGTCGATAACTATATGGGCGGTTTGGAGGCGACGCGTCACCTGCTGAGTCTCGGACATACCAAAATTGCGCATATCGCGGGTCCCGAGCTTTATCGAAGCGCTAGGGAGCGGAAACGGGGCTATATCGATGCCATGGCGGAAGCGGGGCATCCCCCGTTTCTTTTGGTGGATTCGGATTTCGATATCCGAAGCGGCTTCGACATCGCCAAGAGCTGGCTGGCGGAGGGCGACAGGCCGACGGCCGTGTTCGCCGCCGACGACTTTATCGCGCTGGGCGTGATTGAGGCCTTCCGCGATGCGGGACTTCACGTGCCGCGCGATCTGTCCGTCATCGGTTACGATGACCAAGCTTTCTCGTCGGCGATTCATCCCCGGCTGACGACCGTTCATCAGCCGTCCGAGGGGATGGCGCAAGAAGCGGTAAAGCTGCTGCTGAAGATCGTGAACGGCACGCAGAAACGGAATGCTTCGGTGAAGCTGGAGCCGAAGTTAATCGTACGCGAATCCACGGCGTCTCCGGACGGCAGAACACTCGAAATAGACAAATAAAACGGGAGCTGTGAAATAGAAGAACAATTGCATGAAACGGGAGATGGAGAACTGTGAATTATTATTTGGGCATGGATGCAGGAGGCAGTAAAACTTACGCGGTTATCGCCGATGAAACCGGACGGGTGGTCGGTACCGGCAGAAGCGGCATGGGAAATCATCAAATTCATCACGACCGGGCGGCCGCGAGCATCGGGAGCGCCGTGGACGAGGCGCTTCGCGAGGCCGGCTTGACGAAAGCCGATATCGCTTTCGCATACTTCGGGCTGGCGGGTGCGGACCGCGAGATCGACTTCCGCATCCTGAGGAAGCTCCTGGAGCCGATCGGCTTCGCGAACTGGGATCTCGCCTGCGACACCATCGTCGCCATGCGGGCGGGCACGACGAAGCCTTACGGCGTCGTCGCCATCTGCGGCAGCGGCGTGAACTGCTCGGGCATGAACCGGCAGGGCGAAGCCTACCAGTGCGGCGGCTTCACCTACATGTTCGGCGACTTCGGCGGAGGGGGCGGCCTTGCCGTCGAAGCGTTCCGCTCGGTCGTCCGCGCTTGGGACGGACGGGGAGAGCAGACTCTGCTGACGGGACTGGTTTTGGAGCAGCTCGGCTACGAAACGGTCGGAGACATGTTCCACGATTTTCTCGACCATAACAAGTCCGTTCCGCTGGAGCTCGCGAAGCTGCTCTTCACGGCCGCAGGCCAGGGCGATCAGGTTGCCCTCGATATTTTGAAGGAGCAGGGCGAGGAGATCGGCCTTTCGATCAAAGCGATCGTAAACAAGCTCGGCATGGCCGAAGAAGAGTTCGATGTCGTGCTCGCCGGCAGCGTGCTGATGCGCGGAAACGGCGACTTCATCGAGAAGTACATCGTAGACGCGGCGAAGAAGGCAGCTCCGGCAAGCACGATCCGCCGTTTGGATGCCGAGCCGGTAGTGGGCTCCGTGCTGCTTGCGATGGAGCGCGGCGGCATGACGGTCAGCGAAGAAGTGAGCGAGAAACTGAAGCAGTTAAGCATGTAAACCAAATCGGGGAGTGAGAGAGATGGACAAAAGTTTGAAAATCGTCGTCATCGGTGGAGGTTCCTCTTATACGCCGGAAATCGTAGAAGGATTTATTCTGAATTACGACAAGCTGCCGATTCGCGAGATTTGGCTCGTCGACATTCCGCAGGGCGAATGGAAGCTGAACATCGTGGGAAGCCTGGCGAAGCGCATGGTCGAGAAATCCGGCCTGCCGATCCAGGTTCATCTGACGCTGGACCGCCGGGAAGCTCTGCCGGGCGCAGACTTCGTCTCGACGCAAATGCGTGTCGGCATGCTGGAAGCCCGCGCCTGGGACGAGTCCATTCCGCTGAAATACGGCGTTATCGGCCAGGAAACGACGGGACCGGGAGGCATGATGAAAGCATTCCGGACGATACCGGTTCTGCTCGACATCTGCCGCGACATGGAAGAACTGTGTCCGGACGCTTGGCTGCTTAACTTCACGAATCCGGCCGGCATGGTGACGGAAGCTATCTCCAAGCACAGCTCCATCAAATCGATCGGCCTGTGCAACGCTCCGATCGGCATGCACAAATGGCTGATGAAAGAATACGACGTTCCGGCGTCGAGCATTTATACCGAGTTTGTCGGTCTTAATCATCTTCACTGGATCACGCAGATCACTGTGGACGGGGAGTCGAAGCTGGAAGAACTCGTCGGCAGCGGCAGCGGATATTCCGCCAAGAACGTGCCCCAGATGGAATGGAACGCAAGCTTTATCCGCGGTCTGGGTGCGGTGCCTTCCTACTATCTCAAGTATTTCTACCTGAAGGATGAAATGCTGGAGGAGCAGATCGAGGCGTCGAAGAAGGACGGCACGCGCGCCGAGGTCGTCAAGCGGGTCGAAGACGAGCTATTCGAGCTGTACAAAGATCCGGATCTGGCGGAGAAGCCGAAACAGCTGGAGAAGCGCGGCGGAGCCTACTATTCCGAAGCGGCGGTTAACCTGATGTGCTCCCTCTACAACGACACAAAGGATATCCAGACCTTGAACGTGCGCAACGACGGCATTCTGGATTTTATTCCGAACGAGTCGAGCATCGAGGTAAACTGTGTGGTGACCCGACAGGGACCGATCCCGCTTTCGGTGACACGCGTGCCGGAGGCTGTTAAAGGCCTGATCCAAGCCGTGAAAACGTATGAGATCCTTGCGATCGAGGCGGCCGTTACGGGAGACAGAAGCATCGCCCTCCAGGCGCTTGCCCATCACCCGCTTATTTCCTCGGTCAATACGGCCGAAAAAATGCTGGACGAAATGCTGGAGCAGAACCGCGCTTATCTGCCTAATTTCTTTCCCGCCGCGGAACATTCGAACGTTTAACGGTTTACGGCCCTAATCATTTCCGCGCACAAGAAAGACCGACAATCGAAGAAACAATTCCGCTGATGGAATGGAACGAAAACGAACCGCCGGGATCTCCCGGCGGTTTTTTGTATGCGCGAAGCGGAGTTTCCGCACCGTGCGGTCACAGGCGTTACATGACAGCGATCTTGCCGGAGGGGCGAATGAAGAAGGTGTCTGAAAGGGGTTGCTTCCAGGCCCATGTTCCTATGAAACTGCTGGAAGAAGAAGGACATTTTAGGCGAAAAAAAGCACAAAAAGTCATGTAAACGCTTCCTATTAAGCGCTTTCAAGAGATTTATTAAGAAAAGCTAGTGTTTTTTGAAAAAAAGGGAGGATTTTCGGCGTTTTTTGTCGTAAAATTATTTTTACACCGAAAAATTGAATTGTGGGAGTGGACCTCATGCGTGTTCGTTCTTTTCGATTGTCTGATTACAGCCTGATCTCCGATCTGCTTCAGGAAGCGCTAAGCGATCCTTGTTACAAGGAAACGATGCAGGCGTTTGCCAAGCAGCTGTCGTGGGACGGCGAATTAGTGTTGGTTGCGGAAGAGCAGGATGAGCTGGTTGGTATGGTAATCGGAACCATTGATGACAACAAAGGTTACTATTACCGTCTGGCAGTTGCACCCGGGCATCGCCGCAAGGGAATCGGCAAGGCTTTGATTGAAGGAATGAAGCAGCGTTTTATGCAGCGCAAGGTTAAACGCATTCTTGTCACAGTCGATCATCACAATGAATTGGTGCTGCCTGTTTACGAGTCGGCGGGATACAATCACTCCGATTTTACGAGAACGGCAAACCGACTCAGCATTGTAAAGAAAGCAAGCATGTAGGGGTCAATTATAGTATAATGAAGGCATATCTTTTTGTCGCTGGCGGACAGGCTCCGCTCCCGGGAGGAAGGTATGCTTTTATTGTAACCACTTCTTTTATGCCGGGAAGAACGGGCTCCGTAGGGAGCTTTTTTAGTCGCTGCGATTTGTTTTTCTACGCGGGTTCCGGTGATTTCGTTTCAACCTGATCGAATTTCGAATGAACCGACAATAACTATGAAGTCATGAGCATAAGCTGCATTAGCCGGATGAGACGGTCTATATAGAGGGGCAATTTTAATGGAATCTTTCGAGCATTTTGTCATTAAGAGCTTTAAGCACGACGGTCATCTGCACCGGATGTGGCTGGAGAACTGGAAAGTGCCCCAGCACGAGCTCCATCCCGAACATCAGAGAGAAAACATGAACGTGTTTATCAACAACCAGACGAAAATCCAGGAAGCGGACGGGAAGGAATGGACAAGCCGGATTCCGGGTGTCTCTTTTTTTATACCGGGGGAATGGTACAATATCGTCGCTCTTCTCGAAGAGGGGGGCGTGCGCTACTACTGCAACGTAGCCTCTCCGTTTTACCGGGCGGGCAATGTCATTACCTACATCGACTACGATCTGGATGTGATCCGGATGGCCGGAGGCGACGTTCATGTCGTGGACCGGGAGGAATACGAGCATCATAAGGCGCTGTACCGGTATACTCCGCTGGTCGAGTCGAAAGTAAAGGCGGGGCTGGACGCCCTGCTGAAGCGAATCGGCAAACAGGACGCCCCGTTCGGGGACGAAAGCGTCCGCCGATACTATGAGCTGTGGAAGGACAGGGAAACGGAGGCGTGAGGTGACGGATTCCGGGCGGGAACCCCGGTCGTCTTCCACACCCGTACCGGAGACGGGCGGAGTGCAGGGAGGCGGCCGCATTTCCGGGAGAAGAAACTGGAGCAGGCTGGGAACGTTCGTGGTAATTATATTGGCTGCTGCCGTTATTCAGCGGTACGGATTCAACATTTCCGCCGTTCGCGGAGTATCGATGGAGCCGACCCTGCATGAAGGGCAGCGGCTTTTTGTGAATAAAACGGCTGCTTGGACCGGGAGTTTCAGCCGGGGAGACGTCGTCGTCCTGAAAGAGCCGGATGGAACGGGTACGGAGAAGACCCACCCCTATCTGGTCAAAAGGATCGTGGCTGCGGCCGGTGACCGGATTGAAATTACGGACGGCCGGGTATTTGTAAACGGGGAGGAACTGAAGGAGCTCTATACGGACGAAAGGATCGAGGACGGCGATTACGGTCCTTTTACCGTAGGAAAAGATTACTGCTTCGTCATGGGCGACAACCGGCGCGGCGGAGCGAGTCTGGACAGCCGGAGTTTCGGTCCGATAGCCGTTAGATCGCTGGTCGGACGGGCAGAATGGATAGTATGGCCGCCAGAGGCTCTAAAAGGTCTCTAGGGAGGCTTTGAGGCCACGATAAGCTTGAGAGAGCAACTGGCAATTTAAAGGGCGCATACGCAGGAAGAAAGGCCCTTGATACGCTGTCCGTCGGCAGAGCTGACTCGGATGGTTCAACTCAGATCATACGGAAGGAGGGATAGAGCATGCGGATAACACTTGCGGATGCTTCCGAAAGAGACCTGCTCCTGCTGAAGCAGGAAATCATCCAGGCGGCGCCGTCGCTCGGAATCGACAAGATCGGATTCGCTTCTGCGGAGCCTTTTCACGATTTGAAGGATATTCTTCTTCGGCATCGTGAGAAGGGGTACGAATCGGGCTTCGAAGAACCGGATATCGACAAGCGCGTCCATCCGGACCGCAGCTTCGAGGGGGTCAAATCCATCCTGGCTATCGCGGTCGCCTATCCCTCCAAGCTGGCAAACCCGCCCCGTTCGGAGGCGGGAGCTTACCGGGGCATGCTCGCCCGGGCCGCCTGGGGCGACGATTACCACCTGGTTCTGCGGGAACGTCTGAAGCGGCTGGGCGCGTTTCTGGAGGAACGCGTCGAAGGGGTCCGGTTTATGGACATGGTGGACACGGGCGCACTCGTGGACCGCGCTGTGGCCGAGCGTGCGGGAATCGGCTGGATCGGCAAAAACTGCGCCGTCATAACTCCCGAGTGGGGTTCCTGGGTTTACCTCGGCGAATTGCTTACAAATCTTCCTTTCCCCGCCGATACTCCTATTATGGACCAGTGCGGGGAATGCCGGATCTGCATCGATGCCTGTCCGACGGGAGCACTTGTCGGGCCCGGGCAGCTGAACTCCAGCCGGTGCATCTCCTTCGTGACACAGACGAAGGGAATGATTCCGGATGAGTTCAAGGAGAAGATCGGGAACCGGCTGTACGGATGCGATACGTGCCAGATCGTCTGCCCGGTGAACAAGGGCAAGAACTGGACGCACCACGAGGATCTCCAGCCGGATCACGAGGTCGTGAAGCCGCTGCTGATCCCGCTGCTCACCATGGGCAACCGGGAATTCAAGGAGCGCTTCGGAAGAAGCTCGGCGGCTTGGAGAGGGCGTAAGCCCATCCAGCGCAATGCGGTGCTCGCGCTGGGCAATTTCAAGGACCGGTCGGCCGTTCCGGTGCTCGCTTCCCTGCTCAAGGACGATCCGCGTCCGGAGCTTCGGGCCACGGCGGCCTGGTCGCTCGGCAAGATCGGAGGCGAGGCGGCGCTGGAAGCCGTGCTCCGGGCGCAGCGCAGCGAGCGCGACGAAGCGGTGCTCGCCGAGCTGGACAATGCGGCGCGGAAGCTCGGCGGGCTTACGCCAAGCGGCGGCGGTGTGGCCGCGGTAGAAGCCGGCGGGCCGCAGGCGGACGGCACCGGAGCGGCACCGGCTGCGGAGTAGCCGACGTGCGTTAAGCCCGGGGCGTGCTGCCGGATATGCCGGGAGCCAACTATGAGAAGCGGAGGGATGCGTGATGGACGACAGCGGCAGAGGAACGGTCGCGACGACAGGAGAACCTGTTCTTATAGAAACCGATACGCTGGAAGATTCCCCGATCGGCCCTCTGCTTCTCGCCAGGACGGAGAGGGGACTCTGCGCGATCGAATTCGGGAGCGGGCCGGAAGCGGCCCGCAAGCTGGAACAATGGACGAACCGCTGGATTCCGGGCGGCACCATTGTTTCGAGTCCCGCAGGACTCCGGGAAATCAGAGAACAGCTTGAAGAGTATTTCAGCGGACAGAGAAGCTCGTTCGACCTCGCATTCGATCTGCGGGGGACGGAGTTTCAGCTCAGGGTCTGGAAGGCGCTGCTGTCCGTTCCGTACGGAGCTACCGCTTCTTATAAAGATATCGCCGCCGCCATCGGATCGCCTCAGGCGGTCAGGGCGGTCGGCGGGGCGAATAACCGCAATCCGGTCCCGATCGTCATCCCGTGCCACCGCATTATAGGCGCAGGCGGGCAGCTGGTAGGATACGGGGGCGGACTTTCCGTCAAGACGGCCCTGCTTGAGCTGGAGGGCCGGTCGCCGGCGGATGTCCGGCATACATCGAAGAATCGGGAGTGGAAAGCATGAAATATGTTCCTATTGATTCCATAGAACCGGGACAATATCTGGGAAAGACGATCTTTACGGCGTCCGGGGCGGTTATGCTGGCCGAGGGGGTTCAGCTTACCGTTTATATGATTAATACGCTGAGGCGCATCGGGGTTTCCATGCTTTATATCCAAGATCAGGAGACGAGCGACATTGAGATTCCCGAAGTCGTCAGCGAGGAAACGAAGCGGATCGTCATCCGGCAGATGCTGGACACCTTCGATTCCATCCGGTCCGGTAAAGATTTCAATACACGCCACATGAGCAAAAACGTGGATACGCTGCTGGACGAAATTTTAAAAAACAAGGACGTTCTGGTCCAGTTGACGGATATCCGCACGAAAGACAATGACATGTATCTGCATGCCCTTAACGTCTGCATGATTTCCACATTGATCGGGATCAATATGAATCTGAATCCCCAGCAGCTTAAAGAGCTGGCTATCGGGGCGCTGCTTCACGACGTAGGCAAGCTCGACGCGATTACGGACGACGAATCCAAGGACGATCGGCTTCATCATACGTGGAGAGGTTTCGAGATGCTGAAAGCCAAGCGGGAATACAGCCTGCTCATCGCGCATGTCGCGTTCCAGCACCACGAAACGCCCGACGGGCTCGGCAAGCCGCGCAGACTCCTGGGTGAGCAGATTCATCTGTACGCGAAGATTGTCAGTGCGGCCAATACCTACGACAATCTGCTTCAAGGCAGCGGCCTGAACGCGGGGCTGCTTCCCCATGTGGCGATCGAGCATATGATGGCTATGGCGGGCACGAAGCTGGACAGGGACATCCTGATCCACTTCCTGCGCACCGTATCGGTCTATCCGACGGGGATTTCCGTTCGTCTGTCCACCCGCGAAACGGGTGTCGTGGTCGGCCAGCACCGGGGCCTGCCGGGTCGTCCGGTGGTCCGCATCATCAAGCAGGACGGCGGCAAAGAGTACGATGTGAAGGAAATGGATCTGGCGAAACACACGACGCTTTTTATCGAACACGTGTTGGCCTGAGAAGCTTGGATTTTCGGCTTTATAATGCTATGATGAGTTTGACTGAAAACAATCTTTGAACGCAGGGGGAAAAGCAGGATGTGGCAAATTATCATTCCGATTCTGACCTTGATCGTAGGACTGGTCGGAGGCTTTTTTATCGGGGTGTTCTATCTCCGTAAGCAGCTCGAATCGATGCAGAACAATCCGGAAATGATCCAGAAGATGGCTAAACAGATGGGCTACAACATGAACAAGCAGCAGATGAACAAAGTGCAGACCATGATGAAGAACCAGAACCTGACCAACAAAAAGCCGAATAAAAATGCAAGATCCAAATAAAAAATCCGCCATGAAAGCGGCCGGGAATCCTGTTTCACAGGCTGCTCGGCCCTTTGAGTAGAACGGACCAGTATTATCCAGAGGTGGTTGGCTTATGCCCAGCAACAAAGACAAGATTATCGCTGCTGCCATGGAACTTTTTCACGAGCAAGGCTTTCAGGCTACGGGACTGGAAGAAATTCTCTCCCGGTGCGGCGTGGTGAAAAGCAACTTTTATTACCATTTTAAGAGTAAGGAAGAGCTCGGCCGGCAAGTCATTCAGCAGAAGATTGCGCTGATGGAGGATCAGATATTCGGGCCGTCGCTGGGCAACCGTACGCTCGGGCCGAAAGAGAGGCTGGGACGGCTGTTCCGCCTCATGCAAGTCTCGGCGGAAGAGCATGATTGCCGCAGGGGATGCTACATCGGCAACCTGGTTGTTGAATTGGGGGACCGGTACGAAGAACTGCGCCGCTTGCTGGTGGATTTTCTCGAAGACATAGAGAGTAGAATCGAAGCCTGCCTGCAGGAAGGGGCAGCTAATCAAGAGATCAACCTTCATGGCATGAAAGCCAGGGAAACGGCCGTTGCGCTGACGGCACTGCTGCAGGGCGGCATGCTTCTCGGCAAAGCCCACCGCAGCAGTTTCGCGCTGCAGTACGGCGGCAAGCTGGTAAGACATATCATAGGGAACGGATGGGAAGGAGAGCAACATGCCGGCTAAAGAATACAAAAACACCAAGGTCGCGGATAACCGCGAAGAGATTGAAGGGCATATCCGGGAAATACTTCGCCTGATCGGCGAGAACCCGGAACGCGAGGGGCTGCTGGATACTCCCGCGCGCGTAGCCCGTATGTATGAGGAAATTTTCGCCGGATACGAAGCGGATTTCCACGATGTGCTCGGCGTAACCTTCGATGAGCAGCACGAAGAGCTCGTTATCATCAAGGACATCGTCTATTACAGTCAGTGCGAGCATCATATGGCGCCGTTCTTCGGCAAAATCCACGTGGGCTACATTCCGAGCGGCAAAATCGCGGGCTTAAGCAAATTCGCCCGTCTGGTTGAAGCCATCACCCGCAAATTGCAGGTGCAGGAGCGGATTACTTCCCAGATCGCCAACACGCTGGACGAGGTTCTGGAACCGCACGGCGTCATGGTCGTCGTAGAAGGCGAGCATCTGTGCATGTGCTCCCGCGGCGTGAAGAAGCCCGGCAGCAAAACCGTCACGTCGGCCGTACGCGGCTCGTTCCGCACGGATTCCGCTCTGCGGGCGGAGTTTTTGTCGCTGATTAAGTAAACGGAACCCGAGATCCAACCAACTGCAACGAAATCAAAGTGAAAGACAGCCTTTATGGCTGTCTTTTTTTGTGCCAACACGATTGAAACACAACTAAAAACAATTAAATAAAATTAAACACACAATCTTTACTTGTATTTAATCGTGAGTTTACAAAACTCATTTACCATAAGAACTGTAAGAAAAACGAATTTAACTGCAGCTTATTTCATTTTACAAATTCGAGAGGATGAACGACGGTCATGAAAAAAACAGCTTCATTATGCCTGACTCTTCTTATGGCGATTTCCCTTCTGGCAGGCTGCGGCAAAAGCGGCAGCGAAGCGGGCGCCGCGACCAAACCCCCGGAAAAGGCCGGCGGCAGTGAGGGCACTTCCCAAAACGCTGCTCTGAAAGGCGACCTGACAGTGTACACCGCACTGGAAGACGACCAGATTAAAGCTTACCTCGAATCGTTCAAAAAAACGAACCCGGATGTAAAGGTAAATATTGTACGGGATTCGACGGGCATCATTACGGCCAAGCTGCTGGCCGAGAAGGATAACCCTCAAGCGGACGTCGTCTGGGGCTTAGCGGCGACAAGCCTGCTTGTGCTCGATCAGAACGGCATGGTGGAAGGCTACTCCCCTAAAGGAATCGAGCGGGTTTCCCCGATGTTCAAAAGCACCGGCGCTCCTGCGAAATGGGTCGGCATCGACGCTTGGGAAACGGCTTTTATCGTAAACACGAAGGAACTCGAGAAAAAGAAGCTTCCGGTTCCGAAGACTTACCAGGATCTGATCAAGCCCGAGTATAAAGGCATGATCGTGATGCCTAACCCGGCTTCCTCCGGAACGGGATTTTTCGATGTGACGGGCTGGCAGCAGCTCTACGGCAAAGGACCGTCTTGGGAGTACATGGACAAGCTTCATGACAATATCGCGGTCTATACGCACTCGGGTTCCAAACCGGCGAAGATGGCGGCTGCCGGAGAATACCCGATCGGCATCTCGTTCGGTTACCGCGGCATTCAGGAGAAGAAGAAAGGCGCGCCGGTTGAGGTTGTATTCCCGCAGGAAGGCTCCGGCTGGGATGTGGAAGCGAATGCCTTGATGAAGAAAGCGACGATCAAGCCGGAAGCGAAGGCGTTCCTGGACTGGGCGATCGGCGACGAGGCGATGAAAGCCTACAACAAGAACTATGCGATTATCAGCGTGAACGACGGCTCCGGCACGATTCCGGAAGGCTACTCCAAAGACCCGCTCAGCCAGCTCATCAAATATGACCTGAATGATGCGGCGAAGAATAGAGACAGCATTTTGAAAGAGTGGGAAAAACGCTACAACGCCAAGAGCGAGCCCAAATCCTAAAATAAAGCGGTCATTCCGCTTGCGGCAACAAGTCCGAACCGTCAAGCCGGCAGCCGGGAGGAGAGAAACACACATGAATCAGGCTCACTTATCGATCCGGGGCATCCGCAAAACATTCGGTTCTTTCACGGCCTTGGACAGCATTCACCTGGATGTTCGCAAAAACGAATTCGTCTGCCTGCTCGGCCCCAGCGGTTGCGGCAAAACGACGCTGCTCCGCATCATCGCCGGGCTGGAGCACCCGGACACGGGCACGGTATCGGCAGGAGGAAGGGACATTACCGCTCTCCCTCCGGCCCAACGGAACTTCGGCATGATGTTCCAGTCGTATGCCTTGTTCCCGAACATGACGGCAGCGCAGAACATCGCGTTCGGCCTGAAGAGCAGGAAGCTCGGCAAACGCGATATTGCCGAGAAGGTGAGGGAATCGCTGGACCTGGTGGATCTCTGGGAGATGAGGGATAAGTATCCGTCCCAGCTCTCCGGAGGCCAGCAGCAGCGTATCGCGTTGGCGCGCGCCGTCGCGCTATCCCCGGACTTTCTGCTGCTGGATGAGCCGCTGTCGGCGCTGGACGCCAAGGTGCGGCACAAGCTCCGCGGAGAAATCCGCGCGCTGCAGGAGAAGATCGGCGTCACGACGATTATGGTGACGCACGACCAGGAGGAGGCGCTGACGATGGCGGACCGCATTGTGGTGATGAACAATGCGGAGGTCGCACAGATCGGCACGCCGAGAGAGGTTTACGAACGGCCGGCTTCGCCGTTCGTAGCCGATTTCATCGGCGCGATCAACTTCCTGGACGGAGCCGAGCTCCAGGAAAGCGGAGTGCGCGGCGCCGGCGGCATGATGGCGGTCCGGCCCGAGCATATCGGCGCCGAAGAGCCCGGCCCTGGCGGCGGCATACCGGCCGTCGTCCGCGGCATCGAATTCCGCGGACCTTTCTACCACGTCATGCTGGACGTACTGGGCAGCGGCGGGGAGCCGCTCGGACGCCCGATGACGATTCACGTGTCCGCCCAGCATTACCAGCAGTTGGGCCTCGAGAAGAATAAGAAGCTGTCGCTCCGCCTGCCGGAAGAAAGACTGATCGCCTTCGAGCCCCAGGCCGCGGCGAAGTAAGAGAAAGGAGTCCTTGTCATGATGATCGTACGCAGGGTGCAGGGCGCGGCCAGAGACCTTCGTTCCAGTCTTACGGGAACGGGAGGAAGGATCAGGCGCCGGCACGGCAAAGAGGAGCGTATGCAGCAGGCTCTGATCGCCCTCATGATCGCGGTGCTGGCCGTTACGGTGCTGCTGCCCCTGATCGGGTTATTTTCCAAAGCGTTTTACGATAAAACGGGGCAGTTCTCGGGTCTGGAAAACTTTGTCGTATATTTCACGACTCCGGCCCTTCTCCGTTCGCTCCTTCATACCCTGAACGTGTCTTTACTCACTACAGTCATCTCAGTCGGTCTCGCGTTCTTGTATGCGTATGCGCTGACCCGCACGGATATCAAAGGCAGGACGCTTTTCCGCTATATCGCGCTGCTTCCGCTTTTTGCCCCGACGATGATGCACGGGATCGGCCTTATTTATTTGTTCGGCAACCAGGGGCTGGTGACGACCGGTTTGTTCGGTCTTCTGCCCGCAGGGCTGGATATCGGCCTGTACGGCCCGGTCGGAATCGTGCTGGCGGAAGTGGCGTACACTTTTCCCCAGGCGATGATGATCATGCTCGTGTCGCTGGCTGTCACCGACAACCGGCTCTACGAAGCGGCTGAAACGCTTGGCGCGGGGAAGTGGAGAACCTTTCTGAGCGTGACGCTGCCCAGCGTGAAATACGGCGTTATCAGCGCTTTGTTCGTCTGCTTTACGATGAGTTTTACGGATTTCGGCGCCCCGAAAATCGTCGGGGGCAACTACAATGTGCTTGCTACGGATATTTACAAGCAGGTGATCGGCCAGCAGAACATGACGATGGGGGCGGCCGTAGGTATTCTGCTTACATTGCCGGCTATTCTGGCCTTTGCGGTGGACCGTTTCGTGGAACGCAGGCAGAAGACGCTCGTTTCGTCCAAATCGATTCCCTATCGGATTCAGAAGGGAAGCTGGCGTAACGCCGTGTTTTACGTGATTTGCAGCTTGATCGGGGGCGCTATCATGCTCCTGCTCGGCGCAGTCATTTTCGCTTCCGTGATTAAGGTGTGGCCCTATGAATTGTCGTTTACGTGGAATCATTTCGATTTCACATCCGTGGCCGGTGAAGGGCTGGCTCCTTTCTGGAACAGCATGCAGGCGGCTCTCTATACCGCTTTGATCGGTACGGCGGTTACGTTCGTTTTCGCTTATCTTATTGAAAAAGTTCGCCACTGGCACGCTTTGCGGCAGTTTGCTTATTTTTTATCCATTCTACCGCTCGCGCTGCCGGGAATGGTGATCGGGCTGGCCTTTATTTTCTTCTTTAACCGGCCGGACAATCCGCTTAGCGGGATTTACGGTACTATCTGGATTGTCGTTCTGGCCAACATCGTGCATTTCTATGCCGTTCCTTTTATTACGGCGACAGCGGCACTCAAAAAACTCGACAAAGAGTTCGAGACGGTTTCGGAATCGATGCGGGTTCCGTTCTACCGGACATTCGCACGGGTCACGGTCCCAATGTCCCTGCCGGCTGTGCTGGAAATGTTCGTTTATTACTTTGTGAATTCCATGGTAACCGTGTCGGCAGTCGTGTTTCTGTACTCGGCCGATTTCAAGCTGGCTTCGGTAGCCATTGTCAATATGGACGATGCGGGGGATACCGCCCCGGCCGCCGCCATGTCCGTCCTTATTTTACTGACGAACATTGTCGTAAGGATCGGCTATGAGCAGCTTACGAAAGTGATGAGAAACCGGGCTTCCGCCTGGCAGCGGAAATGATTTTTAACAGGATTGACCGTTAACATGCTCTACTATAAACGTCCTTACTTCTTACTTCATCAAACCGAAAGCGGAACCGGATAGGCGGATGAGCCGCCACGGTCCGTTACCAGGAGGAGATTTCACATGATCAAAGCCGTCATTATGGACTGGGCAGGCACGACTGTAGATTACGGCTGCTTCGCTCCCTTGAACGTTTTTATAGAAATATTCCGCCGCAAGGGCATCGAAATTACGCAGGAGGAAGCGCGGGAGCCGATGGGGCTTCTGAAGTGGGATCACATTCGTGAAATTACGAAAATGCCCCGCGTGGCCGCCCTTTGGGAACAAAAATTCGGCAGCCGGCCGAACGACCGTGACGTGGATGCCCTGTATGCGGATTTCGAGCCGCTTCTGTTCGCCTCGCTGCGCAATCACTGTGAGCCGGTTCCGGGCATCCTGGAATTGGTCGGAAGACTTCGCGAACGGGGGATCAAAATCGGGTCCACAACCGGTTATACCGAGGAAATGATGGACATCGTTGTGGAGGAGGCAGGCAGAAGAGGCTACCGTCCCGATGTGCTCGTGACGCCTACGGAGATGCCCGCCGGCCGTCCGTATCCGTGGATGATCTACGAGAACTGCATCCGTCTCGGAGTGTACCCGCTGCATCATGTCGTGAAAGTCGGGGATACCTTGAGCGACATCCGGGAAGGCCTGAATGCAGGCGTCTGGACGGTCGGGGTTGTGCTCGGCAGCAGCGAACTCGGAATGAGCGAAGCGGAGGTATCCGCCTGCCCGCCGGAAGAATTGAAGCGCAGATGCGAAGAAGTGCGCGGAAGATTTTATGAAGCCGGAGCCCACTATGTGATTGAATCCGTAGGCAAGCTGGATGCGGTGCTGGAATTAATTGAAGCGAGTTTGAAGGCCGGTGCAGGCGTACCTGCGGGGGCGGCTGCTTCTGCATCTGTGCCGCAAGGTGCGCGCCATGCATAAGGGGGAAGCGGAGATGGCACAGACGGACACCATGTACTCGGCGATGCCGGACAACGAATACCTGCTGCTGACGCCCGGACCTTTAACGACGACGAAACGCGTCAAAGCGGCCATGCTGCGGGACTGGTGCACCTGGGACCAGGATTATAACGGTCTGGTCCAGGATATACGCGCCCGCCTCGTCACTTTGGGGGCAGGGCGTGCGGAAGGCTACACCTGCGTGCTTATGCAGGGCAGCGGAACGTTCTGCGTGGAGTCCGTTATCGGCTCCGTTATCCCGCAGGGAGGCAAGCTCGCGGTGCTGACGAACGGGGCTTACGGCGACCGTATCGTCCAGATGGCGCGCGTGCTCGGCATCGAGACGGCCGTTCTCGATTCGGGAGAGCTCAGCCCGGTCAGTCCCGGCGAGCTGGAGGAACTGCTTCAGCGGGATGAGGCGATTACCCATGTGGCGGTCGTTCATTCGGAAACGACGACGGGCATGCTGAATCCGATAGCCGAAGTAGGCGCCGCAGCCAAGAAATACGGCAAAACCTTTATCGTGGATGCCATGAGCTCGTTCGGCGGCATTGAAATGGACATGAGCGGGCTCCATATCGACTTCCTGATCAGCAGCGCCAACAAGTGCATTCAGGGCGTTCCGGGCTTCGGTTTCGTGCTGGCCCGCACGGAGGAACTGAAGCGCTGCGAAGGGCAGGCAAGGTCCCTGTCGCTGGATCTGTATGACCAGTGGGACACGATGGAACGGCAGTCGGGCAAGTGGAGATTTACCTCTCCCACGCACGTGGTCCGAGCTTTTCACGAAGCGCTGAAAGAGCTGGAGGACGAAGGAGGCATAAAGGTCCGCTTCGAACGTTACACCGAGAACCAGCGCACGCTGTCCGAAGGAATGGAAGCGATCGGGTTCCGGCCGCTGCTGGACCGGTCCGTGCAGTCTCCTTTTATCACTTCTTTCTACTATCCCGATTCGCCGGACTTCACGTTCCTTGCCTTTTACGAGGAATTGAAAAAGAACGGGTTCGTCATTTATCCCGGTAAAATATCCGCCGCCCAGACTTTCCGTATCGGCTCGATCGGCGATATTTATCCGGCTGATATGCGGCGTCTTGTACGCACAATAACGGACGTTGCAGGAAGCACTGCGGCAACGGCGGCGGCTGCCCGGAACTGAGGCGGGAGAGCGCGGGATTTAAAGCGAACGGGACAAGCGGAATGATCACTTGCCGAGGAGGACTGCGTCATGAAAGTATTTTGTCTGGGCGGAGCGGGCCGGATCTGCAGGGAAGCGATCCTGGATCTTGTCCAGTATTCCGGATTCGAGCAAATTACGGTCGCCGATTTTAACGAAGAGGAAGGACGCAAAGTCGTGCGGGAGCTGCACGATCCGCGTGTGGATTTCATAAAAGTGAACGTCTATGACAAAGAAGCGACCGTCGCGCAGATGCGGGGCTACGATATCGTCATGGACGGTACGGCGATCACGCTCAACGGCTTGTCAACGGCGTGTATAGCGGAAGCGGGCTGCCACGGCATCAACCTGAACGGCTTCGGGGACGAAGACGCTTCGGCGGCTCTGTTCGAGCGGCACGGCAAAACCTGCGTACCCGGCTTCGGCATGACCCCGGGCGTCACCCAGATGATGGCGATGCACGCCGCTTCGCAGCTCGATACGGTAGATACCGTCCGCGTCAGCCACGGGTCTTACCGTCCGATTGCTTTTTCCAGATCCATTACGGAAACGACGACTTATGAATACGATCCGAACCTTCCGGGCCGGGTCGTGTACGAAAACGGGGCGTTCATCCAGGTGCCGCCGTTTGCGCGTCCCCGTGAAATCCGGCTCCCCGAGCCTTACGGCACGTCGGTTCAATATATTATCCCGCATGCCGAAACAAAAACGCTGGCGAAGGCTCTGGCCGGCAAAGGCGTGCGTCTGATCGAAGTCCGCGGTACATGGCCGCAGCCGAACATGAGACTCGTCCAAGCTCTCTACGAGTATGGGTTTATGCGAAACGACAGGATCCGGGTCAACGGATCGAAAGTCGGCATCATGGATTGTATCAGCGAATATTTGTACCACTCCCGCGAAGGTTCGGAGACGGAGCTGTACGGCTACGCGCTGCATATCGAAGTCACCGGCGTCCGAAACGGCGTGCCGATGCGGCTGACGCTTACGCATACGCATCCGGCCTCCGACGGCTCCGTGCCGGGCTGGGAAGGGCTTCGCGCCTACACCCGCAACGTGGGCATCCCGATGGCCATTGCGGCCGTCATGATCGCGGAAGGCCGGGTCAACGGCGCGGGCATCCTGACGCCGGAAGAAGCTTTCGAGCCGCAGGCGGTCTTCGCCGAGCTGGAGAAGCGGGGCATCCGCATCCATCAGGACACGGAAGTGTTGACGGAACGGGAGCCGGTCCAGGCGTGAGCGCAGCCATATCTTTCTGGCCCTGTTCAGCTCGGCTGCGCAGTTCCGATAATTCAGCGGCTGACCGTATTGATTTATTCGTCCGGAACTCATCATGGCTGGCGTAATCATAAAAGGCTGTCGCCCTTCCGCAAGGTTGGGTATAATGTATCCGGAAGCTATCACAGAACCGAAAGAACGGAGGCGGGCATGTGTCTCTAGTTGGGGAAGAACGCAAGGAACACATCCTCCACTTGCTCAATCTTCACAATAAAGTCCGGACACACGAACTGGTGGAGCATTTCGAGGTTTCCTCGGAAACGATCCGGCGCTACCTGGAGGAGCTGGAGCAGGAAAACAAGCTCAAGCGCGTGTACGGCGGGGCGGTCAAGTTTGACCTGATGAGGGAAGAGCCTTCCCCCTTTAACCGGGAAGTCACGAAAGCGGAGGAGAAGAAGAGGATCGGCCGGGCGGCCGCCGCCATGGTCCGTGACAACGACGTGATCGTCATTGACGACGGAACGACGACCCTGCAGATGATCAATTATTTGGCGAATAAGCGGAATCTGACCGTTCTGACGCCGTCGGTGCCTGCCTTGTCTCTGCTTATCGAATACAAGAACAAAGAGATGTTCGCCGGGGACATTTATTTTATCGGGGGCAAAATCAACGCGAAGCATTACCGTGCATCGGGCTCGGTAGCCGAAAGTATGATGGAATCCTTCTACGTGGACAAAGCGTTCGTCGCTGTCGACGGGCTTCACCCGCAAAGCGGGTTAACGAGCTACGATGCCGAGCGGGGGCTTCTCGTCCGGAAGTTTATGGAGCATGCGGCCCAGACAGTCGCGCTGATGGATCATACGAAGAACGGCAAGACGCACTTCTACAAAATTTCGGATCTGAAGGAAATCCATGCGGTTATTTGCGATGCGGAGCATCCGCCCGAGTGGAACGGAGATTTCGAGGCGATAGACACGAAGTGGATTGTGGCGGAATAACCTGCCAGGGCTTTATCTCCAATGGAAAATGAAAAGATCTCAAACCCACCATAAGGTGGAGTTGAGATCTTTTTTTAATAAGGAAGCCAGGTGAGCTTGCTGGCCGGCTCGAATCGTTCGTTGACATGATCCCAGTTGACGACTTGCCACCAGTCTTCGATGTATTTGGCCCGGTTGCTTTTATGTTTGAGGTAATAAGCGTGTTCCCACACGTCGAGCACCAGCAAGGGAATGACGTCCCACTGGGACAGATTCTGGTGTTTTTCCGCCTGTAAAATTTCAAGCCGGTGACTGCGCGGGCTCCAGACCAGAATAGCCCATCCGCCGCCTTCCACTTTCTTGGCGGCTTCGGTGAACTGCTTCTTGAACCGGTCGTAGCTGCCGAACGATTTGTTGATTTCAGCGGCAATGGGACCATAGGCTTTCCCGCCGCCGTTCGGTTTCATGATGTTCCAGAAAATCGTATGCAAGTAATGGCCCGCGCCGTTGAAAGCCAGCTCCCGCTCCCAATGCTTGACGAGAGCGAAGTCTCCGCTGTCGCGGGCTTTCGCAAGCATCTGCTCGGCTTTGTTGAGATCGTCGACATAGGTTTTGTGATGCTTGTCGTGATGTTCGCGCATGGTAGCCTCGTCGATATGAGGCTCCAGAGCGTTGTAGGCGTACGGCAGGGGAGGAAGCTTATGCCCGCCTATCGGCACGGGCTTATAAGGTGACAGAGCCGGAACGGTCTGTCCCTGCCCCGGAGTGTGCCCGGAAGCGTGGGCCGGCGGCGGAGCGACGCCGCTCTGCGCCGCCATATCGCTTAGGGGCGGACGATCGCCTTCCGTGCGCGTATCCCAGGGGCCTCCCGGCCCGACAGGCCCGATTCCCGCTCCGGGATAGGCGGATGGCCCCGGCGTGTAGCTCGCCGGAGGACCGGGCGCCCCGACGCCGAAGCCGGGAGGCGCGCCCGGTCCGGGGCCTACGCCCGTCTGCGGGACGGCGAAGCCCTTGCCGCCGGAGGAATACCCCGGCAGTCCTCCTCCGGGTACGGGCGCGGGACCGTCGGAATCGTGACCGGGAACGGGGACGCTGTAAAGCCCGTACTGCCCGGGCCCGGTCCCTCCGCCGGCTGTCATCGGCGTGCTGACGCCTTCCAGCGAGCTGCCGGCGCTGCCGATGGATGTGCTCGGCGAGCCGGCGCCGCCGAGGTTGTAGCCCGGCCCGTCGCCGAAGCCCGACCCGGGCAAGATTACGCCGCCCGGGCCGTAATAGCCGGGCGCTCCCCACGCTCCCGGAGCTCCTGGGGCGCCCGGAGCTCCACCCGGACTCCCGGGCGCCCCGAAAGCGCCCAGACCGCTGTCCCCGGCTTGGCCTGTGTAGCCGCCAAGACCGGAATGAGCGCCCGGCGGCCAATGACCCGGTACGCCGAAGCCCCAGCTTCCCGTACCGTAAGGGCTGCCCTTCTGGGAGGTTTCCAGGCCTTTGAGCGTGCCGAGGAAATACTCCGACTCGCGGATAATATGCTCGATGACCGTTTTGACAACGGGATTCGAGCTGACGGGTTTGCTTTCTTTTTCGATAATCTGCAGAAATTCGATAAATTGAACCGATTGTTTGGTGGAGACATCAATGAGCTGCCGCAGCTGCTGCTGAAGGAAGGGATCGTTGGGATTTTGCGTGCGGATCGCCCATTCCACCCACTGAACGGCTGCCGCCTCCGTCTTGGCGAAAACTTCCTCCCACTCTTTGAGCGCCTGTACATAAACGGGCTCCAGCGCAGGGACCAGTTCGCGGATAACGACGGTATGCTCCTTCTCCTGGGTTTTCCAGAAACGGATTTCTTCTAAAATCCTAAGCGGCATCAAGCTGCCGTAGACCGAAAGCATCAGGACTAACCTCCCCGGAATCAACGTTATTCCTATTTTTATTCCAGGGAGGGGTTGGCCTATTCTATTTACATTTCAACAAAACCGGATTCCGGAAGCTGAGGACGGGAGATCGTTTTCAGGAACCCGAAGGTGCGGGTGATGTATTCGTCGGGTTTCGCCGAGTAGATCAGTTCGTGTTTGCCGGTAGGAAGCATCCAGTAGTTGCTGAACACGTTGTGCTGATTTTTATAGACCCCTTCGGCAATTTCATGGGGGGCCCGTTCATCTTCATCGCCGTGAATGAAATAAATCGGCATCGGATATTCATGAGTCGTGACGGCCTGATACGGAATCTGATTCATGTTAACCCCGTTAAGAAGCGGGAAAAATACACGGACAAGAGGGAGTGAAGGGAATTTAGGAATATTTACATACTGTTTCATATTATGATAAAGCGTATCCGGATTGAGCAGGAATGTGCTGTCCAGAATCATACCGTCGATATCTTTGGTCTGCAGGGCGGCCTGGAGGGCTGTGCCCGCTCCCATGGAGAAGCCCCATACATAGACGCGCTCGGAGCCTTTTTCTTTAATATAATTAACGGCCCCAAGAAGTTCTTTGGATTCCTGGATACCGGCCGTAACGATCCGGTCGTTTTCGGGATGAACGTAGCCGTAATCGAACATCAGCACGTTGTATCCGCTGTCATGAAGCTTTTTGGCAAGAGAATAGATGGGGACCCACAGTTCTTCGCGGTTGCCGCCGTACCCGTGCGAGAAAATGACCGTCTGGGAGGAAGCTTGTGCCGTCGGAATGTACCAGCCGCTCAGCGTGCTGCTGCCGTTCGAGCTGGGAAACGTAACGTTCTGATATGGCAGACCGACCGCTTTCGCAGGGTTCGAGCTTAACGGCGCAATGGTAGGCCGGGCCAGCGTCCAGGCGATAAAACCGTGGAAGCCGAGGATCAGACTGGAACAGAGCACGAAGAAGCAGAGAAGAGAGAGCAGGACAACCTTCTTGCGCCGGGAAATCGATTTAACCGGAATATGGTCCAGCGGTGCGGGTTGTAGGGGAGTCGAGTTAACGGGATTCATGCTCATATAGGTTCCCTCCTTTGGAGAATGGGTCTTTGTTAGGAGAATTTAGTTAGTAGGAACCTGAATAATCAGAAGGTTTATAATTAACTAAATATTCTGAAAAGGACCTCGTGGTACTCTTATATTATGTCAACTTACACGCTTCGTCAATATGTGCAACACAATGTTAATTGTCTTGTAATCTCGCTGTAATACAAGGCTTTCGAGCGGTTTTTTCCTTTGCCTTTCGAGGGTTCATCAAGTATAATAAAAGAAACAGAGTTTCACTATGTGAAACAAAAATAGGCGGTGGTGAAACCCGATGGAGGAAGCAAAATCGACCGTCCGCGCCGTGGAACGGGCACTGGATGTACTCCTGTGTTATACCGACGCAACCGAACTGACGTTAACGGAGATTTCATCCAAAGTCTCTTTGCATAAAAGCACGGTTTACCGTCTCCTTGCGTCCCTGGAGGCGAAGGGATTCCTTGTGAGGGAGTCCGACGGAGACAAATACAGGCTCGGCTTCAGCATCTGGGAACTTGCCGCGCACATGTCCCAGAGCGACGACCCCGGCATGATCCTGCTGCCGGAGATGGAACGCTTGCGCGATCAGGTGAACGAGACGATCTCGCTGTACGTGCGAGACGGCCGGGAACGCGTGCGCGTCCAGGCCGTGCAGAGCAACCACGCGATCCGGCGGGTCGCGCCGATCGGTGCGAGAATGCCCCTGTTCGTCGGGGCATCGAGCAAGATCCTCCTCGCCTTCGGCGAGGCGGAGGTGCAGGAACAGGCGATGCTGGAGGCCGAGCTTGCGGGCATCCTGCGGGAACCGTTCCTGCAGCAGCTTCACGAGACGCGGAAGGCGGGCTACGCCACCAGCGTCGAGGAGCGCGAGCCGGGAGCGGCGGCGCTTGCCGCTCCGGTGTTTAACCGGGCGGGCAAGCTCGTGGCCGCTCTGGCGGTGTCGGGGCCGTCCAACCGGCTCACGCTGGAGGCCATGCTGGAGCAGGCTCCGGTCGTGATGGAGGCGGCCCGGCGGATGGGCACCATGCTGAGATAGCGCGGCATGGGGATGTGCGGGCCTATGAGGCAATCCGGGGAAGGATGGCTGGGGAACTGCCGGAGAAGCATCCGAGATGAGTACCGGAGAAGGACCGGGAGGCGCCGAAGAACAGCCGTCCAACCGGCTGCCGGAGGCGTTCCTCAGCCGAAGCGCCCCTGTCCGGCATCCGGTGCGGGCTAGGCCCGCTGCAGGTCCGTTGTTTTAAATCTTCCGCGGAAGCGTATCAATACATAAGGCCAGCTGAGCCCTCGCCAGCTGGCCTTCGCTTGCCCGCGCGGGAAGGGGAGCATAAGCAGTTTCCCTTTCCGCGATGCCGTTTTCCCCAATATTCGATTGAGGAAGACATGTTCAGGCATTTTTTTCCACCGCGGGGGCAATACTAGATCGGAACATACGGAAGGGGAAGGGTTGATGGAACAGCGCAAGTCGATGATTGCGATCTGGATCAGCCTGATTAGCAATGTCGTCCTGACGGGCATCAAGCTGGTCGTCGGCTGGTTGTTCGGCAGCCAGGTTCTGATTGCAGACGGAATACATAATGCCGGAGACGTGATCGCCACGGCAACGGCTTACAGCTCCATGCGGATTTCCAACCGCCCGGCCGACCACGATCATCCTTACGGGCACGGCAAAGCGGAGGTGCTCGGTTCGGGGGCCGTGGCGCTTTTGCTGGGCGCCGCGGCAATCTATATGGGGTATCATGCCGCTATGGCGCTTCTGGAGCCGCCGGGGGAAGCTCATGTCCTCGCTCTGATCGCGGCGGTTATTTCCCTGGTCTGGAAGCAATGGCTGTACTTATATACGATGAGGCTGGGCAGGGCCGTGAACAGCAAAGGCCTTATTGCCACGGCTTACGATCATTTGGCTGACGTTTATGCTTCTATAGCCGCATCTGCGGGGATCGCACTGGCCCTGGCAGGGGATTACTTTGATGTTCCTTTCTTGGCCTACGGGGATCCGGCTGCCGGAATTATCGTCTCTTTCCTCGTCATCAAGCTCGCGTATACGATGGGGATAGAAGCCGTCAATATTCTGATGGAAACGAACGTTGAAGACGCCAAGCTGCAGCAGTATAAAGAGATCATTGAGTCGTTCCCAGACGTCAAACGCATCGACCGGCTGCGTGCCCGCGAACACGGCCATTACATACTCGTGGATGCACGGATCGGTATCATGGGAACGTTAACGATTCAGCAGGGGCACGATATCGGGCGCAGCATCAAGGAAGCGATCCGGGCCAAGCATCCCGAAGTGGACGAGGTGCTTGTACATCTGAATCCTTGGTACCCGGATGAGGAGCTCAACCCGGATGCCGGCCCCGGAATCACTCATGCAAAAGCGGGGACTAACCCGGGTAACGGAAATAAGTGAAAAGTAACGAAGGCGGCTTTCCTGCGGAAGGAAATGCCGTCTTTTTCTATGCCATGCAAAGAGGAACTTAGGAACGCCGGAGCTTGATTTTAAAAATTAAGTTTTGTACGGTCTTTTACTAAAATTTATAGGATTGCTGCGCCTTTAAAGGTTTAGAAGATGTCTGTATGCGGCGGGTTTTCTTCTATACACTGAAGTTAGATCATCGCATGGAGGATCGAATTCATGTTAAAGGGGATAGGGATATGGGTCTTGCCATGAAAAAGGATTGCCAGATTTGCGGGCACACGCTTGACGCTCAGTCGGAAGCTTACATTTGCGTGCATGAATGCACATTCTGCAAAAATTGCACGGAAGAGAGGGGGCACATCTGCCCTAACTGTTCGGGAGAACTGGTGCGGAGACCACGCACGCCGTTAACTACGGCAGCAGCTTGTCCACTGGGCTAGGAAGAGCGGGAAAGGGAAGCACGCGAGATAGATAAGGTTCTTGATTATCGAGCTTTACTGGAAAGAAACAGCTTCACCGGAAAAGAACCGCACTTTAAACAGAAAAAAGAGAGCCCCGAGGGGCTCTCTTTTATTACATGCTTCTATTAAGCGTTGTACATCATTTGACGGAGTACGGTTTGCAGGATACCGCCGTTACGGTAGTAATCCACGTCCACCATGCTGTCCAGACGAACGATAGCTTTGAAGTCGAACGACGTGCCGTCTTCACGGGTAGCCGTTACGGTTACTTGCTCGCCCGGCTGCACATCATTGGACAAGCCGGAAATTTCGATTGTTTCGCGGCCGGTCAGACCAAGCGTTTTCCATCCTTGACCTTCCAGGAATTGAAGCGGAAGCACGCCCATACCTACCAGGTTGCTGCGGTGAATACGTTCGAAGCTTTCTGCGATAACGGCTTTGACGCCCAGCAGAAGCGTACCTTTGGCCGCCCAGTCACGGGAGCTTCCGGTTCCGTACTCTTTACCCGCGATAACGACGAGGGAAGTATTTTTATCCTGATAGTTCATCGAAGCATCGTAAATCGACATTACTTCGCCTGTCGGCAGGTAAGTCGTTACGCCGCCCTCGGTGCCCGGAGCCACTTGGTTACGGATGCGGATGTTCGCGAACGTACCGCGCATCATGACTTCGTGGTTACCGCGGCGGGAACCGTAGGAGTTAAAGTCTTTTTTGTCCACGCCATGCTCGATCAGGTATTTGCCCGCAGGGCTGTCTACCTTGATGTTACCGGCAGGAGAGATGTGGTCCGTCGTAACGGAGTCGGCAAGAAGCGCAAGCGTTTTGGCGCCGCGGACGTCTTTGATGTCGTCCAGGGACTGGCCAAGGTTTTGGAAGAACGGAGGCTCTTGAATGTAAGTGGAGTTTTTGTCCCACTCGTACAGTTCGCCTTCCGGTACCGCGATTTGGTTCCAACGCTCGTTGGCACGGAACACGTCTTTATATTTCTCGCGGAAAGCTTCGGCCGTAACGGCAGTTGCGACAGCTTCCTCGATTTCTTTGTTGCTCGGCCAGATGTCTTTCAGGTAGACAGGCTCGTTGTTCGTGCCGTAGCCGATCGGATCTTTCGTCAGGTCGATGTTCACGTTGCCTGCCAGCGCGTAAGCGACAACCAGCGGCGGGGAAGCGAGGTAGTTCGCTTTAACCTGCGCGTGAACGCGGCCTTCGAAGTTACGGTTACCGGACAGAACGGCAGCGACCGTCATGTCGTTGTCGGCAACGGCTTGGCTCACTTCGTCCGGGAGCGGACCGGAGTTACCGATACAAGTTGCGCAGCCGTAACCCGCTACGAAGAAGCCGAGCTCTTCAAGCGGTTTAAGCAAGTTAGCTTTTTCCAGATAGTCGGTAACGACCAGGGAACCAGGAGTCAGGGAAGTTTTCACGTAAGCCGGCGTTTTCAGGCCGCGCTCGACGGCTTTCTTCGCGAGAAGGCCCGCACCAAGCATAACGTTCGGGTTGGATGTATTTGTACAGCTCGTGATCGCTGCAATTACAACGGCGCCCGTGCTCATTTTGGCTGTTCTGCCGTCCGCGTATTTCACTTCGACTTCTTCGGCGATTTTTTCGTCGGACAGACCGTATCCGCCTTTGTCTACAGGCGTACGCAGGATGTCGTTGAAAGATTCTTTCATCGCCGTCAGCTCGACGCGGTCTTGAGGACGTTTAGGACCTGCAAGGCTCGGTACAACGGTGGACAGGTCGATTTCGATTACATCGGAGTAGATCGGATCTTCCATGTCTTTCGTACGGAACATGCCTTGGGCTTTATAGTAAGCTTCAACGAGAGCGATCTGCTCTTCGCTGCGGCCCGTGTTTCTCAGGTATTCCAGCGTGCTGTTGTCAACCGGGAAGAAACCGACGGTTGCGCCGTACTCTGGAGCCATGTTGGCAACCGTTGCACGGTCGGACAGGACGAGGTCCTCAAGGCCGGGACCGAAGAACTCGACAAATTTACCGACAACGCCCTTCTTACGAAGAGTTTGAGTGACGGTGAGGGCAAGGTCGGTCGCCGTTGCGCCTTCCGCGAGCTTTCCGGTCAGTTTGAAGCCGATAACTTCAGGCGTTACGAAGTACAGCGGCTGTCCGAGCATACCGGCTTCGGCTTCGATACCGCCAACGCCCCAGCCTACGATACCGAGACCGTTGATCATGGTGGTGTGGGAGTCGGTACCTACCAGGGAGTCCGGATATACGGTCGTTTCGCCGTCTACGGTTTTGGTAGCCGCAACGGAAGCGAGATACTCCAGGTTTACCTGGTGAACGATACCGGTTGCCGGAGGTACGGCACGGAAGTTATCGAATGCGGTTTGCGCCCAGCGCAGGAAGCGGTAGCGTTCTTCGTTACGCTCGAATTCAAGCTCCATGTTGGTTTCAAGCGCCATACCGTTACCGAAAGCGTCGACCATAACGGAGTGGTCGATTACGAGGTCAACGGGTACGAGCGGGTTAATGCGTTTAGGGTCTCCGCCTGCGCGTGCAACGGTGTCTCTCATTGCCGCGAGGTCAACTACAACCGGTACGCCGGTAAAGTCCTGCAGGACGATACGGGCGGGAATGAAAGGAATTTCTTTATTGTGGTCGGCGTTTTCGTCGCCCCAAGTTGCGATTTGCTTCACGTGTTCGTCCGTGATGGCGCGGCCGTCGTATTGGCGGATCGCGGCTTCAAGGAGAACTTTAATGGAGAAAGGCAGTTTGGAAATTCCGGCGAACTGCTGCTGAAGATCCTGCAGGCTGTAGTAGTGGTAAGATTTACCGCCTACCGTCAACTGCTTGCGTACGTTAAAAGCGTCTTTTTGCGGCATTGCAAAGCCTCCCTTATGATCTTTGAAATGGCGAATTGAAATTTGTCCGGGTCTTACGTTTGATTGGTTGGTGGTGTTTCATCTGATGAAACTCAATTTCATATTTCGCTATATCCATAGTATACCGTGTTCCCCCTGCCGCGTAAAGAATAAAATGACTCATTTTTATTTGAAATTTTTCATATATTTAAGCGAATATCCACGCGTATTACCCATGCGTATAAGGCCGGTCCCCGCAGCGGACTGTAGGCTCTTGGGAGGGAAAGGCATGTCCTGGAAAACAGCGCTGTACGATTATCTGCACGCACGCAATACGGCGGAAACGGAAGCGTCGGCCGGAGTGCTGGCAAACGTGGTGGAAGACGAACGGTTCAACCGGGAAACCGAAGCCCGGTATCGCCGGCTGACCGAAAGCCGCAAAGAACGCGGAGTCAAGGCACTGCGCGGAGAAACGCGGCTTAAGCTTCAGCATGTGCGCGAACACGAGGAAGGCGTTACCGCGGATGTCGAGTGCCGGCGGCAGTTTTTTTACGAACAAGGGGGCAGGGAGCACAAGGAATGCATCGTCATCCGGGAACGGGTCGGCTTGATCCGTAAGGGACCGCGCTGGAAAATCGCGCAAATTTCGGCCCGGGAGAGCGAGCGGGAAAAAACGAGACAACCGTACTCCTGGCTGGCGGAGGAAGGAATTTACACGCCCGAAGGTGAAATCTCCTCGTCGCAGCCCTACCTGAATTATAGTATACTGAACCATGTCGGAACTTACCCCGAAACCCGGAAGAAGCTTTACGATCGCGCACGAGCGGTCAAATATGCGGACACCTGGTGGAACGGGTACAACCCGGCTTTTATTGAATTCGAAGTGGATTGCACGAGCTACGTCTCCCAGTGTCTCTTTGCAGGGGGATCACCGATGAACTATACTGGGAAAAGAGGCGCCGGCTGGTGGTATTCGGGCAAGCAGGGCAGCCGGGAGCTTTGGAGCTACAGCTGGGCGGTCGCCCAGGCTCTGCAGCTTTACGTGCCCGCTTCCCGCAGAGGCTTGACGGGAACGCTCGTTTCCTCGGCCGCCGAACTAAGGCCCGGCGATTTTATCAGCTATGACTGGGACGGGGACGGACGGTTTCAGCACAATACGTTCGTGACCGCACTGGATGCGGGCGGCATGCCGCTCGTTAACGCGCATACCGTCAGCAGCAAACACCGCTACTGGGATTACAAGGACTCGTACGCGTGGACGGATAAAACCCGGTATGCCTTTGTCCGTGTTTCGGATGAAATGGATGGATAAATAAAGATTATGGAATCAGGCGGAGGGGAAACATGAGCCGGAAATTGCGGATAGGACTGATCTATGGCGGTAAATCCGGGGAGCATGAGGTATCTTTGCAAACCGCGCATGCCGTCATTGGAGCATTGGACGTATCGAAGTATGAAATTACTCCTTTCTATATTACAAAGCAGGGAGAATGGCGCCGGGGAGCGGCTCTAAACGGCCGGGTGGAGCGCAAGGAGCTGCTAGCTTTCGACGCTTCCGAGGGCGAAGCGGCCGGTGCGGCACTGGCTCCCTTCTTCTCCGGTCTTACGAGTCAGGCGGACGGGGTACTGGCCGAAGTGGCCGCCGCGGGCGAAGCCGCCCGGGAGGAAGCCGTCGATGTCGTGCTGCCGCTGCTGCACGGTACTTTCGGAGAGGACGGCACCATCCAGGGGCTGCTTGAGATGGCGAACATTCCGTACGTGGGAGCGGGCGTGCTCGCCTCGGCCGTCGGAATGGACAAAGTCGCCATGAAGAAAATGTTCGCGCAAGAGGGGCTCCCGCAGTGCGTGTACCGGCATTTCACCCGCTCCCAGTGGGAGAAAGATCAGCCGTTCTTCTTGATGGAAACCGAAATTTCCATCGGCTATCCGTGCTTCATCAAGCCGGCCAACCTGGGTTCGAGCGTAGGCATTTCCAAAGCCCGTAACCGGCAGGAGCTGATTGAAGCGGTGGAGTATGCCTTCCAGTTCGACCGGAAGGTGATTGTGGAAGAATTCGTGGACGCGCGGGAGATTGAAGTCGCCATCCTCGGCAACGAAGAGCCCCTGGCCTCCGTTCCGGGCGAGATCGTGTCTTCCAGCGAATTTTACGACTACAAGGCCAAATATGTCGACGGCAAATCGACGATGGTCATTCCGGCGGAACTGCCGGAAGAAACCGCCGCGCAGATTCGGGAACTCGCCATCCAGGCGTTCCAGTCCATCGACGGATCGGGCCTGTCGCGGGTCGATTTCTTCCTGACCCGGACGGACGGCCAGATTTATATCAATGAGATCAATACCATGCCGGGCTTTACCCCGTTCAGCATGTATCCGCTTCTTTGGAAGGAAACCGGCAAACCTTACGCGGAGCTGCTGGACGATCTCATCCGGCTTGCGCTGGAACGCCACGCGGCCAAACAGCAAATCAAATATACGGTGGAGTAACGGCTTTGCCGGATACCGATTTCGCATGCAGGGGAGCAGGTGTGCCGTCCGCAGGTACATCATCGCGGGCCCGGGAAACCGGAGGCTGGCGATGATGCCGGAGAGCGGCTTTCCCGCATGAGCTTTTAGCAACGACTACTATTTCGATCAGCCGGGAGGGCGCTATGGGCTTTCAAACCGAATTTAATTCCGTATGCAAATTCAAATCCGAACAGGAACTGTACGAGCTGTTGGAATACGGGCGCTGTAAAATGCGCAAAAGCGGGTTCCGCGTGTATCCGACCGGCCAGAAAGTAATCGCCTATTCACCTGCCAACGAGGCGGTGGCTATCGTAAAGATCAGCGCGTCCATCGCGGAAATCACTTTTCAGGGGGATGAAGTTACCCTTGTGGAGATGGATCTGGTGCGCAAGCTGACCGAGGAAGAGGCGCGCGTGCAGACGGCGCTGGCCGACGAGATGTTTTTCGGCGAACAAGGAAGGAAGTAAGAAGAGGCGTTTCGGACAAGGACACTCCGTTTCGTTTTATACCATTTAATATGAAAAGCAGCTTTGATCTCGGCTCCGGTTGAGAAAACGGCTGCTTTTTGTTTTGGGCCGCTGAAATTTCGGATCGTTAAAATTTTGCCTCCATAACTATAGTAGCGCCTTTTATTCTGGGCATCTTATCATTAAAGACCAATCAGGAGCAAGGATGTGACCAACGGCCATGATCGTACGCCTGGGGTATGTGGCGATGTCCACGGAAGTGAAGAATGCGTCCCCGTCCAAGACGATGACGGCAACGCTGTTCAGCCAGTTGAATGACCGAGAAGCCGCTGTCCGCAAGCTGGAGAGAATAGGAGCCGAGAACCTTCACAATACGCTCCGGCTGCTTAGGCATAACCGTGCTTACGATATTAAGGTGTACCGCTATTCGTCCAAACTGATTCCCCTGCTGGGCCATGACATGCTGGAAGGCTGGGATCCGATCCCGGCTCTTGCCGCGGAATTTAAAGAGGTGGGGGATTACGCCAAGCTGCACGGTATGCGGACGAGCTTCCATCCCGATCACTTTACGGTTCTCAGCACCCCCCGCAAAGATGTCCTGCTCAAGTCTTATGCGGACCTAGAGCGGCATGCCGCGATGCTGGAGGCAATGGGACTCGGAGAGGACGCCAAGCTGAACATCCACGTAGGCGGAACTTACGGAGACAAACCGAAAGCGGCCAAGCGGTTCGTGGCTCATTTTGCCGATTTGAACGAAAGCGCCCGGCGCCGCCTCACTCTGGAAAACGACGACAAAACGTTCACCGCCCGCGAAACGCTGGAAATCTGCGAGAAGGTCGGAGTGCCCATGGTGCTTGATGTCCACCATCATCAAGTGAATAACGAGGGAGAGGACATTCTGGAGCTGTGGCCCCGAATCCAGGCGACGTGGGAAGGGCAGCTCTGCGTCTCGCTTCCGGATAGCGCGGATCAGCCGCTGCCGCCAAAAATCCATGTGTCGAGCCCCAAGAACGATAAAGACATCCGAAGCCATGCGGATTATGTGGAAGCCGGTCCTTTGCTGGAATTTTTCAGAGGCATTGCCGGAATCACTCCGCGGCTCGACGTTATGATTGAAGCCAAAATGAAGGACGCCGCTCTGTTTCGTCTAATGAAGGATCTGGAACCGGAAAAAGGCGTAGACATCCTGACAGAGGCTTCCGTGCAAATAAACGTTCCGTAGGTTCGTGCCGGAAACGGTGAAGGCAAGGGAATCGGACTCTGCGGGATGATGGCCTACATAGGCCGTGTTTTTCCGCTTAAACATGTAAAAATCTCGGGAATTCCGGGTTAATCCGGTAAAGCCGCATGTTTTTGCCGTGTTCTTCTTGTCTTTGCGGGTCAAATGGGGTACCTTGTTAAAGTGAAGGATTGTCCAATTCGAACCGAGAGGAGATTGTCGAATGACGACATCGGGTTTATTGAACGGCAAGAACATTCTGGTTATGGGGGTTGCCAACGACCGCAGCATCGCATGGGCGATTGCGCAATCTTTGGCGGCTCAAGGCGCGCGCCTCGCATTCACTTACGAGAGCGAGCGTGTGGAAGAGCGTGTACGCAAATTGGCCGGTAATATTCCGGATTCGCTTATTTTGCCCTGCAACGTAACGGTAGATGAAGATCTCGTACGCCTGGCTGATACGCTGAAAGGCGAGTTCGGTGTTCTGCACGGAGTGGTGCACAGCATCGCGTTCGCACGCACGGAAGAGCTGGAAGGCATGTTCGTGGATACGTCCCGAGACGGCTACGCTCTGGCACAGGACATCAGCGCATTCTCGCTGGTTGCGGTGTCGAAGCACATGTATCCGCTGATGACGGAGGGCGGCAGCATCATGACGATGACCTACCTCGGCGCGGAACGCGTTATGCGCAACTACAACGTGATGGGCGTGGCTAAAGCGGCGCTGGAAGCAAGCGTACGTTACCTGGCTGCCGATCTTGGCCAGCACGGTATCCGTGTGAACGGCATTTCGGCCGGTCCGATTCGTACCCTCGCCGCCAAAGGCATTAAAGATTTCAACTCCATCCTGCATCAGGTGGAAGAAAAAGCGCCGCTGCGCAAAACGACGGAAACGGCGGAAGTCGGCGATACGGCCATGTTCCTGATGAGCCATCTGTCGCGCGGCATTACCGGCGAAATTATTCACGTAGACGGCGGTTACAACATCGTAGGCGCGTAAAACCGCGCTGCCTGCAAGGAATAGTCCTTCCGAAAATTTGCAATTCCATACATACACGAAAACCCCTTTGGGCGGTTACACCTTGAGAGAATGGGAAGGTGCGCGCCGTTTGCGGGGGGTTTTTGTGTTTTTTGTGGTTGTGAAGAGGTCCGATATCAGGTAAAATTTATGAAAATCAAGCTTATATTGCAAAAAGAGAGGGCCCTCCATGACGCGTTTTATAACCCGGATCGGAAATGAGCGGATCGGCATTGAAACGGACTCTCCGGTACTCGGGGAGTGGTTGAGAGAATCATTTGACAGAGGCTTCGGAGACGACGGGGAAGAACCGCGTCTGCGGCTGAATATAAAAGGCGGCTACGGCGTGCCGTTTGTCGATTTCGACGTTGCCGCGGAGAAGCGCGGCGGTAAGGTTATCTATACCCGGGCCGATTACCGGATCGAAGCGGACGAGGACCTCAGGGCGGCTTCCGTAGCGGTTCAGGACGAGTTCGCGCTGAAGCATGCGCTGATGAACGTCTACAGCGCTTTCCTCATCCGCAACGGGCTGGGCCTGCTGATGCACTCTTCGTGCGCCGTTCAGGACGGCAGGGGCTACTTGTTCGCCGGGCCTTCCGGAGCAGGCAAATCGACGGCCGCGCTGCTGTCCAGGCCGCGTGTCCTGCTCAGCGACGAGGCGACGGTGATTGCTCTCCCCGAAGCGGGACCGGGCGGCGGAGCGGAAGCGTTGGCGCTGGCGCACAATTCGCCTTTCCGCAGCGATTCGCGCTGGGATATCGGCGAGGGTATCCCGGCTGCTCCGCTGGAGGGAATGTACGTGCTCAGGCAATCGGAGGAAGTCCGGACGGAGCCGATGAAAGCGGCGGACGCCCTGCCGATCGTCATGAGCCAGGTCTTCTTCTGGACGACGGGGGCAGAGGAGACGCGCGCTGTGATGCAGTTGTGTATGCGCTTCCTCGAGCGGGTACCGGTGCAGGAGCTTTTCTTCCAGAAGAACGCTCTCTTCTGGGATGTCATTGCTCCCCGGAAGGCCGGCGTCTGATGGGCGGAGAGGTCCACAGCGGCCTCGGCAGCGGAGGATTCGGCGCCGAGGCGCTTGTCGTGCGGCGCGCCCTGGAGCTTAAAGGCCGCGTGGAGATCCCGTCGCGCGGCACGAGTATGCGGCCGCTGATCCGCGAGGGCAGCGTCTGCGCGTTCGTGCCGGTGGCGGCCGCGGATCTCCGCAGAGGCGACATCGTCCTCTTCGAAGGCGAAGAGGGCGGGCTTATCGCCCACCGCCTGATCCGGCGCGGAGGAGAAGGCCCGCAGGCTCCGCTGCTCTGCAAGGGCGACGCGAACATCGGCTTCGACCCGCTTGTGCCCGCCGCGAAGGTGCTGGCCCGGCTGGAGACGATAAGCCGGGACGGCCGCGTATCGTCGAGGCTGTCGCCCGGCTTCCGGATCTGGGGCCGGATTATGACGGCTTTTCCGGCACTGTCGCGGGGGTTCCGTCTGGCTTCGCGGGTTGCGAGGAGGCTCCGCGGACAGAGAAATTGACCGGCGGATGAATATGCCGCGCGTGCGGCTTTACTTTTTGGCAGATCCTACGAGGAAATTTGGGTGAAACGATGTGGCACGGAATTCGTTTCATTTACTATACTAGAACTATACTAGATTGCGAGAGAAAAGAGTGATATCCAATGACGACTGTAAATCAGGAACCTTACCGTGTCGGCGGCAAAAGCTTTACGGCCGTCGCTATCAATACCGCCGCGAAGGCAGGCGAATGGATTAAGAGCCGGGTGGGTGAAATCCGCCGGGTGGATGTGAAGTATTCCTCCCACGATCTGGTGACGGAAGTGGACAAGGGATCGGAGAAAATGATCCGCAATCTGATTCTGACGCATTTTCCCCATCATGCGTTTCTTGGCGAGGAAGGTGTGGAGCCGGGTCCCGAGGCGTCGGCAGCCGCCCTGGAGAACGTGAGCGATGCCGAATACTTATGGATCGTCGATCCAATCGACGGTACGACGAATTTTATACATGGATTTCCGTTCTTCAGCGTGTCCATTGCGCTTGCTTACAAAGGCGAAGTAATTGTGGGCGTGGTCTACGATCCCATGCGCGACGAGCTGTTCGTGGCGGAAAAAGGCAAGGGCGCTTACCTGAAAGCCGCCAAGCTTGGCGTATCGGGTGAGTCGGCGCTGTCCGAAAGTCTGGTCGGAACGGGTTTCCCCGCCGACCGCGAAGGAGCTCTTCCGATCAACCTGGCCGGTATCAACGCTCTCATGCCGAAGGTGCGCAATCTCCGCAATGCGGGTTCGGCGGCGCTGCATCTGGCTTACGTGGCGGCGGGCCGTCTGTCGGGCTTTTACGAAATCGGGCTGAATGCCTGGGATATAGCGGCGGGCGCGCTGCTCGTCCAGGAGTCGGGCGGCCGTGTCACCGATACGGCGGGACAGCCTTATACGCTTGGCGTACGCCATGTGATGGCGACAAACGGTCTCATTCACGAGGAGCTGCAAAACGAGCTTCAGCAGGCCGGCGCTACCGGGTTATAGGCTTTTCGGACTTGTTGGCGCGAGGCGCCGCCGTAACCCGCTTAGGTACCTGGACGCAAGGAAATGCGAAGGTTTAGGTCAAAGGCCCCGAAGGATACTTCGGGGTTTGTTTTTTTTGCGCGGAGGAAGTAACATGGACAAAGAGAGAAACGGAGGGGGAGCGGATGAATAGAAAAAAGTGGCTGATCGGGCTCATTTTGTTGTGTCTGGTTGCCGGAATATATGCGGTGATCCGTTTTAACATAGATCCGACGCTGGCGCCCGAGGACGTTAAACTCCGTGCCCGGATTGTGCCTGCGGCGGAGAAGCCTGCGGAGGTGCCGTCCCAGGCATCCGCTGCGTACGCCACGGTGGTCGAGGTAGAGCTGGAGAGCACCGGTGGTAAAGCGCTGAAACAGGAAGGATACAGCTACAAGGTGTATCCTTACGTTCAGAACGGCACCGTGGCCGCCTGGGAGCCCGCGCCTGACGCGCTCGGCAAAGGCCAGAAGCCGGAGAGCTACACCTTCGGTCCCGATGCCGTAACGATGCCGCGTGCGCTGGAGATGATCGAGCGGCTTACGGGCGCTTCTACGAACGAAGAAGAAGCGAAGAAGGCGGGCATGTCCGGCGGGTTCGTCTACAGCGGCGAGACTTTCCCGGCGAAAGTGCGCTATTACGCGAAGGAAGCGGGAGCAGGTTCAGGCGCGGATGCGAATGACGGGCGCACCTATATCCTTTTCTCGTACCATGAGAAAAAATGGGGCAAAGACGTCAGCTGGGTCAAAGCGGTGAAAGTCGCTCCTTAGCTGTCGGCGGAGCCGTTCGGGGGAAGGCAGGCGGGGCCGCGCCGCTTATGAGCAGAGCGGAATGAACGGCTTGACGGTGCATCTGCCACGAGCAAGCACGGGGGGCGCCCGCCGTATGGGCGCTGCGTCTTGATGCACGGAGCTTCGGATAGCAGCGCCAAAAGATACGGCGGCGCAGCAGGAAAAACAGCCCTTGTCCGGGAGAGGACAAGGGCTGTTTTTGTTTGGCCGCTGCTTTGGCCGGTACCGCGCAGCCGAAGCGGCTATGCCTGGCAGCGCTGACGTCGTAGCAGCGCTGGCGCCGAGGCTGCGTCAACGCCGTAGCTGCGCTGACGCCGAGGCTACGTCAACGCCGTAGCCGCATCAGCGTCTTCGCTGCCGCAAGGCGCAAGGCAGGGCCCGCCCGCTTATGCGGACCCGAACTCGCCTGCGCGGCATAAAGCAGGCCCGCATCGCGCCTCCGCTCGGCCAAATCGCGTGCGCTGCCGTTCCGCCTCAAGTCACGCCGTGTACTTGAGGCTTCTCCAGGTTGCCGAGCTTGCCGTCTCGGTACTCGCGGGGAGAGAGGCCCATTCGCGCCCGGAAGGTGCGGTGGAAATACGAATAGCTGTGGAAGCCGCAAGATTCCGCAGCCTGTTCCAGCGTCATCGCGCCGAAGCGGATGCGTTCGCATGCCATCGAGATCCGGACCTCGATGGCGTAATCCATGACGGACTGGCCGAACGTCTCACGGAACAGGTGACCCGCGCGCGAGGTGCTGAGTCCGACGTGGTCGGCCAGATCCTGGAGCGTGAAGGCCTCCGAGGCATTCTGCTCGATGTACGTTTTCATCCGCTGGACCATGTAAGAGAAGCGCGGCTTCTGGGGAAACGATCCCAGATCCGCGAGATCGCCGATGACTCGGTCCAGCGACAAGCAGAGCACGCGAACCAGATAATCGCCGATTTCCTGAAGGTTATCGTGCAGCCGGCGGCGTTCGCGGAAAATTTCCCGCCAGATGTTCAGCCAGCTGTCGTCCAGGCCGACCCGGATAATGCCGGGCCTCTTGAAGCGCTCCCACCAGGCATCCATCCAGCTCCCGCTGCACATCAGGTAATAATCGCCGCTGTATACGGTATCGGCGTCCGGCGGTAAAGCCTCGTGCTGGCTGCCGATGCGCAGCTCGTAGGCGTCACCGGGACGGTACAGCAGCAGATCGCCCGGCTCTGCGGTTACGTAGCGGCCTTCCTGCCAGACCTGGCAGGTGCCCTCCGTTTGAAGACGCAGCAAATAATATTGGATTCCGTCCCGCTGATTGGAGACGAAAGGCTTGCGGTGCACCGAATAACCGGCGGACAAAATATGGACCTCATCTTTAACGGCTGACGCCGGGTCCTGAATTCCTGTCACGAGGCATCGTTCCTTTTTGATAATTTAGCAAAATAGTTCATGTTCTGCGTGGATCATTCATTCTCATTATAAACGAGGTATGGTATCAATAGAAGGAGAGGTTTTTTGGCGAAGGGAAGCGTTTCCCTTCCGACATCCCACAACCCAGGACAGAGGAAAGGTGATCGTAGATGACAAAGATCGGAATTGGCGTGCAGTTATACACCCTGCGTTCGGAAACGGAGAAGGACTTCAAAGGCTCTTTGAAAAAAGTGGCGGAGCTTGGTTATGAAGGGGTAGAATTTGCCGGTTACGGAGGACTTTCTCCCCGTGAATTGAGTGAACTTCTGAAAGAACTGAACCTGACTTCCGTCGGCAGTCATGTGGGGATTCACCGTCTTCAGGAAAACCTGGACGAGGAAATCGAAATGAACGTGGCCATCGGCAGCAAGTATGTCGCCTGCCCGGGCTGGTTTCCGCCTGAGCGTACGGAGGAAGGCTTCCGTGAAATCGTGGAGATTCTCAAGGAGAGCAGCCGCCGTTTCGCGGAACACGGAATCGCTTTCGGGTATCACAACCATTCGTTCGAGTTTGAAGAAAAAATCGGCGATCAGACGATGTTTGACGCATTTTTCTCCGCGCTTCCCGAGAATGAGCTGTTCGTGGAATTGGATGTGTGCTGGGCTCATAACGCCGGCCTCGATCCGATAGGGGTTATGAAGCAGTATGCGGGCAGAACGCCGCTTCTTCACGTGAAAGACCTGCGCAGGGAAGATGGCAAGCTGCTCACGGTTGAGCTGGGCACGGGCGAAGTCGACCTGAAGCCGGTGCTGGAAGCCGCCGAAGAAATCGGTACGAAGTGGTTTATCGTCGAGCAGGACGAGTGCCAGAATCCGCCGTTTGAAAGCATTGCCGCAAGCCGGGAATGGCTGCGCCAAAACTATCGGTAAACATTTAACCCGCCGGGGTTCCGGCGGTTCTGGAAGAGCATTTCCCCTCGGGGAGATGCTCTTTTATTTGTGAGCATTAAAGGGGAGGGGCAGCTTTTAGGAATCCCGGACCCGGAAATAACTTCCCGCGAGGGCGAAATGCTGGTACAATAAATTTAATTGTAAACTTTAAATTTATTTATATGGTTAACAATTAACAAGGAAGTGGGACTTACAAACCGAAAAACCGGATGATGGTTTACTTTTTTATGGCAAGAAAGGACGTGCTGAGCATGCATAAGGAACAACAAACGGCTGGCCGGACAGAAACCCTGTCCAGATGGGAGCACTACGCGGACAAGGCGCTTCGGGGGGACCGGCTTGAGATGGAAGAGGCGCTGACCGTACTCCGGGCCGACGACGACGAGCTGCTGCCTCTTATGCAGGCGGCTTTCCGTGTACGCAAACATTACTACGGACGCAAAGTTAAGCTCAATCTTATTATTAACGCGAAAAGCGGGCTGTGCCCCGAGGACTGCGGCTACTGCTCTCAATCCATCGTGTCCAAGGCGCCCATTACCAAGTACCCGCTTCTGGAGAAGGATGTCCTGATCGAGGGGGCGCGAAAAGCGCTGGAGATGAAAGTGGGCACCTACTGCATTGTGGCCAGCGGCAGAGGACCGACTAACCGCGAGCTGGATCAGGTGATTGAAGCCGTGCAGACGATTAAAGGGGAAATGCCCCTGAAAATTTGCGCCTGTCTGGGCATCTTATCGGATGAGCAGGCTGTGCGCTTGAAAGAAGCCGGGGTGGATCGCTACAACCACAATCTCAACACGAGCGCTTCCCATTTCGCCAAAATTACGTCCACGCATACATACGATGACCGGGTCCGGACGGTAGATCAGGCGAAGCGGGCGGGAATGTCGCCCTGTTCCGGAATTATTGCGGGAATGGGCGAGTCGGAAGAGGAACTGGCGGAGATGGCTTTCGCGCTGCGGGAGCTGGATGCCGACTCCATTCCCGTCAACTTCCTGAACCCGATTCCCGGCACGCCGCTGGCGGAACAGCGGAGCCTGAATCCGCGACAGTGCCTCAAAATTCTAGCGCTCATGCGGCTGATTTGCCCGTCCAAGGAAATCCGTATCGCCGGCGGCCGGGAAGTGAATCTGAAATCGCTGCAGCCGCTGGGCCTCTATGCGGCCAATTCCATTTTCCTGGGAGATTATCTGACCACGGAAGGCCAGGAAGCCGGTGATGACCACCGGATGCTGGAGGATCTCGGCTTCGAGATTGAACTGTGCGCCTTATAGGCGGCCTTTTATGCGGACCGGCACATCGGAAAAGCAGAAGAAAAAGAGCGGAGGACCTTCTGCTCTTTTTTGCATTTTTATACGAACCAACGCGAATTGCATTGAAAAGTATTAATTTTCGTTGTTCCGTCAAATGGGCGGATAAAGCGAAAGCGGATACAATTAGTCTAACGGCTTAAGGCCGGAAAGGAGGGGAGACCAATGGCACAAGTTGCAGTAGAAACCAGCGTAAGTAAAGAGGCGAAAAGCCCGTCGATATGGAAGCGTTTTTTCAAACAGTGGGATATTCAGCTCATGGTACTTCCAGGAATTGTTTTTCTTCTTATCTTCCATTACATTCCGATGTACGGAGTGTTGACCGCATTTAAAGATTATGATCTTTTCAACGGGTTTTTCGGAAGTCCTTGGGTAGGACTCAAGCATTTCAAAATGTTTTTCGAGTCTCCTGATTTCCCGAGAGTCATGAGGAACACGATCATGATCAGCTTGTTCAAGCTTCTGATCGCATTCCCGGCGCCTATTATCCTGGCCCTCATGCTGAACGAGGTCCGGAACAAACTTTTCAAAAACGTCGTACAAACGGTCACGTACCTGCCTCACTTCTTGTCCTGGGTTGTCGTAGCGGGATTCGTGATGTCCTTCCTGTCCACGGACAACGGAAGTTTGAACATCGCTCTGCAGAAGCTGAGCATGATCGACGAACCGATCAACTTCCTGGCGATTCCGGAATATTTCTGGACGATCCTGATCTCCACGGGGATATGGAAAGATATCGGTTTCGGCTCGATCGTATACTTGGCGGCTATCGCGGGAATCGATCCTGCTTTATACGAATCCGCCTCGATCGACGGAGCATCGCGTTTTAAACAAATCTATCTGATCACACTGCCTTGCATTTTCCCGGTCATCATGATTTTCCTCATTCTGCAGATCGGAAGTATGATGAACGCGGGTGCCAACGGCGGCTACGAAGATATCCTCCTGCTCAGTGCGAATCCGGTTCTCAGGGAATACTCGGATGTCCTCGATACGTTCGTTTACCGGACCGGTATTCAGAACCAGTTGTTCTCATATGCGACGGCAGTCGGATTGTTTAAAGCGGTAATCAGTATTGTTCTGCTGAGCGGTGCCAACCTCCTTGCCCGCAGAACGGGGCAAAGTCTATGGTAGCTGGAGAAAGAAAGGCGGAAACAACATGTTGAGAGCAAACTTGGGGGACCGGTTCTTGACGGTCGTCATCTATACACTGCTGATATTTCTGGCCTTCATTACGCTGTATCCGTTCTGGAACTCGGTCGTCATTTCGTTCAACAGCGGCAAAGACACGATGATGGGCGGAATCACCTTCTGGCCTCGTGAGTTTACATTGGAAAACTACAACGTCGTTTTCGAAGACAAGCGGATCATTCAAGGCTTTCTGATCACGATCAGCCGTACCGTTATAGGAACCGTTGTAGGCATTCTAGCGACTTCTCTCTTTGCCTACGGGTTGTCCAGACGAGGGCTTATCTTCCGCAAGTATTATATGGTGTTGGCCGTGGTCACGATGTATTTCACCGGCGGTCTGATCCCGAACTTCCTGTTAATCCGCGGACTTGGCCTGATGGATACGTTTTGGGTCATGATCCTGCCGGTTATGATCAACGTCTGGAACATGATTATCTTCATGACGTTCTTCCGGAGTATTCCGGCAGGGCTTGAAGAAGCGGCTAAACTGGACGGCTGCGGAACCTGGTCGGTATTTTTCCGGATCGTGCTTCCTTTGTCCGGCCCCGTTATCGCCACGCTGGGACTGTTCACGGCGGTTCAGCACTGGAACGAGTGGTTCCTGCCCAGCATCTATCTGAACAACACCGATTTGTACCCGGTGCAAACGCTGCTGAGACAAATTTTGAACTCCAATATTATGTCGGAACAGCTTTCCAATCTGGACTCTGCGGCATTGACCCAACTGTCCAAGATGCAGTCGATTACGACCAAATCGTTGTCGATGGCCACAATGGTCGTTTCCACTCTGCCAGTCATGCTCATCTATCCGTTTGTTCAGAAATACTTTTCGAAAGGCGTTATGATCGGCTCCCTCAAGGAGTAGATCTTCGCTTTTCAAACGGAATGTAAGCGTAACCACATGCAACACGATTGACCACATAGATTATAATATCGATTAAGGGGAGTGTCACAAATGGCAAAATGGAAAAAAGGGGTCTCGCTCACGCTCATTACCGTTCTGTCTTCCATCGCGGTGCTTAGCGGCTGCAGCAGCGACGGCAAACCGGCTGCTTCAGATCCCGGCAAACAAGGTACCGCTCAAACGACCGGAGTCAAGTTCGGCGAGCAGCAGCTGGATATCAGCTTCTACGGCAACTACGACTGGTTCACTATGCCGGTCTGGGGCCAGGATCTTGCTACAAAATGGGTGAAAGAAAACAAGAAAGTCAACGTAACGGGCGTACCTAACGGCGGGAACTCCGAGCAGAAGTTCAACACGCTGATGGCTTCCAAAGAGCTGCCGGATGTCATCTGGCTGGAGCGCGGAGCCCAGGTAGAGAAACTGCGTGCGGCAGGCATGCTGGTTTCTTTCGACGAATACCTCGACAAATATCCTAACCTCAAGAAGTGGGCGGGAGAAGCGACCCTTAATATGCTGCGCTCCAGCGACGGCAAGCTCTATCAGTTCCCGAACTGGTATACGCAGCGTCCTGCAGGCAACGCGGGTTATATGATCAACCTGAAAATTTACAAAGAGCTGGGCGAACCGAAGCTCGAAACCTACGATGATCTGTATGCTTATCTGAAACAAGTAAAAGCCAAGTATCCGGACGTGACTCCGTTCGATTCCGGCGTGCAGGCTCAAAACGTTGAAATCATGTACCCGGGCTTCGCCAACGATCATCCGGTCACGAACATCTCCATGCGTGCCGTTCCGGAAGGCAACGAACTGAAATCGATCTTCGCGGATCCGGTTTACCGGGAGTCTCTGACTTACTCGAGCAAGCTTTTCCGCGAGAAATTGATTACTCAAGACGTATTGACTCAAACGAAAGACCAGATCGACGAGAAAGTTAACAACGGCAAAGTTGCGGTTATGGCCGCTTCCAGCGTGACGGAATTCGGCTCCAAAGGTACGACGGCTCTTCAAACGAAGGATCCGAGCCACCCGGGCTACCAAATGATCTGGCCGATTCATAAAGAAGGCGTGGACAAAAACAAAGTATTCCCTGGCCACTACGCAACACTTGGCTGGAACGTAAACGTTATTACGAAGAGCGCCAAAAATCCGGAAGCGATCTTCGCCTTCCTCGATTGGATGACCGGAGAAGAAGGACAGCGCGTTATGTTCTGGGGTCCTGAAGGCGAATACTGGCAGGGCGTAGACGAGAAAGGCACACCTAAATTCACGGATAAATACTACAGTGACGCAACCGGACGCGCCAAGCTGATGGATTCTCTCGTCAACCTGCAGTGGGTCGGCAATACGACTTACATCGATACGGCGAAGACGGATATCGAGCTGAAGCTTCCTGCTGAAAAACAAAGCTGGGAAACGCGCAATCAGACGCAAGTGGCATGGAAAACCGTATTTAACCGTACGGAGTTCGTAAACCTCGATCCGCCTTCCAACACGGAAGAAGGTATGGTGCAGCAGCGCATTAAGGATATTTTCACCGAATCCCGCGCCAAAGCTCTCTTCGCGAAAAGCGATGCGGAAGTGACATCCATCCTGGACAAAGCGGAAAAAGACGCTCAGGCTGCCGGATACGCCAAGCTGCTGAAATATCAAACGGAACGCTGGCAGGAAAACAAGAAGAAAATCGGCAAATAAGAAGTTCATTGGAAATTTAATGCCGCCTAGGCGGGCAGAAGAGGTATACTTGGGGTATACCTCTTTTGCTATTCGCCGGGAAAGGAGAACAACATGTACAACGTGCTGCTGGCAGATGATGAAATATTGGACCTGGAGGGCATGCAGACTTTTATCCCCTGGGAGCGTCTCGGCCTTCATGTGGTCGGGGCTGTCAATAACGGCTTCGACGCCGTAAGGGTGATGGAACAGGAGAAGGTCGATATCCTCGTGACGGACGTACGGATGCCGAGCATGACCGGTTTGGAGCTGGCCCGTAAGTCGCTGGAAAGGCATACGGGACTGCGGGTTATTTTCGTGAGCGGGCACCAGGATTTCGGCTATGTTAAGGAAGCGCTTTCTCTAAAAGCGTGCAGCTATGTGCTAAAGCCCATGGATGATAACGAACTGATCCAATCGCTGGAAACGATTATTGGCGATCTTAACCGGGAGCAGAAGCGCCGCAAAACGGAACGGGCCTTCGAGCAGATGAGACCGATTGTGCACAATGAATATGTGTTTCGTTTGCTGGAAGGTACGGCAGGCCGGCAGGAACTCGATGACCTGTTGACCGAGGAAGGCTTGGAACCGATCCGGTATCCCATCCGGGCCGCGGTTCTGGAAACCGACGATCTGTCGTGGAAGCTGAATCCTTATACGGCGAAGGAACGCCAGGATATGCTCAACGATTTCGGCGGACAAATTATGGATTTGTGCCGGCCGCGCGGAATCACGCATATGTGCCGGATCTCGAAGCAGCGCCTGGGCCTGCTGGTTACGGCCGATGAGAAAGGGACCAAAGAGCTTCAGGAAGTGATCGCTTACGTGAAGGAACATTTTCCTTTTACGATCACGATCGGGCTCGGCAATCCGGCTGACGATCCGTCGGCTCTGCAGGAGTCTTACCGCGAAGCGCTTGCGGCACTTGATGCCAAGATGTTCTACGGCAAAGCGAAAATCATCGAGACCCGTGAAATTCCGAAAGAAGAAATCGCCGACGCCAAGCAGTTGGAGTTCCGGCTTGACGCCTTGTTCAACGCGATGGTCCAGTATGACCTGGTCGGCATTCATGATGAAATCGACCGGCTGTTTAACGTGGCGGTTTGTCTGCGGTCGCGTTTTACGATCCATAACTTCGCCACCTACCTGATCGTCAAGCTGGACGGCTATCTCCAGACGAGAAACGAGCAGTTGTTCACGCTGCTGGGGATGGAGCTGCAAAACCTCGATATTTTGCTGCAATTCGAAACCATTGAGGATATCAGAAGCTGGATGCGGCGCATGCTGTTCGAAATTTCCGAGAAACTGAACATGGGGAATCAAAGCAAAAACCGTAAGCTGATCCGCGATATGATGGAATACATCAAGGAACGGCTCCATGAGAACGTGACGCTGCGCGATGTGGCGGACCGCTTTTCTTTCTCTCCCAACTACCTCGGCCATGTGTTCAAAGAAGAAACCGGCCAAAATTTCAGCGATTACGTGATTGCTCTGCGTATGGAGAAGGCCAAGGAGCTTCTGGGAGATCCCACGCTTAAAATTTATGAAGTGGCGGACCGGATCGGTTACCGGTATCTTCCCTATTTTAGCCGGCAGTTTAAGGAGACGTTCGGTATGACCCCCATGCAGTTCAGAAGAAACCATTAAGCCCGCGTTGGGGACGAATCCCCGGATGCAGGAAAGGAGCCGGAACGGATGAAACCGGAAGAGCGCCGGCGGTTCGTTCCGTTCGGCTACAAGCTGATGCTCTCGTACGCGCTCTGCATTCTCGTGCCGGTGATCATTGTAGGCTCTTTTGCGGTGTCTACGCTGGTCAAATCCGTGCGTGAACAGGCCGAGAGCAGCGTGCAGGGCACGATGAGGCAGATCAGGGACAATATCCAGTACAAAATCGAGGATATGAGACGGCTGACGGATATGCTCTACGGGGATACGACGTTGGCCAAGCATTTGAAACATTACGACGAAGGCTGGGTCAGCTACGAAGCGACGACCGGCTACCTGCTTCCCAAAATGATGCAGACCATTCAATCGAGCAGCCTCCGGCTGTGGCTTTCGGTTTATCTGCACAACGAGACCCTGCGGGAAGTGTACTATAACCACGACAATATCGACCCCCTAATGACGGTGGGAAAGCTTTACGAGCTCTACCATATGAAACGGATCGAGGATGCGGACTGGTACAAGAGCTTCCCGCCCGAGCGCTACGGCACGACGATGCAGTGGCGGCAGATTGAGGACGATGCCAAGTTCAGCCGGCTTTCTTTGCTGCGCCGCATTGTAGACACGACGAACGGGATAGAGCTGAGAGAGATCGGCTTTATACGGGTGAGCGCCCATCTGCAGGATCTTTTTGAAAGCGTGGATTACACGAAAGTCGGGGAAGGCGGCGCCATTTACATCGTCGGTCCCCAGGGCGACATCCTTTATTCGTCGGCGGCCGACCCAAACATGACGGGCAAGACATGGAATGAATCGTGGGCCCGGAATCATCTCGTGCTGCGCCAGCCCCTCGAAGGTCTGGACTGGAGCGTGGTTTCGCTCGTTCCGACGGCGATCATGGAAAAGGACGCGGACAAAGTGCGGATGCTGACGGCGATCGTGTGCCTGATTTCCGTGCTGGTTATTTTTTTCGTAGGCTGGATGTTTTCGAGGTTTTTCTCCAAAAGGGTGACCAAAATCGTCTCCGTCCTGCATGCGTTCAGGGAAGGGGAATTCCGCAAGCGGATGGCATACGAAGGGCGGGACGAATTCGCCCAGATCGCGGCCGCGCTGAACGATATGGGACAGCACACGGAGGGACTCATCCGGGAAGTCTATCTCACGAACCTTCAGAAAAAAGAGGCGGAGCTGGAATCGCTGCAGGCGCAGATCAACCCGCACTTTCTGTACAACACCTTGTCGTCGATCAGCCGTCTGGCCCGGTTCGGCGATATCGACAAGCTTCACCGGATGGTGATCGGACTGGCGAAGTTTTACCGGCTGACGCTCAACGACGGACGCACCTTCATCCCGCTGAGCAAGGAGCTGGAGCAGGTCCAGGCTTATGTGGACATTCAGTCGATCAAGTACGGCGACCGGATGGAAGTCCTCTTCGATATCCAGCCGGAAGTGAACCGGTACGATACGGTGAAGCTCATCGTGCAGCCTTTTATCGAGAATGCGCTTCAGCATGCCTGGTGCGGCGATCATATTCACATCCGGATCAGCGGAGAAATCATCGGCGGCGACATTCATCTGAAAATCATCGATGACGGCAACGGCATCCCGCAGGACCGGTTCCGCAAGCTTTTCGATCCGCTGGACGAGGTGGAATCCGGCTACGGCATCCGCAATGTGGATCAGCGGATCAAGCTTCATTTCGGCAAAAAGTACGGCGTCTCGCTGGCCAGCCGGCCCGGAATCGGCACCGCCGTGCTGCTGCGCATACCGACCTACAAGCACAAGAAGAACCGAGAGTGACCTTACTAAAAAAGCTCCCGTCCTGCATAAGCAGAGCGGGAGCTTTTGGTATAGGGGCTGCTTCGCAAGCGAAGAGGACTTTGTGAACGGCAGGGGCTGGCTTCGCACGTCGGTTCACGTGTCCGTTTGCATCAAGGTCGGACAGAGGCCCGGCCTCTCACTGCGATGCGCGCCGAAGCAGGCGTAAGGCGACGCTTACGGCGAGGATGGAGCGGCCGCTTGAGCCGATGTCCGGCTTTTCGTGCACGCGAATACGAAGCTCCGGCTTCCGCCGGCATCACAATGCGACGGACAAGAGACGGGGTCAGGGCTGCGAGGAGACGCCATAAGAGCGCCTCTTCCACCCAGAAGCATCAGCCCAGCAGGCGGAAGGCCTCGTCGGCCGCCTGCAGCGTGCGAGCTACGTCTTCGTCGGTGTGCGCGGTGGTCAGGAACCACGCCTCGTACTTCGACGGCGCGAGATTGATGCCGCGCTCCAGCATGAGCCGGAAGAAGCGGCCGAACCGCTCGCCGTCCGTGTCCTGCGCCTCGTCGTAGTTCGTGACCGGATGGTCGCAGAAGTGCGTCGAGATCGCCCCGGCGATGCGGTTCACGGTCAACGCGACGCCGTGGCGGGAGGCCGACTCGCGGAGTCCGTCCGCCAGCTTCGCGCCGAGCTGCTCGAGGCGCTCGTACGTGCCGGGCTGCCTCAGCACCTCGAGGCAGGCGATGCCGGCGGAGATGGAGGCGGGGTTGCCCGCCATCGTGCCGGCCTGATACGCAGGTCCGAGCGGAGCGACCTGCTCCATCACTTCCTTACGGCCGCCGTAAGCGCCGATCGGTAGCCCGCCGCCGATGATTTTGCCGAGCGCCGTAAGGTCGGGCTCGATCTCCTCGGGCCGGCTGTTCAGGCCCGAGTAGGTTTGCGCCGTTCCGTAGTGGAAACGGAACGCGGTAATCACCTCGTCGTAAATGACGAGGGAGCCGTTTGCGCGCGCGGCGGCGCAGAGCCCTTCGAGGAAGCCCGGCTTCGGCATCACCATGCCGAAGTTGCCGACGATGGGCTCGACCATTACCGCGGCGATGTCGTCGCCCCAGCGCGCCAGGGCTTCTTCCAGTGCCGGAATGTCGTTGAACGGCACGGTGATGACCTCCTGCGCGATGGAAGCGGGCACGCCGGCGCTGTCGGGCGTGCCCAGCGTGGACGGGCCGGAGCCGGCCGCGACGAGCACGAGATCGGAATGGCCGTGGTAACAGCCGGCGAATTTGATGATCTTCGTGCGGCCGGTGTAAGCCCTCGCCACGCGGATGGTCGTCATGACGGCTTCCGTGCCGGAGTTGACGAAGCGGACTTTGTCCAGCGACGGGATGGCTTCTTTCAGCATCCGGGCGAAGGTAATTTCAAGCTCCGTGGGAGTGCCGTACAGCGTACCGCTGCGGGCGGCGCGGATGATCGCTTCGGTAACGTGCGGATGGGCGTGGCCCGTAATAATCGGTCCGTAAGCGGCGAGATAGTCGATGTACCGGTTATCGTCCTCGTCCCAGAAGTAGGCGCCTTCCGCGCGTTTCATAAAGACGGGAGCGCCGCCTCCGACCGCTTTGAACGAACGGGAAGGGCTGTTGACTCCGCCGACAATGTGCTGGAGCGCTTCTTCGTGGAGCTTTTCGGAACGTGTATGATTCATGGATTTGTATCTCCTTTGTTTATGTAGTTAGATCGTGTCCTCTATAGCCTATCACCGAATGGCGGGGGCCGGGAAGAAAAATAACGTGCCGTCTCCCGGGAGGAGACGGTCACGTTAGAAAGCTTTACTGCCTGGTGTTCTTGCTGGTGCCGGTGGTTCCGGCAGTTCCGGAAGACGAGCTTCCCGAATTGCCGCCGGACGGGCTGCTTCCCGAGCCAGAGCCGGTGCCGGTTCCCGTGACTGTGCCTGCTGCGGGAACGTCCGTCATGCCCTCGAATACATCGTCAATGTAACGCTTGAGCTTCGTTTTGTCGACGGAGAGGACCTGTGCCCCGCTGATTCTGCGTTCGACGACCAGGTTTTCCGGCGGCAGCTGAATGCTCTGAATGCCTTTGGCTCTCGCGTCGAAGGCAAGCCCGCCGAGTTTGACCATATCTCCGAACGACATGTTCGTATTGATGTAAGGCTCCATGCTCTTCAAAATGGAAGGTAGTTTAAGAATGGACTGCGTGCTCTGCATCTTATCGGCTACGGCGGTCAAAAATTTCCGCTGGCGTTCCGTTCGGGCATAGTCCGACTGGGCGTCGTGGCGGAACCTGACGTACTGCAAAGCGGTCTGGCCGTCCAGATGCTGCATGCCCTTTTTCAAATTAATATCGAATACGTGTCCGTCCGCGGCATCCGTGTACTTCATGTCCTTCTCGACTTCGAGGTCGATTCCGCCGACGGCGTCCACAAGGGCGATAAACCCTTTGAAATCCGTGTACAAGTAGTACTGGATCGGAATCCCGGTCAGCTCGCTGACGGTTTTCATCGCCAGATTGGGTCCCCCGATAGTAAAGGCCGAGTTAATGCGCCCTTCATCGTTGCCGGGGATTTTGACCCAGGTATCCCGGAGAATCGACATCAGGGAGGCTTTTTTGGTCACGGGATCGATGGAGGCGATCATGAGGGTATCGGAGCGCGGCGGCTCCCCGTTCTCTACGCCCCTGGAGTCCGCGCCGAGCAGAAGCACGTTCACACGCCCGGTTCCTTCCCAGACCGGAGGCTTATAGTCGTCCCCCTGGTACTTCTCGTCAAATCCCTTGATTCCGTCTTTATTGTTAATGTTATCGGCGAAGCTGTATATGCTGTAAGCAAAATAGCCTGCGGTGCAGATCAGGGCGAACAGGATGCCGACAAAGAGCATCCGCCACGGTCTGACCCGTCTTTTTTTGGCTTTTGGCATGTGAGTTCCTTCCCTTTCCTTAAATAAAAATAGGCGTTATCTGTACATGATTAACTGGATATCCGGCTGCTGAAACAACGCTTTCCGATTCCCGCTTTTTTGTATCCTGACGGCGCCCGGGTGTGTTTACAAAAAGCTCATTTGTTGTATGATGAGGGGTGGGGAACGGCGAACTCATGTATTTCATTATAGGGGCAACTTCTTCTCCGCCGCAAGTTACACATGATTTCACAGGGTTTTAAAAATTTTCCATTCCATCAAAACAGCAGGAGGAAAACATGCCAGCTATCGAAGTGAAAGATCTCCGCAAAGAGTTTCGCGTGCAGAAAAGCAGAAGCGGGCTCAAAGGAGCGTTTCGCGATCTGTTCGACCGTGAATATAACCAGGTTACGGCCGTTAAAGATATCAGTTTTGAAATCCCCGAGGGAGAGATTTGCGGCTATATCGGAGAGAACGGCGCCGGCAAATCGACGACGATCAAAATGCTCACGGGCATTCTCGTTCCCACTTCGGGCCATCTTCAGGTGAACGGATATATCCCTTACAAGGACCGGGAAGCTTTCGTCAAAGGCATCGGGGTCGTCTTCGGCCAAAGGAGCCAGCTGTGGTGGGATATCGGCGTCATCGAATCGTTCCAACTGCTTAAGAAAGTATACCGGGTTCCGGAAAACGACTTTAAAGCGCGGCTGGACGAGCTGTCCGACCGGCTCCAGCTCGGCGAGCTGCTCAGCCGGCCGGTCCGGAAGCTGAGTCTCGGTCAGCGGATGCGCTGCGAGCTTGCGGCTTCGCTGCTGCACAACCCCGCGATCGTTTTCCTGGACGAGCCTACGATCGGGCTCGATATCGTCGTGAAAACCGAGATCCGCGAGTTCCTGAAATCGCTGAACCAGCGCTACGGGACGACCATCCTGCTTACGACGCACGATCTTCAAGATATCGAAGCCCTTTGCTCGCGGGTTATTATGCTGGACGACGGGCGCATCATTTACGATGGCGGGCTCGATCAGCTGAAGGAAACGTGGGGCAAAGGCAAGGAAGTGGTGCTGCAGTTCAACGACCCGGTGCCGCTGGAAAATCTGAAGCTGCTCACGGAAGGCCTGGACGTGACCTGGGAGCAGGACAGCGCGCTGGACGCCCGCGTGTTTATCCCTCAGCGGAGCGCGAACGTGTCCGACGTTCTGGCGCGGATCGTCGGTGTCGTCCAGATTGCGGATATACGCATCCTGGAGACGAATACCGACGATATCGTCCGCGAGATTTACAAATCCGGTTCGGCCGAAGCCCGGAAGCCGTCCGCGCCGGAAGCGGGGGAGCCGGGCGGCGGGGCCGAAGAGGATAAAGGAGCGGTGCCGCATGTATAAGGCTTATGTGGAGCTGATCCGCATCCGGTTCATAACCATGCTCGCCTACCGGGTGAACTATTACAGCGGCATCCTGGTTTACGCGCTCAACATCGGTTCCTACTACTTCCTGTGGAAGGCCATCTACGGCAGTCAGGAAACGCTTGGCGGACAGACATTGGGACAAATGACGACGTATATCGTGGTGTCCTGGATGAGCCGCGCTTTTTACTTCAATAACCTGGACCGGGAAATCGCGAATGAAATCCGGGACGGGAGCGTCGCGATCCAGTTTATCCGTCCTTACAATTATGTGGTGTACAAAATGATGCAGGGCCTCGGAGAAGGCTTGTTCCGGTTTCTTCTGTTTACGACGCCGGGTCTCGTGATCGTCTCCCTTTTGTTCCCGGTCGAGCTGCCGACGGATATTTCCTTGTGGCTCGTCTATCTGCTCATGCTGCTGTTTGCTTTCTTAATTAATTCCCAGATTAATATTATGACGGGATTGTCCGCGTTTTTCCTGGAAAACAGCGAGGGGATGATGCGGATGAAGCGGGTGGCCGTCGATCTGTTCTCGGGGCTGATTCTGCCGATCACCATGTTCCCCGGCTGGACGGCGAAGCTGCTGGAATGGCTGCCGTTCCAAGCCATTACGTATTTGCCCGGTTCGGTGATTACCGGCAAACTGACCGGAAGCGCCGTATGGCAGGCGGTTTCGATTCAAGTCATCTGGTTCGTCGCGCTTCTTGTGCCGATTGCCTTCATGTGGCATAAAGCAAGAACCCGGCTGTTCGTGCAGGGGGGTTAACGCATGTTCTATTTATCGCTTATTCTGGATTACTTGAAAAATTATTTGAAAACCAGATTGACCTACCGTTCGGATTTCTGGATCGAGGTCGTTTCGGATTTGCTGTTCAACGGGTTGAACCTCGTGTTTATTCTCGTCGTTTTCCAGCAGACCGCGCTTCTCGGAGACTGGAACCGCGATCAAATTTTGTTCATATACGGCTTCTTTATGGTCCCTTACGGATTATTCTCCACAATCTTCAACCTATGGAATTTCAGCGAACGCTATATCGTCAAAGGGGAAATGGACCGTATTCTGACCCGCCCGGCCCACAGTCTGTGGCAGGTTATGCTGGAGAACATGGACCCGGCTTCCCTGTTCAGCGCTCTCGCAGGACTGGTCGTGATGATCTACTCGTGGGCTCAGCTCGATTTGCCTGTTCACTGGAGTGATCCGTTAGTGATGCTGATGATGGTCGTGTCCGGCGTGCTGATTTACGGCGGCATTTACGTCTCGCTGAGCGCGCTTGCGTTCTTTTCCGATTCGCCGACAGGCATCATGCCTCTGATCTGGAACATCCAGAACTACGGGCGGTATCCGGTTACGATTTACAACAAACTGCTGCGCGGCATTCTGACCTGGATCTTGCCGTTCGCTTTCGTCGGCTTTTATCCGGCGGCTTATTTCCTGGACCCGCTCAACTGGAAGGGGTTTGCCCTGCTTACACCGGTTGTGGGCATTGTTTTCATTACGATCGGCCTAAGCGTGTGGAACATCGGGGTCAAGCGCTACCGGGGGGCAGGGTCCTGATTCGGCCGGTGAAAAGAAGGCTCCCACAATTTTCAGGTTGCTTTCAGCAAAGTTTTAGGTTCCGCTAAGCTTCGCGTAAAAGTTCCGTCATAACTTCTGCCTATACTTGGGGTGTAGCATAAACAAGCCCCCCATTTGAAAGGTGGAAATAAGAATGAATAAAACCCGCAGCAAATTGATGGTATCCACGTTGGCCGCAGCACTTCTGCTCGGCGGAGGAGCGGCTCTTTCCAGTCAGGTGTTCGCTGCCGACAGTACGGATTCGGGTCAAACGTCGACTCAGCAGTCGGCGCCGTTCAAGCATGACGGCAAGAACCGCAAACCTTTCGGACAATTCGGCGGTCCGGGATCTTATCTGAAAGACGCGGCAACGGTCCTCGGTCTGGAGGAAAAGGCCTTGATCACCGAGCTGAAAGCGGGCAAGTCCCTGGCTCAGCTTGCCGAAGCTAAAGGCATCAGCCAGGCGGATTTGGTGAAGAAGCTGGTGGAAGCCTCCACGAAAGAGATTGACGCCAAAGTAACCGAAGGCAAAATCGACAGCACAAAGGCAGCCGAACTGAAAGCCAACCTTGAGAAGCGCATCGAGAAAGCCGTTACGGTTACCGGCATGCAGAACTTCAAAGGCGGCAAACACGGCCGTGAAGGCGGTTTTGTAAACCCGGAAAAGCTGGCGGCTATCCTCGGCCTAACCAAGGAAGAGTTGAAAACGCAGCAGGAAGCCGGTAAAACCGCCGCCGAGATTGCGGCGGCCAAAGGCATCACCAGAGAGCAGCTGCTTGAAAAGCTGAAAACGGAGCTGACTCCTTCGCTGGAGAAATTTATCGATGCGAAGAAGGGCGATAAGCCTCAGAAGAAAGATCAGAAGCAAGCCCAGACGGAGCAGGCCGAGTAAGAACGGCAGTATAGGATGCTTCGACAGGCAGGGAATGAAAGGAAGACCGGCAGCGGACAACGCTGCCGGTCTTTTTGCGTAACAGGCTAGAACTCGATTTCCAATGCATCCGCCAGATGAGTATAATGGTAACTAATGCAAAAAAGATGAACCGAAGGAGGCGCACGAGATGAGTATAAACACGGGGCAGCAAGCACCGGATTTCGAACTGCCGGCGAACAACGGGCAGCAAGTGAAATTGTCCGATTTTAAAGGAAAAAAAGTGGTCTTGTATTTCTATCCGAAGGATATGACGCCGGCGTGCACGACCCAGGCTTGCGATTTCCGGGACAAGCATCGGGAATTCGAGTCTTTAAACGCCGTTATTCTGGGCGTCAGCACGGATTCCCTGAAACGACACGAGAAATTTATCGACAAGTACAGTCTGCCTTTCCTGCTGCTGGCCGATGAAGACCATGCGGTATCCGAGGTCTACGGGGTCTGGAAAGAGAAGAGCATGTACGGCAAGACGTTTATGGGTATCGAACGCTCGACGTTTCTCATCGACGAAGAAGGCGTCCTTGTCAAAGAATGGCGCAAGGTTAAAGTCAAAGGTCATATTGAGGAAGCGCTGACTTATCTGAAGGAACACTAAAGCGGTTTTGAAGAAACCCGCTTACATACTTAGACAACGGGAGCGGAGGAAAGGACGGAAATTTACACGTCCACCCACCGCTGGCGCTCATGGCTTTGCAGAACCGCTTCGACAATTCTCATGACACCGCAGGCCTGATTGAAGGAAGCGAACTTCGAACTGGTTTCGTCCGTCTTCCGCGCTTTGCGTCTGCCGATGAGAGAGTAGTAGTCGAGCAGCAGGTTTTTAAGCGCATCGGGCCAGCCTTCTTCATGCCCCCCGGGATAATGGGTGATGGAGGCGGCCTGGGAGCTCATCAGGCTGGCATCGCGCATCTGGATCTGATTGGGCACATCACGGGAGCCGATCCACAGCCGGTTCGCTTCCTCCTGGTCCCAACGCAGGGCGCCTTTTTCGGCGGAAATTTCGAAATACAGCTTGTTTTTGCGGCCGGGACTGACCTGGGAGATGCAGAAGACGCCTTTGGTGCCGTCCTCGAACCGGACCAGAATGGACCCGAAATCCTCCGTGTCCACCTCAACGCGTTCGCAATCCTCCGGCTTGGGCGCCGCGTTCGTGAACGTGGCCTTCTCGTCCTTGGGCTTATACCGTACGGGATGGACAATTCCGAGGTCCGCGAAGACCGACACGATCCGGGTGCCTAGTACGTACTGGACGGTATCGCACCAGTGGGAGCCGATGTCCGCCACCGCCCGCGAAGGCCCGTTCAAGCGCGAGTCCATGCGCCAGTTATAATCCGTCTCGTACAGCAGCCAGTCCTGGAGGTAGCCGCCCAGCACATAGTGCGGCTTGCCGTATGTCCGGGAAGCGATCTGCTGCTTGATTTCCTCGACGAGGGGATAGTGGCGGTAGATGAACGCCACGCCGGCGACGAGACCTTTTTCCCGCGCAAGCTTCTGCAGTTCATCCGACTCCTCGACGGTAACGGAGAGCGGCTTTTCGGACAAGACGTGTTTGCCGGCAAGCAGGGCCGCCTTATTGAACGTGTAGTGCAGATGATTGGGCGTGCAGTTGTGTACAACCTCGATATCCGGATCCTGGATAAGCTCCATGGCATCCCCGTAATACATGGGAATCCGGTAGCGGGCCGCCGCTTCCTCCGCATGCGACAGTCTGGCAGAAGCAACCGCGACGACTTGAACCGAAGGCACCCGCTGGAGGGCCTCGATGTGGGCCATGGCCGAGAATCCGGTCCCGATCACGCCGACTTTAATATCTCCCATTCGTTTCACCTCTTTAATTAGTCTGGTATTCATCTGGTTTGCGGTTAACTGCGCTCATGTTTAGCTCCTTGGAACAGGCAGCAGGTTACAGATTAAGCTTTTAATCTGCTTTTACCCCAAAAAGCGCCGGATTGATTGATAAACTGAAAAATTTCGGAAACCGGAGGACTTTTATGGAAGCGGTCATACGTAAAAAATTAAAAGAAATCGAAGAGAACGAGGGGGTAAAAGTCTTGTTTGCCGTCGAGTCGGGAAGCCGCGCCTGGGGATTTCCTTCCAAGGACAGCGACTATGACGTCCGGTTTGTTTATGTCCGCAGACCCGAGTGGTACCTTTCCATCGACGAAAAAAGAGACGTGATCGAAGTACCGATCAACGACATGCTCGATATAAACGGCTGGGACATCCGGAAGGCGTTGAAGCTGTTCCGCAAGTCGAATCCGCCCCTTATGGAATGGCTGATTTCGGATATCGTTTATCAGGAAGCTTACGGATTCAAGGAAGAGATGCTGCGCCTCCGCAGTGAAGTGTTCTCGCCCAAGGCTTCCCTTCATCATTACCTGAGCATGGCGAAGGGCAATTTCCGGGAATATCTCCAGAGGGACCAGGTCCGGATCAAAAAATATTTCTACGTGCTCCGTCCGATTCTGGCCTGCAAATGGATCGAGGAGAACGACACGAATCCGCCTATTCTTTTTCAGGAGCTGGTAGACAAGCTTTTGCCCGAATCCGGGTTGAGAGATCAGATTAATGAGCTTTTAAGGAGAAAAATAGCCGGGGATGAGCTAGACCTGGAAACGCGGGTCGAAGAGATTCACGCCTTCATCGGCAAAGAGATCGAACATCTGACCGGGGTGGCCGCGGCAAGCAAAACGGAGCTGGCGGACCCGACGCCCCTGCTTGACGATGTATACCGCCGCTACCTAACCCTCGTCTGGAAATAAAATGCTAGAGTTTACGAATCCGCATATCGCTTTTTACAAGAGCTTGGCGTTAGCCGGGCTCTTTTTTGCGCGCAAAAGCATACCCTCGGCAACTCTCTCATATACTCTATCAGCAGCCAAATGATTGTAAAATGCGGAGGGATTGTCATGCTGAAAACGAAGTTCTCCCACTTTCGCTTCACCCGGATCGTTCTCATCCTTCTCCTTATTTTCGTTGTATTCCCGTCCATACAGCCTGCGTACAAAGCTTATGCGGCCGATGCGGACAGCGGCCCGGCAGAGAGTATTTACGAAGCGCTTATAAGCGGCGATAAGGTCGCCTCGGACCGGACCTACGCTGTTCCCGATAAACCGACGGTCTATTTGACGTTCGACGACGGACCGAGCAAATATACACCGGAAGTGCTGGATATTTTGCGAAAAGAGGAAATCCCCGCCACATTTTTTGTCGTCGGAGAGCATGTGGAGGGAAATCCGAAGCTGGTCAAGCGGATCGTCTCCGAAGGCCACGCGCTTGGCAACCACAGTTATGATCATTCCTACAAGAAGCTGTATTCGGATTACAAAGGTTTCTGGAAGCAGGTCGAGCAGACCGACCGGGCTATCGAAAAAGCGGCCGGTTTCCGGACCGGTTTGATGCGGGCACCCGGCGGAACCGCCGAGAATTTCGATGTCTTCTACTTCTACTACATGAAGGAAGCGGGCTACACGCTATACGATTGGGATATCGACAGTGAGGACTCCAAACGGACGGGCGTTCCCGCGGCGGAAATTATCCGCTCGATCCGTAAAGCTCCGCTCAAGCACGAGCTGACGGTTTTGTTTCATGACGGGACCGGGCACAAGGAAACGGTAAAAGCGCTTCCGGAAGTTATCCGGTACTTCAGGGACAAGGGCTACGCTTTCGCGAAGCTGGACGATGGGGTGAAGCCCGCGCAGTTCCCCGTCCGCAAAGCCGGGCGTTGGCACCGGAGCGCACCCGATGAAGCGGAATTCGCCCGGACGGCTGCGGCGATGAGAAACTGGGCCGCTTCCGTTTCCGTTTCCGGCGGGCGCACGCCGGTTCCGTCCGGTGAAGAAGCGGCCGTGGGAGCGGGCTCCGTCCGGCCTCGGCAGGCGGCACCCCGGCTTCCTCTGACGCTGACCGTAGACGGCAGAAGAACGGTGCTTCCCCCCGAGCAGGCGCTTTTCCGGGAGGAGCGGCTCGAGGTGCCGCTGCGGGTGCTTGCTCAGCAGATGGGGGCCAAGGTCAGCTGGGACCAGTCGGCTTTGACGGCTAGCGTCGACTACGGGTTCACCCGGCTGGACTACAATCTGCGCGACTACACCTTGTCGGTGCGTCTATGGGCCGGGGTTACGGCCGTCTATCATCTGCCCAATATGCGTCTTCTCGAAGGGAGTCTCTATGTCCCTTTGAGGAAGACCGTAGAGCTGCTGGGCGGCGGCATACTAGACTATCACGCGGACGAAAGCGGGAGAGAAGTGACGATTTTCGGCGGGACCGCTCTTTTTTCTAGCAAACTGTAAGTCTATTTCCATAGAGAACGGGGAACACTGGGAATATATCATTTCACTAGGAGGCTTTCCCCGTGATTTCCAATCGGACGTTCTTATTTGACCAGCCCCATACTCTTCTTCAAAAAGTAGTCGATCAAGTCGCCAAAGTCGTTGTCGGCAAACGGGATGCCATCGAGAAAAGCGTCATTGCCATGCTGTGCGGAGGCCATGTTCTTCTGGAAGATGTGCCGGGCGTTGGCAAAACGCTGCTTGTGCGCAGTCTGGCGGCCACTATAGGCTGCGGCTATAAAAGAATTCAATGCACGCCGGATTTAATGCCGTCGGATATTACGGGAGTTTCCGTATTCCAGCCGCAAACCGCCGCATTCGAATTCAGACCGGGACCGATTATGAATCCGGTCGTTCTGGCCGATGAACTGAACCGCGCGCTGCCGAGGACACAGGCGGCCTTCCTGGAAGCGATGGAGGAGCGCAGCGTAACCGTGGACGGTGTCACCTACGAGCTTCCGAAGCCCTTCCTGCTGCTGGCCACGCAAAATCCGCTCGATCATGAAGGAACGTATCCCATTCCCGAAGCGCAATTGGACAGGTTCCTGATGAAGCTGTCGCTGGGCTATCCGGAGCACGGGGACGAAGTCGGCATGCTGGAGCAGCAGCTTCAGCGGCGTTCGGAGGGCAGCTTGAGGCCTGTTTTAATGCAGGAAGAGTGGGTGCAGCTGCAGAGCGAGGCCGCCACGGTCAACGTCGACGAGTCCCTGCGCGAGTATATCGTAAGCCTCGCCGGGGCCACGCGGAGGCATCCCGATCTGCGGCTCGGGGCCAGTCCGCGCGCATCGGCGGCTTTGATGCGGGCCGCTCAGGCCAGAGCGCTGATGCAGGGCCGCCGCTACGTCGTGCCCGACGACATCAAGTGCCTGGCCGTGCCCGTTTTCGCCCATCGGCTGCTGCCCTCGACCGACGCGCTTATCGGCGGCAGGACCCCGCAGGCTGCGGTGGAAGCGGCCGTCGCTTCCGTGCCGATCCCCGTGCTGCGTTTTGCGGCTGTCCGTTAGGAGGACGCCATGATGAAATCTTGGCTGAATCTGGCGGGAACCGTCGCGGGAGCGATAGGGGCGCACGTTCTTTACCTCGCTGCCGGGGGACTGGCTCCCCTGATCATCGAGTGCCTGCTCTGGGCGAATGCGGTCTCCGGCGCTTCCGTCCTTTTCTTCACGCTCAACGGGGCCGAGGTTTCCCGCAGGCTCGGGGCGCCCCGGATTTTTGCCGGTCGGAACGTGGATGTGAAGCTTGAAGTGACCCAGCGTTCTCTGCTGCCCGTATGCTGGATGGTGGTCCGTGAGCACTGGGGGCGGGAAGGGGGGGAGGTGAGCAGCTGCAAGTCGCTGCTTTGTTTTCCCTGGACCGCGTCGACTGTTTCGCTTTCATACAGCCTGGATGATGTAGGGCGGGGACAGTATGTTTTGGAACGGACAGAGCTGCTTTGCGGGGATTTGTTCGGGCTGTTCACCAAAAGGCGCGTCGTGAAAGCGGATGCCGCCTTCACGGTCTACCCGGCGCCTGAATCATTCGGGCTGCGCGGAGTGCCGGGTGCGGAAAGCGAAAGCCGGGGGAAGCCGTCCGGGCTCCTCCATGCAACCGGCGTGTCGGCCGGCGTACGGGCCTATGCCGCGGGAGATCCCCTGTCATGGATCGACTGGAAAGCGACCGCCCGTAGAGGCTCGCTGCAGACGCAGGTGCGTTCCGGAGCCGTTAAGCCGTCCCGGATTATCGTGCTCGACACGGACCCGGGCTGCGGGGAAGCGGACACCGGGTGCGAATGCGTGCATTCGGCGGGCAAGGGCAGGGAAGGCCGGAAGAGTGGAAGAAGCGCAAAGAAAGGTGGTAAGCACGCGGCATCCGGCCCATGTAGTCTGGGACAGGCCATGCTGGAGAAGCGGATCCGTCTTGCCGCCTATGCCGTCCTTGAACCGGATACGGGAACCGGAGGGATCGTTACGGGGACCTCCTTCCGGGAAAGGACTGTACTTGCTCAATCCGCGCAGCCACACGGCTTTCCCGGGTTCCAGGGCGCGTCCTCGTTCGACCCGGATGACGGCGCTCCGGTTCCATTTGCAAACGCGTCTCTGGAACTGCTGGCAGCCGTCCGGGGCGAGACAGGCAAAGGCATTCACATGCTGCGCAAGGAGCATGCTTCCCAAGCCCCGGGCGTTACGCTGCTCTATCTGACTTCACGTTTGGATGAAGCTCTGATTGTGTGTGCCATGGAGCTGCTTGCCGCAAGACGGCCTCTGCAGATTGTGTACGTTTCACAATCGTACATGCTTACGTCTCAGGAGCAAAAACGGCTCTCTGTGCTGCGTGAAGCCGGGGTGGAGGCGGCTTGTTTTGCCGCCGCAGAAGATAGGGCCGCCGAGGTGCCTGTCGCGGGGTACAGACAAAGGGCGGAAATTTCCGGTTCCGCCGGCAACAAACGAACATTTTTCATAAAAAAACATAAAGCGAAGCGAATGAAAGTTCGTGCCTCCGCCGATAATTCTGCGGACATTCAGGAGATGGAGAGAGCCGGCAGAAACGCTTATCCTGGGGACGTGTCTTGGTCATCCGGCAGCGATGATTTTTTTGATGAGCACTCGTCTGTCCCTCACAGCATCGCGGGAGATAAAGAGGAGCCGCAAGAGGGAGGGACGGAAGATGCAATCGGTTAAAAAACCGCTTATTTCACCCTATAGAGCAGCGGAATCCGGGACTTCTGCTAAAAGGAACCAAGCCGACAGACGACTCGTTGAGAACGAAAATCAAAGAGAAACCTCCTGGGTCCGGGACACCGCGCTAACTGTGATCTGGTATATGCTTCTGCTCGAATGGCTAAGTCCCCTTGCTCTCGGGGCTGCCGAATTCCAGCCTTTCGGCATCACTCCTTATGCGGTCATGTTCGGATACTTTCTGCTGATTTCAGCCGGTGTGCGTTCCTTTGCGCTGTTATGGACACTTAAGCTGGCCGGGATTGCCGCCGTTTCAGGCTATCAGTTTCAAAAAGAGCTGTTTCCTTTCGGCCCTTGGCCGGTCCGGCTTTGGGAAACGTTTTTGACTGACCTCGATCATGTGGCATCCGGTCAACTTGGCGCACTCAGCGGATTGACCGAATCGCTTCTGTTTTTGTTCGGTGCGGCCGCTTTTATTTCGGCCTCCCATCAACTGCTGCTGCACCGGCAAAACGGGGCCTGGTTCGCAGCCGCAACCGGCGGTTACTTGATGCTCCTCCAGGTCGGCCTTGGCATCGACACAACGCCCGGTTTAATCCGCACCGGGGCACTCGGACTGCTTCTGCTTGCGGGTCTGACGGTTCCCCGTCTGCGGAGACAGTTCGGTGTCTCCGCAACTGGGCGCGGCGGATCTTTGCCGTGGATGGGCCTCAGTGTCCTTGCTGCAGCGATTTTCTATGCGGCAGGTACCTGGGCAGCGGGCGAAGCCGGATCTGCGGCAAAAATGAAGCCCCTGAGCTTGTCCGCCGCCGCAGACAAATGGGCGGCGCTCACACGCGGGCACAAGGGCTCAGGCGCCGGCCAGGCTAACGGCTCATCCTTGAGAATTTCAGGATACGGAGCCGATGATTCCGTGCTGGGCGGTGCGCTGATTTCCGACAGCCGTGTTGTGTTTACCGCCCGGATGCCGGTTCTCGCGTATTGGCGCGGGGAAGCCAAAAGCGTCTATGACGGGCGCGGCTGGTCTCAGCCTTCCGGCACGCTCCGTCCGGCATTCCCGGCTTTGTCGGGGCAGGCGGAGTCGGCGGAGTTTTCTACGGGCGTCGCGACGTCTACAGAGGCTAAAACTGGATCGTCCGCCGGTAACGGACATTCTGCGGAGGGAAGCGCTACGGCTTCGGTCGTTCGCAAAGCCCCTGACGCAGCAGCCGTGAAAGGCCCCTACACCCAGGAGGTTACGGGGATTTCGGGACAGCTGGGGATGCAGCTTTTTGCCGGAGGCGAAGTATTGAAGCTGGAGGAAGCCACAAATACTTCGGGCCAATCCGTTAAGCCGGAGACATTTTGGCTAAACAACGAAAGCGGGAAAGTTGCCCTTCCCGTGACGGATGATCCACTGCAATCCTACCGAGTGACGGTTAAGCCGTTTGCATTCGGCAGCGGCTGGTCCATGCCCGAACCGGGCCCGCAAGCGTCCGCGTTTACGCCGGTGAGCGACGCCGAGATCAGAAGCGGACTGCGGAGCAGCGCGAATGGTACGGGAAGCGGGGGCGAACGGTTTGGCACAGCTGACAGCAGCGATGTAAATGCGGCGGCTGATAGCCATACTTCCACTGCCGGAGGCAGCGGCAGCCGCGGTGAAACCGCCGTAGGCGCGGAAGCCGGAAACCCCGAGCGGAACACGCAGGCTCCAGCTGCGCTTGCCGAGCCGGAGCCTGCCGAGCTCGCCGCGTACCTCCAGCTCCCGGAGGGGCTGCCGCAGCGCGTCCGCGACCTTGCGGAGCGCGTGACCGCCGGCAGGGGGCAGGATCGCCTCGCGGCGGCGCTTGCCCTGGAGCGGTACCTCCGCACGGAGTATCGCTACAGCATGGACAAGCCGACGCTCCCCGCGGCCGGCGAAGATTTTGTCGACCACTTCTTGTTCGTCGACAAGCTGGGGTACTGCGACCATTTCTCGTCGGCGATGGTCGTGATGCTGCGCGCGGCGGGAATTCCCGCCCGCTGGGTCAAAGGCTTCGCCCCCGGCGAAGCGGGCGAGCGCGGCCCGGACGGCAGCCTGGCGGTAACCGTCCGCAGCCGCGACGCCCACTCGTGGGCCGAAGCGTACATCCCGGGCGCCGGCTGGCTCGCGTTCGAGCCGACGCCCGGCTTCGCGGCTCCGTCCGGCGTCGGAGCCGCGGCCGTGCCCGCAGCCGTCTCCTCACCGGAAGAGGAGACGGCGGCCGCGGACACGGCCGGCCCTTGGGCAGCGCAGCTGCTGCCCGCACTTGCCCAGGCGGCCGATTCCCCGGCCGCCTGGGGTTCGGCCGCGCTGCTCGCCCTGTTGGGCGCGGCCTGGCTGCTGCGGCGCTTCCGGCCGCGCCGCGCATCCCAGGCGCCGCTGCGCAGGAGCGCGGCGCTCCGCCGCGGCACGGGCAGCACGGCGCTGATGGAGCGGCTGTGGCTGAAAGTGTTCCGCAGCCACGGCCGCCTGGCCCCGCAGCAGACGCTGCGCGAGTACGTCGCCGGACTTGTCGGTCTTGATCCCGGCCGGCGACGTGCGCTGGAGGAATTTGCCGCTTTGTATGAGGAAGTCCGCTATGACCGCAGCGGAGCCGGAATTATCGGCAAGGGGCGCATTCTGGAACTTTGGAAGCGGATCGAAGGCTAGGGTATGCCTTGATTCATCCGCCTTTGTTATATATAATGATCAAGATTATACTAGGAGGCGGACCATGGATATCCAAAAAACACACGAATTGATTGTCGTTTTAGACTTCGGCGGGCAGTACAATCAGCTGATCGCCAGACGCATTCGCGACCTTGGCGTTTACAGCGAATTGCTCCCTTACAATACTTCGGCGGACAAAATCCGCGAACTGAACCCGAAAGGGATCGTTTTCTCGGGCGGACCGGTTAGCGTATACGGGGAAGGTTCTCCGGTCGTAGACCCTGCCGTGTATGACCTCGGTATTCCGATCATGGGCATTTGCTACGGCATGCAGATGATCGCTCACCAGTTGAACGGTAAAGTGGAACGCGCCGCTACGCGCGAATACGGCAAATCGGAAGTTGAATTCCAGTCTCACAGCCGTCTTGCGAAGAACCTGGATTCCAAGCAAGTGGTGTGGATGAGCCACGGCGACCATGTATGCGATCTGCCGGAAGGCTTCGTTCTTGACGCAAGCACGGAAACTTGTCCGATCGCGGCAATGAGCCACCCGGATAAAAACATCGTGGCCGTACAGTTCCACCCGGAAGTTCGCCACTCGGCGCAAGGCAACGAAATGATCCGCAACTTCATTTTCGATATTTGCGGCTGTGTGGGCGACTGGAGCATGGAAAGCTTCATCGAAGACACGATCCGCGATATCCGCGAACAAGTCGGCGACCGTAAAGTGCTGTGCGCACTGAGCGGCGGCGTAGATTCTTCCGTTGTGGCCATCTTGATCCACAAAGCGATCGGCGATCAATTGACCTGCATGTTCATCGACCACGGCCTGCTCCGTAAGGACGAAGCCGAGAGCGTGATGGATACCTTTGTAGGCAAATTCGATATGCACGTTGTCAAAATCGACGCGCGCGACCGTTTCCTCGGCAAACTGGCCGGAGTAAGCGATCCGGAGCAGAAGCGTAAAATTATCGGCAACGAGTTTATCCGCGTTTTCGAAGAAGAATCCGCACAGTTGGGCGATTTCGCTTTCCTCGCTCAAGGTACGCTGTACACGGATATCGTCGAGAGCGGTACGGCAACTGCTCACACAATCAAATCTCACCACAACGTAGGCGGACTTCCCGAAGACATGAAGTTCCAGCTTGTCGAGCCTCTTAAGGCGCTCTTCAAGGACGAAGTGCGTAAAGTCGGCGAAGAATGCGGACTTCCGGGCGCCATCGTATGGCGTCAGCCGTTCCCGGGTCCGGGTCTTGCGATCCGTGTTCTCGGAGAAGTAACGGAAGAGAAGCTGAAAATCGTCCGCGATTCCGACGCGATCCTCCGCGACGAGATCGCCAAAGCCGGCCTCGACCGCGAGATCTGGCAGTACTTCACGGCTCTTCCTAACATGAAGAGCGTGGGTGTTATGGGCGATGCCCGGACATACTCCTACACGGTAGGTATCCGTGCAGTCACGTCCATCGACGGCATGACAGCCGACTGGGCGCGTATTCCTTGGGACGTGCTGGAGAAAATCTCCGTACGGATCGTCAACGAAGTGGAAAACGTCAACCGTATCGTGTACGACGTGACGTCGAAGCCGCCTGCAACGATCGAGTGGGAATAGCATAATAAAAGTAAGGCCGGACCCTTCCGAAAGGGCTCCGGCCTTTTTTATCCCCTCCATTCCTCTTCGTCCCACATGGAAAAAATCCCGAACATTAACTCTTTTTTGCCAGTTAAATATTCGTTATTCCGTATTGACAAGATCCGATTCGCTTACTAGAATGAAGAGGAATAACAAAATTGAATGCTTTTCGTATAATTCCGGGAATTGGCCCGGAAGTTTCTACGAGGTCACCGTAATGATCTGGCTACGAAAAGAACGTGCAGCCCAGCGGCCTTTGGCGCCTCTTTTTGAAATGGACGTTCGCGAATTTGCTCCGGCAAATTAGGGAAGTTTATTTCCAAAGGAAGCGACCGATGACCGGGGGAGCCGCTCTTTCTTGCAACCGGCCCAGGTGATAAAACGTCGCCCGGGCTTTTTGTTGTTCTCATCCAATTTAAGGGGGATTTCGTTGCAATGGATCGTTTTTTTAGATTAAAGGAAAACGGCTCTAACGTACGGACCGAAATTATGGCGGGCATCACCACGTTTATGGCTATGGCTTACGTGCTGGTGATTAACCCGAACATCCTGACCGCTTTCGGCAAAACAGGTATGGAGTGGTATCCCGTATTTCTCGCGACGGCTCTGGCCGCCGGTATTTTTACCATCGCCATGGGTCTGTTCGTGAACTTTCCGGTCGCACTGGCGCCGGGTATGGGACTTAACGCGTACTTTGCGACTGTCGTGGTATCCACCGCTTCCACCAACAACCCGATCACTTGGCAGATGGCTCTGACCGCCGTCTTTATCTCGGGGATCATTTTTATCATTCTGACCATTACAAGATTGCGGCAGATGCTGCTTGTCGCGATTCCGGACGGAATCAAGCACGCGATTACCGTGGGGATCGGTCTTTTTATTACCATCGTGGGGTTGAAAAACACAGGCCTTATGACAATTGCGGCTGAAACCGTTAACGATATTCCGAAAGGCCAGTTTACACCGCTTAAGGGCTTCGAAACCGTTATTGAGCTGGGCAGCTTCAAAAGCCCGGACGTGATCATGGCTTTGATCGGCCTCGTCCTGATTTCCATTCTGATGGTGCTCCGTGTACGCGGTGCGATTTTGTTCGGCATTCTGGGCACGACGATTATCGCTCTTCTGATGGGATACGTTGACCTAAGCTCGCTGAACAATCCTCAGACGCCTTGGATTCCGGACCTCGGCCAGCTTAACTTCTGGGAGTTTGATTTTGCCGGTATTATGGGCGTCGGCATCGTATCGGTCATCGTAACCTTTACCTTCGTCGAAATGTTCGACACGTTCGGTACGCTTGTAGGTACGGCTAACCGTGCCGGCATCATGAAAAACAAAGAAGAAGGCAACAAACGCGTCGGTAAAGCGATGTTCGTCGATGCTTTTGCGGTGAGCGGCGGCGCCATGCTGGGTACCAGCACCGTAACCGCTTATGTGGAAAGCTCCGCAGGCGTTGCGGAAGGCGGCCGTACCGGTCTGACTTCGCTCACAACGGGTATCCTGTTCATTCTCGCTCTGTTTTTCGCTCCGATTATCGCTTTGATCCCGGGTTCCGCGACAGGCGCGGCCTTGATCGTCGTAGGCGTTCTGATGATGCAGGCGGTGCGTGACATCGACTTCCAGGATCTCGTAATCGGGATTCCGGCGTTCCTGACCATCACATTCATGCCTTTCACTTACAGCATTGCTAACGGTATTTCTCTTGGTATCGTCGGTTATGTCATTCTGGCGGTTATTTCTCAGCTGAGCAGCCGCGTTGAAAAGAAACACAGCATTCACTGGCTCATGTGGGTATTGTTCGTCCTCGTTATCGCGCGCTACGTGTTTATCGGCGTGAGCGGTTAATGGTTTAAAAGTCTCAGACCGGCCTTGGATTAAATCCGGCAGGCCGGTTTTTTTGTGGCTATTTACTTGATTTTATTTTCACCATTTCCAAAATTTGATAAATCGTTTATACTAGGTTTTGTGCCTTTGTTTTTCCTCATCCCCCTCCTGCTCCCGCTCGTTCCTCTAACTCCTTTTCGTATTTCTTTCTATCTCTTCCATTGCTGTACCGGTTAAAGCTAATTTGGTTTGTTCTCTATGTTTGTATTTGCTATGCCTGCTCCTACTATTTAACGTGTGAAAAGGGGTTTTTTAATGGTTTTTCTCAGAAAAAACAAAAGGTTTTATGGAGCTGCCATTTTATTTGGGACGGCCGCTGTACTCCTGCACAATGATGCAAAAGCAGTTGGTCTTACGACAGAGCTTGCCGCCGCTGTTCCGGTCCAGTCTTTTAGCGATGTAGGAGGGCACTGGGCTGAAACGGTCATCCGCAAGGCAGCCGAGCTTGACCTGGTACAAGGTTACAGCGACGGCACTTTTCACCCGGACGGCAAAATTACGCGTGCCGAATTTGCGGCTATGCTGAACCGGGCTACAAAGCAGACAACGGACACAGCGGCGGCAGAGAACCTCCTTACCGGCTTGCAAAACCACTGGAGCCAAGCGGAGGTCAACAAGCTTGCCGCTCTCGGTTTTATCGACCAAAGCGACTATAAGGCGGGCTTCTCCCCCGACCGCGAACTGACGCGCTACGAGATGATCAAATGGATTTCATCGGGCCTCGCCCAATCGGAACCAAGCTTTAAACAGGCGTTGGAGGACACGGAGGGGACCCTGCTGCCGACACCCGAAACCTACAAAGGAGGCATTTCCAGCGAGCAGATTCCTCACGTAGCCCTTGTAAAAGGAACGGGCATCGTGGACGGTTTTGAAGACGGCACGTTCCGGCTAGCCCAAGCGACCACAAGAGCGGAAGTCTCCGCCATTTTGATGCGTTTTATGGAGGTGGAAGGCAACAAAGCCGAACAATACAAGGGGCTTAACGAGCTTAGAGAAGTTGGGCTTACGGGGTCTAATGTGACGACTATAACGAAGTATGAGTATGTACAAGACTTTAGTGGAGAAGCAAGAAGCTTTGCTTATCTTAAGGATAAGAATATATCTTTATTAGGTGCCTTGGGAAAAATGAAAATTCATAGAATTATTTTTTTGGATGAAGGCAGCAGTATTTATAGTGCGATGTTTCAGGACAAGAATGTTATTGCTCCGAAAGGTATGTATATGGTTTTTAGTGATATTACTATCAATTCTAACTCAAATAATATATCGAGTGTAGCTCTAGGAGATGCTATGGGAAATGGAATTACATCATCTGATAGATTAACAGGGGAGGTTATTGAAAGATATGGTTTGAACACATTACCTAGAACCAATGTAAAAGGCTTCTTATCTAAAGGCTCTGAAAATAGAATATGGGTTACTCAATCGATCAAAAAAATTATCCCTGATAATCGTTCATCGGTTTCTTACACAATACAAACTGAAAGTAATGATGAAGTTACAATAGCTATGGGTAAATGAAAGGGAATGACTTATGAAAGGACAATATTTGATTGTTATAATGTTACATCTGGTATGTATCTGTTTATTAGGGTTTACGAGACCAGTCCAGGCCTCAACAGATCCGCCTGCAAATCAAATAAGTAAAGGCAAAGAGATAACTTCTAACGAAGTAACTGCAAATCCTGGGGTCTATTGGTACCAATTAGATAACGGGAAATTTAGAGCTGATTATTCCAATGGAAATAAGCAAAAAGATGTTGATTGGAATAGGGATTGTTATAGTCCTTTTCCTATTAAATCTTCGATGGAAGACGATGTGAACTTGTCTAAATGGTCTGCTTCAACATGGGAGTATAACCTAAGAAAAATCGATAGGAACAACGTACATGATATTCGTCTATTTGACGTTACCTATCATCCTAAGAGATCATATGAACCAGTTATAATTGGATCGAAACCTAACATAGTTAGTAAAGAATCAGCTGAAATTAACACATATACAGGTATGGATTACATTGAAACTGAGTATAGAGAATTTATGAAAAGACCGAACGGATGTCCGAAAGTTGAGGTGATGTATGCAACGCCTGTAGATATAATATGGGCAGGAGACATCTACGAGGAAAAAGAAATCACCGTAATACCCGACTCGTCCATTTCCGTAGGTCAAAAAATCCAGCTCCAGGCAAACGTCAAAACAAAAGACTGGGGAGCGAATGACTGGGGAAAAGACTATGACGTTGCCACCCGAACAACCGAAACCACGTGGAAATCCGAGGACGAAACCATCGCGACTGTGAATGCCTCCGGACAAGTCCTAGGAAAGAAGGCCGGCAAGGTTAAGGTAAGAGCCATTTGGGATAACGGCGATTACCGGATCTCGGATGCCGCTGAAATTACGGTCACGACAGACCCCGGTCTTGTCATCAATCTCCCGAAGCCCGAATTTTGCACCTCCGACTCCTCTATACAGCAGGCAGAAGCCGTGCTCACTAAACCGGACGGTACCTCCTGGCCCCTCCAAAAACACGATAAACTTACTTGGACCAGTTCCAACCCCTCCATTGCAACCATTGATCAAACCGGCAAAATCACCCTGAAAGCAGTAATAGGAACAACGGAAATTACGGCTCATTTTAAAGATGATCTTCAGCATCTGGACGAGAAGAAATCGGTGACTTTAACGATCAAGGATTGCGGCTCATCAGGCGGGGGAAACCCCGGTACGGGAAATCCTCAACTACCGGGAGGAACCAATGGATGCAACCCGGTGATCAATCCGCCGTCTAAAGGCCTCATGCAAAGCGGCTACTCCATGGATCCCCAAGCAAGCGGAATGCTACGTGCCGACAGGCGCGGTGCCGAAACCTTTAACGTCCTCGAAGGAATCCCCACTTCCGAAAGCCTTTACGCCAATGTACAAAGCCTCCACTACCTCTTTCAAAACAAATTCACCAACATGACCGGAGAGGTCACTTACAGCGTCCCCGTCTCCAAAACATATGTATGGACCGTTCCCGTTCCTCCGCCCGGCGTTCCGATCCCCATGAGTCAGACCGTTACTCAAACGATGACGGTCAAGCGACCTTACGGCTACTGGCAAATCGATAATTTGGAAATTTACCGGCCCGAGCAGGCGCGACTCAGCAACTATGCTCTTGGCGGGTACGGCGGTTCGGTTACTTTGGATGCTAAAAATTACACGCCTCCCGTTATAACAAGCACAAATAAAGACGACGTATCCTCTCACGTACAACCCTCGAACTGCAATTCGGTAAACTTGGGTTCCGGCGGAGGTCCGCCTATGAACGAAACCGGCGTGTTTCAAGCTGCCGCGGAAGCCGCGGTCGGCGCTAACAAAGTGAGCAACGATCTTCTGGTGTTTAACGGGAACGCGCTTATGGACAACCGGATTCACGACGCCGCGGCTCCAGTGCCTAAGCCTATTCCAGAGCCTGCGAGGATTGGTCCGGATATTTTTTACGGGACCGGCTACATGATCAGCAAAACACTGGCCAACCGGCAGGCCCAGCCCACAACCGGAACAATCGCGTACACGCTTCTTCCGGGGAATATTAAAGGAGGGGCGAACAAAACCTTCGACATCCCGGGAATCAACCCCGTCACGGTTCATACGCCGGTCATTATGGTGCCATCGGTTTCCGACGATCAGGCGCATAATCAGAAAACGACGCCTGCGTATGACCGCTCAGCGCTCATCCTTGACCGTCCTTTTAGCATAACCGTACCTACAACAGGCCCGCACCGCGGCATCCCGGGTTACGGAATTCGTGATTATGCCAAGTATACAAGGCAGAAACAAGTGTGGTTCCCGTTTGACACTTACGACGCATCTATGAAATTCATACCGAAGCATACGTGGATCGACATCCCGGTAGGACAGCTGTCCACTACGTTTTATATGCCTGTATGGGTCGATGAAGGCCCTTATAGCGTTCTTTTTCGCTCCATGTCGGAGAACGCCCCGGCGTCGTTTACGACAGAACCGCAGGCTAACCTAACTTTGGCTAATCATGTTGCCACTGATACGGTTCCGGTCGATGTGATCGGACGGCTTTACGATTTTAAAGTGACGGACATCGCAGATTACAATTGGGAAAACGTATTTCGTACAGCTAAAGGCAGTGCAGCACACACCGGAACGAAATATTGGATAGGGGAAAAAGATATCGACGGTCATCCGCGGCCGACAGGCTATCCTTTCATCCTTCCGATTCACCCGGGAAGCCACCCTGAAGCGGGATATAAGAACATTTCGGTTAAAACAGGCTATCATATCAAATTTGATCTTAAGACTAAAGGCAATATGTTCGGTTTGAACGATGGTGTGCGGATTACGCCTGCGTTCTATTTCGTCTCTAATGAAGGCGGCAAAAGAGAGCCCGTTGATTTGTATTATCATGCCGATAACAAGCCTTTTGTCCGTATCGGTTCACCGCAGGACCAGGAAAAGCGTTTTGTCGTATTAAACGACCGGCTTCGCAATTTGAGCGCGCTGGAGCTTGAGCAGACGGCGGGGTATCTTTTCGGTCAGGCTCCGGGCTCCTTCACGAACCGGACGGAATTCACGGCCGACTACATAAAGAAAACGGCTAAGCCGACCTGGGTCGGGACTTATCATTGGCTCATTTTGTCCCAGCAAGTGCGGACTTTTATTGGAGAGACGCAAAACATTCCGGCTGGAGTTGATAGAGCCAGGGCCCTCGCTTCGGATCAAAAATGGTACGGGGAATACAGCCTGCCTGCTGCGGTCTATGCCGTACCAAAAGGAACCGATCTCGCTGTCTATGGCCGGAAACAAACGCTCGACAACCAGTCTCCCGTCTTTTTACGGAACGGTTACATCGTCGTGAATTTCAATATTGAAAGCATTCGGGGAGGAGACGTGTACAAGCCATATTTGCAATATATCCATGGACCATTGAATAACCAGTGGCAGAAGGAGGGTGGCGTAGGGAGCATTATCGGCACCAAGGGACAATCATTCCCGGTGATGGACGGGGATGTCGTTTTTTATCATGGAGACCTTTCAAGCTACGATGATTTCAGCTCTAACGGTACTCACTAAACATTCAGATGCGCGATTGCCGGCAAACATAGGGAGAGAAAAGAGTCTGGATTCATGGCTCTTTTCTGCTTCCACAAAATGGTTGTTGCAAAAGACTTCGGATGCTGGTAAAGTTACTTCTTGCCGGCAACAATGAAACACGCCGCGAAAAAAGAAATTCAAAAAAAGCTTGCATAACTGAGCGCAACTATGTTATAGTATAAAAGTTGTCGCTGAGACAAGCGCTAACGACGAAGACCACAAGGTCTTGCGAGATTGTCCTTTGAAAACTGAACAACGAGTGATTGAAGCGTCTCGAGTAATTGAGACATTAATGAGAAGAAATTCTCGTCAGCAACGAATGATTGAGCTTAATCAGCTTGAGATAAACCGCT
>NZ_JAGXJX010000080.1:0-778 GCF_019091125.1 Paenibacillus sp. GbtcB18
CTTCATAATTGGGTGGTACTTACTTTAACTTTATGTTATTATTTATATATCTAATGTTAAAGGAAATAGGGGGAAGTCATGGATATAGAATTAGTGCTAAAATCTTTAGTTCCATTTGGAAGTGCTCTTTTGGGGGGCTATATCACATACAGCATGTCTAGAGCCAAAGAAAAAAAGGAAGTAGCCAAGAAGCAATTAGAATCTGTATTTGAATTGCAGAAGATAAATTTTAAGTTACTGGGTATGTTTAATGAATTGAAGATTTCATTGCATAGACATGCTTTTTCGGATGTGCAAACGGAAGAATATAGTGGAAAAATAGTCGCGGATAAGATACAAAAATGTTTAAATGAATGGATAGAATTGAATGTCGCATCACTAGCACATGCTGTAAATATGGAGAAAGGTATATTTGAGCTTGTTAAAAAAACACATGATGAAGCTACTGTACATTTTATGCCTGTTACCAAGGCGGAAAATGTCGTTATAAAAGGTATGACAAGGATATATTCAGAGAAAAATATAAGTTCTTTAGAAACAGTATATGATAAAATAGAACATTTACAAACCGCCCTAATGGAACAAGAGAAAGTGTATGTAGAACGGTACATGAAAAAATATAATAAGCACCTTTAAAATAAAGTGAAAAAAGACCGACTAAGAAGTTGGTCTTTTTACTTTATATTTACCAATTCATCAAATTCAAATTCGGTATTCAACCCGATAGCATCTGTACAGTATATCAGTCTTGTCTACTGCTCGATGTGTAATACGTTTA
>NZ_JAGXJX010000778.1:0-241 GCF_019091125.1 Paenibacillus sp. GbtcB18
AGGCCCCAAATAGTCCGTTCTCCTCCTGGCCCATCTCCCGCTGTTCCTGCTCTTTCCCTTCCTTCCGCGGTTCTTCGGCCAAGGGATTATGATCGGCGCCATCCAGGGCTGATCGTTCATCCTATACACGATTCCCGAGTCACGATCTCTACGATGAAACAAGGGAGGGTAACGAGATGAAGAGAAAGAGCGCGACGATGAAACTCGTGTTGGCATGCGCACCGACGACGGCGGTGCTGTC
>NZ_JAGXJX010000779.1:0-241 GCF_019091125.1 Paenibacillus sp. GbtcB18
CTATTTGTGAGTCGGCTTCTTCTTATTAGTCAAGTTTCATGGTCGATGCGCTACTAGGATCGGATCGTATGTACCCAAGTTCTATTGCCTCTTATCTTAGTGCAGTTTACCGTTTGCAGATATGATTATGTGTATCTAGATCTTGTTCCTCAGCTAAAAGAAAGAGGAAAGCATTGAAGAGAGATCCAATAAAGAAAAGGGGCTTACCGATCCCGGCCCTAAAATGTTGTCTCAGGAAGCG
>NZ_JAGXJX010000780.1:0-241 GCF_019091125.1 Paenibacillus sp. GbtcB18
CAAAGATGAGGAAACCAAAATTTTTATCAGCTCAACAAATAAATATAAGTTTGTAAAATTCACATCAAGCAAGATAAAATGCAAATACAAACTTATTGCCACAACATACGACCCAGGTAAAAAAATAAAATCAAGGACACAAAGATAAAAGAGTTTAGCATCCATGTCAAGCCGATGACTTCATAAACTTCTCAAATGATGAATACCCAATATACTCGATACTTACAAGTGACAGTAACCA
>NZ_JAGXJX010000781.1:0-241 GCF_019091125.1 Paenibacillus sp. GbtcB18
TAATTTGGACTTTTAACTTATAAATTATGTTTGTATTTGAAGTTCTGTGAATATTTGGCACAATGAACAATCGTTATGCTTATAAGTTTCATATATGATGGTCAAAATATTGTTATATTATGAAATATAAAATTATAATAACATACAAAGCCATACATGTATTAGTTGTCATCCCTGTGTTGTATCATGTATTACTTCTACAATAATTGTTGTGTTTGGATATCTGCATTTTGATGCATCA
>NZ_JAGXJX010000782.1:0-241 GCF_019091125.1 Paenibacillus sp. GbtcB18
AAGTCCTATTAAAATGAATATTATGGATGCTTTTCTTGGCCATCTTTTGAGGTTTGATGTCAATGATGGTTTCTGTACCCAAAATTTCTTCTTTGCAAATGGAGGAGAAGGCATTGCATATAAGGTACAACCAGTTGAGAAGTTATTTGTCTAGAGGAAGATGATTAATCTAGCTAAGAAGGAATCTGAATGGTCATACCTGGTGTTGTTGGATAACAAATATGAAACTATCTATTCTGGT
>NZ_JAGXJX010000783.1:0-241 GCF_019091125.1 Paenibacillus sp. GbtcB18
AATAGCTTCACATAGTATTATTATAAGATTTTGAGTTCAACTTTGGACTTCACTACTTACCATCGAGAAAAATATATCTAAAATGAAACCATGTGTAAGTATTTTTTTTTTTGTGTACTCAAAGCTGTTTTGTAGTCTCTCCTTCAAGTTTGGGGAGGGAATTATGAGACCAAATAGATAAGGGCCCCACATGTCGGGCCAGGTGTCAAGGATTTAGGGGACAGAAAGAATGGCATGTGAG
>NZ_JAGXJX010000784.1:0-241 GCF_019091125.1 Paenibacillus sp. GbtcB18
AAAGATACAATAGATGATAGCACATACAAAAATAGGACGAAAATGATAAGCAAAAGGATAATTTCAACGTCCTAATTATGTTTCCGGTGTTGACAAATGACGACGAAGCTAGAGGCCACAAGTGGCTATTATGAATATGGTCGATGAGAATGATGCAGTGGTCGATGAGAATGACACAATGATCGACGAGAACGTTGGGGACTTTGCAGCTTCTAACGAGAGACGAAGGAGAATGAGGAGG
>NZ_JAGXJX010000785.1:0-241 GCF_019091125.1 Paenibacillus sp. GbtcB18
AAATACATACATACATACTTACTTACATATATACAGACAAATATATATAGCTACTTGGCTGATGTTGAATTTCTTTTTTATGTCGACCTTTAAATTAAATTATTCTGAGTATTGATAGTTTCTTCTTTTTTTTTTTGAATTTATTGTGCTCTATTTATACAGGGAGAATATTAAGATATGTTTTTTGAGTGTTTTATGTAAGAACTTGACTAGATTAATTGTGTAGAATTTTTTAGAATAA
>NZ_JAGXJX010000786.1:0-241 GCF_019091125.1 Paenibacillus sp. GbtcB18
GTCTAAGAATCCTTTTTTTGTGACTGAAAATAATAATGATTTGCAAATCAGTATTTGTATACCCTTTGTTATTTTTTGCAAGTATGATGTTTGTATAATTAGTTATCTTCACCTTTTTAGTGATATCTCATTTTGTCTCTATTAAATATGAAGTTCCTGCCCATAGTGGGCTTCCCCCCAACTTGTCCTAGTTATTTATCAAAACCTCTCATCTCTAGGATTTATGAATTGTCCCAAGCTT
>NZ_JAGXJX010000787.1:0-241 GCF_019091125.1 Paenibacillus sp. GbtcB18
CAGGCCTAGAGTGATTCTGGAAATCTACTCTCAGGCCAAGCCTTTGTTCGGCCTGACCAAAGGTTGGGTACCCTCTGCCTTGCGCCTGCTGTTCTATCAGCGCGTGAGGCTCTGCCGGCCCTTCAAATGGAAGACTGGTGGTAGCATGAGGGATCTTGACCCACTGGACCTCTAGCTTCCCAACATTTTCTCTTAGGTCCAGGCCGGCGTCAGGGTTTTACGTGGTCTAAAGCTGCGAGGC
>NZ_JAGXJX010000081.1:0-765 GCF_019091125.1 Paenibacillus sp. GbtcB18
AGAAAATAAGCTAAATATTTAGCTTAGTATTGACAATAACTAACTTATAGATTAAAATGAACTCATAGCTAACTAAACCTACACTTATAGCTTTTGTACGTTGGGGAACGTGAACTATAGTCTTTATTAAGTAGTGTTTGAACAGCTAAATAAGTAGCTTATGCACATAAGTATATTATTCAATCGGTTAGTTGTCAAAGGTTTTAACTAACTAATTGAATAAAACTTCTCGTGTTAGCTTGAAAGGTTGAGTTATATGGGTATTACCGAAAAAGTCAAAGAACTATGTTTAAATAGAGGAATATCAGTATCTAAATTAGAAGAGGAATTAGAATTTGGCCAAAATACCATTTATCAGTGGAAGAAAAGAACTCCTTCTGTTGAACGTGTACAAAAAGTAGCTGATTACTTCAACGTTTCTATAGATTTTTTATTGGGAAGAACTAACCAAATGAATAACAACCTTTCGAAAGATACAGAAGGTTTTACAGAAAAGGATAGAAAAGATATCGGAAAAAGAATGGAAGAGATACGCAAAGATCTGACAGACACTGACGGATTAATGTTTTCTGGTGAGCCTCTTTCAGTAGAGGCTTTAGATTCATTAATGGATGCAATGGAATACATCGAGAAACATACACAAAAAGTAAATAAGAAAAACATCCCTAAAAAATATAGAAAAGAATCAGAGTGATTCGGGGGAGGGAGATTCAATTGGGGTAATATGAAAAAGACACAGCATGAGAACTAGCAGACAAATAAAAC
>NZ_JAGXJX010000788.1:0-240 GCF_019091125.1 Paenibacillus sp. GbtcB18
GGGGACATCCTGTATTCCACCCGGTATACGCCGCTGCTTTCCATTGTGGCCGACACGGTAGGCCAGCACGATTTTATCAACTCCGCCTGCCGGCCGGAAATGTACGAGTACACATACCGAAAGAAGGATCATGCGTGCTGTTACCACAACTTGAACAAGGCCATCGCCCAGTACGGCAGCGAGCCTCCGGAACAGCACTATCCGTTCAATTTGTTTATGCACACGGTTATACAGCCGGAC
>NZ_JAGXJX010000789.1:0-240 GCF_019091125.1 Paenibacillus sp. GbtcB18
CCTTTGCAAACGTTACATCTCCTCACCTTTGCTAAGTCTTCGATCTTCTACTCTAGTTGCAATGCACCTCTTAGCTCCCAACTGCACTCTACTACTATTATTGAGTAGTCAAACTTTGATCCACTATGCTGCTTCAACTCGCTAATGACTCTGACTCTGGTGTGAGGTCGATTGAGTTATGTTGATCCATGTTGTTTCCTACAGATCACTTATATGAAGAAAAAAATCATCTTTGGTATG
>NZ_JAGXJX010000790.1:0-240 GCF_019091125.1 Paenibacillus sp. GbtcB18
TGATCTAAAACAAAGAATCCTACGTCTGAAAGATCTGCAACTAGATGTTACCCAGATGTGCTTGCTCAAAGTGATAGACCTTTGATAGATTCCCATCTTCATACAAGTGAAAGAACCATGTTTGTTGCACACAGCAGCATGTTCGTCTTAGTTTGGAGAATGGTGCTTCCACAAAATCTCACATTATTGGACATGTATCCCACCATCATCCACTCAGCAGATGTTAGCTTTTCACGCATG
>NZ_JAGXJX010000791.1:0-240 GCF_019091125.1 Paenibacillus sp. GbtcB18
GATTCCACACTCTTTGATTTCCCTCAACATGCCCTTAAATTCCCTACCTTTGAGTCTAGAAGTGTTCATAAGGGAAAATATGTTGATCTAGTATAATTGGGTAATTTAAAACCAATTCAATGGTTTGTCAACTTAAATGTCCTTCCGATCCTCCAAATAAGTGAACTTATTTATCCTAGACTTATTCATTGTTTTACAACAACTTGCAAGTAAATGAAATCGATAGCATGTTCACTTATC
>NZ_JAGXJX010000792.1:0-240 GCF_019091125.1 Paenibacillus sp. GbtcB18
TTATAATCCTTGGGGTGGTGAACTTTCTGTATCCCTTTTTTATTTTAACTTGGTGGTGAGCTATTTTTTTTATCTTATTTAAGTTCTATCATGAGTTTATGCCTATTCTATTCAAAACACTCATTCTAGCAAATACAACTATATTGTGACTTTTCTTCGAGAGCTCGTTCCTTGTCTACTATGATTTTCTATCCGAAATATTCATTCCAGCAAACATAGCTCTACTATCGGTTTTTCTTC
>NZ_JAGXJX010000793.1:0-240 GCF_019091125.1 Paenibacillus sp. GbtcB18
TCGAACTGTCGGACGGCGCCGGCGGAAACAGAACGGGTCCAGCCGGTCGGGTCAGCCGTATCCCTATCCTTTTGCCCGGAATAATCGGAACGTAAATTTGTTAAACTTGATTTATGGAAAATTATGTAATATTATGTGCCTTGTGCGCATCATTTCTTTATTTTCCAACACCAAGAGACCTGTAAACGATCTTTTTTCTCTGAGGAAACTCCAACAAAAAGCATCCCCTATGCTTTTAAA
>NZ_JAGXJX010000794.1:0-240 GCF_019091125.1 Paenibacillus sp. GbtcB18
TCTGCTGATTGAAGGCAAAATCTCTATCAACAATTGCAATATTACCAATACTGTTCAAACCGCCTGCAAGGCAAGTCATCAAAATGCTTCCTGAAGATACTACCCTGCCAACTTTAGCACCTGCTTCCGAAAGATATTCTGCCGCCTTTGACAGTGTGGCTCTCTGGTGTGTAAAATTGTCCGATTATATCCACTCAATAAAATTGCCATAATACGCTGGGTGGGCTCTGGGTGGCGATT
>NZ_JAGXJX010000795.1:0-240 GCF_019091125.1 Paenibacillus sp. GbtcB18
TTTTTTAAGGGAAGGGAAACAGGGTGGGATTTTCAAATATGAAAGGCTCTGGGGGGGGAGGGGGGAAAAACCAAATTTGCCAAAATACCAAGACCCCTGAAAAAAACCAGGGCAAGAGGGGGGGGGGGGAGGGGTGAATTAGTGCAACGAATAAAAATGATAAATTTAATCAATTTCGGAAAACTTCGTATAATAAAAATCGATATCGTAAAGATGTTTGACTTGAAAACGTACATAAGC
>NZ_JAGXJX010000796.1:0-240 GCF_019091125.1 Paenibacillus sp. GbtcB18
AAAGGAAACCGTTTCAATGGCCCCAACCAACCAAGACTACCTATGCCTTCCGGGTTGGTGAGTTATTTGCTTTATTAGAGGTGTGCTCAACATATAGGTTTTGCCAATACCATACAACTTATAGAAAGAAAGACCACTTATAGAAAGTGCAGGAGCTATAGCCACTCCCACATAGGCAGGTTTAGATTGGGGGCTGATTGACCGAATAAATCAATCCAAGTTTTGTTTTTCCCATGAGCT
>NZ_JAGXJX010000797.1:0-240 GCF_019091125.1 Paenibacillus sp. GbtcB18
TTCTCCTAGACATAAATCAACCTATCAGTTTTAGCTGTTTGTTGGTATTTTGGTATAAAATTGTGTGTGTGAAAGCAAAGCTGGATCCACTTGGGTCATGCTACAGCTGACCAAGTTGTGGGCACCAAAAATTAAATTTTAAAAATACTGACACTCAACAGCTAGCATGATATAAAGTTTTTTGTTTTCATAATTTTTTTCTTATTATAGTGAAGACATAACTCTATTACATTGCAGATT
>NZ_JAGXJX010000082.1:0-746 GCF_019091125.1 Paenibacillus sp. GbtcB18
GCATATATATCCGTATAAAGGAAAGTCTAGACGTTTAACTATGTATGTACTACATTATTTATTCCCTGAATTGTTAGTTGGTAGTTAAATTTAATTAAAAAGGTCCTTAGCTATGTCTAAGGACCTTTTTGTATTAACTTAAGTATGATACTTTTTTAAATTTATTGGTGTTGCTACAAAATCATGAATACTAGCCATCATCAGACGGAGTCTTCTTGCCGAAAAGGATAAATACATTTAATACAATCATTTTCACAGCTTCCTTTTCATAATAAGAAAAGTATAATTGGAGATTGAATATTTTTCTTTCAAAATCTTGTTTTAATATTTGTTCTCTAAGAAATATGAATCGAAAAGGCATACATACGATTGAAAAATTAGCTTAATATTTTTTGAAATACTTAAAGCAATCCCTCGGTATATAGGAGAAGAATTACATTTACATATTATAAAAATGGCTATCTATATAAAAATTACATAACAGCACATGATATAAATCCATTAAATGAGACAATTATTTGTACCGATGATGCTTTTCATAATAAAAGAATGTTTTAAGTTTGGTGATGTAATTGAGATTGATTAAAGCCTGCTGCACAGATATAGGGCCATGAAATGAGAGTATTATAATTACAGTGAATCTTTAGATGTTTTTCTTTGTCATTTTTATATAAAATCTAAGAACCATTATTGAAATAAAAATATTTGAAAATAGCCGTTCTCAAACTCTGTAAAAAAAAATTAGG
>NZ_JAGXJX010000798.1:0-240 GCF_019091125.1 Paenibacillus sp. GbtcB18
AAACTTTTTAATTGCTCTACAGCCGGCTCTTCATTAATAAGCTCGTTAATTTTTTCATTCACCTCCACTGCTAACGCTTGATGGAGATCTGGATGTTCTTTCAACTTGTCATCAACTTTATTAATCCAAGTTGATTTTGTATATAAATATTGTTTCCACAGTTCAACAAATTGTTGTACGTCAAACTTGTCTCCGTTCCATTCAATTTCCTGCATCTCCTTCTCACAGGAAGCAACGATT
>NZ_JAGXJX010000799.1:0-240 GCF_019091125.1 Paenibacillus sp. GbtcB18
GTGAGGTAAAAATTCCCTTGAGTCAATGTTTAAGCCAACTCAACTTAAAGTAGACTGGTGTAGGCCTGATCCTCGCACATCGGTCAAAAAGTTAAACAAAAGAGAAGAGGCTTCGACAATTGGGAATTGTGAAATTCTGTTATACTACTCCCTGGTTTGCAGCCAAATAAGGTTACTGATTGCTATGCCGTAAACATGAAATTTTATGTATGTACATACTAGCATTTGACATGTACTATA
>NZ_JAGXJX010000800.1:0-239 GCF_019091125.1 Paenibacillus sp. GbtcB18
GTTGCTCCTGTACTTCCGGTTGCTCCCGTGTCTCCGGTCGGGCCCGTATTTCCGGTTGAACCTGTATTTCCAGTTGCTCCCGTACTTCCGGTCGGCCCTGTATCTCCGGTCGAACCTGTATTTCCAGTTGCTCCCGTACTTCCGGTCGGCCCTGTATCTCCGGTTGCTCCTGTACTTCCGGTTGCTCCCGTGTCTCCGGTCGGGCCCGTATTTCCGGTTGAACCTGTATTTCCAGTTGC
>NZ_JAGXJX010000801.1:0-239 GCF_019091125.1 Paenibacillus sp. GbtcB18
CATAAGGATCTATATTACACTAAAGGGATCCGAACAACTGCCGGTTCAAAAATATTAAACAGCTTCGTCCCCGTTTACGATTCGACGGTTGCAACTAAGCTGCATGAGGCTGGAACAGTTCTGCTAGGCAAAGTACAGTCTCACGAGTTCGCTGCGGGATTGACAACAACTAGCCCGAACTTCGGTCCTTGCCTCAATCCGGGGAACACTGTACTTGTACCGGGAGGTTCAAGCGGCGG
>NZ_JAGXJX010000802.1:0-239 GCF_019091125.1 Paenibacillus sp. GbtcB18
CGACTATTTTCGCGGCGATCGGTTCGCTTGTCAGCCGCAGCGAGGAAGTGCAGCAGGCCGTAATGCCGGTCACGCTGCTTATCATCATCGCCTTTATGACGGCTATGTTCGGGCTGGAGAATCCCGAAGCTCCGTTCGTCATCGCGATGTCGTATGTCCCGTTCTTCTCGCCGCCCATTATGTTCCTGCGTATCGGTCTCGGTAGCCCGGCTTGGTGGGGAATCGTGATTTCGATCGCG
>NZ_JAGXJX010000803.1:0-239 GCF_019091125.1 Paenibacillus sp. GbtcB18
GTGTCCCCCCAGGTTATACAGCGACATCGCGTAAAAAATCTGAAATTCCCGGGCTTCCGGGTATTCCCGGATTGCGTGACGAAAGCACGTCCGGGCCGATTCGTATTCGCCCAGCGCCCGGTAAGTGCTGCCGAGACCGAGCCAGGCGCCCCGACTCTCCACGTCCGCGAGGCCAAGCTCCAGCGCCTACGCGTAGAAAGGCGCGGCTTCCTTTTCCAGTCCCATGGCGTCATGAATCC
>NZ_JAGXJX010000804.1:0-239 GCF_019091125.1 Paenibacillus sp. GbtcB18
ATATTATTGTTATGTGTATCAAGTGTTAATTATATTGTGATTCATCTGTTTCCTTCAGGGTCACCTTGTGCGGCAGTTTGCCAACAATCATAGCAAAATAACATGTGGTGAGTAGATGTTGCATTTGAACAGTACTTACCTGTTAATGATCTGGACATTGAGAATCCAAATTCTTCTATGACTTTTGCTCTCTTCTATCATAGGATTGGATTATTGCAAGATTCAGTAATTATTTATTT
>NZ_JAGXJX010000805.1:0-239 GCF_019091125.1 Paenibacillus sp. GbtcB18
GGTAGAGCGCGATGGCCGATGGATCGGCGTCCGGCTCGTCCTGCTGCCAGACGGCTTTCGGCAAGGTGTTGAAGAAATCTTCCCGCGTGATGATTTTGGAGTAATGCTCCGTCCCGTGCGCTTTGGCCGTTTCGGCCGCGATCAGGGTCTCGTTGTTCGGTCCTGCGAAACCGACGGGGAACGTCCGGATCGGCTCGTTCTGGCGCATGTGAGCCGCACTCACGGTCGGGTCGAGTCCG
>NZ_JAGXJX010000806.1:0-239 GCF_019091125.1 Paenibacillus sp. GbtcB18
CGTAGGAAAACGCTTTAGGGGCGTGGCCTAGGGATTTGCGTGCATGGACTGAGTGGCTCAAGGATGATACGAGGGGACGGATGAAATATGTACAGGGGTTGATGTTGACCAACAACTGTCAACCCCTTTTGTCATATGTGAAAGGAGAGGACAGTGAAGAATGGAGTGGAACAAATCGATGTGTTAGTATTACTCACACTCTTCTTCTCTCCCTGAGATTGAAAGATCTACGTTTGCAA
>NZ_JAGXJX010000807.1:0-239 GCF_019091125.1 Paenibacillus sp. GbtcB18
TATCCATCCTCTTCTCTTTCCTCGGATATCGATGATTACTTATCCTCGCTGGAGCAGGATGCCCTGGGGGAGATCGGCAACATCCCGTTCGGGAGCGCAGCGACCGCATTATCCACTCTGCTCGGCAAGAAAGTGGACATTACGTCACCTAAAGTATCGTGCATTCCGCGCGAACAATTGATCAACGAGCTTCCCCAACCGCACGTTGCCGATCTTGTCAATTATGTAGACGGCTTTGA
>NZ_JAGXJX010000083.1:0-737 GCF_019091125.1 Paenibacillus sp. GbtcB18
AAATGTTTGCTACGGTAAAAAAGGTGGTATTCAGCCACCCGAAAAGGAAGTTGAAGGATTAGAACAATATGTATCTTATTACCAACATCTTGCATAATATTTTTTCGACATAATAAATATAGGGAAGTCTATAAAAAGACTTCCCTAACACTTCCATTCCTTATTTATAAAATCATTTAATGATGCATAAACAACACTAAAATTATATTCCCTTTTTCATTCTCTTATAATTCAACAAAATATAGATATTCATTAGGGAAACCTTCTAAAGATACCGGTTCTTCAGTTAGACAAATATTATTATGATAACTTGTATCCCTACTTTCTCCTCACATTTTCTATTGATTCACGTTCTAAATTACTTTTCCGATTATCGAGATAATGTGAGAAAAACACCTCTTCTATTTCACCGTTAAAAACCATCTTTTTCAACTTTTCTAACGTAGGGGTATTTAGATGACCTTTATTTGAAATTACTATTTCATTATCTATATAATAGCCTTTTCTTCTCATCATACCCAGATAACTAGACGTATAGTATCATAGACTTTAACCACGTGTATACATCTACGCTAAAGCAGCTGGCGGCATTAATTGTGCCCCTTTCCCCATACGTGCCAACACCCAGTCATCATAATACCACATTTCTGTTTGACGACGGCTCATCATATAATCCCAGCGTACTCCACGCCCAAATTCGATGATTTGTCCTACTCCTCCAATTGTCACCCAGTTGA
>NZ_JAGXJX010000808.1:0-239 GCF_019091125.1 Paenibacillus sp. GbtcB18
CAGCCTCTCTCTCTCTCTCTCTGGTGGTGCAAATCCAATTTAAGAAGGAAAATTTGGTGATCTTATGTTAACTAAAGCTTTTCCTCATTACAACTCTTCAGATCACCTGTGCTTTTTCCCTTTTTTAATTTTCTTGTAACTATTATGCCTTGTAAAAAAAAGCTGGCTGGTAATTCCTCCCCATGAATTCCAAAACATATGTAATCTATGACTTGTTGAAACTTCATGAACTATATGCA
>NZ_JAGXJX010000809.1:0-239 GCF_019091125.1 Paenibacillus sp. GbtcB18
ACTGCCGTCCCTCCGCCCATGCCCTTCCCGCAGGGGAGGTTACGAATTTGGTAATTTGCCGGCCCGCGCGCTGTTGACAGCCGAAGCCGCGCCGCGCCGTGGAGAAAGCCGCGGCGGGCATTACCGTGGAGATTTTCCGCAGCGCAGAGACGAGGAGTGGCTTAAACATACCCTATTAAACCCTGAATGTGGTCTGACGGAGGAGTGGATACTTTATGATGGAATTAAACTTTAAACAA
>NZ_JAGXJX010000810.1:0-238 GCF_019091125.1 Paenibacillus sp. GbtcB18
ATGGACCCGATGAAATTATTATCAAACGTTCCCGGTTTATCGGTCAGGCGTTGCCGGTTTCGTCCGAAGAGGACGCGCTTGCTTTTACCGCCGGCGTGAAGAAAGAACACTCGATGGCGACTCACAACTGCCCCGCTTACATGATCGGGGAACGCAACGAGATTCAGAAACAGTCAGACGACGGGGAGCCGAGCGGCACAGCCGGCAAGCCGATTCTCGAAGTGATCCGCAATATGGA
>NZ_JAGXJX010000811.1:0-238 GCF_019091125.1 Paenibacillus sp. GbtcB18
CTGCGGTTGTTGTGTCAGCAAGCGGCTGCGGTCGGGGAGATACCATTCTGATCGGTACGCAGACTTATTCGGAGCCGAAAATTTTGGCCCATATGTACAAGCTGCTGATCGAGGACCGTACCGACCTAAAGGTGGATGTACTTCCGGACCTTGCGTCAAGCGGAGACATCATCGATGCCATGAAGAAGGGCGACATCCAGATGTCGACCCTTTATACCGGCGAACTGCTTAACAAGCA
>NZ_JAGXJX010000812.1:0-238 GCF_019091125.1 Paenibacillus sp. GbtcB18
GGAACGGTTTGCCCGTTTTAGGCGTAGAAAGAGAAGGGGAACTTCGCGCCATGAGTAAAACAAAAACGAAATTCACCTGCCAGCAGTGCGGGTATGAAACCCCGAAGTGGCTCGGCAAATGTCCCGGCTGCGGGGCGTGGAACAGTTTTGCCGAAGAAGTGGAGACGGTTGGCAAGACCCAGGGAATGAATTCTTCTTTCCTGCGGACGAAAGAAAAACCGACTCCGATCACAGACAT
>NZ_JAGXJX010000813.1:0-238 GCF_019091125.1 Paenibacillus sp. GbtcB18
CGGCGGAGTCGTTCGATACCGGCGGCCGTATGGCAGTGGACCGGCTGCTGTCCGGGCTGGATCCGACGAAGCCGATTCTTCTCATGGACCACCAGCCCTAACATTTTGACAAGGCAGCCGCTGCGGGAGCGGATGTGCTTCTGTGCGGTCACACGCACCGCGGTCAGTTCCGGGCGAATCACTGGATCACGGGAAGGTTATTCGAGCTGTGCTGGGGCTACATGCTGAAGGATAAGAT
>NZ_JAGXJX010000814.1:0-238 GCF_019091125.1 Paenibacillus sp. GbtcB18
GAGATTTATGAGCATCTCCGATACTATACTGAAGGAAGAAGTTGGTGTTGGTTGATGTCCTAAAGATAACCAGTGGAAAATGTTCAAGACATTTACTGCACCATTGGAAGTAGTCAAGCAGTCAGATCTAACAATGGCTTTCTCCATATCATTGGAAATCGGAAGGTAAATAATGTGTTGATGATAGGAACAGATGAACTGAAGATTTGGAGATTTTGTTCCAAATTAACCTCCCAAT
>NZ_JAGXJX010000815.1:0-238 GCF_019091125.1 Paenibacillus sp. GbtcB18
GATTTGCCCAAGAACTTGAAATGCACCGTGCCAAAAATGACTTGATCAATCAAGGAGTAAACTACTGGATCAACAATATAAGAATTCCATAAGCACCAAATGCGAGCATACAAGTACTGAGTTAGTATAAATGTGTCAATCTTTGTAAAAACAAAAGGCAATAGAAGAAAATTATAGCCTTAGTATAAATGTGTCAATCTTTGAAAATACAAAAGACAATAGAAGAAAATTATAATCT
>NZ_JAGXJX010000816.1:0-238 GCF_019091125.1 Paenibacillus sp. GbtcB18
TACAGGTGTGGAATATGTTTCACCCCGTAATGTTACAGAAGAAAAGCTGGTAGCTATCTGGCAGGAAATATTAGGACGTGAGCTGGTCGGTATAAAAGATAATTTCTTTGAGGTGGGTGGCCATAGTTTGAAAGCCACCCGCCTGGCCAGCCAGGTGTATAAAACCTTTGAGGTGAAGCTGGCATTAAAAGAGCTGTTCAGCCACGCCGTATTGGAAGAGCAGGCCCGCCTTATTGAG
>NZ_JAGXJX010000817.1:0-238 GCF_019091125.1 Paenibacillus sp. GbtcB18
TCAAAAGTGCCCAAGTTATTGGACAGGGGACCGACCCTATTTTCCCCTACCTCTTTGTCATGGTCCAACGATACCTAAGTCTACTCATCAACTCTTTGCAGATCAAAAGAAAATTACTCCTTTCAGCCTGAAAGGCATTAAAATCACTCATCTCATGTTTGTTGGCAACATTCTCATTTCCATTAGGGGAAACAAGAAGTCTTGCCTGAAGATCCTTGAAGCCCTTGACCTTTTCACT
>NZ_JAGXJX010000084.1:0-737 GCF_019091125.1 Paenibacillus sp. GbtcB18
TTTAACATTTAAATTCATCATTGCATTGCTTCATTTTAACGAAAATAATATGTCAATTTATTTTCAATATACAAAAAGTCGAACTCCTAATAACTCGGAATTCGACTTTTTATGTAATTTACATACATAAATACACTGTTAATAAAATACATGAATCAAAGATTTAACTACAAATCTTACTGTTTCAAAGATTTATGTGATCCATCACAATTAGTCCCTTTTTGAGACAGTCCGCACGTACAATCATTTAGTCCCTTACCATCCAAAATCCTCTCCATATATTTTTCTATTCTGGATGTTCGAGTTTTAGTTTGTTTAGCTTGCGAAAAATAAAGGATGTATGCTCTTTGGCGTCCCGGTGTAAGCGACTGAAAGGCAACTTTAAAAGTAGGTATTTCATCAAATTTATTTTGAAGCTCTTCTGGAATTATAGTTTCTTTATGCTCTTTCTTTTCTATTTTCAAACCTCTTTTTTCAACTTCAATAGCTTCAGTAATATATTTCTTCAAAATGGATTCCATTTCAATGATTTCTTGTATATTAGTAAACCGAATCTGACGCGCCGCTTGTGTATTTTCCGTTTGTTGGACTAAAATCCTATGAGTATCCTGCAACAATGCACCTTTATGAAACTGAAGCGCACAATATTCTTTAAATCCATGAATAAAAACTATGTTTTTTTCCGCAAACGGGTACCAGGTGTGCACCCACCTAAAACTTTCCGTTAATCACCCGTC
>NZ_JAGXJX010000818.1:0-238 GCF_019091125.1 Paenibacillus sp. GbtcB18
TCTTCTAGAACCCATAAAGACTACTATTATGAAGATAGATAATGAGCAAAAGTAGATAATACAAAAGAGAAATTAATGCCATTTAGAGAATACCTTAGTTGTGATCTTGAAAAGGATGTAGGAGGTTGATCCTTGATCTAGTAGGAAATAGGGATTTTTGGGCAGCAAGAGGGAGAGAATGGTGTTCAAAGGGGGTTTGGAGCTATTTAGGAGAGTGGAGAATGAGTTGGAATCGGTT
>NZ_JAGXJX010000819.1:0-238 GCF_019091125.1 Paenibacillus sp. GbtcB18
GGGAGCAGTAGGGCGAGCTAGTCTAGACCTGCCCCTGTGCTTGCTCTTGCACCTACACTTATAGCCTCCCCTTCTTCCACCAACCAGTCATACCTTATTTGGCACTCATCGATAAGCAGTTTTCTTCATAAATTATAGAATAGGTGCACACTTCTCCTTAAACGGAACACCTAATGCACAACTGAACAAGCCACTCGGGCACCAGCACCACTCTAATCAAAGGTTCGGGGAAGTCAAG
>NZ_JAGXJX010000820.1:0-238 GCF_019091125.1 Paenibacillus sp. GbtcB18
CCTTGATATGACATTTTCTGGTACTACCATGCAACAACAGCCAGTAGCCATCAGAGCCGATGTGCAATTTCGGGGCTGACGTGACATGAGAGCTCGGAGTGATGCAGTGGTAACGTCCGACCGTGCCTGCGCCACCTGGGTGCCACACAGTACGGAACAACCTTGGGATATGCAAGACGGCGTCGCGTGGAGTATATGGTCGAGCAGCTCGGAGCGTCGATGGCCATCAACGAACTAT
>NZ_JAGXJX010000821.1:0-238 GCF_019091125.1 Paenibacillus sp. GbtcB18
GTCGGCCAAGATAATACTTGGGCGACGATATTTGTTAAATTCGTCGCCCAAGAGTAAAAATTAAAAAATCCTGTACAATGAAATTTAAACGTGCTTTATTTATTTTAATTATTTGGATTATCTTGGCCGACGAAATTAGGGTAATTCGTCGGCCAAGATAATACTTGGGCGACGATATTTGTTAAATTCGTCGCCCAAGAGTAAAAATAAAAAATCCTGTACAATGAAATTTAAATGT
>NZ_JAGXJX010000822.1:0-238 GCF_019091125.1 Paenibacillus sp. GbtcB18
CAGGGCACTGTACACGGCTATATGCTTCATCCGCAGGGAGGCTGGGTCCGTAAAAGCGTTCCGCTTCCGGATGTGGTTTCCAACCGGCATCCCAGCCGCAAAGCGGAGAAATTACTCTCCATGGAGGACTTCAAGCAGCGCTCCGTCAGACGAAATATCCCTTTATCCAACTGGGCTTTCTTCGATAAATGGGATGGGTACCGACTGCTTGAAAACGATCTGGCCTTCAAATACGTAC
>NZ_JAGXJX010000823.1:0-238 GCF_019091125.1 Paenibacillus sp. GbtcB18
GAACGTTTGCCGACCATTTCGTTTTGCTCTTTTTCACCGGAGATCCCGCCCATTTCCTCGTACTGGTCGAAGTACGGTTCCAACTGGTCGAAGGTGATGCCCCAGTCCTGCAGCGTCATGCCCTGCGGAATTTCATTTTTGCCGTAGCGTTCGATCGTTTTGGTCCGGATTTCAGAATCGTAGGGCAGAAAACGGTAGTTCTGGCCGCTCCAGTGAACGCCGTCGCCGCCGGCACCGT
>NZ_JAGXJX010000824.1:0-238 GCF_019091125.1 Paenibacillus sp. GbtcB18
AAGTCATAAAGATCATAATCATCATCATATCTGGTCCAAAAGGTAGTCATCTATACAGGACCAGTAGGCTTTGGCGTTGAATAACTGGGCTTCTCAACTAAATCAGATACAGTATACTGATGTAGGAGGAATGCCAGATGAGATCCTATTATATTTCAAAATCCGAATCAGAATCTAAAATTATAAAATCTGCCATATAAGAAACTAGACTAGAAGTCGAGAAGGTGGTCATATATGT
>NZ_JAGXJX010000825.1:0-238 GCF_019091125.1 Paenibacillus sp. GbtcB18
AAAAAGAAAGCGCAACAAACAGGCACGAGCGAATGATCGCGTTCGGCTGGTTCATCGTCTCCCCCCTTTCGTAATCTGTTACAACTATGATAACACATTTTGCGCCTTCACGAATCAGTTTTGGACTTATTTTATGCATTTTTTTGTTTGATTATGCAATATGCCGGCAGCCTGTCCCTACGACCCTGCCGGATCTGTAACTTCCCAGCTAGTCCATCACCCCGTTCAATAGGGGAGG
>NZ_JAGXJX010000826.1:0-238 GCF_019091125.1 Paenibacillus sp. GbtcB18
CGATCCGGGCGATACATGGGAAGGAATGCGAGTCCGAACCAAGGCTGAAGCCGCATAAACCCGGCATTTCGGGGAAAAACAATCGGCCGTGCCCTGAAATTCGGATTGGTTTCAGCCATCTCGTGATGAAGCTGTGCCGCAACGCCGACCAGCTCCTGCTGATCCGCGTAGTACGTATTCCCCATCGTATTCGGCATCAGCGTCTGCACATGCCGCTCCTCCGCAGACCGCGTGTACG
>NZ_JAGXJX010000827.1:0-238 GCF_019091125.1 Paenibacillus sp. GbtcB18
GGTGCCATGAACATTCCGGCCGGCAACCATGACGCCTTCAATAACGGCTGGTCCGCCGAAAATGCTTGTATGGGATGGGGACACGTTCAATCCACCTTCTCAAAATAGCTGGTTCCTTCTCTATTTTAGCGAATTTTCCAGCGGAAGGCCACGGCTTCCTATTCCGGTTAGGAGGGGGGAATGGGAACATACAAGGTGGAAGGTAAGGTAAGGGAAAAGGGAGAGGCGGGAGGGAAAG
>NZ_JAGXJX010000085.1:0-733 GCF_019091125.1 Paenibacillus sp. GbtcB18
ATAAATCTCCATCACTTTTCTCCTTCACTATATGTATATCGATTCTACAAGGTAATCTTGAGTATATACACTTTAATTACTACTAAATAAAACTCATTTTAAATTATATTTTCTCCCCACCATAAAAGGGACATATTTATTTACAATGATAATTATTGGAAATGCTATTAATATAGTTCCAACAGTATAAAAAAGTGCCCAATAAAATGAATCTAAGGTACTACTTAGATTTATTTTAAAGCCGAAAACTAAAATTACTTTAACAAACATAATACATGTTTGATGAACAGCTAAAATAAGTAATGAATTTCTACCAATATATTTAATAAAGTTTATATTCGATAAGAATTTCGAGAATATTATCCAGCAAAAAATCCCCAATAAACTTCCTAAATAAAAATAGGCATAATTTCCATATTCATTAAGATTCATGTCAACTCTTCCATTTAACTTACAAATTAACAATTCTAATATACTTAATAAGAACACTAAAACAATAATTAAGCTAACTTTAAATATACTGTTAATTTCAAGAGGTTTAATATTTTTTTTGACAATATAACCAATCCCAAAAAAGACTGTACTAGTTAAAGCCACATCCATTCCCCACGGAAATCTAAATGGCATATAAATACTATCCAAATAACCTAGAATGGAAAAAACAACTAATGAAATTACTATTTTAAAAGTATGTTTTACATACTTACTAAGTACATAAAACATACTTTCTGTT
>NZ_JAGXJX010000828.1:0-238 GCF_019091125.1 Paenibacillus sp. GbtcB18
GAAAGGGGACAGGGAAGAAGGCACGTTGCCCTTCCTGGGCGAAGCCCCTAAAGAGTGGGGGGAGCCCAATTATCTAGGGGAAAATGCCAGACGGCTTTTGGGGGAAGGGGTGTTTCTTGCAAAAGAAAGAAGTAAAATACGTAAGAAAGAGGAGGGGGGGGAAAATGGGGGCACCACATCTTAGGTGTTTGTCAGGAAAGACCCCCAAGATGGGGGATATTTTTTTTTTTAGGGGGGC
>NZ_JAGXJX010000829.1:0-238 GCF_019091125.1 Paenibacillus sp. GbtcB18
ACTAGAATACTTTACATGCTTGCTGAGCTGATATTTAGTGCTCCAAGGGTGAGGGTTTTTTTACTCAGTTTTTGTTGAGTTGATGAATTTTGTTCAACTAGTAAGATTCCTTATATACTTCATGGTATAGTATATTCAAAGTGCAAATTCTTTAACTGAATTTTAACTGGCTTAAATTATTATTGCATTTGAGATGGATGCATGGAGTAATAAAAAAGAAAGATTAGCAATTTGTTAG
>NZ_JAGXJX010000830.1:0-238 GCF_019091125.1 Paenibacillus sp. GbtcB18
CAGGTTTGGTCGTACGGTTCGGTGTCCCGGGGGTGGCTGATGGGGCTGGGCGGGCAGGCCTTCTCCCAAGATCCCAAGCTGGAAGGGATTCGCGGCGGTATGCAGAGTTCTGGCGAGGGGAAGTGGACCGTGGAGACCGCGGCGGAACCCGGGGGGAAAGCGCCCGGGATCCCGATGTCCCTGTTCATGCGCTTCCGTTCGCCCGAAACGGACACGTTCCCCGGCAAGGTTGTGGCCG
>NZ_JAGXJX010000831.1:0-238 GCF_019091125.1 Paenibacillus sp. GbtcB18
CCAACTCCTGACAGGAGGTAGGTGGCGTGGCTGGTACCGGTGGTGTGCTCGTCGGCCGCGGATACGTCAGCATCCGGCCCGAGTTCGAGGGGGACTGTGACCGCTCCGTCAACGCCCGCGCATCCAGCGCGGGCCGCAGCGGAGGGGCGGCGGTCAGCAAGGCGTTCGGGAACGGCCCCAAAGGCATCCGAGCCCTGGCCGGCGTTGCCATCGGCGCGAACCCCGCGTCCGCGACGGC
>NZ_JAGXJX010000832.1:0-238 GCF_019091125.1 Paenibacillus sp. GbtcB18
GTACCCTTCAAGAAATTCCTGCTGTGGCTCTGTGCAGGTGTCGCCGCGGAGGGGCTCATGGTGGTCTTCTACACGTTCAAGCCCTGAACCGGATGACTGTCGGACGTACACCACGGCCGGCGGTGGTCCAGCATTGATTCCCCTGCCCGAGGCCGGGGTTCAACGTCAGGCAGGGCCTGCGGTGTGTCCTGTGCGCAACCTCAGGTGCCAGGGCGTCGCCGGGAAGATGGCCTGCACA
>NZ_JAGXJX010000833.1:0-237 GCF_019091125.1 Paenibacillus sp. GbtcB18
TATGATTTATGAGATGATTAAACCTATTGTATGTTCTCAAAGTCTAATATGTTCTTTAAGGTCTTTATGATGATAGAATAGTATTAATTAGGGAGTAATTAAGACTTTTAATGTTATGATTAGTATGTTTAATACTGATTTTTTTGAAATTTAAGATGGGTCAAATCTTTATATTTTATGCATATTAAGGTGATTTACATGTTTGTTATGGTTTAATCAGTTTAATTAGATTTTAAT
>NZ_JAGXJX010000834.1:0-237 GCF_019091125.1 Paenibacillus sp. GbtcB18
TATATATGGAAATTAAAGTGATTTATCTTTGCTGATAAAAGGCCAAGCTGCCATGCATGTGGATTTATCTCAGGCGAGGAAGAATGAGAGCACCATCGGTTGGAAGGTTGACCTACGAGGAAGAAGAGAATGGATGATGAAGAGCGAACAGAGGAAGAAAAGAGACCTTGCAGTGAATAATAATATTATTATTAATAAGAAAGGAGAGAGAGCGAGAATTCCAAACCCGTTCATTTT
>NZ_JAGXJX010000835.1:0-237 GCF_019091125.1 Paenibacillus sp. GbtcB18
CCGTTATCCCTTGTAAACCGCCCTCTTCGGTTTGAATAAGTGTAATGCCAACCATAACATTTTTGGAAGCCTGATGTGAGCCTCTTATTTGTGTTCTCATTTTTTCGGATATGGCCAACCCGGCAGCATCGACAGAAGCTTTATTGATTCGTAATCCTGAAGTAAGTTTTTCCAGACTACTCCAACTCGCTTTAGAATTTTTTTGTAGCGAATTATTTATCCTAAGGGCCGGTATAT
>NZ_JAGXJX010000836.1:0-237 GCF_019091125.1 Paenibacillus sp. GbtcB18
GGTGCTTCCCAGTATTAAAGACAATTTAGTTTCTTTTGCAAACTTGGGGTGACTATCTTCAGTGATACCACGTTTAGAGGACCCTTTTGTTATGTAACCTGTAACAGCTATTCTGACATTGTTGTTGTTGTGTTCTTTCATGCGCGGTGTAATGACTTAACATTGAATTATATTCTATCGTTGACATGTTATGTGTATTCTTGTGTTTTCCGAGGTGTATGATTTGTGCTTAATATT
>NZ_JAGXJX010000837.1:0-237 GCF_019091125.1 Paenibacillus sp. GbtcB18
GACATCTGGTAGGGCTGCACCCCCTGATACCGAGTCTCACCCCATGATCTAGGCCCGTGGGCCCGGATTCGCTCCCAGTCGTGCAGGGCTGGTTGAAGCGAACCGGTGCCTACGGGCCTTTTTTCATGCCCTGGAGCCTGCATGCTGCTCGCCCTGCTTTCCATCTTCGCTGCATTCTGCGCCATTTTCAGCGCTGCCGCTTACGTCGACTGAAGGACACATCGAAATGACTGATAT
>NZ_JAGXJX010000086.1:0-727 GCF_019091125.1 Paenibacillus sp. GbtcB18
CCTTGTCCTCATTATACATAAAGAAAATAATAAAATATCAATAAATCCTAATATTTACATCTTATTACACAGAACTTACAATCCCGTGAACTTTCCGTCATTAAACAACAAGTTAATATTAAATTCCAAAACCCACCCTCCCTGCATTTTGAATAACCTCAGAAGCAATCATCCTCACAATTCTTTCTCTGGTACGCAGTAATTCATATTCCGATCTTCTCCCATTTCACAATATGAATAAACACCCTCTTCTTCTCGTAACCAACATAAGTAACAATGTTGATTTTGATAGAATTTCTTTTCCTTCACTCATCGTATTGGGAATTTCCTCTTATGCTGTTTACGATATGATAAAGCACACGTAGGACTTTAGTCCGGCTTTAAACGTGGGATACAAGTATCGTGGTTTCGATATGGAAATCGACTCACTATGTAATATATGTAATAGTTTTTAAATGTGTGGGAGAAAACTGCTGAATCTGCAAAAATATAATGGTAACTTATGCTAGTAATCGTCATATCTGAGCGATATGTAATAAGATTTGTTTCCCTTTCTCGTTTTAATCGATTTACATACCAAGATAACGGTTCATCTACTATTCCTTTAAACATTCTATAAACATGATACTTCGAAAATTCTGCTACATCCGCTAACTCTTCAATTGAAAGTGAATCATTTATGCATAATTCTATATAACTCTGCACTTCATAAATGCGTCGTAATTAC
>NZ_JAGXJX010000838.1:0-237 GCF_019091125.1 Paenibacillus sp. GbtcB18
CATTGTTAACTGACGTGATAGCTGTACGTGTAGAGAGATTTAATGCCTATAATATCAAATGGTATATCATTAGTTTTGCAGGAAAAGAGATGACATAACCAATGCAGTTTGTCAGTATATAAACCACAATGCAAAGATGAACCGAATACATACAAGCCTCAAAAGCAGTAAAGCAAATGCCATTCCGAATTTCATTTGAAACAATAATCAATATGACAACAGGTATGATGCGACCTG
>NZ_JAGXJX010000839.1:0-237 GCF_019091125.1 Paenibacillus sp. GbtcB18
AAACAAAACTGAATTTCGGATTAAAAAAATGTGTCAAAATTGTGTACAAAAGAGTTCCGTCGGATCTCCGACGATTCCCTCTTCTGATCCGTCTAATACAATAGAACCTGGAAGGTGGGAGCTTTTTCTGGACACCGAAATGCTGGTCCGGGCGACACGAAACGGGGACGATCAGGCTTTTACCCGGCTTATGGATGAAGTAAAAGCAAGGCTGTACCGAATCGCTTACGCCTACCT
>NZ_JAGXJX010000840.1:0-237 GCF_019091125.1 Paenibacillus sp. GbtcB18
TCAGCACGTCCCAAGCGGCGAAGCGTGATTTTTACTCTACGATAGGTTTACTATCAAACCAATGACACGTTTTTGACACGAATGTACATTTATTTTGAATGAAGAGGTGCTTACCACATGGAAATCCGCCAGCTGAAAACATTTTGAACGCTTGCTTCCACCCGCAGTTATAGCCGCACTGCCGAAGCAAGGAACTTGGTTCCGTCAACGGTAACGATGCAAATCAAAGCTTTGAGG
>NZ_JAGXJX010000841.1:0-237 GCF_019091125.1 Paenibacillus sp. GbtcB18
CCCTCTCAGCCGGGCGCCCCCCCCCCTCCCCCCCCCAGCCCGACGGCCCCCCCCGGGGCCATTTTTCCCGCCGCCTGCCGGGTTTTCTGCGAGGCAAAAGCGGCGATCTGCTCGGCGGGCAGACGCCCCAGCGCGTAGCGGCAGGCGCGGCGCCCCCCCTCGCGCGCACCTTCCGGGCGGGCCGCTTCCTCCGCTTGGGCGAGCATCGTCTCGCCGGGGCGCATCTGGCCGATCCGC
>NZ_JAGXJX010000842.1:0-237 GCF_019091125.1 Paenibacillus sp. GbtcB18
ATTCCCCATATCTGTTCTCAATCAACTGACATCAACAAGATCAACCAATCCCCAATGAAAATTGTCTTCTTGAACCACTATTCTACATGGCCATTACAACCAAGCAACATAATCATTAGTTTGTCTTCAGGAGAGCATAATGTGAAAGTTCACAACCACAAAGCTACAGGTAAACAAAGAAAATCATGCTTATTAAATTGACAGCACTTTCAAATTTCTATATTTACTTACTAGAAC
>NZ_JAGXJX010000843.1:0-237 GCF_019091125.1 Paenibacillus sp. GbtcB18
GCTTACCGCAGTCGGGGGCAGGCGACATTTGCTTTGATAAAAGGGGCGGTATGGGCACGCAATCGGCAAAAACATCCGCTGGAAACCGAAGGGGAAAGCATAAGGAAAGGAATTTCGGAAAAAGCGCAGAAGAAGTATCGGGACCTAATTTCCCGGGTTCGGGTATTCTGGACTTTCTCCAGCCAGTGGACCCCTCTCCCCGAGGTTGGAGTGTCGAAAACGGGTTCGCTCCTTCCC
>NZ_JAGXJX010000844.1:0-237 GCF_019091125.1 Paenibacillus sp. GbtcB18
ATCAATTCTATATTGCATTGAAGAAATTGAACTTACATAACATTAACTCCATTGAAAACGGAGTAGATGGCCGATATACAAACAAGCTGACTCATTTTATGAATGAGGAAACAGAAAAAGCAAATCCATACGTATATATTAGTCCTGTTGTATTTACAAAGGCTTTCTTTAAGCTATCTGTAGCGTCTAAGAAACTATTCTTAGACATTGCCATGCAACAACATACGGAAACAACAT
>NZ_JAGXJX010000845.1:0-237 GCF_019091125.1 Paenibacillus sp. GbtcB18
TTTTTTCGGGGGGGGCCGCCCCCCCCCCCTCCGGGGCAGAGTGACCCCCCCCCCCGGGTTGCGGGGCGGGGCCGGTGTCAAACCCCGTACAACGCCATCGTCTTCCGGAGTCGGGGTCGGCCGTACAGACGTTTTCGCTGTCGGCGTCGGTGTCGGCTTGATCGTTGACTTCGGAGTATAAGTTGGGGTGATCGTCGACTTCGGCGTGCGTGTCGGCGTTACTATGTCGTCCGAACC
>NZ_JAGXJX010000846.1:0-237 GCF_019091125.1 Paenibacillus sp. GbtcB18
GGTTTTATTTTGCATGCCGTCTCGCTCCTTCTATGCCTTCTTCTGTTTCTTTTTTGAACCCACGGGATATATGATATACTCACCCGCTCTTATTCCAAATGCGGCGCAAATTTTTCTGACCTCGGTTATCGGGAAATCCCCCCCGGTACCATCCAAATTTTGATTGCTTGCTGTTTTCGCCTTGCAAAGCAATTCACCGAGTTACCCCGGGCTCACGCCATACCCACCCAGGATTGC
>NZ_JAGXJX010000847.1:0-237 GCF_019091125.1 Paenibacillus sp. GbtcB18
GAGAACGCTCGACCACCACAAGGTGCTTGAACTCGAGAAGTAATCCGGTTCCAAGGACGGGTTTCATTGGCTACCAGATCCGGATTCGATATTCTTCGGGTTACTGAATCTTTCGTAAAGCGATGACTGGGCCCAGTATTCCGTACAGCAGTGGCAGGGAGTTAGGGTGGGTGTGAGCCTTATCCCTGCAGCGGACGAAAAACCCCCAGGAGCGTCCCTTGAAAAGCGAAGTAGGGA
>NZ_JAGXJX010000087.1:0-717 GCF_019091125.1 Paenibacillus sp. GbtcB18
GGTAATATAAGTAGTCCACAAACTGCATTAATTTTTAACGCTTCCTCTGTCTGATATAACGTATGTATGATTCCAAAAACAAGTAAAGCAGCAAGTCTACGTAAAAACAAAATATCTCCATTTTGCCCTTTTGCAATCGCTCTTGTAAGAAAGATATAGAATCCTATTCCAAATAAGAAGGATAAAATAGTGAAGAAGCGGCCTTCTACAAATAAATATAAAAACCTTTGATAACTTGCATCCATTGTATTCTGCTTTGGTATATCCAAAGAAAGTATTGCTAGAATATTCACCAAGATAATCCCTAATAATGCGAACCCCCGAATATAGTCAAGTTCGTCAATTCTATTGTTTGTAACGCTTTTTATCATATTACAACTCCTTTGTCATATTAAACCCTATTCATAATACGACATCTATACAACTATACCTATCGTTTAACCTTACATTTTTATTACATTGTTGTAAGGTTATTTACAACTGAATATACAATCTGAATAGTTAACACATCAACATGTACGTAGTATTCTTCTTTCCATTTTACAGATTTGAAAATGCCCGCCCCCATATAGATAATAATTTCAAAATGAATATTCATCATATTATTTTTGGAACAATGTGCGTTTAAATATAAATTAACCGATTCCTAATATAATCAGGAATCGGTTAGATTTGTATATTTACTAGAGAAGGAATGTCATCTTTTAATGAAGTGTT
>NZ_JAGXJX010000848.1:0-237 GCF_019091125.1 Paenibacillus sp. GbtcB18
GATCGTGTTCACGGGAAGACAGTTCCTGAAGCGCAAGCTCGAGTTCGGCATTCTTCACGTGACTGCTATAGACGGAGTTCTTTAGTGTCTCGGCCACCTGCATATCCGAGGTCACATCCCAGATGTTCCCGCTCGTGTGACGCGCGCCATCCGCTGTGCTGTAGTTTGAGCCTGCCGCTCGCAGATAGCGTAGTTCGCCAGAGCGCAATTGGACGCGGTAGACTTCGGAGTGGGTCT
>NZ_JAGXJX010000849.1:0-237 GCF_019091125.1 Paenibacillus sp. GbtcB18
AGGGTGTGAACTGAGCTGCCCTTTTATAAAAGAGTTATTTTTACAAGTAACTTAATGAAAAATGTTTTTGAGTATAGAGTCATTATGTTAAGACTAGGAATTAACTGGTTCAGTATGTGTTTGTGTACTGGTACATATTGCAAAACCTATTTTAAACATTTGAATATACATGGTGTTCTGGAGGCAGATGCCCCGGTCTGTACCATTGACTGGGGGGAATGAGAGCTATGCCTGAAG
>NZ_JAGXJX010000850.1:0-236 GCF_019091125.1 Paenibacillus sp. GbtcB18
CTTTGTATCTTTATCTATATCCATATTGAATGTAATCTCAGATATGGCCACATTCAAATTCATTCCAACGTTGAACTTAAAATGGTTGTCATTATAGCCTGTGTTAATATAACGATTTATGCTAAAGACATTAATCGTTATAAAATCTTTTTCCTTTGTATCTTTTAGACGGTTATTATTTTTAACTGGAGCAGAAGGAATATGCATTGTAAGAGAGACCGGTGTATTAGCTTTTT
>NZ_JAGXJX010000851.1:0-236 GCF_019091125.1 Paenibacillus sp. GbtcB18
CCCGTAAAATATAATGGATTTCATCCATGGCCAGCTTGTCCAGTTCCTCGCGGTGCACGGGCATCTTGAAATCGTTGTTGCTGAAAATAACCCGGTTCGTATCGTCCAAAATCTCTAAATACATGCGCTGGACGCTATTCTTCGCCACAAATTCGCTCGCCATATTCGTTAGTACCGTTTTCTCATTATCGATGGAATCGTAAATACGAAGAATCGGAACAATCGCATCGACGCTG
>NZ_JAGXJX010000852.1:0-236 GCF_019091125.1 Paenibacillus sp. GbtcB18
CTGTACGACGGCGGGTTTATTTCCGGATTTTGCGTGCTCCCGGAATACCGCGGACAAGGCCACGGCAGAGTGATCCTGGGCAAAGCGATTTCCATTGCGGAGTCGAAGCAGCTTCAGGGCAAGCTGGCCCTGGAGGTAGCGGCGGACAATGACCACGCCTTGGGCTTGTACAAAACGGTGGGCTTCGTCGAGCGAAACGTAAACGATTATTACCGCGTCACCGTGAAATAATCGTC
>NZ_JAGXJX010000853.1:0-236 GCF_019091125.1 Paenibacillus sp. GbtcB18
TTCTCGCCTGTTTTGACCGGTGAAGGCTCGGTGACAAGATCGACTTTGACTTTGGCCGGGTCCTGTCCCCTAAGCTCGGACGAGCAAGCCGTGACCGCAAACACCAGAAGAACGGCCAGCAGGAATCGGCTGATCGGTTTTAGCATGGCAAGGCCTCCTTTCCTTTCGCTTCCACTATTCTTACACGCGGCTGCTCTTTTTAATATGTCTCATCAGGGCTATTCTCGTTAACATTG
>NZ_JAGXJX010000854.1:0-236 GCF_019091125.1 Paenibacillus sp. GbtcB18
CCCGCTACGCTGATTATGCCATGACAGCCGACGGCCAACGCGGGAAGTGTCATACTGCCGTCACCGCTGTATACCGTAAACCCTTCGGCCGCTCCGGCGGCTACGATCGTCAGCTGGTCGGTACCGGAACAGTCTTTGGTAGCTACGGTGTTCGGTATGTGGGAGAGCCTGATGGTCGTATCCGCATTTATGTTGACAATGGAGCGTCCCGGAACGTTGTACAAGATAAACGGCAC
>NZ_JAGXJX010000855.1:0-236 GCF_019091125.1 Paenibacillus sp. GbtcB18
GCCGTTCGACGTCGGCCGCGAACATGCGGCACAAGCGGTCACGGAAATCGCCTTCGGCAAGGCTGGCGCGGGGGAACTGGTGCGAGATTTTCAGCTTGCCTGGCTGCGCCCATGCGGACTGCATCCAGAGCGGACTGGACGCGATCGCGCCCAGCATTGTCCTACGGGACATTGCTGCCCTTGTCATTACCGACATACACATCCTCCAAGATGTTGAAACGGACTGCCTCCCGAAT
>NZ_JAGXJX010000856.1:0-236 GCF_019091125.1 Paenibacillus sp. GbtcB18
GATTGATAGTATAAAGCTTGTTCACTTCATCTTTCTCTTAGTATAACACCTTATTATGCCTCTGTGAAACTATACTAATGTATGAAACTATGCTAATGTAACTGATTGAATTGAAACTAATAAACTCTCCTCTGATGATGCATTGGAGTTTCGGTGTGCTAGTGAGTGAAAAACTCTATATCAAGCAAGGGCATCTCTTGTAGATGTGACAACACAATAACGGAACTGGAACTGAG
>NZ_JAGXJX010000857.1:0-236 GCF_019091125.1 Paenibacillus sp. GbtcB18
GTCGCCCCGAACAAACGGCCGCCTTCGCCGGCTTTCGTTTTGATGGTCCCCGTCGTTTCGTTCATCTTGCCTGCCAGAACCTCCGCGTCTTCTTTCTCCTGATCCTTTCGCTTCTGTTCGGCTTTCTTCTGCTGGTCAACCTGCTTAACCGCCCCGTCCGATCCTGCCGCGGCCAGGCCGCGGGGGTTCAGGAAATTCGTCGCGGAGCCCCCGGACACCCCTTTAAATTTCCCCTC
>NZ_JAGXJX010000088.1:0-716 GCF_019091125.1 Paenibacillus sp. GbtcB18
TACGAATTTTTATTCTTTATTAAAATCGCTTTAATAGACTCTATTATTAAGTAAAGACCTTCCTATAGCTAGGAAGGTTTTTACTTAATAGGGATAAATAACATTATATTTTTTAAGTTTTTACCAACCTGTACCATGTTCGGAGTATTGAATAATTTCAGTTTGAGATGTAATACTTGATTTAACTTGCTGTGTATCTTTAAATACATTCACATTTAATAGCGTAAGAACTGCTAACAAACTTAATACCCCAATTTTTTTCATTTTAATGCCCCTCTTTCATTTCTTTTCTCATAAAACTGAGAAGCTATTTGCTGTGAGTAATCTTTTACATATCCAAAAACTTTCTTTAACTCCACTTATTTCATCAAAAAGCAAACTATATCTTAAATTAATAAGTGCATAATATAACTTTATATTTAGATCCTTAATAGTATCAATTTGGTACTCAATAGTTTCCTTATGTTGTTTTGCTTTTGCTATATTTCTCAAACGAATTTCACAATTCCACCCATGAAGCAATTTTTCATTTCTTCCATTGTAACCACGTCTATACTCATGGAATTTATTCTCCCCTTTACTTAAAATTAATATAAGTATAACAAATTACAAAAGAATAAAAATAGAATATTAAGAATTTTAATCTTTCTCAACGAAAATCATACTTTAGTATAAATAAACACAGTAACCATATCTATTATACTTAAAATACAAAA
>NZ_JAGXJX010000858.1:0-236 GCF_019091125.1 Paenibacillus sp. GbtcB18
TAAATAGAAGTACGAGGTGATATACATGGAAAATCAAATGGTGAAATGCAGCATTGCCAACTGCGAATACTGGGAGCAGGTCAACAACTGCAGCGCGGAAGTTATAATGATCGAAGTAAACGCTCATTCGAACAAGCCGCAACCGCAGGAGCGGGAGGGTCTGCCTTACGTTCCCGGACATCAGGATTCCGCCGGGGGCATCACCGACACCTGCTGTCAAACTTTCGAGGAACGTC
>NZ_JAGXJX010000859.1:0-236 GCF_019091125.1 Paenibacillus sp. GbtcB18
ATTATATTTATTTACCATCAGAACATCGACATTATCACATCACAACATGCAAGAAATAAACACGGGTTCAATCACGGACATTTCACGTGCTTAACCCGCCGATCTGCCGGCAATTACAAGCCGGATCGGTCGGACATTGAACCAATTCCGACGCAGTTACACGACACATGCTTCCACGACCGGAATACCGACTTATTGGTCACGACGTGCGGACCCGAGTACTCATAAGACGCATT
>NZ_JAGXJX010000860.1:0-236 GCF_019091125.1 Paenibacillus sp. GbtcB18
CTTGAAAAGAAGTCCAATTCTAATTTATTAAACCAATCTTGTCTCATCAAGCAGGATACAGCATATTGCTAGCAGCAAATTAGGGTAACATATTGGCTTTCGTGCTAACAAGTAAAAGGTGGAAAAGACTTGGCACCATAGAAACCGGACTCCCATAGATCGAATAGTTCTCAAACTGTTAACTGTTATGACCCAATCTGACATATCTACTGGCCCGATAAGTTGAACATAGCAGG
>NZ_JAGXJX010000861.1:0-236 GCF_019091125.1 Paenibacillus sp. GbtcB18
CGCCGGGGATGACGGTGCCGTTGAGGGCTTCGGGGATGACGGTCATGTGGGTTCCATTTCTGGTGGGGGGTCACGTTCCCCCTCTCTCTAAGGAGAGGGGGGAAACGTGAGGCCCCTGGGGTGTGAGGGTGCGTGAGGGTCGGCGTGAAGCTGTGACCTGCGGTCTTGTGTTTTGCGTGAGGGTGCGTGAGGGGTGCGTGACCCCTCCCTTCCGAAGGGGGTGCGTGAGGGGTGCG
>NZ_JAGXJX010000862.1:0-236 GCF_019091125.1 Paenibacillus sp. GbtcB18
CATCCAGACGACCACGACGACTTTTTTGAAAAGGCCCAAAATAATCCGCTTCACCCCCGCCTCAAACTGGGTCGCATCCACCTTGATCGGCACTTTTACATCGGCCATGAAGTCCCGGAACTTTAAAATCGGCCCCGAAGAAAACGTGGGAACGAACAAAATGTAGTTCATGTGGTCGATCACTTTGGCTTGGCCGTCTTTGCCGAAGAAGTAGGCGAAGAACTGCGCATCAATGA
>NZ_JAGXJX010000863.1:0-236 GCF_019091125.1 Paenibacillus sp. GbtcB18
TGACATCCAAAAATCTAATAAAGAAATATGCATACCGGTGAGGACAGCATTCAGCAGAAGAACCCCCTGTATGAATACTATGTCAGTCGAAAGTCCATAAGAGTTCAGTGAACAATCAAGTCTTAAAATTGTTGTACAATTACATGAGGACAACCTCAGAGTTTAGTTGCAACAATTATCTAAGGGTATGACAGGTGACACCAACTAGCTAGACGATAAGATGAACTGTGTGCAAT
>NZ_JAGXJX010000864.1:0-236 GCF_019091125.1 Paenibacillus sp. GbtcB18
CGAGGAAAAGCCTGACCTGATCAGAAACGAAATGATGGCCCCCTTTATGAAACAATGGCACATTCACCCGATCCCTTTTAGAGCTGGAGAGGCGAACGGTTTTGACGTGATTACGATGAATAATATGATGCAACGAGCCCCTGAACAGATTACTACTCAGATTTCGGCAGAGATAGAGCTGATTTCGTACGAAATTTTTTGGTTAGAGTGTGAGCATGCGGTGCGTAAAAGTCTAC
>NZ_JAGXJX010000865.1:0-236 GCF_019091125.1 Paenibacillus sp. GbtcB18
CTTTGCCTGCAAAAGCTTCTGACACATTTAGGACCTATCAGCCTAACCAATATGCGGTAGGCAAAATTATTTCCGGACGAGATGCTTCCGGCAAAGTAGGTGTATTACTATGGGAAGGCATCACCGGGGTACATGGCACCGTTTGGGAGAGATGCGGAAACCCAGACTGGTTAGAACAGAAAACACTTTATCACGGTAGCACACTTGCAAGTTCAGATGGTGAAGCTACCATCTAT
>NZ_JAGXJX010000866.1:0-236 GCF_019091125.1 Paenibacillus sp. GbtcB18
CTCGCCATGGTCGCAGCCGTCGCGATAGTGTAACTGGTGCTCCTAATGTTCTTCGGAGGAGCGCTAACTCTGTTTACGATCCTGATTTCGCTGCCTTTCACGATCATCGGCCCCATTGTGGCCCTTCTTGTGACAGGGGAGACCTTGAGGGTGTCGGCCATGATGGGGGCGCACATGCTTACCGGCATGGTGGCCACCACTCCCATTGTCCTGCTGGACGGGGAGATTCAGAACGA
>NZ_JAGXJX010000089.1:0-678 GCF_019091125.1 Paenibacillus sp. GbtcB18
CCTCTTTCTCATCATGATGGAAACAACTGTCGTTACGACAATGCCCGCTATTATAAATAAAATAAATAGACCTCCTACTATAAGGCCAATAATTTCAGATTCTTTATTACTAATAACATTTTCATTTATTTCCTCACTTAAATTTTTCAGGTATAACGTAACGTCGTTTCCTTTAAGTTGAATCGCTTCTTGTAGTTTTTTTACATCAGCATCTTTTTGCAAGCTTATAATTGTACTTTGATGTAATCTTAAAAACATTAATTCATACTTTTCGTATCTATCAATCGGCATGGGTAGTATCATAGCCTTGTCTAACTTTAAGTACCCATTCGATCCGAGATTATTTACAATGAATTTATTTGCCGGCAAAAATCCAATAATCGGATATTGTTCATTAATTGTATCCCCTATACGAAAATATTTCTTAAAGTAAGCACCCATTAAAACTTTTGTTTTCTCTTCTCTTTTTTTTTGAAAATCTTCATGAGAGAAGCCTTCTTTAGCTTGTAAAGGTAAATGTTACAAATTATAGTTATTTTCATCTACAGAAATTGTTTTAATAGTAGGTTCTTCAATTTTAAACGTTTTTTGTTTCAAATCATCAATCATACTATTTTGAAGAGGTCTATTACTTGATTCTAATTCAATTATCTCCCTCTCGTATGTACCATACGAAAT
>NZ_JAGXJX010000867.1:0-236 GCF_019091125.1 Paenibacillus sp. GbtcB18
GGGCTGGTAGGGAGCCGGCTGGACCGGAGCGAGCGACCCCCTGTACCAGGCGAAGGTATCCTCCCCGCTACGGATATGAAACGAAAGGGGCACGTAACCGCTGCGCAGCCGCTCCCTCGCTTCGGCACTGGCCGCGTCGCCCGGCGGCTCCTTTCCCCCTTCCGCTGCCCCTTGGGGCAGCCGGGGCAGCCGAAGGCCGGGTTCATACGCGGGTCCGGACATTTCCCCACCCTCCA
>NZ_JAGXJX010000868.1:0-236 GCF_019091125.1 Paenibacillus sp. GbtcB18
CCTCCAGCAATTGTCTCGTCATCGTATCGTAATTGTCCGCAGCGGGGGACATTCCATGCACGACGGACCCCAGAAAATCGACCCGCAGCCACCCCCCCACGATCAAAATAACAAGCAGCCCCACTCCGGCCACTATTTTTCCCCCCATTCCCTCATCACCCTCCGATTCATTCATGCAGTAAACAAAGGCGAAATTAACAACCGATAAGGAGTCACTTGGGAACCGCTAAGACCAT
>NZ_JAGXJX010000869.1:0-236 GCF_019091125.1 Paenibacillus sp. GbtcB18
ATGATAATGGCAATATGAGACGGATCGTTGTCCAACTCCAAATGGGGAGACTTCTCGTCCTGTGCAGTCTCGTTTCCCAGCCATTTTTTCAGTTGATTGAACATCTTTTTTCCCCCACTATGGAAAGGTGAAAAGCCCCCGGTATTTCAGGGGGCGACGATAGCCGTCTACACTTCCATAATTTCTTTTTCTTTACCTGTCAGGACTTTCTCGACTTCTGCAGTGAATTTGTCCGT
>NZ_JAGXJX010000870.1:0-236 GCF_019091125.1 Paenibacillus sp. GbtcB18
GAAATTAAGCCCTTATCTTTTAGTTAGTGTATTGTTTAGAACTTGTTAACTTGTCATTTCTTTTCAAAATTTGAAATGACTTGAATTAAAATTTGAAACTCTAATTTCAGCTTGAACAACGAAGTATAATCAAAAGTCAAAGTATAATTTTTCATGGTCATGGGGACTATTTATACCTGCAACTCCACATAGGACTCAATCATTTTTCATGGTCATGGGGATTATTTATATGATAG
>NZ_JAGXJX010000871.1:0-236 GCF_019091125.1 Paenibacillus sp. GbtcB18
AACCTCTCCTCTTGTTCACGCAAGAGGAAGAAGGAGAGCAGATTTGTTCGCCGCTTCTTTCTTCCCCTCGCAGAAGTTTTCTTGAAGTTTCCTTTCCTCCCTGTTTTTACGGCAAGCTTTCTCCTCTTCTGTTCTTTCTGTTCGATCTCGCAGGTCTCCAGAAGTCGCCCCTTTCCCCGAAGCTCACCGCCGCCATCGTCCAGCGATGAAGAGCACGGTCCGCTGGAAGAAGTAGC
>NZ_JAGXJX010000872.1:0-235 GCF_019091125.1 Paenibacillus sp. GbtcB18
CCCGCCCTCGCTTTACTTGGCATTAGCCGCTGCGGCTTCCGACACCTCGTCATTGTTCCAGGCAAGACTGATATTCCGGTTATACGAAACCGGTTCGAAAGAGGCGGACAGCATTAACTTGTTCGTACCCGCTACTGTCAAAGCCAAATGCATCACTTTATCCTTCATCGCCCCAGGTGTTCCCGGCGCCTCACCATATGTGGTCAGAAACTGAATTTCGCCGCCAAGAGACTCG
>NZ_JAGXJX010000873.1:0-235 GCF_019091125.1 Paenibacillus sp. GbtcB18
GCTATAAAATCGTGATCGTCCCGGGGCACGGGGGCAAGGACCCCGGTGCTGCGGGAGTGAGCGGTAATCAGGTGAAAGCGTACACGCTCGCGCTTTCCAAAAAGGTGTTCGATCAGCTCCGGCAGGATCCGGCATTTGAGGTGGTTATGTCACGTACGGATGACACCTTCGTCGAACTGGGGGGGCGCGCCCAAATCGCGAATGAGCTTGGTGCGGTCGCATTCATCTCCATTCA
>NZ_JAGXJX010000874.1:0-235 GCF_019091125.1 Paenibacillus sp. GbtcB18
CTCCGACCCGGCGGCACGCTTATCGAATCGTCTTCGGGTAAGTACAGCAACTCGCTGGCCATGATCGGCGCGGCCAAAGGGTATCGCGTCATCGTGCTGGTTGTCCCGAAAACGACGCCCGTCAATCTGGCCATGATGTAAGCGTACGGCGCGGAGGTTATCGTGGTCACCGAACAGGACGACAGCGGGTCCTACCACAAGACGCGGCTTGCGCTGGCCAACAAGCTGCTCCGGG
>NZ_JAGXJX010000875.1:0-235 GCF_019091125.1 Paenibacillus sp. GbtcB18
GCTATGGCCGTCATCCCGACCAACTGTCCAACCATCGTCTGATCGTAGCCCAGAGCGCGGACGTACAAATTGTACGCGAGCCCGAACATGCCGAGACCCGTATTCCACACGAAAATAAACAAGAAAAAAAGACGAATGTTCCGGCTGTATTGAAGCAGTTGGGTTTTCCATACGTTGAGAAAGTTCATCATGTTCCTAACATAACTCATTTCGCAAGTAAGCGGTATATTTTTTC
>NZ_JAGXJX010000876.1:0-235 GCF_019091125.1 Paenibacillus sp. GbtcB18
GTTTGTCTTTATATGCTAGGTGGATGATTGTGATAGTTGTATGTCTCTAGTTCCTCTTGAGTAGGGCGTTTTTCCTCTTAATCTTCCTAAATTAACCTTTCAGATTTAATCTAATCCACAAATTATAGTTTTGTTAAGTTTGAAAAAGTGAAAATGTGAGAATGAGAGAGAGATGTGAGTGAGAAGGAGTTCAAGATAGTAAAATTAGTTGAAAGAGGGGGGCAGAAAAGGTTTT
>NZ_JAGXJX010000009.1:0-44548 GCF_019091125.1 Paenibacillus sp. GbtcB18
ACGAGAATTTCTTCTCATTAATGTCTCAATTACTTGAGACGCTTCAATCACTCGTTGTTCAGTTTTCAAAGGACAATTTGTAAGTTTCTATCGTACTTTGTCGCTTCGCCTCGTTTAGCGGCGACTTGACTACTATACCACATTTGGACTTAGTAATGCAAGTACTTTTTTTCAAGCGCTCCTTTCGTTGTTAGCGGCTTGTCCTTTGTTAGCAACTTGCCTTCCGAAGGGGCGAAAATTAATTTACCATGAAACCTATTATGAAGTCAACCCTTTTGCCTATTGGAAAAACATGACTGGCTCTAACGCCTTATTTATCAAGGTTTTTGAAGCATCAAAAAAAGAAAAAGGCCGCCTGTAAGGGCCGCCTGACTTCCTCAACCCGTTTCGGTTGAAGTTAATTTTTGAATAACGTATACCGCAGCAAAAGCTGTGAACATTCCGCGTCCGCAGGAACAGCCACTTCTTTGACCAATGTTTTTTTGACGAGTTTATTAAGAAGCTGATGAAGATTGTTACCCAGAATTTGAATTTCGGGCTGTTCCAGAAGTTCATTCGCACTCCACGGTTCCGGCCTTGAGTCCAGACGCTGGATGAGCGGCTTGCAGCAGCGCTCCATTTTGGACATGACCGAAAATTCGCATGCCAGAAGAACAAGCTGGATTCTTTGTTTCAACGTTTCCTTGCTCGTAGTCAGCTCTTCATACAATTTGTATACGCCGCTGTTTATTGAACGGACTTGATTCCAGACCGCTTCCTGGACAGTTTCCCCTTCTTCGATGATGACAATGCGTGCCCAGTGCTGCAAAGCTTCCAGCACGTTCTGGTAAGCGTCGAGCAGATGTTCCTCGAGTATGTAGGATTTGCTTTTCAAATACTTGTTCAGAAAAAGCGAGAATTCCGACAGCAGCTGGCGGTCGCGCAGCTCTTCCGGCAGAGAAGGCGTACGCTCCCGAGAGTCTTCCAAATACAATTGACGATCCAATTGGATCTCCCCTTTCAAAGACCGTTAACGATATTCGATCTAATCGCTGCAGCAGCCCTGTTCAAATACGGACGAATTCAACCATCTTCCTTGTATACGATGATTGTCTTCTATATAATGATGTATGGAGTTGTAAGTGTCCGGATGATTGGTAGTAAACCAGCAGAAGGATCGCACATCCTTCTGTGATGAAAGCAACCTGCTGCGGATAGCGAGACGAATTACCACGCTGTAACGGAGTCCGGGAAATACGCGCAAAGATAGATAACCTCCCCGCAAAAGTATTCGCAGAGTCTCCGAAGCCATCATTCGTTCGTTAGAAAAGTAATTCTACTTTCCTCAGCCGTTTCCTGCTTACATGAGAACGAATTGTGTTTTAATTCCGAAAATGCCTGTAGAAAGAGGGGAACACCGTTGCTTTTAAAATCAAGTAAAATCAATGAATTCCGCTTATGGGGTCTGCTGCTGACCATGGGCGGCATGCTTATTATGATCATCGGCCTGGCCGGAGTCGTGTTCGACTGGGGCGCCGTCGGGCGAATTATTGCCGTTATCTTCTTGATTCTCGGGATGATCAGCATGCTCGGAAGTATGGCCATTTACTTCTGGGCGGGCATGATGTCAACCTCCGCCGTGGCGCTCGATTGCCCTGAGTGCGGCAAAAGAACGAAGATGATCGGTAAAACGGACCGCTGCATGTTCTGCAAAACGATTTTGACGGTCGATCCTTCGATGGCACCCGCGGAAGCCGAAATCTCGGATGAAGGAAATATCCGCCAGCCGGAAACCGGTTCTGCCCCGACCGCAATCGACTCATCTAAAAGTTAATGTAAAAAAGCTGCCTTCCATTACGGATGACAGCTTTTTTTGTAGGAATTTAATGATTGCGGGCGGTGCGGCCAGCGTGCGGAATTTTAAACTTGCATGGATTCAAACTTCACCAATAAAGCTCGACGGCCTAACCCTACTTCAGGGCATCGGCCATGACCTTCCATATAGCCGGTTCTTCAAAACCGCGCCGCCAAGAAGCGACCCCCGCCAATTTGTATTTACTCACAATCTCCAGACGAGCTTTCACAGACGTTTCGTCCTCCAGCCAGATCCGGTTAAGTTTTCCGTCTTCTTTGTATTCGACGTAATTTTGTCCGGTATCTTCATGAAATTCGGGAGTCAGGCCCTTCTCCTGTATAATCTTGCGGGGCTTCTCCATAAATACAGCCTTCGAGCTGACTTTCGTACCGTCATCCTTCTGTTCTTCGGTCCAGATGCGCGTATAAAAAGGAATGCCCAACACAAGCTTGGAAGGCGGTACTTTGTCTTCATCCAGAATCTGCTTAAGAGAACGCTCCACCCATGGGAGAGACGCGACTGAGCCCGACTTCGGACTCGACGCCCAGTGCTCGTCATAGGCCATGAGCATCATGTAGTCCACGGCAGCGGCCAGAGCCGGCCGGTCATATACACGGCTCCAGGCATCGCTGCCCGATTTTGCCGTTACGTCGATGGACAGAATCAGTCCCCGCTCATGGAGCAGCGGAGCCATTTCTCTCACGAACTGGACCAGATTAGGCCCGTCCGATTTGTTCATATTCTCAAAATCAATGTTGATGCCCTGCAAATTATACTGCTTTGTAAAAGTCAGAAGCTGGTTGATCATGTTCAGCCGGGTTTCATAACTTTCCAGCGCCTTGCCCGTCATTTTCGGTTCAAAAGAGTTGTCGAAAAGGGCCCAGATCTGGTAATTGCGGCCGTGCGCCCATTTGATGTAATCGGAGTCGGCCTGATTCTTGATGGTCCCCTTCTCGTCAGCGAGATGAAACCAGGTAGGGCTCACAACATTGAGGCCGGGCATCTCAGGAATGGAGGCCGTTTTGGGCGTTGCCGCGACGACATGTTCCCATGTCATGTTGAGCTTGCCTTGGGGTTTCCATCGCGGCTTCGCGGCGAGAGGCTGAAATTCGGGAATCTCCTCCCCTTTTTCTTCCGTCACAAGAGAGGCCTTAACGAAACCGGCACGTCCGCCGGTCTGCTGAACTTTGTACCAGCCGTTCTGTTCGCCCCAAATCATAACACGCTCGCCATCCCCCAAGTTGCCCGTGATCGGATCACGAATCGAGCTGCCGCTGCGCAGTTCGCCACCTTCTTTTCCGCGAAATGTCCCCCAGCGTATCTTCTCCCCGGGATTAAAAAGCGATACGGCGCCGGTTACCGCATCCTCCCTGACTTGTATTCCGTACAGCTCCTTAAGAACGGAAACGGGTACGTAGAACTCTTTCCCCTGCTTTGTCATGGGCGATACAAGGGGGATTTCTTTGAGGTTCCGGGACGCGGAGGCCTTGTCGGCCTGAAGCCGCACTACGGCCTGTTCCGTCGTCAAAATAACGGAATTGCCGGAAGCCTCGCTGCGGACAGCCGGATCGATCCACTCGGCTATGAGTCCCAAAGGGAGTTTCATGGCTTCTCGGGACCCCAAGGCGGAGCTTTCGTAAGCTTCCCCCTGATAGAACACCGGCTTGTCCAGTTTAGCGTAAAAAGGCGTTATAAGATTGTTATTGGGCAGCCGGTTCATGACCAGATAAGCGATGGCCGCCAGTACGATAAGCAAGAGAATAAAAGAACGGAACCGGCTCTTTTTGCGCTTCGAGCCGTGCATGTAGGGCTGCTTCAAAAGCTTCTGCACATCCTTTCAGAAAAAAGAAAAACGTATCGGCACGCCCGATAACGAAGAGCGGCTAATACGTTCGCGTAATTACGTGTATGGAAGTTTGAAAACGACGAATCAATGCGTCGCCTTGCCTACACAATCCGGACAAAGTCCGACGACTTCAAGCCGGTGCCCGCCTACCCTAAAGCCGGTTTGCTGAGCGGCAACGTGCTCGACATCAACGATGGGCGAGTAATCAAAATCGGATATCTTGCCGCAGACTTGGCAACGGGCATGATAATGATCGGACAGATCGGCATCGAAACGGCTGGAATCGTCCCCGTAGGTTAATTCCCGTACTAACCCCGCGTCTATGAACACTTTCAGGTTGTTGTAAACCGTGGCCACGCTCATATTCGGAAATTTGGATTCCAACGCCTTGTAAATCTCATCAGCCGTAGGGTGGTTGAAGGAGTCGAACAAGTACGTCAAAATCGCGTACCGCTGCGGAGTCATGCGAACACCTGTCGTTTTAAGTTTGGCAAGCGCTTCTTCCAAATGTTCGGACATGATTCTCACCACCTGTTAGTAAGGGGCAGTACTGTGTACTCGGTGGACACAGATACAACCTTTCTTCTATTGTACGTGTGAGAAATTGCACTTGTCAACGCCTGATGCAGGCGGGATGCGTTTAATTTATCGTTTCCAGGGAAATCTCGCCATCCGTCCGGATCGCAAGAATATGTTCGCCGCTTCCCACAGTACCGCTCAGTTTCTCCTCCTCCAGCCGGACCGGGAGCCCCGTATGAAGTACCCTCGCGGAGCCTTGAACCTTAAAGCCCGCTTCCCCGGGGAGGCGGATCGTAATCCGGCCGTTATCGGTGCTGGCCTGCCAATCTCCGGCCATTTCGGCGGATTCGAGCCGTACCGCGCCGTTCTCGGTATGCGCTTCGACGCGGCCGGAGACATTTTTGATTGTTATACTGCCGTTGTCGGTACGAGCCACCGCGTCCCCTTTAATCGAGGAAAGGCTGACTTTACCATTGGAGGCGGCAACGTTAACCCCCGCTCCCGTGTCCCGCACAACGACCTCGCCGTTGACAGATTGCGCTTTAACGGCTCCCGAGATGGAACCGGCACTGATTTTACCGTTCTCCGTAACCGCTTCAACGTTTCCCTGAATATCGGTTAATTCCATTGATCCGTTGCTCGTATGCGCGGAAAACAGGTTGAGGGTCCGAAGGCCTGCCGCGCGAATGGAGCCATTTTCCGTTTCGGCCAAATAATCGAGAGACGCCGTTCGCGGCAGCGTAACGGTAATATCTATTCTCGCTTTATTTTTGACAAACCAGGCCTTCGTATATTCTTCCCCGACCGCTTTAAGCGTTAATTCAGCCCCTTGGATGCTCTGCTCGACATGTGAAGCATCCGCGATTTTGCGGGCTTCTTGCTCATCGTCGTCATTCACCCAGACCGTTGCCTGTATCCGGACGGCATCCCCGTCTCCAGCAGCCAGCTCAATGCGGCCGTTCGTGTTGATTGCGTGAATTCGGGTTACCGCGGGATCCAGGGTGAACTCCGCCGGTTCCTTATCAAAGCTGCGGCCCTGCACCGCACCGACATTGAAGTTGAACGCGGACAGCAGCCCCTGGCTGAATCCCTGGGAGCCGGCGACAACGGCACAGATCACCACCGAGAAAAAAATAGCCACCGGGTCCAGCTTGACGGCCGTTTCCCGGGACTTTGACAGAAATTGCAGCACGATCAATTCCAGCCCTGCGGCCACAAACAAAAAGGGCCACCATTTTATCAGCTGCCCCACCATATGGGTGCCTGCGGCCCGGTCCAGAAGCATGGATACGCCAACAGTGACAAACAGCACCGCTGCCGTAAATCTTCCCGCTTTAATCAATCCGATCACCCGATCTATTGTTTTCTTTTCGTTTCCCAGACAAAGAGAGCAATTCCGCCGATAATCAAAACGATCGCTCCGAAATAAGAGCCGAACAGCTTAAAGAATGATTCCAGCCAAACCGGTTTGCTGCTGGCCAGAAAAAGGAATCCGCCCGCCGCAATCAGCAGGATACCCAAGTTTCCGCCTTTAGCCAGCTTTTGCAGAGGATCGGTCAACTCCTCGGATTCTCCGTAAAAACGGCGGCGGTTTACGATATCCGTAAGCTGCAAGGCTTCAAATACGTTGTAGAAGTAAATGACCGGCAGAATGAGCGAGAACAGCGTGATCATGGCCACGTTCGTTCCTTCATCCCGTGTTGCGAATAGCACAATCGCGAAAATATCCATAATGACGAGCATCATGATAAACAATCCGCGCTGCATCATTCCCACATAAAATTGGCCGGTTCCCGGCATCATCAGGGAAAGGAGCATGGCCAGCCATTTCTTCTTGGGCGGCTGTTGAAAATACGGGGGATATGGCGGCGCGCCGTAAGGGGAGCCAGGCGGATAATTCCGCCGCTGCTCCTCGTAAAAGTGCGGATCTTTCAAGTCATCCATCTCGGGCGAACCTCCTGGGGTGTAAGAGAATTGTTGAGACATTCCGTACCTCCTTGCTGCATGGTCGTTCATGCACGTTATCCTATTCTGTTGGACAAATGTTGGACGAATTCGGACCAGTCGGCCACATGTGAATTCAAAAGTTTCAAAAGCCCGGAGTTGATAAATATATAAGTAGCCGCTGTGGCGACAAAAAGATTGACGAGTTCCGAATGCCTTCGTTTCTTCGGCGCTAAGGGCCGAAATCCAGGCACGGTATTCCCCGCGGCGACATCCTTCATCACCCGGTCGGTGAAATTGGCGGAAGGTTGGAGCAACTTCATGCCGTTTAGTTCGGCTTGGAGTGCGGGCGGAAGTTCCGGGCTATTGTGAAGCGCGTGAAGCCGGGGCGGACTGGGACGTCTGGGCGTTTGTTCGGGCATCTGGATACACCTCCAACCATTTTTCTTTAAGCATGGCTTTGCCGCGGTATAAGCGCGTCTCGATTGTCTTTAAGGGAAGATCGGTCACATCCGATATTTCCTGGTACGACAATTGTTTGAAGTGATAAAGATACATCACCAGTTTGTATTTCTCCGGCATTTGGGCGATCATCCGGTGGAGGGAGTCGCTCTCTTCATGACGGATCGCCTGCTGTTCGGGCTCGGTCCTGCGGTCGGCCAACCAGGTCTTGAGCTTGTCGAGCAGCGGAACGACAGGACGCCTGCGCTGGGCGCGGCGGTAATCGGTAACGAGGTTAACGGTCATCCGGTACAGCCATGTCGTGAACTTGCTCTCCCCTCTGAAATGGGATAAAGAGCGGTACAGCTTCAGAAACACTTCCTGGGACAAGTCTTCGGCGGTTTCGCGATGGTTCACCATGCGGTAAATCAGCGTATACACGTAGCTTTTGTGCCGATCGACCAATACGCGATAAGCTTCCGCTTGACCCCGGTTAATCTGCTCCACCAGCTGTTCGTCAGTCAGGTGCTCCATTGCTTCACCGCCCTTTCTCTTGTGCCCTCTTTACTATAACGCGCTTAACATCCGATTTACATATCTTTTGACGATACTAAAAAGATTCCCCCTTCAAATCGGATAAAAAAAGAAAAAGCAGGGCTGATTCGCCCCGCTTGACGTTTCCGATTATTCCATGGTTACTCCCACCACGCCGTCCAGATGACGGATATCATCCAGCAGCAGAGGAACCAGGTGGTAATCCGGTATGATGACATTCAGATAGATCATAACCGTCTGCCGCTCCTCTCTTTCTTCTTCATCCACGCCGAATTTGCGTATCTGCACTTTATTCTTTTCGAGGATGTCGGAGATTTTACCGAGATTGCCGGGCCGGTCCAGTGCATGAACACGGATCAGATGGCGTTTCTTGGCGCCGAAATATTTGTGCTCGATTTTATTTAAAATCCACAGAGAAAGGACGACCATGATCGTGGATAGGATGGCCGCGTAGTAAAACCCGGCTCCCGCTGCGAGGCCGATTGCCGCAACGACCCAAAGCGAGGCTGCCGTCGTAAGCCCCGAAACGGAAAAGCCGTTGCGTATGATCGTTCCGGCGCCAAGGAAACCGATGCCGCTGACTACTTGCGCCGCAAGCCGGGAAGGGTCCATACGGACATTCAATTCTTTGGAAAACGCGCTGAATCCGTAGATGGAGAGCAGCATGATCAAAGCGGAACCGACACAGACCAGGATATGCGTCCGGAAGCCGGCCGCCTGGTTGCTCAGTTCCCGTTCGAAGCCGATCAATCCTCCAAGCACCAATGCCAAAATCAGTCTAATCGTCAAATCGAACTGCCCGATAACCCAAGGATCATTCAACTTCGTTCCCACGCTCCTTAACTTTTCGCAACATGTCCCTGTTTCTGTTTCATTGTATGCCCCGAATTTTTTCAAATGTCACCAAAGCGATGGAAGGGGCAATCGTGCGTTTGCCGGTCCGGTGAAAACCGAATTTCTCGTAAAGACGGACGGCGGGCAGGTTCGCTTCTCCCGTAGACACGACAAATCGGCCCGCCTGCGGGTTGATCGTGAGCGCATGCCGAATCAATGCGGAGGCGATTCCCTGGCGGAAATGACGGGGGTGGACCATCAACCGCGTAATCGTCAGTTCCGTTCCTTTTTCTTCCCAAGCGATTGCGCCCGCGAGTTCTTCCCGCCCCTCCTCCCGGTCATTGACATAATACCCCGTAAACGTCTCTTTGGAACATCGCAGGGTTAACGGGCTATCCCTAAGAGGCGGAATGTCTTTGTACCCGATTAACTCGGCCTCCACGAGATAAGCGGTTGTCTGCAATGCAAGCAGCTCCAGCACGGCTTGAACATCGTCCAGAGGGATTTGTCTCATCATCGTTTTCATCTCCTCATGCCCGTTTAATACCCTTCATATTATAAAAAAACGGCATATCCTGATGGACATGCCGTTCGTTGTGCCTAAAATTCTTTCGCTGTTCGGCTTATTGCGCCTGCAAAGTCTCCACGATGAGCTTGTTGACCAAGCCTGGATTGGCTTTGCCTTTCGTTTCTTTCATAACCTGGCCGACGAGGAAGCCGACCGCCTTCTCTTTGCCCGCTTTATAATCGGCTACGGATTGCGGATTGCCTGCCACAACCTGCTCGACTACGGATTTGATGGCGCCTTCGTCACTGATCTGAACAAGCCCCTTCTCTTCGACAATCTGCTGTGGCGCTTTGCCACTTTCGATCATCTCTTTAAAAACGGTTTTGGCGATTTTGTTGGAAATGGTGCCTTTTTCGATCAGACCGATCATTTCACCGAGTCCTTGACCGGTTATTCGGATTTCGCCGAAATCGAGTCCGCCGGCATTGAGATACCCGAGAAGGTCGCCCATGATCCAGTTGGAAACAGCCTTCGCGTCGGACGTATATTTCAAGCTTTCCTCGAAGAAATCGGCCATCTTCATGGAAGCGGTAATCACCTCGGCATCGTAGCTCGGAAGACCGTACTCGCTTACGTAGCGTGCTTTACGGGCATCCGGAAGCTCCGGAATCGACGATTTTACGCGCTCTTTCCAGGCGGCATCGATATGCAGGTTCACGAGATCCGGGTCCGGGAAATAGCGGTAATCATGCGATTCTTCCTTGCCCCGCATGGAAATCGTTTTGCCTTGGCCTTCATCCCAGCGGCGTGTTTCTTGGACGACCTCGCCTCCGCCGTCCAGCACTTCCGCCTGGCGGATTTCTTCATATTCGAGACCGCGCTGTACGCCGCGGAAGGAGTTCATGTTCTTAAGCTCCGCGCGTGTGCCGAATTTCTCCTGGCCTACCGGACGGATAGAGATGTTGGCGTCGCAGCGCAGAGAACCTTCTTCCATCTTGACGTCGGAAACGTCGCAGTAAAGCATGATGGCGCGAAGTTTCTCCAGATACGCACGAGCTTCTTCCGGAGAGCGGAGATCCGGCTCGGAGACGATCTCGACCAGCGGCGTTCCGACCCGGTTGAAGTCAACGAGCGAAGCGTAACCGCCGTCGACGTGAGTCAGCTTGCCCGCATCTTCTTCCAGATGCAACCGGGTGATGCCGATACGTTTCGTCTCCCCGCCCACTTCAATGTCGATCCAGCCGTTCTCGCCGATCGGCTTGTCGAACTGGGAAATCTGGTACGCCTTGGGCGAATCCGGATAGAAATAGTTTTTGCGGTCGAATTTCGTCACGTCCGCGATCTCGCAGTTCAAAGCCATGGCGGCTTTCATCGCATATTCGACAGCCTGCCGGTTAAGTACCGGCAGAACGCCGGGATGCCCGAGACAGACCGGGCACGTATGCGTGTTCGGAGGCGCGCCGAACGAGGTGGAGCAGCCGCAGAAGATTTTGGAATTTGTATGCAGTTCAACGTGAACTTCAAGCCCGATCACGGTTTCGTATTTCGTTTCAGTCGCTGACAAAAAGATCCCTCCTGTTACGCGTTATAGCTGCGGACGCTGCTTGTGATAATCGGTGTTCTGCTCGAAAGCGTGAGCTACGCGCAGCACGGTGGACTCGTCCAGCGCCTTCCCGATAATTTGCAGTCCTACAGGCAGGCCAGAGGCCAGACCACACGGTACGCTGATGGCCGGAATACCTGCCAGGTTGACCGGGATGGTCAAAATATCGTTCAAATACATCGTAAGCGGATCGCCTACCTGCTCTCCCAGACGGAACGCCGTCGTAGGAGCCGTAGGGCCGATCACGACATCGTAGTTTGCGAAAACTTGATCGAAATCCTGCTTGATCAGCGTGCGGACTTTCTGCGCCTTCAGATAATAGGCGTCATAATAGCCGGAGCTGAGCGCGTAAGTCCCGAGCATAATCCGGCGTTTCACTTCCGGACCGAAACCTTCGCTTCTGGACATATGATACATTTCCAGCAGGTTGTTCGCGTTGTCCGTGCGGACGCCGTAGCGGACGCCGTCGTAACGCGCGAGGTTAGAGGACGCTTCCGACGAAGCGAGCAGATAGTACGCCGCGACGGCATACTCGGAATGCGGCAGGGAAACTTCCTCGACCACCGCTCCCAGCCCTTCCAGCACACGGAGCGCTTCCAGGATCTTCTCCTTCACCTGAGGGTCGACACCGGCACCCAGGTATTCCTTCGGCACCGCGATGCGGAGCCCTTTGACGTCGCCGGTCAATGCGGAGACGTAATCGGGAATCTCCACGTTCGCCGACGTGGAGTCCTGCGGATCGTGGCCCGCAATCGACTGCAGGACGTAAGCGGAGTCTTCGACGTTCTTCGTGAGCGGACCGATCTGGTCCAGCGAAGAGGCGAACGCGACAAGTCCGAACCGGGACACGAGCCCATAGGTCGGCTTCAAGCCGACTACGCCGCAGTAGGCGGCCGGCTGGCGGATCGAGCCGCCAGTGTCGGAGCCCAGCGAGAAATACACCTCGCCGGCAGCCACGGAAGCCGCAGAGCCCCCGCTGGAACCGCCGGGTACGCGGTCGAGATCCCACGGGTTGCGTGTCACGTGGAACGCGGAGTTCTCGTTGGAGCCGCCCATGGCAAACTCGTCCATGTTCAGCTTGCCGACGGGAAGCGCCTGGGCTTCCTTCAGCTTGCGCATTACAGTCGCATCGTACACGGGCGTGTAGTTCGACAGGAACTTGCTCGCGCACGTGGTCGTGACGCCTTCGGTCACGATGTTATCCTTGATGCCTGCAGGCAGACCGAACAGGATTCCCCGGGATTCTCCCGCGGCAATCTGCTCGTCCAGCGCCTTGGCAGAGCGGCGGGCATTTTCCTCGTCGAGCTTAAGGAACGCTTTTACTTTGCCGTCCACTTCGGCGATCCGCTTGTAAGACTGATCGACCAGCTCCGCGACGGATACTTTTTTATCCAGAAGCTGTGTATGTAATTCTTGTAATCTCAACTCAAATAGCGACAACGTAAGGTGCCTCCCTTCAAATAACAGACAACCGTGCAAACTCCAAGATCTGGTTAAACGTTCTTATTACTCCATAACGGCGGGCACTTTGAACTGCCCGTCTTCTTCTTCCGGAGCGTTCAGCATCACTTTGTCCAAAGGCAAGGACGGACGGACTTCATCCTCCCGCGTCACGTTCTTGACGGACATGGCATGACTCGTCGGCTCCACATGTTCCGTATCCAGCTTTCCAAGCTGTTCGGCGTATTTCAAAATAGCGTTAAGCTGCTCCGTAAACTGTTCCTTCTCTTCGGCAGAAAGATCAAGGCGGGCCAGCTTGGCCACGTGTTCGACATCCTTAATAGTAATGCTCACAGACGATTCGCACCTCTCTTTGTATGTACACGCCAAATTCATTCTACCTATTATAGCCTAGTTATTTTTTGATCTCAATTGATTCGCGGCCGAAACCGCAGAAATAACCCGAATTTTGCGGTTTTTCGGTAACCGCGGGAATGCAAAAGTCAAACCGCAAAAAGAGCCTCTTCCGGGTCAACTAAGACGGAAAGGCTCTGTTTGCAATCTTTTGTACGGGAAACAAGCCCCGAAGCTCTTCAAACGATCATCTATATCCAAGCGCGAAGGTTCACCTGTTTGATGAAATCCTCGGCGCTTTGAACTTCTTTGCTCTTCTCTGCAACGATTTCAACCGATTCGCCGTTCATCACTCGGTTAAACAGTTCTTCGTTGCGCGTCGCCAGCGCGAAATCGATCAAGGCTTCCTTCTCCAAACGGTCGACTTCCTGACGAAGCAGGACTTCTTCCAGTTCGATATCTGAGGCGGGCACGAAAAAATGTTTATTCAGCTTCGGCACTCGGATGACATAGTCGAACAAATTGTCGTTGTTGCGGTCATAAGCGATGATGTAGGCGTAATCGCCGATCGGCAGATTCTGCTCGAGCCGGTCCTCTACAATGATCACGCGAGCTCCCAAAGACAGCATCCGGATTCCCCCTTTCCCATGCAGAGCGGGCTGAGCTGCCCTGTTCCGATTTTCTCAAAGCGATGCGGAACGCATAAACTCTACCTTCGAATCTAGCATGGACTAGTAACATCGTACTAAAAAAAGAGTACGCTGTCCATAAACGTCTCCCTGTTTTCCGGACGATTTGGGGGAGTTTTTATTGACCTCCGGTTGAACCCCCGCTGCGGACGCAGGCTGTTGTCAGAGAACGAGGACACCCTCCCGGGATACGGTAAGCTTCTCGAATCCGGTTTCCGTAATGGCATATGTATTCTCGATCCCGACAACACCCAGTCCGGGGAATGTGAATTTCGGCTCCACGGCGATGACCATGCCCGGCTCAAGCTTGTATTTAAACCCTTTGGCCAACACCGGAAACTCGTCGATTTCCAGACCGATTCCGTGTCCGAGAAACTTAACCTGATCAATCCCGTACCCCATAAAATGGCCGCCCAGTCCTTCGGCAGACGCCGTATTGAGCGATTGCAGGTAGAGATGCTCGGCAACGGTGCCCGGCTTCATCATCGCTTCGGCTTCCTTCAAAATTTTCTCCGAAATTTCGTATGCGCGCTGAAGCTCATCCGGCAAAGCGCCGATCACCGCGGTACGCGTCTGATCGATCACATAGCCTTCGATGTTGCAGCCGATGTCGATAAGAATAGGCTCGTTGCGGCCGATGGGCCGGCTGCCCGCACTTTGCGGACTTGCCGGGCTGAGCCCCCTGCCGCCTGCCGGACCGTCAAAATAAGTCGGCTCGGCCGCAGCCGCCCCTGCCGCCACGCAGCCGGTGATGAGCTCGGAGTTATACGCGCGCATGCGCATGAGCCCTAGATGGCCTTGGAGGCGGTTCTCCCGCTCGATGAGACTCATCAGCTCGAACTCGGGCATCCCTTCCCGGATACCGGCGAGCGCCTTCTCCAGCGTCCGGTCGATAACGCCCGCGGCCTTGCGAATAAGCGCGATTTCATCAGGGGACTTGATCATCCGCAGTTCTTTGACGAGCAGCGAGCCGTCTTTCCACTTCACGCCGGGAAAAGCCCCTTCAAGCCGCTGGAACTGCTGAACGGGGAGCACGTCGAACTCCGTGGCGATGACGGGCTCTTTCCCCGAAGCGAACACGCCGGGATAGCGCTGGGCGAGCCGGTCTTTAAACGTACGGAGGGAGCCGAATTCCTCTACCTCCGCGAGCGATTCCTGCTGTGCTCTCGTGATGCTGCGGCGCACAACGAACAGCGGATTGCCCTCAGCGGGAACGAACAAATACCCGTTTTGCATGGAGCCGTTAAAATAATACAAGTCCACATGATGGTTTACCAGGAAGGCGTCGATACCGCCGGCCTGCATCGCCTTCTGCAGCCGCTGCTGCCTTTCCGCGTACGGATGATCTGTTCTGTTCATTCATATCCATCCCTTCTTACGGTTCTTATACCGTCATCATACCCCGCTCCGGCGAGGAGGCGCAAACAGATTTCGAGCGGCAAAACGCACACGGGACAGCCGGGGTGAATAATGGACGCGGGACAAAATCCTCTGACGGACAGCGGGCTTGGGGTTGACTTTACTGCACGGCCGAACGTATGGAAGGTCCAACGTTTTTGAATCTTGTATGCGACCGAAGGTCCAGGGTCTATAAACGATCCGGAGGGGTTCTAAGTTCGTCCCTGTTCGTTCGGGAATGACGCGAGGATGGTCCGGGGCTGCAAAAATGAAATCATGCAGCCTTTAAACCGAACCGATGAAGCGCATTATACAGCGAGGGAATGAAGCGACTGGCGGGGTTAAAACGGGGAATCTGCCCGAAACACCGCTTTAAGCGGCGGGGTTTTTGAAGCATGAGGGTTATGAAATTCACAAAACGAAACTAAAAAAACGCAAACTCGCGGCTTCTGCCGAAAGTTTGCGTTCTTCGCAAACAAATCTATTCGTTTCGTGTCTTCTTTTTCCAAAATATCACATTTTCGCGGTGCAGGCAAGCTTTTTATCGCAAGTCGGTCCGGTATTCCTTAGCCGGCGATTCGGGCGGAGATATTCCGTCAAAAAAAGAACCCGCACGCTTTCGCATTCGGATTCAAAAGAATTGCACTTAATTAGGCGTTCCTTGCGGAAATCTTCCGAACTAACACCTTTTGGCGTAACCGAAACCGCTTGAAATGATAACGAGAAGAATAAAAAGGACGAGAATACTGGCGGAATTGTCGGGCCGGCATTTCTTCGCGACCGGTTTGATCGGATGACAGACGGGATGATGCGGCTTGAAACTTACTACAATTACCGGCTTGACGATAGGCATAGGCGGCGTATGAATGACCGGTGACGGCAGCGGTCCGGGATAAGGCAGCGGAGTCGGCAGCGGCATCGGGGCCGGCAGCGGCATTGGCATGGGCAGGGGCGCTACGGCTTGAGGCATAGGACCCGTTTGTTTGGGGGTGTAGACGGGACCGGTGTACGTTTTTTTAACATGTTCCATTAGTATTCCCTCCTGTATGTTATCGTTCCGTATTTAAGTTGCCTTGCACGGAAAGTAGGCTTACAGCCTTACACCAACAGTCTATGGGTTTGTTCCCACCCGGAACACGGTATACACCCAGCCCCTTGAAATTAGGCATTCGCATGAAAAAAGCCTCCGGTTGCCATGCCCCGGCGAATGCCCGTCCGCCGGCGCGGATGTCCCGAAAGATCCGCTGTCAGCAAAAAGGAGGTCGCCCGGCTTGCATTCCGGAGGCTTTTTGGGGCGGTAAAGGATTACTGCCCTTAAATATAAGGATTGTTCTGTTTTTCGTAGCCGATCGTCGTCTTCGGACCGTGGCCCGGGTAAACCGTCACGTCGTCGTCAAGCTCAAAAAGCTTGCCGTGAATGGAGTCGAGCAGTGTGTTCCAATCGCCGCCGGGAAGGTCCGTACGGCCCACGGACAGACGGAACAGCACATCTCCGCCGATCAGATGGTTGTCGAACAGGAAGCTGACGCTGCCCGGCGAATGGCCCGGGGTGTGAAGCACTTTGATCTTGGCGCCGAGAAATTCGAGCACCTGTCCCTCGTCAAGGGCGTACTCCGCCGGCTCGACCACAATCGGGCCCGTAACGTCCGGCCAGCGCGCGGAGCCGTTCAGCTTAGGGCTGCCCAGCCAGTCGCTCTCGGCATCATGGAGATAGACCGGGCACTTCTTCAGCTCCCGGAGCTCCTGCACGCCTCCGATATGATCGAGATGCGCATGCGTGAGCAGAATGGCTTCGATCTCCATGTCCTTAATGCGCTTGAGCAGCGGTCCCGGTTTCATGCCGGGGTCGATGACTACGCCCTTCTGCCCGCTTTCGTCGGTCAGCAGGTAAGCGTTCGTCTCCATGGGACCGAGCTTAAATGTTTCGATGCGGATCATGCGTACCCCTCCTGTCAGAACGTGGAAAGCAGCTCGCGGAGCTCGCTTACGATGACGGACTGATAGCCGACGCCTTCGCCGTACTGGCGGAGCATTTCCGCGCGTACCGCCTGGATTTTATCGTTGTAATCGGGCGCTTCGCGGTCCGGATTTCCTTCTTTGAAGGCTTTCATGACAGCCTGTACCCGTTCAGGACGAGGCCCCCATTTGCCAAGCACGTGGCCGCCCGTATCCGTGAAAATAACGACCGGAATAGAGCGTCCGCCGAAAGTCAAGAACTGGTCCATCACATCGGTATGTTCCTCCATAATGAGGACTTCTACCGGCATTCCGCTGTTTTCCAGCGCCTTGAATACGACCGGAATGTTGCGCACGACATCGCCGCACCACTCCGCCGCAATAATGACGCAGCGCAGGTCGTCACGGTTGTTCAGGGATTCGAAAAATTCCCGGTCGTCCTCTGTCTCCCACTGAAACTTCCCGTACCAGTCAAGAAACGCTTCCTGGTTGCGCTGCATGCTGTCGATGAACTGCTGCGGCGTTAAGCCTTTGCCGATGACGGCGGATAAGTTGGTGCTCATAAAATCCATCCCTTCTTTGGCGGCAAACTGCGTTATTTACGCTTTGCCCGCATTTTTTTGGCTACCAGATAAATGATCATAAGACCGATAGCTGCGATTAGAATCGGAACTGTGTATTTGCCTGCAATGTCGTCGATGCTCTCCCAATTGTCTTTCAGGGTCATCCCGAGATAGACGAACAGCATGGACCACGGAATAACCGCCAGCGTCGTGTAGAACGTAAACAGTCCCAGAGGCATTTTGGCAAGCCCCGCCGGTACCGAGATCGCATGTCGGACGACCGGTATGAAACGGGCCGTAAAAATAACGCCTGTTCCGTATTTGTTGAACCAGTTCTCCGCAACGTCGATGTGGTGCTTACTAATGAATATGTATTTGCCGTACCTTTCCAAAATAGGACGTCCGCCGTAACGGCCGACCCAGTAGACGAAAATCTGGGCGATGACTCCACCCACGGTGCCGAAAAAGACGGCGCCTGCAAAACCGATCTCGCCTTTGGCTACCAAATAGCCCGCATACGAAAGTACGATTTCACTCGGAATAACTTCGATCATCAGCCCGAGCATGACCCCCCAATACCCGAGGCCTTCAAAAAATACCAAAAGCGAATGAATAAACTCTCCCATCTCCAACCTACTTTCCCCAGCATGATTGTCGATTCGCGGGTCTTCCCGCGCCTTCTTCTAGTAGAATCTCCCCTATTCTACCATAGAGAAAGGCCGTCAACCACTTAACAATGCGGCCGGGCCGTAAAGGAGACGATAAAGAAGCTTTCGCGGGGAGCCGATACAGCCGCGGGCCTCTTTCGGACTAAGCGAAATCCGGGGCAGGCGAATTGCCGGCGAACGTATCAACAGACGGACCCCGCGGATAACTTTTACTTGTCCCGTTATTTTCATCATGAGCTGACAAGCCCGCGCATATAGTGTACAAACTGGTCTGGGGGGAAAGCTCATGTTCAAATCTTTTGTGCTCAAAAAATATCACTTCGTCATGTTCCTCGGGTTTCTTTGCGTAGCGTTCGCGGCAGTCCTGTTTTTCCGGAATCCGCAAATCCTGTCTACGGCGGCGGAGCCGGCCACGGCTTCGGAACGGACGATCCAGCTCGTTACCGGAGAATTTTCCACGAAACTGGAGAACGGCAAAGAAATCGAAGCTTACCGCTGGGATCCCGGCACGATTGTGGTGCGTAAAGGCGAAAATATCCGGCTCAGCATTTACGGGGTCAACGGAGCGATCCATCCTTTTATTATCGAGGGTCTGAATATTAAGGGCGAAGTAAAAAAAGGCAAAGAAACGGTCGTCAGCTTCAAAGCGGAAAAAACGGGAACCTACCGGCTCATCTGCATGACTCACACGGATATCGCCCACAGCGGCCCGATGATCGCCTATATCAATGTCATCGACTGACAGGAAGCCTGGGGCTTCCTTTTTTTAATGTTTATCACGGCGCCTCAGGCTTCTTCTACTCCCTTTCCTCCTCACTTCCGGCAAGTCAGCCGCATACACTGAAACAGAGCAAGGAGGCGATCCGGTTGAAAAATAAAACCAACGAGAAGCACAAACCGCAAATTCCTAACGCCAGGGGAATTCGCCGTTCATGCAGCCGCGAGCTTTACCGAACCGTCAAACGGCTGAAGGTGTACATTTCTCCGGAAAAAATCGAAGAAGCGGAGAAATTATATACCCGGAAAGTAGCCCAGAACATCGCGTTCATCGTGGAGCATTCGGATAACCGCAAAGTCCAGGCGGACTGGTGGGAGGAACATGTCGCTCCAGAGATAGCCGTCCTGTGGGGCGTGAACGCCGATACGCTGTCCAAAGCGTTCCGCAGCGCTTACGGGGGATAAAAATGTACGCCGGACCGCGCTTGCGGAACCGGCTTTTTTTGCCGAACAGCCTCCGGAAAGCCGGATGAAATGGAGATGTAAGGGCAGGCTAACCCATATCCGACATGCAAACCGACAGGAGGATCAGTCAGCATGAGTAAGATTTCCGGGTCTGTCAAGGCCCTTCCCTTGCGGCGGACGGCTGCAGCCTGCGCCGTTTGCGTCATGTTCACCCTGGCACCCGCTCCCGCACTCGCATCCGACGGTCTTCACGCCTCAAGCGGGCCAACCGTTTCCGCACCCCGGGCGGAAGACGTAAACGGACTGCAGCTCCGTTTATCCGCTTCACCGGCTTCGCCGATACCGGCGGAGAAAGTTCCGCACAACGCTGCCGCCAAACCCCGGGATCGGGATTATTACGAACAGCGCGGAGAAATCGTCTGGGAGGTCCCGTCCGCAGGCAAAGTGATTGCACTGACGTTCGACGACGGACCGGACCCGGTACAGACGGTGCAAATTTTGGACGAGCTGAAAAAGTACGGGGCGAAAGCCACGTTTTTCGTAGTCGGAAAAAGGGCCGAAAGGTTTCCCGAACTGATCAAGCGAGAGGCGGCCGAGGGGCACGAGATCGGCAATCATACGTACAGCCACCCTTTTCTGACCAACAACCGGTCCACGGAAAGCATCCGCAGCGAAATCGCGGCGACCCAGAAGGTGATCAAATCCATAAACGGAACGGCACCCGTCCTGTTCCGCCCACCGGGCGGCTATTACCATGAAAGACTCGTTCATGTCTCTCTGGCGGAAGGGTGTCTGCCTATTCTATGGTCCTGGCACCAGGACACGGAGGACTGGAAAGCTCCCGGTGTGAACCGGGTCGTGAACAAAGTGCTGAACAACGCCCGCGAAGGCGACATTGTCCTGTTCCACGATCATGTTCAAGGTTCTTCGAATACGGTCGATGCGATCCGTAAAATTTTGCCTGAGCTGTCCAAGCGAGGTTATCATTTTGTCACCGTATCGGAGCTTCTGAAACTGCGCGGCTCAACCAGCGGAGTAAGTAAACCTTCCGATTCCAAAACGAAATAAGCGGTCCTCAATTTCATCTGTCCTCCTTCCCTCTTCCGATGTACAATTGGGGAAAGGTACCACAGGTTGGAGGACGGTGGCTTTACATAATGGAAGCTTTAAGCTGGGAATTGCTGCTTTTTCTGATTGTGACCGGATTTTTGGCCGCTTTCGTGGATTCGGTTGTCGGCGGGGGCGGTCTGATTACGGTTCCGGCCCTGCTGTTTACGGGTCTTCCGCCCGCGCTCGTTCTCGGAACCAACAAGCTGGCGGGAACGATGTGCTCGCTGACCAGCATGACTTCGTTCCTGCTTTCCGGAAAAATCCATTTCCGGCTGGCGGCGGTGCTTTTTCCGCTGTCCCTGGTCGGTTCGATGCTCGGCGCGCTGCTGGTACACCGGATACCGTCCGAGTTTCTTAAACCGCTGGTCGTGGTGCTGCTCATTGCCGTGACGGTCTACACGCTGCTCAAAAAAAACTGGGGAGCGGCATCCACTTTCAGCGGCCTTACGTCCCGGAGCAGGTTCTGGCTGGCGGTCGGAGCCTTCGTTATCGGCTTTTACGACGGCTTCTTCGGGCCCGGAGCGGGCTCGTTCCTTATTTTTCTGTTTCTGCTGCTCGGCTTTGATTTCGTGGGAGCATCCGCCAATTCGAAGGTGCTTAATTTCGCCAGCAATATCGGTGCGCTGGTCACCTTCTTCCTGCTGGATTCCGTAAGTCTCACATACGGAATTCCGATGGGGATCGCCATGATCGGAGGCGCGCTGGCGGGAACGCGTTTCGCCATCCGCAAAGGCGCTTCCTTCGTCAAGCCGCTTTTTCTGATCATGACTACAGTGCTGATCGGCAAACAGTTATGGACGCTGATCATGTCCTGACACCCCTTCCGTGCAGCATGCAAGCAAACGAAAAGAGCCTGACCGTTCAAACGTGAACGGCCAGGCTCTTTCGCGTTAAATCTGATGCGATTCGTAGATGCGGATACTTTCAGGTTTCTGCTTGGCGGCCTCCGCCATCCCCGCAGCGACCCGCTGAGCCGGTATCGGCTTATATTTACGAAGACCTCCCGCCATCAGGAAAGAGAAGGCTTTCGCGGCAACGGCTCCCGCTTTCTCGCCGAAACGGAATTCTTCTTCTCTGTCTCCCAGCAGGAGGGAAGGTCTGAATATTCGCAGTGTACGAAGTCCCAGTTTGGATAAACCGTGTTCCAGATCTCCTTTGACCCGGCTGTAAAAAAATTTCGAATCCCGCTTCGCGCCCATGGCGGAAACGACAAGAAATTGGCGGGCCCCGTATTTCTTCGCCAGGTTGCCCAGAATCATCGGGTATTCATAATCGACTTCACGGAACTGTTCCTGTGTCCCGGCTTTCTTGATCGTGGTGCCCAGCGCGCAAAACACATCCGCCTGTTTCAATTCTTCCCGCAAAGCTTGCTCCAGCTGCTCCGGGTTCCAATCCGTCACGATTTGATGAAACTTACTTTCACTATCCCGTCCCTCGATTCGCGTGCGGACCAAGACAATAATTTTCTCGTAACCGGGATCGGCGATAAGGACAGAGATCAGCTCTCGGCCTACCAGTCCCGACGCGCCGGCTATTATGGCAGTTTTTTTCATTAAGCAGCACTCCTGGTTTAAAAACGTAAAAATGGGTTAAGTACATGTGGATTTTGCCGTTTGGCGGTTTCTCATCCTTTGAGACACGTTAGACACGGAATTAAGCAGACGGCGCCTCTACAAATATAAACAGCCCCGAAGCGGGGCCGTTATCCTATAAACGAATAAAAGTACGTTAAAGTTTCAGAATCTTTCCCTAGATGAGCGTTTCGCCTTCGAAATACGAAAGACGCGCTTTCGGTTTCATCTCCTGGCCTCCATGGCCGCCGTGAGAACGTTTGAAAACCTCGCTTTGGGTGTACGCCTCGAACGCTTCTTTATTTTCCCATTTCGTGATCACTTTAATCGCCTGTTCGTCGGTCCAGACTTCCAGTCCGAGAAAGCCTTGGAGTTCTTTCATGTTAGGCGCCTGCTTGCGGAACATTTCGACCATTTGCGGTGGATTGGGAACTTCAATGGTATTTACGGCAATGTACATCCTGGACATCCTCATTTCTTAATTAGAGTACGAAACCATATGTATAGTGTAGACCATTGAGAGCGGAGAAACAAATAAACAGAGATTATAACCATTATTTGTCTTGTAAAATAATTAATAAGTTATATAATGATCAATATTTAATTATTAATCAATTTATAAACAAAGGAGAGAAAAATTTGAAGCTTCCCAAGTTAATTACCCTGGTAACCGGCGCAGCCCTCTGCGTCTCTTTATGGACGGCCCCGGCCTCGGCCGAAGAAACCTTGAACTGGGTGGAAGGTCCGAAAAAAGTGGAACTCGGACAAATCGCCGAGCTGGATCTGGGCAAAGATTTTGTGTTTCTGAATGATAAAGACACCAAAACATTTGAAAAGCAAAACGGCACCATGACCAACAATCGGGAGATCGGATCTGTTTTTCCGAAGGATGAAAAACAAAATTGGGCAGTCATCTTTGAGTATGAGGAATCCGGTCACGTCAAGGACGACGAGAAAGACAAAATCGATGCCGACGATCTGCTCAAAAGTTATAAAAAAGGGACGGAAGAGGCCAACAAAGAGCGCAGCGAATCCAATCAACTGTTCGTCGACGGCTGGGATGTGAAGCCTTTTTACGATAACGACATACATAGCCTTTCCTGGTCCCTGCTGGGACACGATTCGAAGAACGAAAAATTCGTCAACTATAACGTCAACGTACTTACCCGGAAGGGCGTAATTTCCGTCGTTCTCGTGACCGATCCGAAAAATCTTGCGGCGGACCGTAAGGTGCTGACCACCTCCATCCTGCCGAAACTGCAGGTTAAGGCCGGAGAACGGTACGAAGAGTACAACTCCAAAACGGACAAGCTGGCCGAGTACGGTCTGTCAGGCTTGATTCTCGGGGGCGCGGGCCTTGCGGTCGCCAAAAAGGTCGGTCTGATCGGCCTGCTGCTCGTCTTCCTGAAAAAGTTCGGCGTCATTCTTGTCGCCGCCCTCGCTGCCTTGTGGCGGTTCCTCCGCGGCAAGAAAAAGAAAGCGGCCGCCGAGCAGGCCGCAGAGGCGCAGGCCGCCGAAGCGAGAGCGGCCGAGCTGACGGCAGCCGGAAGCGCCGGTCCTTCGGCCGATGCGACGGCGCAGGACGCGGACCCCGCTCCCGGGCCTTCGGCGGAGACGGCGGCGCAGCCTGCCGGCGAAAGCGGGCGACCGGTGGTGCGCATGCTGTCCGGCGGCGAAGCTCCGGCGGACCCGGCGCGGGAGCCGGAGCCTTCCCGCTCCGAGGCGGCTCCCGCTTCCGAGTCCGGTGCCGGCCATACACCTCTTACGGAGGAAGATTCCCTCCGCAAGCCCGACCGGCCGGAAGATCCGGACAAGAGCAAGTAGCCTGCGGCCGCGTTCACGGCGCGGCGCGGATTCATCAAAAGGCAGTTCCCGTTCGAGGACGGGAGCTGCCTTTTTTCTATCCCGCAACCGGAACCCTGTCCGCGGTATGCCCCCGCTTTGTCCCCGTAATGCCGGTCCGGTATCCCCGTTCTGGCTATAGCCCGAATATTCCACCCGGTATATCTTTTATAGTGTAAAGGATTTACGGAGGTATCCGACTCAAGCGGAGGTGAACGTACCGAACATACAAAAAGCACAAAAACCGGAAGCTCTTTATTATTTTGACGGAACATGCCGCCATTAAATCCACTTAATTTAGGAGGGAATTTATTTATGAAGCTTAAAAAAATGATCACTTCTCTGGTTTTGATTTCCGCTTTTACGACGACTACGGCTTTTGCCCAAACATCCCCCGCAGGCGTCAAAGACGACCTTTATCAGAAGGCCGTTCAGAAGGAAGTCGAAAACTTTGTCAAAAAAGCCTATACGCCCTATTACACGATTAACTCCATTCAATTATCCACTTCGGATTACTCGGTTCAAGACAATCAGTTGACGGCCCGCGTGAACATTTCCTTGAATAAAACGCTCAAAGCGAAATCGGTCGATGAGCTGCCTTACGTGAAAGGATTGAAAAGCAAGCTTAACGTCTTGAAGCTGCGCAAAGACGCAAGTTCCACGGATGCGGAACAGGTCGTCAACGACCGCATGAAAGATCTGCAAGAATATATCGGAACTTCCACGGACCAGAACGATTCGTTCCGGATTACGGCTCCGATCGTAAACGGCAGTCCGGACCTTAAGAACGCCAATCTGGAATTTCTTAACGGACTGGTCGACTGGATTCCCGCGGATTATTTTATTCCTTCCAATGAGTCCAGCATGATCGAAAACGGCGAAGAGTTTGTGACGGAAGCCGTAACGACCAACAAAAACTTCCTCGTCAAAAGCGCGGCGGAAGCTTCGCTGGTCCAGCCGCTTGCCGCCGTCACCTACGACAGGATTGCCGCCAGGGATTATGCCAACAAATGGACCTCGAACACAACGAACGCGTCCGGCTACGACACGAGCAAATGGAATCCGAAGTATGCCAAGCATACCGAAAACGGCGGTGTCGACTGCGCCAACTACGTTTCTCAAGCGATTTATGCCGGCGGCATCCCGACGGACAGCACCTGGAAACCGGAAAGCCTCGCCTGGGTCAATACAGGCCGTAACATCTCCAACGGTTTGAAGCAGTATATGGTGGATACGAAGGGCTATTTCTACAAGACTACCAAAACGACGACTCCCGCAGGCGGCTTCATCAGCGCCTTAAAGTACTCGCACGTTATGTTCGTGGTAGCCAACGATACGGTCACGATGCAGTTCAGCGCTCACACCAATGACAGACTTAAAGCATCCTTCGCGAACTTCTCCGCTTCGGACTATGAGTTCTACTATATTAAATCCACGTATTTAAAATAAGTGCCGCACCCGAGGCGAACAGCCTGCGGCAGTCGGCCGGCACCAACCCCTATCCCGTATACTAGCGGGACAGGGGTTTTATTTTAGGTGCGGGGTAACGGCGTACTCCGCGGCCTCCCGTTCTTTGACATACATAAATCCCCCCAATTGCCGGGAGGAAATCAATACGCGGGCGGGCCCCAGCTTGTTCTTCATTCTGGCGATCACCTTGGAGATTCCGTCCGGCTGGATGTACCCGCCCCACAGCTTTTCCGCGATGGTATGCTTGGTTACGACAATCCCTTCGTTCTCCACAAAGAACGAAAGCAGCGCCGCTTCTTTCTCCGAAAGCTCGATTCTTGTACTGCCGTATTTGATACAGAACTGTTTCGGATGAAAATAGGTTCCTTCCCCGATGTAGACCAGCTCGGAACCGGCCGCCGTTTCGTACAGACCCGGGCAGACCAGGACAGAGATCAGCTTATCCGGCGTTTCGGCGACCTTGTTTCTAAGACGGGCAACGGGGTCCATCAATATTTCTCTCACGCCGATTTCTTTGGCATAGACCGTTTCCAGCGGAGTCATAGGTTCACGGATCATCAAATAGGTTGTTGTTCCCTGTTTTACGGAACGTTTAAGCCGGAACCAGTCTTTCTCGTCCGGGCTGCCCACAGCCAGTATCGCCTGCCCGCCGCCCGGTTCCGGGAGGCCGCCGAGATCAGATCTCGCGTGAACGGAACAAACCGTCTCGTTAAAAAAATAGGAAAGCACGTGGGCCATATCCGGGTCATCTGTATAGATCGCGATTGTCATCAGCGGAGCCTCCCCCTTGCGCAGTTTATGAAACAAGCCAAGTTTTCAACGGCGTTAGCGGTTAACCCCGTAAACTTAAAAGGATATTCTTATCCTATAGATACCAGAATCGGGAAATAGTTTCAATTATTTTTAAAAAATAACTCCTTTTCATAAGCATAAAAAGAAAGATTATACCTGAATATAATAAAAAAGCAGCCCCCGTTCTAGAACGGGAACTGCCTTTCTTAATGCCTATGCGTGGCCGGCCGTTTGGACGGCCCTTGCGCAGCCGGAGTCCGCCCGGCTTCTCTTACTCCGCTTGAGCGGCAGCCGCTTCCGGCTCGACGTCTACGACGATCTTAACCGCTCCGCCGATAGGAGGCAGGCTTTTCGTCATGACGCCGTTGTAGAAGCCGATGACTTTCGCGCCTTTAACGAGCGCTTTTTTGTCGGCTTTGGCGCCTTCTTTATCAACGACTTCCGTCGCATCGGAAAGACGCAGCACAATTTCGCTTTGAGACTGCTCGGTTAGCCCTTGACCTTTGATGGTCAAGCTTTGGCTGCCGTTCTCATCCGTGCGCACTTCTTCCACGGTGCCGGAGGTTCCGAGCAGCTTCTCGGCATCCTCCGAGTAACCGGAGACGGTGATCTTGTATGTAGGCGTTTGAGGCGGCAGACTCATAGTCATGACCATCGAGTGCTCCGCTTCGACGATTTGACCGAGCGCAAGCTGATCGAACGTAAGCTTGTCTCCCTTGTCGGTGACAAATACCGTGTCGTCGCCCACGTTGAGAACGAGTCCGGCCGTGCCGAAACCTTGAATTTGCACCGCTTTATAGCCGTCCGCGCTGCGAACGGAAGTTACAACACCTTTCGTCAGGACGTTCTCCTTCTTCTCGTTGAATGAGATGGAGACGGCGCTGCCTTGAGCGTTTACCGTTCCGTGAAGAATTTCGCTGGCAAACGAAGCCGGTACGTACAGCTTGCTGTCCACAAGTTCAGGAGCCGTTCCGAGCGGCTTGTACATTTTGTTCAGCACATAACGGTCTTCGCCGGTTTTAACGAGCGTCCAGATACGGTCCTTGGACAGTTCGACGGAGTAATCCTCCTGGTTCCATTTCAGTTCCATGCCGATCGCTTCCGCCACGGCGCGAAGAGGAATCATCGCCTCCTTGGCTCCCGCTTTCACATATCCATCGGCTTCCAGTACTTGATTGTTAACGGTCACTTGTACGGACTGCGACACTTCCGCGCTGATCGGGACGAGGTTGTCCGCTTTCGTTACGACAGCCGGCGAAGCGTATGCCGCCCCCGTGGTCATAACCATGGATACGGCCAGAACCGCCAGTCCTTTTTTCATTCCATTGTTCATGCTGTTCTTTCCCTTCTGTATGTGATGAAAGTGACTTACTTCTTTTCAGACGTAAATCATGCACAATTGTTGCATAAACATACAAAGTTATAAGGAATGTACTGGATATTCAGGGCCGAAAAGAACAAAAAAATTGTATATACCTTGTCGGTATACACACTTTATAGGGCTTAATTTCCATGCGCCAGAACGGCCGAATCGTCCAGTTCGATCTTACGGATCTGGTTGCTCATAAACTCCTTCATGGGATCGAGCACCCGCATCGGGTTCGGCACGTCCCTCATGTCCTCCCACTCGCATTCCACGCCTTTGCCTCCCGCAAAGCCCGCAAACATCTGGCAGCCGCTGCAAAAATCGCTCTTCTGCCGGTCGTCCAGCTCCACGACTTTATTTCTCAGACAGCAGTACACCTCATTATGTTCGTTCCGGTAGTTTATATGATGAATCGTTGTCATCGTCAACACTCCTTTTGTTCGTATATAGGAACAGCGGAGCCGAAGCTACCGGAAAAGCGGAACCAGAAAAGACCCGCGCCGCAGCGGGGCCTCCTGACCCTTTCTATGAGAGCTACTGAATGGGATCGGGAATCAGTCCGGTTTGCTTCAACTCGCTGTTGGTTTTCATTTTTTTCATTTCGTTGCCCAGCCTGCGGATATCGTAAGAATCCGTTGCCATATACCCGTTGCTTGCCGTCTCGACGGTATGAGGGCGTTTGTTCGGCTGGTTCAAATAATCGGCAAGCTCTTTCATCCGGCAAATGGCCGCTTCGACGACACGGGAAGGCGGCAGCTCTTCCGTTTCGAAACGGGTGTGGCCGAGATACACTTCCGTATGCCCGTTCTCCAAAAGCCGGGTCGGTATGGCCAAGGTATATACACGCTGCGTAATGGAATCCGCAAAGGTGGTGACATATAGTTGGTTCTCATGGGTCCGGGGACGCACGAAACCAAACTCGCTTAACGTCTTGTGCACAAAGGAAAAAGGCCTCGTCATCGTTGCCAGCGTCTTACTGAACTCCTTCATTGGAAATTCCTCCTTTGAATTCGTTACAGTACGCATCTCCCGCCGTACTCCGAAATATCCGATTGGAACCATCGGTGTTCTTTGTTTGGATTCAAGGGGCCGTTGTGTCATGCGCCTGACCGTTTAAATTGCGTCCGGTACAGACGTGCGTAGAGACCGTCAACTTCCATCATTTCCTTGTGGGTGCCGGACTCCACTATTCTTCCTTTCTGCAGAACCAGAATGCGGTCCGCATGAAGAATAGTCGAGAGGCGATGCGCAATAACCAGCGTCGTCCGGCCTTTCATCAGCTGCTCCAAAGCAGCCTGAACGAAAGCCTCGGATTCCGAATCCAGGTGGGAAGTCGCTTCGTCCAGAATCAGGATGCGCGGATTTTTGAGCAGGGCTCTGGCGATTGCCAGACGCTGCCGTTCTCCGCCCGAAAGACGGTGTCCGCGTTCACCGACCATGGTGTCGAATCCCTGCGGCAGAGACTGCACAAAGTCGTAAATGTACGCCTGGCGGCAGGCATCTGCCAGCTCTTCTTCCGTAGCGTCTTCTTTGGCGAAGAGCAGGTTTTCCCGCACGGTGGCGTGAAAGAGAAACGATTCCTGCGTAACGTAGGCAATCTGACGGCGGAGCGACGACAGACTAACCTTTTTCACATCGAATCCGTCTATCTCTACAGTGCCCTCCGACGGATCATGGAGCCTTGCCATCAGACTGATAAGGGTCGATTTGCCCGCTCCGCTGGGACCGACCAGCGCGACAACTTCACCCGCTTCCGCTTGGAAGGAAATATCGGATAGAACCGTATTACCCGGCGAGTAAGCAAATGAAACATCACGGACCGATATGCTTCCGCGCACCGGAGGGAGTTCGGCCGCTCCTTCCGCCTCCTCCACTTCGGCCTTCATGTCCTGGTAATCGAAAATACGCTGGAAGACGCCCAGCGCGGTCGCCACCTCCACATGCAGGTTAAGCAGGGTCCCGACAGGACTGTACAGCCGTCCGAGATAGGCCGCGAAGGCGACGATTCCGCCTATGCTCATACTTCCCTGAATGACGGAGTATCCTCCGTACATATAAATGACCGCGGTGCCGAGCGGGCCCAGCACCCCGAGAAACATCATATACCAGCGGCCGATCAGATTGAGACGGAGCTCCAGATCCATTACCTGCTGGTTCATTCCGCCAAAACGCTCTTCCTGCTCTTTTTCGCGCGTGAAAATGCGAGTGAGCATAGCGCCGGAGACGCCGAAAATTTCGCCGAGCTGCGCCGACATATCGGCGCGGACTTTTTGCGTTTCTCCGCGCAGGCGCTTGCGGACGCCGGAGACTTTGCGTACCGGCAAAATGAAGGCGGGCAGGATGATGAGCGCCACGATGGCCAGGCGCCAGTCAAGGGCGAAGAGGATGCCGACGGTCGTGATGACGATGACGATCTGGGTAATCGACGACACGACGAGGCTGGTGACGACAGTCTGGACCGCCTGGATGTCCTCCGTCAGCCTCTGGACCACTTCGCCGGCCCGGGCCGCGGTAAAGAAGGACATGGACTGCCGCTGGAGATTGCGGAAAAGGGTCATCCGCAGGTCCCGCATGACGCCTTGGGCGACTTTGGTGTTCAAGTGGTTCTGCGCCACTCCGAGCATGCCGCTGAGCAGCGGCAGCGCCACGAGCAGAACGGCGAAGACGGCAAGGAGCCGGAAGCTTTGCTGCGGGATGGCGGTGTCTATGATTTCTTTCATAACAAGCGGAGGAACGAGGCCGAGTACGGCTCCTCCGAGAGCCAGCAGGACGATTACGGTCAGTTGTCCCCGGTAAGGCCGGAACAGTCCCAAAATGCGGCGCAGGGATACATCTTTGAGGATCGCTTTGGGCATTTTTCCCCCGTTTCGTTCGCCCAGTCCTCCGCCAAATCCGTTTCTCATGTGTATGGTTCATCTCCCTGTTTTATTCGTGTGTGCGGGTAAAAAGTTTACAAAAGCATACAAGCCTGCGGCTGGTTGTCCGCGTGTTTTATCGGGCGGACTCAGGGACGCAGGCTTCGCAACATTGCGGAAGCAAATGTATAATAAGAGCATACTTAAGCGGCCTTCCGCCGGAGATTGTGCACGGCGGGCTCCCGGGGGAGCGGCTGTCGTTCCGCCGGGCACGCCGGGCCGGCGCGGGCGCTAAAGCGCCGCACAGCCGTCGCTTAGGCAGGGTCCCGGTGTGCGGCGCCCCGCGGGCGCGAGAGTTCGCGCAGCGATCCGCCGCCGAACGGACGTCCTAAGCGCGGACCGGCGGGAACGCCGCTTGAACGGCGGCGGCGATTTCCTTCGCCATGCCGATCACCCGGTTCAGCGAGGTCGTCTGCAAGACGGCATACTGCCGGGGGCCGTCGGCGTTCACGATCGCGGCGACGGTGTAGTCGCCGACGAGCGGAAGGTTCTTGCCGAGCGATTTGCCCGGGAAAATCGGCCGGTTCGACACCTGGTACAGCCCGACGGAAGACGGCTGTCCCAGACACGCGTCGATGCCGACGACCGGGACTTCCGCCGGGATTTCCGCGAGGCGCTGCACAAGATTGCTCGCATCGCAGGGATGCTCCAAGGTGCCGATGACGCTGTAGCCGGCTTCGGCCAGCATGGAGCCGACGAGCGGGCCGAGTGCGTCTCCCGTCGAGCGGTCGGTGCCGATGCACACGAACACGCACGGAAGTGCGGCGCCCGCTTCTTCCCGGATTTCCGAAAAGAAGGCGGGAAGCTGTCTTCCGGATACTTTTTTCCAGTAGCCGTCTTTGGAGGCTTTGGAGGCATTGCTGGCCGGTGGTTTGGCAAGGCTTGCGGCGGCTTCCCCTTCGCTTCGGGAAATGTCCATGCGGAGGTCTCCTTTCTTTGATACACTGTTTTGACAAATCGTTAAGACTAGCTGCTATGTCCCCGTTCTATGACGTACCGATTTGATGTACATACAAGTACACGGTGCTGTTCTCACCCGGATAAAAAAGGCCGGACAACCGGCATGAAAAAACCAGTTTTCCTGCCGTGCTTTCTGAGTGCAATCGGTTATTTTCCACTTTTCCAGAAAGAGTCCTGTTTATACCATCACGGGCAGCTCTCTTTCCCCTAGTTCCCTATTATTGTTCCACAAGGAGGCCGCTCATGTCCATAGCCGGAATATTGGCTCTGCTTATCCTGCTCTACTGGCTGGTCATGCTGGCGGATCACCTGCGGGGCGCAAGGCTGTTTCGCGAACTGCCCCCTGCCGGTCCGCTGCCCGATCCCCCGCCTCTCGTCTCGGTTATAATCGCTGCCAAAGAGGAAGAAACGACAATTCGCGATACGGTGCGGCATCTGCTCGCGCAAACTTATCCCCGGCTGGAGCTGATTGTCGTAAACGACCGCTCGCAGGACGGGACCGGACGCACGCTGGACGAGCTCAAACGGTGGTCCGAGGAGGAGCGCGGGGATATCCGCATCCCCATGCGGGTGATCCACGTGACGCGTCTGCCGGGCGGATGGCTCGGCAAAAACCACGCCCTGTACCAGGGCTACCGGCAGGCCCGCGGTCAGTGGCTGCTCTTTACCGACGCCGATATCCGCTTTCACCCGGACACGGTCCGGGAAGCGGTCGGCTTTGCGCTGAGCGAGCATGCGGACCATCTGACGCTCACGCCCCACATGACGGCGCCCACGTTCTGGCTGCGCAGCTTCATCCGCCACTTCCTCTTCTCGCTAAGCCTGTTCACGCGCCCCTGGCGCGCGAATCTGGACGGGGAGCGGAGCGGCGGCATGGGCATCGGCGCGTTCAACCTCATTCACCGGCGGGCCTATGAAGCGATCGGGACGCACGAAGCGATCGCCCTCCGGCCGGACGACGACCTCCAGCTCGGCGCGCGGGTGAAGCTGGCCGGTCTCCGCCAGCGCCTCGCATCGGGGCGGAGCAGGCTGCAGGTCGAATGGTATCCGAGCATGAGGGCGGCCGTCCGGGGACTGGAGAAAAATCTGTTCTCCGGCTTCGGCTACAAAGTTTCTTTGGCGGCTGCGGCCGGAGCGGGTCAGCTCCTTCTGTTTACGTTTCCCTGGCCCGGCATGCTGCTCTACGGAGATTGGCGCAGTCTCGTCCATCTGGTGAGCGTGCTTATCATGACCGCCCTTTATCGGAAGCAGATCCGGATGATGGCAGGTTCACCTGGCCTTGATACCCTCGCCATTCCGGCAAGTGCGGCTCTCCTAGTCTATGTGCTTGTCCGGTCCGTGGGACTGGCGCTCAAACAAGGCGGCGTCTACTGGCGCGGGACGTTCTATTCGCTGAGCGACCTTAAAAAAATGAAATAAAGAGCAATTGTGAAAGAAACCATTACAGAATGTTTACAACTGAAGCATTTAGTTTATTGTATAATGAAGAGGAATAAAAAAGAGGAGGAGAGTCTTCCATGTCCACTGTGCCGACAAGAATGTACAAGTACGCCTTTGGCGCGCTGCTCCTTACGGTCAGTCTGCTTACGGCTTACACAAACATCCAGCCGTAATAGGAAAAGCGGGATAAAGACGACGATTCGGTCTTCCTGCAACAGCTGCCCGGCTTAACCACAGTTCGTACCCCTCATGATCGAATATGCAAAAAAGGCTGCCTCACTTTCCGTGGGGCAGCCTTTTTTGCTTGCCCGAACTACGGGTGGCGAGCGAGTGGCGGATGAAGTTCGGCCAACCGGCGCGCAAATCCCCGGCCCGCTTGGGTGGCTCCCCGTGAAGGAGAGTCAAACCCATTTACCCGGCGTTTGACTCGCAGGAACAGTCCGGCGGCAGCGCCATGCAGACAGGCCGGTTTCTCCCGCGAAGGAAAAACCGGCCTGTTTGCAGAAGCCGCTTCAAGGGCCTGGGAGAGCCCACGGCAGAGACTGCTGCCAGGCGATCCCGGCCGTTCGTTGTCATCTCCGGGAAGCCGCCTCCGCCCCTTCAGCCTGGCCCCCCATCCGAATCGGAGAGCCTGTCCGCTTGTCCGCTAACAACGCGCCAGTATGTCGCGGATCTCCCGGATTTTCTCGGCGGCGATATCGTCTTCCACACCTTTAGGGCCGCGGACGGCACCGCCGAAATGGACTTCCGTCACGCCGGTGTCTTTTACGAAAGATTCAAGCGATTCCGCATTCAGTCCGCTGCCGGCCAATATCGTGATGTGAGAATCGCGGCTGAGTTCCACCAGTTCCTTCATCCGGTCAACGGCATCCAGCGCGCTAGGCTTGCCGCCGGATGTCAGAATGCGGGTGATCTGCTTGTAGCCGGAGAGCTGCCGGAAGGCCGCAATCTGATCCGGCACGGCGTCGAACGCCCGGTGAAACACCACTTCAAGTCCGCTGGCTTCCTCCAGCAGCGCTTCCAGCACCGGAACGTCGATCTCGTTCTGCGGGGTAAGCGTACCGATCACGATTCCGGCTGCGCCGGTTTCGCGGATGAGCCGGATATCTCTCCGCATAGCGCGCACATCGTCCTCGTCGTAAACAAACGACTTGCTGTGAGGCCGCACCATGACGGCGGAAGGAATTTTCACGCTCCGCACCGTGCCCTCGATAAGACCCGCGCTCGGAGTCAATCCGCCCTCTTTCATGCCGGTCACCAGCTCCAGCCTGTCCGCCCCTGCCTGTTCGGCCGCGATTGCGTCGCCGACTGTTGTTGCGATCACTTCCAATAACATAACGATCTCCTCCTGATCCGTTCTGGTCATCGGGCGCAAAAGCGCCGGTCGACTCTTATTTTATCACGGGAACGGCCCGGATTCTTCCTTTTATCCAAAAAATTCAATTCTCCGTCCATTCCCTGCGGAGGATGGAATAAAGAGCCATGTCGCGCTTGCCGCTCTCTTTAACCTCCCATTCTCTCATCACGCCTTCGAGCGTAAAACCGAGCCGCTGCGGTATAGCCCGGCTTGCCGCGTTCTCGACATCCGCCATAATGACTATGCGGTTGAGGTTCTTTTCGGACCACCCATATCCGATGAACGCCCGGCACGCGCGGGTCATGATTCCCCGGCCCTGATGAGCTTTACCGAGCCAATACCCGATTTCGGCTCTTCCGTGAGCGGGAACCATCGCGTGATAATCAATGACCCCGGCCAGTTCTCCCCGGACCATAATGGCGGCGGCCAGCGATTTGCCTTCTGCGAACGCGTGCAATGTAGACTGGATAAATGCGACGGAATCCCCGACTTCTTTCGTGTCGTATGCCCAGAACAGCCACTGTCCGAGCTGCTCCCGGTTGTCGTCCGTCAGGCGGAACAAGGCTTCCGCGTGCTTGAGCTCCAATAATTCCAGACTGATTTCCTCGTCGACCTGACATATTCTCATCTCGGCGTCCCTCCTGTAAATTTTTTTCTACTTTAGGGGCTTTACCACTTCTTGTCAAGGAAAAAAACCTCAGCTTCCGCCCGCAGTAAACGGGCAAGCAGTCCGGTTTGTTCGGAATTGGTTTTGATCACGCCCATAACCGATCTTCGCCTTCCGGGTGTACCCGCCGCCGCGAGGGGAGCGCCCAAAACAGCCGGATGCCCACGCCCGGCAGGGCGTCCGCACATAAGCTGGAGGAAAGAGAACGGAAAACGGAGGGACGCCAGCCATGTACAAAGAGGATTTTTATTGTTTGTGCAAATCGTATATGAACCGTCACGTCCGGGTGCAGACCAAATCGGGCCGCACTTATGACGGGATGATTATCGGAGTGGACCCGAATTATGTCCGACTGAAAGTATCCGGCGGGCAAGTCCAGGGGTACGGTTATGAACCTGACATGGGATACGGGCAGGGGTATATTGCCGGCCATGTTAACGGCTATGGTAGAACAGCACCATACGGGCAGCCGCTTGATGAATCCGAGGAAAGAGGATTCTTTCCCCCTGGCCCCGGCTTTCCGGGATATCCAGGCTTCCCAGGGTATCCGGGTTTTCCGGGATATCCCGGTCCGAGCAACGAGACGATTCTCACGCTGGCCCTGTTCGATCTGCTGACTCTTGTTCTATTGATGTAGAACAAGAGTCAGCGGCGGACGCGGGTGTTCCTCCCCCGCGTCCTTACAGTGCTCGAAAGCCGCCCGCTGCACAAAAAGCACCGCCTTCGGGAACGGCTAGCTTGACGCGGCCGACTCGTTGGCGGTGCTTTCCGGCTCCGGCGGCTTCCCGCCGGGGATTGAGGCCGTAAGGGCGAATTTCCCTTACGGCCTCAGGTACTTCACGCGGCTTTCGAACGGCCGCTCCGGGCGCCGCTTCACAGGGGCGCTACTCTGAGCTTTCCGCACCGCTCGTGCCGAAAGCGGTCTCAAACCAGGCCCAGTCCGCTCCCACGTGCTCCGGCTTATGCGTATCGGAGCCGTAAATCAGCGGAATGCCCCGGCTCGCGCAGGCGGCGAGAAACCACCGCGGCACGTAGGTCTGCCCGCAGGTCGGCACCCGCAGACCGGCGACGTTCACGTCGATGCCGACGCCAGTCTCCTGGAGCTTGGGCAGCAGCGCGGTCAGCCTGCGCTCGATCAGTTCCGGGCTGATCGGCGGAAGCGCCTCGCGGAACTTCTCGATCAGCTGCACGTGGCCGAGGCGCTTGCGCATAGGCAGCCCGGCCGCCCACTCGATCGCTTTCTCGACGTGGTCGTAGTACTCTTCCGCTACCGCATCCATACTCCCGTAATGAGCGAGCAGACCCTCCCGGAAGTCGTCCGCGGTGAAGTCGATGCAGCGCATGCCGCCCGCTCCGGGTAGATAATGGACGGATACGACGACGTCCTCGAGCCGGCTTCCGTACCGATCCAGCAGCGCGTCGGAGAAATCTTCCCTGCCGTACAGGTAATCCATCTCGAGGCCCACGGTCACTTCGATCCTGCCGGCATATCTCGCTTTCATCTCTTCGGCATAGGCCAAATAGTCCGGCAGCTCCTCCATCGGCATGGCCAATTCCGCCATGAGCCGCGGATTGTCGATCCATTTATCCGGCAGCGGCGGATGCTCGCTTATGGTATAGCGCTCGAAGCCGAGCTCAATCGCCCGGTCCAGGTATGCCGGTTCCTCGGCGGGATTTCCGTGATAGCAAAACTTCGTGTGCGTATGACCGTCCCATTTGAATGTCATGGCGTACTTATCCCCCTCAGTCTCTGCGGCTTGTCTGACTTGAGTATAGCGCGGCCCGGTTAGCACGGCAACGCCGGACTTCTTACCGGCAAAAAAGCCCGGATGATTTCCATCCGGACCCGTTCGCTTACTTCGAAAATCATAACGATACCCGACGCCGGGGCTATTCCACCTGGAGTTTCACCTGCGGCATCGTGTGCATCGTTCTGGCCGTGACGTGGGAAATAATCAGATACGTTCCCGGCTCGTCAAATTTCTTTTTTAAGGTATACAAGCCGTCCTTGCCGTGGGTCCCTTTAATCTTCTCGTGCTTGTCGCCCGGGGCGCCTTCTTTCCATACTTCGAAAAGTACCTCGTCCGCATCGTCCACCGGTTTACCGTCCTGGGTGACGGTGACTTCGACCGCCGCTTCCGTCCCTTGTTTAACCGGTTCTTCCGGCAGCTTTACTTTGGCCACGATCGGATTCAGCGTGTCGATTGCCCCTTGGCCCGCGCCTTGACCGCCATGTCCTTCATGTCCGCCGCCTCCCGAACCGCAGCCGGCAAGCGCCGCTGTCAGAACCAGCAGAAGAACGGCCGTGCCGACACTCCTGCGCCTGAATGTTAACTTCAAACCGGAAGAACCGGCGGATTTTTCCTGTTTATGCGCATTCATTTATGTTCAATCCCCCTAAACTGCATGGCCTGCCGCCTTTACGGCTGCTCTCATCTTTTCCCATCAATTAAACCTATTATACCGGGATGCCTGCAAAAGAGGGATAGCTCACCTGGGCCCTATTTGTAACGATTCCGTGAACAATCCGGCGCAGGCCGGCTTAATCCGCACAGTAAAAGGACCTACAACCCGTTGGCTGCAAGTCCTTTTATATGTCGAATTAGATGTCGAGATCACGTTTATCGTCTTAACTGCGTCCGCCTTTGCGTCCCGCTTCCTCGCGGCTCATCTTGCCGTCGCTTCTGCCGCTGTCGTTTCCGCGGGATTCGCCGCCTTTACGTCCGATTTCCTGGTAGAAATCTTTGTCGTGCGTGCGTGCGGTTTCTTCTCCGCCTTTGCGTCCTGCTTCTTCTCGAGACATTTTGTCAGCCATGATGATCCACTCCTCAAACGGTAAATTTGCAGGCCTCTTAGGAAGTCTTGTTTAACTGCCGCCTACGTCTATTACTTACCCGGATGAGAGATTCCGAAACGGAAAACCGGTCATTCGCCGGTAAAAATCAATTGAACCGCTCCGGTGAAAAAGGAGCCAGATCCAGAAAGGACCTTCCACCCACGGTCAGATCCCGCAAAATTTCGCCCACGACACTCGCGAATTTGAATCCGTGTCCGGAAAAGCCCGCCGCCACGCTCACATGCGGATGCCCCGGCAGTCGTCCGATAATAAAGTCTTCGTCCGGCGTGCGTTCGTACAGGCAGACCTTGCCCTTCAGCAGCGCACCCGAGGCGCCCGGGAGGTACGCTTCCATAAAGGCGCGAAGCTCCTCCTCGTCCGCGGCCGTTCGTCCGAACGGATGCTTCGGCTCTCCGGGACTCAGGGGAATCCCCTCGTCGTGCCGGCCTACCTTGACTCCCGAACCGTCGAAGTCGGGGAACCCGTAATATTCCCCCAGCCCCGTATGAACCGTAAAACCCGGAAAGCCGGGGGACCGGTACAGCCCGCTGTCGGCACGGAACCAAGCCACTGTTTTGCGGACCGCCGACACGGGAAGCGGCCGGCCCGGCAGGATGCCTGCGGCCGCGGCTCCGGCCGTGACGATCAGACGGCCGGACGAGAAGGTTCCGGCCGGTGTCGTTACGACCGCTTCGCCGCCGTCGAGCGACACGGACCGGACAGGCGTATCCGTCAGCAGCTCCGCGCCCGCTTCCAGCGCCAATCTCCGGTAGACGCGCAGGCAGGCTTCGCTGAGCAGCACCCCGCCGTCCGGCTCGTAGAGGCCGCTCCAGCCCATCGGCAGGGAGAAGCCCGGCCACCGCCGGTGGATCTCGGCGGCATCGAGCTCTTCCAGCGGAACGCCGTACCGCTGCGCGTTGGCGATCTTGCTCCGGTGGTTGGCCGTCTCTTCGCGGCTCACGTTGAGCACGCCCGTAGTCCGCAGCAGCGTCTCGCCGGATAGGCGCTCCAGCTCTTTCCACAGCTTCTGGGCGCGCAGCGCAAGGGGCACGTACGCGGAAGCTCCGCCGTAGGCATGGCGGAGCTTCCGCGTTTCCCCGTGATGACTGCCCTCCTCGTGCGGGGGATTGCCCGCATCGAGGAGCAGCGTCCGAACGCCGCTTGATGCGAGCTGATAACCGGCGCTCAGGCCCATCGAGCCGGCCCCGATAATGATCACGTCGTGACGGGTGCGCATGGCGGTATCTCCTTCCTTGCTCTTCATTACCTTGACGTTAGCATCCCGCTCGAGATGGTGTCAATGTGCAGCCAAGTACGGAGCATATTAGCCAAGCCCCAGCTGTTCCACACATGTCTAACCGTAACGCTACCTATACTTACCGTCATGCCCATACGGGATGTCGCCGACAACCGGAATACCCGCATTTTGTATTCGCCGCCTGGAATTTCAATGGAAGATTTCATGTAAATCGCCCCGTGCCTCCAGCGCTCCGTTGGCCTCTAACGGCTAACCCGAAGACCCTTCCGGCCAAGCTGCTCCGGAAGGGTCTTCGGGATCTTTTTCAATTGCCCGCCGACAGGACCTGTCAGGAAGGTTCCGGCACGGTGGAGTGTTTTTCCTCGTAACGATCGTGAGCAACTTTGTTGCCTTCTTCCAAAATAACCACTTTGGGCACGTGGTCCGCCGCCGCTTCTTCACTCATCAACGCGTAGGAAATAATGATGACGACATCGCCCGGCTGCACAAGCCTTGCCGCCGCCCCGTTCAGGCAGACGCATCCCGATCCCCTGGGCCCCGTTATCGTATACGTCTCCATCCGAGATCCGTTGTTAAGGTTCACGATCTGAACCTTTTCATTGGGCAGGAGGTCCGCAAGCTCCATCAGATCTTCGTCGATCGTGATGCTTCCCACATAGTTCAGATTGGCCTCCGTAACGGTGGCCCGGTGGAGCTTGGATTTCATCATCGTTCTGAACATGCCGCGCGTCCCCTCTCCTCGTTCTTTACTGACCTTCGCCGTAAGCCATGATGCGGCGGTACATCGTTTTGTCTTTGAGCTTCACGAAATGAGACATGGCCGGGTATAAATTCCCTTCGAAAATCCATACATTTCCGCGCTTGTCCAGCCCGATATCAATGCCGTAGATGACCTGCCTCGGAAAATGTTCCGTCAGCGTCTTCGCACATGCGAGAGCGACCCCATCGATCCGTTCCCGCAGCTCTTTCCGGGATAGCCTGTGAAGCGAAGAGCGGCCGAGCGCTTCGTCCAGAAGCAGGAGCTGGCCCTTTCTGGATGTGTTTGAAACGAAATAGCCGCTGCCCACGACTTTCGCCACCCGCCCGGTAACCACCCAACGGCGCGAATTTTTTTTCCGCTGAACGATAATACGCAGATCGAAAGCCCTCTCCCCGACCGTCGCCCTGTCGATACTCTGCTGGACGATGTAGCTTTGAGAGCCGATTTGCTTACTCAGAAAAGCGTAAGTTTCCCTCCTGCCCGCCAGTTTGATCTTGCGGTTTTCATGCTGCACTTCGTACCGACCGTCGGGCAGGCACGACACATGGAAAATGCCCTGTCCCTGCATCCCGTCAACGGGTTTGACAACAACCCGGCCGTATCGTTCCGACATTTCCCGGAAGGAACGTTCCGACATCAGACTCGTTGCCGGCAGATAAGGGACAAGCTCGGCGGCATTTCTCATAAACTTGTATTTGGACCACTTGTTAAACCTCGCGATAACCGCCATGCTTTCGGCCACCTTTCCGATCCGGATAAACTCTCTTTCAATAGACCGCTCCTTTATATGTATGACAGCGGGTACCGGATGGAAAAGGCGTCTGTTCTACCGGCCGTTGTGCAGCCGACCTTATTTTTCAAAGATCGGGAAAGGGCCTTCAAAATGATAGTGCAAAATAGTTTCTTATCCGTTTCAAAGCCTGAACGGCCTCCGTAAACTAAAGTAATGTTTTTCAGGTGTGGCAGCGAAACGGAACCCCTCTATAGAAAAGAAAGAACGTATGAAGAAACTTTTATCCTAATCTGGGAAAGAAGGATGGATAACGGTGAGTCATTATCAAGTCATATGGATCGGGCCCGTGCTGGGCGACAACGGAATCGGAACGGCCAGCCGTGAATATGTGCTTGCACTGCACCGGCTGGGCGTTCATGTCAAAGTAACCCCCTCGCGCAGGCGTTCGTCCTTCTCCACCCCATCCAAAAGGCTCATGCTTGCCTTGGCCCGCAGACCTCTGGTCCGGAAGAAGCCGAAGGTGCTGGTTTATCACCGCCTGCCGCATACTCTGAATATCGCGCAAGCGAGAAAAAAGTACGATTATCTCATTTTGAATGCGGTCTGGGAAACGACGAAAATCCCCCGGAACTGGCTCCCGAACATCAACCGGTTCGACGCCGTTTGCGTGCCGTCCGTGCAGAACAGAATCGCCATGAAAAGAAGCGGGGTTCGCGTCCCCGTATACATCGTTCCGCATGGTGTGAATTCCCGCGCGTTTAACCCGCGGAACAAGAAACTGTCCCTGAAAAAAAAGGGCGACTTCCTGTTCGTCTCCGTCTTCACCTTCCAGCACCGCAAAAATCCCGAAACCCTGCTCAGAGCTTTCTGGGAGGAATTTTCCGCCCGGGACCGCGCGGCGCTGCTGATCAAAACGAGCGGATTCAGCGCGAGAGAATCGGGCGCATGGATCCGCGGCCGCATCGCGGCTTACAAAAAAAAGCTGGGAATCCGGCACAAGACGGCGCCTCTTCATCTCCTGACCGGCTCTACCAGCCCCCATGCGGTGCGGGGAATCTATACCGCCGGCGACGCGTTCGTGCTTCCTACGCGCGGAGAAGGCGTCGGCCTGCCGTTCCTGGAATCGCTGGCCAGCGGAACGCCTGTCATCGTGACAGGCTGGGGCGGCCACATGGACTTTGTGACAAAGGCCAATTCCTTTCTCGTCCCCTATAAGCTGAAACCGCCCGCAGCCGGTATGAATAAAGCGATCTCCCGCTCTTTCCGCCGTCTGTTTGTCCAGAAGGGGCAGCTTTGGGCGGAGCCGGATCTCGGCGCTCTGAAAAAACAAATGAGACGCGCTTACGAACATCCCGAGCTGTGCAGGCGCAAGGGACTCCGGGGACGGAGGGATATGAGCCGATGGACATGGACGCGTGCCGGACACGCGATGAAAAGAGCCATCGAGAAGACGATCGCCTCCAAACGGCGGCGTTGAGGCTGAACGGCGCGTGAAAGCGGAGGGTGCGTGGAAGCGGAGGGTGCGTGTAAAATCAGGTGAGCTCAGGCAAAAATCGCCTGGTGCAGCAGCAAAAAAACGTTCCCGGGTCGGAAGCGACCCGGGAACGTTTTTTTGGGAGAGATGAATTCACTCGTCTCGAAAAAAAGCACCCTGCCGGAAGTTTCCGGCAGGGTGCCCAGCCCGGAGCGGCAAACGATTACTGCTCCGAAACGATATAAGCCTGATACTGATCGGCGGTCATAAGCCCGTCCAAGGCTTCTTTGCCGGAAATGTCGATTTCGGCGACCCAGCCTGCGCCGTACGGGTCCGTATTCACCAGCTCCGGGGATTCTTCCAGAGTGTCGTTGATTCGGGCGACTGTTCCGATAACGGGACTAATCAGGTCGGAGACCGTTTTGACCGATTCCACACTGCCCAGCATATCATCGGCCTTGACGGAAGCGCCCGTTTTCGGCAGTTCGACGAATACGATGTCGCCGAGCTGCTCTTGTGCAAAAGGGGTCATGCCTACACGGATTTTCGTATCGGAAAGCACTTCGACCCATTCGTGTTCTTTGGAGTATAACAATCCGGATTTTACTTCGCTCACGTTATTACCGCCTCACTTTTGACTGCCGTTAATAAATTTAGCTTACCCGAATGAAAACGGCGAAGTCAAGCCGGGAGCGGGCAAAGTTCTTTCCTTGTATTGACAGCTTATTTAAAGGGTGATACCATCCTGATAAATTCCTACTTTTCTGATTGGAATAAATAATTTCAAGGAAGGGGTTCATTCCATGTACGCAACTACACGACTTAACGCCACCCGGTTCGGCTCCGTCCTTGCCGCCGGCACTCTGCTTCTGACATTGTGGTCCGGCCAAGCTCACGGGCAGGGAGCAAGTGTTACGGCAGCAGCCGCTCCGCTGGCCGCAGAGCAAACCACTCTTTTGTCCGAGGAATACCGGCAGTTCTTGAAAGACCAGTTCGGCTATACGCTGCCGTCCGCACCGACAAAGGGCGACTTTGTTAAAGTTTTAGCCGCTGTTCTTAACCTGGAGCCGTCAGGCAAACCGAATCCTTTTCAGGACATTAACGAAAGCAGTCCCTATTACAAATCCGCTCTGGCGTTGTACGAAAAAGGAATCCTCACGCAAGACCGGCTCGATGGCGATCAGCCCCTCACCCAGAGTACCGCCGTATACATCGCCGTGAAAGCGGCCGGTTTAAAAGAACTCGCCTATACCTATCCCGCCGAGAAAACGGCACGTTCGCTCGCCAAGCTTCATGCGGACGATGAAATCTCGCAGTTGACGCCGCAGGCCGCCCAGGAACTCGCGGCAGCCGCGGATACGGAGCTTCTGCCCGCCGGGCTGCACGAAGCTTTTCAGCGTAATGAGCCCGCTTCCGCCTCTTACGCGGAAATTTTGCTCGGACGCGTGCTGGAATTGCAGGGCCTGTACAAGCATGAGCTGGGCCGGGTCTCCGATCCGGGCATCCTCCGCAAGGTACGCGACGCATGGAATGTGCAGAACCTGATCCAGCAGCCCGACCTGCAAAACATCGTGGACCAAGCACTGCAAGCCGATCTGATAACCGGCTACAACGTAAAAGACGACCGATATACGCCCCGCTTTGACAGCGCGCGTTCCCTTACATACGGACACAGCGAAATTGACCACGCCCTTCAGCTGATCGGACTCCTGCGCAGTGAGAATATCGATGCACGCGTCCAGCTCGAGCCGAAAACCTCCGCTTTTATCTACTTGAAAGAATGGGGAGAGCCGGTTCAAACCGACGATTACAAAGTTGTGCAGATCGACAACGGGAACTACATAGCCTACGCCAAGGAATATGACCTTTCATTTGAATTCGCGACAGCCGGGCAAAAAGACCGGTTCCAGGAAATCGTCCTGAAATACGCCAAAAAGAACAGCGAAGACCAAAACGGCCTTATTGCTCATTCTTGGTGGCAGCCGCTTTATTATTCCCGGACCGAGCTGCCGGATTACAAAGTCATTGCCAACAATAAAATCACTAAAGGCCACTACTATGCCCAAACCTTTTCCCTGACCGACAAACCTGAAGCCATTGCCGAGGGCATCCGCAAAATCAGCCCGGCTACCAAGGTTGAGTCTTACCGGTTCTGGGTCGACGAGCCTTTTTACAACTATTTGATCGGAGAATATAAGTAAAAAAACATCCGTACACACTCAGTCTATCCGTGAAAACAGAACCCTCGGAAAGAGAAAAGGCGGCGAGCCGATTCTCCTTCCGAGGTTTTTTTGTGCGAAAAAAAACTCTCTGCCGCAAGACAGAGAGCCCGGAAAAAATCACATACGCGGGTTAATCCAGTTTTTCTATCGTGATCTGGGCGTTCGTTCCCGTGCCGCTGAGCGTTAACGCCAACCCGGACACAGAAACCGTAAGGCTTCCCGTCGTTACCGCTTGGAAGAGCAGGTCCCCTGTCAATACGCCTCCCGCCAATTCCAGTGAGAATACCGAGGCACTCGGCTGCGGCACTGCCGTCCCGCTGAAACTTGCGGCTACCGAAGACAGCAGGCTGAGCGTTCCCGTATAGATGAGAAAACTTACCCGGTAATAGCCCGGCTCGTTGATCAGAAAAGTCGTCGTCGGATCAGTTGGACTGAACGTAATAGCCGTCCCGTATTGGACGCCGGCCGTATTGAACGGAACCAGTCCTCCTGCGGCGACCGATGTCCCTCCCGTATTTGTCCGGCTGGCAAACGAGGTAAGACCGGTTCCCGCAGTACCGTCGGCGCCTGTGGCTCCAGTCGGTCCGGTAGGTCCTGTCGCTCCATCAGCTCCTGTTGCACCCGTCGCTCCGTCGGCTCCTGTGGCACCTGTCGCTCCATCGGCCCCCGTTGCACCTGTCGCTCCATCTGCTCCATCTGCTCCAGTTGCTCCTGTCGCTCCATCGGCTCCGGTTGCTCCTGTCGCTCCAGTCGGCCCGGTCGCACCTGTCGCTCCATCGGCTCCTGTGGCACCCGTCGCTCCGTCAGCTCCTGTGGCACCTGTCGCTCCAGTCAGCCCGGTCGCACCTGTCGCTCCAGTCGGCCCGGTCGCACCTGTCGCTCCGTCAACTCCCGTTGCACCTGTCGCTCCATCGGCCCCAGTTGCTCCTGTCGCTCCATCAGCTCCGGTAGCACCTGTCGCTCCATCGGCCCCAGTTGCTCCTGTCACTCCATCGGCTCCTGTGGCACCTGTCGCTCCTGTCGGCCCGGTTGTTCCTGTCGCTCCGTCAGCTCCCGTTGCTCCTGTCGCTCCATCGGCCCCAGTTGCTCCTGTGGCTCCATCGGCTCCTGTGGCACCTGTCGCTCCAGTCGGCCCGGTTGCTCCTGTCGCTCCATCAGCCCCAGTTGCTCCTGTGACTCCATCGGCTCCCGTTGCACCTGTCGCTCCATCGGCTCCTGTGGCACCCGTCGCTCCGTCAGCTCCTGTGGCACCTGTCGCTCCAGTGAGCCCGGTCGCACCTGTCTCTCCATCGGCTCCGGTGGCACCTGTCGCTCCAGTCGGCCCGGTTGCTCCTGTCGCTCCATCTGCTCCTGTGGCACCTGTCGCTCCATCAGCACCAGTTGCTCCTGTCGCTCCAGTCGGTCCGGTCGCACCTGTCGCTCCATCAGCCCCGGTTGCTCC
>NZ_JAGXJX010000009.1:44648-313859 GCF_019091125.1 Paenibacillus sp. GbtcB18
TGTCGCTCCATCGGCCCCAGTTGCTCCTGTCGCTCCATCGGCTCCCGTGGCACCTGTCGCTCCTGTCGGCCCGGTTGCTCCTGTCGCTCCGTCAGCTCCCGTTGCTCCTGTCGCTCCATCGGCCCCAGTTGCTCCTGTCGCTCCATCGGCTCCCGTGGCACCTGTCGCTCCTGTCGGCCCGGTTGTTCCTGTCGCTCCGTCAGCTCCCGTTGCTCCTGTCGCTCCATCGGCCCCAGTTGCTCCTGTGGCTCCATCGGCTCCTGTGGCACCTGTCGCTCCAGTCGGCCCGGTTGCTCCTGTGGCTCCATCAGCCCCAGTTGCTCCTGTGACTCCATCGGCTCCCGTTGCACCTGTCGCTCCATCGGCTCCTGTGGCACCCGTCGCTCCGTCAGCTCCTGTGGCACCTGTCGCTCCAGTGAGCCCGGTCGCACCTGTCTCTCCATCGGCTCCGGTGGCACCTGTCGCTCCATCAGCCCCAGTTGCTCCTGTCGCTCCATCGGCTCCGGTGGCACCTGTTGCTCCATCTGCTCCGGTGGCACCTGTCGCTCCATCGGCTCCCGTTGCACCTGTCGCCCCATCGGCTCCTGTTGCACCCGTCGCTCCATCAGCTCCTGTTGCACCTGTGGCTCCATCTGCTCCGGTTGCACCAGTCGCTCCAGTCGGCCCGGTTGCTCCTGTCGCTCCATCTGCCCCAGTTGCTCCTGTCGCTCCATCGGCTCCGGTTACACCTGTCGCTCCTGTCGGTCCGGTAGCACCTGTCGCTCCATCAGCCCCAGTTGCTCCTGTCGCTCCATCTGCTCCCGTTGCCCCTGTCGCTCCATCTGCTCCCGCTGCACCCGTCGCTCCGTCAGCTCCCGTTGCTCCTGTTGCTCCTGTCGCTCCTGTCGGTCCGGTAGCACCTGTCGCTCCATCTGCCCCAGTTGCTCCTGTCGGCCCGGTCGCACCTGTCGCTCCATCGGTCCCCGTGGCACCCGTCGCTCCATCGGCCCCAGTTGCTCCTGTCGGCCCGGTTGCTCCTGTCGCTCCATCGACTCCCGTTGCACCCGTCGCTCCGTCAGCTCCTGTGGCACCCGTCGCTCCATCGGCCCCGGTTGCACCTGTCGCTCCAGTCAGCCCGGTTGCACCTGTCGCTCCAGTCGGCCCGGTTGCACCTGTCGCTCCGTCAGCTCCTGTGGCACCTGTCGCTCCATCGGCACCCGTTGCCCCTGTCGCTCCATCGGCCCCAGTTGCACCTGTCGCTCCATCTGCTCCTGTGGCACCCGTCGCTCCGTCAGCTCCTGTGGCACCTGTCGCTCCAGTGAGCCCGGTCGCACCTGTCGCTCCATCGGCTCCGGTGGCACCCGTTGCACCCGTCGCTCCAGTCGGTCCGGTCGCACCTGTCGCTCCATCGGCTCCTGTGGCACCTGTCGCTCCTGTCGGCCCGGTCGCACCTGTCGCTCCATCTGCTCCGGTCGCACCTGTCGCTCCATCGGCTCCTGTGGCACCTGTCGCTCCATCGGCTCCTGTTGCACCCGTCGCTCCATCGGCTCCTGTGGCACCTGTCGCTCCATCTGCTCCAGTTGCACCTGTCGCCCCATCAGCTCCTGTGGCACCTGTCGCTCCATCTGCTCCGGTGGCACCTGTCGCTCCATCTGCCCCAGTTGCTCCTGTCGCTCCAGTCGGTCCTGTGGCACCTGTCGCTCCATCTGCTCCGGTTGCACCCGTCGCTCCGTCGGCTCCCGTTGCTCCTGTCGCTCCGTCAGCTCCCGTGGCACCTGTCGCTCCATCCGCCCCAGTTGCACCCGTCGCTCCATCGGCACCCGTGGCTCCTGTCGCCCCATCGGCTCCTGTGGCACCTGTCGCTCCTGTCGGCCCGGTTGCTCCTGTCGCTCCATCAGCCCCAGTTGCTCCTGTCGCTCCATCGGCTCCAGTTGCACCTGTCGCTCCATCAGCTCCCGTTGCACCTGTCGCCCCATCAGCTCCCGTGGCACCTGTCGCCCCATCAGCTCCCGTGGCACCCGTCGCTCCAGTCGGCCCGGTTGCTCCTGTTGCTCCGTCGGCTCCCGTTGCTCCTGTCGCTCCAGTCAGCCCGGTCGCACCTGTCGCTCCAGTCGGCCCGGTTGCTCCTGTCGCTCCATCTGCCCCAGTTGCTCCTGTCACTCCATCGGCTCCTGTGGCACCTGTCGCTCCAGTCGGTCCGGTCGCACCTGTCGCTCCATCAGCCCCAGTTGCTCCTGTCGCTCCATCGGCCCCCGTGGCACCCGTCGCTCCATCGGCACCCGTTGCCCCTGTCGCTCCAGTCGGTCCGGTTGCGCCCGTCGCTCCATCAGCCCCAGTGGCTCCCGTTGCTCCAGTCGGCCCGGTCGCACCTGTGGCTCCATCGGCTCCGGTCGCACCTGTCGCTCCATCGGCTCCTGTGGCACCTGTCGCTCCATCAGCCCCAGTTGCACCCGTCGCTCCGTCGGCCCCCGTTGCACCTGTTGCTCCATCAGCTCCGGTGGCACCTGTCGCTCCATCTGCTCCGGTTGCACCCGTCGCTCCATCAGCTCCGGTCGCACCCGTCGCTCCATCAGCTCCCGTGGCTCCCGTCGCTCCGTCAGCCCCAGTTGCTCCCGTGGCTCCTGCCGGCCCAGCCGCACCTGTAGGACCTATCGCCCCTACAGCACCCGTGGCTCCCGTACTTCCAGTCGGGCCGGTCGGACCTGCGGGCCCCGTTGCTCCTGTCGCACCCGTGACGCCCGATGCGCTCGCACTTGCATTCATGACAACGACTTCGTCCATCAGTACGTTGGATGAATTTTGCAATGGCGAAAGAGTCACCAGAAAAGAGGCATAGGCCGCATTCGCAGGAACCTCGCCGGTCACCTCATAGAGCATTTTCCAGGATCCGGTTGCCACATCGGGAAGGGTCCCCTGCTGGATCGTACTGGCTATCCCGTTCGAAATGAACGAATACGAGGAATCATAGTAAGCCAGCGCTACGTTAACTTGCGGACTCGTTCCGGTTCCGGTTTTGGCGAAAGAGGCCGAAATCGAGTAGCTTTCCCCCGGCAAAGCAAAAACCGCCTGAATGATCCCCGCTCCTACATTTCCACCCGTCAGTAGGCAAGCATATCCGCCAACCTTGGGATTTGTACTCACCGCAACGGCATTAAAGGCTCCCCAGGCATCCAAACTTCCCAGCTCGAAGCCGCCGTTTCGAATCAAATTGTTAAATAAAACGGTCATAACCTCACCTCCTCTATTAATCTATGAACTGCGAACGTAGTTGGTTTGTAGAGTTACCCTGTGCGAAAAAATTCGGGCTCACGCCAAGTCACCTTCTTCTCCTAGAGGCACGAAATGCTTTTCGAGGCAAAAGGTTTTAACCTTCTCGACGATGAGGCTCGGATTGTAGCCCGTTTTTTCCAGCTCGACCGCGGAAACTTCCAAATTCCATTTATTTCGGAATATTTCCGCATTGTAGAGGCCTTGTTCATTCCAGGCGAGTCCATTGGCCGTAAAAGTCGCATGACCGTGATGATGGATGTAAACGTCGCAGGCAGCCCACAAAATTTTTCCGCTAAGCCGGGCGCGAAGGCAAAAATCATCATCTTCATACCCACCGGGGTAAAAACGCTCATCGAATCCTCCGATGGTTTCAATCAGTTTTTTATGAAAAAGCATGCAAAAACCGATCAGCCGGTGCGGATAAAATCCGATTCCGATGTTTTGCTCTCTCCACTTGCGCGCAAACCGCTGCATCTCGTCCATGGTCTGATAAGGGTCCGGCTGAATCCGCTGAATCGGCGCCACATTGCAGGAAACAGGTCCGACGATGCCGATGGTCGGGTCCCAATCAAGCCACCCGCGCAGCCCTTCCAGCCAATTTTCCGTAACGACGACGTCGTTATTCAGGAGCAGCAGATAGTCTCCCTTGGCCGCCCGGATTCCCTGGTTGCAACCCCCGGCAAAGCCTTTATTCACAGAGTTGGCAAGCACGGTCGCATTCCGGACGGTCGATAAATAAGCCAACGTTCCGTCGGTCGATCCGTTATCCACAAAAATAAATTCGTACGGCAAAGACGTGTACTTTTGTACGCTTTCGACACAAGCCCGGGTATGCTTCAGCCCGTTCCGGGTCAATATAATAATCGAAGTTAAAGCTCCCATTCTCTCACTCCTTTTTCGGATTCCTGCTAGAATATGTGCGCGGATGAGAGACAGTTTGGGTCTTGAAAAAAACAAACTTCCGTACAAAAAAAAGCTTCCGAAAAGAAGCCCTCTTTAACCCTCTTTTTAACCCGGAAACAGTTTCGGCCGATTTTGATAAACTGTAACTATTATGGTAACTTAGCTAAGAGACCAAAGATCCCTCAAGGGAATAAAGGAGAGACATTCATGGACCTTAAAAACAAAACAGCCATCATCACCGGGGCCGGCAAAGGAATCGGCAAAGCGGCCGCCGCCGCTCTTGCCAAAGAAGGCGTTAACCTCGGTCTTCTGGCCAGAAGCACAGTGGACCTGGAAGCCCTTCAGAAAGAGCTTTCCGGTACATACGGAGTCAACGTTTTCTATGCTTCCGCCGATATCTCGAAACCATCCGAAGTGCAGCAGGCTATCTCCTCCCTAACCGGAGAACTCGGCCATGTCGATATTTTGATCAACAATGCGGGAATCGCCCAATTCGGCACGGTGGCGGATATGGACCCCGAGCAGTGGGAACGCATTATTCAGGTCAACCTCATGGGAACCTACTATGTGACGCGTGCCGTCCTGCCGGGCATGATCCAGCAAAACAGCGGAAATATCATTAATGTGGCCTCTACGGCCGGGGAACGCGGTTTTGCTACCGGATCGGCATACTGTGCCTCCAAATTCGGGGTTCTCGGTCTGACCGAGGCGCTTATGCAGGAAGTCCGCAAATCCAACATCCGTGTAACGGCACTTACGCCAAGCACCGTCAATACCGATTTGGCGAGCAATGCGGGCCTCAAAATCGGCGACGAAGACCGGATGATGCAGCCGGAAGACGTAGCGGAGCTGATCACTACCACGCTGAAGCTTCCTCCGCGCGTATTCATCAAGACCGCCGGAATCTGGACAACCAATCCGCAGTAACGGCCGGTTTTAAGGCTTTTCCGGAAGTTCGGCCGGGCAGCCCCCCCAAAAGCTGAATTCGCAGCAAGACCTCTTCCGTTCCACAACGGAGGAGGTCTTTTGGTTTATTTTCTCGTATTAAAAAAATAGCGGGAAGGTTAACTACATATAGGGTCAATAGTTTAGTCCCCAAAATTTCAAGAGTTTATTTTGACAGTCGATTTAGGGAGGGAGCTTTACATGAGCGCAGCGGACGTGGATGTGAAAACATTCTTTTTCAAAGAAGACGGCGACATTCCGAACCATCCCCGGTTGCCCGTGCTTCTGTACAGCGGGGTTTTCTCGGAAAATGCGGAGCAGACGGAGAAGCTGTTTAACCGGCATAACTGGCTGAACAGTTGGACCAACGGCGTGTTCGATTACCATCATTACCACAGCAACGCGCACGAGGTACTGGGCGTCATTAGCGGAAGCGCGGTAGTCCGGCTCGGCGGCGAGCATGGAGAGTCGGTAGAGCTGAGGACCGGCGATGTGGTCGTGCTGCCTGCCGGAACCGGGCACAAAAAGCTTTCGGGCAGCCCCGACTTCAAGATTGTAGGGGCCTATCCCGGCGGCATGGAGCCCGATCTTCATAAAGAGAGCGCAACCCCCGCCATCCGGGAAAAAATCCGCAGCGTTCCCGTGCCGGACACCGATCCGGTTTTCGGTGAGGAGGGGCCGCTTCTCCGCTTGTGGAAATAAAAAGAACGGACCGGGTATGGAGACGCCGGTCCGTTCTTTTTATGAGATTGTATGCGCGTGTGCGATTCCGGCCGGATTGCGGGAGCGCCGCAGACGCCGTTAGCAGCGCGCTGACGGTACTCCGGCAGCTATTCCCGCCGGATTACCGGGGGCCTGGGCGGCAGCCGCAGAGCGGGCCGGCTTCGGCCCCCGCATCGGGGCCGGCCCCGCCGGTCAGCGGGCAAGCCTTCGCCGGCAGCTCGGCCGGGCAGCGGGCCACGCGCCCGCGCCCTCAACGGCCGGCCGTGCGCACGGCCGCTTCCCGGCGGCCCGCCGTCATCGGCGCCCCGCACAGCGGGCAGGCCTTGGCCGGCGCACCGGAGGCCTTGCCCGCTGCGGGCTCGCCGGCGGCGATCCGCACCCAGGCGTTGCAGCCCGGCCCGGTGCAGAGCCACGCGGGCACCGTCTCCGTGCGTACCGGCGCGGCCGGTGCGCTTCGCTCCGGTGCCCGGACGGACGCCACCGCGGTGCGGCTCACCGCCGTGACGGTCCGCTTGCCGGAGGACGGCTGCGCGCGTCGGCCGAAAGCCGGCGAATCGCCGCTCCGCCCCGTAAAAGCGGACACGACGAACCGCGAGACGCCCGCCTTTCTTCCCCTATACAGGGAAGGCGAGCTTACGATGAGCTCCTCGCGGGCCCGGGTCACGGCCACGTAAGCGAGGCGCCGTTCCTCTTCGAGATCGGCGGCGCCGTCCGCCGCTTTCGGGTCAAGTACGGAGCTGTGGGGCAGGCTGCCCTCACAGGCACCGATCAGGACGACCACCGGAAACTCCAATCCTTTGGAACGGTGAATGGTCATCAACGCGACCCGGTTGCCCTGTTCCTCGGAGAGATGGCGGCCGCTCTGCCTGCTCCGGGACAGCACATCGTCCACGAACAGGACGAACTCGGCCGTGGTGCGGAACCGTTCCGCCGACGTTTCCAGCTCGTCCAGCATCTCCTTGAGCATCTCTTTGTGCTGGGTCGGCTGCTTCCGCCCGTCCGTCTCGACGTAGGCGTCGTAAAAATGCACGCGCATTTTGCGGATCGCGTCTAGGGGCTTCAGCTTTTTCAGCTCCCGAATCAGTTCCAGCCTCGCCTGGATTTTCTCTATCTGGAAGTCCTTCTTGTCCGGCATGGACAGCAGATGAACCAGCGGCCCTTTTTTCGGCTGCCGCGCCTCCTGCTGGCGGATATACGCCATCCCGTGCTCCCGGTTGATGTACAGGGACGGCAGCACTCCTTCCATCGCCTCAAAGTCGCGGCGGTTCAAAGACAGGCGCATATGATCGAGAACGGGCTTAATCAGCCAATGCTCGTACAGCAGCTGCCCGTCCCCATAATCAATATAGGGGATTTCGCGCAGAACGAGCTGCTCCAGCAGAGCGCGATTGTTGCTTGCGGAGCGGTAAAGAACGGCGTAATCCCCGTAACTCCGCTTCCCCCGCTCCACATCCTGCCGGATACGGGTGAGGACGATTTCCGCCTCCTCGTCGGTCGTTAGCGGGCGGATGTACTGGGGCCGGGAACTGCCCGCGTTCGCGGCTTTCAGCGTCTTCACCCGCCGCATCTTGTTGTGCCGGATGATTTCGTTCCCGAGCCCGACGATGGATGCCCCCGAGCGGTAATTAATCGCCAGTGTGATTACCTTGGCGGACGGGAACTCTTTTTCGAAATGAAGAATAAATTCGCTCCGCGCCCCGTTAAACGAATAAATCGTCTGATCGTCATCCCCCACCACCATCAAATGATTCTGCGGCGACGCAATCATGCGGATCAGCTCGTACTGGATGCCGTTCGTGTCCTGAAACTCGTCCACCATGACATACTGGAAACGGTTTTGCAGCGAGCGCAGCAGGCTCTCGTTCTCTTTCAGCATCCGGTACGCCCGGAGAAGCACGTCGTCGAAGTCGATTTTGGCGTTGGCCCGCTTCCACTCTTCATAGCGGATCAGAATGCTGCGGATTTCCTTCTCTTCCTTCGTCTGCTGCGGAAGATCCTGCAGCTCCGTCCGGTTCATTTTATAAAAGGAAAGCAGGGTCAGAAGCGTCTCGGGCTGATACGTATCGGGAATGCCCAGCTCCCGCATGATCTGCTTGAGCAGGATGTGCTGCCTGCGCGTCTCGTTAAAAATCTCTTCTTGGACGCCTTGGCTCCTTATGACCCGCAGAAAAAAAGAGTGAAACGTCCGCGCTTGAAGCCGGGAAGCTTCCTGGGCCGTTATTCCCGGCAGTGCGGCGATGCGTTCTCTCATTTCGGCGGCGGCTTTGCTGGAAAACGTGACAAGCAGAATGCTCGCCGCCCGGATCCCGCGCACCGCGAGCAAGTAGCCCGTCCGGCAGACAAGCACGGACGTTTTGCCCGAGCCGGCGCCCGCCAGCGTCAGCAGCGGTCCTTCAAAGTGTCTCACCGCCCGGATCTGAGGCTCGTTCAGGGCGATGCCCCGCTCCTCCAGGCGGCGGAAGTAAAAAGCGTCCCGGTCTCCGTCCGGGACCAGTTCCCTGCTTGTATGTGCGGAAGCCATAACGGCTTGCGGAATGTTCGTGTGTCCCGTACCCGGAGGCACGGTGTAAAAAGGGGCCTGACTCAAAACCGTTCACCTTCAAATTCTGTCTTTTTTGTCCTCTAAGCTGCTCTGTGCAAGCTTTCGTTGCAAAGCTCACCCTAGAACTATACCACTCTGCGGGCGATGAGAATACACTCCGATAACAATTTGTAACATAACTGCAATCCAGTTTTCATCTTCCTTTAATATAAAAGCCCTATACTAAAACTCGACCCCCTTTTAATAAATAAATCTTAAGACCCGCGGCCCGTTGCTGCGGGTCTCTTTCTTTTCAAAATTGGATCGTCTATCCATTTTTTTCGTTCCTACGGAAACAATTCGGCCAAACTCCCCGAACAGTATAAAAGACGGGCCGGATTCAAGCCGGCCTCCTGTCACTCCCCTGCAGCCGCCGATAAGCGTGGGCGGAAGCTTTTGATGACCATCGTAGGCCCTAAAGTCCCTATCGCACGTACACAAAACGTGGTCATAAAAACAAGAGGAGGTTTTCCATCAACCATGAAAAAAATGCCTATATTCTTATCTGCCGCCGCATGCGCCATCGGCCTAGTCTCCGCGGCCCCTTCGGTCTCGGCCATGTCCCTGTCTAAGGGAACACAGAGCGAGCACGTTCTGGACCTGCAGGAGCGGCTTGACGCGCTCGGTTACTTTGACGCGGGCGTCACCGGCTACTACGGAATGAAAACCGCGGAGTCCGTGAAAAAGTTCCAGCGCGCTTACGGCCTTCCCGTCGACGGCGAAGCCGACTCGAAGACCCTCGGCAAGCTGGAGAAAGCGGCCGTGCCGAAGCAGAACGCCCTGGAGCAGATGGCGCGCATCATTTATTCCGAGGCCCGCGGCGAGTCCTACCAGGGGCAGGTTGCGATCGGCGCCGTCGTCATCAACCGCGTGCAATCCAACCAGTTCCCGGATTCCATTCCGGGCGTCATTCACCAGCCGGGGCAATTTTCCGCCGTCCGGGACGGCCAGTACTGGCTGAAGCCTAACGAAACGGCTTACAAAGCGGCACGCGCCGCTCTGAACGGCTCCGATCCGACCGGGGGCGCGCTGTTTTACTACAATCCGGACGTTGCCACTTCGTCCTGGAGCAAGTCTCGTCCGAAAACGGCCGTGATCGGAAACCACGTCTTCACGAACTGATCGAGCTTTCATCATACAGGGCATCACCTACACAGGTCCCCGCACGCTAAAAAGCCAACTTTGCCCCGACCACGCAAAGTTGGCTCTTTCCTTTTTATTCGGCTTTACTGCATGGGCAGCCAGTTCACTTTCCAAATGCCCGCTTTGTTGCGGATCAGGCTGAACGCTTGTTTGTCCTCCGATGATGATGAACCGGACCCCCGCTTCGTCATGACGATGTACGCCGAATCCCCGCTGATTTCCTGATACAGCGTGTAGTCCTTCCGCAAAGCATCCCATTTCTGCTTCGCCTGTTTATCCGCATCCGGTTCCCTGCCGATATCGTTCAGGTATTCTTCCCGGCCGGGCGTCGCGTAATCGCTGCCCTTGATCAGAAGGGCATAGACCGTTTCCCAGTCCCCTTTTTCCGAAGCCGTCACGTAAAAACGGAAAATATCGATCGGCTCCAGCCCTTTGAGCGGGTCGTCCGTTCGGGTTTTGGTGAATACATCAAACTTTTCTAAGGTTTCTCTTTTCGAAAAGTACCACTGGTAGTCGATTTGAGGTATCTGATCTTTTCCTTCAAAAGGATTTGCAAGAAAATCCGATTTAAATAACGTTCCTTTAATGTCGCGAAAAGCTGTAAACGTATATTTGTTTTCTGAAAGATCTTCAATCATTATCGGAGAACCTTCTGTTACGTACACAGTTTGACCTGTGGAATCAGTGGCAATAGCTCTGCTTTTAAGAAGCCCTTCTCTAGCTTTGGAAGGGTCATAAACCGCCAATTCGCTTTTAGGTACCCAAACGTCCCCACTATACTCCAAACCATCCGTGTACATGACTCTGACACATAGCCAGTTCTCATATTCACGTATTACCTTAACGACCCTTCCCTGTTTAAGCAAAAATCCCGAGGGCTTTTCTTCGCCCGGGTATAAAGAGAAATTTAACGAATTCTTAACGATCCTATAATAAGGACTTACATTAACGATAGGCCTCTGCTTAAGAAATTCATTCAGTTCCGTATTTTCCAGAAGCTTATCCGATTCTTTTAGCACAAACCATTCGGGAATCCAGCGATCATTATTAACTTGGATAAATCCGTTTTTTTTATCCCGAATTTTAACGGGACGATCCGATGAGACCAAATACGTGTCGGAACCATAACTCGATGTTTCGTCAGGTCCTGATAAGGAATAAGTATCTCCTTTCAGGTAGGAGTAGCTCTTCGAATCCTGCAAAGGAGGAACAGTCGCCTGCGGCGGCTCCGTCTGTTTCACGAACCCGGACCATGCTTTGGTTACGGCGGGCTCCAGCTCCCCCCGGAACAGGAACGCGGCTGCCGCTACGCACAAGAACACAGCCGCCAATACGGGCAGCGTCCTTCTTCTTTTGGGAACGCTTAGCTTAGGCATACGACCACCCTGCGCGGATTCCGCCGTCTTTTGCTCGATGCGGTATATATCGTCCATCGTGAACGTTTTTCTTGTAAAAGGTCCCGCTTTCAGCTTGTCGTACCATTCCGGCTTAGGCCCGTTCATAAGCAGACTCCTCCTTCCATGCTTCCGACACCTTTTTGCGTGCGCGCGACAGCCGCGATTTCACGGTTCCCTCCGACACGCCGAGCACCAGGGCGATTTCTCCCATCGTCATGTCGTATTTGGCATCCAGTACGAGCACTTCCCTGAATTTTGCGGGAAGCTTCATCACGATTTCCCAGATCTCGTCCGTGAAAGCCGCCTCCATCGCTTCACTCTCCGCCGACGGGTGGCTGCTGCTTGGCTGCGCCCGGCCCACCAGAATCACCCTGCGCATGAAAGCGGTCCGCATATGATTGCGCGCCGTATTCCGGGTGATCGCGAACAGCCACGTTTTAACGGAAGCTTTCCCTTCGAACGTATCGAAGTGGCGGAAAACGCTCAAAAAAACATCCTGCGAAATATCATCCGCCATTTCCCTGCGTCCGGTCAGAAAGAAGGCGTAGTTCCACACGTCCTGTCCGTAATCCAGCATCATCGTCCGAAAATGTTCTTTTGCCGGTTTTCCCTCTTCGTCTCTCTGTTGAACCCCCAACGCTTTCACCCCCACCCATTAGACAACAGAAACGGCGGAACCGTTCCCGCCCCGGAAAGTTTTAAAAAAAAAGTTCTATTCGTTCGGACCTGCGCGGCTTTAAAGAGCCTGATGTGACATCGCGTAACGGTCGTCCTTCATATACAGCTTGACCGTCCCTACCCGCTAAAACGCAAAAAAAGCCGCCGGGAGGCAGCCGTTTCAGTCAGATCCGGTTTCAAGAGGAACGGCCTGCGCTCCGTCTTCCGTCCAGGTCTTGTAGGCGTCTATATTGGCTTCGGAATCGTCGCTCGCATCCGACGTTTTGTAATAACGGGCGGAATAGGCATGCTCCGCGTCCGCCTTATTGTCATCCGTATTGAGGAGCAAATGGAATTCGGAAATTTCCAAATTCCATTTCACACTGCGGGCAATTTCCCGCATATGCTCGGGCGTGACGAACGCCTTCACGGCGGCCAGTACGGCAGCATGCGTTTCCGGGTCCGGCTCCCCTTTCCAGTCCACTCTGCAGGTTACATCAGGCCGGGTAAACGTACAGTAGAGCCCTTTGTACCCTTTGAGGTTCTTCTTCATGGACTTGGCGGCAGTGCGGATGGTATCCGTTTCCACGCTGTGGGTCACACTACATGCGGACAGCGCCGCGACAAACGGCAGCACAAAAACGCTCCGCTGTATAAAAGCCCGCATTTTTTTCGAATTGCTCTTGGAAATTGGCGGGTCGAAGTCCCGTTCGATCCCTTCCTGCATATGGCGGCCCCTCCTTGCGTCTTGTAACTTCAAGCCCATCCGCTCTCTGCCTCCGGACTTCTCCGTCCCTTGACGGCTCTGAGCAGCTTTAAGCGGCTCTCGGCGGTTTTTATCGTTTCATCCCTTTCCGGCTATAAGTACGATCTTACCAAGTTTTCGCTTATAATAGAACTAACTGTAACAACCCGATCAACATTTATCTTATGCTCTGAAAAAAAGGAGATTGCGTCCATGAATTCCGTTATCGATCTGCTGACCCGGCACCGCTCTATCCGCAAGTTCAAACCCGATCCGATTCCCGGGGATCAATTGCAAGCGATTATCGCTTCCGCACAAATGGCCTCGACTTCAAGCAGCGTGCAGGCCTACACCATCATTGCCGCCACCGATCCCGCGCTGAAAAAAGAACTGGCCCGGCTCGCCGGCAATCAGGCCTATGTAGAGCAGTGCGGACTCTTTCTCGTGTTCTGCGCCGACCTGAATCGGCTCCGCAAAGCAACCGAGCAGTCCGGCGAAGTGTTCCACCAAAACACCGAAAGCTTCCTCGTTGCCTCGATGGACGCGGCGCTGGCCGCGCAGAATGCCGCAATCGCGGCCGAATCCCTCGGCCTGGGCATCTGCTACATCGGAGGCATCCGCAACAACCCGGACGGCGTCTCCGAAGCGCTTAAGCTTCCCGAGCTTGTCTACCCGGTGTTCGGAATGTGCGTAGGCGTGCCGGACCAGGAGCCTTCCCTCCGCCCCCGGCTTCCCCAGACGGCCGTTCTGCACGAGAACGGCTATCAGAGCGAACGCTCGGACGAAGGAGTCCGCCGGTACGATGAGACGACGCGAAAATACTACGAGGAACGGACCGGAGGCAAGCAGAGCATCACCTGGTCCCGCAGTATGGCGGACAAGTACCGTCAACCGGTACGCGCTCATTTGAAGCCGTTTCTGGAGAAACAGGGGTTTAGGCTGGAATAGTTTCGTGCTCCTGAATAAACAAAAGACCCCTTCTTTTGGGGTCTTTATGCCGCTAGGCAAGTCCTTATTTGGCCCGGTGAACCGTCAAATTGACCCGGTTGGTCTCACACATGAAGGTGGAGAGGTGAACCGGCTCATCGTTCGCGTCGAAAGCGATTTTTAAGATCCGGAACAGATTCGCCCCAATATCACATTCAAGCAGCTTCGCGTAATCTTTGGTCGCTCCGATGACATCGATGATCTTATCATTGCTTACAATTTCGGTCTGATAGTCCTCCGACAAAATCTTGTAGGTCGATTCGTTCATCGCAATCTTTTTCTCCAGATCGGGGAACCGGGTGAGTGAATAATGGGCAATATCATAGAAAAGAGGGCGGTCATCCACGTACATCAGCCGCTCAAGCTCCAGCACGGGACTGCCTTCCTCAATCTGAAGATGCCCGGCTACCTCCTCCGAGGCCTGAATGACCTCACTCCGGAGAATCCGGGAGTTCGGGATCATGCCGAGCTGATGGCTGAACTCCGAGAATCCGCTTACAGATAACAGCTCATTGTGGAACTTGTTCGAGGCCACAAAGGTGCCTCTGCGGGGAATCCGCGTCAGAGTGCCGTCCCGCACCAATTCCTCGATCGCTTTCCTGATCGTAATCCGGCTTACATTATAAGTATCACAGAGCTCCGCCTCGGTTGGTATTTGTTCATCCGGTTTATATCTTCCGTGCTGGATATCATTCTTCAACATTTGCCGGATCTGCATATACAGCGGCTGGGGGGTTGAAGGATTTAAATTCATCGTTCATTCATCCTTATCCATCAATGATTATATACTTCGTATTATACATTGATGGCCTATTCCAGTCACCATGCCCCGAAATATCCTATGGTCTTCGCCGCCGTCGACGCGCCCTGCTCCAGGCAATCCTCGACCCGAAGCCCGTTCAATCTGCCGTAGATGAACCCCGCAATAAACGAATCCCCCGCGCCCATCGTATCCACCACATTCACCTTACCGACGCCGCACGTATAGAACCGCTCCCCGTCATAGGCCAGTGAACCGTTCTCTCCCAGGGTAGCGACGGCGATTTGAGATCCTCTCTGCTTCACTTCGGTCAGAAGCTCCCGGATATAGTCATCGTCCCGGGTGTAAGAGAAGAACGGATAATCCACGTGGGGCGTTAAGGTTTGTACGAGCTCGTCGCCAAGCTGGTCCGAGAAATCGAATGAGGTCACCAGCCCCTTTTCCTTAAACGCGGCAAAATACTTATCGGCATGCCCCCATATGCCCGAATGTACAAGCTGATAATTTCCGGCAAAGCTAATTTCCTCCGGAGTAAGGGAAAACCGGGCCATAACTCCTTCGTCATAATCGCCGAACTTGCGATCATTCCCCACCATCTCGACTTGGGTTACCGCTGTTTTTCCTGCCTTTTTGGATATTCGGGAAGTATCCACGCCCTTATCCTTAATAGCCCGGATCATGATCTCTCCATACATGTCCGTGCCTACCCAGCCTATATATGCGGTCTGTGCACCCAGTTCCGTTAAATAAACGGCCACATTCACCGGATTGCCTCCCGGGTAGGCTTTGCCGCTGGCCTGATAGACATCCATGCAATTATCTCCGACTGTAACGATTCTCATCTTGCTCCCGCCTTCCCTGCGATTAAAAGAGGAGCACTACAAAGTAGTGCTCACGACATTTTAATATTCCATTTGACGATAGTATCTTCTAAGCGTTAACGGATGATTTCTCTCGCGCTCCAGGTGGACGCTGATGCGGCTGAGCACGGACCAGTTGATATTGACGGAGAAATGTTTTCTGAACTCTTCGCTGATGCCTTCCATTTTGAATTCCTTGGTATCAATAAGGGTCAATTTCTTTGTGATCTTCTCGGCAAAACGTTCCACGCGGTCCATCAGCGGCCGGGTTTCGTCTTCACCTTTTAGCAGAATCACGCTGGTATCCTCAACCACCAGCTCAAGTGTGCCATGGAAAAACTCCGCCGCATGGATCGATTTCGCGTGAATCCACTGCATCTCTTCCAGAATACACATCGCGTATGAGTACGTATTTCCCCATAGATTTCCGGAGCCCACCATCATGTGGTAGTCCGTATCCTTATGCTCTTTCGCGAAGGCTTCCGCTTTCGGATCGAAGGACTTGACCGCATCCAGAATCGCACGCGGCAGCAGGGAGACTTCCTTGACGAACCGATCGTATTGAGGGAACTCGTTATTGTTGTACATGAAACGGAACACGACCATGTGCAGCAGCATGAAGAACGTATCGAAGGAATGTTTCTCCGAGCCCGTGGTGATGCAGTGATCCACGATCTTCGTCAGCGGCGTATCCGGTTCAGCCACAAGCGCGATGGTAGTTGCCCCGCGTTCCTTACAGAACTCGGCTGCGGCCACAGTTTCCTGAGTCGTTCCGGAAACCGAGGTGAAGATACATACGGAATCTTTGCTGAAATGACGGTTGTTCATCACCATGAACTCAGCGGCAATCTCCGCATGCACGTCAATCGTCGAGTTCGATTTCAAAATATATTCATAAGGATACATCATGGCGATCGTACCACCCGCACCGATCAGAAAGATGTTGCTGTACCCTTTCTTGCAAATTCCGTCCACCATCTCTTCAATCTGCCCTCTAAAGGCAAGGCCCTCTTGTTCCAAAAGCTTAAGGAATAACTGTTCATCAAAGTTCAACATGTTCGTTCCCTCCCCATACTGGAGGCGATCTCCAATATGATCCAATTTTATTTGTTATGTCTTGTATTATAAATTAACATGACAATTTAAACAACGTTTTTTTGACTAAGCAACGATTGGGCTTTCCCCGGGCTTTTTGGAGCCGTATTTTTTCTCCCAGTAATAGTACACAGGCAGGCCTGTCGCGATAACAATTGCAGCCGCAATCATGCCTTGAATCGGGGCCCACGTAAAGGTTCCCCATGCCAGCCATGCCGCCCCCGCGATCGCCAGGATTGTCGTTACTCTCCACATCGGCATCCGGTAAATGGGGTTATAATCGTCTCTCTTCCGGCATTTATAGACGGCGGCAAAATCCAGGATGTTAATAACCAGCTGAATGAGTGTAAAGTAACCCAGCAATTCCGTTAGATTGCTGAAGAATACAAGAATACAGGCAAATGTAACCTGAGCGATAATCGAGAAACTGGGTGTTTCGAATTTCGGATGGACTTTCCCAAAGCGTTGAAAGAACAGCCCGTCCTTCGCCATGGCATACTCCAGGCGCGGCTGAAACATAATACACGAGCTCAAGGAACCCAGAATAACAATGATTGCCGTAACGGCCACAAAGGATGAGGCAATACCGGACAATCCCGGAATGTATTTCACGGCGTCGGATACAGCGGCGCTGGAACCCATCAGCTTGTCGAACGGCATCAAGCCGGTGACACACACCGCAAGCAGGGTATAAAGGCCAAGTATAATCAGCACCGAACTGATTAATGCCTTAGGCAGAACTTTCCCCGGATTTTTGAATTCACCCGCCATAAAACAGATGGCTGCCATTCCCGTGTACGCCCAGGTCGTAGCGGATACGCCTCCGATAAGACTCGTGCTTCCTGCTCCCGCCGCTGGGGTGTAAGAGAAATTGTCAAAATTCATATACATAAGTCCGAGCACAATAACAATCAGGAAAGGAATGATTTTAACAGCGGTAATAATGACCTGAAAGCTTCCGCCTCCTTTAACGCTGCGGTAATGGATGGAGGTGATAATCAGAATAATCGCCACCCCAAGCAGCTTGCCGGCGAACCCGGCAAAGAACGGGAAGAAGCTTGCCAAGTAAGCCACGATGGCCAAAGCCATAATTGAAATGGACGGCGGATCAAGCGCCCAGAATGTCGCCCAGCCGTACAGGAACGCCAAGGGTCTCCAGCCCGCTTTATTCAGATAAACGTAACCGCTTCCATTTTGCGGGTAAGCCGTTGACAATTCAGCCAGCACCATGACCTGCGGAATTGCGATAATCCCGCCGATAATCCAGGCCAGGATGGAAATCGAGGGAAGACCCGCCGCTTTTGCCACATCTCCGGAAGAGACAAATATGCCGGAACCTACCGTAGTTCCAACTGCGATAGCCAGGGCCGACCAGAAACCCAGTTTTCGTGTAAGTGTGCCGTTACTCATAGCGAGTTCCTCCAAATCAAGATGATAAGACTTCCAAATCCCTTATTTTCCTGATTGATTTCTTAAGTGCCTCATGCGGACTCTGGTAATAACCGGATCCCATAATCTCTAAGGTGCAAGCTCCTTTATAACCGCGGTTTTGAAGGGCTGTTATATATTCTCTCCAATTTAGCACTCCGTCATCTAAAGCCAGATGCGCATCGGACGAACCGTCTCCATCAATCAGATGGAAATGGCAGAGTTCAGGAAGTTTCGTAAAGTAATCCTCAGGCGTCTCTCCTGCAAGCTGCATCGCTACGGTATCGATCATTCCTTTTAACGAAGGGGAATTGACGTCCTTCATCACCCTCAGAATTCCCTCCACGTCGATCAGAAGGTTCGATTCGAACCGGGTCAGAGGCTCCAGCGCAAGCGTCACCCCCTCCTTCTCAGCCACCCGCGATACCCGGTAGATCGAATCGGTTGCATATTTCCACGATTCCTCCCGGGATACCGAGAAGTCCCCGATTCCCGAAGTCATAAGCATCATATCGGTCCCCAGCTCCAGCGCGGCGTACAGATTTTCGATGAAATATTCGACACTCTTCTGCCGCAAATGTGCGTCTGAGGCCGCGATGTTGAACGGATAAACGCACTGCTCCGGCGTGTAACAGACAACCTGGATATCTCTTGCCTTCAGCTGCCGCCTGATCTGCCTTAAGTTACCGAGGACATTACGGTAGACATACAAATGAGGCTCACCCGCCCACAATTCGATATGACCGATGCCGAGCTCCGACATGGAATCCAGGAAGTGCTCGAAGGGAAAATGCTTGTACGTAATGTTCATTCCGGCTAGGTTCACTGCTTCACCCTCTCTCAAATGAAAGCGTTTTATTATTTGTTATGTTTTGTATTATAACTAATGATTACATATATTTCAATGCCTTTTTTTAAAAGGTCAGAAATTCTTGTTTGGCGTCTTAAAAGTACGACCTGCCTTACAGCTCCGCTCAACAAAAACAAAAAAGCAAGCTTGTCGGTGCTGTCGCTCTGCCTGCTTTTTTTCGGGATAAAACTTAGCTTAAGTCAATGAACCTTGACCCGTTCATCTGATTAAGGCAAACCGTAACAGAAATCAAGAAATGTCTTTGCTCAAGGATGGGTACACTAAGTTCGGAACCGGCGCTGATCCAAACAGCTGCGCTTCCATACCACGTACAAGGAGGGAAACAACATGTCCGAGCATAACAATAAACAGCAACAGCACCGTGATCATGCTGGCAAAAATGGTATTGATACTGGTGAAGCCGTGGGAACCGTAGGCGGTGCTGCGGCAGGCGCTGCCGTAGGCTCCTTTCTAGGTCCGGTGGGTACATTGGCAGGCGGGGTTGCGGGCGCTGCATTAGGCAACAAAGCCGGTGAAGGAATGGGCAACAATGATAAGCAGACGGGCCATGGAGAGAGCAACAGATCATCCTCGGGCCAGGAATAACCTCCGTGCCAGAACAAAGAAGGAGAACAGGGATTCCCTGTTCTCCTTCTTGACTTTGCACCTTTTTCTACCCAAAGTCTCTATCCCATAGAGGATACGGATCGTGAAATGCTTCAGCGAATAAAGCGCATAGCAACGCGGTTTTCGTAAATCGGTAAAGTTACATTCCATATAAAAAAGCGCCTTGGTCCCAGGCTGGGTCCGACGCTTTATCGTCGTTTCGGATTACGAACTTTCGTCGGGCCAAGCAGGCCGGGTTGGCGGCTTGTTTCCTAAAATGACGCATTCCCGTCCGTTTGCCTCTGTTCTTTACAGGGCCGTTAAAATCAGCGGTCCGTCCGACGTGATTGCGATCGTATGCTCATATTGCGCCGACAACTTGCCGTCGGCCGTTCTCGCCGTCCACTGATCGTCGTCGATCGTGATACGATACGTACCTTCGTTGAGCATCGGTTCAATCGTAAACACCATGCCTTCCTTTAACCGAATGCCTTTGCCGGCTACGCCGATATGCTCGTAGCTCGGCTCCTCGTGCAGGCTCCGCCCGATCCCGTGCGCCAGCAGATCGCGTACGAGCGAATACCCGTTCGCTTCCGCATGCTGTTGAATCGCCGACGTTATGTCTCCGAGCCGGCCCCCGGGGATCGCCCGGGCAATCCCCAGATCCAAGCATTCCTTGGCCACCTTCATTAATTTTTGCGCCTCCGGCCGGATATTGCCCACCGCAAAGGAATGGCACGAATCGCCGAACCATCCCCCGTATTCCACGACAATGTCAAGCTTCAGCAAGTCGCCGTCCATAAGCGCCCGATTCGAAGGAATGCCGTGGGCCACCACATCGTTGACCGAAGTGCAGGTTTCGGCGGGGAAACCGTTGTACCCTTTCGTAAACTGCTTGCCGCCCAGCTTGGTGATGTGTCTGGCAACAAAGTCGTTGATTTCCAGGGTGGTGATCCCAGGTTCGATCAGTTTGGCCACCTCGCGGTAGCAGTCCGCAATGATTTGGCTCGCCGGTTTCATCTCTTCGATTTCCCTAGGTGATTTTAAAATGATCATCTTGGTTTATTCGCTCCTTATTCATTCTATAATTTTAAAAACCGGGCGATATCCCCGGCCTCCTCGTAAAGCTTTCCGCGGCGAAGCGAAAGCGAGGCGCAGCCGACCAAGGCGGCCAGCAGCATTTCCGCACGCTGCAGCCGGTCCGGCGGTTCCGCCGCGTTTTCGCCGGAAGCGGAAGCCCCGTCCGTCGCCGCACGTCCGGTTTCCAGCAGTGCGGCAAGCGGCGAGAGCACCTCCCGGCGAAAGGCGGCCGAAAGCGGGGCCGAGCGCGCTTCAGGCAGCGAGGCAAAGCCTTCACCGGCCTGCTTATGCAGCAGGTACAGGGCGGGGTCCTCCGCCCAAAACTGCAGCAGCCGGACGCCGGCGGCGGCGACGGGGCCCAGCTCTGCGGCAGCGGCCGTTTCGCGGCTTCCGCTTCGGGAATCCGCGCCAACCGAGTTACCGGTGTCCGCATCGGCAGCCAAGCCGAGATTCCCGCCGGCCGGCGCCTTCCCTAAAGCCGATGCGCGCGGGACCTTCAACGGGGGCTTCAGTTGAGCCTCCAACGGGACCATCGGCGGAACCTTCGGCACGGCCTCAAGCGGGGCCTCAAGCCATCCCCCAGCCCGCTCCAACGCGTCCCACAGCAGATCGTGGAGCAAATCGCCCTTATTGCTGTAATAATGGTACACAGTGCCATAGCCGAGTCCCGCCTGCGCGGCCACATCGCGGATCTCCAGTAACGGCCCTTTATTCAAAAACACATCGGCAGCGGCTTTCCGGATTTGCGCCAGACGCCTCAGCCGGATCACTTCGTTTTGTTCCTTCGTGCGTGGGGTCATCTCGTCCGTTCACCTCTTTTGTTTTTGACCTACTATTATGTCAATATAAAACATCGGCTTGTGAATAACAAGGGATACGCTGGAGAAATTCCCGCTCAAACTGAAAATAGGTGCTTAACCAACGGGTGAGCCTCAAACGAACGACCTGTTTGGAACATGGCTGCGCTAACGGTCCCGTTAATCCCCGGGCTGGGCTTGAGCACGTTATTTCAGCAGCTTTCTGCTAGCCGTATTTTGGGCCTAATTGATGTTATCTCGATGTAAATAAAAAGTGATAGACCCTCCGCCGAGGCAGGATCTATCACTTTTTATTGTGGCGGTTTAGATTTTTAGCGAAGCCGGCCGCTCTTTATGCGAACGTTGTTGTGCGTATGCGGACGTAGTGTGCCCGGGTCCTTAGATGTTCGCGCATTTGGGGGGGATCTTTTTTGCTGTCAAAACATATTGACAGTACCTTTTTAGCTGCATCCCTCTCCCCCGGCGCCGTCCTATTCCGCCCCGTTCTCCCCCCGATCGCACAAGATAATCTGCCGCTCGAAGCTCCCTTTGCGGACGACGCAGCGGTCCTTCACGGCGAAGCCCGCCCGCTCCAGAGCGTCGTCGACCGGCTCCGCCGAGATGACGACCGCCCGCGGAGACAGCCTGCGGGCGCTTCGCAGCATCTCGAGCTGCTCCTCTGTGCTCAGAACCGAGCACAGATTGTACGGCATGTCGAGAAGCAGCGCATCATAAGCGCCATCCAGATCACGGATGTCGCAGATCTTCACCACATCGGGATACCCGAAGTGGGCGAGATTCTCCCGCGCGCCGCGGACGGCAAGCGGGTTGAGGTCGCGGCCGACGATGTCGATGCCCATCGACAGGGCCTCCACCAGCACCGTGCCGATGCCGCAGCACGGATCGACCGCGCGGATGCCGGCCGGGTCCGGCACCGCGATGTTGACCGCGGCGCGGGCCACGCGCGTGCTCAGCGCCGTGGAGTACTGCCGCGGCTTGCTGTTGTGCGCCAGCCAGACCGCTTCGCTCCGGCGGCACGGGCCCAGCACCCAGCGGCCGCCGGCGTAAGCGGCGCCGAGCAGGTGCCGGGGCTGCTTCATGTCCGCTTTGCCCCGGACATGCCGGCCGATCCGGCGCTCGATGGCGCGCCGCTCATCGTAGGAGGCCTTACCTTCGGCCTCCACGTAGAGCAACTTGAACGTGTCTCCGTTCAAATCGAGCGTTTTGGCCCGTTCGGCCAGCTCGTCCAGGCTGGCCGCTTGGAGCCGGACCTCCAGCCGGTGCCGGATAAACGGGCTCCGGCTCGAGTCCAGCTCCAGCGGGCTCTCGGCCCAGCCGTCCTGCGGCCGGACGCCCAGCAGAGTGCGCAGCTCCAGCATGCAGAGCTCCTTTTCGTCCTCGTGGCAGGCAAAACTGTATACGAAAGACGGCACAGAGCGGCCGTCTGCGGATGAATTCATCGAAATCCCTTCCTTGCTGCGGTTTGACTCGTATCCCCGTATTCTAACGGATACCCGGGTCTGCGTCTACAAGGCTCCCTGTTTCCCTTCCGCTTTGCTTGAATGCTTCCGCCCCGTCGTGCCCGGTTCAGCTCGACCCTCGCATGACTCGGCAGAACGTAGGAAATGACTCCGTACGTGCCGATATCACGGGCCGTCCAGCTTCCAGTCGCGATAATAAGCCGTATCGTATCTGGCGTCATACTCCAGGTAGGTCGTGATACAGCTCAGCCAGCCGGTCAAGTCGCCGGTTGAATATTTTTCGCTTCCCGCATGAGCCCCGGCGCTTCTTCTTCAGTGCCTTCGTCCTTCGCCAAAGCCGCCTCGAACGGGTTAACAACGGGCTCTCCACTTAAAAAACAGCCTTCAAAGCTTCCGTGTCAGCACCGTCCCGTTAGGAAGTTGACTTTTCACAAACAAAATGATTTAATCGTTTCCAGGAAACAATTTCCCGGAAACAATAATTCAGGAGGTATCTTTTATGCCCGACGTCAATAGCAAACAAACTAATTTTCTCCTGTATTTGCTCTCTATCAGTGCTTTTCTGGCTTCGCTAACGCAAAATATTTATTCCCCCATTCTGCCGCTGCTGAGGGATTCCTTCCACGTATCCCTTGCCTGGGTTAATGCGTCAGTCTCCCTTTTCATGCTGATTTTAGCGGTGATGCAGCTTCTGCTCGGCCCCTTGATCGATTCTGTCGGAGCGCGCAAAATTTTGCTGCCCGGCCTCTTCCTGACGGTGATCGGATCGGCCGGCTGCTCGCTTGCGGCCCGCTTCGACGGCTTCCTGCTTTTCCGGGCGCTGCAGGCACTGGGCACGGCAGCCGTCCCGCTTATAGCGGCGATGACCATCGGCCGCCTGTTTTCGGGCCATGACCGCGGCAGGGCGATGGGTACGTATCAGACCCTGCTGTCCTTCGCACCGGCTCTCGCTCCCGTACTCGGAGGTCTTATCGGAAGCCGGGCCGGTTATACGGGCATTTTCTGGTTTTTGACGGGGATCGCGGTCCTTTTGCTGCTTGTTCATGTCCGTTATTTTCCTTCAAGCCGCGGTGAAAAGGAAGTTCCGTCCGCCGAAACGAAGCCCTTTTCGACTCGCGCCGCTTACCGGACGATATTCGGCGGCAAAACCGGCTTAACCGTTATGCTCACCGGATTCCTGCACTTCTTCATCTATTTCGCCCTGCTTGTGTATCTTCCGGTTCTGCTCACCGATCATTACGGACTCAGCCTCGAACGGGTCGGGCTGCTTTATCTTCCCTTGGCGGTCAGCACCATTGGGGGAAGCTGGCTGTTCAAAAAAATTCAGCACCGCATCGGTATGACGACGCTTCTTTTCCGGGGCAGTCTGTTCATTTCCGGATTTGTCGTACTGTTCGCCCTAACCGGTATGGTATCCTTGACGGGACTATCCGCAGTGCTTGTTCTGTACGGGATTTCCTCCGGGTTCACCCTACCGGTCCATACGACACTGCTCACCGGGGAATTCCCCTCCATTCGGGGCACGGTTCTCGGTCTATATAACTTTATCCGCTATGCGGGAATGGCTGCGGGACCGGTCGTTTTCACCTATTTACAGACGTATATTCATCCTGTCGCGCTGTTCGGACTGCTCGGATGCGCCTTTGCCACAGCCGTATTTGTCCTGTTAAAATGGGAAAGAACCGGAAAACCGGTCCGTTCCACTTAAAGACAGGGGGCACGCCAAGTGAACGAAGGCAAAGCCGCATACGAACTTTTACAAGCCAAGCTTCTCCAGTATCTGCATTCCAGAGATAAGGCGGCGGAGCTGAAAAAACAGAAGGCGCTCGACATGATCGGAGATATGCGGACAGAAGGCGCAGGGCCAGATACGGACCTGAGCCAGCTTACCTTGACGCAAATGCACGTGCTCCATGAGATAGCCGGCGGGAAGAACGCAAACGTCACCCAAATCGCGAACCGCATCGGCGTGACCAAAGGAGGCGTCTCCAAAGCCGTGGCCAAACTGATTCAGGCGGGACTGGCGGCAGAAGCTCCCCGGTACGGAAGCAAGCGGGAAATTCATTATCTCGTTACTCCCCGGGGGGAACAAATCGCGCAGGTGCACGATAAGCTTCACCGGCTGCTGGAAAAGAAGCATTTCGGGCTGTACGGTACTTATTCGGGCGAAGAGCTTTCCGTCATCGTAAGGTTTCTGGACGATCTTACCCGGTTGAATGAAGAACCTCTATAAAAAAATTTATACCGCTCAGTGTTGTTTAAGCACTCGGCTCCTGCTTAAAAGACACGCCTTGCTAAGACATGCGGCAGGCAGCAGACGGTCTTTCCGTTTCTTGCCGCAACAAAAAAATCCCTGACGCCGGGTCAGGGATTCAGCCTGTTCCTTTCGGAACAGGGGAGAAAGGCGCAGCCCAAGCGAAATCGCGGGAGCGTCTTTATTGGACTAGCAGGCAAGTTAGTTGAATACTTCCCCTTAATACTGGATCACTGTATCGAGCGCGACTTCGATCATCTGGCGGAACGTCGTCTGGCGCTCTTCCGCCGTCGTTTCCTCACCGGTCACGAGGTGATCGCTGACGGTAAGAATGGACAGCGCCCGGGCCTTGTGCTTGGCGGCCAGCGTATACAGCGCGGTGGTCTCCATTTCCACGGCCAAAGTGCCGTACTTCGTCAGCAGGGCCGCTGTCGCGCCCTCATCGTCGCGGTAGAACGAGTCGCTGGTGAAGACGCTGCCCACATGCACAGGCATGCCTGCGGATTCGGCGGCTTCATAGGCGCTCTTCAGCAGCCCGAAATCGGCGGCCGGGGCAAAGTCCAGCCCGTTGAAGCGGATGCGGTTAACCGCGGAGTCCGTGTGAGAAGTCATCGCGAGCACGAGATCGCGCACCTTCACGTCCTCATGGAAGGCTCCGCATGTACCGACACGCACCAGCGTCTTCACGCCGTAGCTTTCCAGCAGCTCGTGCGCGTAGATCGAAATGGTCGGCACGCCCATGCCCGTCCCTTGAACCGATACGCGCTGGCCTTTATAGGTTCCGGTAAATCCGTACATCCCGCGCACTTCGTTATAGCAGACGGCATCCTCCAGGAAATTCTCGGCGATAAACTTCGCCCGCAGCGGGTCTCCCGGCAGCAAAATACGTTCCGCGATTTCGTTTTCCTTCGCTCCGATATGTACACTCATGATTCATAAGCTCCTCTCAAAATTCCGCATTTGTCGATTATCCGGCCGGAACCGGGCATGTTCGCCAAACCGGCTTCCGGCCTCGTTTTTTACCGCATGCCGCCGATTTTATTTCCAGTGGCTGCCGATAAATTCGTCCCGCCCGGATTGGGCGCGGTCTTCTTTGTAATGCTTCGGATTTTTGCGGTGATAATTCTGGTGATACTCCTCCGCCTCATAAAACGGCCCCGCCGGAACAATCTCTGTCACGATCGGCTTATCGAAACGGCCGCTTTGCGCCAGCTCCCGCTTGGACTGCTCCGCAAGCTCCCTCTGTTTTTCCGTGTGGGTAAAAATAGCCGCCCGGTACGAAAGTCCCCGGTCCTGAAACTGCCCGAAAGCATCCGTCGGGTCGACCTGCTGCCAGAACAGCTCCAGCAGCTTTTCATAAGGAAAAACGTCAGGATCGAACCGGATTTGCACCGCTTCCGCATGACCGGTCTCTCCCGCCTTCACCTGCTCGTAGGTCGGATTCACCTCGCTGCCGCCCGTATACCCCGATACGATGCCGTGAATGCCCGGCAGTTCCTCAAACGGAGTCACCATGCACCAGAAGCAGCCTCCCGCAAAGGTAGCCAGCTCGTAAGCGGCCGCCTGTTTTTCGGTCTCTGTCATATATGTCGCCCTCCCTAAACGTCCAGGTTAAAAAAACGTGCCGCATGGCCTTAAAATAGCACGGCTCCCGCCGCGATGGCAAGTTTCACCACGAATTCGCCCAGCAGAAAATACCCGCAACCGGAATTGCGGGCATCGCTTGGAAACGCGGCGGAAACTCGTCCTGCATGGAGGAGACTACTACTACTCCACGTCCCCGGAAGAGTCCCCTTCCATACGACTAAGCGCCGTGTTCACGAGAAAATCAAACAGATCGTCGTCTTCCTCAAGCTGCTGCTCGATGGCGACAATCTCTTCTTCCGTGCCGGATGCGGCGGTGAAGTTCAAGCTGTACATCCATTCCGTTCCCTTTTTGCTGAAAAGGGCCACCTCGTAAGCGGTCTTGCCTTCCGCCAGTTTAAATTCCACTTTGCCGATATATCCGTTCTCCGCATCGTGAATCATGCTCGCGTTCAGTACCTGAATCGTTTGTCCGTCCATTTCACCCATTATGTCACCTGCTTAAATTAGATTTTGCTTTAAAATGGCTTGTCGGCATGCGCTGGTTTATATTGTACAGGAAGAATCGTCCGCGGGATAGAGCGGAGGTTTCTTGCTAATATCGCGTGAAAAATATCCACCGCGCGGAGTCGAAATTAGCCGGGGCGGTGTCTCATCGTTACCGCCGCCCCGCACCGATGATGCCGGATGCGAGCAGCTCGTAAGATTTCAGACGCTGCGCGTAATCCGCCACTTGGGTCACGATGAGGAACTCGTCCGCGCCGTATAGTTTCTGCAGCTCGTGCAGCTGCTCCTTGATCTGGCCGGCCGTGCCGATCAGCGTGCGCCTGCCTTGCGCGTCCGCGTTCTCCGGCTGCCTGCCTCCGGCCGCCTCATCCGCCGCCGAGGGCGCACCCTGCGGCCGATGCCGGCCCTGCGCCTGCGCGGCTTCGCTGCCGGCAGCCTCCTCCGCGGCCGGAATCGCGGAGCGAAGCCAGCCCGCTCCCTCGGCGGCCAGCTCGCGGGCCCGCTCCTCCGTCTCGGCGCAGACCGCTCCGACGGCGACGATGGCTTTCGGCTCCGCCAGCAGGCGGGAAGGCCGGAAAGCGCTGCGGTACTCTCCGAGCACGGCGGCGCCGTCGTTGTCGCTCATAAACCGGCCGAATACGTAGCCGGTGCCGTATTCGGCCGCGTAAGCGGCGCTTTTGGCGTTCGTGCCGAGCAGCCACAGCTCCGGCGAATCGGGCGGAACCGGGCGAGCCGTGACCCGCTCCCCTTCCACGGTAAATTCGCCTTCGATCAGCGCGGTCAGATCGCGGATTTTGTCCGGCATCTTCCGCACATTCTCCAGGAAATTGCCGCTCAGGGCAAGCGTGACATGCGCGGAACCGCCGGGAGCCCGTCCGATGCCCAGGTCGATGCGCCCGGGGTGCAGCGTCGCCAAGAGATGAAACGCCTCCGCGACTTTAACCGGCTGGTAATGCGGCAGCAGAACGGCGCCCGATCCGATCCGGATATGCTCCGTATGGGCCCCGATATGGGCCAGGAGCACTTCCGGGCACGCGGAGGCGAGCTGCTTCATGTCGTGGTGCTCGGACACCCAGTAGCGCGTATAGCCGAGCTTCTCGGCTGTCCGCGCCAGCGTGACGGCTTGTCCCAGCGCCGTATGGGAATCCGCTTTTTGCATGACCGGTACGAGATCCAGCACGCTGAGACGCAGCGGCAACGGTTTCATCGGTCTTCCTCCTTCGCGTCTGTCGTCAGAATCCATAAATGGTCATACCGCCGTCCACATAAAGCGTCTGTCCCGTCACATAGCTCGCCGCATCCGACGAGAGGAACACGACCGGTCCGACCAGCTCCTCCAGCCGGCCCACCCGCTTCAGCGGCGTGCGGCCCGTCACTTCGGCCACGAAGGACTCGTCGGCCAGCAGCTTCTCCGTAAGCGGCGTCGGAAAATACCAGGGGCCGATGGCGTTGACCAGGATGCCATATTTCGCCCACTCCAGCGCCAGGATCTTCGTCATTTGAATGAGTGCCGCCTTGGTCGAGCCGTATACGACTCCCGTGCGCAGCGCCATATGGCCCGCAACGGAGGCGACATTCACGATCCGTCCTCCCCCGTGCTCTTTCATGTGGCGTCCGACCGTCTGCGACATCAGAAAAGCCGACTTGAGATTCGTCTGCACGATCGCGTCCCACTCCTCATCCGTTACTTCGAGCGCAGGTGTACGGATGTTCATGCCCGCGTTATTGACGAGAATATCGAGGCGTCCCGCTTCGCGTACGGCTCGGCCGACGGCCTCCGTCACGCCTTCGCGCGTTCCCGCATCCGCCGCAATCGCATAAGCTTTGCGCCCGGTCACTTCGGCAATTTCCGCCGCTACGGCGTCCAGATCGCTCTGCGTCCGCGAAAGAAGCACGACATCCGCTCCCGCTTCCGCAAGACCGATAGCCAGTGCTCTGCCGATGCCTCTCCCCGCTCCGGTCACCAGAGCCGTTTTACCTTCCAGTTGAAAAGACGGCAAATACATTCCTATCCACTCCTTTTATATAACCGCACCCGCGCATACGGGAACAGAACAGTAAACTAAATTAGTTTTCATGATAAAAGATTAACCGCCAGAAAGCAAAGGCCGCCTTTTCAAAATCAGGGGGTTGAAACCGGACGGAGAAGCGGGAGAAAGTCAGGATGATCCGAGGGATGGACTATGCGGGCCGAAAAAAACAGACAGCTCCGGTCGGCCCATGCTTGTCTGAGCCTTCCGAACCTGTCTGCCTGAAACGTTAGCCCTCTTTACGCGAGCTGAGCTTGCGGGGATCGACGTCGTTGTCGATACGAAGAGGGGCGTGGAACGACTTCGCCAGTTTGTCCCACGACACGATTTTGAAGTTCTGATTGCGTTTCTTTCCGTTATCCGTATTTTCATCGTCCTGCGCCACGAAAATCCCGTTAGGATAGGCCGGTCCCAGGCCGAATCCGACCACATCGATTCCATCCGTCCCCGTTGTCCCGTCGATCAGACCGTCCTTGACGGCGAAGCTGCCCAAGTACCGGTTTGTCCCCTGGCGGTTGTAAACCGCGTAGGTGCTGCTTCCCTGGCTGGAAGCCATCAGGTAGCCTTTGCCGTCCGCCCCGTAATAAAGCGCTAACCCTTCGATATCCGCGGTTAAATGCCCTTTGCCCGCCTCATCCACCTTGGCGTAAGGCTTCAGGCCGCTGTCCGGCTCGGCGCCGATCTTCCATATGGCCGCGTCCTCTTCCGCAATGTAGATCGTTCCGTACTCGTCGTCCGCGACAATTCCTTCCGCTTGGGACGCCAGTTTGAAGTGGCGTACAAGCTTGCCTTCCACACCGGCCGATCCGGGGATCAGTTCGATCTGTTCGAACTCCCCTTCTTTGCCGAGTACAAGCGCGTAGTACTTGCCGGTTTTAAGGCTGTGATAAAGGCTGAAACCATACACCTCGCCCATGTCCGACTTAATCGGCTTGGCCGCAATATTGGTCAGGGCCCCCGTTTCCGGGTGGATGGAGAACACGTCGACCGTATTATTCGTCCGGTTCGTCGCCGCCGCGATATCCATCCTCTTACCGTTAAGCTCGTACCCGTAGCGCACGTCGATGTTGTTCATTTTGCCCAGCTTATAGGACTGGACCTGCTGGCCGTCCAGGTTATAGACCAGAATTCCGCCGCCCTTGTTGGTCGCGAGCAGCTTGCTCTTGGCCGGATCATCCGGATGCACCCAGATGGCAGGATCATCGGCCGCATCTTCCCCTGTGTCGACCGCTTCCGTCTCATCGTCCGCCGTTACCCGGGCGAGCGCCTCTCCGACAGCCGTCTGATCCCCGCCGCCGCTGCGCAGCTTGCTGAGAACCAGCTCGACAAAGCCTGGCGGCACATACGTTTTATCCCCGATCAGTTTCACGTGTCCGTTCAATTTTCCGTCCGTTCCGTTTAGCTTATACCCGTCATTCCCGATCGTGACCGAACCTTCCAGACCGCTCTGCAGAGCAAAATCAGCCGTCAGCGTGCTTTGATTCCACGTCACGCGGGCTCCTGCCTGCTCCAGCATATCCCTCAGCGGTTCATAACCTTCCTCGACCGATGCCCAGGCAGCCTGACTGTAAAAACTTGCGGCGATCAGCAGTACGCTAAAGCTTTTGAACAGTTTCATCGTTAAGGTCCTCCCGGTTTTACCCGAATAAGCTTCTATCTTCATTATGAAGACGGAATATTAGGGGAAATCACGTAGGGTATTAAAGTTTTGTTAAAACCCGCTTCATTTATAAACGGCAACAAACGGAAATTATCAAGGAAAGTATTGACAGCAAATGAAATATGCTATTTAATAACGGATGAGAATGATAATCATAATCAAATTTAAATAAATAACCCATTCTCTATTCCTACATATTCCTTAAGGGGGAACTACGAAATGAACCGTCCTAAACGGTCCTTGTCTGCACTGGCTCTTTTAATTTTTACGATTTTCGCCTTGGCTGTATCCGGGTGCGGCAAACCAGGCACGACTCCGGCCGCTTCAACGGCTCCGAACACGGCATCACCGGCGCCAGCCGAAGCCGATACCGCACGTAAAGTGAAACATGTGATGGGAGAGACCGAAATCAAAGGCACTCCGCAGCGCGTCGTGATTCTGACCAACGAAGGAACCGAGGCTCTTCTGGAGCTTGGCGTCAAACCTGTCGGAGCCGTTAAATCCGGTGTCGGCAAAACGTGGTACCCGCACATCAAAGATGCGATGCAGGGCGTCACGGATCTGGGAGAGGAAGTCCAGCCGAACCTGGAACTGATCGTCACTCTCAAGCCCGATCTCATTATCGGAAACAAAGTCCGGCACGAGAAAATATACGGCCAGCTGCAGAAGATCGCTCCGACGGTTTTTGCCGAAACGTTAACCGGACAGTGGAAAGAAAACTTCAAGCTGTATGCCGAAGCCTTAAATAAAAAAACCGAGGGTGAAAAAGCTCTCGCCGCTTACGACAAGCATGTGGCGGATGTGAAAGCGAAATTCGGCTCCAAGACATCATCCAAAGTGTCCATCGTCCGTTTCCTCCCGGGAGCCGTCCGTATTTATCAGAACGATACGTTCTCCGGCGTCATCCTTAAGGATCTGGGCTTCGCCCGGCCGGCGGCTCAAGATAAGAACGCCTTCATGGAGGTCATTACGAAGGAGCGTATGGTCGATATGGACGGGGATATCCTCTTCTACTTCAATTCCGACTATGACGATTCCAAGGGCGGCACGAAAACCCAGCAGGAATGGATGTCGGACCCGCTCTACAAAAATCTTAACGCGGCCAAAACCAACAAAGCTTTCCAAATCGATGAAATCATTTGGAACACTTCAGGCGGGATTAAAGCCGCCAACCTGATGCTGGACGATTTGGTGAAGTACGCGGATAAGCTGTAGGCCAAATAAAGTCCGAACTTTTTAATGCTTTTCCGTAAAATCTATATGCCCCACCCGCAAGGTGTTGCCCAGTAACTCCCCTATATACGAACGCCGCCTTAAAACGGCCCGTTTACGGGGGAGTTTTTTTGTCTCCTAGGTAAGCGGGAGAAACCGGAGACTGCCGCATTCTCGGCCGCCCTTGCTTTCCGCTTCCTAACATTTTATACATACGAAAATTTGCTCTATAATTTAGTTAACATCTTAGATTGGAAATGATTAACTTTTGATTCAAGATCTTTTTCACGACGATAACGGTTGGAACGGAGGAATTATTAGAATGAGAAGTGAACAAGAAATGATGAGTATCCTGGTAGATTTCGCTAGGAATGATGATAGAATCCGGTTGGCAACTTTGGAAGGGTCGCGTACCAACAAAAATATTCCCCCTGATACATACCAAGATTATGACATCTCTTACTTTGTAACAGATATGGATTCTTTCAAGAAAAATGATCAATGGCTTGAAACTTTCGGGAATCGCGTTATGCTGCAAAAACCGGAGGATATGGAGCTTTTTCCGTCAGAATTGGGGAATTGGTTTTCCTATTTAATTCTTTTTGAGGATGGGAATAAAGTAGATCTGACACTTATTCCGATTAACGAGGTGGAGGATTATTTCACCAATAGCGATGGTTTAGTTGAGGTCTTGCTCGATAAGGATACTCTCATCAAAAATGAAGTGGTTGCAGACGATCGCCAGTATTGGATTAAAAAGCCGACCGCGAGAGAATTTGATGATTGCTGCAATGAATTTTGGATGGTTTCAACTTATGTAGTAAAAGGATTGGCGAGAAAAGAAATCCTGTTTGCCATGGATCATTTAAACGAGATTGCAAGACCCAATTTATTGAGAATGATGGCTTGGCAAATCGGATCCGAACAGGGATATACCTTTAGTGTGGGGAAGAACTACAAATTTATAAATCGTTACCTTCCAAATGAAGATTGGGAATCCTTATTATCGACCTATGCCGAGAACGGGTATCCGGAGATGTGGCAGTCTTTATTGACTTGTTACGAGCTATTTAGAAAATATTCAAAGGCTGTGGCAGAAAGTCTCGACTATACGTACCCCGATTACGATGAAACCATTACTACGTATACGGAACGTATTTATACTTCATTGACCTGAATGAATGTGAATGGACCAAAAAAAGAACCTTCCCCATTAAAAATGGAAAAAGGTTCTTACGAAAGGTTAACGCTTAGTCAAAGCAGGCTCAGAAGACGCCTTACCGGATCTGCTTCTAAGCAGCTTTGCCGCTATGTAAGCGAGCAGCGCCAACTGAGGGAGCAGCGTTTCCCACGTCGGATAAATTCCCAGCCAATCCACGGACGGAAGTCCGGATGCGGAATGGGCAGATACAACCGACGCGACCTGCAGGGAGTGAATACTTTCCCCGAGGAAGCGGAAAACAAGGTAGTAGATAAGCGCCGATGCGGTAATGAAAAACGGGCGGATCGGCAGTTTGGCACTCAGCCGGATTATGGCGAAACCAAGGCCGATCAGCAGCAGGAGCGTCACTCCGATACCGAGGAACAGCTGAGAAGGCGCAATCGAAGGCGCCATCCCCACATAAAAGATCGTCGTTTCCGCCCCTTCGCGCAGAATCGCGAGAAGAGAGACCGCGAACAGCGACCATAAACTTCCGCCGGCCAGAGCGCTGCCCATCTGCCGGTCAATGTAGCTGTTCCACGCTTTCACATTGGATTTGGCGTGCAGCCAATTGCCTACGGTCAGCATGAGAATGACGGAAAGGAGCCCCGTTCCGCCTTCAATGAGCTCTCGTGTACTGCCCGAGGCAGCCTGGGAAATCATATAGGAAAGCAGGAACGCCATCGCTCCGCTCAGAAGCAGACCGCTTCCGACGCCGGACCAGATCCACCTGCGCTTATCCCCGTTGCCGGTACGCTTCAAATAAGCGAGCAGCGCCGAGATGACGAGAATCGCTTCGAGGCCCTCGCGCAGCAGAATAAGCCCGGCGTCCACGGCCGTGTACCGCTTCTCGCCTGTCATAGGCTGTAGTTGTTCCCGCATGGCCGCGATGACTTCCTTCGCCTTATCTCCCGCAGGTGGAACCGACATGAGATAACGCGAAGCTTCCGTCATCTGATTTTCGATCTGCGTATAGACGGCCGCGGAACGGATTCTGACCTGCCCTTCGGCCGAAGGCCATTTTTGAATAAAAGCCTGCATCTGCCCCGCCGCTTCCGTATGATGTCCGGCCGCAATGTCCGAAGAAGCCTGGTCGAGAATCCCGATCAGCTCCGCAACGGACATGTCTGCGGGTTCCGGGGCTTTGGATACGATCTTGCCGGCCGTATAGTCGTTCACGAGCTGAATGAGAGCCGCGGTTTCGCTTGCAGCCTGCTCGGGCTGCTTAGGCTCGGCCTGAAGAGCCACGCGGATCATGCTCATTTGCGTCTCCATTCCGCTGTATACGGTAAAATTATCGCTTCGGATCGCCTGCTCGACTTTGAGCCATCCGTTATTTAACGTTTTATAATCGTTATACGCCTGAGTTAAATCGCCCGACTGGATGCTCGCAGCGAGCTTTGTCATGACGGGGAGCAGGCTTGCCGCCGTATCCTGCCCGGACTGGCCCGTTTGGGCGTCCTGCCGGCCTTCCTTCGCATACTTGTTCACGGCCTTGGCCAGTTCCGACAGAGCCGCGGTTGCGGCCTTGGGGTCCTTATCCCCCTCAGCGACCGTTCTCTTCGCGTGCGCCAAAGCCGAGTTGACGTCCGCTGCCGCAGCGGAGGATTTGGCGGCGTTAGCCTGCCAAATCTTATCGGCCTCCGCCAGATGCTCGGCGGCCTTCGCCCAGCTTCCCTGCCCCGCTTCAACGAGCGCGCCTCCGACTACGGGAAGCATCCCGTCCGCGCCTGACGACTTGCTTTCGCCAGCCGCAAAAGCCGGGGAGTATCCGGTCCCCGCCGCGGTTACGCTGATCAGCAGCAGAAACGCCGCCAGACCGATTTTGAAAACGTTCCGGCCTGCGGCTAAAGAAAGGCTGCGTTTTTTCCGTTTAAAAAAGGGTGTCGCCAATGTATCCGCCCTCCTTCACGCCGGGAAAGCAGGCAAAGACCGCACTGCCGATGTGTACGATATATTCATTGAGCTTATCGCTCTTGCCCAGCGCTTTCTGAATGGGAACAAACTGCTTGCGCGGATCGCGCTGGTAGCAAACGAACAAGAGACCTGCATCCAGCTGGCCTGTTTTGTGGTCTATTCCGGTTGAATAGGAGTAAGATCTGCGCAAAATTTTGACGGAACCGTCTCCGCGGGCCAGCTTGAAGTGCGACGTAGCCGGAATGACCGGCTTGCCGGAGGCGTCCTTCTTCTCCATATCCGGCGCATCGAACTCTCCCGATGCGCCAAGCGGAGCGCCGCTGTTCCTGTGGCGGCCGAAGGTGGCCTCCTGATCCGCCAGCGTGGACCGGTCCCAGACCTCGATCCGCATCCGGATCCGGCGGACGACCATATAGCTTCCGCCGTGCATCCAGCCGCTTCCGTCCGCGCTGTCCGCCCACACGACCTTCTTCATCTCCTGCTCATCCTTGACATCCGGATTGCCGGTGCCGTCCTTGAAGCCCATCAGGTTGCGCGGTGTCGCTTTGGCCGGGTCCGAATATCCCGTCCGCTGGAAGCCTTCCTGCGTCCAACGGAGGACGGCCTTGCCCCGTGCGATGCGAGCCAGATTGCGGATCGCGTGGAACGCGATCTGCATATCGTTGGCGCACACCTGCACGCACAGGTCGCCGCCGCACCATTCCGGCCGCAGCTCGTCTCCGCCGAACGCCGGCAGATCCTGGAGGGCCTCGGGCTTCTTGCCCGCGAGACCGAAGCGGCCGTCGAAGAACGACGGCCCGGCTCCGAAGGTTATCGTCGTCCGGGACGGTGTGAGCCCCGCCGCTTCACCCGTATCGGAGGGAGGAAGCAGCTCGTTGCCGTCGTCCTGGCCGACCATGATGCCCTGAGCCATGTTAGCCGCTGCGGCCGTCCATGCCTGGAAGAGTTTCCGTACTTCCGCGAGGGAAGAAGCCGTCACATCGAACGCCGCAAAGCAGATGAAATCCTGGACGGGCGTAACGATTCCCGCCTGGTGGCCGCAGTAGAAAGGCACTGCGCCCTGGGGATCGGTTTCGGCTCCCGAGGCGGAAAACGCCTTTTCCGTTTTGGACGCCTGCGCCGCAACGAGGGCGCCGGCGCCGCCGGCGCCAAGCAATAGCCCGGCGCCGCCAACGCCGGCCAGCTTCAGAATATCTCTGCGGCTGATCGGTTTATCGAAAAATCCTTTTTTCCGATCGTTATCGTTCCCGCTCATTTCGCAGCCGCTCCCAAAATCGTTCCCATTTGAGAAAGGGGCTCGGCCAGCGCATCCAGCAGGCGGCTCAATTTTTTCGTATCATCCTGCTTCAATTTCTCGTAAGAGACATACCCGTCCCCTTCTTTATAGGTAGCAAGCGCCTGTTCCAGGTCTTTGAACTTCGCACCGATCGTTTCTTCGAGCGCCGCGTCCTTGCTCTTGAGCTTAGGCTGCAGGAGGGTGTAAATCTTCTTTGCCCCTTCGACATTAGCCACGAAATCATACAGATCGGTATGCGAATAACGCTCCTCTTCCCCCGTCACTTTGGAGGCGGACACTTCGTTCAAAAGCTCAACCGCACCCGTTACAAGCAGGCTCGAATCCACCTCGACCGTTTCGATCAGAGCGCGAAGCTGCTTCGCATCGTTCAAAAGACGGTCCGCATGCTCTTCCTGGCCCTTCGTCGTGTTTTTCTGCCAAAGCGCCTGTTCGATGCGGTGAAATCCGCGCCAGTCTTTCTCTTCCACATCGTTCTCGCGGGCATCGATATTCGGGTCCAAATCACCGAGAGCTTCGGCGATCGGTTCGATTCTTTCATAATACATCCGGGTCGGCGCGTACAGTTTTTTGGCCTCTTCTACATTTCCGGATTTAACGGCCTTCACGAACTTTTCCGTTTCTTTGACAAACAGATCGGATTGTTCCGTGGCGTACGTGCGGTAAGCGTCGAGAATCGGTTTCCACGATTCATCGCCTGCCGGAGCCGGAGTTGCCGCTGCCGCTGCCGGAGTGGCTTTGGCATCCGGAGTTGCGGAAGCACCCGCGTTTTCATTGTTTTTGGAACCACATCCTGTAAAAAGCACCGTGCAAGCTGCAAAAAGCGCGACATAACGAATCTTCATAGAGACAACTCCTCAAGTTCTTTTGGCTGAAAACAGGATGATAAAGCATGGTTTTTTCATGTCCGTTCATCACAAATTCCCAAAACGAGTATATCAATAATGAGAATCGTTATCAATATCTTTTTTTGGTAAAAAGGTCGTTTTTTGCATGCTGTTCAGTTAGGCCTTTTTTAAAAGAATTGACAAGAACAAATGTTCTTGTTTATACTGTTTACAAGAGCTTCCAGGAGGTTTTTATGCTTCATCACGTCGAAATCAATGTGTCGGATTTGAATGAATCGGCTCCGTTCTGGGAATGGCTGTTGAGCCAACTGGGTTACGAGACGTTTCAGCGCTGGGAGAAAGGTATCAGTTGGAAGTGCGGAGATACGTACTTGGTTTTTGTTCAGACCGAAGAGCGTTTCCTGGACCTTCCCTACCACAGGCGGCGTACCGGTTTGAACCATCTCGCCTTTCACGCGAAATCCAGAGAACAGGTGGACGGGCTGACGGAAGCGTTAGCGGCAAGAGGCGTCCGCGTCTTGTACCGGGAACAGCATCCGCATGCGGGCGGCCCCCGGCATTATGCCGTTTATTTCGAAGACCCGGACCGGATCAAGGTCGAAGTGGTTGCTCCCGACGTTTAACGGGTTGCCGTCTTTGATTCGTCTGGCTTGGCGGACAACAAAAGAGAGTCCCGTCAGGACTCTCCCTCTTACATGGCTGGATTATGCGAGCACTTCGGCGAGACTGCGGTATTTCCGGTATTTGGCCAATACGGCATTAACCCGGGCAGCCCGTTCCTCCAGCGTACCGCTGAGCACAAAATAAGGGATACGACGCATGTTCAGATCCGCCAGAATCTGTTTCTGGAACAGATTCCGCTGGGCGTCGCCCGACCGGTCCCACGTGTCGTCGTAAGGGATATCCGTGTCGCATACGAAGACCAAATCGTAACGTGCAGCGGCATCTTCCGCCAATTTATGAAGCTTCGGCAGCGCTCCGCCGTGATAATACATCGAGAATCGCAACGTTGTGCGGGCATCGGTATCGACGAATACATACTTATCGGCTTCCCCCGTCAGCTTCTCTTCCCTTTCCACGTGACCCTCCGCGATTTCCAGGAGCTGCTCTTTTGACAAACGGTGGCCGATCTGGTGTTCCGCCCAATATTCCCTCCCGTATTCGGGCATCCATTGCGTTCCGTGAAGATTCGCCAAGTAACTGGCGAGCGTTGTTTTTCCGGTCGACGGAGCCCCCAGAAACACAACCTTCGTAATCAAATCCCGATAGACGACAGGATCTACATAACGACGCTGGCCGTACGGATCGTGGCGAACCCGCGTGCCGGAGACCGGTACTTTCAGACGATCGGGATCTACCTGCCTGTTAAACGCACCCAGTGCGGCGCTTACATGGTCTCCGTATTTCTCGCTGGAATAGAAACGCGTAATCTTTCTGCCGCCAAGCATGGCGAGAATGTGCTCCTCGTGCATCCTCTGAATCTCGGGCGTGTATCCGTTCTCTGCCGGTCCGTCCCAGGCCTCAATCACTTCAACGCCGGGATACAGCGTCCGTATCCATGCGGCCCTTACCGGGAGCGGGACATCCGTGACATCCGGGCTGTCATAGATGAGCACGATCACGTCGTCGTTTTCCTCTATCGCCGTCTCGATCATCAATTGGTGCCCTTTATGAAGCGGAGCGAATTTGCCCAGAGTAAGTCCGGTGGTTACAGATCCTTTTTTCAGCTCCGTATCCTGTATGTTCCTCTTTTCCGTATTCATTTCCATGCACCTCCTTCCGTGCTATGAGGATTGCCCGCAGGCTCCGGTGTAAGACAAAACCCTTCCTGACCCGCGGCTCTATAGTTTCTTTTCCACGTAATCAGTCCGGCTATCGCGATGCCCAAGTAGATCAAATACAAGAACGCAATCGTATCCAGCCCCTTGTAGGCGTACATGCCGATCGACAGCACATCCACCGCAATCCACACCGTCCAATTTTCCAGAATCTTAGCCGATAGGAGCAGTTGGGCAATGATGCTAAGCGTAGCGATAAACGCATCCGCGTAAGGGATGGAGGCGTCGGTATACTTGTGCAGAACATATCCCCAGCCCGCCGTCGCCCCAACTAGAAACAGAACCAGAGGCAGGATCAGCCAGGGCGCTATTTTCCTCGTCGGACGCACGCCCGCCCCTTCCCTTTTTGTGAGCCAGACGATCCACCCATAGATGCTCAACAGGAAAAAGAAAACTTGAAGCGCCATATCCGCGTAGAGCTTTACCTCCCAGAACATATAGAAGAAACAGGCCACATTAACCAGCGAAATCGGCCACGACCATATGTTTTCTCTGGCCGTCAGCCAGACGCAGAGCAGTCCCGTCGTTGTTGCTGCGATTTCAAAAGCAGACGAAGAAGTCAACCAGGCAATCGTCAGCATCGCGGCTAGCAGCACAAGCATGGTTCCGGTTTTTTTCATTTCATTCCCTCCAAACGATTAATTTAATAATATTAAAATGACAATATCAAAAACTAAAAGAAAAGCCTAGCTGTACAATGACAACTGAGGCACATCTCCGGTAAACCGGTAAAGCTGAGCCGCACGTTGTGAATAGCGGTTGGAGAATTTGCGCTCGCCCCTGGAATCCCTCACTTCCTCTATAATTCCTTTGCGGCTTTGGGTGGAGGTGATTTTACGGATAAAATTTTTCTCCTCAAATTCCGGGACCAGCGTCCGAATAACTTGGTAGAGCTCGCTGATTGTGAATTCTTCGGGAAGAAATTCCTTGGCAATAATCGTCGTCAGCATCTGCCGGCGGACTTGAGCCAAAGCGTCTTGAAGGATCTGCTTATGATCGAACGCCAACTCCATCCCGAGCGCCTCTTCCACGGAGAAAAGCTTAACATCGGCTGCGTCATCCGCTGCCTGCCGCCCCGCCAGATACTGTTCATGCACCAGCGCGAAGAAAGCATGCGAGATGATCCAGCCCCGCGGATCCCGGCCGGGCGTGCTGTACACATTGAAGTATTCAATATGCACCTCCCCGACTCCGGTTTCTTCCCTCAGCTCGCGCTTTGCGCAATCGTACACGGTCTCCGTCTCCTTGCAGAAGCCTCCGGGAAGAGCCCATTGCCCCGCGAACGGCCAACCTTTGCGCTGAATGAGCAGAACCTGCAGCTCCCGGTGGGGCAAAGATTTTTTGACCGTGCCGCGCTCGGTCGAAGTGATCGTAAAAATCACGATATCCGCGGGAGCGCCGTCCGGGGTTCTGTATTTGCCCGCCGAGTAATTCTCTTCCTCCAAATTCGGGTTCATGTCTGCACCTGCCGTTTCTTAGAGAACAAATATATATACTATCAATTTGATATTATCATTATGACATATTAATTTTAATTGTCAAGGTGGGTTTCTCCTCTTTTTTCAATGACAATCAAACAAGTGCTGTCCGGAAGCGGAACGGGCGAACCCTTCTCGTCCATGAAAACGACTTTGCCCGCAAGCGCGTCTGTATAACCTTCTTGCAGGAAGTGCCGGAATTCCACAATAACGGCTTCCGGTCCCAGCACCTTTCCGATGAAATCGGCATAGCCGGAGGGCGTAAAGTAACCGAACTGCTCCTGCACTTCATGAACATAAGCTTCCTCTCCCCACGTGTACGTGTAGAGAAACTCCATGGCATCGTTCACCGGCATCACCGCATCGCCGTTTTCCGCATACTCGACCTGGGTCTGTCTTCCGGCAAAATCACCCGCATACCGCTGCAGCCACTCTTTGTCCTCTTGCGCCAGAAAACGAATACGACGTTTCATCTCTACGGGTTCCGTCATTATGCCGTCACGGATAATAATTCTCCCTCCTGCGGCCAGTACATCGAAAGCACTGCGCAGAGCGGCTGCCACCGTGTCCAGGTTGAATCTTGAACCGTTCCATTCGATGTAGGAGTACAGTTCATGCAGGATGGACGAAAAAATAACGGTTCCGACAGTGCCCGGATGCACGTAATCTTTCAGATTAAGCGCGTCGCCTTTTAGAACCTCCCAACGGTGTCCTTCAAGCTGCTTCTTACGGTTTAAGGCTTCAATGACATTGGTGGAGATGTCAATTCCGACCGGCTGCTTATCCGGCAGCCTTTGCTCGATCAGATCCAGCATAACGCCGCCGCCCGGCCCGATATCAAGCACCTTTTCCCCCGTAATAAACTCCAGCATCACGCTCTTATAGTCGGCTGTCCGGTTCATCGTCTCCAAATACTCTTCCTCGTTATGAAACCGGTCGTAGGCGTCACGTCTCAGTTCGAATAGGTCGAACAGGAGCAATACCGCCTTCTCATAAAGAGGCGATTTCTCCGCTTCCATACAAAACTCAATTAGTTTTTCGGCGGCAGCGGAAAATTCGAAGGTGAAGAACACCGTGTCCGCAGCCGACGGGCTGCGTTCTACCTTATAGGCCAGGTGCGGGTTCACGGGCGCCCCGCTCGACCCTATATGTTCAAAAGCAAGCTCGCGAAGAAACTTTTCAATGATGCGTTTTTTGTACACATTGATTTTCTTCACACCCTTGTAATCGTAATACATGGCGTTCATCAGCCGCTCGAAGCTGATATGATGGACGGGTTCATCCGTCATAGTCATGGCCGAGTCGGCGGTTGCTCCCGTTTGCAAAGCAAGCATAAACACCTTCACAACTTCCTCCAGGCTGAATTCCTGAAGCGCGGATTCCACGTACCACAGCGTTTTTCCCGCTAGAGGTTGCAGCGCTCTTTCGAGGGCAAGTCCGGGGTACCGGGCTTGACCCATGTGCTCGGCTTGCATGGCCCGTGCGGGTTGTCCGGCCTCCCCCGTCCTCCCGTCAAGCGCTTCGCCGACGAATACTTGCCCGCCCTGCGGCATCGCTTCTCCCGCTTCGTCCACCCGAACACGTTCGATCGCCTCCGGCGTTTCCGCCTCGTCCTCCCGGACGCGTTCAGTCGCCTCCGGCGCTCCCGCTTCGTCCGCACGGGCGAGTTCAATCGCCTCCGGCGCTCCCGCTTCGTCCGCACGGGCGAGTTCAATCGCCTCCAGCGCTTCCGCTACTTTCTCGTATTCGGCTTCGAAGTTCTCCCCTCGGCGGATGGAGCCGCTTCTCAGTTTGCGCAGCCGCTCACGGACCGACCATACCCCGGGCTGCTCTCCGCTGGAGATATGCCCTGTCAGTTCCTCCACTTCGCTTCGCACCGCGCTCCACAGTTCGGGCGAAACAGCGCCGATGATGCAGTGGTTCAGGGGAATCAGCAAGCTATGGAGTTCTTCGGGAGTCAGGAGCCCCCGCTTGACGATCTCCGTCAAAGGCTCATTTCCTTCAAAGGGGACTTCGCCCCGTATATACTGGCCGATCAAGCCATGCGTTTCGATCAAGGTACGGATCACGAGAAGCTTGTCCGTCCCCGTCTCGCCCGTTTCGTTAAAACGGTCAAAAAGCTGCGCCGCCCCTATATTATGAACGAACAAATTAATCCCGTCGGCCTGCCACTGCATCCGCTGGCGGACCGTTCCGCCTTTGGCCGTTTCCGACCAGACGAGCACGGTTTCCAAAATTTCTTTCACCCAGAAAGAAAGCTTCAACCCGTCCAGAATGCGCAGCGTTCTTTCCACATAATCCAGTACGGGGTTCGCATCCGCCAACTCATGAATGGACCGGATCCGTTCCAGATTGACAATCCGCTCTTCCGCCGAAACGAGAAACCGCAGCCACGTATAAGCAGGAACCGGAGGTTCTGTGCCTCGACGGTATGCTTCGATCTCTTTTAGTGAAGTAAGCATGTGTAGATCCTCCCTTCCTGTCAAAACAAGATAGTCGTTATAGCAATCATATGATGTTTAACCCAAAGGGGAAAGATTTAATTCACCCGATAAAAGACAAAAAGACAGAAAGGAACTTCCGTTCCTCCCTGTCTCCTATAGTTAAAGCAGCCTTTCCTAAAGAGTCCTGCGGTCTTCGCGGTACAGCTGCAAATAACCGTTTGCTGCGCGTTAGCTTTTCGTGAAACGCCTTACAGTTTTCTGGAAGTCAGCTTAGCCTGCGTGAACAGAAGCAAATAATCGTAGCCGCCCGCTTTGGAATCCGTACCGGACATGTTAAAGCCTCCGAAAGGATGAACGCCGACTAACGCGCCCGTACATTTGCGGTTAATGTAAAGATTGCCGCAGTGCATGTCTTGGAGAGCCGTCTCGATGCGGCTTTCGTCTTTGGAGAAGAAAGCGCCGGTCAAGCCGAATTCGGTATCGTTGTACATGGCGATCGCTTCTTTCCAGTCTTTCGCTTTCGCGATGGCCAGTACGGGACCGAAAATCTCCTCCTGCATGACGCGTGCCTTGCCGTCCACATCCGCAAATACAGTCGGCTGGATGTAATAGCCGTTTCCTTCGGCTTTGCCGCCGCCCGTAACGAGACGGCCTTCTTTTTTACCGATTTCAATATATTCAAGGATTTTATTATAAGAGTTTTCGTCGATCACGGGACCTGCGGCGTAGTTTTCATCCTGGAGACCGATTTCCAGCTTTTTGGTCAGCTCGGCAACCTTCTCCACGATCTCGTCATAGACGGATTCCACAATAACGGCGCGGGAACCGGCCGAGCATTTTTGTCCCTGGAAGCCGAATGCCGAAGCGGTAATAGCTGCGGCAGCCGCATCAAGATCGGCGGTTTCGTCGACGACGATTCCGTCCTTGCCGCCCATTTCGGCGATAACGCGCTTGATCCAGATCTGGCCTTCCGCCGTTTCGGCAGCGAGACGGTTAATGCGGAGACCGATTTCTTTGGAACCGGTGAAGCTGACGAAACGGGTTTTCGGATGCGTCGTCAAGTAATCGCCGACTTCGGCCCCGCTGCCCGGAATGTAATTGATTACGCCGGCCGGCAAACCGACTTCTTCCATAAGAGCCACGAATTTGTGAGCGATGACGGGGGTAGTGGACGCCGGCTTCACAAGCACCGTGTTGCCCGAAACGACAGCCGCAGTAGCCATACCGGCGCAAATCGCCAGCGGGAAGTTCCACGGCGGAATCACCACGCCTACTCCCAAGGGGATGTAAGTCAGGCGGTTATCTTCGCCATCGAGCTTCGTAAGCGGCTGATGCGTATTCGTCTCGCTTAGACGGATCGCTTCCCTCGCGTAAAATGCCATGAAGTCGATCGCTTCCGCCGTATCCGCATCGGCTTCCGCCCAGTTCTTCCCGGACTCCAGGATCATCCAGGCCGAAAATTCATGCTTGCGCTGTCTCATCAGCTCCGCCGCTTTCAGCAAATACTCGGCGCGTTCGCGCGCAGGCACCTTTTTCCATGTCTCGAAGGTGGACAAAGCCGTCTGCATGGCGCGTTCGGCAAGCTCTTGAGTAGCTTTGCTGACTCGGCCGATTACTTGGTCGATGTTCCCGGGATTGATCGAGACAATTTTGTCTTCGGTCGTTACTTTATCCGCCCCGATATGAAGAGGATACTCCTTGCCGAGCTCCTGTTTAACTTTGGCCAGAGCCTCCTGCATCGCTTTTTTGTTATCCTCTTGCGTGAAATCCGTAAACGGCTCGTTTTTGAACGGGGCAATTGTCGTTTGGTTCGTTGTCATAATGGCCATCTCTCCCTAAATAATATTTGTTTATTTAAAAAAGTTCTTCAAAACAAACCAGACGTTGGCCGGGCGCTCGGCAAGCCGCCTCATAAAATACCCGAACCAGTCGATTCCGTAAGGTACGTAAGCGCGCACCCGGTATCCTTCCGCAACCAGCTGCTTTTGAAGATCCTCACGGATTCCGTAAAGCATCTGGAACTCGAATTGATCCCCCGAAATTTTCATATCGCGGATAAAAGCTTTCATCTCGTTAATGATCGCTTCGTCGTGACTGGCGATTGCGGCATAATTGCCGTTTAATAAGTGCTGTTTAATGATTTTTTTATAATTGTCATCCACGTCTTTCTTCTCGGGAAAAGCAACCTTCGGCGATTCCTTGTAGGCCCCTTTGACCAGACGCAGATTCGCGTGAATGCCGTTCAGATCGCGGATATCCTGCTCCGAGCGGTACAGGTATGCCTGAATAACGGTGCCGACATTATCGTATTCGTCGCGCAGCTCGTGCAGAATATCGAGCGTGATCTGGCAGTGTTCGTAATCCTCCATATCGATGCGGACGAAGTTTCCGTGCTTCTTAGCGCAGTCCAGAATACGGCGCATATTCTGCAGGCACAGATCCTTGCTGATATCCAGACCCAGCGAAGTCATTTTGAGCGAAAGGTTCGAGTTGACACCGGACGCTGCAATCGCTTCCAAAGTCTTGATACACATCTCGGCCGATTCGTTGGCCTCTTCCTCGCTGAACACAAATTCGCCTAAATGATCCAGCGTAGCGAGACGGCCGTCGCTGTTCAATCCGCGGACAGCTTCAATTGCCTGCTGAATGGATTCCCCCGCCACAAACCTTGCGGCTCCAAATCTTAGTCCGAACTTTTTGGCCATTTTGTTCGCCGAATGGCTTTTGCCCAGCGCTTGGAACATATTTCTCATGATGGCTTCCATAAAGATGCCTCCATATTCCAAATTATTGAATATTGTGTTCACCAAAATGAACACATATGTTTAATATATGTCCAATAATACAATAATGTTCATCACTTGTATACACTTTCTTCTATTTTCAGCCAACAAAAAAAACACCTCTGAACAATTCCTCGTCCAAAGGTGCCTATAAATTGTACGTGCTGACCGTGTAACTCGGAGATCTGCCGCTACTCCGTGTGAATATCGTACTCCCTCATTTTCTTATAGAGGGTCCCGCGGGAAATACCGAGCAGCTTGGCGGCCGCGCTTTTGTTACCGTATGCCCTCCGCAAAGCTTCTTCGATCAGATGATCTTCCTGCTTAATGGCGGAATGAGGCTTTGCCGCTCCCGTTTCCTCTCTGTCCGCGAAAAACTCGGCATGCTGCATTTTGGAGGAAAGCCCCGGAGGCAGGTGGACACCCGTAATCGTATCCCCCTCACAAAGAATGACGGCGCGCTCCATGACATTCCTCAACTCCCGGATGTTTCCGGGCCAGTCATGATTCATAAGTACGTTCAGCACGTCCGCATCAACCTTGGGAACTGGCCTGTGATAATGCTCCGTAAATTCCCGGATAAAAGCCTGCACCAGCTCGGGGATATCTTCTCTCCGCTCGCGCAGAGGCGGGATTTCGATGCTCATCACGTTGAGCTGATAAAACAAATCCTCCAGAAAAAGCCCCTGCTCCATAAGCGGCTGCAGCGAAGTATGCGTCGTGGCGATAATCCTCGCATCCGTACGGATGCTTTCTTCCCCGCCCGCACGATGGAACGACTTGTCCCTTAAATACTGGGAAAGCTTGAGCTGGATATCCAGGGGCATCTCGCCCACTTCCTCGAGAAATAGAGTGCCGCCGTCGGCAAACTCCAGCTTCCCTTCCTTGCCCTGGTCTTCGCCGCTTGTAAAAGCGCCTCCCTGATAACCGAAAAGTTCCGTTTCGAGCAGACCGCCGGGAATAGCTCCGCAGTGCAGAGAAACGAAAGCGGCGTCTTTGCGCTCGCTGCTGTAATGAATAGCCTGGGCAAGCATCTCCTTGCCCGAGCCCGGTTCCCCGACAAGCAGCACGGGGGTGCTGAATCGGGCAAACTTCCGGGCGACTTCCAGGGAGCGTTTAATATCGTGGCCCATTCCGATAATAGACGAGAAAGGTTTGTCCTGCTCGATCCGCAGCGGAATGGCCGAATACAGCTCTTCGTTTAGACGCACGATCCGTGTGATATCCTGTTCCGTGGCAATCCCGCCGATAATCTGGTTGTTCTCCACGATTGGAGAAGCGCTGATCAGGACGTGGGTGTCCGGGGCGGGCTGATGATAGACTTGGCGGATGGTCCGGCCTTCGTCCAATATTTGATGAAGCATGATCGATTCTTTCTCAAAATGCTCTCCGATCGTCCGGCCGATAATGTCCTGCTTGCCGATCCCGTACACTTGCTCCGCCGTCCGGTTCCAGTAAATCACGCGGCCCTCCCGGTCTACGGCCGTCACCGCGTCGTTGACAGTTTCCACGAGGGTGTCCAGGTAGGACACCAGCTGCCTTTTCTCCTGCTGCAGACAATTCATCATCGCTTCGGCCGTAACGATGCCCAGTTTCCCCGAATCCTCGCCGAGAACCAGAACAGGCTTCTGCCAGTCGGTTTGAAGATCTCCCAGCCTGGACATCGGAAGAACGGCCGAGCAGGGCCAGCCTGTACGGCGGACCCACTCATCTATAGTCAGATCCGGATGAAAAGCATCCAGAAATTTGGCTTCCTGATAGGAAATGATATAAGCTGCGCCGGGGGCCGTATCCACGATCACAAAACGGACCTGTTCCAGCAGAGCCTTGGCTTGCGATACCGGGCATTCCCCCTCCAAAGCAAGGAAAGATGTGTCCAACTGAAGGTGTTCAAGACCGAACATGAATGTGTATCCTCTCGTTAATAATCTCTATTTAAAATTAACACAGTTATGTAACCAAATCCATCGGGTCCGGTTAATTTGGCTCTCTCCATAAGGAAAAGACCCGCTCCCCCCGAGGAAGAAGCAGGTCTCATTCTATATGAGATCAGATTTTAAATTTGGAGAGGCTCTCCTGCAAACTTTGGGCCATCCGGCTCAAAGATTCGCTCGCGGAGGAAACTTCCTCCATAGAAGCAAGCTGCTGCTCGGATGCTGCGGAAATCATCTGGGCACTGTCCGACGAGCCCTGGGAGATTTGCAGCATTTCCATCATCGAAGCGCTCACTTCCTCGGAGCCGGCAGACATTTGTTCCGTTGCCGCGGAAACCTCGCGGATCTGATCCGAAACGTTCTGAACGGCTGTGTAGATATCCTGGAAGACGATACCGGCAATATGGATGATTTCCGCACCCTTGCCGACTTCCGCAACGCCGCGGTCCATCGTCGTGATGGCATTATCCGTGGATGTGCGGATGTGCGCGATCAGCTCCGTAATATGGGCGGCCGATTTAGCGGACTGCTCCGCGAGCTTCTTCACCTCGCCCGCTACGACGGCAAAACCGCGCCCATGCTCACCCGCTCTAGCCGCCTCGATGGAGGCGTTGAGCGAGAGCATCTGGGTCTGGCTCGCAATTTGCGTAATGGCGTCGACAATGTCGCCGATTTGCCGCGAATGCTCGCCGAGCGTTTTAAGCTCTCCGGAGGTGGCGGTTACGGAATCGCGGATAGAATCCATCTGCCGGACCGCCATCTGGATGGCATTGTTCCCCTGCTTCGCCTCGGCGGCCGTCCGGTTGGTCGTATCGGCAACCGTCGACGAAGACTCCGCGATCCGCTGGATGCCTCCGGCCATCTCCTCCATCGCCTTCGAGCTCTGCTCGGCGCTCTGCACCTGCGTTTCCGAACCGCGAACGATTTCCTCGATCGACTGGCCTACGTGCTTGGACGCTTCGACCGATTCGGCCGACGAAGCCGTCAGCTCCTCCGAGGAAGCGGCAACCTGTTCCGCCATGAGGCTCACGTCCCCGATGATCGTGCTCATGGATTCGAGCATCTTATTCGTATTTTGGGCGATATCCCCGATCTCGTCTTTCGAAGTTACCTTCAAACGAGGGGTCAGGTCTCCTCCCGCAACCTTCTTCAACACTTCCGAAAGATGCAGCATAGGCGCAACGGCCACCCTGCCGATCTGCCAGGAAACGAGCAGAACCAGGATGCTTACGGCCAGAATGATGAGGGTAGTCGTCCGGACGAACTTCTGGATTGTCCCCAGAATCTCCGAGTCATTGGTCAAGACAATCATCTTCCAGCCGGTAGCCGATACGGTATAATAGGAGGCTGTCCGGTCTGTATTTTCATCCGACTTGTAATCGACTCTGCCATCATTGTTCACCAGTACCTGCTCTTTGAATTTTTGCAGCTCGCCTGGCTGCATCACCTCATCAAGCTTCTTCCCGATCCGTTCTTTATCCGGATGAGTCATATAAACGCCCTCACCGGAGATCAGGTAACCGAAACCGCTCTCGCCCACCTTGACTCCTTCTATGAGCTTTTGAAGAATGTCGGGGTTAATAACCGCATCGATGGCCCCGAGGAACTCGCTTCCCTCCATGATCGGCACGGCGATGACAATGACCGGTTTTCCCGTTTTGGAATTGATAATCATGTCGCTGACGACCGTTTTTTTCGTTTCGACCATTTTCTTAAAAAACTCGCGTTCCGCGACTTTCGACACGAGACCCGCGGTGTTTGTACTAGTACCGTCCTTCTCCACGTAGGCAAAGTACTCGAATTCTTTATCGATTTCTCCAACCGTCTTGAGCAAGTTCAAAATTTGGGTCTTTTCCCCTTTAGCCATCTCGGGATGCTTCTTTATCATCTCTTCGACCATTGATATTCTCTGTCGCACCCAGTAATCTACGCTATCGGCATTGGACTTCGCCAGGTTTTTCATGTTGTAAGCAATCTCATTCTCCGTGTTGGTTTTCGCCATATTCAGAAGAACGATGGATGTCACGACCAGCGGCACAAGCGAAAGCAGTAGAAAAGCGGCAATCAGCTTGGTTTTCAGGGAATTTTTCGGCTTCATTTTCTTCCACACCTGATTCATCTGCTTTTCCTCCTGTTATATATGTCAGCTTATTCTTTATCGGAGAAAACCGGGAAAGAGTTGAGTTCATTTTTTGCACAAAAGAGACGCCTGCTTATCTTGCCGGTCTAGTACCTGTGACCTATACTTGAAAAAGAACAAAAAAGAGGCAGGTGCCCCATGAAGTGGTTTACGGACTATAAAGAAGAACTGGAGCTTGTTTTCGAAGAGGCGGTGCGCCGGGTTAACGCATTTCCCCCCCCGCTGCAAACGGCCGGTCTGGACTATCTGGACAAGTTTCATCCCCTGAAAAAAGACAGCACGAAAAACTACATCTGCTATCTGCTGCCGTTCTGGCTGAGGGAACAGACCCGGCTCCCCTCCGATACGTACAGAACGCTTTCATTAGCCAATGTGTTCGTCATGCTTCATTTTTTCGTCCAGGACGATTTCATGGACACGGATACGGGAGCGGACGAGCGCCGGCTGATGCTGCCCCTCTCGAATTTGTTTCAAGCGGAATATTCCCGCCTCTACCGGGGGCGTTTTCCTGCGGATTCCCCGTTCTGGGCGTACGCGGACACCTACCTGCGGCAGTGGGCGGAATGCGTGGCCAAGGAGAGCGAAGCCGATTATTTCCGCCAAGACCCGGTCCGCATCGCGTATAAAGCCGCTCCCGTTAAGCTGGCAAGTACGGGCGCCCTGCTGTTAAGCGGTCAGGAGGAGCTGATCGGACCGTTCTCGCGTCAGACGGATCATACTCTGCTGGCCTTGCAGATGGCCGATGACTGGGCCGACTGGCGGGAAGACCTGGATACGGGCAGCTACAACTGCCTCCTCTCACTGATCCGGTCGCGAAGAGGATTGAAAGCGGAGGAGCCGCTTTCGGAGGACAACGTCAAACAAGCCGTGTTCATTCACGGCTGCCTGCGCGATTATGCCGAGGCCGCAGCGGCCTACTCCACCGATGCCCGGACCGGCTTGTTCCATGCCCCTCATATGGACGACTTTCATCAATCCCTATTGAACGACCTCCTGGCGGAAGCTTCGCGGATTGACAAAGAAAGGGGACTTTTGGGACTAGGCGGATTTACCTACCTATTGTCAAAAAGAAACAAATCATAATGACATTAGACCTATACCCATGCTATACTCAGGGCGGAATATGATCCCTTTACTTTGAAAGGATGAGCCTTGTGTCAGCAGAAGAGATTTTGAAAAACCAGATCATTGAGAAAGCTTGGGCAGACCCGGAATTCAAGGAAACGTTGCTGAACGACCCCAAAAGCGCCCTAAAGCAAGCCTTTGACATCGAGCTGCCGGAAACGGCGGACGTAAAAGTTCTGGATGAAGCTCCCGGTCAGTACTTTCTCGTGATTCCTCCGAATCCGGCTGAAGTACTCAGCGCCAAATCCAACGCGAACAGCGTCTGGTAATCCCCTACAAAACGACTAGCCGGGTATCGAAGGAAACCGGACGATCGCTTCAGTGCCGACACCTTTCTCGCTCTTAAATTCCAGACGGCCATGCATAACCTCAATGATTCGGAAGGTGACCATAAGACCCAGTCCAGTCCCCTTGGTTTTGGTTGAAAAGTAGGGCTCTCCAAGCTTGGAGAGCTCTTTTGTTTCCATTCCCTCTCCGTTATCCCGGATATGAATCCACACCTCAGTCTTCTGTTTGTACGCCCAGATCTGGATCTGTCCCTGCCCGTCCAATGCCTCGATACTATTCTTAATGATGTTAATAAACGCCTGTTTGAACTTCGAAGAATTGCCCTCGATGTACAGATCCTCCGGCACCTCCAGCGTAATTTCACCGCCTTGAAGATTGGCCAGCGGAACCAGAATGCCTTCGATTTGCTTTAATTCCTGGCAGATGTTCAGTGACGTGATATGTTCCAATTGCGGCTTCGCGAACGTAAGGAAGTCCGTAATGATGTTGGAAGCCCGGTCGAGTTCCTCGATCGCCATGTTCATGTACCCTTTTTCCTTCTTGTCCAGCTTCTCTGCGGCCAATTGGAGAAAACCTCTCGTCACCTGCAGAGGGTTGCGCACCTCATGAGCCACGGAGGCGGCGAGGTCGCTTATGATCTCCATTTTTTCCGCTCGCTGCAGCTCATTGTTGTACATCACCAGTTCCTTGGAATACCTCACGATTTTCTCGTGATCGCGGGCAAATCCCCTGCCGAGAATAATGATCAGCGAAGTCACGAAGCAAACGATCCCAAACTTCCAGTAAATAAACTCGTACTGTTCGTTTTTGGCATAGAACACGAGCAGATCGACGATACCCGAAGCGGCGAAAAGGCCGATTCCCGTCGTTAACGTGACCCCGTCCTTGCTGCCTTTGAGCGCATGGGTGGCGGCCATTCCGATCAGCAGCACAAATTGGATCAGCATCGTAAGCCCCAGCATCGTCACCGTCATGAAATAATAAGCTTTGTCGTACCGGTAGGAGGCCAGGTGGTTCACCAGTTGGAACAGAACGCAGAGAACCGAGAAGCCGATCTGGAACCAGCGGTATTTGGTCAGCAGCGACCAGGCCCCGTGACCCAATATTTGTTCGAAATACACCGTCAGCGTCGGTAAAAACACAAGCAGCGCCAGATCAAATAAACTTTCTATCCACTTGCCCTGATCTTCAAAAAACGTATACGTAAACTGGGAAGAGCCGATCATGAGCATTCCGATGGCTAAAATGACGAGACTGAGCGAGAGCCATTTGGTAAGCTGCCCCCGGTTCAGAAATACGGTGCAGATCAGCATCAGGAGGGCAATGAACACGAAGGAGAAGCCCAGCAAAACATCGGTCAGATTCGATTTGACATAGCCGGGAAGCAGCGCCTGATAGTCTCCGATGTTCACGTTTTTCTGGAGCCCGATCCGGTCGCTGTCCGTTTCGATATGAATATAAACCGTTTTACCGGATTCTTTGGCACTGAGCGGAATCAGCAGCCGGTTCTTATCGTACACGTACGTATGTCCCGCTTTATAAATTTTACGTTCATCCGTAAAAACCTCAATGCGGTGGCCGTACAGTTTACCGATCAGCATACCGGGCTCGTCCCAATCCAGCCGAGGCAGCTTGATCTTCACCCAGAGTGCGGAAACGCCCTCCGGCTTGACCGGCATGTCTCCCTTCTCGTTGGCGGGTGTCCATCCGTCAGTGCCGTCAGGAGCCTGTGTCCCGTCAAAGCCAGTCCCCTGACTGTCCCATTTGTATGCCCATTCGGTAATCTTAATCGTATCCAAGGGAGATTGCCCCCGCGCCGTGGCCGGCACGAACAACAAAGTAAGCAGTACGATCCCGGTAAACACGGACGCCAGGATCGCCGTTACTCTTGATTTGGTCATTATGTATGCACCTCTAAAGAAGAATAGAAAAGGGTAGTCTTCGTCGAATACCTAAGATGACAAAATTCGCCAAATACGCTTAAATTTCCTGCCTATTCGGAAAAATAAATGACAAAGCGCGATTTTATTCGACAATCATCGCCTTACGCCTCCTACTTCTCCGCATCTTCCGTTTCCAGCAGGAAAATTCTGTCCCTGAACCCGCCGCGCTTGTCCGCTTTCCGTTTGCGCACAGATTCCAGCTCTTCCGGGGAGGAACCGTGCAGATCTGTCAGGGCATGGAGAAGCTCCAGCAGATCGGCCAGCTCTTCCACGGCCTGGACGTCGTCCCGGGCTTCCCTATATTCGTTCAACTCTTCCCCGAGCTTCCGCCGCAGTTCCAGTTTGTATTCCTCTTCGCCGAGCAAGCGCGTGCGGCATTTTTGTCCGTTCTCCCGGATGATTTCCGGTATTTTATCCCGAACGAGTTTGTTATAAAGGGTCATACGCAGCCTCCGTCTTTGCGTTCCGTTTGTCCTAAGCTTACCATTTTGAAAGAGACGCCAAAACCACCCGACGCCACAAAATGCACAATTTGTATCCCTTAAAAGCCGTTAGGAGGACCGGACTGCCGAGACGGCGCCCTTTAAGGATTTTCTTGCACATTCCGCCAATTGCCGATACATTTATAAGTACTTGGGACAAACAGATCGGAGGAAAACATCGTGGACGTTCTTATATTAGGAAGTGCCAGCGCTTCGGGCAGCAGGGAAAGGGACAACACTTACCTGCTTCTTCAGCATGATGAAGGCAACTGGATGATAGACGTGGGCGGCAATCCGCTCGGCAAGCTGAAGCAGGCTGAAATCCCGCTGCATTCCATCAAAGGGGTCATTCTGACTCATTTCCACATCGACCATATTTTCGGTCTCCCTTCCTTGCTCTGGGGTATGTGGCTCGGCAAAAGAAAAGAGCCGCTTATCATCTGCTGCCCGCAGGATCATCAGGACCAGCTCGGCGATATTCTCCGCGCGTACCGGACCGACGAGTGGCCCATCGGCTTCGAGATCAAGGTGCAGCCGTTCGACTGCGCAGAGCCCGGAACCTTGTTCGTGCAGGGCGATATGACGGTCTCCGTCTTCACGAGCCTGCATGCCGGCTCCACATCGGGCATCCGGGTCGCGTGCGGAGACAAGGTGCTCGTCTATTCGGCGGACACGGCGCCGAGCGAATGGATACGCAGCCAGCCACGGATAGACGTTTTGATCCACGAAGCGACTCAGGCCCGGGGCGACATAAGCATCCATACCAGCCTCGAAGGCATCCTGACCTTCTATCCGATCGACCGGATCCCTCAAGTGATTGCGATTCATCTTACGGATGACGAGCCTTACGAAGAGGTTTTAGCCCAATATAAAAAAAACGGCACACCGGGCGTGTTGCTGGCACACGATATGATGAGGGTTTCTCTCTAGGAGGTGAATTTCTTTGAAAGTAATTGTGTATGATCTGGAGATGACCGTAACCCGCAAAAAGATCCACGTTTCGGAAATTATCGAAATCGGAGCGGCCGCCGTTGAATTCACGGATGGCAAACCTGCCGTTACCGGCACGTTCCAATCCTTCGTAAAACCCGACCGGTCCCCGGTTATTTCCGCCTCCACTCAGGCCCTGACCGGCATTAAGCAAAGTGAGCTGCAATCGGCGGAACCTTGGCCGCTCGTGCTGGAACGTCTGCTGGAATGGATCGGGGACGGGGACTACTATCTGTGCGCGTGGGGCCCCGACGACCTGATCCAGCTCGGCAGCGACTGCCGGATGCACGGCGTCAAAACCGACTGGATCTGCAACCACAACAACCTGCAAAAGCTTATGGCCGGACTCGTCCAGCAGGAAAAGCAGCAGCAGATGGGCCTCAAGACCGCCCTCGAGTACTGGAATATCCCGTTCGACGGCTCCCATCACCGGGCCCTGGACGATGCGATGAATACCGCTAAGCTGTTCATCCATCTGCACGACCGGCTCGTGCTGGAGCGGAATCAGGCCGGGGATCTTCCCCTGTACACGACGGAGGTCGTGTACAAAACCGGCGACAGCTTCACGAACAACCCGTTCGAAAAGCTGGCCCTGTTCGCACAAAAGGAACCTACGACGTAGGTTCCTTTTTGTTTTGAGCCGGTTGAGACTTACCGGCAGCCGGCGGTGCTGCCCGCATCCGCAGGCTCTATAGGACGGCTTCGACAGCAGACTGCATATCCAGAGGATCGACGCCGGATTCGAAGCGCTTCACGACGCTGCCCTCGCGATCGATGAGGAATTTGGTGAAATTCCATTTCACATCATTGCCCTGGAGCAGCTGCGGCTGCTTCTCCGACAGAAACGCATTCAGCATTTTCCCGCTCGGATGGTTCAGGTCAAAGCCTTCGAAAGGCGCTTCCTCGGTCAAGTAAGCGAAAAGCGGATGCTTCTCTTCACCGCGCACGTCGATTTTCTCGAACAGCGGGAACGTAACGCCGTAATTGAGCTGGCAGAAGGTGTTGACTTCCTCGTTCGTGCCCGGCTCCTGACCGCCGAACTGGTTGCATGGAAATCCGAGGACGACGAGGCCCTGGTCCCGGTATTTCTCGTACAGCTTCTGCAGATCGGCATATTGAGACGTAAATCCGCATTGGCTCGCCGTATTGACGATCACCAGTACCTTGCCTTTATAATCTTCGAGCTTCGTTTCCGCTCCGCGAATGTTTCTGGCTGAATAAGGGTATACGCTCATCGTCAACTTCCTCCTTGTTCTTGCGGTCCCGCACTACAGGGGCGGCTGCCCGGAGGTGGTACAGGTACCCGCTTTTATTCAATTTACAAAAATTAAATTGTTCACAATTTATGTACATTTTAAATGTAGCACAGTCGGAGAACCAAGTCAAAAACTCGGGTCTGCACGTCTCGCGGTTCCCAAAATTTCCATCCGGCATCCAAAAGCGGTATGATAGAAACGAAAACATGAAGATAAGGTGGAATGAATGACATGACAGGCAAGCGTAAAAGTTTTACAGGTCTTCTGCTTCTCATGATGGCCCTTCTGGTCATCGCCGCAGGATGCGGTAAAGCGAAGACGGACGGAAGCGGCACGGCAACTCCGGCTCCGACGCCGTCCCCGACGACAACCGGTTCCGCGGGCGGTTCGGAGCCGCCGAAGACGGACGGCAAAAACCCGGTCGTGACCATCGAAATGGACAACGGCAAAATCATCAAAGCGGAGCTTTATCCCGAGGTCGCTCCGAATACGGTGAATAACTTCATTTCGCTCGTCAAAAAAGGATTTTACGACGGCAAAATCTTTCACCGGGTCATCCCCGGTTTCATGATCCAGGGCGGCGACCCGGACGGAACCGGCGCCGGCGGTCCGGGCTACGGCATCAAAGGCGAGTTCACCTCCAACGGCTTCAAGAACGAGCTGAAACACACCCGCGGCGTCCTCTCGATGGCCCGCGCCCAGGATCCGGACTCCGCCGGCTCCCAGTTCTTCATCATGGTAGCGGACTCTCCGCATCTCGACGGCCAGTACGCTTCCTTCGGTAAAGTAACCGAAGGCATGGAGGCGGTCGACGAGATCGTCAACCAGCCTACGGAAGCCAACGACCGTCCCAAAACTCCGCCGGCGATGAAGAAAGTCACGGTGGATACGCTCGGAGTCGACTATCCGGAGCCGAAAACGATTAAGTAAGCGGCCGCAGGCCGCCGCTCTCCGGTAAACGAAGCGGACGGGCACCATGCGCGCCGGCCCGAAAGGCCCGCCAGCAAATCAAGCTGGCGGGCTTTTTTGCGCGCGGGGATATCTCCGGCGAAGGTCCTATCGCACCGCGCTCACCTCGCTCATCGCGCTCTTTAGTGCGTGATGTCGGCCGGAATCGCGTCCGCCGCCGCCGCAAGGTCCTTCCCGCCGAGGAAAATCTGCAGCCCCCGGCGGCCGGCCGAAATGCTGACCGGCTCGGTCGCAAGCGCCGCACGCTCCAGATACAGCGGGTAGTTCTTTTTCATACCGAGCGGAGATACCCCGCCCCGTATATAGCCGGTCAGCGCCTGGATCTCCTTCACCGGGACCATGTCCACCTTCTTGTTGCCGCTTACCGCAGCGAGCGCCTTCAGGTGAAGTTCTTTGCTTCCCGGAATGCAGGCCAGCAGAACTCCGGTTTTGTCCCCGCGTAAAACCAAGGTTTTATACATGCTGTCGATTCCGATCCCTACTTTACCCGCCACGGTTCCCGCATCAAGCTGATCTTCATCCCACTCGTATTCGTGAAGAGTGTATGCGATATCGAGCTTGTCGAGCATCCGGCAAGCGTTTGTTTTGGCTTGTGTACCCATCGCTCAGCCTCCCTGCCGTGTTTGATTCGTTCTTACGCCCGGGAGTCCCCCGTCCCCATTCTCGCTTTCACGGAGCGGGCATACTCGGACGGACTCATGCCGGACGCTTTCTTGAACGTTTTGGAAAAATGGTGCACACTCCCGAATCCGAGCCTTCCTGCGATTTCCGTAAAATTGCACGTCTCTTCCCGTATCAGGAGCTTAGCCTGTCCGATCTTGATCCGGCCCCAATATTTCATAATGGTTGTGCCGGTCTGCGCTTTGAAGCTCTCTTTGAGCAGCGTTTTTCCGATATGAAAATGCCGCGAAATTTCATCCAGCGTGACGGGTGATTCCACATTCGCTTCCATAAAAGCAATCACTTTGGCCGCCAGCTCCTCCTGATTCTTCTGTCTTGCCGGAGATGACAGCTGCTGGGCGGGAGAGGCTTTCTCGTCAAACGGCGCTTGACGCAGAAGCCGGATCAGGAACGCTTCCAGATAGCAGCGCAGCAGCTGCTCGGAACCGGGCAGGGCCCTCTCTCTTCGCTTCAGCGGATACTCAAACGGAAATTCGAACGCGTTCTCCCCTTCCCGGATAATCAGGGCCAGCAGATCCCTCTCTTCGTCCTCCAGCCTCAGCACCCCTCTCGCAAAAGCGTTCATAGCGGGAGAATCGCAATCAAAGGTCAGCACGATCACATTAGGCGCCCTGCCGGGCGCGGCCCGGAAGCTGTGAAATTCGTTCGGCTCGTGGAATATAGCCATGCCCTGTTTGAGGACATGCCCGGCGTCGTCCGTCACGACCTCGATCTCTCCCTTGTCCACGTACAGAAACTCCCAGAAGTTATGCCGCTCTCCCTGAAACACGTAGTCCTTCCCATGCTCGAAATAATACATTGTGATGATGCTGCCGATCCGGATCACCTGCTCCAGGTGCGTCCTCTGCATCCGGTTAAGCCGGGCTTCCCGGGTTTCTCCACTCGCGGGAACTTCTTGGGACTCCAAGGAACGAGTTTCTTGAGCTTCTTGAGATTCTTGAGTTTCTTGAGTTTCTTGAGTTTCTTGAGTTTCTTGAGTTTCTTGAGTTTCTTGAGTTTCTTGAGTTTCTTGAGCTTCTTGGGCTTCTTGAGCCTCTTGAGCCTCCTTCAACCCTTTTCGCTCTTCCCGATCTTCGCGCTCCTGCTCCCGGTCTTCTCTTGTTTCGCGGTTTCCCTGCTTTTCCTCGACTCCCTGAATTTCCAGGGTACCGGTTTTTTCGCGCAGCTCCTTCTCCGCCACTCTCTCACCTCCCTTAGCGTTCTCAACTAAAAGGGACAAAAAATCCGGCCCTTCGGACAAAGAAAAAGAAGGCTTCCCTTTTTATACTGAACGTAATGGATTTTATTCTTTTACCAAATGCGATTCAGAAAAGAGGAGCTTCTATGAACCTGGGAATAATCGGCTACGGCGACCGCATCAGCCACGTTGCGTCGGAGATCATGAAGCAGGACCCGGACTGTAAAATAACCGCCATCACCGATATCCGCCTCGGGGAACTTCGGGAACAGTTCCGTGAAAAAGGACGGGAGGATATCTCCTTCTACACATCCGCCGACGAGATGCTGGGCAACGAGCGGCTGGACGGCGTTCTGATCGGAACGCGCTGTTCCCTGCATACGCCCATGGCGCTCAAGGTGCTTTCCCGCCATCTGCCGCTGTATCTGGAAAAGCCCGTCGCGACAACGATGGAAGATCTGCTCCGGCTGAAACAGGGCTACGAAGCGTCCCGTTCACCGGTCGTAGTCTCGTTTCCCCTGCGGGTCACGTCCATCGTCGAGTTCGTCCGGGAAATCATCGACTCCGGTAAGATCGGTACCGTCGAGCACGTGCAGGCCGTCAATAACGTGCCGTACGGAGCGGTGTATTACCAGAACTGGTACCGGGACGAAGCCGAGACGGGAGGACTTTTCCTCCAGAAGGCGACACACGACTTCGACTATATCAATTCAGTTCTCCGCCTCGCTCCGACGGATGTGGCCGCCATGACATCCAAGCAGATTTTCAAAGGGACGAAGCCTGCGGGCCTGAAATGCACCGACTGCGAAGAAAAGCGGACCTGCCCGGACAGCACGGCGTTTCCTTCCAAAGATATCCCGGAGACGTGGGAATACTGCTTATACGCCGAAGACACCGGCAACGAGGATTCCGGCAGCGCGCTGATCCGCTACGAATCGGGCATGCATGTGTCGTATTCGCAAAATTTCTTCGCCCGCCGGGGCGCCGCTTCCAGAGGAGCGCGTTTCCTCGGGTACAAAGGTACCGTCGAGTTCGATTTCTACACGAACCGGGTCCAAGTGTTCATGCACCACACCCCCCGCGTGGAGACTTACGAGATCGGGGCGGGCGACAACCATTTCGGCGGCGACTCCGCCCTTGCGGCTAATTTCGCCGGGCTGATGCGGGGCGCCGCTTCATCGGTCGCTACGATGGACGACGGCCTGTTAAGCGCTTTGATGTGCGTCCAAGCCCGCGAATCCGCAGCATCCGGCACGTTCCGGCCTATCCGGTACGACACGCCGGCGGTATGTAAGCCTTAACCGGCCTCTTGAAGCAGCCTGTCCGTCACGGGACGGGCTGCTGTCCGTTTTACTCGATCTCGTATACGAGCCAGTCCGTAGAGACATGCCCGCCCATTTTGTTGTACAACGACTGCGCGGCCGTATTATCTTTGGCCGTTTCCCACGTCATGTAAGCAAAGCCCTGCTCCCGGATATAGGCCAGACACGCGCGGAACAACCGCTCTCCGACTTTATGTCCGCGGGCCGAAGCAGCGACGAAAAGATCGTTCAGCACGGCCGTCCGTTTGACTTGAAGCGTGCTGAACGAAAAATACAGCGTCGCGAAGCCGACGAGCGTACCGTCTTTTTCCGCAACAAACTGCAGACCGGCGGACGGATTTTCACGGAGATGGCCGATGAGCTTATCCAGCTCGCGCTCATCCGGACGAGGCCTTTTATAAAAGTCGACGATATATTGGATCATAAGATCGTGAAGCTGGCGGGTATCTTCCGCCGTTACGGGTCTGATGCTGACCGAATCCGTAGTCATGGCAGGCGTTCTCCTTCATAGCGCAGGTATAGGATGTATGCTTTTCTATCATTTTAGTTACGGCAGACCCCGGTTACAACCTTATTTTGCAAATCGGTCCGTTTCTCCCTGTCCTTCCGCACACAAAAACATCGTGTATTTTCCACTTGCCGAGTTTATAATAAATGGAATAAAACTTCATAGTTGCTGGAGGATTAGGAAATGAATGCCGTCGAGAAAAGAATTCATACTCTTCATCAGTACAAGCCCGCACTGACGCTGGACCCGTCCGCCGCCGATCATTTCTGGGACAAGAAGCTGGACCTTTTCAAAAACAAGCCCCTCAACGCCCGCGTCGAGCAGAGAGATTCGCTGATGCACGGCGTCGATACTTATCACGTTACCTACGAGGGATTTGACGAGACCCCCGTCCACGGCTGGTTTCTGGTCCCCTCTTTTATGCAAAAGAAGAGCTACCCCTGTCTCGTTATGTTCCCGGGATATACGGCCGACAAAGGCCTGCCGGAACGGTATGCGGCTTGGCTGCTGCAAGGTTTTGCCGTTTTTGCCGTCGATGTGAGGGGGCAGGGAGGCGAAACCGGCAACCGGCTCGACTACGACGAGGGAACCAGCACCGGCTGGATGACGCAGAACATCCTCGACAAGGACCGCTGCTATTACATGGCGGTTACGCTGGATGCGTACAAAGCGGTCGAGTGGGCCGCCGGACGGCCGGAAGTACGGACATCCAAAATCGCGGTAGTGGGCGGTAGCCAAGGCGGCGGCCTCTCGCTGATCACGGGCGCGCTTCACGAGAAAGTGTCGCTGATCGTTGCGGATATCCCGAACATGTGCCACATGGATTTCGGCGTGCTGAACTCGGTCGGTTCCTTGAAGGAAGCCGCCGATTTTATCAAGCGGAACCCCGACCGGCTGGAGGCGGTATTCGAAACGCTCGCCCATTTCGATATGATGAACCTGGCCCACCGCATCCGAGTGCCCGTCCGGATGACCGTCGGGCTCAAGGATATGGTGTGCTGGCCCGAGGCTATCTTCGCCGCTTACAACCGGATCGAAGGGGATAAGCACATCGACGTGCATCCTTTCTCCGGCCATGAAGTCAGCGAGCGGCAGCAGCAGGAGCACAGGCGCTATCTGGCCGAGTGGGCCCGCGAGGCGCAGTAGAGAAGCGCCGGGAGCCCGGCCTGAGAAGCAGGGTCTTCACGTTACCCGCCCGCAGAGCATGCGGACGGATAACGGAGGACCCTGCTTTTTTTGCGGCGGATGCAGGATGGAGCGAGGCTCCGAGGGAGGCAAGTCAGACGCCAGCCGAGGGCCGATCCCGGCAAGCGGCTCAGACACGCGGCATGTCCGCTTCAGGACTTGGGGCCGGGTTTGAGCGCCCGCTCGTTTCTTCGCCATTGCCCGCTCTCCTATTCGGCATCTTTCGGAGAGCCCGCAGCAACCTTCCAGCATCTGGAGTGTTTTTCGTTGACGCGTATACGTGTATACACGTATACTTATTTTAATCCGACTATCCTATAAAGGAGGTGAGTTCTATGGCGTCTACCCGGCAAATTCCTTTCATCACGAGCGGCAAGTCGTTGGGCGGACAAGCGTATGAAGCCTTGCGGGACTCCATCATCACTTTAAAGCTGGAACCCGGGCAAACGATTTTCGAAAGTGAAATCGCCGATACGTTCCGGATCAGCCGCACTCCGATCCGCGACGCGTTCCAGCTTCTTGTCATGGAGCATCTGATCGAGGTGCTTCCCCAAAGGCATAAGAAGATCGCCCGCATTTCGGAATCCAAAGTGAAGGAAAGCAGCTTTGTTCGGCTTAGTCTGGAGAGCAGCGCCTTCAGGCTCGCGGCTGGAAGCTGGGACAGTTCCGAGAAGTTCGTGCAGGCGGAGAGACAGATCAGCCGTATCCTCCGGGAACAGAGCGAGGCGGCGGAGCATCAGGATGTGGTTCAGTTCCTGCAGTTGGACGAAGCTTTTCACAAGTGCGTCCTGGAACTGACCGGCAACGCGACACTGCTTGAAGTGGTTTACCATATGCGGGGCCATCTGAACCGTCTCAGATACCTGGCCATGAAAGAACTGGGGCTGACCCCGAAACTGGTCGAAGAGCACCTGGAGCTGTTCGACAGTTTGAAAAAGCGGGACGAAGCGCGTACCGTTCAACTGCTGGAACAGCATCTCGGCAGCCTGAGTTATGAGATCCCGCAGCTCCGGGAGCAGTTTCCCGACTATTTCATCGACTGAAGACTCAAGCGGAAGACTCCGGAATGCCTTGCCCCTTGAGCATACGAGGGCAGGGCATTAAAGTACGTCGTCACGGAGCTTATTTTCACCGGCTTCCTTAATCCGCAGTACCGGGGCCCCGGCCTCTAAACTTATTGGGAGGATGATCACCTTGAAGATGACCTTTCGCTGGTTCGGCGAGAACGATCCCGTAACTTTAACGAACATCCGTCAAATCCCCGGCGTGACCGGAATCGTATCGGCTATCTACGATGTTCCCGTCGGAGATGCGTGGCCGCTCGACAAAATTACCCGCCTGAAGCAGACGATCGAAGATCACGGTCTCCGTCTGGACGTAATTGAAAGCGTCCCCATTCACGAGAATATCAAGCTGGGTCTTCCTTCGCGCCAAGCTTATATCGACAACTACAAAACGACACTGCGCAATCTGGCCAAAGCCGGCATCGATACCGTTTGCTATAATTTCATGCCGATCTTCGACTGGACCCGCACTTCGCTCAACTATGAGCTGGAAGACGGCTCCAACGCCCTCATCTACGAGGAAGAAGTCGCGCAGAAAATGAATCCGCTTACAGGCGAGCTGAAGCTTCCCGGCTGGGATACGAGCTATACGGACGACCAGTTGAAAACACTTTTCGACCATTATAAAAAAGTCGACGAAGAGAAGCTCTGGCTGAACCTCGCTTATTTCATCCGGGAAATCATGCCGGTCGCCGACGAGGAAGGCATCAAAATGGCCATTCATCCGGACGATCCGCCGTGGCCGATCTTCGGGCTTCCCCGCATCATTACGAACCGGGAGAACCTCGACCGTTTCCTCGGCCTCTATGACAGCCCGAATCACGGCCTGTGCATGTGCAGCGGTTCGCTGGGCGCCCATAAAGACAACGATTTCCCGGCCATGCTCCGTCATTTCGGCCACCAGAAGCGCATTCACTTCGTTCATGCCCGCAATATCAAGCGGATCGGGGACAAAAGCTTCTGCGAGACTTCCCACCTCTCGGAGCACGGCTCCGTCGATATGGTGGAAGTGATGAAGGCTCTCAAAGAAGTCGGCTTCGAGGGGCCTCTGCGGCCCGACCACGGCCGTATGATCTGGGGCGAAACGGGAAAACCCGGCTACGGGCTTTACGACCGCGCCCTCGGCATCGTCTACCTGAACGGCATCCGCGAGGCCCTGAACCATTAGCTGGTTCACTCCGCCCGGCGTGAGGGTAATTCCTTAAAAGATTTATCCCGTTCTGCTATCCCGTTCGGATCCTGCGAACAGGCGGAACTCACGCTGATAAGGAGGGCATACACATGCCGGATAAACGTTTGGAAGGTAAAGTGGCCGTCGTCTCCGGCGGCGGCTCCGGGATCGGCAAAGCTTCGGCCATCCGTTTGGCCCAGCAGGGAGCTAAGGTCGTCATGCTTGACCGCACCCCCGAAAATGCGGAGAAAACGAAAAAAGACATCGAAAGCGCCGGCGGAGAGGCTCTTGTGATCGAGTGCGACATTTCCAAGCCCGAGATGATCAAACAGGGATTGGAACAAGCGGCCGTCCGATTCGGCGGAATCGATATCGTATTCGCCAATGCGGGCATCAACGGAACCAAAGCCCCGATCGAAACGCTGGAGATCGACGAATGGGAGCAGACGATTAACATCAATCTGCGCGGAACGTTCGCTACCGTCAAATACGCGATTCCTCATCTGAAAGAAAAGGGCGGGAGCGTGATTATTACGAGCTCCATTAACGGCAACCGCGTCTTTTCCAATATCGGTTTTTCGACTTATGCCACGACCAAGGCCGGTCAGGTAGCCTTTATGAAAATGGCGGCCCTGGAGCTTGCCCGGTACAAAATCCGGGTAAATGCCATCTGTCCGGGCGCAATCGACACGAATATCGACGACAACACGTATCCGACCGACGATTTGAAGGAAGTTCAAATTCCGGTCGAATTCCCGGAAGGCGATCACCCGCTCAAGGGTGCGCCGGGAAAGCCCGAGCAGGTGGCCGATCTCGTACTGTTCCTTGCTTCCGACGAGTCCTCCCATGTCACGGGGACGGAAATCTACGTCGACGGCGCAGAGTCGCTCCTGCGCGGCTGATCGAACAAAGGGCGCTCTCCATTTTCGTGGAGAGCGCCCTTTCGGCGTTTGCCGGGCGTACGGCGCGCATGCCTGCCGTCATCCGGTGCCCTATGTAACGTCACGGGAGCGGCCGGCCTTTTTAGGCACCGGCGCGGTCGCGCTCCCATTTTTCCATCATCAGCTCGTACAGCTCCTCCAAAGGCATCTTCACGGCAGTCTGCGTAATGTTGACCGTAGCCTCCACCAGACCCTGATTCGCTTTCATGAGCGCTTTCTTGAACCCGCTCTGCCGAGCCAGATACGTTTCCGCGTCGTGAAGACGGATGCCGATAAACCGCTGGCCCATATAGTCGTACAGCATCATTTCCTCGATATCGGCCCACTTCAGCTTGCCCCCGCCGATAGCCGACGAATGGTCCACAATCCCCTCGTCGTTCACGATAAGAGAAGGCTTCCGGTTGAAGAGCCGGTAAATCAGGTACACCAGACACGCTCCGAAAAAGACGACGCTGACTCCCCCGATCGCTACAAGCCCCAGGGAACGCTCATCCTCCGATTGCCCTGCCCCTATAAATACGACGCCCAGTACAACAAAAACGAGTGCGGCCAAAACAAGCCCTATCGTTTTCTTGGTACTCGGATAAATGATCAAATCATTAGGCTGATGAACCGGCTGCAAAAAAAATCCCCCCTAATTTTCCCCTTTATCCGTTATATAACAAGCCTCGCGCGGGTTGAAACACACGGACGCATTTAAGACAGGTAGACGTGTCCCTGATACAGCTCGGTAATGCGCCGTGCCGCTCCTTCCAGCACCGTTTCGTTCAGCCCCTCCAGCTCCTCCAGATGCTCCAGCCTTTCCTCCAGCGAAAGCTCCGGGAACGTGAACAGGCTCCAGTTGGCCAGATTCTCGATTGCCTCCCGGAAATCCAGCCGGCCGTAATCCAGATAAGCCTTGTAGATATAACAGGCTCCGTATGACGGGTCCAGGGCCAAAGCCTGGTCGAACGCGTTGCGTGCCGCATCCTCTTCCCCTTCCAGCTTGAAGCAAACGAGACCCAGATTGAAAAACGCCGAAGGACTGTCCGGATGAAGTCTCGAAAACTGACTGGCGAGGTTGCGTGATTCGGCGTACTCTTTTTTGAGGTACAGCACATTGCCCCGCAGACTGATCAGATCCGTGTAGGAGGCATCCTTATCGTAGCCGACGATGCAGTCCAGCTCCGCTTTCTCCAGCTCGCGCAGAGTGAGGTAGCATTTCGCCCGGCTCTCGTAATAGGCCGCATGTTCCGGCTGAATATCGATTGCTTTCGTAAACGAGGCGATGGCCATGTCAAGGTGGCCCATCTCCTCAAGCACCCGGCCCATCGCATGGTGGTAGCCGGCGCCTTCGGAAATGCCGGGCTCCAGCTCCGCCGCATGATGCAAATCCATCAGAGCCTCGTCAAAGCGGGAGTCCATGAAATAAGCATAGCTGCGCTTCATGCGGAAATCCGCCCGGTCCTGCATCGCGATCGCTCTGCCGTAAGCGGACGCCGCCTGCCCGTAAGCGCCGGTCTCTTCCAGAATCAGCCCCCGCTGCTGCTCGTTGAGAGGATCGTCGTCCTCCAGTTCCAGCAGACGCTTGTTGAATTCCAGAGCTTTCTCAGTCTGGCCCAGATCCAGGTAAGCGTCCGCCAGCCAGTAGCAGACGATCGGATTCCCGGAATCCTGCTCGTAGAGCTTGTGAAGCAGGGGGACCGCTTCGGAGTCCCGGTTCTGCGCCCGGTAGAGAAGGACTCTTTCCATCCACAGGACGCGCTCTTCCACGTCCCGCTCCTTCTCCAGAACATCCAGTTCGCGCTCCGCGTCCTCCCAGCGCCCCGAGCTGCGGTAGACCGCCACACGCTGCAGGTACAAACCGTCGTTGTCCGGGTAGGTTTCAAGAGCGCGGTTGATTTCTTCCAAAGCTTCCCCGTACCGTTTCAGCCCGGCATAAAGACCCGCCAGATCCTTGCGGAACCCGCAGGTGCGCTCCGCCTCTTCCATGAAAATCCGGAAAGCACCCGCGCCGTAGCCGGTCCGGGTGAGCACGAGCCGCTGCCCCTTATCGGATATGTATTCCCATTCGATCACCTGGTCGACGGCTTTGCGCATAGAAGCGGCGGCTTCTTCCAGCCGGCCCAGATTCTCCAGCGTTTTTCCAAGCCTGTAATGAAAAATGGGAATGTCCCGGTCGGGATACGACAGCACTTTACGGAACGTTTGCTCCGCCCGCCCGTAATCTTCCATCCGCCAGTAGCACATGCCCAGCTCGTAGTAGCTCGATACGACGGAATCTTCGGGCTCGCGCTTGACGCATTCCTCCAGATCGGCGGCCGCCGCCTCGTAATCCTGAAAATCTTTGCGCCATACTCCCCTCGTATACCAGTACATGTAAGGTTCGGGATTGAGCCGGATGGCCTCGTCCAGATCCCGCAATGCCTCCTCTTCCCGACCGATTTCCTGCAAAATATGCGCACGCCGCTCATGAGCCTGATCCGAGCTCACCCTCCCGATAATTTCCCCCAGGAGAGACAACGCGTGTTCCGTACGCCCGCACTCGTGATAAACCTCCGCGACTCGAATCTTTTCGGCGGTGTCCAGCTTGCCGTAATCGGCTTTTTCGTAATACTGGAGCGCTTTTGCGAAATTTCCTTCTTTTATGTACTGTCTGCCTTTTTTTATATAATAGCCGTTAAAAAGCTTCACGGCCTTCCCTCCCTCTGTTCTGTCCTTTGCCAGTAAGTAAGTATACCTGAATCCGCTGAAATGAAACACGGTTTCATACGTCATCTGTTTCGGCACGTTTCAAGAATCCCACGCAGACCCCGATGCAGGAAAAGAACGTCAAAGGAACCTGCCTTCGTACGCTCTTCCGGTACAGCTATCCTTTTATTATACAAATTTTTACTCGGGGGAGGTATACGTTTTTATAGGGAATGATAAAAGGAAGCACAAATAGCCCTTCAACCGGCAGACTGCCGGCAAGGACTATTGAATAAAAAGGATCGGGAGAAGCGAGAATCTAATGCGGACGGCCGCCGGTCCGGCCGATGATGGAGGCGATCTCCAGGATAAGGGCCACGTTTCCGTCGCCCAGAATGGTCGCCCCGGCGATGCCCTCGACTTTTCCGATATAAGGCCCCAGCGACTTGATGACGATCTCCTGGTTGCCGATCAATTCGTCGACCGCCAGAGCGAGGCGCTTCTCGGCCGATCCCACGATAACGAGCGGAATGTGGCTGCCCGTATTCGCCTTGTACGGGATTTGGAGATAATCGTGAAGCCGGGCAACCGGAATGACCTGATTGCGCAGCACGATGACCGACTGTCCCTGGATGCTGCGGATCTCATCCGGATTCACGCGGACGATTTCCGCTATGTTGCGCATCGGGACGATGAAGGTCCGCCCGCCGAGTTTGACCTGGAGGCCCACGATAATGGCCAGCGTCAGGGGAAGTTTGATTTTGAAGCAGGTTCCTTGTCCGAGGCGGGTTTCAATGTCGATCAGCCCGTTCAGCTTCTCAATGTGGCTGCGGACGATATCCATTCCGACACCTCTGCCGGATACGTCGCTTACTATGCTTGCCGTCGAAAAGCCCGGGCGGAAAATAAGCTCCACGGCTTCCCGCTCGCTGAGCTGCCCGGCCTCTTCCTGAGTGATGACGCCCTTCTCCAGCGCCGAACGGATCATCCGGGCGGGATCGATCCCCGCTCCGTCGTCCTGGACGTAGATGACGACCTGGTTGTCTTCGTGAGCGGCCCGGATGGTGAGGACGCCTCCCGCGCTTTTGCCCGAAAGCGTGCGGACTTCCGGCTTCTCGATCCCGTGATCCACCGCATTGCGGATCAGATGGATCAGCGGGTCTGCGATTTCCTCGATGAGCGTCCGGTCCAGCTCGGTATCCTTTCCTTCGAGGACAAGCTCAATCTCCTTGCCCAGCATGCGGGAAAGATCCCGGATCATGCGGGGAAAGCGGTTGAAAAGCTGTTCGATCGGCAGCATGCGCGTCTTCATGACGCTTTCCTGCAGATCGCTGATTATCCGCGACAGATGGTCGGCTATGTGGCCCAGCTCGTCGACGGTCTCATCGGCGAAACGCCGCCGCTGCGTCCGCTCCACCTGATGAATGCGGGTCTGGTCGATCACGAGTTCTCCGACCAGGTTCATCAGGTGTTCCAGCCGCTCGACGCTCACGCGGATCGTCGGAGACTTGGCCTTCGCCGGGGCGGAAGCATCCTCGGCCGACGGCCGGGAGGCCGGTGCCGCGGCGTGCGGCGGCGCGGCACCGGCGGCCCCCGCAGGGCCTGCCGTGCCCGCTGCGGCCGGCGCGCTTCCCGCGGGGCCTGCCGTGCCTGTCGCGGCCGGCGCTGCGCTTTCTCCAGCGCCCGCTGCACGCTCTGCGGCCCCGGCTCCGCTTACCGCGACTTCCTCTTGCGCAAGCGGCTCCACCACGGCCCGCTCGACCTCCATCAGGCCGTCCGCGAATGCCTGCAGTTCCTCCAGGGACTGATTTCCCGCATACAGGAAGAGCAGGTCCCCGGGCCCCTCCTCGTTCAGACCTTCCGGTTCCGGATCGGCCAGAAACACGTCGCCGTACTCATTCAGCGCCGAATGGATAACGTACGCCCGGGCTCCACGGATCAGACATTCGGAAGCAATCCGAATGTCCACCCAGAACACCTTTTGACCGAGTTCCATCCGTTCCTGCACCCTTAACCGCAAATCGAGTGATAGAGACGGTTTACCGCGATGAGCCGGCAATACCTCCGCATCCGCCCTATCTGTGTCCATGTCCTGATCTTCACCGCCGAAGTTCCGCAGCGCCCGGACGCAGTCCGAAATATCTGCGGAAGACGACTCCCCGCCCACGATGTCGCGCTTAAGCTGCTTGAGAATATCCAGCGCGGTAAACAGAAGATCGATCAAAGCGCCGGACACGGCAAGCTGCCCGCTTCTAACCCGGTCCAGCAAATGTTCCATCTCGTGGGTTAACTGCTTCATCTCCTCGAAGCCCATCGCCGCCGACGATCCTTTGATCGTATGAGCGGCCCGGAACAGGCTTTGAATGACAATCCCGGACTCACCGGACTGCTCCAGCTTCAGAATCTCTCCGTCCATGACCTGAAGCTGTTCCTCCAGCTCCTCCAGAAAGATCTCCTTATACTCGGACAACATACCCGTCAACTCCTATTCGTGAAGCAGAACTTCGTCCAGTTTCAATATCCCGGCCAGGCCGCTGTCCGCAAGACCGATTCCCGTAAAAAATCCGCCCTGCACGCCGCCCACGCGCTCCGGAGGAGGCTGAATGTCCGTGAAGGTCGTCACTTTGTTCACATAATCCACCATGATACCGACGGTATCCTCCAGATGATGAACCACAACAATACGGGACGCCTTCGTCGGCTCCGCTTCTTCCATTCCGAACAAGGTCCGAAGAGAGATGACCGGGACGATCCGCCCTCTCAGATTGATCACCCCTTTTACATAGGGCTTTACATTAGGGATGGCCGTTACGGCCTGCATTTTAATAATTTCGTGAATATCGTAAATCCGGATGGCGTACTGCTCCCGGTCGATGCCGAACGCCACATATTGCTCCTGCCCGCTTCCCTGCATAAAAAGGTCCTCCCTGTCGTTCATACGGAATCGGCTCCCGCCGTTGAAAGAATAACCCCAATCAGGCTGACTGGGGTCCCTGCCTCGCTAGGCGGATTTGCTGATTTTAAACACCGCTACCGTCCGGTTAAGCTCTTCCGCCAATCCGGCGAGCGACTGGGCCGTCGAGGCCGTCTCTTCGCTGCTTGCCGCCGACTGCTCGGTTACGGCGGAGATGCTCTCGATCGACGACATAACCTCGGTGGACTGCGCCGCCTGCTGCTCGCTTGCCGCGGCAATCTCCATCACCTTGTTGGCCGACTCGTTCACCATGCCGATAATATGATGGAACGATTCGCCTGTCTGGCGGGACAGGACCACACCGTCGCCGACCGCTTTGACGCTCTGGCGCGTGTTCTCCTGCATGCCCTTGATGATCGCGGTTATCTGCTTCGTCGCTTCCCCGCTCCGCTCGGCGAGTTTCCGTACTTCGTCCGCGACAACCGCGAACCCGCGTCCCTGGTCCCCTGCACGCGCCGCTTCGATGGCCGCGTTCAAGGCAAGCAGATTGGTCTGCTCGGCGATATCGTCAATCACTTCGATAATCTCCCCGATTTTGTTGGAATCCTCTTCGAGCCTGGACACCTGCTCATTGACCTGGTTCATGCTCTCGATGGACGAGTTCACGATCTTGCCGCCCTGCTGGGCGATGTTCAGCGCATCCGACGATACCCCCGAGGCTTGTTCGGCGCTGGTCGCAACCGACGTAATCGCGGTCGACAGCTCCTTGAACAGCTCGTGGATGGTTTGGGCGGCGCCCGCCTGGCTGACGCTTCCGCTCGCGATTTCCTGCGTGCTCGCCGAAATCTGCTCGGCCGCCGCCGACACGCTCTCGGCCGACGCCAGAATGCCGCCTACGGTGCTTCGCAGGCTGTAGACCATTTCGTTCACGGATTTGGCCAACTGCCCGATTTCGTCGCGGGTGTCGATGTCCGTGACTTCGGTCAAATCACCCGCGGATACCTTACCCACCAGGCCGACCACCTGATTAAGCGGCCGGGAAATAATCCTCGCGATCGCATACCCCAGCCCGATGGAGATCAGGAAGGCCGCGATCATCACCCCGAAAGTCACGTTGCTGGAGCTTTTGTATAAGGCGGCGCCTTCGGCATTGCGCTCTTCCGCCAGCTTCACGTTAATTTCGAACATATCGTCGAAAAACTTCATGACCTCGTCGCCTTTGGTCTTGAAGCTTCCGCTCGCAAGCAGGGCTTTAAATGCTCCCCGGTCATCGCCGTAATCGACTTTGACGGCTTCCTCCAGCTGCTTCTGGTAGCTCTCCCATACGGAATGAAAAGCCTGGAGCAAATCTTTTTCCTTCTGAGTTATATCGGTTTTCTCGTAAACGGCTATTTTTTCACCGATTTTGTTCACGTTCTCGTCGATTTTTTTCTTGTACTCGTCTTTCTGAGCCGGAGTTTCCGCCAAATCGTTCATATCCCGGAGGTCCGTTCTTATCAATTGATAGTAGAAGGAAGCGTCCGAAACGACCCGAAGCGGAACCAGGTTATTCTCATACATGCTGCTTAGGCTGTTATTAAGTTTGCTCATATTGAAAAGTCCGAAAAAACCCGTAAATACAAGCAGAATCGCGATAAACACAAATGCCGAAACCAGCTTTGCCGAGGTTTTCAGATTGCGGTACCATTTCATTGTCCGTACCTCCTGCCTTTGCGCCCTTCAATCACTTTGAGCTCGGCCTCCAGATCGTGCAGAATGTCGTCTATTTCTTCGCTCGTCAATTTTCCCTCGTTTCGTTCCGGATTGTAATCGGTTCTTCTTCTGGAATTGTCCCACAGCGCTCGAATAACTCTCGTTCTTTCCATGCGTTTCCCCACCTTATCTTCTTGTTTAGTTGCCTATATCCTTAAGCGGCTTCGGTTTTCTGCAAAAGAAGGATCATCTGGATGGTTCCGACTTCCTGGAGAGAAACCGCTATTGAAATCCCTTTCTCGAATCCGTAAAGCTGCATTTGACCTACCATGACCGTGGGCGGGGTAATATCGATTTTGTGCCCTTTCTGATAAACGATAGCCGATGTATTTCCGGCAATCATATTCGCCATTTCACCTACAAAACTATGGAGCATTTCACCTTCAAGGGGCATGCCAAACATGGATTGTCCCAGTTTACCGAACGTTTGTATATCTCCTTCGATCACCAGTCTCCCTTCGACATCGCCGACAATCCCGATCAACACCCCTATCTCGCCCTGAATAACCGCATTTCGCACCATACTGGGCGGCTTCGTATCAATGGGGACGGGAAAAACCTGGCTCATCGATGCGATGGTACTGTTCAGCAAATCTTGAATTCCGTTTGGACTTTGCACTTCAATCATCCATCCTTTATATGTGTATAAAATGATCTCGGTCCGGGACCCTCGCTGTGAAACGCCAGCGGCCCGCGGTTAGAGGCAATCACTTACCCGCAAATTCGCATTCTCCCTAGGGGAGCGCTAAAAATCTGAGCAATCCGGCATAGGTTAAAAGACCTAAAAGATGCTTTAATCATAAACCGCAAAAGAGCGGTGGTAACCGAAAAAACTTTGCGGGAACCCGCAAAATTATTGCGGAAACTTGTAAATTCCTGTCGGTTTAATGGTAATAAATAGACAAAAAAAACCGTAACACGGCTGTGTACGGTTGAGTTTATGTCGAACTTGATAAATTTTTTATCAGGCCATTTTCGGAAAATCTTCGTCAGACAGGAGACCCAACTGCTTCGCTTTCATGGCCGCTTCGATCCTTGATTTCACGTTAAGCTTGTGAAACAGGTTCGTCAAACAGTACTCCAGCGAGCGCTGGCTCATCAGGACGGAGGCGGCGATTTCCTTGTTGCTTCTTCCTCTGGCAATTTCTTTCAAGATCTCGTATTCCTTGGAGCTGACCGCCTGTGTTTCCGGACTGCCGCTTGCCGATTCCGCAAACTGGCTGCCCGTCGTCCGCCTCAAGTGTTTGACCAGGGACAAAGGCAGCACCGCTTCACCCCTGAGAGCGCACCTCACAGCCGTTACGAGCTGTTCCTTGTTTGCCGTTTTGAGGACAAAACCGGAAATCCCGGCTTCAATCATCAGATTGAAATGATTGTTGAATTCAAAGCCGGTGTAGATGAGGATGACGGCGTCCGGAATAAGGTTCAGAATTTGTTTGGCCAGATCGATTCCGTTCATCGTAGGCATATGCAGATCGATCAGCATCACATCAAAACGCCGGGCAACCGCCAGCTCCATCGCTTCTTTGGCCGTATAGGCCAGCGAGACTTTCATATTGGTATCCTGCTCCAGCAGCATTTTGGTCCCCTCCATGACGGAAGGGTGGTCGTCGACCAATAAGATCTCAATCATCGTTATCCCTAACACTCCAATTTCTGATTTCGAATTTCTGATTCTGTTTCACCGGTACGTTAATGAGAACGGCGAGCCCATTGTTCGGGGAGGAGTAAAACTCAACGTCGCCATCCATGCTGCGAACCCTTTCTTTAATACCGTAAACTCCCATACTGTTGAAGGACTCCACCATTCCGCTAACATCCATACCGATTCCGTTATCCTCATAACTCAAATGAATCCGGTCGGAGTGAGCCGACAACATGAATTGAACTTTCGCTGCGTTAGAATGTTTCGTCGCGTTGGCCAGAAGCTCCTGTACAATTCGATACAACCCGATCAGCAAATCGTCGTCGTGCAGGGAGCCGTGAAAACCCGTGTAGTCAAAAGCAATCGAATAGTCGCTCCGAAGCTGAGTAAATTCGAACAGGGCCTCCAGAGAAGCCACAAGCCCCTCTTCCTTGAGCATCGGCGGCCTCAATTCGTTGCACGTGATGCGGATCTGATAAATAACGTCGAGCAGCCCCTGCGTAATCTGAGCCAGCTTCTCGCGCAGGACCGGCGGAACCTCGGCGTCCGACGTGATCTCGTCCAGCTTGCGGTACCAGATGATCTGCTCCTGCAAAGCCCCGTCGTGCAAATCCTGGGAAAGACGCTTGCTTTCATTTTCGGACAAATTGAACAAAAGCCGGATCAGCCAGGAAGGCGTCTTTTGGCGGGTCGCCAGCTCGCGAAGCTCCTGAGTCAGATCTTCGATGACTTTGAAATTGTCGTACAGGACACTCGCGTAGCGGGCAATCGTTTTGATCCATACCCTTTTCGATTGAAACCCGAGTGAAGGGGGTTTTTCCCCGATGCAGAGCAGGTAGCTATTCCCTTTTATTTCACCGATGCGGATCAAATGGCCGTCCGGCGTGTCGATAATTTCGCAGACGGGCAGCGGGTCGGAATAGCCCTCGACTATCTCTTCCCAGACGTGCTGGGGAATGTCCGGGCTGCCGTTTTTGACCGTAATCTTGTTCTGCTTGTCCACCTCAACGAGACTGATCTTCTCCGTGTGGATCATTTCCCGCACTTCCTGAATGAGCCTCCGGTCCAGCTCCTGCACATTCATAAGCCCGAATAAATCGCTTGAGAAGCGGTCCAGGCTCGTCTGCAGCATATAATAGCGGTCCTTGCTCTCGCGGACAATCTGTTCCGCATACTCCCGGTCCATTTCCGCCTTCTTCTGTTCGCTTATATCCCGGATGACCGTCATGGCGACATCTCTGCCGATATAAGGGATCGGAATGGACACCATCTCGGCGTCGATGATCCGGCCGTCCAGACGGATCATTTTGTTCTCCGTAATGCGGGTGGCTTCCTTGCTCTCGTAAACCGTATGCAAGCGGGCCCGCACCTTGTCTTTGTAATCCGGGTGGACGGTATCGTAAATCGAGCGGCCGATGAGACTGCAGCTCGTTCCCGCTCCGAACAGATCCAGCCCCGCCGGATTCACGTATTCGAATTTGTGGTCCCGGGTCAGAATCGTCGGAATCGGCGACAGCTCCACCAGATTGCGGCTCAGCCGCTCGCTTTCCTCCAGGGCCGTTTCGGCCTGCTTGCGCGCCGTAATATCCTCGAAGAACACGAGGAACGCTTCCGATCGGGCATCGTAAATGGCGGTCGCCAGCATATCGACCACCTTGCCGTCGCGCCGGGTAATCGCCAGGTCGATAGGATTGCTGGCTCCGAATTCGCGGATAACATCTTCTCCCACGACAGGCGAGCCCGGCTGAACCCAGTCCTGCGGCGTCGTGCCTATGATCTCCTCCGGACATTCCGCACCCAGTACCCGGACCGCAGCCGGATTCGCATAGATGACCTGCCCGTCTTTATAAAGCGCGATCGAAACCGGGGACAGCTCCACAAGGCTGCGGTAGCGCTCTTCGCTGTCCCGGAGCGCCCGCTCCATCTCCTTGCGCGCGGTAATATCCGTATGTACATGCAAGGACGAGTTCGTGAGGCCGTCGTAGATGCCCGTCACTTCCACATCGATGACCCCGCCGTCCAGCCGGACCATCTTGTACTCCAGCGTCGGGCCATATTTCTTCTGCGCCATCGCCACCGCGCGTCCGCGGGCCTGCTCCACATAATCCGGATGCATGAACTCGTAAATGCTCCGGCCGATAACCTCGCAGGGCTGCACGGCGCCGAATAACTCCAGCCCGGCGGGATTCGTATAGATAAACCGCTCGTCGCGGATCATCGTCAAGGGCTGGGGCAGCAGCTCGATCAGATGCCTGTAGCGCTCCTCGCTCTCCACCAGCTCCCGTTCGATCCGGACTCTCTCCGTAATGTCCCGGGACACGACAATGACGCTCTCGACTTCGCCGCCGGCTCCTTGGACAGGGTTCGCCACACAGTCAAAATGCAGCTCGGAACCGTTCCCATGAATAAGCCGGCAGCGCGCCGTCCATACGCAAGCCGATTCCGGCATTTCTTCCAGCTTAAGCCGGAGAACCTTCTCGTCTTCGGGATGCATGATATCGTACAGCGACAAACCCGCTTCGGTCGCACCGTCCAAACCCAGCCGCGCTTTGTAGGAAGGTGACGTATAGCGGAACTTTCCGTCCGTACCGATTACGGCCACGAGGTCCGTCATGTTTTCCGCGATCAGACGGTACAAAGCTTCGCTCTCTTTTAACGACTGCTCCGTCCGTTTCTGCGAAGTGATGTCCCGGGACAGCACAAAAATTCCCGTAACCGCGCTGTTTACATACACGGGCACCATTCTTATATCCCAGTCGTACATGCGGCCTTCTTTATGGTAAGAAGTCATTTCAAACGTCTGGGTCGTCCCCTGCACCACCTGTTCGAAATACACCGACATCCGCTTCAGGCTGTCCACACCGAACAATTCGATAAGCGATAGCGGGTTCGCGATATTACGCCCGTTCCCCGTAATTTCCAGGGCAGCCGAATTGATATCCAGAACCTTCCCGTGCAGATCCAGCTCCACAATCACATCCGAATGATGTTCGAAGAGAGAACGGTAGCGCTGCTCGCTTCTCAGCAGTGCTTCCTCCGCCGCTTTGCGGGCCGTAATATCCAGTACCACACCGTCCAGACGGACAAACTGCCCGCCCGTTTCATCCAGCGTCGGAATCATCCGCACCTGTACCCACCGGATCTCGCCGGTCGCGTGAACGATCCGGTACTCGCTGTAATCGGAAATCCCCTGCCTGACGTTAGCGCACGCTACCTTGTACCGCTGAAAATCGTCCGGATGGATAATTCTTTCCCACGCTTGCTGGGTAGCAAAATATTCAGGCCGATAGCCGGTAATTTTGAGTAGAGCTTCCGATGTGAAAGGGACGCGCCGGGACGAGTAATCATACGACCAAGTGCCGACATCCACGGTATGCATAATTTTCAATAGCAGGCCGTACTTTTTGACAAGCTCTTCATGATGTTTCCATTTTTCCAGATTTCTTTTGTAAAAGATAAGAAGGATTTGGACGGTCAGAAGAAGGATGCATACAACAGCGCCGATGATAAATTCATTCAAGATGTGTGTCTCCTTTATGCGTTGAAGAGTAAGCTCGGGGATGATGTGCGGCAGATGCGGCTGCCATGGAACAAGAAAGATACGAATTGGATTCAACTAGCTATTAGTTCGGAAAAAACACGTTCCAGTCCTTCCCGATCCGTGCGTAAATGCGGATAAATTTGGTAACGGGGGAAATTTGTTTAGCGCTAAAGTTTTTATACCGCGAAGCATTGGTTTATAATATAGCTTATCTGGATCAGCATTTAAAGGAGATCTTGCAAATGAGCCCTGATTTTTATTCGGCCTCTTCCCCGCTTCCTGCCGGTGGAACGCCTCCCATCAAGCGCGTCCTGATCATGACGCCCGTGGAAGCCGAGCGGGACGCCGTGCTCCGCGGTCTGGCCGGAGCGCCCGGCTTCCGGGTGGAGCTCGCGGGCGTCGGACCCGTGGCCGCGGCTGTCTCCACCACGACGGCGCTCACTGCCGCCGAGTACGACCTCGTCATAACCGCCGGAATCGCAGGCGGCTTTGAGGGCCGGGCCGCGGTGGGCTCGCTCGTCGTATCGAGCGAGATTCTCGCCGCCGATCTGGGCGCCGAGACGCCCGGGGGTTTCCTCAGCCTGGACGAGCTCGGCTTCGGCTCGGCCCGCGTGCCCGTCGACGCGGCGCTTGCCGGCCGGGTCGCCGAAGCCCTGGCGGCCGCCGGGCTGCCCGTAAGCACAGGTCCTGTGCTTACGGTCTCCACCGTGACGGGCACGGCGGAGCATGCCCTGGAACTTGCCGGGCGGGTGCCCGGCGCCGCTGCCGAGGGCATGGAGGGCTTCGGCGCGGCAAGCGCCGCCCTCTCCCGCGGCATCCCGTGCCTGGAGCTCCGCTCGGTCTCCAACGCGGTGGGGCCGCGCAACAAAGCGGCATGGCGAATTCCCGAAGCCCTCGCCATGCTGGAGAAAGCCAGTTCAGTCTTACCGGAGGTGCTGTTATGAAAATCGCGTTTTCCCCGTGTCCGAACGACACGTTCGTCTTTCACGCCTGGGTGCACGGACTCGTTCCGGGCGCACCCGAGCTCGATGTCCTGTATGCCGACATCGATATTACCAACGGCCTGGCCGCTAAGCCCGGCGGACCCGAAGTGATGAAAATCTCTTACGCGGCCCTGCCCTGGGTCCTCTCGGACTACGCCCTGCTTCCTTGCGGCGGCGCTCTCGGCAGAGGCTGCGGTCCGCTCGTGCTGTCCCGGGACTCCGCCGATCCCGCGTCGCTCTCCGGCAAGCGCGTGGCCGTACCGAGCGAACGCTCGACCGCGTACCTGCTGTTCCGCCTGTGGGCCGCCCAGCAGATTCCGGGCGGCGTCGGCGAGATCGTCGTGATGCCTTTCCACGAGATCATGCCGGCCGTGCGGGACGGGAAAATCGACGCGGGCCTCGTCATTCACGAGGCGCGCTTCACTTACCCGTCCTACGGTCTCAGCCTGCTGGCCGATCTCGGCAGCTGGTGGGAGTCCGACACGGGACTCCCGATTCCGCTCGGCGCCATCATCGCGAAGCGTACGATGGATCTGGAGGCGGTGGCGGGATGGATCCGCTCTTCCGTGGAGTATGCGTGGGCTCATCCGGAAGCGTCTCAGGCTTATGTGCTCCAGCATGCGCAGGAAATGTCTCCCGAGGTCGCCAAAGCGCATATCGATCTGTACGTGAATTCGTTCACGGCGGATCTCGGCGAAGACGGCTACGGAGCGATTGAAGCGCTGCTCGGTCGGGCCGCGAAGGAAGGGCTGGTGCCCGAGTTCGATCTGAAGATGCTTCGCGGGTAACGGGGCCCTGAGGCGTTCATGCCGCTGCCGCCGTGCAGCGCTCGCGCTTGTTTCGGAATGCCTGTTTTAGACGCACGGCCTTCCCGCTTAAAAGGCATCCCGCTAGCCCTGCACTTACCGCCGGCCCGTCGATAAATACGAGTCGCGCGGTAAAAAGACAAAGGCTACCACTTCAACGGCAGGGCTTGGTTTCTCTTCCGAATTGATTTTCCTATCCATTCGCTAAAACGATCCAACGCAGAAAAAGCCTTCGCGAAAGCGCAGGCTTTTTCTTGCGTTGGACCGCTTCCTAACCCTTCACACACGTGCGGATGTTCTATGCTCAATGAGAAGATTTTTCGTTTTTTTCTCAACTTATACGGTTCTGATGCTCTTTTTGCTTTCTAGTCATTCAAAAAAACGTAGTCCATGTCGGTATCCTTTCCCTCAAGAAAGTCCTGCATGGTCCAATCTATATCAATATCCGGATAAAGAGAATCGATTTTTTTATTGCCTATTAGGATAAATTTTTTCGTCGTGTAATAAACAACCGTTTTTGAGTTTGGCAAAGCAAATGTCTGGACATTCCCGAACATATCCGGCTTAGAAGAAGTCGGTTGTCCGATAAGGATACCTCCGAGTTCTTTCTTAAATGTAAAGGCATCACTGACGGCGGCCGAAGCCGATGCGTTATTAATAAATAGATATGTTTTCAAAGACCCGGCTTTATTTAACTTGTCGATAGAATCAATCAAGCCGTTTAACAAACCGGACCTCCCTCCCCCGTTGTATCTGAAATCGATGATTAGCTTATTCGTCGGATGTTGGGTTATTTGGTCCAAGATGTCTTGGATAAAATCGTTTACAGGCTTATCTGCCATCTCCAAACATTGATTATACTTGATGTAGATAGCCTTCTTTTCCGGAAGAGAAGCAAACCAATAATTTTTCGAGCTGTTTTGCATAAACAACGGTACAGAAGCGGTTTTCAACGATATGGAACGATTATTTTCTTTCGTCCCGCTTGTTTTAATCTCCTCGGTAACTCCATTGTTGTCGGCGAATCTAAACGATATCGTTTGTCCCGGCTTCGCAAAATTCAGACCGTATAGAAAATCCACATTTTTTAGGTAATCAGGAAATCGAGCTGCCACTGAATATTCATTATCGTGAGAAATAATCGAGCGATACTTGTCTTTCACTCTGTCAATGGGAGTTCCATTTATTTGGATTAGTTTTTTTCCAAGAACGGAACTGTACGAAGGGTCTGCGCCGACAACATAGATACCGTCTGAAAATTGCAGCAAAGAAAAAGGAAGCGACTCTTGAACGGGAAACTGCAAATAAGTGTGCCCATCCCCGATATCGGCTACAAGCTCAAGCAGTTTGACCTTAATCTGCTGTTCATTAAGCCGGGGAACTTGGGCCAGAAGGTCCGTAATTTTATTATTGAACTGACCTTGAGTAATTCTGGAAAAAGCATCAACGTGCCTAGAAGGTAACTCACGGGCCAAGTAGCGGATGTCCTCCTCCCATTTGTCGATAAAGCTTTTTTTCTCTGGGGATATGTAACTGCAGCCGGTCACGATTAAAAATAATATCAAGATCTTGATCACAACCATCATTCTTTTCATAGAACTTTCCCTGCCTGTAAAGAAGTTAAACTTCGAAAAAAAGTCATGTAGCCAAAAGAGTATTTTTATCGTAGTCATTTTCATTATTATAAAAAAATTCATTTTCAATTAACTTTGCCATATCAACCTGATCCTTTAGATAATTCATTATTTAGACTACCTTCTACTTTGTAAAATTTGTTTATTAATGATAGAAATAGGGATGATTCCACCTGCATTTTATCACTAAATTTTCCATTTTCCAATTACTCTATTTACCGCTGCCTGAGAGATCGCATCTTTTAATCTTATAAACAACACAAAAACACCTTCAGATATGCCCCGTCACAGGTTCCATATCTTTGAAGGTGTTTTCGAAAACGGAATGCTTATACCACAGGGAACCAGCCCGGTGTATTTATAATCGCATTCCATAGAGGATCGGGAATGACCAGACGCTCCTGATCGTCTTTCGTCAGCGTCGTCTTGATCTCCGACTCGTGTCCGTCCGCGATTTTGCCGACCCAGTCCGGTTCCACGATCAGCTCGCGGCCCAGGGCGATCAGAGGCACGCCGGTCTCCAAAGCTTTCAGTGCGTCGTCGGCCATATGAATGGAGCCTACGCCCATCACGGGCGTTCTGCCGCCGACGGTTTCGAGGATGATCTCGATCCGCGGACGGTTATCGTCCAGCGTTCTCGGAGTCGACCAGAAATCCATCAGGGAAACATGGATATAATCCAGACCTTTGTCGGCCAGCGTATTTACGAGCTGAATGGAATCGTCCATGGAGATTCCGGGTGTCTCGGCTTCTTCCGGCGAGAAGCGGTAGCCGACGGCAAACGGCTGTTTCGCATGCTCGGCCACGACACGCTTCACTTCGTCCACGATTGCCAGCGGGAATGTCATCCGCTTGTTCACGTCTCCGCCCCAGCGGTCGTCGCGGCGGTTCGAGTGCGGGGAGAAAAATTGATGAATGAGATAGCCGTTCGCTCCGTGAATTTCGACGCCGTCATAGCCCGCTTCGATAGCGCGGCGGGTCGTTTCGCCGAAGTCGCGGATAATGCCTTCGATCTCGGCATCCGTCAGCGCTCTCGGCACGACGCTGCCTTCCTTCTCTTCCGCCACGGCGCTTGCGCTTACGATCTCGCCGTTCGGCACCAGCTCCGGCGGGCAGCTCCGGCCGCCGTGGAAAATTTGCAGGATGGCTTTGGCGCCCTGCCCCTTGATTGCCGAAGCGAGACGGGCCAGGCTCGGGATCATCTCATCGCGGTCTCCGGCGAACTCGCCGGGAAAGCCTTTTCCGTTAGGCGTTACGTACGTGCACGCCGTAATGACGAGACCCGCTCCATTGGATCTGCGCTCATAGTAAGCGATCTCCGCATCCGAGACGGTTCCGTCCTCGTGAGACGAAAAGTTCGTCATCGGAGCCAGCACGATCCGATTATCCAACTCCACACCGCTGGGGAGAGAAAAACTCTCGAATAAAGGTTTGAATTTACGGTTCATCTGGTTTTTTCCTCCTCTATATCCAAACAAAGTTACAGGATTAGCTTTCTCTATGTCTTTAGGAAATATATAAATCCGGCAGGGAAACATCGGCGCTATGCCGATTCCGACCGAATACTTCACCGGAGGCTTTTGGAATGCCAAAGCTTGTTAGGACTATTCCTTGACTGTTATTTTATTGATAACAGTTTATGTTGTCAAGGGGCCTTTTGCCGCTTGTTTTTGCTTCGCACCTTTTTATCTGTCTATTCCGCCTGTTTCGATTGGATTTAGAAGGAATGAATGGCGGCTTGCTTTCGGATAAAACTGTAACTATAATGATTACATGATACTCTTGCAAATAACTCCCTGTTTGCTTCATGCGAACAGTCCGAGATAGAAATTTGGAGGTTTTCCTACTATGAAAATTGAAATCTGGTCCGATTTTGCGTGTCCGTTCTGTTATATCGGCAAACGCCGGTTCGAGCAGGCGCTTGAACAAGTTCCCTTCAAGAACGAGCTTGAAGTCGTTTACCGCAGTTTCGAGCTGGACCCGAACTCCCCCCGGGACATCGGCCACAGCGTCCATGACATGCTTTCCAAGAAATACGGGATGAGCGTGGAGCAGGCGAAAACGATGAATGCCAACGTGGTCGCGCAGGCGGAATCCGTCGGGCTCACCTACCGCATGGACACGATCGTCCTGACCAACACGTTCGACGCGCACCGTCTGGCTCATTTCGCGAACGCCCACGGCAAAATGCACGAGATGACCGAACGGCTGTTGAAAGCCTACTTCACGGATTCCCTTCATCTCGGTGATCATGCCGTGCTGGCTTCCCTTGCCGAGGAAGTCGGACTCGACAAGGCCGCGGCCGAGCAAATGCTGGCGGGCGACCAGTATGCAAGCGAAGTGCGTACCGACGAGCAAGAAGGCGCCGAGCTGGGCATCACCGGCGTTCCGTTCTTCGTGATCGACCGCAAATACGGCATTTCGGGCGCTCAGCCTCTTGAAGTTTTCGTGCAGGCTCTGGAGAAAGCGTACGGCGAATCCAAGCCTCTCACGATTTTGAGCGACGAAGGCGGCGCGGCTGACGGAGCCTGCGCCGACGGCGTGTGTACGCCTCCCGCGCGGGACAAGTAACATTGCCCGCTTCCCGGCGAAAGCACTCAAACCGCACAATAAAGACACGGGACCTCCACATCCCGTGTCTTTTTCTTCGCCTCAAGCGTATGCTTCAGACCTCACTCGCCCCCGCCTTCTACATCTTCAAGCGTCGCGGCATAAATATTTTTGCCATAGAAAATTTCGTCCATCTCCAGCTTCAGGCTTTCCGTTATTTCCTCCTGCTCCCCGGCAGTCAGCTTGTCCTTCGTGTAGCCAAACAAATAGTTGTTCAGATCAAATTCACGGAGTTTACATTTCGTGTGGAAAATATTTTCCTGGTATACGTTCACGTCGATCATATGATACTTATCCTTGATGGACTGCGGAATATAGTTCTGAATGGAGCTGATTTCGTGGTCGATAAACAACTTATGGCCGTTAATGTCCCTCGTAAACCCGCGGACCCGGTAATCCATCGTAAAGATATCCGTGTCGAACGAATGGATCATATAGTTCAGCGCCTTCAGCGGAGAAATTTCGCCGCAAGTGGAGACGTCGATGTCCGCACGGAACGTGGAAATGCCTTCGTCAGGATGATATTCCGGATACGTATGGACCGTGATGTGGCTTTTATCGAGATGAGCCACAACGGCTTCCGGCAGGGGCCCCGGGGACTCCTCGAACGATTCCGTGGGAGCGGTATCGACTGGTCCTTCCGATACGAGCATCGTCACGCTGGAACCCTGCGGCTCGTAATCCTGCTTGGCGATATTCAGAACGTGGGCGCCGATGATGTCGGACACGGTATTTAAAATTTTCGTCAGCCTCTCCGCATTGTACTGCTCGTCGATATATTCGAGATACGCCTGCCGCTCTTCCCGGGTACGGGTATAACAAATATCGTACATATTAAAACTCAATGACTTTGTAAGGTTATTAAAGCCATGAAGGGTGATCCGCTGCTCGGGTGTCAGTGCCATCCTTGGTTTCCCCCTATCCTCATTCAGGTTAAAAAGATTCTTTTTATTTTTACCCACTCTGCCCAATAAAAAACATGTCGAAAAAAGGGAGGAGCCGTCCCTTTCGCAAATACAAAAAGACCGCCCTTGCGGGCAGCCTCTGTCACGCTTTATACGGTCTTACTTAAATCCGGGAAGTCCCCGTTCCTTCAACCATTTTTCTTCGTAATAATCAAACACGTTGTTCTGCACAAGCGCTTTGCGTTGTGCCGCATATTCACGGCCGAGCTCCATGGATCGTTTGAGGACGGATTCGACTTTAAGCCGGGTGATCGGCTCCGTAACCCCATGCTCCTGGACAAAAGCGTACAAGGATTCCGCTTCTTCCTGTCTGCCCGCCAGACTCCAGCCCATCGCTTCCTCGCATAAAATGTGGGAAACGATCATTTTGTTGTGTCTTTTCCCGGATTCATCGCGGAGAGCATCCATCAGAAACGGCATAAAATCAATGGCATGGATTCGTTCTCTGCCGATCACCTGGCTGAAATATTTCGAATAATACAGCACAAACAGATCTGTAAACTTCTCCGTGATTCCCTTCTTGTTGCCGATATATTTATCGAACAGATACGTTTCCGACTTCAGCAGCAGAAATTTGAGACTCTCTTCCTTCACGTGCGGAATGGTAAATAAAATATTCCAGTAATAATAAAGCGATTCGTACGGATCGGAAATCGTTTTGGCAAGCCTGCCGTCCGAGAAGATCAGCGTACCCAGGCCCATCGCCAGCGATAAAATACCGAACAGCGTCACGACCAGATGGTCGAAGCTGCTTTTAAGCAGCGTCAAGGCGAGAATACCCGCCACCAGGCTCATAACGGGCCCGAGAATGAAAATGACGGACTGCTTCTTGTTATTCCGCTCATAAGAGGCTTCATCCCTGAAATCGGCCACATCCACCAGCACATTTCCGACATAATAAAAATTTTTCCAAGAAAAAATAATCTTTTTCTGCGGAATGGACAGGGTAATGGGCCCCAGGCTGAATTTGATTACTTTTCGGCCCGTAATAAACGCCCCCAGAACATGACCCAGCTCATGCACAAAAAGGGCGGCTCCGCCCGCGGCCACGAAAGACAGGAGGAAAACGACGATATTCAGAGCCATGCCGGGGCTCGCAACGGCAATTGCCGCAAGAACAACTAAACAGCCGATCAAAAACTTTACTTTTCCCTTCATTTCTCTCTCCTTTGAAGACCGGCAGAGCTTTGCGCCAACGCTTCCTGCCGTTTTGTTAAAAAGTTGTGTCAGGTTTATTTTACCTCATAAAATAAAAAGTTAAAAACACAAAGAGGCACATCCGCCTGAACGAATGTGCCTGACATGCCGGAACCCCTCTATTTATCCGGTGCCGCGTCGTAGTCTTCTTTTAAAATCGCGTAAATTTCCAGATCGACAATTCCTTTGCCGGCCCATAATGCGGCCTGCCGAAGCGTTCCTTCTTTGCGGAAGCCGTTCTTGATCAGCACCTTCTTGGAGGCATCGTTCGCAGGCATCACCTGGGCCTGAATCCGGTTTACCTCCGCTTCCGTAAACAGATAGGCGGTCAGCAGCCGGACGGCTTCGGTAGCGATTCCCATGCCCCAGCAATCTTCCGCCAGGAAATAGCCGATCGTCACCATATCGACTTTCTGGTTGAAATCGGAAGCCTCCGCGATTCCCGTCATCCTGCCGTCCTCTTTCCGGAAGATCCCCCATTTGATTCTCGATTTTTTGCCGAAATCTCTCTCGAAATGGCCGATCATCGAACGGACCGTCTCTTTGTTATGCTTGGGGATAATGCCGCAGTGCCGGAATACTTCCTCGTTGTCGTATATGTCGAACACCTCGTCGAGGTTGTCTTCTCCGATTTTTTTCAGCACCAGCCTGGAGGATTCCAGAACCGGAAGCTGCGCAAATACAGTTTGAATGTTCATGCCACACCTTCTCACAGCGGAATAAGTTCATCTTTGGGCCGTACGGGAATATACAGATCCACCTTCGCTTTGCCTTCCGGGTCCCGGAACGGGTCGTTCATACAGAACTCCAGCGCGTATCTGTCGTCCGCTTCGTACCCGCTTCCCGGCAGCCAGTTCCCGTACAAGTTTGCGTAAGCGAGGGCAAGCTTGTCTACGGTATCGTAAAAAGCGTACCGGCCGTACGAGCCGCCCTCCAGCTTTTTGAAGCTCACCCCGGTGTGTCCTTCCCGCTCGAAATCGGGCGGCAGCGTGACGCAGGCATCGTAGCGGCAGGCAAATTCGCCCACGAGAGACGGGTCGTCCAGCGAAATCCCGATGAACTGCTGACGCTCCGGGGTGAGTCCGTTCCGGCCGGCCCAGCTCCCGAGCGTCTCCCAGGTCCGCCCCGTCTCCAGGTAGCTTCCCGTATGGCGAACGAAGGCCACTTCCAAATCCGGCAGTTCTTTCAGCGTAACATTCATACTCCAAATCCTCCTCAGAAAGTGATTGACGTTACCGGCACTTTCATCATACTCGTGAGAGGAGGAGGGCTCTTCCCGCTTCTTGCGGTCTCCTAACGAAAAATTGCGGTCTTGGAGTTCTCTGCGGAGTTCACTCGGAGATTTTCCGTGCCGCTTTTTGAACACGCCGTTAAAAGTCGATAAAGATTCAAACCCGCAGGAATGCGCGATATCCAGCACCGTCCTGTCGGTATCCTTCAGCAGCCGGACGGCGTTCTCCAGCCGCTTGCGGGTCACGTAAGCGGCCGGAGTTACGCCTGTCACGGCGACAAAAATGCGGGAGAAATGGTATTTGGAAAAATTCGATACGCCCGCCAGCGCGTCCAGATCGAGTTTGCGCGAGCTGTTTTCCTCGATGTAGGCGATCACTTTGCCGATACGGTCGGCATATTCGTGCTTCATGGTCTTCTTCGTCCTTTCGGGCGGAATCTTGGCACGGCCGGTTCGGACCGTGCAGTCTCGGCGCGGGAGCGGCCGTCAGTCCGGCAGGGCGGCCCACGCCAACAAATCGGTCCGGGACCGCCAAAGTGCCCGGAGAGCGTCTTACAGCACTGTGGCCGGAGGAGCCGCTCGCCTAGATGCGCTGTCCGGCAGGCCGGACTTCACGGCCCAGCGGGTGCCGAGGCGGGCCGCGCGTCAGGCCGGGTCGCCGCGGAACGGCGCCTCGAACGCCTCGACTTCGTCTCTCGTCGGAAGCGAGGTCTGCGCGCCGAACCGCGTCCCCGCCAGCGCCCCGACTTTCGAGGCGAACCGGACCGCTTCCTCCAGCGCTGCCCCTTAAACGCCGTATTAGTAAACCCACTATTAAACATAGTGTATCACGCCTGCGTGGAGGTTTGCTTGACGGCATTCTTATGTGGTTTGCCGCCGATTCCGCAAGAACCGAAGTCCGCCCTCTTTACAGATAGTTGCCCCCGATGCAAAATATGGATATGGGTGATCCTAGCCTAAAATCCTTGTAGGAGTGATCCAATGTCCAAGAAGATCTTGATCATTACAGGCGATGCAGTCGAAGCTTTAGAGGTGTATTATCCGTACTATCGCGTGCTGGAAGAGGGCTATGAAGCGGTTCTCGCGTCTCCCCAGCAGAAAGTGCTTAAAACCGTCATCCATGACTTCGAGGGCTGGGACACCTACACGGAAAAGCCCGGTTACCTTCTCGAATCTCACGTTTCGTTCGATGAGGTCAATCCGGCCGAGTTCGACGCTCTAATCATCCCCGGCGGCCGTGCGCCCGAATATATCCGGCTGGATCCAAACATTCCCCGCATCGTGGGCCACTTCTTCGAAGAAGGCAAGCCGGTCGGGGCTATCTGTCATGCCGCTCTCGTGCTTGCGGCTCTAAAAAACAACAAATATTTCGAGGGCCGCACCCTGACCGCCTATACAGCCTGCCGGTTCGATGTGGAGAGCCTCGGGGCGAACTACACGGAAGAAACGCTGCACGTGGACGGAAACCTCGTCTCCGGGCATGCCTGGCCGGATCTGCCCGGTTTTATGCGCGAATTTCTGAAGCTCGTGAAAAGCTGACCGGACTTATTAACATCCCTTATCATTTATGCGATATAAAAAAGACCTGCCGAAGCTTCAGCTCCGGCAGGTTTTTTACGTAATCAAGTCCGTTACATAGAAGGCCGACGAAAAGCAGCGCCGATTCGGCAGTCCTCCGCCTATTTCCCCAGCAGACCCGCCCCTATCAAATAATCCTTCGCGGCCTGTTCCGCCGACACTCCCTGAACGTTCACCTTGTAGTTCATTTCGCGCATCTCGTCGTCGCCGATTTTCCCGCCCAGCTTGTTCAGAACCCCGCGCAGTTCCGGGTGCTCTTCCAGCGTCTTCGTAAGCAGTACGGGCGCGCCCTGATACGGCGGGAACAAATGCTTATCGTCCTCCAGCATCGTCAGATTATACTGCTTCAGTTCACTGTCGGTGGAGTACGCGTCCACCAGATTGATATCGCCGGACTGCACGGCCTGATAGCGGATTTTGGGCTCCATCTTCTTGACGTCCGCGAACTGGAGATCGTACAGCTTCTGAATGCCCCGGTATCCGTCTTCCCGGTCGGAAAATTCCAGCGTAAAGCCGGGCTTAATCGTCTGCCGCACGTTTTGCAGATCGGATATGGACTTCAGCCCTTGCTCATCCCCAAGCTGTGCGGGCACGGCCAGCGCATAGGTGTTGTTGTACGCCATCGGCGACAGCATTTCCATGCCGAATTTGCTCAGCATGCCGGCTTTCGCCTGTTCGTACACCTGCCTGCTGTCGGTGCTGACCGGTGTTTCTTTCAAAAATTCGGAGATGGCGGTTCCCGTAAACTCCGGGTAAATATCGATTTCGCCGGCCTTCAGCGCGTTGAAAACAAACGACGTTTTCCCTAAGCCCGGCTTAAGCTCGACCTTCAAATCCGTGTCCTGCTCGATGAGCTGCTTGTACATCTGGATGAGAATCTCCGGCTCGGAGCCTAGTTTGCCGGCGATCACGAGACTCTTGTCCTTGCCGCCCGTGAAGTACGGAATTAGCAGCAGAAGAAGCACGACCAGGACGGCCGCCCCGGCTGCCGGCACGAAGCGGCGGAACGACATGCGCTCGAACGCCCTCAGCAGCAGGTCGAACAAGATGGCGAGCAGCGCCGCCGGAACCGCGCCGAGAATGATAAGAGCGGAATCGTTGCGGTCGATGCCGAGCAGGATGAGATCGCCGAGGCCGCCCGCTCCGATGAGGGCCGCCAGCGTCGCCGTGCTGATGATGAGCACGGTGGCCGTACGGATGCCGGCCAGAATGACGGGCAGCGCCAGCGGCAGCTCCACTTTGAACAGGCGACGGCGGCTGTTCATCCCCATCGCTCTGGACGCTTCGATCAGCGAGGCGTCCACCTCTTTGATCCCCGTATACGTGTTGCGGAGAATGGGAAGCAGCGCGTAGATGACGAGCGCGATGACCGCCGGCACCCGTCCGATTCCGAACAGCGGAATAAGCATGCCGAGCAGCGCCAGCGACGGAATCGTCTGCAGAACGGCCGCGATGCCGATAATGCCTTCCGCTCCGCGGGTTTTCCGGGTAAGGTAAATGCCGAGCGGAACCGAAATGAGGACGGCGAAAAACAAGGCGATGACGGACAGCAGAATATGGTCCGCCACGGCGCCGAGAAGCTGAGACTGCCTCTCGCGGAAAACCTCGGCCAGCGTATTCATGTCCGCGCCCCCTCCTTCAGCCGCCCGGCCATGAACTTCAGCAGCGCCTGCCGCGAAACGGAGCCCACGATCACGCCGGCCTTCTCGACGGCGAGCACCTCTTCATCGGCAAGCAGCTGCAGAGCCGCTTCCAGCGGCACTTCCGCCTTCGCGATGGCCGCGGGACGGGTCGGGAAATCGGACGGGCCGATTTCCAGCAGCACATCTTCCAGCGTCAGCCGGCTGCCGAAGAGCGGTTTCCGCCCGCCGACGAACTGCTCGACAAACGCGTTCGCGGGAGTTTGTAAAAATCCCTGTGGGGTGTCCAGCTGTACGATCTCGCCTTCGTTCATAAGGCAGATCCGGTCACCCAGCTTCATCGCTTCCTGCATATCGTGCGTGACGAACACGATCGTCTTCTTGATCATCTGCTGAAGCTCCAGCATCTCGTTCTGAAGCTTCTCCCGGCTGAGCGGATCCAGCGCACTGAACGGTTCGTCCATCAGCACGATCTGCGGGTCCGCGGCCAGAGCGCGGACGACTCCCACCCGCTGCTGCTGTCCGCCGGACAGCTCCTTCGGCTTGCGGGAGCGATAGGTCTTAGGCTCGAGTCCCACCATATCGAGCAGTTCGTCCACGCGGGCGCGTATTTTCGCGCGGTCCCATTTACGCATTTCCGGCACGATGGCGATATTCTCTTCGATGGTCATATGCGGAAACAGCGCGATCTGCTGGAGCACATAACCGATGTTCCAGCGCAGCTCGTGGATGTCGTATTCGCTCACTTTGCGCCCGTTGATCCACAGCGTTCCCCCCGACAGAGGGATAAGCCGGTTGATCATTTTCAGCGTCGTCGTTTTCCCGCAGCCGCTGGGACCGATAAACACGAAAAATTCCCCTTCGTTAATTTCCAGATTCAGATCGTTTACGGCTACCGTATCGTCCGCGTAACGTTTAGAGACGTTCTCGAAACGGATCATAGTTTTCTCCTCTGCGGCACTGACTTTAATTGCCCCCTGTGTACCTGTCTCTATTTATAATAGCCTTACGGGCAAAAAATGAATCTGCGAAAAAAACCTTGAAAGCATATACGCCCGTCAAGGTTTTGAGGAAATTATCCGGCATGCGGGTAAGACTTCACGTCTTGCCCTTGCAAGCTTTTCCATACATCAGTACTTGTAGAGATAGATCCGTCCGGTCCTACCTGATCCGCCCGAACATCTGGTTCAGCCGACTGACGTTGAAAATGATAGAGTCTTTCTGACCGAAAGCCCCCCGTTCACTAGATGAGAAGCTGCTTCCGTGGTCCGCTTTTCTATTCTCCCTGTCTTAAACAGACACGTATTCCGACAGGCCATGCTCCAGCAGCTCATCCTCCGAGATCACCTTGAAACCTTCTTTGCGGAGCAAAGCCGCCGTGACTCCCTCGCCGGAAATTTTGGTTCCGTTAAAAGCCCCGTTGTAAATGGCCCGGCTGCCGCAGGAAGGGCTGTTTTCCTTGAGCACGACTACGGTCGCGCCGACCTTGCGGGCAAGCTCCAATGTTTTAAAAGCTCCGCTCGCGTAAAGCCCGGTTACATCGTTCCCGGACCGGTCGACCACCCTCGCCTCGCCCGCCAGCACGTCCTCGCCCGTGCCTCCGATAATTTCAGCCGGTTCGCGCGGAGTCGTGAACCCGCCCAGCAGCTCCGGACAGACCATCATGGCCTTGCCTTCGCCGACTAATTCGGAAATCTTCTCAACCAGACTGTGCGTCGCGTTATACCGGCATTCCAGTCCGGCCAAGCAGGAACTGACAAGTATCATTCAGACTGACATCCTTTATCCGTAAAGTTTGCAACTCGCTACGGAAAGTGTAGCACCGCCGGTTTCGTCTGACAACCATCCGCACTCGCAAGCCCACGGACGATTTCTACACAGGAAGAAGAACAGTGAAGACCGTTCCCTTGCCGGGTTCGCTTTGTACCCCGATGCTCCCTCCGTGCAGCAGAATGTTCTGCTCCGCGATGGCAAGACCGAGACCTGTGCCTCCGCTCGGGCGGGTCCGGGAATGATCGGCGCGGTAGAACCGGTTAAAAATGTGCGGAAGATCTTCGGGCGCGATTCCGCTTCCGTTGTCTTCGACAGTCAAAAGGACAACAAGCCGGCCTTCCCGCACCGCCGTCCCGGCCCCGATTTTAACCGTACCGCCGGCTGGGGTGTAGTGCAGTGCGTTGATCAGAATATTATACAGCGCCTGAAGAACCCGATGTTTTTCCACGGGCGCATAGATCTCTTCTTCCGGCGTCCGGAGCCGGACGTGAATGTTTTTGTCCTCCGCGATATACCGCGTTTTTTCGATCAGGCCTTGCAGGAGCGCCCCGATATTTTCCGGTTCCCGGCGCAGCTCCGCCCTCCCCGCCTCCATCCTGGACAGCTCCAGCACATCGTGGACCAGGCGGTTCAAGCGGAGCACTTCATCCAGCAGGGAAGAAACTTTCTCCTGTTTCAGGGGTTCGTCTATTTCCTGAGCGAGCTCCAGCTCTCCCTGCATAATCATCAGGGGCGTTTTCAGCTCATGCGCCACATCGGACAACATCTGCTTGCGGGAACGCTCCAGGCTCGCGAGACTGTCGTTCATCTCCTGCAGAGCCCTCGCGATGGCGCCGAATTCGTCTTTGCGGGCAACGGGAAGCTTGACGTCCCCCCCGCTGCCTTTTTTTATGGAATCGATGCCCTGTAAAAGCTTGCGTATGGGAGAGGTGAATCTCCTGGACAAAAAAAAGCTGATGACAAGAGCCGCGACGAAGGTGAACAGCAGCGATACCCGGACCACGACCGGAAAAATCCCGTACCACATGGATTTGAACTCGTACGTTTTGTACTGCTTGGCGTCCATGACGAAAAGCGTGCCGATTTTTTTGCCCTCCGCACCCGTCAGAAAGAGCGGAAATCCCTCGTCCTGGAGCGTCCTTAGAGGAAGCTGGCCTTTGTGCACGACCTGGCTGCCTTCGGAGACAAGCGCGATTTCGGGGAAAAAAGAGCTGTCGTCCATCTCTTCCGCCCGGACTCCCGCCCATGAGTTTCCGCCAGCCGCGTATTGGCGCTGAAAGTTCTCTTTTAAGGCGGTAAAAGCGGGCTTCTCCCGCATGTATTCCAGATCGCGGATAATATAGAACTGGATGTGCGTAACCGCGAACAGGGAGAACAGGATAAACGCGATAAGAATGCCCATGGAGAGCATCAGCTTCGCTCTAATTTTCATGGCCCGCTCCGAACCGGTATCCGAAGCCGTACACAGTCCGGATATAAGCCGGCTGCTCGGGATCGTCGCCGATCTTCTTCCTGAGCTTGCTGATATGCGAATCCACCGTGCGCTCGTCGATGACGAACTCCTCTTCGAAGGCATGCTGGAGCAGCTGCATCCGGCTGTAGACGCGCCCCGGCTTCGAGGCCAGCAGATGGAGCAGCCTGAACTCCGTGGGCGTCAGGCGGACTTCCTGCCCGCCTTTGAACACCTGCAGGCTCTCCTCATGGATAGCCAGCTCTCCCCTACGGAGCACGCTCTGTGGAGCGGTGCCCGGCAGGCGGTTCATCCGGCGCAGCAGAGAGCGGATTCGCGCCGCAAGCTCCCGCAGGCTGAACGGCTTCGTCAAGTAGTCGTCGGCGCCCATCTCCAGGCCCACGATCTTATCGGTCTCCTCCGTCTTCGCCGTCACCATAATGATGCCGGGCTCCCCCATCTCACGGAAACGCCGGCAGGCGTCCAGACCGCTCATGCCCGGCAGCATCCAGTCCAGAACGATAAGATCCGGCCGGTGCTCGGCATAAAGTCCGACGGCGGAGACACCGTCCCTTGCCGTATACAGGGTGTACCCTTCCGAACGGAGAAACGTTTCCATCAGCGCTAAAATCTTTTCCTCATCTTCCACGATCAGCAGTTTCACGGTCATGCCGCACGCGCCTCCTTTCGCTTTGCTCTTTTCCCCATTATACAAATCTTCCACCCACGGGAACGAAAAGAACACCGTCTCTGCGGAAGTTCTCCATAAGTTCGCAACATTTGCCCGGTAGCATCGGTTAAGAACGTTCTCATTTCTAGCTATGGAGGCTGATTCCGATGTCTTACCGTTTATCTATGAAACAGAAAAATTGGATGGTGGTCCTGCACGTGCTGTCTGTCGTAGGATGGCTGGGAGGCGCGGTGTGCATGCTCCTCTTAAGCCGTCATATGCTGTATGCCGATCAAGGGGATCAACTGTATTACACCCTGGAAAACATGCACCTCATCGACGGCACGCTGATCCGGTACCCCGCGCTGATCGCACTCGTTACCGGCATCGTCCTCTCCCTGTGGACCCAGTGGGGAATTTTCAAATACTACTGGATTCTCATCAAGCTTGTGCTGACCGTCTCCCTCATCGTGTTCGGCATCACCTGCATGGGACAGTGGCTTTCGGAATTGTTCCGCACAGCGGACGAAATGAGGCTGGCCGCTTTGGGCGACGCCGAATTTGTGGGCACCGCCTACCGGCTCCTCGGAGGAGCGGTCGCCAACATCGGGGCGCTCGTCTTCATGACGGCGATTTCCTATTTCAAGCCGCTGGGCAAAATCCGTAAAACGGCGCGCAAAAGCTAACCCGGCGCATTGAACTGCGGCTCTCCGCCGGGCAATTGCGCGTGAAGAGCTTCCGCTCTGCGGGAGGCGTCAGTTTCCGCGCTCACGGCCCCTTCGACCTGCGGAAGGGGGCATCAGGCGCCGGGAGCGGCAGAGCGCGGCCGGCGCGCTGTGCAGCCGGCTGCTTTCGGCGCCCGCCCGCCGTCAGCCTGGACCGGGATACTGTGCGCTGAGTTCCGCGATGAGCTCCCGGATGGCGGCTACGAGAGCCACCGGCTGTTCCACCCGCGCCTCCTTGCCGAAGCTCACAAAAAAGCGGGCGGCCCAAGGGATGAAGTCCGGCCGGATCATCCGGCTGATCGTTCCGGTCCCGTCCGCGTACACGGTTAACCCTTCGGCCATCCAAGTTTCCGCGCTGCACCGGCGGACGCCTTCCTTGTCGAGCAAAACGTGCAAAGGAGAGGCCCCCTCTTCATCGGAGAGCGACAAGTACTCTTGGACGGTAAGCTTGTCATAGTTCCGCTTGCCGCTCTGATCCTCCACCGGCTCGATGGCGGTGATCCGGTCTACGCGGAACACACGGATCGCGGAGCGCTCGAAGCAGTAAGCCGGACAGTACCATAAGCCGTTCGTCGCATAGATGCCGATGGGCTGGATTTTTCTGGTGACCATATCCGTATTGGCGTCATACCGGATCCGGATGATCCGCTGCTCCACCGCCTGCTCCAGAAGCCCGGCCAGATGAGGCGCTTCGACATGACGCTGCGGGGTCCAGAACGTGAAACGCGTCCGTAGTCCGTTAATCCGCTGCCGGGTCTCCTCCGGGAGATAGTGGGTAAACTTTTTCAATGCGGAGAGTGATTCCGGCTGAAAAGGCAGGTCGGCATAATCGCGCAGCGACTGGTAAGCGAAAAACATCGCGACCGCTTCATTTTCCGAAAATAAAATGGGCGGCAGCGTTTTCTCCTTCAACATCTGATATCCCCCGGCCGCTCCCGGCTCGGAATATAAGGGAAGACCCGCTTCGGTCAGCTCCTGCAGGTCCCGGAGGATGGTTCTTTTGGAAACACCGAATTCCCGGGCCAGTTCGCCTGCCGTAAACCTCCGCTTCGTATTAAGCGTAATCATCAGTTCGATCTGTCTTCGGGATTTGGACAATGGCCTGGGCTCCTTGCTTTTGATTTGGTTACAGACAGCTTTAAGAATTGCTTTTAGTATACCTCACAAACGTTGACAATCCTTGTCACCATTCCATGTTACGTTGATTACAGGCCGTTGAATCAGGAAAGGGGCAAGTCATGGAACTGCTAAAAGATTTATATAGTCCATCTTTTTTCGAGCGTTTTATTACCCTTGTTAAAGAAAAGTATCCCTCATTTGACGGGGACCGCTTCCGCGGCTCCATTTATGACGGGAACTGGGATACGGAGGCGTTCAAACAGCGGATACGGCATATTGCATGCTCGCTTACGGAAACGCTCCCTTCCTCTTATTCCGAAGCGCTGGAAGTGCTGAAGGCCGTCGCGCCGCAGTGCAGGGGAGTCGAGTATTTGTTCTTCCCCGACTTCATCGAGCTTAACGGTCTCGATTCGTACGAGCTGTCTATGGAATTTTTGCAAGCATTCACCCCGTACTCCAGCTCCGAATTCGCCGTCCGTCCTTTTCTGCTGCGGGAACCGGCGCTTACACTGGAACATATGAAGCAGTGGGCGCGCCACGAGAATGAGCATATCCGGCGTCTGGCCAGCGAAGGCTGCAGACCCCGTCTGCCGTGGGCTTCCAATCTGCCCGCCCTGCGGGAAGACCCCCGTCCGATTCTTCCGATTCTCGAAACGCTGAAGGAGGACCCTTCGGAATACGTCAGGAAGAGCGTGGCCAACAATCTCAACGACATATCCAAAGACCACCCCGAACTCCTCCTTAAGCTTGCCAAAGACTGGTACGGGAAATCGCCGGCCACCAATTGGATCGTGAAGCACGGCTGCCGCTCGCTGCTGAGAAAAGGCGATTCCCGTGCGCTCTCCCTATTCGGGTATGAAGAGATTCGGAACATCTCGGTTCATGCCCTGGACGTGAAGACCCGAAGCATAGCGGAGGGAGAGGATCTGGCGTTTACTTTCCGGCTTGTGAACGAATCGGAAGACATACAGGCCCTGCGGGTGGATTATGAAATCGGGTACCGGAAGAAAAACGGGACGCTTGCGCCGAAACGTTTCAAGCTGACCGAGAAACCGTTCGGACCGGGCGCTCATCCCCTTGCCAAACGACACTCGTTCAAGCTTCTGACTACCCGCACGTATTACGCCGGTGAACACGAGGTCCGCATTCTCGTTAACGGAACCCCGATGGCCGCCGTGTCGTTTGAATTTACGGGGTAACGCAATGCGGTCCCTTCCCGACTGATGCGCCCGCAGTCCCCCCCGCATCTTCTCTGGCCGGTCCAGGCTGCCGTTTGCCGGTAGTTTAGACCGATTAGCAAAAGGCTCAGGCCGCCTCCGAGGCGACCTGAGCCTTTATTTCCGCTTTCCCTGCTGCGGGAAGCAAAAAAAACCTTTCCGCAGCGTCTGCGCCGTTTTCACAAGGCACACGTTTACGGAAAGGAAGTATGGGTTCGGCATGGATGGAGCCACTCCGAGATCGGAGAAGGCCCGTTCCGGTTTATTTGAACCAGCCCTTCTCCTTGAAGCGGGTAATGGCTTCGATCCGGTTGCTCACGTCCAGCTTGTCGAGGATCACCGAGATGTAATTGCGGACCGTTCCGGTCGTAATGTACATCTGGCTGGCGATCTCCTTCGTGTTCTTGCCGTCGGCGATGAGAAGCAGCACTTCCTTCTCCCGCTCCGTCAGCGGATTTTCCTCGCTGTAGGCTTCGTCCACCAGCTCTGAGGCATAGAGCCTCCGCCCCGCCATTACGCTGCGGATGGAATCCGCCAGCTCTTCGCTGGGGCTGTCCTTGAGCAGATAGCCGTTCACGCCGGCCTTCATGGCGCGCTCGAAATAGCCGGAGCGGGCGAACGTCGTCAGGATGATGACCTTGCAGCCGGAGCCTTTCAGCTCCTCGGCCGCGTCCAGCCCGCTCTTCGCCGGCATCTCGATGTCCATGATGCAGACGTCCGGCTTGTGCTCCTGCACAAGTTTCAGCGCGTCTTCCCCGTTGCCCGCAACGCCGACAACGGTCATATCTTCTTCCAGATTAAGCAGGGAAGCAAGCGCGCCCAGCAGCATCCGCTGGTCCTCGGCGATCACAATGCGAATCATTCCCCCGCCTCCTTTGCCGGTTGTTTCAAGACAATCGGAATTTTAATGACGACCGTGGTCCCTCCGTCAGAGACAATGTCCAGCGTGCCGTTAATAAATTCCAGACGTTCTCTCATCCCGCGCAGCCCGTTCCCGCGGAAATAATCGAACTGCTCCGCCCGGCCGTTCCCGTTGTCCTTCACCTTGACGACGAGGTCCGTCCGCGACGGTTCGATCACGATCGTGCAGGCCGTCGCACCGCTATGCTTGACCACATTGGTGACCGCTTCTTTGAGGCACATGCTGACGACATTCTCCGTCATCAGCGAAGCATCGATCTGTTTCGGGTCGCCTTCCAGCTTGAACGAAATCTGCGCCGCTTTCAGAATCTGCTTGACCCGGAACATTTCCTCGGCGACCCGCGTGCTGCGCATGTTGGTCACCATCTCGCGCACTTCTTTCAGCGCGCTCCGCGCCGTCTGCCGCACATCGTTAATCTCGGCCCGCGCCTGATTCGGATTTTTGGCGATAAGCTTCCCCGCCAGATCGCTCTTGAGCCCGATCAGAGAAAGCTTCTGCCCCAGCGTGTCGTGCAGATCCCGGGCGATCCGCTGGCGTTCCTCCAGCTTGACCAGCTCGTCAATCCGCTTGTTCGCGTCCTCCAACTGCTCCTGCAGCTTGTCCCGTTTGTTCTTCGTATACGTATTGACCGGAAGCAGGATCACCCCGATCAGGGAGATCAGCACGAACGGCAGCTGTGTAATGAAGATCGGATTTTGCGTGACAAACCCGTAATTGATCGTAGCGATCGTACTTACCAGATGAATGGTATAGAAGGTGAAGAATCCGATCTTGTTATGGATATTCCCGATAAAAAAAGCGAGAAACAGCGAGAAATACACATACCCGAACAGCAGCGTCATCGCGATCGAAACGACGATCTGGACACTCGTCCAGAAATACACAAGCCACCCCTTCGATACGACGGACAGCACATAGCAGCAAAAAAACACGATGATCATGCCGATGCCGAAGACGTTCTTGAGGGTGGAACCCGAGCTGAATATGAAATAAAAAGGAAGGATGTAAAAGACTACCCACACATAAGGACTGAGACCGGTGTTTTTTTGAAAAATTCGAATCCAATTTTGCATGGTCTCTTCACCTTTTCTGCGGCGCCGTTTTACATCCATTTTAGCATAAACCGTTAAGTTTGGGGTTATTCGCCCTGGAAACCCGGCTTCGGATTTTTCAGGACATCGCTTGCGGCTCCCGTCTTACGGAGCACATGTTTGACATCTTTAAAGCTTACGAACGTCTTGCCTTTTTCGTCCCACAGACGGAACCGGAGAGACTGAAGGCTCGTGCGGAGCGTGATGGTCGTCGCTTTTTGCAGAGGAGGCGTGGAGTTGTGCGCTTGTTCCAGGTGGTAATTCGGCACTCTCGGGCTCAGATGATGAACGTGATGGTAGCCGATGTTGCCTGTGATCCACTGCAAAACTTTCGGAAGCTGGTAGTAAGAGCTGCCGTCAACGGCCGCTTTCACGTAGCTCCACTCGTCTTCCTTCTCGAAGTAGGAATCTTCGAACTGGTGCTGCACATAGAAGAGCCAGATGCCCAGCAGTCCCGAGACGAAGAAGACCGGCGCCTGCACGAGCACGAATGCCTGCCAACCGATCAGCCAGCACATCAGCGCATACAGCAGCACGATGGAGATGTTGGTTACATACGTGTTGATGCGTTCCTTGCGCTTCGCTTTCTTGCGGTTGAAACGGTACTGTATCAGGAAGACGGCAATCGGCCCGAGGCCGAACATGACCAGCGGATTGCGGTAGATGCGGTAAGCGGCTTTGCGGAACCAGGGAGCCGCCGCGTATTCTTCCACGGTCAGCACCCACATGTCTCCGGTGCCGCGCTTGTCGAGATTGCTGCTGGTGGCGTGGTGCACGGAGTGGCTGTATTTCCACTGCTCGTACGGACACAGCGTCAGAACGCCGGTAATGGTGCCGAGAATATCGTTCGCCCGGCGGCTTTTAAAGAAAGACTGATGACAGCAGTCGTGAAATATGATGAACGTCCGGATGACAAACCCGGCTGTGATTAAAGTTAGAGGAAGCGTGATCCAGTAGGAGACGGAAAGGCTTACGTAAGCCGCATACCACAGCAGGAGGAGAGGCACAATCGTGTTGAAAATCTGCCGGATACTGGATTTTGTATCGGTTTTTTCGTAGGGGGCGACATCTTTTTTCAAATTCATAACTTTCGTCTGAGACATTCTTATGTGTCCTCCTCGTTCTGACGCGGGGCATTCACCTGGCATCAGCGCGCTATTCTACCCCCATTATAGGGATAACCGCTTGCGAGCAGTAGTCATAAACGTCATGAGGGCACATGATAAATGTCATATAGGGCGGAGGGGAAAATACAGCGAGAATGCACCGAAACGGCTTCTTTCAAGGGAAAAGACACGGATTCCCGAAGGTTCGGAGGAGACGGCCGGGATGCGGTCAGTAAAAATCCGCCCGGTTCTCTTCGTCCGCTATGTCCTGAACCTCTTCGGGCGTGATGATCATGACGGCGTATCCGTCTTCGTTCTGCTTCTTGAGGGCCCGCTCCTTCATAAAACGGGGACTCCCCTCGCCCGCTTCTTCGTCATAAAAAAGAAGAAGCCCGTCCGTTTTGCGCAGGAGAAGATCGTCCCGTGCCTGAAGCTGCCACACGCCGGCATACGGCTGCTTGCTGACGGCTCCGTAGAAATCCACGTCCTTCAGGATGCCGCGGTAAAACTCCTGCTTGTCTTCCTTCCATTTCTCTTCCGGGTTGGCGTAGGCGGTCAGAATCGAAAGCTTCAGCTGAGGATACTCCTTCTTGAGTCCGATCACGACCTCGCATGCCCACAGATCGACCCCATATTGTCCCGGCGTGATCACCCATTCCAGCCCGTCTTCGATGAGCGGGACAAGCCGGCCTGCGATCGCTTTTTTGATATATTCAATGCCTTCATGCTTTTCGTTAAAAATGTTCAGCTCATGCGCCCGGTAGCCGGTTACGAGAAGATTTTTCAACTGCGGACACTCCTTAGGTGCGGGTGATAACGTACATCTTCCAATATACACGAAAAGAAGGGATTCCGCCTGCGGAAGGATGGGCCTTGCTTGTCTGTGATTAAACCGACACCAAAACACTAGATCATGTGCTAGATTAATTAAAAACATCTATATATAGTGTTTTTGGAAGGGAGACATCTACATGTCGTTGTTAGACAGGACGGGCCTGGGCAGCGTCGATGCCGTGCTGGAGGAAATAAAACAATGGGGAGACGCCATCATGGAGGGCAGCGATGCCGATCTTCTGCGCGAGAATGCCAATCTGAACGGAGAGAGTTTCTCGGGGAAAATGAGCAAGTTCGGAAGCGAGTATGCCAGATGGTATGCCCGGCGTTTTACGATGCCTGCGGTGCTGGTAGAGGCTGTAGACGCCAATTATTTGTATGTGCACGATCTGGACCAATACGTACTCGGGACGACCAATTGCATGTTTATTCCGTTCGCCAAACTGCTTCGGCGAGGATTTGATACGGGCAGCGGCAGCGTGCGGTCGCCAAACTCCATCTCGTCGGCTATGGCGCTTGTCGCCATCATCTTTCAATCGCAGCAGAACGCCCAGTACGGCGGTGTTTCCGCCAATAAGCTCGACCATGATCTTGCTCCTTATGTGGCCAAGTCGTTTGCCAAACATTTCAGGAAGGCGCTGCGTTATTTCGGTGAGAACGAACCGGCAGACGACGAGCGGGGCATCTCGATGAGCCAGGCGGATTTGCGGGTATTGTGCCCCGAATCTTACCGCTATGCGCTTGAAGAGACCGAAGAGGAAACGATGCAGGGCGCAGAGAGTCTGATTCATAACCTGAACACCATGTCCAGCCGCGCGGGCGGGCAAATCCCGTTTACCAGCATCAACTACGGGACCTGTACTTCCCCCGAAGGGCAGTTGGTCATTCAGTCCATTTTAACGGCTACGATGAGAGGACTCGGGCACGGGGAGACGCCGATTTTTCCTATTCAGATCTTCAAATGCAAGAAGGGCGTAAATCTGGAACCCGGAGACCCGAATTACTCCCTGTTCCTGAAAGCGGCTGAATGCTCGTCGCGAAGGCTGTATCCGAACTTCGCCAATCTCGATGCCCCGCTCAACCTCGAACATTACTACCCGGCCGATCCCGATACGGAGTTCGCCACTATGGGCTGCCGTACCCGGGTTGTCGCCGACCGCTTCGGCCGGAACCGTTTGTCCGGCAAAGGCAATCTGTCTTTCAATACGCTGAATCTGGTGAAGCCGGGCATCGAGTACGGCATCGTTTCGGGCCGCCGCAGTAAGGCGGATGAAGCGGGCTTTTACCGTAAACTCACTCGTTATCTCGAGATTGCTCTTGACGGATTGCTGCACCGCTTCGGCATTCAAGCCGCCCAGAAAACTAAAGCATCGGATTTCATGATGCGGGAAGGAGTCTGGGAAGGCGGGGAACAGCTTGATCCCGACGATACCGTAGGCGACCTGCTCAAACACGGCAGTCTGTCTATCGGGTTCATCGGCCTGGCCGAATGCATGAAAGCGATGTACGACTCCCACCACGGTGAAAGCCCGCAGGTGTACGCCAAAGCCATCGAGCTGATCCGCTATCTGCGTCATTTCTGCGATGCCAAAAGCGAGGCGCTGAACATCAACCTTACGCTATTCGCGACTCCTGCCGAAGGATTGTCCGGCAAGTTCACCAAGCGGGACCGGGAAGCTTACGGCTGCCTGCCCGGTGTCACCGACCGTGAATATTACACGAACTCGTTTCATATTCCGGTGTATCATCCAGTGACATCGGCGGAAAAAATCAGTCTGGAGGCCCCGTTCCACGAATTATGCAACGCCGGAGCCATCACCTACGTGGAACTGAATGGGAATGCCCGCAATAACCTGCCCGCCTTTGTCAAAATCATTAAGTTTGCACTTTCCCGGCAGGTCAGCTATTTCAGCATCAATCACCCCATCGACCGCTGCAGTGCTTGCGGTTACGAAGGCATTATCGGCGCCGTTTGTCCCGGTTGCGACAGTCATGAAAAGGACGTGCATATCCGCCGCCTGCGCCGTGTGACCGGCTATCTGACCGGAGACTACCAGACTCGCTTTAACGGGGCCAAGCAGGCCGAGGTCAGAGACCGGGTGAAGCACAGTCCATGAATATTTGCGGTTATGCACCGGAGACCATTGACGAAGGCGAGGGGCTGCGGACAGCGCTCTATATTAGCGGTTGCCGGCATTACTGCCGGGGATGCTTCAGTCCGAGGACGTGGGATTTCGATTACGGCACGCCCATGGGAACTGACTGGGAAGAGCGGATTATCGCCGAAATTCAGAGCAACCCCATGCTCGACGGCCTATCCATTCTGGGCGGCGACCCCTTCTTTTCCGCCGGTCAGGTAAGTTCATTTCTGGACCGTCTCCGGCAGAGAGCGGGCACCGTCAACGTCTGGATTTACAGCGGCTATACTTACGAAGAACTCTCCGCAAATCCGGAAAGCGTTGAATACGGTCTGCTAAGCCGCTGCCAAGTGCTCGTAGACGGCCGATATGTAGAGGATCTCCGGGATCCGGCGCTTCTGTATAGGGGAAGCCGCAATCAGCGGTTAATCGATATCGGAGCGAGCCTGCGGCGCCGGAAGGCCGTTTTGTGGCAGTCCGCTTGGGACCGGGAGCCGCCGACGGCATAGCGTACCCGCTTGGCTTTTGGCAGGCAGGAACGAGGGCCTTCGTTCTTCACACCCCATGCAGCTCCTAGCGCGCGCCCGTTTGACGGCGTCTGGCTTCGCGCGGCAGCAGTCAACCCCACGAGACCGGCAGTCCGGCTGCCCGAACCGCGGACAGCCCCACACCAAAAAACCGTCCTAACGAAAGCGTCAGGACGGTTTACTTGCTCTACAGCCTCGGGTCGATCTCTTTCTCCTTCGCCACTTCAAACAGCACATTGGCCGCCGCTTTCTTATACGCCTCGTTGTCCGGCGATATATCGCTGTATTTTACGGCAAGCATTTCCTTGCCCAGACGATATTCGTTCAGCGAGGTCCGCAGCTTGAGCTTGATGTTCTTCTGCTTCATAAGCTTGCCGTACTTGTGCGGGAAACCGGTAATCGTACCCGTAAACGAGGGTCAAATAATCCCAGTTGCCGACTTTCATATAAGCGCTTATAAAATAAAAAAAGCACTGATTAAAAAGCCTTAGAAAAGAAGATCCATAAAATAGAAGGAGTAACAAAAACTAATCCCAGTAAAGCAATAAGCATTAATACAGGATCAACATCAGGATTGCAAATAAAAACAATTGTTGTTCCTAATATATATATAAGATTCATAAAATAGGAGTAATACATACCTTTATTTTTAATCATTTTATAGCGTTCATCTTCATTTTTTTGTTGTGGATATAAGTAAAAAGATGTAAATAGGTTGAATGAAATGGATGACATGAATATTAGTATAGGCCAGAAAGTGGTAGCTGCCTTATCCATAAAATAAATATAAACAATAATTATAAACAAAGAAATAAAAGCAAAAACTAAGTTAGTTTTTCTCCCCTTCAAATGTATCAGCTCCTTAAGACTTATTCCATAATAAAAATCTCTTCGACTTGTGTGTTAAAAATTTTTGCTAATTTCAAAGCTAAAATTAGAGACGGTTTATACTTACCCTTTTCAATAGAAATAATGGTTTGTCTTGAAACATTTAATTTTTCAGCTAAATATTCTTGAGAGTATCCCTTTTTAACTCGAAAATCCCTTATTTTGTTATACAATCATTAACATCCCTTTTTATACTAATTCTAACACCATTTCTGATGTAAAGCAAGCTTTACATTTGATACAAAAAAACAAAAACAATAAATTTATTGTTTTTGTTTTTTTGTATCAAATTATCTCGCTCCAAAACTAAACCCCTTGTTCCGTGCATATCTAAACCAAAGGCCATTTCCTTTATTAGTATTACTAAAAACACTTGCGCTTCCAGCAGCTATCATAGCTACAATATCTGCACAATACCCTGCTATACGTGCCCAACCTGGTATTTTACTTAAAATATAACCAGAAATACCTACAACTACTGAACCTACATAAACTAAATTAATGATTTTTCTAGTTGAGTCATCATTAAGGTATAACCAATCTCCGATATCTGGACTTCCATGATGATACCAATAGTTCGAGGAATCAGTTCCATATTCAGTCAAATCCTCAGCATAATAAAAAGGAGTCACAGTTCGCCCATCTTCTATTTGTTGATTTTCTTGTTGATTTTCTTGTTGTTTTAATTGATCTTCTCTTGTTATTGAATTTGCAACATCGAAAACTTCCGATAACTTATCAAAAACTGCTTTAGGTACTTTTTGGTTAGCACCTTCATTCCAGTAATATATTCCAGATTCTCTAGTATAAAAGGATTCATAAGTCTCAAGGTCGGAAAAAATACTCTTTGCTTCTGCCAATTTAGTGGAATCAACTTGAAAAACTGTCGTGTTTTCTGCATGACCTATCGCAGGATTCAAAGAAGAAACCGAGCCAAACACAAGAGATGCAGTTAATGTTAAAACAAAAAAATTTTTTTTCATAGTTCTCTCCTTGTACTACGTTTTATTATTCTTACAAATTTTACAATAAATAAAATTAAATGTCTATAATTTCTTTATCTTCAAAAAGTCTCTTATGTTTATTTTCCAATTTAAGATTTGATTGATATATACTGTTCAATTATTTAAACTGAAATTAACAAAGGGATTTGTTTAGACTAACTTGTACACAATTTTCATGAAAAACATCTTTTATTTAATTCGAACTAATGCCCCAAGCCGCACAAAAAACTGTCCTGACGAAAACTGGTCAAGACCCCATTTAACGGACAAATGAAAAAGCCAAGGCTGCAAGCTGCCGTCAATACTCCATCGGCGTCAGCTTGTTTAGCTTTCACGGCGGACGAGGATGATTTTAAAAATGTAATCCGAAATTCTTCTTTGTGCCTCGTCGTGACTTCGGATATCATACAGATAGAGCCCTTCCGTTTTGAAATGCGAGAAGAAGCTCTCCATGGAGGCGTATCGCTTCCTTATTCATTTCCTCCGACCCAGGGGGTTTTTCCAATGTTTATTCTAAGGGGGCACTTCAAACGTCAGGACGGCTTACTTGCTCTACAGCCTCGGGTCGATCTCTTTCTCCTTCGCCACTTCAAACAGCACATTGGCCGCCGCTTTCTTATACGCCTCGTTGTCCGGCGATATATCGCTGTATTTCACGGCAAGCATTTCCTTGCCCAGACGGTATTCGTTCAGCGAGGTCCGCAGCTTGAGCTTGATGTTCTTCTGCTTCATAAGCTTGCCGTACTTGTGCGGGAAACGGTAATCGTACCCGTAAACGAGGGTCAAATAATCCCGGTTGCGGACTTTCATGTAAGGCACGGTCTCACTGCCGGGCAGTTCCGGTTTGATAACGACTCCTTCCATATGAAAATCGGTGGTCAGACTCTCGAAATAAGCCTCCGCCTTCTCATAGCTGTCCGGGTCTCCCAAATTCAGCAGCAGAAACTCATCCCCGGACAAAAATCCGTACGCCTCGGACGTCGTCATCTGCGGAAGCTGCTCTTCGCCGTTTTCGTATATCAACTTGAGGATCGCAAACGGCTTGTATTCCGACTCGCCAGCCTCCCCGTAAAGCTCCAACTGCCTTTTATACGTGTGGTAGGCGGCCTCATGTTCCTCCAACGGGACCCGCTTCTCCAACAGACCACGCATGTGCTTGTAGTTCTGGTAGACGCTCGAACCGTATTTTTCGCTTAAACGGGCTTTCGGCATCGTGAACTGATCCTTTTCGAAGCCGCTTGCCGTGTAAGCCTCCGCAAGTTTACCGAACGCCTCCTCAAAGCCGTTTGCCTTCAGGAAGTCCAGCTCCGCTTTCAGCGCCTTCTCGATCGGCCTGAACTGGCGCTCGATAAGCCCCTCACCCAGAACGTGCCAAGGAAGCAGCTCGCCGTCCAGCAGAAGCACGGCTATTTTATTTTCTTCCATATAGGAATCGAATTTGTCCAGCAGGCTTCTGAAAATATCGCTTAAATCGGCTCCCTTGATCTTGTAGCCGTTCCGGCTGACGCCATAGCAACGATCGGGGTCGCGGTGCAAATAGATCTGGCATCGGGAGCCCATATATTTGGGCTGAAGCACGACTTGATGCACTCCATGATCCGCAAAGTAGCGCAGACCCTGCCTCAGTGATTCCAGTTCCCCGGCGGCCTCGTCTTTGTCTGCGGGAGACATGGTTCCCGAGATGGTATTGATCCGGTTCCTCGAGCAGTAATGCAGCCGTCTCAGTTCCTCGGCGTCCAGATCCTGGAGAGTCACTTTGGGCTCTTCCCGGAACAGAACCGGAAGATCTTCCGGCAGTACCGCCGCTTCCGCGCTGCGCGATTTGAAAAACGGCTTGAACGACAGGCTGACCGCAGTCAGTTTGTTGCCGTTCACGCAGCCCGTATCCACGTGGATTTTGTTGCCGATCCGGAACGCGTTCTTCGCCGCAACGTGACCGAATACGTGATACGGATGATTCCTGACCGCTTCTTCCTTCACAAAAGCGAGCTGCTTTTCGAAAGATTCTTCCCGGTCCAGCCTGAAATTGCGCTGATGACGCGCCGAATTCGCATCCAGCTTCCCGATATATTTATTGCGGCACGGCGAATGCGTCACGTAGAATGAAGGCCCCCGGGTACCCACCTTCCGGTAAAACGGCTTCGACATGTCGACGAGCTCGTTGAATTTCCGCTGCAGCTCGGCATCCTTCTTCAACGTATCCACGGACGTGAAATACGAATGAAACAGTTCCTCCTCCACGCCGCCGATCTCACCTTTCAAATACTTGAACACGAAGTTCTCATGGTTGCCGAGGACAAACAAGAAGTGTTCACGGTTTTCGTAAAGGAACTCCACGACGGCTCTCGTACGATGGCCTTTATCGATCCAGTCTCCCGTCAGCACGATTTTCGTGTTTCGCAGCTTATCCGGCAGTTCCAATGAATTGCCGCTGAGCTTAAAGCCGTAGTCCAGCAGGAGTCCTTTCAGATCGTCCACACATTCGTGGACATCCCCGACGATGATGCAGTCGTACTCCTGCGGGAGCACAGCGGCAAGATACTCCTCCAGATCGAGGATTTCGACCGTGTAAGCCCCGTTCGCCTTCCCTTCCTCCGGGGAATAGAAGTCCTTGGCCCGCACCTTGTGGATTTTCGTATACCCTTCGCGGGAGAGCGACCCCATCACGTCTTTTTTCAGCCGGTTGATATGCGATGTAATCAGCTTCTTGGACCGTTCCGACGCGTAATAATCGTGCCGCTTCCGGTAATCGAAAAGGATGACTTCCAGGTTGTAGTTGTTTTCCTTCGCCACAGCACGGACCTTCTCGCGGAAATCTTCGGCCAGCCCCGTCGTATCGACCACCACAAACTCGGCATTGACGGGAAAAGAAGTCGCCATCTTCAGCCGTTCGAACAAGAGATGGAAAGCCTGTCCGCTGGATTCCAGCATAATCTGATCGTATTTATCGTAATCGAATCCGAGGATTTCCTGCCGGATTTGGTCCGAGGACAAATATTGGACGTTCGCTTTCACCGCTTTATCGGAAGCCTCGAATTGAAGACCCGGAATGAGAACCTCCTTGGCGAAAGTCGTTTTGCCGCATTCGGTCGAACCGACCAGCATGAAAATCGTATGGACGCGGGTTTGAATGTTCACGGGTTACGCCTCCTTTTTCGTTAAAATAACGCCCTGCGTCGTGCGGATGGAGTTGACCCCGTCCCCGATGGCTACCAGTTCGGCCCGGCAGCCTGCAGTTTCGATAAAACCGTCGATCCACTGCCCGAACTCTTTCTCGCCCATCTCCCATTTATGATCGGGATGCCTGTAGCCTTCCAGTTCATAGAAGGGGTTGAAATCGGCATTAGGCGTCGTAATGATAAACCGGTCGAAGTCCACTTCCGCGCAAACCTGTAAAATCAGCTCCTGCGCTTCCTCGAGACTCATGTGTTCAATGACCTCCGTCAGAATCACATCGACTTTTTCCCCGTTATACTGGTCGAAAAAATGCCCGATCGAAGGCAGAGGAACGAGATTATCCAGTTCCTTGGCCCGGGCCTTGCGGGTGACCGTCTGCAGCGCTTCTTCATCAATATCCACCGCGTAGTAAGTGTCTTCCAGTTTAGCCGCGAATGGGATGGCGTAAAAACCTTCCCCGCATCCGATATCGAGAACCGCTTTGTCAAAAGGAAGCCGCCCGCGGATGAAAGTCCGCCTCTGATGACCGGTTCCTCCGAAATCGAAATCGATTTCGTAACGGTCCGTTTTTTCCAGCTCCCCCTTATACTTCTTAAAGCGCTCACGCGAATGGAGGAAATTCCTCACGAACAAACTGCGGATATAAAACGGCGCGTCGATCACCTGAACGCTGCGGATATACTTCTCGAGCAGAAGATCGGAGATGTCGATATATTCGTTGCCGAACGTGGACAAGAACAGGCAGAGCACGCTGACGGCATGCAGCAGGTGATACAGGCTGAGCCCCGTCGTCACCGTGAGGGAGTAGGTTTTATGCGCCTGATGCACGATTTCGAACGAAAAATCCGGCAGATGCTTTTCAAAAAAATGAATGTACCGGATCATTTCGATATGTATCATTGGAATCCGGACGGTATGCGTAAAGCCTTCCGAATCCCGTTCGTCCCGTATTTTAAGCGGAGCCGTAAAAAATTCGTTCCATGCGTTAAGCGGAAACAGCGGCGTATTGTAACGGGACACATTGAGGTATTCGAACTCTTCCTTGTCGTGCTGTTTGTAGGAAATTTCGTTGTCCGCGTCCTTAAAATACACGTTAAAGGTGTTCTCGCCGGTGTACCAGCCGTAAGCAATGCCTTTGCGGACCGGTCTGAGCAGCATGCCGGATTCCGGATTTTTGCGGATCAGGTACGAAAACTGCGGATTTGTCGAGCTAAGCTGAACAATAGCCATAAGAAAGTTCTCCTTGTCTTTGTCATACCCTCATTATCGCTTATCCGGCGGCGGCGGAACATGGCGAAAGTATTACGATGCCGGGACAAAGTTTCCGTTTCCCCCGTCACCGGCCTTTGATACAATGAAAAGATGACAGATTTTAGGGAATATAAACAGGATGGGGGAGGACTATGGCTCGCGAAAGCTTCGATAAAGAAATCCAGTTCCTTCGTCTGCTTGTTCTGACGAGCGGCGCCTACAGCCGGCAGCAGTTTGCCGAACGGCTGGGCATTTCCGTACATACGTTTGATAAAACGCTCCGCCGGCTTAAAGAAATAGCGAGCACCGTCTCTTACCCGCTGGCCGAAGAACAGGGCCGGGAATTCGCGGAGATGCTCCGTTTCAATTATTATGAATCCTCCGATCCTCTGCTCCTCTTCCTCTACCGGGCGAAGTCGATGAAGGAGTCCGAAAGCCGGCGTCTGCCCCTCCTGCTGGCGGTCATGCAGGAGCAGGAGCGGGCCATGTCCGCCGGAGAATTGATCGACGCATGCTGCGGCGGAATGCCGGACGACGTCCCTCTGCCCGACGAGAAAACGATCCGCTCCGACCTCAAATATTTGGAGGAAGTCGGCGTGATCCGTAAAGAAGGGAGCGGCCGCCCCTACCGGTACCGGCTGCATAACGATCTGATCCGGCAGCTCAGCCGGGAGGAGCTTCTGGATCTGTACGATTTTGCGGACGTGATGGCGAATACCCGGCTTCCTTCCGTGCAGGGCTATCTCCTCCGGGACAGCCTCAAGAAAGCGATCCGGCAGCAGGGGCTGGAAACGGCGATCGCCGAGCCTTTTTTATACAAATATCACTATTACTCGCGCATTCTGGACGAAGCGCATCTGTTCCCCCTCTTTCAGGCGATCCGGCAGCGTAGGAAGCTCCGGTTTCTGTATTTTTCGCCGAAAACGCACAAAAGCTATGCCTCCCGCAATACGAATCCCCTGTTCGAACGGGAGACAAACGGGAAGCAGGCGCATGTGCTTCCGCTGAAGGTCGTGTACGACCATCAGTACGGAAGATGGTATCTGCTCGCAAATGACGCCAGGCAGGGGATTATGAAGTTCCGCATCGAAGGACTCACCCAGATCGAGGAGCAGAACCCGGTCCCGGAAGAAGAATTCCGGCGCAAGCTTGCGGAACTGGAAGAGAAAACGCGCTACAGTTGGCTCATCGATACATCCGGCCCCGTTAAGGTTCGCGCGCGTTTCTACAGGCCGCTGGATGCTCCGGCCGACTTTATCAAGGAGAGGGTGCTGCTGCAAGGGCAATGGGGAACGATCACCGAAGAGAACGAAGAATCGTTCGTCTACGAAATTACGGTCAACGGACTGACCGAGATCAAGCCATGGCTGCGCAGCTTCGGGTCCAGTTGTGAAGTGCTCGCTCCCCGGCAGCTTAGAAAGGAATTCATCGCGGAATGGAAGGAGATTCACGCTTACTATGAACCTGTTCGAGAAAATCTTTAACTACCAGATGATTTCCCGGCTGGAAGAGTCCGGCGTCGTGGCGCTGACTTCCCATGAGCGCACCTGGTTAAAATCCGCTCTGAGGCATCCCGCTGCGGATGAGGCCTTTGCGGCCGATACGCTGGCGAAGCTGCGCAGCCTTCTCGAAGAGGAGGCGGATCTGGAGACGGATTCCCTTGTCACGGAGAAGGCCAAAAGCCCCGACAGGCAGGTGTACCATCCGCTTCTGCGCCCCCTGCGCCGTTTTATGCGGGAACGGCAGGGAATCCGGCTCAGTTACCGGATCCGGAACGGCCGTACGATGGAGAGCCAGTCCGGCGTCCCTTACAAGCTGGAATACTCCATGGTGAAGAAAGAATGGTACCTGCTCTGGTACCACTTACGGAACCGTATGTATATGGCGACCAAGCTCGGCAGCATCCTCGAGCTAGAGGCTGAGGCCCCGGCGGACGGTGTATACGAGGAAATTACCGCCAAGCTTGATCAGAGCGTCCGGCTGCGCAAAGAAAGCTCGGTCATCGAAGTCGTCCGCACTTATAACCGTGAGTTGTCGCGGATTTTGTACGCTTTCTCCTGCTTTGAGAAGGAGGTCAGCTATGACGACGAGAGCGATCTGTACCGGATCAGACTGACCTATATGAGCGAAGACGCGGAATACATTTTATCGAAAATCCGTTTTCTCGGAATGCGAGTCAAAGTCGTGGAAGGGCGGCATCTGCGGTGGCGGATGGCCGATTCGTCGGCGCGGGCGCTCGCACGCTACGGGGATGAACCTGAAGAAAACGGCGGCACATCGCCTGATGCAGAGATGGAAAAGCACATAGAAACGCCAAAAGCGTCGGCTCCGGGGAGCTGACGCTTTTTTTTGTGCGCGTTATTACGAGCGTTCCTTTCGGTTACCGGTCAAGGAGCAGAGCTCATCGACTGAGGAAAAACAAGAATAAGGGCGGTCCCTTTGGGATCAGGAAGAACATCTTGCTTCCTAGATACCTATCCCTTTTTTTCGGGTGCTTTGGAATACGGCGATGGCTTCCGCTTTGGAACGAACAGCCAGCTTCCGATAAATCACACTCATGTAGTTATCGACGGATCTTTTGCTGACAAAAAGCTTATCTGCTATCTGGCTGCTTGTTTCTCCCGCTGAAGCCAATATCATGATTTTCGTTTCCTCTTCCGTTAATTGATCCGGATCTTTCTCCGGATCGGAAACGAGCTTCGCAATGGTTTCATGCGGCAGCACCAACTGATTATCCAATATGCATTCAACCATCCTCTTTATGACGGGGGCTTCTTTTTCTTTGGAAATAATACCATGGACGCCTATCTCCGTTAACGGGGCAACCAAATCAAGAACATCAAAACCGGTAATCATCACGATTTTCATTACCGGATACGTCTCTTTAATCCATTTAGCAACGCTAATGCCCGAACGATCCGGCAATTGATAATCGAGCATAACGAGGTTTGGGTTATATAAATTAATCATTTCCATTCCTTGAGCCCCGTTTTTTGCGATACTGACTACCTTCAAGCCCTCAATTTTTTCGATAATGTGCTTGGTTGCTTCCGCCATGACGGGATGGTCATCTATAATGATTACTCGAATTTCTTCATTCAAAATGCAGCTCCCTCCTTCCAAGGAATGATCGCTTGAATTTTTAGGCCATTGCCTTCGCTGCTCTCCAAAGAAAATTGACCGTTCAGGGATATGATCCTGCTCTTCAATTGCTTCATCCCCATTCCCGATATTCTGCCATCCTGCCAATCTAAAAGATCGATATTGAACCCCTTCCCGTCATCTTCATAGAAGAGTAATACCTGCTCGTTATTTACACCTAACCGAATAGAAAGCAAGTTTGCCTCGGAGTGCTTTTTTGCGTTATTAAGAAGCTCTTGGATAACACGGAACAAATGGCGTTTTGTTTCCAGACTTAACCGCTCGACAGCGTCGGCTTCCTCGACGCGGAAATCGACTTCAAACGATTCAAGTTTCATTTCTTGATCGATTAATTTTTGCAGAGCGAGTACAATACCGATTTCTTTAATTAAGTGCGGATGCAATTCATAGCAGCTTTGCCGCAAGTTTGCATTGATGATATCGATGTACTCCATCATGTTTACAATTTGCGCTCGATGCTGGGGTGCCAGGTCTTCCTGCAAATTGCTGAGTCTTCTTTTAAGGAAAAACAAGTCTTGCATCGTCGTATCATGCAGGTCGGTAGCGATACGTATGCGTTCCTTCTCCTGTAAGTCGAACAGGACTTTCCGGAACCAGATCAAGGCATCCGTCGCTTCTTCATTTGGAATTTGGGAAGCAATTTGCTGCATCTTCATTTGCATCGTACGAATTAAATAAACATTCTCGAGACTCACAGACAGATGACCGATTACGGTACGAAGCCACTGTCGGTCTTCCGTACTCACATATGTATTTTCTTTTTCCTCCGTCAAAATTAGGTGGCTGGTGTATTCTCCATGCTTTGAAATAGGGTAAATAAAATACACGCCGCGTCTGCATTCTTGGAATGGTTTATCCCTTGTAAGATTCTTAACGATGCGTTCATCTATATCACCGTCGCATACTACATCGACCTCTGCAGAAGATGCAAACACGACAGCTGCTCCATAAACCTGCAGAACCGACACAATATCTTTCAAAACCGCCTCTTTAAATTCCCGAAAGGTTGTGATTTCACTCAATTGATTCGTAATTCGGCGGAGTGAATCCCGATGCAGACTTCTTCTTGGAAAAAAATAAGGCTCCGTTATTTTTGTAAAATATTCAAGCGAGAAGAGGAAAGCCGAGCAAAACATGCATCCAAGCATAAATACAAGAATGATTTGTTGAAGCGACAAATCAGGCAGATAGGCAACCAACACACCTGTAAAAAACACGGAAGGAATGATAGACATAACCGCCATAAAAAGCAGCCGGCGGACAAATAAATCAATCTCGTAAAGTTGTTTCGTTGCGATCAGATAGGTAAGCAGAATCGGGAAAAGTAAAGCGAAGAGCCCTCCATATACAGGATCCACGATGTAAGGCAAAGAAAAAACTAATGGTATAAAGTATAAAAAAGTAATCGGTCCAAACGAAATAATTAACGAAATAAAAATCATTTTGACAATACTCATTGCATACTTTTTATCTTCCCGCTCTTTCTTGTAAAACAATAGTAGTGAAGCAATATTAAATATGAAACCGACTACAAATACGATCATGGAAAGCCTGCCCATGATATGGTAGATAGATTTTGTCAAACTGGATGGAACAAGATATATCAATTGAACTAGAAAACATATACCAATAAAAACATACACAAATTTTAATAGTTTAGAGGTAACGGGCTGGCGTTCTTTATTTCGTTCACTTATGAACATCATGAAAAAATGAAAAAACAAAACCGGCAGCAACATAACAGTGGTGCTAACCAAGTATTTGGCAAGTCCGTCAAATCTCATAGAACCTGGCAAGGACATGAACAAAATACCTAGATCTAAAAAAATCAAACATAAGTAGCGAAAAGATAGTAAGGGCGGCATCTTGCGAATCAATATAATCAATATCGTAAAACAAAGGATTTGTCCGAAAATATTGCCTAGATCATAGTAAGTAACATGAGTAGTAGGTTTAATATCAACTATTTCTTCATCTCGTAATATTTCCAGCTGGTATCCACGTCCGATTGCCCCCCATTTTATGACACTCTCATCAAGTTGTGGAGGTCCTCCATCAATCTTCAAAATTTGATCTCCCAGTTGAAGACCCAAGTCTTCGGGTACTTGACGGGTCTCAAAATCCGTGATTAACCATCTATTTGGCTGAGCCTCTGTAATATAAATTCCAACAAGTGGGTATGTAAATATGAGATGAATGAACCAGGCTTGAATAACAATTATAATTACAGTCATTATACTCAAAAGCCATTTTGGATACATAACAATTTCCTACTTTCGACCCAAAAATATGTTATATATATAAAAAGAAACATTATTATTTAGGAGGTTGACCTTAATATGCAGCTTATTCTTTGGACCCCGGAACTACGAATTTCCATAAGAAAAATGAAAGCAAGAGCACTATCCAATTCTCATTCTGAAGATTTGACTCGAAAGAATCATCAATCAAACCTAGACCGGAGCCTTAAAAAGAAGCCATCCGAACCCAAAGAATATTGGTTTTAACTTTTTCCTTACTTTATTCCATTTGTAAGTATATTCCTTCTCGAATTATAGCTTAAAATAGGTTTTATGGGTACATAACAAACGAATAAAAGCCGCTTTTCCTATTTTCGGGATTGGCGGCTTTTTGTATGGTTTCGTTCTTAAATTCCTAATTTCCAGATTTCATACCTATGCGTTTCTACAAGCAAATAAATAAAAGAAGTAAACTATTTTCAAACGATTGTAAGCAGTAGATAAAACAAGGTATAATTTACCATAAAATACTAGTACCGATTCAATGGCAGGAGAAACGTTGACATGGCTGACATGATTCCCATCGGAAAAGGAGTGGTGAGAAAAATGAACGAAACCGTGTATGACCCCGATTTTTTTAAGTCACAGCAGGAGGGGTCCAGGAAATCGGCTTGCGAGGTAGTTCCTATTCTCATGGGCCTTATTAACCCGGAATCCGTCATCGACATCGGATGCGGCACCGGCGCTTGGCTTTCCGTTTTTAAAGACCTCGGCGTCCGGGAAATTCTAGGGGTAGACGGTGATTATGTGAATGATGACATGCTCCAAATACCGAAAGAGAATTTCAGAAAACATGATCTTACCGCGTTTTTTTCTTCCGGAAAGCAGTATGATCTGGTCGTTTCCCTGGAGGTCGGCGAACACCTGCCCCACGCTTCCGCCGAAACTTATGTAAATACCCTCGTTTCCCATGGGGATGCCGTTCTATTCTCGGCCGCCATTCCTTACCAAGGGGGGAAGAATCATATCAACGAACAGTGGCCGGGCTACTGGGCCGAGCTTTTTAACAAAAAAGGATTTGTCCCCGTTGATTGTATCCGCAAGCAGGTCTGGGAAAATGCTCGTGTCCAGTGGTGGTACGCACAAAACACCCTGCTTTATGTAAGAGAAGAAGCCCTGAGCCGTTATGCTTCCCTTAAGGATTACCCGCCTTCGGAATCGGATCCTTTATCGCTTGTTCATCCCCGCTTATATCTGCATCTGGCCAAAGATTTCTTCGGAGACGACGGCTATAAGGACGGCTATATTATCGGCAAGAAATTTACTCCCCGGATATAACCCGCCGCTCGGAAACGTGCAATCCGGCTCCCGGATCAGCAAAAAGGCCGCCTCCTGAGAGACAGCCCGGGGCCGTACGCTTCTGAAGCGTCCGCACCCTTTTCCTATTCGTTCAAATGATCTCCTAAGTACTTCACAAGCCCGTCGTCCGCATCCTGGGAATATTCCCAGACCATGGCGCCGCCGAGATTGTTCGCCTTAATGTAGGCGATTTTTTCCCGGAGCGCTTCTTTATCTTCGTAAGAAATGAATGTTTCGCCGTCGTACAAATAAGCCGCTTTGGCTTTCTCGTCGAAATACCGTTTGAACCCGTTCTTGTCCATGTATTTCTTCTCGATGGTCTTGTAGCTGAGATCCGTCTTGTCGATGTCGATCGGCTTGCCCGGAGAGAACGCCCCGTCGCCGTCGCTCTTGACGTCTTCCCATCCGTACGAATACGCGGGAACCCCGAGCAGCAGCTTCGCCGGATCGATATGGTGACTGAGATACAGCTTCACGATACTGTCCACGCTGTCTATGGATTTGTTCTCCGCATCCTTGTACAGATTGGAGTTAAGCCCCGTCGTATCCGACCATTTGCCCGTCAGATCGTAGCTCATCACGTTGATGTAGTCGACGTATTTTTCGACTTTCTTAACCTCGACATTCTTGAAGTACCAGTCCTGGGTCCCTGACGCAAAGGTCAGGATGTACTTCTTGTTCTTATGCGGAAGCTGGTTCAGCTTCTCTCTGAGTTCCTTCATAAGGAACGTAAAGTTCTGGGTGTCTTCGCTGCGGGATTTTTGCGTTCCCCAGGCATCCGAGGCCGGATATTCCCAGTCGATATCGACTCCGTCCAGGCCGAGCTCTTTGACCAGGGCAATGATGTTGTCGGTAAACGTCCGCCGGTTCTCCTGCAGACTCGCGTCGGAAAAACCGTCCGCCCCGTATCCCCCTACGGCGAGCACGATACTCGTTTTGGGGTTGTTTTTTTTGAGCTTTTTGATGTTCTCTTTGATTTCGGCATCCGCCGCTTCGTCTTTATGAAAAGATACCTTGTACTTGTCCCCTATTTGGGCGAAAGCCAAGAACGCGATATCGATCTTCTTCTCCTCGAAGTTGATCTCGTCCAGCTTGTCCCCGGTCGGGATGACGTAGACGGAATTGATTTTATGGTCTTTGGCCTGACTGGTGGTATAGAAGTAAAAGCCCATTCCGGAGATCAGCAGCGCCACGAACAGTTTCGTATACAGGTGTATTTTCATCGTTACCCTTTCCCGCCGAATAAGACATTCGTCACGATTTTGTTGAGATTGAGAATTTTGACGAGAATGTAGCTGACCACAAAAACCGCGCCGAGGTTAAACAGAAGCGTAACGGTCGTCTCGACCAGGCTTCCTTCGACCTCCGTCCTCCGGGAGACCATAATTTCGATAAGCAGGTGAATCAGGTAAATGCTGAAGCTCGCTTTGGAAATGGAGCCGACGAGCCGTTTGACTTTGTCGTTCACCTTGGCGCTGATCGCGGCATCCTTTTCTTTAAAGAGAATAAAGAGGCCGGCTGCCATGAAAAATGTCGTCACGGAGTAATTGCCGTAGAACATCTCGTCCAGCACTCCGCTGTACATGGAAGCGAAATACGTGGCCACCGGCGTCAGAAAGAAAGAGACGATCCCCAGATTGAACAGGACGTTCTTCAGCTTGGGCGATATCTCATAATGGAACAAATAATAGCCCAGGATAAAATAACCGAGATAACCCATAAACAAAGGGATGTTCATGATGGGCACGTACAGGCTTTCCGACGTAATCCGCAGCACGCAGTCCGTAACGAAGCGGTACGCGATGCTGACGGTAAACCAGAGCAGCAGATAATACCGCAGCTCCTTCTCGGTGCATGCCTTGACCATTCGGCTGATGAGCGGCACCGTCAGGTAGATGGCAATGATCGCATACAGGAACCACAGGTGGATATAGTTGCGGTCCAGAATGAACTTGTAAGCGAAGCTGAGCAGGAATTCCCCCGCGCCCATGGTACTTTTCTGCAAATAATACTGGGTGAAAATGCTGTAGATCAGAGACCAGCTTACGAGCGAAACGAAAAGCGGCATGATGCGCTTCAGGAAGAACGTTTTGTAGGATTTGACTTCCGACCGCAGAATCATCGCTCCGCTGATCATAAAAAAGACGGGCACCGCGAAACGCGCGGCGGAATTGAACAGATTGCTCACCCACCAGGAGGCCGTGTTGAAATCGTTCGTGCTGGTCAGCAGGGTGGCGGTAATATGTAAAATGATCACGGCGAGAATCGAGAGAATCCGCAGGAGATCGATGTAAATGATCCGGTTCGTTTTGAGCACTGCGTTGTTCATAAAGGGTTTCCTCCGTTAGCTCTGAGATAGTGGGGAAGCGGGTGCGGTAGGCGGGGCGGTTACGCTGCGGGAAATGGACGCGATTCCTTTTCTCTCGACATATCCCCAGCCTTCGTCGTTATCGAAATATTTGAATGTCCCCACAATATTGATATAGAGCAGCACATTCCGGTACGTCAGCAGTTCCAGCTGGCTGAAAATAAACATGCGGATATAGTCCTTGAGCGTGTAGGTGCTCCCGTATTTCTTACAGAGCGCAAGCGCAATGACAATCTGAATCGCGTTAATGAGCAGCGTGGCCGACAGGATAAGCAGCGCCATCCATATGCCGTCACCCGCTAGCAGCAGCTGGAACAAATAGACGAACGTCGTGAACGCCGTCAGCGTCCCCAGCACAAAGCCGTCAATGGCGAAAAACAGCCGGACGCCCAGATTGAACTTACGAGGCAGGTCCGACCAATAAATGAGGATGCAGTCGACAAAAGCCTTCTGCCAGCGGATCCGCTGTTTGTAGAAGTTCGGCATGTTCTCGGGGCATTCGGTGTAACAGACGGCCTCGGGGGCGTACACGAGCTTTTTGGAAAGATTGTTCGCTTTGATATATTCGTGGATTTTCAGCGTGATGTCGATATCCTCGCCGACCGTGCTCCGGAACCCGTCCACCCGGATGAGCACCTCTTTGTAAAAAGCGCCGAAAGCGCCGGAAATGACCACGATCGAATTAAGCGCCGATTGGGTCAGTTTTCTAACGTAGAAACCGTGAATATAAGAGATGATCTGACTCTTGATGAGGCCTTTTCCCGTAAATCTCTCCTGGATTTGCCCGTCTTTTCTTTCCGCGCCCTGGACAATTTTGACGGTACCGCCAAGCGCCATGACGTCGGGATCGTGAAAATACTGGTTCACATATTGAAGCGAATGGGCTTCCAGCATCGAGTCGGCATCCAGCGTAATGACGATGTCCGAGAGGGCGTAATCGATTCCGGCGTTGAGGGAGTCGGCTTTGCCGCCGTTCTGTTTATCAATGACATAAATATGGGGATACTGCCGGGAGCGGTAGAAGGCTCTAACCGGCCGATAGGTTAACTCCTGCATGACCTGCCGGTCATCTTCCTGCAGATCCAGCAGCTCTTGGAGCCTCCGGAGAGTCGCGTCTTTCGATCCATCGTTGATAATGATGATTTCATGATTCCGGTATTTCAGGCCTTCCATCGCTTCGATACAATTGCGGATCGTCAGTTCCTCGTTGTAGGCCGGCACAAGAACGGAAATCGATTTTTCCTCCAAGCCTTCCTCCAGCTTCTTTACCTTGCTGAACAGCAGCGGAATAAAGGTATACAAGAGCTGGAACGCCAAAAAAACGAGGGTCGTTACGTATAACAGGATCTGCATCTCTCTACTCCTCCTATCTTTTCTCTTTGTCTATAGGTTTCCTCCGGTTAAGCCACGCATTACAGCGCTAAAGGATTTATCCGATAATCTCCTTTCATCTGGAAATGTAGTTCTTTTTATCTAATTTAGTCTAATCTACTAATAGTGTAAAACTCTTACATCATCCGATAAAGCGAATACATCACACCTTTACTAAAAGTTTCCTCCGTTTTGCTCCGATTATCTAACCCTGCCAAGTGAATGTTTTGCATTTTTTGTTATTTGTGAAGAAAATAAAGACTCAAAGCGTTTATTTTGAGTCTTTTAAGGAATTAATTGGATTTTTTAAGTTGATTATTAAGAAAAATTAAGTATCTTAGGCCCGAGTTAAAAAAATCTACATAAATCTCAGCTCTTCAAAGCGACCATCTGATAGACGAGGCGCGGCTTGGCATCCGATCCGCCGTAGGAGCTTTCGGCCACTTTATACTGCGAGGAGCCGCTTCCGTCCAGGAAAATGCCGTCCACCAGGGTTCCGGAACCGATTTTCTCTTTGATCGCGGTACGGAAAGCGGCCGCTGTCGGCTTCGAATCGGTTACGATCAGCCAAATATTGTTCGCGTTGTTGTACACGAGGGCGGTCCGGTTGGCCGCGCCGTCCGGGTTCTGAATATTTTCCGCGGCGGCCTGGGTTTTCCAGGCGGATTCGCTGCTTTTCAGCATCATGCTGATGCCGCCCTGCGCCCAATAGTTGCTTTTGTTGGCCACCTGAATCTCGCTCATCTTCCGAACGACCTGAACGGAGAACGCCCCGCTTTGGTCGTCCCACACCAGCGTACCTCTGGCATACTTTGCGTTTTCGCTGCCGTTGGGCGCCACAGCTACGTTGTTGTTGACGGCAATCTGAAGCAGCGTACCGTCGTAAAAATACCCGCCGTTCACCCCGTAAGCCGTCTGTCCGACCACGCTCGATGCGCCGATGGATTTGATGGTAATGTTTTTGGGACTCGTCTTAATCGAGTAGAGCTTTACTCCGTTGGATGCGGTGACCGTTGAAAAGGTATAGGCCATTTATATTCACTCCCCTTTAAATTTTCAGGGCGTCTGCCCTTTCATTTTAAAGGCGGAAATCGGCGTGCAAATACAACCGCTAAGGCCGGATTTTCTTCCTTTTCTTCCGGCTCTAATCGCGGCCAAACCCTGGCGAATACCTCCGCGGGACCCAAGCCATACTAATAAAATCTTTCCATACAGAGGAGGACCTCTTTTGTCCACGCAAAAATGGCGGATTCCCGCTACCGAAGGGCTCGGATTCCGGCTCGGCAAAGGCCAGACCGTGCGGATCACGGACGTGGAAGGCGAGCAGATTGCCGATATCGTCGCCTACCGGGCGGACAATCCCGCGGAGAAGTTCGACCCGACCGTCACGATGGATGCTCTGCGAAAAATGAAAGTAACCCCCGGGGACATCCTGTATTCCACCCGGTATACGCCGCTGCTTACCATTGTGGCCGACACGGTAGGCCAGCACGATTTTATCAACTCCGCCTGCCGGCCGGAAATGTACGAGTTCACATACCGAAAGAAGGATCATGCGTGCTGTTACCACAACTTGAACAAGGCCATCGCCCAGTTCGGCATCGAGCCTCCGGAACAGCACTATCCGTTCAATTTGTTTATGCACACGGTTATACAGCCGGACGGTTCCATCCATGTGAAAAGACCGCTGTCCAAGGCCGGAGATTACGTGGACCTGCGTGCGGAAACGGATCTGCTGGTCGCGATGTCGGCTTGTCCGGCTTCGGAAAGCGTCTGCAACGGCTACGTCTGCACGCCGATAGACGTCCAAATTTTGTAAATTCTTCTAAACGGGACATTCCCTGAATACAATGACTTGTACGCTTGTACCTGTCATCCATCTCTAAGGGGAGTGTTGCTTTTTGAATGCCTTCTTGACCTATGTCGTGCTCGGCATCTCGTTATCCGCGCCCGTAGGCCCCGTCAATGCCGCCCAATTGGAAAAAGGTGTCCGCTTCGGCTTTCTTCACGCATGGCTGATCGGAGTGGGCGCCATGATTGCCGATCTTTTTTACATGCTGCTGATTTATTTCGGCGTTGCCCATTTCCTCGATACCCCCTTTATGAAAACCTTCCTGTGGCTGTTCGGCTGCTTTGTTCTTCTATACACGGGAATCGTGACCCTGAAAAGTCTCAAGCTGAGTGAAAGCGGCGAAATGCGGGAGTCCCCTTCCGAAATGAGTTCTTTCCGGTACGGCTTTTTTATGGCGCTGACGAGCCCCTTGACCATTCTTTTCTGGCTGGGTATATACGGCTCCGTTCTTGCCCAAAGCCCCCAGAGCCACGGCACCGGCCAAGCGCTTTGGCACAGCCTCGGCATATTTGTCGGCCTTATGATCTGGGATATCGCGATGGCCCTTTTCGCAAGCTCTTTTCACCGGTTCGGCACCCCCCTGATTCTTCAGATCACTTCCCTGCTCGCCGGAATTTCGCTGATTCTGTTCGGACTCTACTTCGGCTATGAGGCTCTTCTGATGCTTGCGGGCTGACCCTCGTTTACCTTCGGTAACCCCCGGAACCCCGGGGCATTCACCTATTCCAATCCGGGCTCATACACTGCATGGTGTGGAGAGGGGTTGGAAAGAATGGCGGAACTCCGCAGCAAGATATGGATCGAGGAGCACAGAATGGAGCTTCCGGAATGGCAGCGGACGGCGTTCGGGGAATTCGCCGCGATGATCGGGGGCCCTGAGAACCAGTACCCCTGTGTGCCCGGACATCACGGGTACGTCACGAATAATCTCCGGTACGGCTTTGCGCCCGATCCCCGGACTGCCCAAGCCGTATCCGATACGGCCGAGCTTCTGAACGCCTATGGGAGCTGCTCGCGTGAAACGGGAAAATACGCCTCGCTTGTTATTTTTTTCGAAACTCCGGAGGACTTGAAAAATCACGGAGACGTTCTTGCGTACGAAACCTTGTTCTGGTCCCTCCTCAACCGATTGCACGACAAAGACACGGCCCCTTGGCCCGAGAATATCCCGCAAGATCCGGCGAAGCCCACGTGGGAATTTTGTTTCGCCGGTCAGCCTTATTTCGCCTTCTGTGCGACACCTGCGCACGGGCAGCGCAAAAGCCGGCACTTCTCTTCGTTCCTTGTGGCATTTCAGCCCCGCTGGATTTTCGATGAAATCAATGAAACGACTGCGTTCGGTCGGAATATCAGCAAAATAATCCGCAATAAACTCGCGGACTATGATGACGTACCGGTGCACCCTTCGTTAAAATGGTACGGACAACCGGACAATCAGGAATGGAAGCAGTATTTCCTGCGGGACGATGAAACGGCTCCTTCCCGTTGCCCGTTCATGGCGATGAAAAATCAGTTGAAAAATGAAAAATAACGGACCTTTTCCTAAATAAAAAACAACCCGGTATGGTTTAACGCAAACCATAACCGGGTTTCTTGTATGTTTACTGGTAGCGCGGAGCGAAATTCGCCGGAATGCCTTGATTGCCGATAGGCGATTGCGGGTAGCCCGGCGTCGGTACGAACGTGTTCAGCATACTCTGCATATCGTTTTGTTGAAGCTGGGGCACCTGATAGTACGCATGTTTGTTTTGGTACAGGAAAATCTCGTAAGCCAGCTCGATGAAATTCTGCACCTGGGAAGCAAGAACACGGCGGACAACCGGATTCGTGACTTCCACAGCGGACATCGTCAGAAGAGACGCGTGCGTTTTGATCAGTCCGAGCATATGGCCGCTGATTCCCGCGTCCTTCACGTCCGCCAGAGACTGGTTCGGCTTCTTGGGCTGGCTCGGCTTGATGCCGTACTGAATGTTGGTCGGCTGCTGCATCATGTACGTGGACGTCTCATGGCTCGGCTTCCGGCCTGTCGCGAAACATTCCGCGGTAAGGTTGTATTGGGAAAGGATAAAGCTGTACTGGCGGTCGATGATATCCAGAAGCTCCGGGTCTTTGACGAAAGTCCGGAACAGCATAAACTGGTCGAGCACGTTGATCGTCCCGGAAAGCACCTCATGCATGTCAAAAAATTCGTGGCCGCCGTGGTTAAAGTTAGGCAATCCCTGCTGGTTCTGATTGTTGAAATAATTTTGCTGCTGCATGTGAAATCCCTCCGCTAGGTTGATGGTTAACAACTTGAATAGTTTAGGTTTTGAATCGTCTTTTTATGAGGAGAACTTTCTTTCTCCCCTCCGGATTACAACGTCACGACAATCTCGTGAACCCTGTTATCGTCTGCCAGCGGAACGAACGGACCTTCGCCGGAGGAGAAATCTCCGTCCGCTTCCTGTCCGTCGATTGTCAGGCGCGTACAACCGCTTGATTTCCTCGACGGATTAAGGACCGTGATCCGGTATTCGGATTGCCCGAAGCGGTATACCGCCGAGAACTCCGGCCATTCCGGAGGAATACAAGGGCGGATGGACAGCTTCGCGCCCCGGCGTCTAATGCCGAGGATCCACTCCATCCCCGCCTGGTACATCCATCCCGACGCACCGGTATACCAGGTCCAGCCCGCATGTCCCCTGTGCGGCGGCTCCGTGTATACATCGGCAGCCATGGCATAAGGCTCACCGACATACTTCCGGACCTCCGCCGCTGTTTTGGTATGCATGATAGGGTTGAACATCTGGAACAGTTCAAGCGCCTTTTCCCCGTTCCCGAGACCGCACCAGGCCACAATACTCCAGATCACGCCGTGCGTATACTGGCCGCCGTTTTCCCGGATACCCGGAGGGTACCCCTGGATATATCCCGGGCTCGGGTCGGTCTTGTCGAACGGAGGCGTCAGAATATGAGCGACGGACAAGCTGCGGTCGACAAGTTCCCGGTCGAAGGATTTCATGGCCTGACGGGCTCTATCCTCCGGAGCCATGCCGGAGATGACCGACCATGATTGGGCGATGGAATCGATGCGGCACTCCGCGTTGTGGATCGACCCGAGCCACTGACCGGCATCCGTGAAGGCGCGGCGGTACCACTGGCCGTCCCAGGCGCTTTCGTTCAGCGCCGCGGCCAGTTTCTCCCGCTGGCTCCGGAAGCGCCCGGCGTGTTCTTGTTTTCCCCGGATTTCGCAAAGATCGGCCATTCCCTGGAGGACATCTCCCAGGAACCATCCCAGCCAGACGCTCTCCCCCCGCCCCTCGGGTCCGATCATACTCATACCGTCGTTCCAGTCGCCGATGCCGATCAGAGGCAGCCCGTGCTCCCCGAATTTCAGAGCGCGGTCTACCGCCCGCACACAGTGATCGAAGATCGTGCCGCTATTGCCGGACAGAACCGTTTCCTCGTACCGTTCGTGCTCATCCGCTTCCAGCGGTTTGCTCGTAAGGAACGGCACCGTTTCGTCAAGAATGCTCCTGTCTTCCGTATGATCGATATACCGGGACACGGCGTAAGGGAGCCACAGCAGGTCATCCGAAAAGCGGGTACGGATACCGCGGTGCGTCTCCTCGTGCCACCAGTGCTGGACATCCCCTTCCTCGTACTGATGAGAAGCGTGAAGCAGAATCTGGGCGCGGGTCAGGTCCGGACGGCTGTTCAGCAGGGCCAGCGAATCCTGGAGCTGATCCCGGAACCCGTAGGCTCCCCCCGCCTGATAGAACGCGGTACGGGCCCACATACGGCAAGCGAGTGTCTGGTACAGGAGCCAGTGGTTCAGCATCATATCCATTTCCGGCACGGGAGTGGACACGGTTACGGTTCCAAGCAAGTCTTCCCAGAACGTACGGACAGCCTCATAAGCGGCCATGCAGGCAGCAGGTTCCCTGTACTTGCTGGCTATCCGCACCGCTTCTTCGCGGGAATCTCCGCAGCCCAGAAGAATATAGACCGTCCGTTCGGCGCCCGGTTCCAGTTCAAACTTCGTCCGCACGGCCCCGCATCCGTCATAAACGGGACCGGTCACGCCCGACAGATCGGGCCGGCTCATCGCGGCCGGATCTTCAAACGTCCGGTTGCGGCCGATAAATTCAAGCCTGTCGCCGGTCCAGGACAGGCTGCTTTCGTCGGCATGCACCGTTAAGAAGGCGGTGGCATTGCGGAAGTTTTCCTGATACGCGTTTCGGGCGGTCAGGCTGTGCGCTTCGTCGTCCCAGTCGGTCATAATGAAGGAGGCATTTCCTTCCCGCTGGACGCCCAGCACCCATTCCGCATAGTAGGTAGCGGACAAAGATTTCTTGTGTGAAGTTGCGTTGCGCAGCTTCACTTCGATAATCTTGACGGGGTCTTCCAGCGGAACGAATACCGTCATTTCCTGCCGTATTCCCCGGCTTTCATGCTCGTAGCGAGAATATCCCCTTCCGTGAGCCACCTGGTAAACGGAAGGATCATCTTGCCCCCGGGAAGGAGCCATCTGCCAGAAATCCCCGTTTTCTTCATCGCGGATATAAAAGACTTCGCCCGGCGGGTCTAAGGCGGGGTCGTTCGACCACGGGGTCAGCTTGCATTCCCGGCTGTTGCGCCACCACGTGTATCCCGTGTACAGCTCGGAGGCTAGGCAGCCGAACCGCGGATTCGCCATCACGTTAATCCACGGAGCCGGGAGATGCTCCCCGTTCTTGAGCGTAATCCGGTACTCCCCGCCGTCCGGTGAAAAGCCTCCCCACCCGTTGAAAAATAAGGTGTCAGCGGCAGGAACTGCGCCAGAGGCATCAACTTTTTCCCCGTTGATGCCCGAGACTCCGGTTGTAGCGGCTACGGTTGTTTCCGCTACGGTGTCGTATGCTTCAACGGAAGCCGCGGCTTTGTTTGAGTCCGTGGTGGATTCCGCATCGCTTCGGGATGCCGCCCCCGGACTACCGGCTGTGCCCGAAGCGGCGGTTGTGCCCGCTGTGCCTGAGGCCGCAGCCCCGGCCGCACCGGAGACGGCGGACGCATCCGGCCGTAGCGGAGCCGACGCTTCCCCTGCCGTAATCGGCAGCGGAACGTCGCGGGCATCCTTCCGGGGCCAGATCTTCAGCTGCGCCCGCAGGCTGGGCCCGTCCGCACGCAGAACGACCCGCGCCGCCGCTAGCAGCAGCGTATGGTCCTCTTGCGGCATTGCGGAAGCGGGAACGACATGGATGCCTCCCTGCCCGGCGGCACCCGCATTCCCGGCCGCCTGCTCCGATAAGCGGACGAGCGCATCCCTCAGCTCCTGCTGATACCCGCCCGGAGATTCGTTAAACAGCACGAGATCGAAAAACAGCCCGTGCCGCCGCAAATATTCGAAGCCTCCAAGCAGCTTCTGCACGAACGGCAGATTTGCGCTGTCGGCAACTCTCGCCAGAACGATGGGCCTGTCGCCGGAAACTCCGTAAGCCCAGAGGCCCTGCTGCCCTTTGCTGTTGGCGGCGATGCTTTCCGCCTGCTCGGGCTTGAACGGCCCCCTATAAAGCACGCGGCCCGCCAGCGCCCTGTAAACGGCGGCTTCCGCCGGCGTGATGTGCAGATGCTGCAAATCGATCTGGCTGCGGGTCCAGGCGAGCTGAAAGGTTCTGTCGATCTGCTGAGCCTGAAAAAGCTGCCGGACCATGTTCAAGCTTTGCTCCTTCGAATCCGCGACGCCGGTAACCGCGCAGAGCCGTATGCTCTCGCCCGGCTTGAGGCTGATGCGTCGGCGCATGACGAAAGCCGGATCGGCCACGGAACCGACCGTACCCTCGAGGCGGGAAGCGAGTCCTTGCGGCCTCGCAAGGGAATGACCGCGGCCGATGAAAGCGGCCCGGTCGGTCTCGAATTCGGCCGGACCTAGAACAGCGCCGAAGGCCGACAAGTTGTGAAAAGCCCAAATCGACGTCTCTCCCGCATTCCGCGGGCGTTTGCGGGCAAGCAGGCAGCCCGTCTCCTCGTCAAACTGCGTTTCGACAAACAACTTCGTGAAAGCCGGATGAGCCTTATCCGCATCGGGCAGCGCCAGAGCGATTTCCAGAAACGTCGTCACTTCGACGATGCGGGCCTCGCTGCTTTTGTTCTCCAGCGTCAGCCGCCGGACTTCCGCGTTCATTTCGGGCGAGACCGTAATTTCAAGCACGGTCTGTATGCCGTCATCCTCCCGGCGGAAAGTTGTCCGTTCCTGGGAGAAGCGTACGCTCTGAGAGTCCGAAGGAACGCGGCAGGGCTGGAAGGTCGGGGACCATACCTTCTCCCGGGTAACATCGCGGATGTACAGGTACACGCCCCACGGATCTGCGACGGGGTCTTCCCTCCACCGGGAAACGGCCAGTCCGTTCCAGCGGATAAACCCGCTTCCGCTGTTGGTAACGGCCGTCGTGAACGACCCGTTGGAGTGGACACCCACTTCCGGAGCCGGCGTGTCGGCCGCTATGCTTTCCGGCGCGGAATAAGGGCGTTCCGCCTCCGGCTTGTGAATACGCGACTTTCCCGTCAATTCCCGGGTCAGCATCGACTCGCGCGGCGGAATGCGTTCGATCAGAAGCAGTTCGGCTGCCTGGACGCGTTTGTCGCTGTGAAAATAATCGTACATTTTAACGGGGAGAATCAGGTTCGCGATTGTCAGCAAACTCATGCCTTGGTGGTGAGCCATAAAGCTGCGGATAATTTTGCAGTCTTCCCCCTGCGGCATTCGGTTTGCCGTAAAATCAATCGCTTCGTAGAAGCCGTATTTCCCCCTTGCTCCAAGCTCCTCCATCCGGTTCAGGTCCTCCAGCCCTTCCCGAAGGGCAAACGGAAGCGCCATAACCGCCGCATAAGGCGCGATCACAAGATCTTCTTCCAGTCCCCGCTTAAATCCGAGGCCCGGCACACCGAATGCCCGGTACTGATAGTTCATCTGGTAATCGAACGCGTAATAGCCCGATTCCGAAATGCCGAATGGGACGCCCCGTTCCTGCGCGTATTCCATCTGCCGCTTGACGACGCCCCGGTACGTGCTGTCCCAGAGCGTATTGCGGTAAGTCCGCATGATGAGCCACGGCATCATATACTCAAACATCGTACCCGACCACGAAATCAGCGTGGTCTTGTTCCCCTGGAGTTTGACCGTGCGGCCCAGCGCCATCCAGTGGGATACGGACACCTGACCCAGCGCGATCGCGACAAAGCTGGTCTGCCGCGCCTCGGACGCCAGCAGATCGTACAAAATACGGTCCCGTTCCCCTGTCGCGCCGTGATACCCGAGAACAAAAAGCTTGGCCTTATGATCGTAAAGCTGCGTAAAATCGGTCGCCGCGATAAGCGATTCGAGCCTCTGTAAAAGCTGCTGCCCGCGGGACAGCCAATCCGTATGGTTCGACGGAGCCTCATGACCCGCAGGCTCGGGCCCGCTTCCTTCGGCCGTCAGGTCTGCCGAACGCCCGCTGCCGTTTTTGGGACCGATGTCCTGGCTGTTGTCAGGGTCCTTGCCTTTTCCCTCCGTTTTTCCGTCAAACCCGTTCAACGCGGATTCTCCGGGCGGGGTCTGATCCAAGTCGACAGCAAATTCCACCCCGTAGGCCCCTGTCGGTGCCCGGTTAATCTCCGTAAAGCGGCCTTCTGTTCCCGCTTCTTGCCGCAGCCAGCTTGCCAAGCCCTGCTTGACCGTCATCAGACTTGCAACGAAGTTGCCCGAATCGACTGTGGACACATAGGCGGGCGGAAGAACCCCCAATGTCAGCGTGTCGTACCAGTTGTATAAATGACCGTGCCATTTCTCCAGGTTTTCGACCGTGCCGATCGTATTTTCCAGCTTTTCAACCAGCGATGGAGTGTCCATAAAACCGAATTCGCGTGCCGCAAGCGCCGAAGTCAGCAAAAAGCCGATATTGGTCGGAGACGTCCTGTGAGCCACTCCGTTCGGCGGGTCTACCTGGACATTATCCGGAGGCAGGTAATGATCTTTCGGACCGGCATAGTCTTCGTAAAAAGACCAGATTTGTCTCGCCAGCACCCGGAGTTTCTCCTGTTCCTCCGCTCCAAACGGCGCTTCCTCCCGTTCCACGGGCCGGTCCAGCCATGAGACAGCCAGAGGGGCCAGCGCCCAGAACAAGCTTAACGCGAGACCGGCCCACAACAGGGATGCCGAGGCCTGTACAGCCGAGGCGAGCGCAAACACGATAATGAGCACATACCCCCATCCCGCTTGAAGAAGCGGTGTGCGCTGCTGTCCCGGGCTGCTTCGCTCGATATGGGACGAGCTGGTCCACTCCAGCAGCCGGCGCTTGCTGACAAACACGCGGTACAGCGTTCTGCCGATCGCATCCAGCAGCACAGCCGTCTGAAAAGGCAGCGTCCAGATCTGGATCAATACGTGCAGAGCTGTCGCCAGCAGACGCTTCGGCTGCTTGTAAATCCGGCGGAGGATAAAGAGCTGCCGGAGCAGCGGCAGAAACATCGTCGCCAGCAGCACGGCGGCCCAGCGCCAAGGCGATCCCGGCAAAACGGTCCAGGCGAGAACGAGCAGGACGAACACCGCAGGCGGAAGCAGACTCCGCCTCAGATTGTCCAGCATCTGCCAGCGGGTCAGAAAAGATAAATCAATGGGCCGGAGCACTCCCCGCCGGTCGCAGATACGGGAAAAAAGCCAGCACACAAGCTGCCAGTCGCCGCGCACCCAACGATGAAGCCGCTTCTGGTAGGAAGCAAACTTGGCCGGATGATCGTCGATCAGCTCGATATCGGACAACAGCGCGGCGCGCATAAAACCGCCTTCCAGCAAATCGTGGCTGAGTACGGTATTATCGGGAATCCGCTCGCACAGAAGTTCGGCAAACACATCCACATCGAAGATACCTTTCCCCGTAAAAATGCCCTGGCCCAGCGCATCCTGGTAAGGGTCCGAAGCCGCGAACGCATATGGGTCCATGCCCGGCTCGGACCAGAAATACGCCAGCCGCGAGCGCATCGCCGAATCGTGGCTGATCCCGATGCGCGGCTGAAGCACCCCGTAGCCTTCTACAACCCGTGTCCTCGCTTCGTTCAGGCGGGGGCGATTGTACGGCAGATGCAGGGTTCCGATCATCCGCTGCGCACTGCCCATCGGAAGCTGCGTGTCCGCATCCAGCGTGATCAGATAGCGGATCCGCGGAAGTACGGACGCATCGCCGAATTTCACCGCATAGCTGGTATCGCCGCTGCCTCTCAGCAGTTCCACGAATTCGACCAGCTTGCCGCGTTTGCGCTCCCAGCCCATATACACGCCCTCACGGGGATTCCAAAGCCTGCGCCGCTGGTAAAAATGAAACGTCGTTCCGCCTGCTGCGGAGTACTTCTCGTTTAACGCGCGAATTTTATCCTCGGCAAGACGGACCAGCCGGTCATCCTCCGGAAGCTGTTCATCCGGCGCATCCGTAAAATCGCCTAGAAGCGCATAGTGGATGTTGGAATCGCGGTTGGCCAGATAGTGAACCTCCAGGCGGCCCGCAAGCTCAGCCACTTCGTCGGGCGAAGACCAGATCGCCGGTATAACCACCATCGTGCCGGCTTCCGCCGGAACACCTGCGGAGAAATCATACCGGAGCAGGGGACGCGGACGGCAAATCCGCTCAATACCGAAATGCAGCCAGGTCATTCCCCATTCACTCACGGGCAATAGCAAAGCTAGGAGGACGGCTGCCCAGGCGAGAGCGGACAAACCATGCCCGATTCCGATCCATGCGGCCGCGATAAGCCAGAGCACGGCGAACAAGCCGAGCATCGAGGCGAAATAGGTACCGGCCGGACGCCTGGATATAGCGTTCTCCGGCATCGTTCGGGGAGAGCTGCACTTCCGCAGCGAGGCGATCAGCTTCTGTACACCTTTCGATTCGAGCAGATAATAGGAAGGAAACTGCTCCCGGGTGCGCTCTCCCGCCGCCAGAGGTGCCGCGACTTCTCCATTCTCATGGAGAATAAGGACATCGGTCCGGGCGGAAGCAGCCGGGCCCGACGCGGCCGGAGCGGACACGGCGAGCGCATCTTCTGCTCGCACTGATACAGACGGCTTCCCGGACGCTGAGCCCGGAACCTGCGCTGGGCAGTCCTCGCCCGGCATTCCCGCTGGTTCGGCCGCTGCAAGCGAAGAGCCGCTCCGGGCGGAAGCTGCCGAGTGCCCGGAGGCCGCATCCGGGCTGCCGGAACCGGCGCGGGCGGCGTCCGCCCTCTCGGCCGCTTCCCTGGCCAGCGCCACCGCCTGTCCGGCAACCAGATTCTCGGGCACCCGCAGACGGCGGGCAAGCCGCTCCACTTCGGCGAGAATCTGATTCCGGCTGTACGCGTCGAGCAGCGGGTACACGCCCGTATACTCCTGGCGGAGCGTCCGGTCCGGCAGACTGATCTGCTCGAAGAGATCGTTCCAGTCCCAGCGTTCGTTCTTGCGCAAGCTGGTGATTACACTCCCCGCCCGGGCCTGATAAGCCGTCTGGAGCCGATGCTCGTAAGAAACGATGCGGTCAAGGTCCTCCGCCCCGTTCTCGTAACTGCAAATCAGCCATTCCCGGACGGAAGCCGCATCCCCGGCCCATTCCCTCAGATGGCTGATTAAATGGACGATCCACGGGCCCGGCAAAGGAAGCGTGAGGCCCGCTTTTTCCACCTGGAGATGGACCGTCTCGGGACTTAAGGCGGCAGGCTCGATCAAGGAAAGGATGCGCCCGACGTCTATGCAGACTTCGCGGCGCTCCCGGACGAAAGCCATCGTTTCCGCCAGCTTCTTCACCAGAACCAGACGCAGAATGAGCGGCACCGAACGGGCTTCGGTCAGCGTTAAGGCGCTCACTTCCTGGTAGGCCTGAATATAAGCAAGTATCGTTTCCTCGCTCAAAATTCCCTCGACATGCGTCAAATAGTCTTCCATCATGGACTGAATGCGGAGAAGCCCGCTGCCGCGCAGTCTCGGCATGCGGTCCAGTGCGTCCTGAAGGAGCAGAGCCCTGACTTCCTGGGCCTGCTCTTCGACAAATTCGGCATTGTCCAGCAGCCACTGCTCGGCCGGTTGGGTACAGCCGGCATGAACCGTCTGCAGGGAAAGAACAAAATCCCTTAAGCTTTCTATGTCCTTCTTAAAATGTTGTTCGATATAAGCGGGCCTTGTACGCGGCAAGGTCGTTACGTGCTGCAGCGCAAGTTCCCGCGCTTTTTGGCTGAGTTGTTCGTTCGTATAGGTCATCGGTTCCTCCGGAGATCAGTTAGTCAAAGGTGTACTGTTCGTCCGGTGTAACTAAACAGTCCGGGACAACTAAATTATTCCCAGCTTTGGCTGGTTTTATGAGCCGGCAAGCATCCTCCGCAGGATCGGCCTTGAACGAAACCGTTTCGCCTTCATGCTTATGCTTGCCTGCGCAGTTCAGCTTTTCCCTAGCGCAAACATGCAAAACGTCGACATGCAAAAAAGGCCTCGTTCCGGAAGGAACGGGCCTTTTTGTCTAAACCGCCGGGCGGCTTAGACCATGATTTTGCAAATATTGTTCGTAAATTCGACCGGATCGCTCACCTGGAGACCTTCGATCAGAAGAGCTTGATTGTACAGCAGATTCGTGTACAGGTTCAGCTTGTCTTTATCGCTCGCATAAGCTTCTTTAAGGGAGCGGAACACGTCGTGGTTGACGTTGATTTCCAGCACTTTGTCGGCCTGGACTTCCTGTCCGTTCGGCATGGCCTTCAAAATTTTCTCCATTTCGATCGTCAGCTCGCCTTCGGTGGACAGGCAGACCGGATGGGATTTTAGACGTTTGGACGCTTTAACGTTCTTCACTTTGTCCGACAGGATCGCTTTCATTGCTTCGAACAGATCCTTGCTGTCGTTTTCCTCTTCTTCCGTCTGCTTATCCGCCGCGTCCGGCTCGATTCCGAGGTCGCCGCTGGATACGGATTTGAATTCTTTTTCCTTGTAAGCCATCAGCATTTTAATCGCAAACTCGTCGACATCGTCGGTGAAGTACAGAATCTCGTAACCTTTGTCGAGGACCATCTCCGTTTGCGGAAGTTTCTCGATACGGTCGATAGACTCCCCGGACGCGTAGTAAATGTACTTCTGGTCTTCCGGCATAGCCGATACGTATTCATCAAGCGTGACCAGCTTTTTCTCTTTGGAAGAAGTGAACATGAGCAGGTCTTGAAGATCGTCCTTGTGGGTGCCGTAGTCGTTATAGACACCGAACTTAAGCTGACGGCCGAAAGACTTGTAGAACTGCTCGTATTTGTCTCTTTCATCCTTAAGCATGCTTTGCAGTTGGCTCTTGATTTTGTTTTTGATATTTTTGGCGATCAGCGTCAGTTGGCGGTCATGCTGCAGCATTTCCCTGGAAATGTTCAGGGACAGATCCTCCGAATCGACCATCCCTTTTACGAAACCGAAATAATCCGGCAGCAGATCCCCGCACTTGTTCATAATCAGCACTCCGTTGGAATACAGCTCAAGACCTTTCTCGTATTCCTTCGTGTAATAATCGAACGGAGTGCTTTCCGGGATGAACAGGATCGCTTTGTACACGACGGCGCCGTCCGCACTGATATGGATATGTTTGAGCGGCTTGTCGAACCCGTACCGTTTTTCCGCATAAAAGTTTTCATAGTCTTCCGTCGTCAGCTCATTTTTGTTTTTGCGCCAGATCGGAACCATGCTGTTGATTGTCTGTTCTTCGTGGTATTCTTCGAACTCGTCTTCGCTGCCTTCTTTAAGCCGGCGGCCGGATACGTCCATCTTGATCGGATAGCGGATAAAATCGGAGTATTTCTTAATGATCGACTTCAGGCGGTACTCTTCCAAATACTCGTCGTAGTTGTCGTCCTCGGTGTTCTCTTTAATTTTCAAAATGATTTCGGTTCCGACCGTTTCTTTGTCGGCAGGCACAATCGTGTAGCCGTCCGCGCCTTTGGACTCCCATTTGAACGCTTCCTCGCTGCCCAGCGCCCGGCTGATGACCGTAACGACGTCCGCCACCATGAAAGCCGAATAAAACCCGACGCCGAACTGCCCGATAATGTTGTGGCCGTCCTTGGCTTCGTTTTCTTTCTTGAAAGCGAGCGAACCGCTCTTGGCGATCACGCCCAGGTTGTTTTCAAGATCCTCTTTGGTCATGCCGATTCCCGTATCGGAAAGCGTCAGCGTACGGCTAGCGCGGTCGGCTTTTAATTTAATGAAATAATTGTCGGCGTTGAATGCCAGGCTGTCGTCCGTCAGAGCTTTGTAGTAAATTTTGTCGATCGCATCGCTGGCATTCGAAATCAGTTCTCTTAAAAAGATTTCCCTCTGGGTGTAAATCGAATTAATCATCATTTCCAGCAAACGCTTGGATTCCGCTTTAAACTGCTTCTTGGCCATGAGTGAATCTCCTTCCACAAGATCATAGTTAGCACTCCGATGTCATGAGTGCTAATTCCTAGTTTTATAGTACCTATTCCATTTTTTGAAGTCAACCGCTCCGTTAAAAATACATGCGCTTGTTTTCTCTCTTTTTGCATGAAAAAAGAGTTATTCCCCAGCCGTATGAAAGACCGCTGGAGAAATAACTCTTCTCTTCTTAAATCAGTTCGGATTTCTGAAGAAGTCTCTGCACGATGGCGGCGACTTCCGCTCTTGTAATCGACGCTTTCGGAGCCAGCTCCGTAGCGGTTCTCCCCGCAAAGATCGCGCCCTGCAGGCAATCGGCCACGCCGCTTTTCGCCCATTCGGCAGTCGCTGCGGCGTCCGCATAAGGAGCCAGCAAATCCGCCGCTTCTTTGGACGGCAGCTTGTCCCGGAAGCCGGTAGTCTTCATTGCTTTTGCCATGATGACCATGGCTTGCTCGCGGGTGATTTTGTCGGACGGACGGAAAGTTCCGTCTTCAAAACCGCCGATGAGCTTATGCGCGTAAGCGGTTTGCACCGCAGCGCTGTACCAATCCGTCGGGTTCACGTCCGAGAAAGGCGCGGACGCTTTTTCCTGTTTAAGTCCTAGTGCCCGCACCATGATGGCCGCAAACTCCGCACGTGTGATCGCCGTATCGGGGTTAAACGTGCCGTTTTCGATACCGTTTACGACCATGCGGGAGCCCATATCGTTGACCGCATTCTGAGCCCAGTGCCCGGCAACGTCCCGGAATTCGACCGGGTGCCAGATCACGGAGTAGGTGCTGTTCGTCAAACTGTTGATTTTCGCAAAATAGCGCCCGTCCATCTTTACGATCCGGGTCGGTACATGACGGACGGTCCCGTCCGCTTCCACGACAACGCCGGTTGTAATCTTGCCGGGATCCACGCCATCCGGGATAGCGATGGTACGCTCTACATAAGCGTTGAAACGGGATACTTCAACTGTCGCGCCACCGTAAGTTCCGGTAACCGCAAAGTTGATCGCCGGAGCTACCAGCGTGAAATTACCATCGGCCGCCGAATTTCCGACGACTTTCAGCGTTTCCTTGGACGGAGTGGCTACTTCGATGCGCACTTTGATATCGTCCAGTGCGGCCGGCTTGCCGAGCTGATCCGACAGCGCGCCGACATTGATTTGTTCCGCAGGAATCGTGTACGTGTTATCTCCGAAGGAGATTTTAACGACGGCCTGCTTCTGCTCCATGGATTTCACCATTTGACCCGTCAGTTCGCCTACGAGCACATCCGCTTTCTTGTCTTTCGCAAGCGGGATGATCACGACTGCGTGCTGGCCTTCGGACGCCAGCTTCTCGTCCAGCTTCTTCGGATCCACCGAAACCGTCAGTACCGACTGACCGTTTACTTCGGTCGACTTCACGGTTCCGGCACGTTCCGTCTTCCCGTTAACGAGGATATCGGCTCCTTCGTTAGCCGGTACTTCCGTAACGGGAGGTGCTGTTGGCGTTGGCGTGCTCGGTTCCGAGGAACCTCCGCCTCCTCCTCCACCTCCTCCGCCGCTTGACGGAGCATAAGGCGTGACGGAATTCGACGGAGCCGAAGCCGCGCTTTCGCCCGCCGCGTTAAGAGCTTTAACGGTGAACGTATACGCGGTGCCGTTCGTGAGCCCGGTTACTGTAATCGGGCTTGCCGTGCCGCTTACCACTTTGTCGCCAGGCGAAGCGGTAACTTCGTAGCCGGTGATCGCGGTGCCTCCGTCAGACGGCGCCGTAAAGGAGACGACCGCTTGGCCGTTGCCCGCCGTGGCGGTAACGTTAGTAGGCTCGGACGGAGTGGTGTACACCGTCAGAAGCGTTTCGTCAGAAGGGGTCGGGTACAGTCCCGACGCCGAGACGATAACGCGGTATTTGTTCCCGTTCATTTCTTTGGTCACGGGGAAAATGCTTAGGAGAGTTCCCGTTTCGCCCGGTAAATCGTGAAAACCCGTTCCCGTGTTCACCTGCCACTGATAGCTCAGATCGCGTCCGTCCGCTTTCAGGGAAAGATTAATGCGAGCTCCCTTGGGAACCGAGAGATCACCCGGTGGCTGGGTTTTAATAACGGGCGGCACGACAGGCTGTGTCACAATCAAAGTCGCACCGTTCGATATGACCTGCAGTCCCCCCGTGCCCGTCACGATAACCCGGTACCAATTGCCGTCCATTCCCTGGGAAACGGCCGCAATGTTCAGCACCGCGTTCGTCTCGCCGGGCATGTCCTGGAAGCCCATGCCGCTGTCTTCCTGCCACTGGTACGTCAGTCCCGTTCCCGTTGCGGTTACGTTAAAGCTGGCGGGATTTCCTTCAAGCACCGGCGGCGGGCTTTGCGGATGGATCACAATTACCGGCAAAGTCGGAATCGGGATTATCGGCAGCACCGTCAGCATTGCCGCGTTCGACGTCACCGGCTGGCCACCCGTACCCGACACGACGACACGGTACTTGTAGTTGTTCATGCCCAGCGACACGGCCGGAATGCTCAGCGTGGCGTTCGTCTCACCCTGTAGGTTTAGGAAGCCTGATCCGGTGTCCACCTGCCACTGATACGTCAGTCCCATTCCTGTAGCCATAACGCTGAAAGAAGCGGGGTTTCCTTCAAGCACCGGCAGCGGGCTTTGCGGATGCAGCGTAATCACCGGAGGAAACGTTGGAAACGGCGGCATCACATTCAGAGCCGCCCCGTTCGACGTAACCGGCTGGCCGCCCGTTCCTGACACGATGACACGGTACATGTAGCCGTTCATACTCGGAGAAACGGCCGGAATGCTCAGCGTGGCGTTCGTTTCGCCCGGCAGGTTTTGAAAGCCCGATCCGGTGTTTACCTGCCATTGATACGTCAAGCTCGTACCCGTGGCCGTCACGCTAAAGAAAGCGGGCATCCCTTGAAGCAGCGACGGGGTGTTTTGCGGCTGTACCGTGATCGACGGCGGCAAGGTCGGAATCATCGGCAGCACCGTCAGCAGCGCCGCGTTCGACGTCACCGGCTGACCTCCAGTGCCCGACACGACGACACGGTACTTGTAACCGTTCATGATCGGCGAAACGGCCGGAATGCTCAGCGTGGCGCTCGTATCGCCCTGCAGGTTTACGAAGCCTGATCCGATGTCTACCTGCCACTGATACGTCAGTCCCGTTCCCGTGGCCGTCACGCTAAAGGAAGCAGGCGTTCCTTCAAGCACCGGCGGCAGGCTTTGAGGATGCGCCGTAATCGCCGGAGGCGTAGCAGTCGGCGCCGAACTTTTAACGGTCAAGGCGAAGTCCTTCGTCACACTTTCATTATTTCTGCTGATTTTCGCCTGAAGAGCGGCCGTTACATCTCCTCCGGCCGGAGGCGTCACTGTTCCCGTCGCGGGATCGATGACCCCGTTTCCTCCGGTCCAAGTGATCTGTGTGAAATGCGTACCCGCACCCGGAAGGTATAGGTTCTGGGTAACATGTGCGTCGCTGTCTCCGACGGCATAACCGATTTCCAGAGCCGTTTTGTCATCCTGGAGAGCTCCGGACACAATCTGGCCGATCGTCGAGTCTATGATGGTTTGAATCCCGAACGCGGCGACATACCCGTTGACAGGAATGCCGTCGAGTACGGCCTGGTCCACAACCGCTTGCTCCGTATAGTCCAGAACGGAATACTTGCCCAAATCCAATCCGGGATTGAGGAAGGTTCCGTCATTAATCCAGCTAAAAGCGGCACTTACACCGGAACTATCGGTAGCTTCATGCAGAAACAAAAAGAAATTCCGGTTATCCAAAGCACTGCCGTAAGCATCGCGCAGATCCGTAACCGTCGCAAAAGGACGCTTGCTGAACAGGTCATCCACGATAAAGTCGTTATCCGCTTTTCTGTTCAAGTAAAAACTATCCTTCTGCTGCACGGTTTCAAAAATATCGTTGGGATAATCCAGAATGGCCTGATACATTTCCGCAGCAGTGACCGCCGCGTTATAAGCTGAAAGTCCGCCGGGAGACGCCGCCTTTACCGGGCCCGCTGCGCCGAACAAAACGGCGTTAAGCACAATCACGCTCATCAACATAACCGAAATCCATCGGAAAGAGGATTTTCTCTGATGCATACATTCACCTCATAAGTTGTAGAAAACTTGGTAACGCACTGACAAAACCGACTATCAACGAAATTTTCTCTCTCTTTATCTGAGCTTCGGCCAGCCCCTTCCCCCCTTTTTTAACATGGAGAATTGTATCAGCTTCCACTGAACGGATTCTGGACAAAATTCGTCATTTTTCGCCAAAATGGTACATTTCGGATGCCGGCAGCAGCAAACCTGCTCTCCATTGTTTTTAGCCCGATAAAAAAAAGCCCGGCCGCTCAAGAGGGGCAAAGGCTTCGTCCGGGATAACCGGAATCGCTCAGATGCTCTGCATCAGGTGTCTATACAGGTTAGTTGTTTCGCGGCCGGGCTCCGATCCCAGCTCCTCGCGGAGGGCGCTTGCGAACGATTCGTAATGCTTTTTCAGCGACAGCTTGTCACCCAGACCGGCATGGACTTCCATCCCCGCCCGGCAAATCTCTTCCGAGAACGGCTCCTTTTTCTGGAGCAGCTCCAGCCGCCGGAGAGCGGAATGAGTCTGTCCCGCAGATACTTCGTAAGCCGAAGCCAGAAGGCTGGCCTGAATGTACTGCCCGAGCAGCTGCGCCCGGTACGATTTGGCCCAGAAATAATCGTGCTCCTCGAGGTAATCCCCCCTGTACAGCTGCAGGGCCTGGTCCAGCCCCCGCCACTGCTCCCGCGACGTAATCTCGCCGGCAGAGGCGGCGGTCAGGAACAGGTCCACATCGGTGCGGAAACCTTCCCCCGTGAAGCGGTAGCTGTCATGGGAATAATCGATGCCCGCTCCGATTCCCCAGGCTTTGAGCATTTTGCGCACCTGGTATACGGAGGTGTGAAGCTGGGTGACCGCTTTATCCAGAGAAAGCTCCGGCCATAGCGTCTCCAGAATGACATCTTTGGACACCCGCTTGCTCCGGTGATGAACGAGGAAAGCGAACAGCTCCTGCGCTTTCTGCGTGCGCCATCTCAAGCTGCCGCCTGGCCCGGGGCCTCCCGCCAGAGACAACTGCTTGAAGCACAGCACGGACGGCTCGCCGGCCGGTGCCGCCTCCCGTCGGACGGCCTGGAGCTGGCTAAGACGCGACTCCAGGCGGCTGACGGTCTTGGCGAACCGTTCCGGATCGACCGGCTTGAGCAGATAATCGATCGCGCCAAGTTCGAACGCTTCGATCGCGTAGTCGTTATAGGCGGTTACGTAGACGATCTGCGCCTCCGGGTTCAGCCGGTACAGATTCTCCGCCGCTTCAAGGCCGTTCATCTCGGGCATCTCGATGTCCAGGAAGACGATGTCCGCCTTCTCGGCAGTCATATGTTCAAGCCCATGCCGGGCCTGCGTATACATGCCCGCGACCTCCATGCGCCCATCCGCCCGGAGCAGACGCTCCATCTGGATCAGGGCGGGCTTTTCGTCGTCAATCAGAATGGCCTTCACTGCTTTTGGCCTCCTCCCGTATTTCCCCGGGTCCCCCCGTTATTCGGCACCCGGAACCGGACAGTCGTGCCCTGCCCCGCCTCAGTCCGGATATCGAGCCCTTCGCCGAACATCGTCAGCAGACGGGTATGGATGTTGATCAGGCCGACTCCTCCCCCGGCCTCTGCCGATAAGAGGGATGCCGCGCGTCCCGGTTCCATCCCGACTCCGTTATCCGTAATTTCCACGAGCAGGACATCTTCCTGCTCCTCGACGGAAATTCCGATCGTTCCGCCTTCCGCACGTCTCATGATGCCGTGGCGAACCGCATTTTCAACGATCGGCTGGATGCTGAGCGGAGGGATCAGACGGTTCGGCTCAGCCCGGATGTCGTATATGACCTGCAGCCGTTCTTCGAAACGTGCCTTCTCCAGAACTAAATACGACTGAACGAGAGCCATTTCCTTCTGTAAAGGTACCAACTGGTCGCGATTCTGAAAATCGAAGCTGCCCCGAAGATAACGGCTGAGTTCCAGAAGCAGCTTCGTCGTTTTGTCCGGGTCGGAGGGCAGAAGCGCGATAATCGTATTCAGCGCGTTGTACAGAAAATGCGGCTTGATCTGCGCCTGCAAAAACGCCATCTCCGCCGAAACCGCGTTCCGGACGGACATGCGCATCTCAAGCAGGGTCCGCACCCGGGCTCTCAGCTCGTCGGCATCGACCGGTTTGCGCAGAAAATCGTTGGCGCCCGCCTGGAAACCGGTGCGCACATCCTCCGGCAGGCTCCGTGCGGTCAGCAGCAAGACCGGGAGCTCGGCCAGCGAGATGCGGTCGCGGATCGCCCGGCACAATTCCAGACCGGACATGCCCGGCATCATCCAGTCGGCAATGACCAGGTCGATGGACAGCCCCGAGCCGATATGCGCCATCGCTTTGGCCCCGCCGTCTGCCGCAATCAGCCGGTAACCTTCAACCGACAGCAGGTTGTACAGCACTTGCAGGTTGACCGGATCGTCGTCGACCAGCAGAACAGTCGCGTCGATTTTGCCGACGCGCCGGTCCTCCAGGACTTCCGGCAGGACGGCGGCGGCCGTTTCGTCTCTTGCGGCGGAAGCCTTGAACCCCCCGTCGGAAGATCGTGCCGCTTCCGGTGCGGCCGTAGTCGACGGAACGGTAAACCGGAATACGGAACCTTCTCCGAGCCGGGATTCCGCTTCGATTTTTCCCTCACCCAGCTCGACCAGCTTCTTCGTAATACTCAGTCCGAGGCCCGTTCCTTCGTAATCGCGATCCCCTGGGTCGACACCCTGATCGTAAGCATGGAAAATTTCTTCCATGCGGTTCTCCGCGATTCCGATGCCCGTATCTTTAACGAAGACGAGCACATGGCCGCTCTTCGTTACCGCCCCGATCGTGACCGTTCCCGCCGGAGTGAACTTCACGGCATTGCCGATCAAATTGTACAAAATTTGCTGAAGACGGTCTTCATCCGTCAGAAGCCAAGGAAGCCGGTCGGGCCATTCTTGCTCGAAACGGATGTCTTTGTGCCGGGCGACATGGGTCATGACTTCCAGCACCGCATTCGTTGCGGCTTTGAGATCGACCGGCTGCCGTTTCAGCACAATTTCGCCGTTCTTAAGCTTGCTGAAATCAAGAATATCGTTAATGAGAAAAGTAAGCCTCCGGCCCGTAGACACAATCATCGCCAGATCGTTCCTCTGCTTAACGTTCAAAGCGCCCGATGCGCCTTCCAGCATAGATTGGGCCATGTTGACCATTCCGTGCAGAGGCGTACGGAGTTCATGGGACGTGCTCGCCATGAATTCATCCTTCAGCCCGTCCAGGGAAAGCAGCCTTTGCGAAAGCTGGTCCACCTCCACAAAGGTCCGGTTAAACCGCTGCGCCAGCAGAATAGCCTGAGTCAACACGAACATCAGCATTTCCGCCGGAACGAGCAGCAGCCCTTCGTACAAGCCGACCAAGTTGAGCACGTACGCCGCTATGACCATCAGAATGCTCATCACACCGGCGATCATGAGCAAGGTGTCCTCGGAGCGCTTGCGCACATCCCTCAGCAGAACGAACGCTATATAGCACATGCTGAGGAAGGAAATCGCCAGGATCAGCACCTCCAGCCGGGAGAAAACAACCGGCGGCAGCAGCAGGCCCGCGAGCAGACCGGCTGCCGTCACGAAGGAGCTCACCCGCAGCGCAAGCGGATGAACGCCGCCCGGTACGGCAACGGCTACATAACGGAGCAGGAAAAAGTACACGAACGAAGACACCATGAGCTGCACCTTGAGCAGCCAGGTGTAAGAAAACCCCGGCCAGACGGCGGGAAGCATCTTCTCCCCGTGCGTGAGCACAAACAGCAGCCCCACCAAACAAAACAGCCCCAAATAAAGCGAGGCGGGATCATTCCTCCGCATCCTGTACAAAACCAGAAAATAAAGTCCGGGAATCAGAAAACCCGCCATCGTCATCCACTCGGAAAATAATGCCGCTTCCCGGCTTTTCATAACGGACTTCTCGTCTCCGAACAAGATCGGAGTGAATATGCCGCCGGAGGAATAACTGTGGTTGGAAACCTGAACCACGATCTCGGCTTCGCTTCCCTTCAGATAGGTATATCCCGTGTACGGAACGTTGTCGGGATTTTCTTCCGCGGCCGTACGGCCCGGCGTTCCGCTCGCTCCCACTTCCCGGCCGTTCACGAACACCCGGTTAGCCATGCGGATATTGCCGGTGCGGATGCCGTAAATAGCCCCGTCCGTCTCGTTAAGCCGCACGTTGAGACGGAACGTGGCATATCCTTCCGCGGCCGGATCGCCTTCCTCCCCCATATACGCATTCCATTTGCCCGGAATTTGCGCCATACCGGTCGGTACGGGAAGCGTCCTTCCCGACTCCGCGGAAGGATGAAAATCTCCGGGAACGAGCAACTTCCCCCTGTAAAATTCCCATTCGCCGCTCAGCCGGACCGTCCCTTTGTCCGCAAAGTTCCAGGCTCTGAGATCCAGCGCCCCGCGGACGGCATCGGGATTTCGTTCGTTCGACACGACGTGCTGAAGAACGGAATACACCGGCAGCAGCAGAATAAGCGCGGCCCCGAGTATAAAAAACAGCGCTTGTTTTTTCATAGGCCGACCCACAGCCCGTGAAATCGCTTGCAAAAACCCTGTAAACCGTCTTTCCAGACCAAGTGAAGCTCCCAGCGCGCGATGCTTGGCGTCACATGACGGTGGTCAACCACATGCCTGCAGCTCCTGTGCCTCTTCTGACCGCCGCGCATGTACAACACCGTAGACAAATTGCGCTCCCGTACACCTCTATGATATAAAGTCCCCATTGTTCGTCACCTGCCGGAAAAAAGTTGATATGCTGTTGTATTGTACCACAGCCCGCGCCGGGTTTCTTTTGGTTCGAATAAATGCAAAGCTAAGAAATAAACCGTGCCCATTCTCCCTCACGGATAGACAGCAGCGCCTCGGTATGCATCGGTCTTATGCAGCGGATAAAACAAAAACCGCCCGCTATAGCGGACGGCTTTTATCTCATTAAAAGAGTGAAGTCCCCATTTCCCCCAAAAAAGATGAGCCTCCAATTCCATCAGAGACCCATCTGCCCGAATGCCGTATGAACGATCGTTACCGATACGATCGCCGCTCTAATCGCGCTCCACCAGCAGCGCCACGCCCTGGCCCCCGCCGATGCACAGCGAGGCCAGGCCGCGCTTGCCGCCGCGCCGCTCCAGCTCGTGCAGCAGCGTCACGAGCACGCGCGCGCCGCTGGCGCCGATGGGGTGCCCGAGGGCGATCGCGCCGCCGTTGACGTTGAGCTTCTCCGGCGGTACGCCGAGCTCGCGCCCCACGGCAAGCGACTGCGCCGCGAAGGCCTCGTTGAACTCGAACAGGTCGATGCCGTCTATCGGCACGCCCGTCCGGTTCAACAGCCGCCGCACGGCGCTTACGGGCCCGAGGCCCATCACGGCCGGATCGAGCGCCGCCGAGGCGTAGCCCTTGATCCGGGCAAGGGGTTTCAGCCCCCGTCGGCCGGCTTCCTCGGCCGACATGACGACAACGGCGGCCGCCCCGTCGTTGATGCCCGAGGCGTTGCCGGCGGTCACAGTCCCGCCGGAGCGGAACGCCGGGCGCAGCAGCGAGAGCGTCTCCGCGGTCGTGCCCGCGCGCGGAAATTCGTCGCGGTCGAACGGGAGCGGGTCCTGCTTCTTCCGCGGAACAGGGACCGGCACGATCTCGCTCCGGAAGCGTCCGTCCGCGGCCGCCCGCTCCGCCTTCTGCTGGCTGTGAGCCGCGAACTCGTCCTGCTCCTCGCGGGAGAGGCCGTACCGGTCCGCGACATTCTCCGCGGTTTCGCCCATGTGGATGTCGCACATGGCGCACCAGAGGCCGTCGCGGATCATGGAATCGACGAGCTTGCCGTCGCCCATGCGCAGGCCGGAGCGGGCGCCTTCCAGCAGATACGGCGCCGCGCTCATATTTTCCATGCCTCCGGCCACGACTATGTCGGCATCGCCGAGCATAACCGACTGGGCCGCCAGCATGACGGCTTTGAGCCCGGAGCCGCATACTTTGTTCACCGTAAGGGCGGGAACGCCGTCGGAAAACCCGCTTTTCAGCCAAGCCTGTCTCGCCGGGTTCTGCCCCAGTCCCGCCTGGAGCACGTTGCCCATGATGACCTCATGGACATTCTCCTGTTCCACTCGCGCCCGTTCCAGCGCTTCGCGGATCACGATGCTTCCGAGCTCCGTCGCGGGCACGCCGGCCAGGGAGCCCTGAAAGCTGCCGATCGCCGTACGCACGGCGCTGACAATAACCGCTTCTCTGGTCATTTCGGTTCACCCTTCCTGTCCGCAGGCTTCGAGCCGTTCTTTTAAAAGAGGGCCGAGCTTGAACGCCGCTTCGGTCTTGGCCCGGACTTCGTCCAGCTCCGCTTCTCCGAGCAGTTCGGCCAGCACCATGCCTTCCGGCGTAAAATCGAATACGGCCAGATCCGTAATGAGCCGGTTCACCACTCCTCTGCCCGTCAAAGGAAGGGTGCAGGCTTTTTTCACCTTCGATTCCCCGTATTTGTTCACGTGTTCCATGATGACGACGATGCGCTTGGCTCCGCTCACCAGATCCATCGCGCCGCCCATCCCCTTGACCATTTTGCCCGGAATCATCCAGTTCGCGAGATCGCCACCGCCGGATACCTCCATGCCGCCCAGAATAGCCAGGTCGATATGGCCGCCCCGGATCATGGCGAACGATTCTGCACTGTCGAAATAGGAAGCGCCCGGCACCGCCGTGACGGTTTCCTTGCCCGCGTTGATCAAATCCGGGTCTTCCTCGCCCCGCTTCGGATAAGGACCGATGCCCAGCAGCCCGTTCTCGGACTGGAGCATCACGGTGATACCGGCGGGAATTTCGTCGGCTACGAGCGTCGGCATTCCGATCCCCAGGTTGACGTACATGCCGTCCCGGATTTCTTGTACGGCGCGTTCCACGATTCTTTGGCGCGGATGGCTCATGCTGTCTCCTCCTTCGCTTCGCGGACCGTCAGACGCTCGATCCGTTTCTGATAGTTCCCGCCCCGTACGACATGCTGCACAAAAATGCCCGGCGTATGAATGTCATCGGGGTCCAGCTCTCCCGCCTCCACAATCTCCTCGGCTTCCACGAGCGTAATCTTGCCCGCCGCCGCAGCCAGCGGATTGAAGTTGCGAGACGTTTTGCGGAACACGAGATTCCCCGCCGTGTCGGCCTTCCAGGCTTTCACCAACGCGAAATCACCGGTGATCGCTTTTTCCAGAATATACGGCCGGCCCCCGAAATATTTCTCTTCTTTGCCTTCCGCTACCAGCGTCCCCACGCCCGTCGCCGTGTAAAAAGCGGGAATGCCCGCCCCGCCTGCCCGGATGCGTTCCGCCAGCGTGCCCTGAGGCACCAGCTCAACCTCCAGCTCGCCGCTTAAGTACTGCTTCTCGAACGTTTTGTTTTCTCCGACGTAGGAGGACACCATCTTCTTGATCTGCTTGTTCGCCAGCAGCAGCCCGAGCCCCCAATCGTCGACTCCGCAGTTGTTGCTGACGACCGTAAGCTCACCGGTGCCCTGCCGCTCCAGAGCGGCGATCAGATGCTCCGGTATGCCGCACAGGCCGAAGCCTCCCACGATCAGGGTCGCTCCTTCCCCGATGACACGTACGGCTTCCTCCGCTGATTTCAGTACTTTGCTCATGTCTTCCCCTCTCCTCTCGCGTGATTGATGTCTCTCTCTACTGCGCCGTATATCCGCCGTCGATCAGCATGGACGTTCCCGTCACGCCCTTCAGCTTGTCGCTGGCGATGAGCATGGCGAATTCGGCGATTTCATCGACCGACAGGAGCCTTTTTTGCGGTACCAGAGGGTAGATGACCTCCTCCAGCACGCTTTCCAGGGGAACGCCCCGCGTTCTTGCCAGATCTTCCAGCTGGCCGCGTACGAGCGGCGTATCCACGTAGCCCGGGCACAGCGCGTTAACCGTAATGCCGTGCGCCGCGCCTTCCAGGGCCGCTACCTTCGTCAGCCCGATGAGTCCGTGCTTCGCGCTGTTGTAAGCGGCTTTGCCCGCAAAACCGATGACGCCGTTGATCGAAGCCATGTTGATGATCCGCCCGTACTGCTGTTCCTTCATAAGGGGCAGAGCATGCTTGATCCCGATAAAAGCCCCCGTCAGCATCACTTTGATCATGAATTCAAACTTTTCCACCGGGAATTCCTCGATAGGCGCGACATGCTGCAGACCCGCGTTGTTCACCAGAATATCGAACCGGCCGTAGGTTTCGTGCGTAGTCCGGATCGCTCCGGCGAACTGGCTTTCGTCGGTTACGTCGCAGGCGAGACCGATGGCCTCGTATCCTTCGTCCGCCAGCCCCCGGGCCGCCGTTTTTGCCTTTTCCTCCTGAATGTCGGAAATAACGACCTTGGCCCCCTCGCGGGCGAATGTGCGGGCGATTTCAAGGCCGATGCCGCTGGCCGCGCCGGTGATCAGGGCTGTTTTTTGAGCCAAAAATGGGGTCATGACCGCCACTCCTTCCGAAAGTGTTTTATAGGGGATGAAAATGAATGCTGAAATAAAAACGATCTAATTACCTATGAATGGCCTTAACTGTCAACGGTCTAAAATAGGCGCCGGACGGCTCCGCTTCATCCCGGCCTCTTTTACATGAAAGATAAAACAGCGGCGAGAATAAGCACCGTAAGTGTTTTGACAACGGTTATGGCGAAAATATCCTTGTAAGACTGACGGTGCGTCAGGCCCGTGATCGCGAGCAGCGTAATGACCGCTCCGTTATGGGGCAGCGTATCCATTCCCCCCGAAGCCATCGAAGCGATCCGGTGCAGCCATTCCGGGCTGATTCCCGCCGCCTGGCCCGCTGCCAGGTACTGTTTGCCCATGACTTCGAGCGCGATGGACAGCCCGCCGGAGGCCGATCCGGTGACCCCGGACAAAATATTGACCGACACCGCTTCGTTGATAAGCGGCTGGGAACTGATGTTGAGGATGAAATTCTGGATCGCTTTGAAGCCGGGCAGCGTCTTGACCACGTTGCCGAAGCCGACTTCGGAAGCTGTGTTGAAAATCGCCAGAAGCGATCCCATCGCGGCTGCCGTCAGCCCTGCCGCCAGCTTGCTCTGAACGTGCCGGACGTTGATGCAGAGCGCCGCCGCGATGCCGATGAACAGGGCGATAATAAGCGCCCATGAGGATGCAACCGTTTTCACATTCGCGATGTTAAACGTTTTGAGAAGCTCCGGGCTGTACCAGGTGTTGACCGTCAAAAATCCCCGGCTCAGCAGGTAGTTGAACACCAGCACCAGCACGAGCGGAACGAGCGAAACCCACAGGTTCGGGTAACGCTGGCCTTCGGCGGTTTCCGGCTCGTTCTTGTGTCCGGTTCCGTAGCCTTCGCCTGCGGCTGCCGCTTGCTTGCGGCGTTTCTCCAGCCAGAACATGCCCGCCGCCAGCACCATGACTCCGCCCACAATCCCCACGACAGGGGCCGCGTACGCGTCCGTTCCGAAATACGTGGTCGGGATGATGTTCTGCACCTGCGGCGTTCCGGGGAGCGCATCCATCGTGAAGGTAAAGGCGCCGAGCGCGATCGTGCCGGGAATGAGCCGCTTCGGAATATCCGCTTCGCGGAAAACCGCCACCGCGAACGGATAGACGGCGAAAGCGACCACGAACAGCGAGACGCCGCCGTAAGTCAGCACCGCGCAGGCCAGCACGACCGACAGCATGGCGCGTTTGGAGCCGAGCACTTTGACGATGGAACGGGCAATCGAGGAGGCCGCTCCGTTCAGCTCCATCACCTTGCCGAAAATCGCTCCGAGCAGGAAGATCGGGAAGTACGTTTTAATATAGTTCGCCGCATTCGCCATATAAGTCTCCGTGTAGCTCGGCATAAGCGCGAGCCCGGAAATGACCACGGCCAGCAGCGTAAAGATCGGGGCAAACACGATCACCGGATACCCCCGGTAAGCGAAAAACATCAGCAGCCCCAAGGCGAGCACAATCGCCACGACCTGAACAAACACCATGCGCCTTCTCCTCTTTTCTGTTAGAAGATCTCTTGTAAGCCCTTACATTCTTTTGAGTTGACGTGCTGCTCTCCATAAAATTCCGGGGCGTCCCCTGAATTTTGAACGTTCTGTGTCCGCTTTTAGTTTACACGGCAGGTGAGGCAAGGTAAAATTCAGACATCGAATGGCTACCATTCCAAAATTTTATGGCTGGGGATGAACGACCGTGGACGTAAGAAATCTCGCCTCCGTTCTGGAGGTCGCCAAACAGCAGAATTTCACGAAGGCCGCCGAAATTTTACATATGACTCAACCGACTTTAAGCAAGCTGGTCAAAAGCATGGAGGACGAGCTCGGCGTCACCCTGTTCGACCGCAGCGGCAAAACCGTCAAGCTCACCGACTCGGGCGCCGCCGCCATCCAGCGGATGCAGGTCATTCTCCAGTCCGTGAACGACCTCTACACCACGCTGGACGACGTGTCCCAGCTCAAAACGGGTACCATCCGCATCGGACTGCCCCCGGTGATCAGCACCGTTTTCTTTCCGCGCGTGATCGCGCCTTTTCAACGGAAATATCCCGCGATTCAGTTCGTCATGATCGAGGAGGGCGCGAAAACCGTAGAGCAGCGCGTTCTGGACGGATCGATCGACATGGGCGTCGTCATCTCGCCGGACGAGGATTCCAGCCTGGGACGGCTGCCGTTCATCCGCCAGCACGTCTCGCTCGTGCTGCATCGCGCGCATCCGCTGGCCGAACGGGAAACGGTCTCTCTCGCCGATTTGAGCCGAGAGCCGTTCCTGCTGTTCGCCAAGGGCTTTGCCGTGCGGCATCACGTCCTGGACGCCTGCCACAGCGCGGGTTTTCACCCGGCCATCGCCCACGAAAGCTCGCAGTGGGATCTGCTGGTAGAGATGGTCGCCGGGGGACTCGGGGTATCTTTTATCCCGGAGCCGATCACTTCCAAAATAGCGAACCCGGATGTCCGGGTTATCCCCAAAACCTCGCCGGGCATTCCGTGGAACTTGTATGTGCTGTGGAACAAGGAACGGTATGCTTCTTACGCGATGCGGGAGCTTCTGGAATTTATCGGGGAAAAAGCGGAGGGAGCGGAGGTTTGAGCCGGAGGAAATTCCGCGTTCGCCAATTGCGAAACGAAAGCATGAAAAAAGACATAAAAAAAAGGATACCTGCCGGTGCGGGTATCTTTTTCATTTTGACGCATAAAGGAACTTTTATTATATTCATTCCGGTGATGGTAGTGGAAACAATTCAACCTACATAACGCCGATCTTCATCCCTTGTCCGGCAAAAAGTTTCTCGACGGCCTCCTGCAAGCGTTCCTTCTGGATCGGTTTGACCACGAAATCGCTGGCCCCGCTGCGGATGGCTTCCATGACAACCTGCTGCTGCCCCATGGCGGAGCACATAATGATTTTAGCGTCCGGATTGGCGGATTTGATGTGCTTAACGGCTTCCAATCCGTCCATTTCGGGCATCGTAATATCCATCGTCACAAGGTCCGGCTTCAATCGGCCGTAAAGATCGACCGCTTCCTTCCCGTTTTGGGCTTCGCCGATCACGGTATGTCCCATCTGCTCCAAAAACATACGGACCAGCGTTCTCATAAATGCGGCGTCGTCCACAATCAGTACGTTCAAAGCGCCCCCTCCTTCTGTCTGTTCCAATGTATCAAAACAAACTGAACAAAAACTAAACATGTCCGGGAAGGGAGCGTTTACTGATCTGAAAAGACGCAAAAAGCGCTCCTCGAATTATTCAACCAAGTGCCTGTTCTCGTATACCGTAACTTCGCAGACCGGTTCAAATCCCGCCCGTTTGTAGATCCCGATTCCGTCGGGCGAAGCCTGCAGAACGCAAAGCCGGGGCTTTCCTTTCTTGGCTTCGCCGATAAGGAATCGAAACATCGCGGAGCCGAAGCCTTGTCCCCGGAAGTCCGAGCGAGTTGCGATATCGTAGATGCCGACGCTGTCATCCGTGAACATAAGCGTACCGGTACTGACCGGCCGACCGCGGTAGGAGCCGACATACAGCTTCATAGGAGAAGTCCCCCACAGCGGCAGACGGGATATTTTCCGGTAAAAAGCCCTTACGGCAGCCCCTTCCTCCGATTCTCCGAACAACGAAGCCAGCACGTCTCCGAATTGCTCCGCTTCCGCAGGGGATGCAATTTCCTTTATACGAAAATCCGCGGGGCATTCGGTTCCGGGATGAAGGGCATCCAAGTCCGCATACATCGCGATGTTCGTTTCCGCTTCTTTTAAACCCGCTTGTCTTAACGTCTCGAACGTGACGCTGTCTTTGCTTTCCCAGGACCATAACGCCATCGGGTATTTTTTGTCCGTAAAATAATGAACCGTCTCTTCGAGGATAGGTTCGTCCCCCGCTGACAGGCGGGGTTGCAGCAAAACCGCCACGTTAAACGTATCCGAAGGGAGGCCGCTATCCGCTCTTATGTATTCGGGTGTTTGTTTGAAAGTACAGCCTTCTGCCCGACTTGCCAGATGGGAGACCTTCGCGATAAAGTTATCCCGGATCAAACGGGCTGTTTGGCCCTGCCCTTGCCCTGTGTTCATGCCGATGTCCTCCTTGCTTCCGGGCTGTGGGTGCAGCCGGTTTTGACGTTTATTGAGACATTTTTTTGAAGATACCTTATGACTACGAATTTATCAAGAGAGTCATCTGGGGGTACTTACAAGCTTAGGTTAATCGATGTCCACTAATCAAGCCTCCTTAAAATATAGGGCAGGCAGACCCCTACACCCATTCACAATAAAAAAACGCCCTCTGCGGCGCGGTTTTCGAATCTGGACATTTTTGCAGGATAGAACTCATTACGATTTGCTCTATTATTCAAATGATAACAATACTGCGATCACTACCGCCATTGACCCAACCCCCGCATAAACAGGCACCTTTTTATTGTCAATCCCAGTCTTAATGATCATGAAATCTAATACGCCCATTAGTATCACACAGAGTACGATTTTCAAAATGCTATTTAGCGGCAGGAGGTCGACTATTAGAAAAACCACGATGAAAAAAACAAAATTAATCGGGTACCTGATACTCAATTTGGCATCTCCCTTTCTTCGTGCAAATCCATTATATACTAAAACATATACAAAATTACCAATTGTTGTAAAACACTAGTCATTTTTTATGTCCTGTAATACAGCCCATATTGCTTTCAAAACGCTATAGAAGTAGCCCTACTGGAAGGCAAAGCCAGCTTACTTGGCCTAGCGCATCTCTCCTTTCCCTCGCCTGCCGAAATTTTATGCAGTTAACCAAAGTTAATTCTCAAGACCTATCGTTTTTGCTAGACTGGACCCTGCTAACTCTTTGAGTCGGGCATAAGGGTTCCCCTTCTTGACCGGCTGCAACCGTACTTTCAAAGGAGTGATGACATCTTCATGTCTAACAGGCTGCGCAAAATATGGGGGACGACTGTCCTGATAGGAGGGATACTGGCCGGATGGTGCCAAACGGCGAATGCGGCCGTCATGATGGAACCTCTTCCCGCGTCGGCTGACTTGCCCTCAGACCTGGCGGGAGTTTCGGCAAGCGGTGTGCTGAACGGCAGCAGCCTCCTTGTAACCGGCGGTCAATATAACCGGAACAATACGTACGCCAAAAACTCGTACACCTTCTCGCCTTCGACCCAAACCTGGTCCACTTATGCTCCTGCGCTGAACTTGGCCTACCACACCCAGTCGGAGATGAAGGACGGAAGAGTCATCGTCACGGGCGGCGACACCTTTCTGAGCGGCACCGGGTTCGTGTACAACAATTTGACGCGGATTTACAACCCGTATACAAACGCCTGGACCCAAGCATCCAATTTGCCCAAAAATATGCTGGGGAACTCACAGAGCACGCTGCCGGACGGCAGAATCGTCAGTGTCGGCGGAGCGGATTCTATCTTTTCTCCGAGCAGCAGCATACTGTACAACAATACGTACATCTACGATCCCGCCGCCAACACCTGGACGGAAAAAGCACCGCTTCCGATCGGCATTTACGGAGCTGCGCAAAGTACGCTGGCGGACGGCCGTATCCTGTTAACGGGGGGCCAAAGCGGATACGTTTATTCCTTTGCCGCCTATATTTACGACCCGGCCACTGATATTTGGATCAAAGCGGCCAATCTTCCCTATCATTATAACGACCTTTTCTACCGTCATGCCCAGGTGACGCTCCCTAACGGCAAAGTGCTGGTCATGGGCAATTATAATTTCTTTTTGTACGATCCCGTCAGCAACACTTGGACCTATGACACTCCTTCCGTTAAAGGAATGCAAAACGCCAAAATGACGGTTATCGGCAGCAATGTGTACGTTATAGGCGGGTACGACAGGAACTACGAACTTAACACGACCGTCTACAAGCTGTCGTTTGATTTTACGGCGCCTACGGCCCCCGTTATCACAACGTCCTCGGCAAACTGGTCTCCTGCGGATGTCACCGCGACCGTGACGGCCGGAACGGATGCTCATTCGGGTGTCAAACAGACGGAATACAGCTTATCCGGCGCGACTGTTCTCGGGTGGACGCCTTATGTGAACGGCGATGTGATTACCGTCTCGAATTCGGGAGAGACCACGATCAGCGCCCGAACAATCGACAAAGCGGGCAACGCGAGCAGCGTGACGACCGCCGTGGTGAAGGTAGATAAAACGGCGCCGACTCCTCCCTTCATAAAAGGAGCGAGCTCCGCCTGGACCAACCAAAACGCGTCGATCACGCTCACACCCGGTACGGACAATGGCGGATCGGGCGTGCAGCGGTCGGAATACAAGCTTACCGGCGGCACCACGCAGGACTGGACGCCCTATACTGTAACTATTCCGATCAGCATGGAAGGAATTACAACGGTACATGCGCGGACAATCGACAACGTGGGCAACGTGAGCGCCGAAAGCACGGCCGTGGTCTCCATCGACAAAGCATCGCCGACCATTCCTTCCATTCAGCCCTCGGCAAACGGCTGGAGCAAGGACAACGTCGCTGTAACGATCATGCCCGGCACCGATGCCCTTTCGGGCGTAAACCGGACCGAATACACCTTGTCCGGTGCGACGACGCTCGGCTGGACGGTTTACACGGGCCCCGTCACGGTAAGCGCCGAAGGTCAGACGACCGTCAGCGCGCGCAGTGTGGACAAGGCCGGCAATACAAGTTCCCCCGTGCAGACGGTTATCAAAATCGATAAAACAAGCCCTTCCGCTCCCGCCGTCACTCCGGGAACAACCGGCTGGACAGCGGCAGCGAGTGTGCCGGTAACGGTTCAACCCGGAACCGATCCCGGAGGCTCGGGCGTCAAGTCAACGGAATACAGCTTGTCCGGAGCCATGACCAAGGGCTGGACCCCCTACACCGGGCCCTTCTCCATTACGGTGCCGGGTCAGACTACGGTCTCGGCCCGAACGACGGATCAGGCGGGAAATGTCAGCGGAACAGGGACGGCCGCCGTCTCCATCGACCGCACTCCTCCGGACGCTCCGGTAATCGTACCCTCTGCCGCAGACTGGACCTCCGCTCCGGAAGTTTCCGTAGCGATAACGCCCGGCGCGGATACCGGCGGCGCCGGCGTGAGCCGCACGGAGTACAGCTTATCTGGCGCGGAGACGCTCGGCTGGACCGTGTACACAGGGCCGCTGACCGTTAAAGCCGAAGGACAGACCACCGTCGAGGCCAGAACGGTCGATAAAGCGGGCAACGTTGGCGCGGTGTCTTCCTCCACGGTCAAGATCGTCCGGACTCCTCCGGGCGCTCCCGCCATTACAACGCCGGCCGACAAGTCGCTTCTGAGAAGCCTTCCCGCCGTTACGGGAACGGCGGAACCTTCCTCCTCCGTCGTCGTTACCATTGACGGCAAAGCCCACCCCGCCGTAAAAGCGGACAGCGGGGGCAGGTTTTCCTCCAGCCTGCCCGGGCAGCTTGCGGACGGAGTACACACCGTAACGGCGGTCGCAGCCGATACGGCAGGCAATACGAGCCCGTCCAGCGTCGCGGTAAGCTTTACTCTGGATACGACGGCCCCTGCCGAACCTGTCATTTTGTCCCCTGCCGAAGGGTCACTGAGTAAAGACACCAAACCGGTCATTTCCGGAACGGCGGAAGCCCATTCGTTCGTTTATCTTTACGTGGACGGGGCGCTGAAGACAATCGTGCAGTCGGACGGAGGCGGACTCTGGAGCTATGCGATTCCCGCCGCACTGCAGGATGGTAAGCACAGCGTCCGGGCGTACGCATCCGACAAAGCCGGCAATAACGGCCCTTCGTCGAAGGCGGTAATCTGGACGATCGACACGACGCCGCCTCCTGCCCCTGTCGTGCTGACCCCCGCCAGCGGCACAAGCACGAACCGGAACCAGCCGGTTATCAGCGGCACAAGCGAACCCCGCGCCCTGGTCCGGATTGAACTGGACGGCAATGCGGCAGGTCCGGTGACGGCCGACGGGAGCGGGAAATGGTCCTTCATCCCAGCCGCTCCCCTTACCGACGGGGTTCACTCCCTCCGGGCAAGCGCCGAGGATACGGCAGGCAACATCAGCCCGGATTCCGACTTGGTGCCGTTCACCGTGGATACACGGGCGCCTGACGCTCCCGTCATCCTGAAACCGCTGGCAGACGCGCTTTTGAACACGGGTTCGCCCAGGATCGAAGGGCACGCCGAAGCGAACGCGGTCATCCGCATAGTGCTGGACGGCGGAAGCGTTCAAACCGTTACCGCCGGTCCGGACGGCAGTTGGGTGTATATTCCCGCTTCCGCGCTTGCGGACGGACCTCACGCTGTGAAAGCGGCGGCGGCCGATGCCGCAGGCAATATCGGCGGCTATTCGGCCGAGACGGCCTTCCGCATCGATACTACGGCGCCTGCCGCGCCGAAGATCACGGAGCCCGCGCCGGGAACCGTCACGAATATGAACCGGCCTCTCATCAAAGGAACGGCCGAAGCGAGCGTGACCGTGAACGTATATGTAGACGGCGCTCCCGCCGGAATTACAACAGCCGGTTCGGGCGGCATTTGGAGCTTCACCCCCGGGGCCGCTTTATCCACAGGAACGCATCGGCTCACGGCTCTTGCGGTTGACGCCGCAGGCAATGAAAGTCCTTTATCTCAGGAAACCGCATTTACCGTTGTTTCGACCAATACCGCGCTTCATTCCCTGAGCCTCAGCGGAGCGGCCTTGAACGAAACGGTCACTGGCTCCACTTACCGGTATACGGCTCAAGTGCCGTATTCGGTAACGCTCACTTCCATCCAAGCGACAGCGGAAGATGCACAGGCGTCCGTACGCGTACTGCAAAACGGGCAGCCGGTGACCAATCCGGTTGCGCTGGAGGTGGGCGACCAGACGTTTATCGTTGAGATCACGGCACAGGACGGGATGACGGTAACCCCTTATACCGTAACCGTCACAAGGGCCGCTTCCAGCGAAGTCACCCTAAGTGAATTAACGGTTACGACGGGGGAACTCACACCCCGTTTTGACGGCGCCACGACGGTATATTCAACCACGGTTACGAACGATGTTTATGCCGTAACCGTCGGAGCCAAAGCTTCCAGCTCCGTGGCAACCTTGGCGATCAACGGCACTGTTTTCAACGGAAATGCCGGAAGTCTGCCGCTCAGTCTCCATGTCGGCTCCAATCCGGTCACCGTCACGGTAACCGCTCAGGATGGCGTAACGACGCAGAGCTACCATTTGGAAGTAAGCCGGGCTCCGAGCAGCAACGTCACGCTTAGCGGGCTGACGCTCTCCGAGGGCAGTCTCGATCCCGCTTTCGAAAGCGGGATGGTCCATTACCGGGCAGTTGTCGGTCCTGACACGGCAAGCCTTACCGTCACGGCTTCCGTTTACGAGCCGAATGCAACCCTCGTCGTCAACGGCCGACCGGTTGTCAGCGGACAGCCTTCTGTGCCGCTTGCGCTCCAGCCGGGCTTGAATCCGATCACGGTTGTCGTGACGGCACAGGACGGAATCACAACTCAGTCCTATGTAGTGGACGTGACCCGTCAGCTTAGCTCGAATGCCGGTTTGACCGGACTTGAACTGTCGGCGGGTCGGCTGAATCCCGCTTTCGACGCAGACACATCGAATTACGCACTGACCGTTGATTATGAAAACGACCGGACGACCGTAACGGCTTCCGTTTACGATCCCGATGCGCTGGTGACGGTCAACGGGGTTCCGCTCCTCAGCGGAAAACCTTCGGCACCGCTCGCGCTGCGTGTCGGAGCCAACCCGGTCGGGGTCACCGTCACGGCAGCGGACAGGCAGACGGTAAGAACATATACCGTCCTGGTCACCCGTCAGCCCCGGCAAGATTCCGGCGGGGATTCGCCGGGCACTTCGCCCGGAGGAACTTCTCCGACGGAAGAGCCTAAGACGCCCGTAGATCCGGGACAGCCGCAGCATCCGGGAGAACCCGGCGGCACGGGAAATCCGGGCGAGCCCGGGGTACCCGGCAAGCCGGACGTTCCCGGCAGACCGGGTTGTCCTTCTCCGGCCTCTTCCCCGCATCCAGTGTTCTTCACGGATATGAAGGGCCACTGGGCGGAGGCGGAAGTTACACGCGCAGCGGACTGCGGTATTGTCAGCGGCTTCGAAAACGGCACATTCCGGCCGCAGGAAGAGGTCACGCGCGCCCAGTTCACCGTGATGCTGGTGCAGGCATACGCGGTGGCCCTCCGGCAGGAACAGCCGGCTCCTTCCGCGGGGTTTGCGGACAGCGACGGCATCCCCGCCTGGGCCGCCGAAGCCGTCGCGCTCGCGCAGGGCGCAGGCATCGCCACCGGCTACGAGGACGGCACGTTCCGGCCGAGTGCGCCGGTCACCCGCGCCGAGATGTTCACCCTCGCGGCCAAGGCCGCCAAGCTGCAGCCGGTTCCGGCCGGCACGCTGCGTGAGCTGTACGCGGACGCGGACAAGATCCCCGGCTGGGCCGCAGGCTACATCGCCGCGGCCCAGCAGAAAGGGCTCGTGCAGGGCCGCGGTCCCGGCACGTTCGACCCGCTGGGCTACACGACCCGGGCGGAAGCGGTCACGCTGCTTCTGCGGATGCTGGAAGCGAAGTGAGCGGCCCGACCCGTGCGCGTGCGAGGCGTGGCGCCTTATGAGGCGTCCACCCGCGACGGCGCTGCGAACACGCAGGGTGCGCAGGGGCGCCGCATGACGGCAGCCAACCGCAGCTGCGCGTATGCTGACGGCGGGTACGCAGGCGGCGGGTGTGCGAGGCGACAGAAGTACGCTCCGCTGCCGACCCGCAGTTAGCGAAGCCGAACCCGTCAGGGCTTCACCTAACCAAAATCAAAGAAGCTGTCCCTTAGTCACTTTCGTGACTTTGGGACAGCTTCTTTTTCATACGCATAGTTCCTAGGACCTATCAAATATCTGACAAACCCTCATTTTTTTCCAATCCCCTGCCGATAAATATGGAATACATACTACAACTCCCCGGGAGAGACAATTCATGAATAAAAACGCAGTTCTGGGTTCCACCGTCATCATCGGCCTGTTCATCCTCATCGGCGTATTGGGCTACCTGCTTTTCCAGAAAGCTCAAGGCATGAAAGCCGGAGAGAAACCGGCAGCCTCCAATCCGCCCGTGGAGACTCAGTCTCCCGCCGCGACCAGTGGTGCAAAACAAGAAGAGCAAGCCAGCCTTGTGCTTGCGTTCGAGCAAGCCCTGTATGCGGCCGAACGGTCCGCCAGCGACGCCAAAAAAGAAGCCGATCGGGAAATCGGCCGGATGAATCAAAATACCATGCCGGATTCCGCGGTCATTTTGAATGCCTATAATCAATTTTCGAAAGTGGCGGAAAAAGTCAGAAAAATTCCCGTTCCGGCAGGCCTGGACCCGGATATAACCGCCGAGCTTGAAAAATCCAGGGAAAAATACGCCCAAGCTTACGACCACAAAGCCCAAGGCATGAATGCGCTGATGGATTATATCAACACGACCAAAGCCGGATCTGCCGTATCCTACGGGGATCATATTAAGCAAGCGGATGCTTTGCTGTTTGAATCCGTCGGTACCGTCATCGCCATGCAGCAAAAGCTCGGAGTCGACTTTTCCAAAAAAGAGACGCCTGCTCAGAAGACCCAAACGGCCGCGCAGGAACCTGGGTCGAGTCCGTCTGCGGGCTCCTCCGAAGCAGCCGCAAGCAAGGACGGTTCCGCGTCAACGAAGCCGGCAACGCCATCGACAGACAAGTCGACATCGTCATCCGCAGCCGCCGCTAAGCCCTCACCGTCACCATCGGCAGCGCCGAAACCGTCGCCGGCTCCAAGTTCCACAGCTCCGGCCGCGCAGGCTCAAGAGCCCCTTTCCATTGCCGGCATGAAAAAAGGCTATTTCGGCGGCATCGAATTCGGACTCGGCACGGACTTCAAAGCCGTCGAGGCCAAGTGGGGCAAAGTCAAACAAGATCAGCATCGGGAAGGCGGCGCAGGCTACCTGTACAAGCCTTGCAATTGTTCTTTTTTTGTCGGGAAGCAAAATAAAATTTCAGCCATTGAACTCAATACGCCCATGACCCTGCAAAAAGTCATCGACCGGCTGGGCAAACCTTGGCAGGAAGGCTGGGACCCGATGGAAGACTCTTATATGCTGGTTTACCAGTTTAGCGGGAACAAGGAGCTTTACGTCGAGACTCAAGTCACAACAAACAATCCGGACGCTCCCCCGCCTCCGCGCAGCGCCAAAACCGCACGCATCACCCTGATTCAGAAATAAAAGAATCCGCACAAAAAGAAAGAGCTTCGGAGTTTCAGTTTGTCTGAGACTCTGGAGCTCTTTTTTGGTTAAAGCGGCCAGTACTGGAGGAACTTCTCGATAAGACAGCCTTCGCCATCTACATTCCTTCTTCTTGAAGGTGCCGAGTAGTTTGCATTTTGGATTCTTTGTCGTGCTTTTTAGTCGTGTTGGACACCGAATTAAGATATTACATCTATTTTAACTTTGGCTCTAAGTGTCCACCTTTTAGTCTAGCGACAATGCGACGTGACACCGTTCACTACAGTGCTTTGTTTGGATAGTTCAAACCACTCACCCGTAAGGGATGCGAGACAACGGATTTGCCCCTGCCGAGCGTGCCATGAATGCTACTTCAATCCGTGCACCGTAAGGGATGCGACTGCAACATAAGGAAATGAAGTTCCCATTTTTTCAGCAAATTTCAATCCACGCACCCGTAAGGGGTGCGACACCAAACACCGAGTCATTGACACCACTTGCTTTAATTTCAATCCACGCACCCGTAAGGGGTGCGACCCTGATAGCTGCTTTCGCTTTTAGCCTGTCTAATATTTCAATCCACGCACCCGTAAGGGGTGCGACCTGGAAGACATGGGGCAACCGAACCGCAGCCTTTCCAATTTCAATCCACGCACCCGTAAGGGGTGCGACGAGGGAGGCGGCCGAGATGAACGGCAGCGACTTCGAAATTTCAATCCACGCACCCGTAAGGGGTGCGACTTGGATACTCCGGTTCTTCCGGGGGGCTTCCCGATTTCAATCCACGCACCCGTAAGGGGTACGACTGCAACATTTATTGCTAATGCGATTCAAAGATACATTTCAATCCACGCACCCGTAAGGGGTGCGACCCCGGATAGTTTCCGAGCGAATCTCATATCTACGAACATTTCAATCCACGCACCCGTAAGGGGTGCGACATTGATACCCTAGACACATAACCCTCGGAAGAGGTATTTCAATCCACGCACCCGTAAGGGGTGCGACTTCTTCAACCTTCGAAACTGGCTTTAGTCCCGCAAGATTTCAATCCACGCACCCGTAAGGGGTGCGACCCAATACGAAACTTAACGGGGTTGCTGGTAACGTGATTTCAATCCACGCACCCGTAAGGGGTGCGACACGTACTACAAGTATCAAACAGGAATTCCCACAATTTCAATCCACGCACCCGTAAGGGGTGCGACTACGGATTCGATCATGTGCAATGAGACGGGATACAAATTTCAATCCACGCACCCGTAAGGGGTGCGACGTGGACACCGGCTATTTGTGCTGGGCCTGGTTCATTTCAATCCACGCACCCGTAAGGGGTGCGACAGATTTTGTAGAGCGTGGTCTCGAAAGCATGACAATTTCAATCCACGCACCCGTAAGGGGTGCGACGACACGCAGGTTACCGGGTGTGTTTACTACCTGGTATTTCAATCCACGCACCCGTAAGGGGTGCGACCCAAATTATCCGAAATCTTAGTGAGTTCGCTTAATATTTCAATCCACGCACCCGTAAGGGGTGCGACCCAGCACGGAGGGTATCGCTACCCTGCAAGGGCGATTTCAATCCACGCACCCGTAAGGGGTGCGACTAGCGACTCAGACCATATACGCGCTGATCCTGAAAATTTCAATCCACGCACCCGTAAGGGGTGCGACGTCGAACGAGAGGCGTATGCGGGCGGCAGGACTATTTCAATCCACGCACCCGTAAGGGGTGCGACATATGGGATACACGGTTAAAGACTTTTCAGACGCATTTCAATCCACGCACCCGTAAGGGGTGCGACCCGAATTCTTCCCACCGAACGAGTAGCCCTTATTGATTTCAATCCACGCACCCGTAAGGGGTGCGACTGATTCGGAGTCAAAGTAAACAAACCTCCTTGGTATTTCAATCCACGCACCCGTAAGGGGTGCGACTCCTTTAATTGTTCAAGTGTGATCATTACGCGCGATTTCAATCCACGCACCCGTAAGGGGTGCGACCGCACATAATACTTATACCGTTCGCCGGAGTAGAATTTCAATCCACGCACCCGTAAGGGGTGCGACACCGTTTTTTAACCAATAAATGGCCAAAACGGCTTACTGCCAAAAATAAACTAGAATTTAACTCTTCTATCCCGAATATAAAATACCATATTATGTTTAAACAATTTATTTCTGGATAATATCCGGTGCGAATCCCCCTGGGAAATCATGTTCACTTCCCATTCGCACTAGAAAATCAGCGGACCTTCCAGATCAAGCGATGCCTTAATGCCAATATGCTCTACCTTGGTCTTATACTGATTTCCTAGTCGATAGAATCTTAGACTATCCTCATTCGGATCGATAATTTCAATTAACTCCATTTTTAACACAGCAAATTGCGCAGCGTCAACAACGCATTCGAACACGGAATTCTGGACACGCTGACCGTAGTTTTGGCATAATTTCGATACTTTTCGTAGCCTACGCTGTCCCGCTCCGCTTGTCGTGCTGACATCATAAGTGATTAATACCAGCATAGGCTGCACCTACTTCCACAGGAATGGAGGATATTCATCCAGATCGTTGCGCAGGTGCCGTGCCAATAGCAGCGCTTGTGCGTGCGGCACCAATCCCCAAGTGATTTTCTCGCCTAGGTAGGGATGGGTGATTTTCTCTTGCTTCTTACTCTGCCATGCGGTCAGGAACTTCTTCCTGCCGTCTTCTGTCATGATTACCGCTCCGTTCTCTTTGCGTACAAAATCCTCTTTGTTTATCCCTTTTTTGTTGATCAGGGACAAAACGAACTTGTCGGCATAGACACCGCGCAGCTCTTCCATAAGATCGAGCGCCAGCGAAGCGCGGCCGGGTCTGTCCCGGTGCAAGAAACCCACATAAGCATCGAGCCCCACCCCTTCCAGAGCGGCAGAGGTATCATGAGCGAGAAGGGTATACGCCAGCGACAGCATGGCATTGACATAATCCAGCGGCGGCCTGCGAGACCGGGTCCGGAAATGGAAGTCTTCTTTTTGCTGGAGAATCATCGCATCGAACCGCTGGTTATAAATGAGAGCCGCTTGTCCTTCCAGTCCTCTAAGCCGCTCCAAGTCCTCGCATTGTCTGATGCTTTTCATAAGAAGGGTCAACTGCTGGGATGCTTCTTTGAAATTCTCCACATCTATACGCAGCGGATAATCCCTTGTCATCCGTTCAAGCATCCATTTGTGGTTATACACTTTACCGATTATAAAATTGCGGGCTATTTGAGCCGACATAAGTTCACTTTCGGATACGAGATATTGCTTCTTGCGAAGAACGACATTGCCTCGGCTTTCTCCGATGACCCTTGCCAGAAATTTTCCGCTCATGCTGAGGAAGACGATAGCTATATTGCGCTCTGCACAGTACCTCATAAGTGCCGGACTTGCACCCGTATATCCGAACGTGACGATGGATTCCAAATTATGCAGAGGGATTCTGTTTATCTTCTCCTGCTCCTTTAGCAGCACGATATTGTCGCCGTCCAAAGAAAGGTATACGTCCGGTTGTGTAACGAATAAGGTATTCAGAAGCTTTTTCATTCGCAAATTTTCCCCTCCATGTAACTGCGGACCGAACGCTTGCTCATCACTTCCGGGAGACAGATGGATAAGAGGGAGCAGCTTTTGCAGAATGAACCTGTCTTTACCTTTGGCGTATGTCTGCGCTTATAATAGTCGTGCATTTCCCCGGCAATGGATTTTACTTTCTGTTTAATCTCCTTTGTCAGCTCGACCTCAAGTCTGTGCTTAATTTCGTTGTAGTATAGATAGCCCGTTGGAACCTCGCAGAGCAGCATTTCTTCCAGACACAGAGCTTGAGCGGCTAACTGAAGGACATCGGCGTCACTGACCTTGGGTTTCCCTCGTTTGTATTCAACAGGCACGGCTTTGTATGTACCTTTCGCACCGTGAATTTCGACGCCTTCGGCGCTTCGAATAAACTCTACCACATCGCATATCCCTGTAATTTGAAGTTCATCCGACTTCACCGGCATAGCGCGAACCGTAAGCTTATCTCCGCGCTTCTCTCGGACAAAAGGCTGATCGGCTTTTTGATGAAGATGCTTGCCTTCCACGGTCCGCACGTTCTCTTCCCACTGTTGTTCAATATGAATAAGCGCCCACTGACGTTTACAAAATTCAAAGTGCTGGATGCCCGAAAGCATCAGGTACTCTTCTTCTCCGCTTTCCATCAAAGCCCGTCCAAAATTTCTACCTTCAAGCCGGGCAGTTCGGACAATTCAATCTTGTAGTCTCCGAATGATTTTGGTTCTTCGATCTTTGGCTTTACAGATAAGGAGCGATGGACTTTGGCCGAGGAATATTGACCCAATTTGGAGTTGTGCTCCCACCAGTATACATGGTGGATTTCCATACTGCCGTCGGGTCTTGCCGATGACAAGTCATTCTCGAATAGGGTCACGAGTGCCTGCTTGATTTTCTCCGCATCCGCATTAGTAAAGCCGGTTTTCTCCGCAAGCTGGGTATTGATGCTTCCATAGAATACATACAGGCCATGATCGACCCGGTGCTTCATGCCCATCGTATCGGGGCCTCTATCCTTGCCCGGCTCGGAGTTGACGCTCTTCGTAATCTGCATGCTCGTAATATCGATCGGGTGGACGCTTTTGGCCGTATGAACGGATACCGGGCCTCTCACCCCGACGGAAACACCTTCACCCTTCGCGCCGCCTTTAAAAGCGAACACTTGCCCAAAGCTCCGCACATCCATCCATTCCTGACAGGCTGCCCAAGCAAAATCGTCACCGGAGCTTTTCTTGGCCTTGAGAATCTTGTTCAGTTCCTCGTTGCCGTCCGCACGTTCTCTCAGGCTTCCGAACGAATCGTTCTTGCGGTCATTGGACTGAACGAAGATGGATTCTCCCAAATCTTGAAGACGGTTTCTGATTTTGCGCTTGATCGCGACATCCGAGATTTCTCCAAAGCCGTCGTAATTCTGTCTCGGACGGTTGCCGTTCAAAGGATCTCCGTTAGGGTTGGCGTTCGTGACCGACAGGACGACTGCAAAATCAATTTTATGATCGAGGCTGCTCATTATACTCTCTCCTCCTGATCGGATGCTTGGGTGGCATCCTCGGTTTTCTCTTTCTTCTGGTATAGATCGTATCGCTGGCTGTAGTAGCCTAACAGGTATTTTCCCGAAAGCGGCTTATTGTTGAAATCTTCCATGTCGAGCTTCGTGCTGATCTCCTCCAAAAGCATCGTGTACCTTCTGGCATTAGCCCCGAGACGGTCCAGATACGGCTGAAGACTTTGATGGATGATCCTCCACGTTCTCTCCGGGTGACTGGAGAACGCATTCATGTATCGGATCGCGTTCGTCGCGCGACCCTCATTTTTGTCCAGCGTGCTTCTTTCGAGCACGTCGGCCACCGCAAGCAAGCGACCGAACAAGTAACTGCGGTCCGTAATTTCTTTGTTTAATGCCACGGGATATCTCTCCTTTCGGTTAATAAGGGCACATGTGATGCTGAGTATTTTTTCCCATTCCCATTTCTCCAGAGCGACCGGATTAGAAGCACGTTGTATCGCACTCCGTTCAATATCCGCAGGAATTCTGTCGCCGTCCAGGATGCAGGGCAGCATGCGCTCCATAAGCCCTTTGACCAGCTTGTCGCTCGCTCTCGGGCCGTAAGCCGCAAACGCGATATCCTTCGTCGCCGGTGCTCCGTAATACTGAACATACTCCATCTGCTCGTTCCTGCGATACTGGTGCAGCCATACGCAGGTGGTATGCCATTCGACGAGCTTTTCCAGGTAAAGCTCCTTGTTCATGTTGCGGTAATACAGCACGGCCATCCGTCCGGTCGTCGCCGAATCCAGGATGAGGATGTTGACGTCGGACCGGAAATGGTCTTTATACCTCGAAGTGAGCCGATTCTGGAAACCGTCCATCGCCTTGGAATGTTCCCGCGCAAAAGATTGATTTGTGCCTGATGGAAGGCGCTCCTGCTGTGCCGCCTCTGGATCTAGTGCAAAAGTGTCTTCAGACAGATCGGGAACATCCGGCACTTCGTTCCCCCAGATAAGAAAAACCCGCTGATCGAAGGTTTTAGCCTGCCGGTTGATCAGCCATTTCAGCGCATTATGAGCTTTCTGGGAAACCTCGTAAGAAATGCTGGCCGCTTGGCCGCTATCGCTAAAACGGCCTCGGAAAGTAAATCCCGTTTTATCGTTCGCCGAAATCAGCTTCGCTTTGTCCGCCGCGTTGCGGATTTTATTCGCATGCTTGTCCGTCGCAGGCAGTCTCTCCCCAGTCACGTAACAAATGTCTTCACTGCCCAACTGTTCTTGGTAATAACGAATGAACGACTCGTAAACATCGGGGTCTTTCCAAACTTCCGTCAACGAGCGTTCAGGAGAATACACCGTGAAGCGTATAAAAGCGCTATCCTGTTCGCCTGCCAATACACCGAAAATTTTCGGTTTTTCGGGAAACAGGGACTCGTATTTCTTGTCCCACTTGTCGATCAGACGGTCGCTCTCATCCAGACACAGGATTTTCTCGCTCGCCAGGTCCTGAATCAGCCGCCTTTTGCTCAAATAGCGGTAAATGCTTTGTATCTTGGGATGAGCATAAGGTGACTCCGCCCAGTTTTGAAGCTCCCGGATATAAGCGGCAAAGGGCTCTTCACCCTTGCTCTCCCCGCCATAGTCAAGGAAATCACCCGCGACGTAACTCAGCTTGTCGTGAAGAGGGTAAGGCGCAACGACGGCACCCGCCCGGCTCGCGGACTTCTCCGTGCTTGGAATGAGCGTACTGGCATTCTTCTCGATCACCTCGGCGGAATGATACTCCCCGTCTTCCGTGATCCTTACCTCGATGTGGGCGTTCTGGGTCGTATGCGACACAGGCAGCAGCGTAAACTCGCGCTCGTTCAAGCCCTTCTCGACGACTCCTACACTATTCAGGTTCGCTTTATAGGTTTCATATAAATTCAGCAGCCAACTCATGGATTAACGTCCCCCTCTCCCCATCTTGCCAGCAGCGCATCCGCCGATTCCACATTGGTGTGGTCAAAATGCTTGGGCTTCATTTCCGAGATGGTGCGCACTTGTATGCATTCCTCGGGTTTATCAAACTTGATGATGCCGTTACTCATGACTGGCTTCCATAAGCGTACCTCCATCTGATCCCGGCCGGTCTCATCTGGATAATTAATGCCGTGAACCATATTTCCCAGATGAATATCGCCATACTCGTCGTAGAAACCTTTCCCTTCGCCAAAAACACACGGCTCTACGTAGCCTTGGCACTCTCTTGTTCCGAGGAAAATATCTCTGCGGCCTCCCGCTTTAAGCGAACGCAGCAAAATATTATGGTGTTTATGTTCGTTGTGATCGAAAGCCAGGTCGGGGCGGTTCTTATTAAAGTCAAAATAGGCCTTAACCTGATAACAAACATCCTTTAAATAGGTGTAGTTGGCAAGCGTGTTTCCTCCGCTGTAATCAATAGGCCGGACTCCTTTGGATTCCATACGGATGGGATTCATAATCCGAATCTCGTCTACTACATATAAAATGGTAGGTTTCCAGTAAATGCTTTCGGTTATCCCTTTGACCGCCTGATACGTGGGGACTTGATAGGAACACTTCTCTCCTCCAAGCTTCGTGAGCGGATCTGTAAATAAAGCGTAGTCACCGTACACGACAAACTCGACTGAGTTTCTCATTGAGTCACCTCCTTTCACGTGAACCGAACAACATATAGCGAAACTAATTTGGGATTATTTAACACATTAAGTATATATTAAAAATAAGTCTCAGTTAAGATAAAACGTTAGCCCATCAGTAGCCCTGCCCAGCTTTCGTTCTCCGCATCGAAACCAAACTTCTGGTTGTAAGCACCCTCACCCAGTACAAGAACTTGTCCATCCAGACAACGTTCCAGTCCGCCATTTTTGTCTACCCGCATTAGCTCATGGTTCATCAGATTGATGGTGTATTGCTGAGCTTTTTTTAACAATCGAGTCAAATCTTCTATACGGCCCGCACCGTTTAGATCCGCAATGATCTCTTTGCCTTCATCACCGTAAGGAACAATAACGGACGCACCGATATCTTTGATAACATAGAAATGCTCAGCCGCCGTCCTGTAGCTGTTCACCAGAAATAAGGGCAGGCGCTCTCCCCGGTTGTCCCGGTAATCCTGGAAATAAACATTGTCTTTTACAGGAGCGAACAACAAATTCGTTAAGGTCTGGTTGCTGCCCAGCTTGGGTACCGGAAAATTCAGGTTTGCGTCAAAATCTTCATAGAACTCCCTGAAGTACCGCTCCATAGCTTTTACGGACAACAAGTGCCCGCCGTGATTAGATGAATTTCTTTTTAGATCGATCAGTATTCTTCTCGAAATCCTCTTGCCCCGCTCTATCTCCGGCAAATGGTTCAGGTTCTCTTCGGTATGATCGATCACATAAACCTGCTGTACTTCATGTTCCCCATGGCGGTTGCATCGGCCGGCAGCCTGAGCAATCGAATCGAGCCCGGCTAAAGAACGGATCACACATTCAAAGCTTACATCCACTCCCGCTTCAATCAGCGGCGTGCTGACACAGAGAACCTTTTTCTTCTCCTTGAGCAACTGTCTGATCTCATCCAGCCTGTCTTTGCGGTGAGCGGCGCACATAGAGGTACTCAAGTGAAAGACCGGAATACCGTCCATCCGTTGAACCAGCTCCTCGTACGCCTGCCGGACGACAGATTTGGTATTAAGAATAACCAGCGCGCTTTGCACGTCTCTCATTTTTTCCACAACGAACTCCACAAGTGTTTCCGTACCAAATGTTTCCCCCGTCGCACGATCCACGATTTCCACCCGTTTAAACGCGGTTACCACGTCACCCAGATTGGCGACTATTTCGGCCTCTGGGCTCAGGTGCAGCTTGTGCTCGACAAAACCGAGAGCCGGCTGCGTAGCCGTACACAGCACAATGCTGGACGAACCAAAATGGTTCAGGAAATTCAATGCCATATTGAACAGCGACACACACGAAACGGGAACCTTTTGCACCTCATCGAACACGAGGACCGACTCGCTTAAATGATGCAGACGCCGGATATCCCGGCTGCTTTTGGCATAGAACACATTCAGAAACTGCACCATGGTTGTAAAAATAACGGGAGAATCCCAGTTATCCCTCGCCAGCTTAAGCTTCTGCCGCATATCGACTTTGCCGTCCGTATGCTCGTCCTCATCTTCCCCGTCCTCAATCACATTGGAGTGATGCTCTAAAATATGCTCCGCATCCTGGAGAACCCTGCGTACTTCCGCGGCATTCTGCTCGATAATGGTCGTATAAGGAAGAATGAAGACAATACGTTTTTTTCCGTAAATTTGTGCGTGTTTGAGCGCATACCGGAGACTCGCCAGTGTCTTCCCACCTCCTGTGGGAATAGACAACGTGTAAATACCGGACGGTTTCTCTGCAAACTTGTCGCATTGCTCGGACATTTCTCTGCGTAGAGCTTTTATCTGCGGGTCTGCCTCACCGCGTTTCGACAATGACCCGATCTCGGTCATGAGACGGTCATAGAAGGAGCCGAACAATTCTTTTGGCTGCCACGTCACTAGAGCGTCAGAGATATTTTCCTCGAAACATCGGGTATTCGTACGATCCGCATCAATCAGTGCACTAAACACATACTTCGTTAAGAACATGCATCGCGCTTCCAGACTGAGCGGAGATTCCTGTGCCAGAAAAACCTTCAGTTCCAGCGAAGCCTGCTCCACATACCCGTAAAATTCTTCTTCCCTCATTACGTTCTCAAAAAAGTGCCGAACCACTTGCGGAAACTCGCTCAACTCCTTGGCCTCTTTATCCCGCACACGCTGCAAATAATTCGATTCCAACTCTGGGTTCAAAAAATCCTGAAGGTAGGAGTGATGAGAAAGAATCGCATTGCCCACGATTTCGGCCAAAACTCCTTTATCCCTCTCAATCTTGCCTGTATGAAAAAGGTGATACAGCAGACGCCCGCCAGCCGTAGAGTGATCCACAGACCCTCTTTTCGGCGGGGCTTCGGGATTCCTAACCGCTTTCAGCAGGTACTCTTGAAAAGCAACCGCATACTTGCCCAAATCGTGAAGCAGCCCCGCAAGCCCTGCGATATGCTTAATGCCTATTCCTTCTCCGTAAGACTCGGCCAATCTTTTGACTCCAAGAAGATGCTCTTTCACACTTTGGTGGTCTCCGTCGCTCTCTCGAATATGTGCGATGAATTCCAAGCTGATTCCTCCCTTACAAGACGCTGCTTCAGTCCGAAAATAGAACCATTTACCTACAAACCATACAGATAAGGTAATTCTATAGACCTATTTCAAATCCCTTCCTATAATATACATTTTTCACAAATTAGACTTGAAAGAAATTAAAAAGACCATCTAAAGAAGAGCCCTCGTTAGCGGCTGCGGTTTCCACAACTGAGATCCGCATAAAAAAAGAGCTTAAGAGTTGTCCGCTACAGCGACTCTTAAGCTCTTTTCCAGAGACTCCTACTTTGTTTCCTTCTTAATATATTTCATTTCATGCTCGTAAAATGAGCGACTGAACTTCTCAAGAAAGCCGACATGACACAAGCAATTTCAATTAGCGCACCCGTAAGGGGGGCGACTAGGCCGGGGTATTTTTGTTTTTCAGTCCATTACATTTCAATCCACGCACCCGTAAGGGGTGCGACTGTGCCACTTGATCAAATGTTGGTGTGTAGCCTTCCATTTCAATCCACGCACCCGTAAGGGGTGCGACGGTTTTGGCTGTCTTTTCCGAAAAGAGCCCATACATTTCAATCCACGCACCCGTAAGGGGTGCGACGCTTGCCTTCTTGCATATTACCTGCGGAGTGACATTATTTCAATCCACGCACCCGTAAGGGGTGCGACGTAGGAGATCATCACGCGACGCATAATTCCCTTGCATTTCAATCCACGCACCCGTAAGGGGTGCGACCTGATGATGACATTCCAACGGTCGTACTGATACGAATTTCAATCCACGCACCCGTAAGGGGTGCGACTTGTTCATGTTGTCGATGTACCATTGCATCGGGAACGAATTTCAATCCACGCACCCGTAAGGGGTGCGACAAGGGATGATATTCCACGCTGATCGAGAGCCTTTTCATTTCAATCCACGCACCCGTAAGGGGTGCGACTCCGGCTTAAATAGTATTCGCAGGCTTTCAAACATTTCAATCCACGCACCCGTAAGGGGTGCGACCCGCCAGAAGACTCCCCATTGCTTTCGGCAGCTTGGTATTTCAATCCACGCACCCGTAAGGGGTGCGACATACACTTGTTCGTTCAATTTAATTTGCATGAATATTTCAATCCACGCACCCGTAAGGGGTGCGACTTTGGTATCTCCCATGTATTTCTGTGTTACATCATTTCAATCCACGCACCCGTAAGGGGTGCGACTAGATCGAGTTTTTCATGCGGTTTGTTACATCATATTTCAATCCACGCACCCGTAAGGGGTGCGACTTGAATTTCCAATAAGGATCTTATCCTCATAGAATTTCAATCCACGCACCCGTAAGGGGTGCGATCGGCTCAAAAAATCATAGTCCGTATGCTGACTGAAAAATTTCAATCCACGCACCCGTAAGGGGTGCGACGAGGCCGCCCAGGGAGAAAAACGCAGTTTTACGGATATTTCAATCCACGCACCCGTAAGGGGTGCGACGCCGAAAAAGAACTCGCTAAATATGTGGTCGAATTAATTTCAATCCACGCACCCGTAAGGGGTGCGACAACAGGCTGAAGATTACCTGGCAAACTGGGCCGAAATTTCAATCCACGCACCCGTAAGGGGTGCGACAGGCGCTCGCAATGGGGTTAGGGTAATTGATGTTGAGATTTCAATCCACGCACCCGTAAGGGGTGCGACAGGCGCTCGCAATGGGGTTAGGGTAATTGATGTTGAGATTTCAATCCACGCACCCGTAAGGGGTGCGACTCCGTTTTTTAACCAATAAATGGCTGAAAACGGCTTTACTATCAAAAATAATCTAGAATTTAACTCTTCTATCCCAAACAAAAAACTTCATATTATGTTTAAATTGTTTTTTTGTGGATAATAATCGGTGCGAATCCCCCTGGTAAATCATGTTCGCTTCCCATTCGCACTAGAGAAAAGCAGAATTTCGAGATCAAGCCGATGATACGTTCTACCTTGGTTTTATAATTATCTTTATTTTTAACATAGCATATAGTTCAGTGACAACAAAGCATTTACTGAGATTGCGGAGCTCCTTTTTTTTAATAATGGCCCGGCACATTAGATTAAGATAATCCGGCACCCTGTTTTACTTGCCTGTACTTGTTTTTGTCACTTTCTCTACTTTCCAAGTATCTTCATTTTTTACTAGCTCAATCGTGTACGAAATACCGGTACCCATCCTTTTGGTCGAATTCACGGTAACTTTATCCGAGGTTGTTTTACTGAGGCGAATGCCAAGTGCCAGATCGTTTCTCCCATAGATAAAATCTTCGGGGAGTTGCTGAACCGACGCATTGTACCTTTGAGCCACACGCTCGAACAATTTTTTCCTCTCCGTTTCGCTTATTGCTTCTAAAGTTTCTTTGCTATAGCTCACACCGGTAAATTGGTTGTTATATTCGGCGTCTTGCTCGATTGTGGCTACGGTTGATAAAAATAATATCTCGCCGACATCAACAGGGTCTTTGCCGCTAGAACATCCTATCAGATTGAGACCCGTTAACGAAAAACATAGGTAGATTAGAAGTATTCTTTTCATTATTTCCTCTCCCCTCCTATATGAAATAGGCACATTCGGACAATCTTTGTTTAGCTTCGGTGCCTACAACACTAAACTTACACAAAAATAAACTTATTACAATTTGTGGTATTCTTACAATTAAGAATTTTGCTAAAAAGGGCCGTAAGAATCCGGTCAATCCACGTGTGCCCCTTTTCTATTAGTTTTGCAGGAGGTGAAGATAATTAGAAAACTATTTCTAACGTTAACCGTTATATTTATGCTTCTTCGTGAAGAGATTACCCTGATGATGCTATATGTAAAAGATGAGACTACTTTTTGGGGTCTCAGTTTATCAAATGCTTCTATTTATTCTCATGTATTCGCCCTCGCGGCTATTTTATGCTTAATTGGATTTTTAAGGTCCAAGCCGGATTAATAAATCAACTACATGCGGTCTCATCGAGATCATCGTCAGCTTCGCCTTCAATCTGCCTTACGCCGCTTTTTTACATTGTCCATACTTTAAACGTCCTTGTGTATAGTTTGCCCAAAGGTATACTATGGGTGGACTGACGAAAGGAGTTGTTACCCAACAAGATGACGAATAGCAAAAACTTGACTGCCATGACATTCAATTTACGCGTAAATGTGCCCTCCGACGGCAGTAACGCATGGCCTCATCGTAAACATCTCGCAGCTGATTCCATCCTCGGGTCGGGAGCTCATCTGATCGGAACACAGGAAGGCACAGCCGGTATGCTGGCAGACTTGGACGCCCAATTGCCTGCTTACAGCCGAATCGGAAACGGCCGTCTCGGGGAAGCGGAGGCAAAGCTGCACAATGATGAATACTGCGCCATTTATTACAACCGTGAAGCGCTAACGCTGATCAAGCATGACCAATTCTGGCTCTCTGAGACGCCTGAAGAACGAGGAAGCCTTGGCTGGGACAGCAGCTATCCACGTATCTGCACATGGGGCTGCTTTGAGAGCAAGGAGCATCCGGGCGCCCGGTTTTATGCGTTTAACACGCATTTCGATCATTTGGGGCAAAAGGCGCGGGAAGAAAGCGCCAAGCTCCTTCTGGAGCGTATCCGGGCATGCCGTGAAGAAGAGAACGCCCCGGTGCTGCTTATGGGCGATCTCAACGCCGAACCGGACAATCCCGCTATCGGGCTGCTGCTCGAGCAGCTGCAGGATGCCTACACGCTTCTGGACGAACCCGTCGGCCGGACCTTCCACGATTTTGAGGGCGGTACCGATGGGGCGCCAATCGATTATATTTTCGCCACGCAGGATATAGAGATGATCGGGACCACTGTGGATCGCAAACAGCTCGACGGAGCTTATCCTTCCGACCATTATCCGGTTGCGCTCACTTGCGGGTTTAAGGGCTAGTGCCGTTGCGGCTGAGAGGGTGGTGTCTTGGCGCTCGGGTGCAGGGAATCCTAGTGGCATAATCGTTAAAAAGCAGCCAATCCGGCAATCGGACAGGCTGCTTTTTTGTGTTCATTTTTAGCTGTAGCATTTTTTCCTTTGTTGTACGACTTGGCTGCATGTCTGGCGGCCACATCAGCTAGGTGGACTGCCTACGGCGCCAAGCTGCTGCATCAGCCCGCCTATGAGCTCAGCAGCTTCGCCAGGCGTATCAGCAGCACGGCCGCTTCGGCCCGTGTCGCCTTCTCGTTCGGAGCGAAGCGGTTCCCGCTCCGGCCGTCGATCAGGCCGCGTTCGGCCGTAACCTGCACGTAAGGCCGGGCCCACGCCGGGATATCGGCCTCATCCGCGAAAGCAGCGGCTTTTCCGCCTCCGACCGCAGAGCCGTTCACGGCTTTGGCCAGCATCACGGCCAGCTCCGCACGCGTGACGGCCGCTCCCGGACGGAACGTCCCGTCGTCATAGCCGCTCACGATGCCGTTGGCGGCTGCATCCGCTGCCGCCCGGACAGCCCAGGCGGGGATGGCGCCTGCATCGGCGAAGGGGAGCGGCGCAGCGTTTGTCGCTACCGTTCCCGCTGTTTCCGCCCCGCTCCCGGCTGACGGTTCTGACGCCGCATCCGTGGACGTCTTACCCGCCGTCTCCGCGTTCTTCAACAGCCGCTCCAGCATAACGATCCATTCGGCCCGGTTGATGGTCGCGTCCGGATGAAACGTACCGTCCTCGTAGCCGTCAACGAGTCCAAAAGCAACCGCCCGGACGATATCCGCTTCCGCCCAGTGTCCGGAAATATCGGCAAATCGGCTCCCGCCGCCCGTTCCGGGTTCCGCACCCGGCTCAGGCTTTGTACCCGGACCCGGCGTTGTTCCCGTGCCGGTACCGGACCCGGAATCCGGCTTCGTTCCCGGGCCTGTTCCGCCCCCTGCCGCCTTCCGTGTAACCGTCAGTTTGTACTCCCGGATGGAGCCGTCTTCCGCTTGAACGGCAATTCTGAACACATTGACGCCCTCGTTCAGCTTAGCGGCATATTCCCCGGCTGACGTGCTAACGGTCCCGTCGTTCACACCGGCTCTCGCAGCGGAATCCGCCGTTTTGAACCGGATAACGCCACGGTCCGCATCCGTCTCGGCCGCATAGTCGCTCACTCCAGGCTGAAAGCCCGGCGTCAGCACAGCTTCCTTTTCTCCCGCCGTAAAACGCAGCTCCTGCAGCCTGCTCTCCGCCGACAGCGACGGTGAAGATCCCGACGAGCCACCCGAGGAAGGTACGGGGAGAGTCCGGACCGTTCCGGTAAGCTCAACGCTGGCATTCCCCGCTTCGTCCTTGGCCTTCACGGCAAACGAGTACAGCATATCGCCCGTCAAACCTGCCGCCCTATAGCTGTACGTATCCGCGCTGACCGTCGTCAGCAGCGAACCGTTCCTGTACACCTCATAGCCCGTAACGGCTCTGTTGTCCGCCGCTTCCGGCCAGCCTACATTCACGCTGCCCGACGTGACGTCTGAGAAGACTAGCACCGCGCCCGCAGGCCAGACCGGCGCTTCCGTATCCGGCGACGCTCCTTTCGCCAGCGTAACCGTCAGGACCGCCGAGGCCCCCTTCGCCGATTCGTTCCCGGCCGCATCCGTGGCCGTGATCACGTAAGCGTAGCTTCCCGGGGCAAGGTCGCCGATGTCCGCCGCAGGGACGGACCCGTCCGCGCCGCTGCTGCCCAGCGCTATCGGCATCCCAAGCTCGCCTGCGCTCACGATGCCGTCCTTGTCCGTGTCCGTCCACGGATACGCTTTTACCACCGCTCCCGCTTCGCCTACAGACCCGGCTGTCCCATACAGCCGATCCGGCGTGCCTGCGTAATTGTCCGTGCCGCCGAACTTGGAAATGTCCACGACAGGCGGTGTCGTATCCGGTACCGCATCGTCCTCCCGGATCGTCACGACCGCTTCGTTCGGCGCCCCGATTAGGTACCCGTTCACCGGGTCGCTCAGCTTGACCGTAAAGGTCTTGTCCCCTTCGTAGACTTGATTGTCCATGACCGTGATCGGATAATCCCTGCTCCCTTCACCGTCCTGAAGCACGACAACCTCGTCGACGGCGGCATAATCTTTTCCCGCCACCGCCGTTCCGTCCGTCGTCCGGATTCTCACAGCTGCCTGGCCCGCCACGGAACCTAACCGTTTGATCGTCACGCTGGCGGTTCCGCCGTTTTCCGCCGTTTCGAACGTATCCGAAGCGAAAGAAAAGGCCCCTGACGCTTTGCTGTTCATAACGTATACCGATGTATTAGAAGAAGAACCTCCCGCAAAGACAATATCCGACCGGCCGTCTCCGTTAAACTCTCCCGTTTCCAGAGTAAAAGCATAACGGGGATACGGATAATGTATCGGCGATCGAAACGTTCCGTCTCCGTTGCCCATCAGAATAGCAAAATCCTGGGTTTGCGTTTGGCTGAGGATATCTGTATGTCCGTCCCCGTCAAAATCCCCAAGCGCGACATCAAGCGGATAATTCCCGGCCGAATACACAACCGCTTGTCCGAATCCTCCGCCTGCCGTACCGAGCAGCACCGCAACACCGTGGTCCTCGTTGGCCGCAAGAACCAGATCCTTCAGGCCGTCTCCGTTCAACTCGGCTGTCTTCAGTATGGCGGGAGATTTGCCCGCCGCATAATCAACCCGGCTAAATTGAGTGCCGGTGCCGTCATTTTTCAATATACTGACCGTGTTGCTTCCCGAATTCGCGACGGCCAGGTCCGTTTTTCCATCGCCATCCATATCCCATGCCGCAAGACTTCTCGGGTACGTACCGACAGGGATGGAGGCCCCGAGTACGAAATTCCCGCTCCCACCGATGTTAAACAGTATCGAAACCGAGCCGGATACATTATTGACTACGGCCAAATCCGGAAAGCCGTCGCCGTTCAAATCCGCTGCCGCAATCCCGGAGGCTTCCGGTCCTACGCCCGCAATGCTCCCCCCTGTTCGGAACGTCCCGTCTCCATTGCCTTTCAGGATACTTACCGTGTTGTCCATAGAATTGGCAACCGCCAAATCCGGGTGATGATCCCCATCCAAATCCGCAATAGCAACTGCCCTCGGATTGCTTCCTACCGCAAAACTTGCCGGCGCTCCAAACGTTCCGTCCCCCCTGCCAAGTAGAACGGCCACCTGATTGTTTTGAAAATTCAGCGACACCAGATCATCCAGCCCGTCCCCGTTCACATCTCCGGTCGTTACGTCGTAAGCCCAGCCGCCCACTTCGTAAGCGACCGCATTTTCAAAAACCGGATTGGCCCCGTTCGCCTTCACCGGCCCTACCGGCACAGCGACCAGCGACGCGCCCAGTACAAGCGCCAGCCATTTTGAGACCGGACTGCTTTTTACAGATCGAACCAACTCTCTCACGCTCCCTCGCAACTACTAACTAACTAATTATATCGGTTTTTGGGGATAAAAAAATCACCCTTGCGGGTGAAGTCGGTTGAAGCGGGAATTATTTTACAGGTTATAACTCCCACCTTTGTTTAAGTTAATCGAACCATTTATTCATTTTATTCAATTTTACAAAATATCCCCCAAATTTTACAATAGGATCAAACGGTTGGTGGAGAAATACCACAGAAGGGGGATTTACGATGACAAACATGGTAATTACTCGCGGTAATCCAGCGGTTTCTCACTGTGCCTTTACGTTCGATGACGGTCCGATGCGGATTCCTATTGACGCATGGCTGGATGCCTTGGAGCAGGGGGACGCGCGCGGGACGTTTTTTTTAACGGGCGAGTGGTTCGATCGGTATCCGGCGAAAGCAAGAGAAATGCTGGCCAGAGGCCATGAGCTCACAACGCATACTTACCATCACCGCAGAATGGCGGATGTGACCAAAGCCGTATTCTTCGAAGAGCTGAAGCTGGCTGAGCTCGCTTATCAAGAAGCGACGGGTAGGCCGGTTCCGGCCTTCATGCGTTTTCCGTACGCCTCTTATCGGGAGGAGAATTTGGAATGGCTCCGGGAGTGGAACTATCTGGTAGTCGAGGGGGAGGATACCGTCGATTGGTCGGGACCGCCAAGCGCGAGCTTGTGGAGCGAGTGATACCTACGCTGGTCAATGGGTCGATTTTTATGTTTCATGCCAATGAAATCGCCAAAGAGACGCCGCAGGCCGTTAAATCGCTTGTGCACCATGCTCACTCCAAAGGCCTTGCCATGGTTCCCGTATCCGAACTGCTTCATGCGGACGGCATCCGGGCAGGCGAACGCAGCTGGCAAGTCCGTTTCAAACCGACTCTTCAAGGTTCTTTCCATAGTGAGCAGTGGAAGCGTGTAGCTGGGGAAAATGAATTGCGGAAGCTGGCCGCCGATTCACTTGAATGGGGAAACCCGAAAGCCCCGACAGGGTCCGGCGCCTATAGCAAATGGCTGCAAATGCTCTCAAAGCCAATCCAGTCGGATAGCCAAACGCGTTTTGTCGCCCGCAGCTTTGCCGATCAGCACTGGGCTTACGTGCGTGCTTCGGTCCGAGGCGGCACGCTGGTGCTGGAGGACTTCGCTACGAAGGAAGCTCATGCGGATGCCTTGGTATCCATCCTGCAATGGGCGGCTCACGAGGCATCGACCTTGGGTTGCGAGTGGATTACGGGCACACAGGACATGCGCCGTATTCACAAACTGTGCGAACAGCTGGGTTTCGAATCAGAGATTGTTTTGCAAGAAGGATAACGGCAGTGATTTGGAACTTCGCTGCAACGCGGCCCCATCGTTTGAAAAGAAATATAAACGCCTATGCTCGCAGAGCACTCCGCTTGACTCCATTCTTTTAATGCCCAAAACAAACGGAAACCCGCGTCACACAAGCTAACGCGGGTTCTTTAGGTTTTCTAATAAAGTTGTCTACTACCCTACCATCCTACCGGGCAGACTTTTGCTGGTTAATCCACCCTGCAGACACAAACACACTCATACTCGCCGTGCTGACACCCAGCCCGGTTCGATTGTCCCCTAAGCCGGCTTGCAGGCCGCTCACTTTATACGGGCGCCCTAACACTGCGCAAGGAGGCTGCCAAAGCTTGAAGCTCTTTTTCCAGCAGCTCCATGATCGTCTCCTTCTCTTCCCGGTAAGGCAGGGTCACGGAAATTTGCCATACGCTGCCTTGATGCTGTGACGTAAAGTGAAGTACGGGCGGTTGCTGAGCATGGGATTCGCCGCCGGCCGCTTCCGTTTCTTCAAATAAGTAGGCCGCATCCTCCGACTCGCCCAAATGATTGTATACGATCGCTACGCTGTCTAATCCTTTTCGCAGCAAACGCCGGGAATTCGGATAGTTTGAGGCGGTCTGTTCATTATAAACGAGATTCAAAAAGTTGATATTGCGCGCTGCGGCCGTTTGGAGCTTTTCCCGAACCGATTCGGAGTCGGCCTCCGTGCCGGTCAGCAGCAACGGGATCTGATCGATACACTCGCCGACGGTTTTGAAAAACGCGTTATTTTCGTAATGTCTGCCGTAATGCGTCATCCACACGGGAACCGCGGCCACTTGCAAATAACGGCGGAAAAAACGTCCGGCAAGCTGCAGTGACCACACTCCCCAGTTAACCGACGCAAGTTCCTTGAATTCCGACATATCGCAGCGCAGCTCAGCCTTGGTGTAACCTTGGCCAAGCGAGGCACGGATTGACTCGTTCACCAGTTCCAATCCGGCGTTAAAATCTTCAAGGTGAAAAAGCTGTACCAATTCATGGTCCCCGATATGCTGCGGCCCCTTCCTCACTTGCGCCACATAAGCCGGGTAATCGCCCGCCGGCATGCCGGCTGTACCGGCCTCTGTGCCCGGCGTTCTAAGCTGAGGCCCAGTTGTAAGGCCCTCCTCCGGGCGGCTATCCAAACGGCGATAAGCTTGGAGTAGCTCGTTTTCGAGAATTGACCCGCTTGTCTCATCATAGATCAAATGCGAGCAGGGAAGCAGCAGCCAATGCTCCCGCCAATTCAAACGGACAAGCGCCATTCGGTATAACAGACGACCGCTTAGCCTGTAGGGCTCATTAAACAGCTTGGGCAGCAGACGGCCGAGTAATTCCTGTTGATCGGCCTTGCTGCAATCGGATAGGTCTACGGCAGGCAGCGTCAATTGTTCCGGGACCGCACGCTGTTCCCACATCCAGTCCAGCCCATCGCGCACCAGCACACTCCGCAGCAGGCTATGGCGAGCAAGCAGGCTGCGGACAGCTTCGGATAGCCGATCGGCGTCGAGACCAAGCACATCAAGCCTTATCACGGTGCCCGAGCATTGCGGCCGCTCCAAATGGTACTCCTGGGCCGGAGCAAGCGCATACCGGCATTCCACAGCTCCCGCATTGATGTCGGACTGCAAAGCTTCATGGAGAACCTGTATCCGCGAAAGCTCCTTTTTAACACGCCGTTTTATTTCGGCTGGGGACTTTTCGGAGACAGCAAGCGGCACGAGCTGCTCTATTCCGGCATCCCTCCCCTCCGCAAACGAATCGTCTGTAGACTCGCCTGTCGTCAGATAGTGCGGGTGCAGATTCGGAGCAAGCTCGGCACGCATAAAAGCGAGCAGCTCACTCACCTTTACTCCGTGGCACGGCTCCATATTCAGCGTCACGCGAAGACCGTCTTCGCTTTCCTCCGTCACAAACCGGGAGCGAAGGCCAAATGCCTTCTCCAATCGCCATTCGCTTTCCTGAACCGTTTCGGCAAGCTGAATGTTTACTTCGGCCGGCTGCTCCAGCAGTGCCGACACCTTGCGAATCGTCTGCCCTTGGAAAATATGATGAATACCTATCGGTATTCCTGCCGCTTGCGCTTGAGCGATCAATTGGATGGCGGTTAACGAATGACCGCCCCGTTCAAAGAAATTGTCGTCTATCCCGATCGTTTCGGCGCCCAGCAGCTTTTGCCAGAGTTCCGTGAGCGTTCGCTGCAGTTTCGTATACGGAGCCGCGTAGGCCCCGTCCGGGTTCTCCTCCCGATTTGGCGCAGGCAGCGCCTTGCGGTCGACTTTTCCATTCGGGGTGAGCGGTAGACGGTCCAATTGCACCCAAGCCGACGGAATCATATAATCCGGCAACTCTTCTGCGAGCTCTTTCCGGAGCGCACCCGGAGAGATGATCCCGTTGGCAACGATATAGGCACAAAGCTGTTTTTGCCCGTGGATGCTTTCCTTTCCCGCAACAACAGCTTCAATAATGAAACTCTGTTTCATGAGGCGTGCCTCCACTTCGCCAAGTTCGATCCGGTGTCCTCTAATTTTCACCTGGTCATCCAAACGCCCTATAAAATCCACATCTCCGTCCGGCAGCCAGCGGGCCGAATCTCCCGTGCGGTACAACCTTTCTCCGGGAACAAAAGGATTGGGCACAAACTTTTCGCCCGTCAGTTCAGGGAGGTTCCAATACCCGCGCGCGACGCCCGCTCCGCCGATGCAAAGCTCGCCCAGCACCCCGACGGGAACCGGCCGAAGCTGCGAATCCAAAATATAAAACCGCGCGTTCAGCAGCGGCCGTCCGATAGGAACATGCCCTGCATCCGGAAGCCGTTTCAGCGGCTGGTCATAGTAGCTGGAATCGATAGCCGCCTCGGTCACGCCATACGCATTGATGATGCGGATTTGCGCGCCGAACCGTTCCTGCAGCGCGCGATAATCCGCAACATTGCAGCTGTCCGAGCTGGTGATCAGCAGCTTCATCGTCCCCAGGTCCAGCCCCCTGTCCGCCACATATTGCATAAAAGGCACGATAAGCGCAGGCGTCGATTCGAACACGTTCACCTCGTAAGCTTGAATCCAGTGATGCAAGCGATTTGGGTCCAGCCGGTCGTCTTTGGGGCAAATGACCATCATGCCGCCATTATACAGGGTCCTCGCGAGATCACCGACAAAAACGTCGAACGAAAAGCTGGCCAGCTGCAATAACCGCACCGGAAATTGGTCAAGCCGGTACTCCCGGCGGTAGCCTTCCGCCGTATTCATCAAGCTTTGGTGCTCGATCATCACACCCTTCGGACGCCCAGTCGTTCCCGATGTATAGATCAGGTAAGCAAGATCACCGGGACGATTGATGACAGCAACGGCCGAACCATGGTTGTCGTAAATCGCTTCATCATCCAATGCGAGGACCGCGGTTCCGGCTTCGTTATCAGCCAAAATTACTTCCAGCCGCGGATCAAGCGCCGCTTCCGTCAGCAGGACGGACGCTCCGCTATCCTCCAGCATAAAACGGATACGTTCCGCCGGATAATCGGGGTCAAGCGGCACATAGGCGCCCCCGGCCTTCCAGACCGCCAGCACGGCGACAAGCAGCAGCGGCGATCGCCCCGCCAAAATGCCGACAAGTGTCTCTCGGCCTACACCGCACGCTTGCAGTTTACGGGCAAGCCGGTTGGACCGTTCGTCCAGCTCGCGGTAACTTAGCCGTTCATCCCGGTAAACAACGGCGGTCTGCTCGGGAATACGTGCCGCCTGCGCGGTAAACGCCTCATGGAAAACTCCCGTCATTCCTCGTCCTGCCTCAAGCCCCGCATTGGCAAAATGATCCAACAGCCCGCTGCGTTCCTCCGGCGTCAGCATGCTTAACGCCGATAGCTTGGCCTGCGGATCGGCCAGCGCCGCATCGATCAGTTGCACGAAATGGCCGGCCATCCGTTCGGCCGTCTCCCGCTCGTACAGCGCGTCGCAGTATTCCAGTCGGAATAGCAGTTCATCTCCTTGCTCCTCCGCATCCAGCGTCAGATCGAATTTCGCCGAGCGGTAATCCGCTTCGTCCGCGCTCGCCTTCAGCCCCGCCAGCTCCGGCACGGCTCCACCTTCTCCCTGCCACGCGAACATCGTGTCAAACAGCGGATTGCGGCTCATATCCCGCCGCACGTTCAGCTTCTCCACCAGTTCTTCGAACGGGTAATCCTGATGCGCGTACGCTTCCAGCGCCAGCTCCTTCACTTCCCTCACGTACGCCTCAAACGGCTTGTCCGCCGACGGATACGTGCGCAGCGCCAGCGTGTTCACAAACATGCCCATCACCCGCTCCAGCTCCGCGTGCGGCCTTCCCGCTACCGGCGTCCCCACGATCACTTCCTCTTGTCCGCTGTACTTCGACAGCAGCGTGGAATAGGCCGCCAGCAGCACCATGTACAGCGTCGCTCCCGTGCGCAGCGCCAGCCGCTTCAGCCCGCTTGTCCGGTCCGCTCCCACGGTGAAGCGGACAACGCCTCCCGTGTAGGAGAACACGGCCGGCCGGGTCCGGTCCGCCGGCAAATCCAGCACCGGCAGCTCGCCCTTCAACCGCTCCAGCCAGTAAGCTTCCTGCGCGCGGACCCGCTCGCTTCCCGCCTCCGACTGCTGCCACACCGCATAGTCCTTGTACTGGATGCGCAGCTCCGGTAGCGCTTCGTCTTCGCCCTCGCCGTTGTACAGCCGGGACAGCTCCTCCAGCAAAATCGCCGTCGACACCCCATCGGATACGATGTGATGCATGTCGACCAGCAACCGGTGGCGATTCGCGCCTTCATCCACCAGCGTGGCTCGCAGCAGCGGTGCCTGCTCCAAATCAAACGGGCGGATAAACGCCCGGGCCGCCTGCCGCGCTTCCGCTTCGCCTTGGACACGGATGCGCGGCAGTGTAAACTCCGGCAGCGCTTCCTTCGGGGCAATCCGCTGCACCGGCACGCCCTCACGCAGCGTAAAAGCCGTCCGCAGCGCTTCATGACGCCGGATCAGCGCCCGGAACGCCTGCTCCAGCCGCGCCGCATCCGGTTCGCCTTCCAAGTGCAGGACGCCCGGCATGTTGTACCCGAAGCCGTCCGTCTCCAATTGGCTGAGCACATACAGCCGTTTTTGCGCCGACGAAACGGGATAGCTTTCCTGCTCGCCGGCAGCCGGAATACCGGCGTACGGATTGGGCTGCAGCTCTTCCATCGCCTGCGCCAGCGATTCGACGGTCGGATGCTCGAACACCATCCGCATCGGCACTTCCACCTGCAGCGCTTGGTGAATACGCGCGGTCAGCGCCGCCGCCCGCAGCGAATGGCCGCCGATTTCGAAAAAATGATCGCGGATACCGACGGCTTCCGCGCCAAGCACTTCCCGCCACAGTTCGGTCAGCCTCGTCTCCAGCACCGTGCGCGGCGCTTCCGTTCCTTCGCCCCACCGCTCCGCGAGATCAATTTCCGGCGCGGGCAGCGCGCTACGGTCGATTTTCCCGTTCGGCGTCAGCGGAAACGCGGCGAGCTGCACGGCATAAGTCGGCACCATATAGGCCGGCAGCTCTTGCAGCAGCGCTTGGCGCAGTTCACCGGTGCTCCATGTCTTTTCCGCTGTGAAATAGGCGCACAGTTCCAGCGCGCCAGCCTCATCCGCATGAGCAACGATCAGCGCCTCCCGCACGGAAGGGAGCTGGTTCAACTGCGTCAAAACATCGCCAAGTTCGATGCGGTAGCCGCGGATTTTGACTTGGTCGTCGATGCGCCCCATATATTCCAAATTGCCGTCGGGCAGCCACCGGGCCAAGTCCCCGGTCCGGTACATCCGGCGTTCGGGCGCAAACGGAACGGGAACGAATTTTTCCGCAGTCAGCTCGGGACGGTTTAAATACCCTCGGGCCAAGCCGATTCCGCTGACACACAATTCGCCGGGTATGCCGACCGGCATAATGGATTGATCCGCGCCCAAAATATAAACTTGATGATTGGCGATGGGACGCCCGATCGGCACCGTTTTAGCTGTATCGTCCAAAGTCGAATACGGCCATGCCGTCGAGCAGATGGAATCCTCCGTCGGTCCGTAATTGTTAAAATAGCGGACAAACCCGCTCCAACGGCGCGCCAGCCCGGGGGAAGACGCGGAGCCTGCGGTAATGAGCCGCGTCAGGCTCGGCATGTGCGCCGGATTCAAGTAAGCGGCATAAGTCGGCGGAAGTGTGGCGACCGTAATGCCGTTGTCCCGCACGTATTGTTCCAACAGCCGGTAATCGGCAATCACCGAAGCGTCCGGCACATAAAGGGTCGCCCCGCTAAATAAACTCATTGTCATTTCCGAGCAAGCCGCATCGAATGAAAAACTGGCAAACTGAAGCACGCGGTCCTGTTCGCACACCTGAAGCGCTTCATCGTAAAACAATTTGTAGTTGCATACCCCCGCATGTTCAACCAGCACCCCTTTGGGCTGTCCGGTCGTACCCGACGTATAAATGACGTAAGCCAAGTCGCCGGGTTCTACGGAGTCCGCGAGATTTGACCCGTCGCCGCTGAAGCTTTGCGGATCGTCCAGCAGCCATTCGCCGCCAAACGCCACACGGTTCCGAAGCGGCGACTGCGCGAGAAGCAGCGAAACGCCGGCGTCCTCCAACATATAGCGGATACGCGCTTCCGGGTAATCGGGATCAATCGGCACGTATGCGCCCCCGGCCTTCATGACGGCCAGCGCCGCGGCAATCATCTCCGGTGAACGCTCGGCCAATATGCCGACCAGGGATTCCCGGCCCACACCTTTGGCCTGAAGCGTACGCGCCAGCCGGTTCGCCCGTTCATTCAGTTCGCGGTAGCTCCACTGCCGCTTTCCCGACACCACGGCCGGGCGGTCCGGCGTGCGCTCCGCCTGACGTTCAAAGAGACCAGGAATGGTCATGCTGTCATCCGGTGAATAGGCGCGGGTCGTGTCGTTAAACGATTCCAGCACCTGCGTCCTCTCCTCCGGCGTCAGCATGCTTAACGCCGATAGTTTGGCCTGCGGATCAGCCAGCGCGGCATCGATCAACTGCACGAAATGGCCGGCCATCCGTTCGGCCGTCTCCCGCTCGTACAGCGCGTCGCAGTATTCCAGTCGGAATAGCAGGTCATCCCCCTGCTCCTCCGCATCCAGCGTCAGATCGAATTTCGCCGAGCGGTAATCCGCTTCGTCCGCGCTCGCCTTCAGCCCCGCCAGCTCCGGCACGTCTCCGCTTTCGCCCTGCCACGCGAACATCGTGTCAAACAGCGGATTGCGGCTCATGTCCCGCCGCACGTTCAGCTTCTCCACCAGTTCTTCGAACGGGTAATCTTGATGCGCGTACGCTTCCAGCGCCAGCTCCTTCACTTCCCTAACATACGCTTCAAACGGCTTGTCCGCCGACGGATACGTGCGCAGCGCCAGCGTGTTCACAAACATGCCCATCACCCGCTCCAGCTCCGCGTGCGGCCTCCCCGCTACCGGCGTCCCCACGATCACTTCCTCTTGTCCGCTGTACTTCGACAGCAGCGTGGAATAGGCCGCCAGCAGCACCATGTACAGCGTCGCTCCCGTACGCAGCGCCAGCCGCTTCAGCCCGCTTGTCCGTTCCGCTCCCAGGGTGAAGCGGACAACGCCTCCCGTGTAGGAGAACACGGCCGGCCGGGTCCGGTCCGCCGGCAAATCCAGCACCGGCAGCTCGCCCTTCAACCGCTCCAGCCAGTAAGCTTCCTGCGCGCGGACCCGCTCGCTTCCCGCCTCCGACTGCTGCCACACCGCATAGTCCTTGTACTGGATGCGCAGCTCCGGCAGCGCTTCGTCTTCGTCTTCGCCTTCGCCGTTGTACAGCCGGGACAACTCCTCCAGCAAAATCGCCGTCGACACTCCATCGGATACGATGTGATGCATGTCGACCAGCAAGCGGTGGCAATTCGCACCTTCATCCACTAACGCGGCTCGCAGCAGCGGCGCCTGCTCCAAATCAAACGGGCGGATAAACGCCCGGGCCGCCTGCCGCGCTTCCGCTTCGCCTTGGACACGGATGCGCGCCAGCGTAAACGCCGGCGGCGCTTCCTGCGGGGCAATCCGCTGCACCGGCACGCCGTCACGCAGCGTAAAAGCCGTCCGCAGCGCTTCATGACGCCGGATCAGCGCGCGGAACGCCTGCTCCAGCCGCGCCGCTTCCGGTTCGCCTTCCAAGTGCAGGACGCCCGGCATGTTGTACCCGAAGCCGTCCGTCTCCAATTGGCTGAGCACATACAGCCGTTTTTGCGCCGACGAAACGGGATAGCTTTCCTGCTCGCCGGCAGCCGGAATACCGGCGTACGGGTTGGGCTGCAGCTCTTCCATCGCCTGCGCCAGCGATTCGACGGTCGGATGCTCGAACACCATCCGCATCGGCACTTCCACCTGCAGCGCTTGGTGAATACGCGCCGTCAGCGCCGCCGCCCGCAGCGAATGGCCGCCGATTTCGAAAAAATGATCGCGGATACCGACGGCTTCCGCGCCAAGCACTTCCCGCCACAGTTCCGTCAGCCTCGTCTCCAGCACCGTGCGCGGCGCTTCCGTCCCTTCGCCCGACCGCTCCGCGAGATCCACGTCCGGCGCGGGCAGTGCGCTCCGGTCGATTTTCCCGTTCGGCGTCAGCGGAAACGCGTCCATAATGACGAGCGGCCAAGGAACCATATACTCCGGCAAGCGGCGGCGCAATTCGCTTCTCCACAAAGCGGCAAGCGCCTTAGGCGGCATGACCGCTTCCTTGGAGGAAGTCCTCGGCACCGCGTAAGCGATTAGCTGACGATCGCCGGGCCGGACTTCCCGAGCCAAGACGACGGCATCCGCCGCGCCGATGTCGTGCCGCAGGACGGCTTCAATTTCACCGGGTTCGATTCGGTAGCCCCGAACCTTCACTTGATGATCGATCCGACCGAGGTAATCGATCGTTCCGTCCGGCAAAAACCGGGCCAGATCGCCCGTCCGGTAAATGACCGGACACTGCGCGCCGCCGTACGGGTTGGGCACGAATTTGGCGGCCGTTTGCTGCGGGTCGCCCACGTAGCCGCCGCCTACCTGCGCACCTGCGATGCAAAGCTCGCCCGGGGTACCGGCAGGCACCAGCCCCAGCTCCGCGTTTAAAATATAGACGCGCGTGCCCGGCACGGGTCGGCCGATCGGCACTCGCTTGCCTGCAAAAGCGGTAATCGCCGGCAAGCGTGCGAACACAGTCACGTCTGTGCATTCCGTCGGCCCGTAGGTGTTAACGACTTCCGCAAGGCACGCGTCCGATTTCAACCAAGGCGCAAGCCTGTCGGCGGCAATCGGTTCGCCGCCCAAAAACAGGTGCCGCAGCGTCGCCAATGGCGCGAATTGCGCGGGAGCCGACGCAGCCAGCAATGGATAAAACGCGCTGGGCGTTCCGTTCAGCAGCGTAATGCCATGCCGCTCAATAAGCGACACAATCTGCCGCGCGTCGTAAGGACCTGCCGGAGGCAAAATTAGCTGCCCGCCGGTCAGCAGCGGTGCAAATATATTTTTTTGCGTCAGATCGAAGCTTGGCGAGGTGATCACGAGCAGCTTATCCGCTGCCGACATCCCGAATTCCCCGGTGTACCAGCGCATCAGTGATGCAAAGCCCGAGCGGTAAACGCTCGCCCCCTTCGGCATGCCCGTCGATCCTGACGTATAAATCACATACATGAGATGCCCGCCGTCCGCCTCGCTGCGCGGATTGGCGTCAGACTGCGACAGCAAGGCTCCCGCATCCGTATCCAGACACACGACCGTCAAGTCGCGCAGCCCGTCCAATCGCTCCGCGTGAGCCTGCACAGTGACCAGCACGCGAAGTTCCGCCCGCTCCGTCATATAGCGGAGCCGTTCATCCGGCAGCGACGGGTCGAGCGGGACATAGGCACCGCCGGATTTCAACACGGCAAGCAGTGCCGCCGGTAAAGACGGACTGCGGTCCAAGCATATGCCAATCAACGTGTTCGGACCGGCGCCCAGCGCCTGCAGCTTGTGGGCCAGCCGATTGGCTTGGCGGTTCAGTTCGCCGTAGGACACCGTTTGTCCATCGAACACAACCGCCGCCCGGTCCGGCGTTGCGAAGGCTTGTTTTTCAAATAAACCTTGCACCGTAAACTCGGGTATTACCGGACAATCCGCTCCGTTCCCCGCATCCAGCAGCCGCTCTTTCTCCGCATCCGTTAGCAGGTCGATCCCCGTCAAACGTACCGCAGGATCGGCGGAAACGACTTCCAAGATGCGGATGTAACGCTTCGCCAGCAGACGGATTGTCTCCGGCGCAAACAGCCGAACGGCGTACTCCCAAGTACATTGCAGCGTTTCCCCGTCAGTAGGGTCCGTTGTCACTTGCAGGGAGAAATCGAACTTGGAAATGCCCGGATTGATTTCTTCAACCTTATAGGTCAAGGCCCCGGCGCGAGATGGCTGCACCGCTTCATTTTGGAACATAAACATCGTATCGAAAACAGGGTTCCGGCTTAAATCGCGTACCGGATTCAGCTTATCCAGCAGCTCGTCGAACGGATAGTCTTGGCGCTCGAATGCCGCAAGCGCAAGTGCCTTTACGTGCTGCAGCAGCTCCGCAAACGACTGGGATGTCTGCAGCCGCCCGCGCAAGGCCAGCGTGTTGACGAACATCCCGACCGCTGCTTCGGTGTCCGCATGTCTGCGTCCGGATACCGGCGTGCCGACGATAATCTCGTCCTGGCCGGTATATTGGGACAACAGCGCAAAATAAGCGGCAAGCAGCACCATATAAAGCGTTGTGCCGCTGTTTGCCGCCAGCTGCCGCAGCGCGTCTGTGAGCTGAGGCGTCAGCGTCAAAGACGCTGCGCCGCCTTCAAAGCTTTGCGTCTGAGGTCTGGGAAAGTCCGTAGGCATATCAAGCACCGGCAGCTCGCCTCCCAGCGTTTGAAGCCAGTACGCCTCCTGCTCTTGATACGTTCCTTGGGCAAGCTGCCGCCGCTGCCATGCCGCAAAATCTTTGTACTGCACACGCACGGGTTTCAATTGGCGTCCCTGATAGGCTTGCAGCACTTCGTCCAGCAGCGCCGCCATCGAAAAACCATCCGCAGCCGCATGATGTACATCAACCAAAAGCGCGTAACGCCGATCCCCGAAATCAAGCAGCTCGGCGCGTATTAAGGGCGCTTCCTCCAATCGGAACAGGCGGATAAACTCGCGGGAAATCGCCTCCAGCTCACTCGCCTCGGCTCGCGTCACCGGAACATGAAGCACAAGCTCAGGCCGGATCACCTGTACGACCTCGCCGCCTTCCAGCTTCAAGCACGTACGCAGCGACTCATGCCGCCCGGCGGCCTCTTGAAGCGCTTCAATGAAGCTCGGCACGCGCAAATCTCCTTCGAGATGCAGACGGCCCGAAACGTTATATGTCGTGCCGCCCTCCTGCTGCTGGAGCAAGTACATTCGCCGCTGGCCGGGCGAGGCGGGATAATGCGGATGTGCCTCGACAGGTTCGATAGGGCTAAAATCTTGCTTCTCGCCGCCCCGAATGTACTGGGCCAGCGCGCCCACCGTCTGCCGATGAAACAGCTCGCCGAGCGGGATCTGCACGTCAAACGTTTTGCGAATCCGGGATAAAAGTACCGTAGCCGTCAAAGAATCGCCGCCGAGCTGAAAAAACGGATCGTGCGCACGGACCGTCGAAACACCCAGCACCTCTTGCCACATCCGAATCAATTCGGCTTCTACGCCGTCATCCGGTCCTGTGCCCATCTCTGGGTCTGCGCCCGGCATTGACGGAGCCGGCAGCCGCTCCCAATCCGGCTCGCCGTCCGCAAGCAGCGGCAGCGCCTTCATGAGCATCACTTGGCCGGGCTGCGCATAATCCGGGAGAACCTCGCTCCACCGCCGTTTAAGCGCCTCTTCCTCCCAAGGGGCGGACGGGTCCGGTACTACATACGCCGCAAGCGTCGCGGCGCAGCCTGCAGCACTATGCCCCCACACGCGGATAGCGCAAGCTTCCAAATTGCAGATGCGCAGCAAATGCGTCTCAAGCTGCCGCAAGTTGATTAGGCGCCCCCGAATACGGGCAAAAGCCGAGATTGGCCCGATGCGTTTCAGTTCCCCTCCCGGCGCGTGGTATACCCACTCGCCCGTGCGTGCAGCCTCGCCCATACTCTGCCGGTTAAGCAGACCCTGCGCCACGATATGCAGCTCCCCCGCCGTCCCGGCGGGAGCCGGCCGTCCAAAAGCGTCAAGCACGCAAGGGCAGCCGCCGTCCCGGTCGGCAAGCGACGACCAGCGTTTGTATATTTGAGTGGTTTCGTCCATGTCCAACAGCGATATTTCCGCAAGAGGTTGGCCCGACTTTTTTGTAATCTCATCTAAAATCGTCACCCAGTAACGGAACCAATGGGCAATGACATCCGGCTCGAACAATCCCGCGTTGTAATCAAAATCCACCCGCAGCTCCTTATTCGCTTCAGTCACGTTGACAAACAGCTCATACTTGCTGGCCGTGACCGGGCTGGGGAGCAGCTCCGTGTTCAGCTCGTGAAACCGCAGCTTGGGCAAAGGCCGGTCCATATTGAATACGACGTTTATGACAGGCAAATGCCGAAGCCCTTGCTCGGCCAACGCGGCAAAACTGTAAGCCTGGTAAGCTTCGAGCCGGCGCATGCTTTCCTTGACCGCGCCGGCAAAGTCCGCAAATGTCGTCTCGTGTTGAACCCGGCTAACCACCGGAAGCACATTGACGCAATGTCCCATCAGCGAAAAAGCGTCCATCTGTGCTTGACCGGCCGTCGGCACGCCGACAGTCAGCCTGGAGTCGCCTGTCAATCGGTGCAGCAAGATTTTAAAGCCGGACAGCAGCGTAACAAATAAACTGCTGCCCAGCCGGATGCTGAGCTTTTTGAGCGATTGAACGAGCCCGTCTTCCAGCACGGCCGTGTACCGCCCCCCTCGAAGGCCCGGCACACTTACTCCCCGCAGCGGAGACGGCAGCTCCAATACAGTTAGCGGGCCGGAGAGCTCGCCGGTCCAAAATGCCGACGCTTCCGCGCTGCGCGGATCGGCCATCCGCAGTCGCTGCCATGCCGCATAATCGCGGAAAGCCGCAGCCTCCGGGAGCCGGTACCGTTCCTTCCGGACAAGCGCGCTGTAGATTGACGCCAACTCCCGCATAAAGACGACAATGGACCATCCGTCCGCGATCAGGTGGTGAAAAGTGAACAGCGCCAAGTGCTCCTCTTCCTCCAGCTTTAAGAAATGGATGCGGAATAAAGGTTCGCTTTCCGATAACCCGAACGGGGCCTCAATGCCCTGTTTCAGCCAGGCGCTCTTTTGCCGCTCGCGCGAAAAATCATCGTACCCGCTGACATCCAGCAGCTTGATCTGCGCCTCCAGCGACGCGGCGATCACCTGCGTTTCTCCGTCCACGCCCATGTACGTACGCAGCGCTTCGTGCCGGTGCATCAGCGTTTGAACCGATTCGCTCCACGCTTGCATGCGCAGCGGCCCGCGAAGCCGAATCAGCGCCGATTCATGCAAAACGTGCGGCTTCTCACGGCTGGAAGCCGATGCAAACCAAAGCTGTTTTTGCTCCGGCGTCAAGGGAATGACACGATCCTGATCGTGCACGGGCCGCTCGGGCAGCGGAAGTTTGCCGGGGTCCGGGCCGTCCGGAGGCGAATCGGGCAAAAATCCGCCGTGTCGCAGCGCGGCTACGCTGTTCTTGACCGCCTGCACAATGCGGGCTATATCGGTCTCCGTGTGCGCCGTCGACAAAAAGCAATTGCGCCCCTCCCAGATATAGATGCCTTGGTCCAGCATGTGATAGTAAAACAACTCCAGATCGCCCTTGAGCGCAAACCGGAACAAAGAACCGAAATAATCGATCCGGATCGGCACCTTTTCCTCGGTAAAGAAGCGGTTTAAGGTCTCCGCCAAATCGGCGGTTCTCGCATTCAGCTCCGCCTGCAGCTTCTCCCCGTCGCGCTCCAGCCGTTCCAACACGGCAAGCGATGCCGCCATGGCGAGCGGATGGTGGCAGAAGGTACCCGCAACAAAGGTGCGCCGTTCCTCATGCTGCGGATACGAACCGTCGCCGAAATCCCACATGCCTCCATCGATGCCGTCCATATAAGCGGCACGGCCTCCCACGATGCCGATCGGCATCCCGCCTCCGATCACTTTGCCGTAGGTGACCAAATCCGCCTCAATGCCGAACCACGCCTGCGCCCCGCCGGGATGAAGCCGGAAACCGGTGATCACCTCGTCGAAAATAAGAGCGGCGCCCGCTTGTTCGGTCGCTTCCCGAACCGCCGCCAAAAACGGCCGCGGCTGCAAATCCGGTCTGCGGCTTTGCACCGGCTCCGCCAGCACCGCCGCCAATTCATGGGCGTGTTCGCGAATATAGGCAAGCGCCGTCTCGGTGCCGTAAGGAAGCACAACGATGTCATCTACCGTCCCGGAAGGTACTCCCGGTGCCAAAGGCATCGACCGCTCCCGGTCCGAGCCCGGGCGGGCAAGCGCAAGCACGCCGTCAAACGTGCCGTGGTACGAACCGGCAAATATAACCACCTTGTTCCGCCCTGTAGCGGCCCGGGCCAACCGTAAAGCCACCATAACCGCTTCCGTGCCGGAGTTGAAGAGGGCTATTCGCTCTACGCCCGTCATGCGGCAAATTCCTTCAGCCACTTGGCCGGCCAAGTTCGACATCGGTCCGAGGCACATCCCGCTGCGCAGCGCCTTGTCAATATGTTCACGAATAAACGCCGGGTCGTGGCCGAACAAATTCACGCCGAACCCCATCGTCAAATCAATGTATTCGTTGCCATCCAAATCCCAAATCTTGGAGCCCTCGGCCCTTTCCGCCACGAGCTGGTACACCATCTCTTTAAGCATCAGCCGAAAACCCGCCACATTGCGATTATTGGCATATACAGCGCGGTATTTCTGCGTATATGCTTTGGTCCGCCCGGTGCGTGCCGTATAGCGGTCGATCAAGTCGCGTAAATGCTGCTCTTGACGGAGCGTCAGCGTTTCGCGGGCTTTCACATTCATCGGACGGTAAGGCCGAAACGGCTGCCCGCCTTCGCTGTCCGCCGCTACTGCGCGTGCCGGCTCCGATGAATCGCCGCCTGTACCGTGATCGCCGCCGCGGGATACCGTGGACGGCGCCGCAGCGGACGGCAAGCCGCCGGCAGCGGCTGCTTCGCTGCGCGCATCGACAAAATGCGCGTGAGGAATGGCCGCCGGGAAGGCTGGAGGCTCCGTCCTTGCCGCGCGCTCGGGGGTTTCCGGCGTGATGAAGGAAGGCGGCTGCAGCACATCCAACTGCCGGGCGATAATGTGCAGCTGCTGTTCCATAATCGGCCGAAGCGCATGAACGAATGCGATGCTTGGCGGGTGATGCCAGCCACCAGTCGGCTCGGGCGCAGTCTGACGGAGCGCCGCTGCGCTTGGCGGCCCGTCCCAACCGGGCTGCGCTTCTGCGCCGTCGCTGCGCTCTGCATCCGCAAGCGTCCAACCACTTCGGGCGTTCGCAGCGGCAGCGGCCTGTCCCAGGCTTGAAGCTGCCGCCGAGCCGGCATGGATATCGTACGCAGCTTGCCCTCCTTGGCGAGGCGCTGCAGAAATCGGCAGGAAAGCGGGCAGTCCTTCGGTTGACTGGCCTTGCCCAGCGGCGGCGGAAAGCACTTCGACTCTATGAGGTACGGCATCCTCGATTGGCCGTCCGGAACGGTCGATCCCGTTCTGCGTACCGGACGAAGCGTTTTGCGGCAAATGATGCACAATGTATTCGGCCACCTGCTCTAAACTGGTCAGGTTTTCAAAAAAACGGCTCATCGGAATATCGAGACCAAACACATCCTTGATGCCTTGCCGTACTTGGGTCAAGTTGATCGAATCAAGCCCCAGCTCCAAAAAATGAATATGCGGATGAAGCTCATTCATTTCTAGATGCGAGACGTCGCTTATCATTTGAGCCAGCGTTTGCGCAACCTCCGAATGACGAGCGGAATCCGTCGCTGTCCTGGTATGTAACAACTGTTCATGCAAAGTGCTCACTCCGTTCACCTGACCTTCCTCCATCGTCAAACTGCCTGTTTCTTCCCCCCGCTGCCTCGGCGTCTCGGCGATTTGAATCCAGCAGCGCTTGCCTTCAAAAGGGTATGACGGGAGCGATACCCGCCGGCGCTGCCCCTGTGCGTACAATTGCTCCCAATCGATAGGTTCCCCCCGCACAAAGGCTGCGGCCAGTTGATCCGCCCCTTCAGCCGTTTCCAGCGTCGGCGCTGCTCCGCCTTCGCCCGCGGAAAATCGCCCGGCAGCTTCCGGCCCGCCCGGCACCTCTCTGGCCGGTTCGCCAAATCCGGACACCGTCCCGATCTGTCCGGTAAACACGCCTTCGCCCGCAATGCCCTCGCGGTGCAGCCGGAGAAGGCTGTCGCGCAGCGCTACGGGGCTAGCAGCCGCGATGGCGAGGCGATGCGCAAACATACTGCGCCCGGTGCTCGCCGTGAAACAAACGCTGTGCATGTCGAGATCCGGTGAACGTTCAAAACGTTCGGCATAACGTCCGATTAACGCTTTCAAGGCGCTGTCGGTGCGCGCGGACAAAACGAGCAGCAGCGCACCGTCCGGCGCAGTGCCGCCCGCGCTGCCCGCGCCGGACTCCGTCGCTTCCTCCCGCGGTTTGTATTCTTCAAGCACCACATGGCAGTTCGTGCCGCTAAATCCAAACGAGCTGACTCCGCAGCGTCTCGGGAATCCCTGCGGTTCCCAATCGGTCAGCGATACATTGGGATAAACCGGCGAATCCTCAAAACGGATTTGACGGTTAGGCGCGCGGAAATGAACGAGCGGCGTGATTTGCCGATGCCGGAGCGATAGCACTGCTTTGATCAAACCGGCGATACCGGCCGCTTCGTACAAATGGCCGATATTCGTTTTGACCGTACTTACCGCGCAAAACTGTTTGCGCTCCGTATACCGGCCAAACGCTTGCGAGATGCCCTCAATCTCCATGGGATCGCCAAGCTGCGTTCCCGTTCCGTGCGCTTCGATATAGGTGATCGTCTTGGGGTCTACACGCGCGTTCCGCCATGCCTGCGCGATGACATCCGCCTGCGCCAGCGCATTGGGCGCGGAGATGCCTATCGTGCTGCCATCCTGGTTCATGGCGCTGCCCTTGATGACGGCGACAATACGGTCGCCGTCCTGCACCGCCCGGCGCAGCGGTTTCAGAATCACGGAGCCGACGCCTTCGCCCGCGCCGGTTCCGTCCGACTCCCGGTCAAATGCCCGCGCCCGGCCGTCGGCCGATTCCATGCCGATGCCCGCCCGAATCGGCAGTAAGATGGTTTTGACGCCGCCCGCCACGGCCATGTCGCAATCCCCGTTCATTAAAGCCCGGCAGGCCAAATGCACCGCCGACAGCGAGGACGAGCAGGCCGTATCGACCGTAACCGCCGGCCCCTTTAAATCCAGCAAATACGCGATTCGGCTCGAAATAACCGAGGGTAAGTTGCCGATAATAAACCGGGGCAGCGCCTCCGGTTCCGCTTCCGTGAGCAGACGCTCGTAGTCGAAGCTGGTTTTGGAAAAACCGACGTAAACGCCCGTCCGGGCTCCAGCCAGCTTGGCGCCGCCATAACCGGCATCCTCCAGCGCGCTCCACGCCGTTTGTAAAAACAAGCGTTGATTCGGGTCCATCAGCGATGCTTCTCTTGGCGTCAACTTGAAAAAAGCATAGTCGAACGTATCGATCTCATCCAAATAGCCGCCTTCCACCGCCTCCCACTGCCCCGGTTCACGCTGCAGCTTTGCCATAAACATATCCGCGTCCCGCTTCCTGGCATCGCCATACGGACCGATGGCGTCGCGCCCCTGCGCCGTATGTTCCCAAAACTGCTCCAGCGTGTCCGCCTGCGGAAATTTGCCGGCCATGCCGATAATCGCGATATCCCGGTCGCCCGGATCATCCGCCGGTCCCGCCTCAAGCTTAACCGGCGCTTTCTTCGCCGGGTCCGCCGCAAGATGGGCGGCCAGCTTAGCAACGGTCGGATAGGAGAAGAAATCCGTCACCGGAATAGCCTTTCCGAACTCGCCTTCGAGCGCTTCGGCCAACTGCGTCAGCTGCAGCGAATTGGCACCGAGTTCAAAGTAGCTTTCGTCGGTGCCGATTTCCTCCGTTTGCAGCACCCGTCTGCATAAAGCGAGCAGCTTCTGCTCCGCTTCGCTGCGGGCCAGGGCTTTCGGCTTCGCTGCGCGCGCCGCCAGCAGCAGATCGGCCAGTCGGCCGGACACTTCGTCAAATTCCCCGGCCATGTATTGCTGCGCCAGCTTGTAGCGCTGCACCTTGCCGCTCGTCGTCTTGGGCAGACGGCGCACCGGCACTACATCCCTAACCTCCCAGCCGCCCCGTTCGTTCAAATGATGACGCAGCTTAACAATTAGCGGCACAAAGTTTTCCGGTTTTTTTGTGTAAATAACAAATAAAACAATCCGGTCTTGTCCTGTCCCCGGGTCGCGTACGCCGCAAACGGCTACCTTACCAAGCTCGACCCCGTTCACCTCTTCCGCGACACGCTCCATATCATGCGGGTATACGTTTTGCCCGTTCACGAAAATAATATCTTTCGCACGTCCCGTAATAATAAGCCGGCCGCTGCGCATAAAACCCAAATCGCCGGTTACAAGCCAACCGTCCTTCGTCATCGCTTTGGCCGTCGCCTGCGGATTGTTGTAGTAGCCGGACGTCACATTTTTGCCGCGAATGTGAATATGCCCAATGACATCGTCAGTCAAAGGAAGATGGTTATCGTCACAAATCCGGAAATCGCAGCTTGCCATCGGATAGCCGACATCGACAAAGGTCACGCAGCAGCGATCCTCGGGTGCAGCAGGCACAACCGCTTCGCCGATGGTCAGGTGTTCCCGGTTCAGATGAACCGCCTTGATGCCCTCGTTTAACGGGGGATGGGCTACGCCTACGCAGGCCTCAGCCATTCCATACACGCAGAACATCGCGGATCGGCGCAGTCCGTGGACCGCCATTGCGCTCAAAAACCGGTCGCACACCTCGGTCGAAATCGGCTCGGCCCCGTTATAAATGATACGGATCCGGGATAAATCCCAGTCCTTGGCCGCCTCTTGTTTGTATTGATCCAAAAAAAACTTATATCCAAAGTTGGGAGAACAAATTAACGTCACCCGATGCTCCGACGCTTTTTTGAGCCAAAGCGAAGGGCGCCGGATAAAAAGCGCGGTAGGCATAATAAATTGATTGACATTGCCGATCACGCACGTAAGGTGAAAAGCAATCAATCCCAAATCGTGGGTAAGGGGCATCCAGCCGAGGTATGCGTCGCTGTCGTCCAATTCCGATTCGACAGCAGCGTCGCGTATGTTGTGCACCAAGTTTTCATGAGTCAGCATGACACCTTTCGGGTCACCCGTCGATCCGGAAGAAAACTGGATGAAAGCCAAGCGATCCGGCTGAACCGGATAAATAACTCCTTTGGCCTCCAAGCGATAATCCAGGCTTTCCGTTGGCAATGCGGTCTGCGCGAGTACGCCGAAGGTTTGCTCAAGCCCCTGCTGGCGCGCGTACTTTTCCAAGCTTCCCAGCACTTTGGCATCGCTGATCAAATAAGGGCGGCGCAGCGTGTCCCAAATTTTGAACAGCTTCATCTTATGTTCGTCATTGCTGCCGACCGTTACCGGAACCGGCACGATGCCGCCCAACAGACATCCCCAGAAGACATGCAAAAACGTACGGTTCTCGTCAATTTGCATCAACAATTCATCCCCGGGCTCCATTCCGCGCGACTGCAAATAATGCAGCACCTGAAGCGCATGTTCGAATAACTCGCCGTACGATTCGTAAAGCTCGTCCCGGTCCCCCGAAATATAAGTGATACCTTTCTCCGCCTGCCTCCTTCTGTCTTGAATAATGTCGATTAACGTTAGATACTGCTCCATCATCGTCCCTCCGCAGCGTGGTCCGCCAAAGCCGGACCCGTCGTCAATGGGCTTCCGCACCCGTTGTGCTTACAGCCGCCCACTTGTTGCCGGAATTCGATTATGACTGAAACTTGGCGTAAAAGCCGGCTAGCTCTGTTTAGCCGACCGTACGGCGGTCTTGGAATCGATTCCCGTTAGCTCGACGGAACACCGCGAATTCGACGAAGCTTACATCATCATCCGCACGCTTCGCCGGGAATCGACTTTTTCTATGCAAGTTGACATGCCGTGCCTTCATTGTAAACGAATAAATTTTACTTATATACTAAAATTTTCATATTATGGTATTAATTTTTCTGAATTTGCTCATAAAAAAACCCAGACGCTGACTCCGCCTAGGCTCTATCCGTTTTAATGAAAGGTAAATGCGGCAATGCACAGCACTCCGCATGGGTCGTCTGATTCTTTCAGTTGACAGCTTTCAGCTTTGACTTCTTCGTAAAAGTATCCCACTCAAACGGACGGAAAAAAGATCAATAATGATGGCGAGCATCCTCAATCATGCACTTGGTCGCGTAGGGTTGGGTTCACGGATGCCCCTAATTGCTTCCATTAACAAGAGCGCTGCCTTGCCTAGGTAGTTTTTGTCTTTACAAGCGATGCCTATCGTGACGACAGGATTCAAATCGGCTATAGGTCTTATGACCAAGGAGCCTTCCTGTTCCAGACCGCTGTAAATCGGAACAATACCGACGCCGAACTCTGCCTTAACCATCTGTTGAATGACAAAGAAACTTCCAACCTCCATACAAGAAAAGGGGGTTTGCCCAGCCCCATCAATCGCCGTTTCCCAAAGCTCCCGGTAGATACAAGTCGGTTCTTTGACCAGAACGGTTAGCCCCTCGAGATCGCTAGCGGTGATACTGTCTTGATCGGCTAACGGGTGATTCCTATGTAACATGATCCCTAATCTTTCCTCGATCAGCGGCTCAAACTCCAGCATGAGCTTCGAAGGCGGAGGCGAACAAACGCCGAATTCCAGTTCGCCGGCCCGAACCCTCTCCGCAATCGTTCTGCTGCCGCTTACTTCCATGGTTAACTCCACTTTCGGTCGAGTCTTGCAAAAGTCAGCTATAACGGTCGCTAACTGCTGGCTCGCGACGGGCTCGATAGCGGCAAAACGCACCGAGCCGGTATCTCCCGCAGCAATATCCGAGACGGTCTGCCTCATCGTTCCGATCGACTTCAGTAAAACCGAGGCCTCATTATGGAGCCACCGGCCGGCTTCGGTCACGATCACGCGTTTTCCGTCGCGCACGAATAAAGAAACGCCCAGATCCGCTTCAAGACGCTGAATCTGAAGGGTTACCGTAGAGGGAGCGTATTGGAGTTCCTCGGCGGCTTTCAGAAAATGTCCAAGACGCACGCAAGCCTCGAAAGTCTTTAAAGCTCGAAGATCCATAGTCATCACCTTTGTTTAAGTTATTCGAATCATTTATTCATATAATTCAATTTTACAAAACATTCCCGGAATTTTACAATAGGGTCAACTTATTATTTTGGGGGAAGATGAGCTATATGGGTACAAAATCCGCATTTAATCGGATTACTCTATGGGCATCGTTTTTGTTTGTCGTCATACTCGGTTTTTCCCGGCTCTCCTACGGTATGTTCTTGCCTGGGATACAGAGGGTGATCGGGGGGAGCTACGGACAGTTGGGTATGCTCGGCACAGTCAACTTTATCGGTTATTTGGTCGGGACCTTGTGTCTTCCTCCTTTGCTCTCGCGGTTTCCGGACCGCAAACATGTCATTAATCGGATCACATGCCTATTGCTCGGATTGACTTTGATCGGCTCGGCATTCAGCGATCATTTCACCGGGCTTGGGCTTTGGCGGTTCGCAATTGGATTGTTATCGGCCTTCGCTACAGTGTTAGTCCTGTCCATTGCAATGGATGCCGTTCGACCGGCGGAACGAGGAGCGGCATCGGGCCTTATATGGCTGGGCGGATCTGCCGGCATTCTAGTGACGGGCTTGTTCGCCCCCTTTACCATAGACCCTTCACACCTGCTGGGGTGGCGGTATGCTTGGGTGATCATGGGCGTATTCGGAGTCATTGCCGCGTTCGGTTTTGAGTTCGTCACCAGAAAAAGGGAAGCCGAAAAAATGCCCTCACAAACCGAATCGAAGTCACGGGACAAAGAAAACAACAATGTATATCGTCTCCTGTTGAGCCCGAAGAGGCTCTTGTTCCTAATCGCTTCTTATTTTTTTCTTCGGATGGGGATATATCATCTATTTCACGTATTTGATTCCCTATCTGGTTAGCCAAGGCATTCCGTCCCTCTACGCCGGATTGATATGGTCCGGGATCGGATTTGCGGGGTTGTTTAACGGATGGATCGGAGGCAAAGCCATTGACCGATGGCCGAGCGGGTATACGCTTGCGTTGGGATTAGCCTTAGGAACGATCGGTGTGTGCGGGGTAATCACCCATAGTATGTTAGTTACTGTACTCGGAGCCGCCACGATCGGGCTGGTTTCCTTTATTACCCCGCCGCTGATGACAACAGTGCTTCTTCGTCGTCATGTTCCTCACCACGCGTATGCGGCCTGTCTTAGCGTAGCCACTGCCTTTTTTGCCGCAGGACAGATTATCGGACCCATCATTGGAGGCGTGGCGGTCGAACGGTACGGATTGCAATTCGGCGTGGCATCCAGCGCAATCTTTATGGCGATTGCCGCGGTGTTCGCCGGTTTGTATGGACAACAACAGCGAAAGCTTGAGATCCTTGATTTGCCTGACAGAGGTTAAAAAAATAATTAGTGACAATAGCTGTCACTATTAACGTTTATGATGGAATCGAGCCAGACAAACTTTTATATAGACGGGAGAGAAAACGGGATGAGGAATCCCGCAAGAACGGTTCGGTCATGAGGAACTATTTTCACCCAGGAAAGGAATGAGAAGATGTACGCTACCGTACAGGATTTAATCGTAGAATGGAAAAATGAGGCGGTATTAACCCAGAATGTATTGGACGGGTTGACCGATGATGCGCTCGGGCAGCAGGTATATCCCGGAGGACGTACGCTCGGAAGGATTGTGTGGCATTTTGTCACGAATATCCCGGATTATTTAACCGAATTCGGAGTCTTGGTAGAGAAAGTGCCGAATCCGAACGAGGTGCCGTCCGCAAAGGAGATCGCGGAGACCTTTAATCAGATCAGCTCTCGTGTAGTGCAAGCTTTACAAGAGCAGTGGACGGACGATTCGTTGAAGCACGTCCAAAATGCGTTCGGAAGAATGGAGTCCAACGCGACGATCTTCATGGGATTAATCAAACACATCGTTCACCATCGGGGTCAGGTTACAGTCCTCATGCGTCAAGCGGAGTTGCCTATCCCTGCGGTTTACGGTCCTTCCAAGGAAGGCTGGGTGCAGTTAGGAGTAACGCCACCGCTTTGAGTGTGAAGGATCGCGGGCAGCGGCTAAACTGGGGCTTATTTTCCGTCCAGTACGCCGCTGTCCGCGATTTGTCGTAGAAGAAGGTGACGTCGTCTGTGTGTTGGCAGATATGGATCGGCAGCGAGGACTCAATGTATCCCTTAAGTCTCGAGAATGAGGACCATACTTCTGTTTATGACGAAAAATTGAGGACAACTCACTTGGTAAAGTCATGATGGTTCCTCCAAATATAAGACTCGTTTACTTAAGCAAAACCAAAGAGTTTTTAGCTTTTTTCTGCTTTTTAAGAAGCAGTATAAAAGCGATCACCTGAATACAGATGCTGATCCACCACAATCCTGTATATAGCGAGAAAACAAACGGAGTGAACACAATAGTAGTGTGAAGCATCCAGCGGTAGCGCCCTTGTTTGCCTAATTTATTATCAAGTCCAACCGATAACAAGACACTAAAAAATACAAAGGAAATTAAGGTAGAGACAAAAAACATGGTCAAATGAATTTTAGCGGACATATCCTGCTGGTGAATTAAAACCAAAACATAGGAGACAAGCAGTAAAACAAAAGCCCATATAAATAGAATAGGAACAAAAGGCTTTATCATTCTCTCAATCTTGTCTATAACGTCTGTAGAGTTCTCGTATTTAGAAAGCTCTGCTTTTTCCATCCTAGAAGTATTAATTTGATTATCAATAAAAATTTGTAAGGCCGACAAGATATGAGGATGTCCTTGCGCGTAAAAGGTACGAGTCACTTCCCTCATTTCTTTCGTGAATAGAGCGCTACTTTCTCCAAGAATGTCGTATAGTTTTGCTAAAATGCTCTCATCTTCAGGCTTCTTCAATGCTAAAGCAATAGCGGCTTCCAACTTCCCGAAAGTTTTTAAACGTTCATTTATAAGATTTAGTTTGGCTATGTTATTTCGATTCAATATTTCTTTAAATTCTTTGTACATCCATAAAGTAGAAGTGCCAACCACCAAAATTAGTAAAGTCACTACTGGATTGCTGCCGAACAAAGCAGCTATATCTTTCCACATATGTACTTCCTTCCTGTCCTTGTGTGCCTACTTGTATGCCCGCTTCTCTTTCTCACCCTACGAAGGCACATAAATTCTTTTCAACGGAATCAACGCCTGCTTCTCCGGCGGCATCTTGTCATACCACTCGTTAATCAGCTCGACGATGCCTGCCAAATCCAGCAGCTTGACGCCATTATGCTGTGCCGCGGTCCTGGCTGCCGCCGTAAATCCGCCTGTGGACACGAACAAACAGCTCGCTCCGTGAGGACTTGCTCCTACGAGCTGCTGCACCTCGGGCCCTCCGCTGGTGGCACGTCTATGCTTGACCTGCACCTTGATGATCGGCTTCTCGAACCCGAACGCATCCCGGTGAGCCAGCACATCCACTCCCCCCGTCGGGGCCTTTCGGGCTCACTTTCGTCTGGTAGCCCATCGCTTGAAGCAGCCCCGCAACCAGTTCCTGCATCTCCCATGGGTCGAGCTTGTCCACCCGATCTTCAATGAGCGACTTGGCCCGTCCCTCAAACTCTTCCGTGTTAAACTCTGCCGCTTCTTCATCTCGAACGGTGACATTCACAGGTGCAGCTGGTGTTTGGTGAAATAAAGCCAGAATCTCCTCCTGCCAATCGTCTATCCGGAAAACCGTCAATGTGCTGCCTAAAGAGTACTTGGCTCTTTGCGAAAACAAATCGCGGGGAATTCGTTTGGACTCCCAATCCACCGAAATCACATTGGGATACAAAGCATTGATATCCGTCCTGTATTCCGGCGCCTTGGTCACCGTTCCGAGCATATACTCCCGGGTTTCTCTGGAATAGGTAATCACCCGATCATTCAGAGCAACCTCATTGTAATATCTCCAAACCTGCCCCGCCCATGAGAGCCGCGTCCCCGGCTTCTGATCCGCATAGATCACATGACTATGTTCAACAAACTTCTCTCTGGATGCAAACTTCCTGGGATCTCCTAACTGCGGCCAACCGATCGAAGCAATTTTATTCACTTGCCACTCTGGAATTAACTCATTGTTATCTCCCGCGCGTACCATCCACCACTTGGTCATCTTTGTGAGCCTCCGTCTTAAATTCTGGCTGTTTAGAACTCCAGATGATAATCCCTCTGATCATGATCTGACCCTAATATTGTGATATACAAGCAAATGTCATCTTTCTTTAAAAGCGTTATAGGTCAAGATTCGCCAAAATTCCAACTTTCCCCTCTCTTAATATGCATAAAAATAAAAAGCCTCGTTCCCTTTACCCATAACGTAATGAGAGAACGAGGCCTTGAACGACATTTTAATATTAGTCCATTTCCCTGATTCAGATTAATTGGGATTCATTTTAAGACTAGCTAATCGCTGTATAGTTGGGACAAAATTTTAATTCCATCTTGCACAGCCCTTACATAAATCCATTCTTTCTTCATGTACTCCATAGCCAATCCATTATCCTGCCACTCTCGAAAAATTAATTGCTGCTCCGGGACCATTGATGCCAGTAATTGTGTTTCTAAGGCAACCAAATTTTCATTCATCAATTCGAATGTGGCTAGCTTATCTGACTCTTCCGCAAGCTTATCGAAGCGGTTTATTAAGGAGTTATTTCGTCGGTGAAGTGTGGGCATGAATAAATAACCTCCATCCTTAGGTTTGTATGGATAGAGTATCAAAATTTTGGGATTGAAGTGGTACGTGGAGGCGTATACCTTGTTATACTAAAGGTATATTGTGTGTTATTAAATTTTAATAGCAGTCGGAGGATGTTATGCCTTACAGTGAGACTGATATTGATTTCAGAAAAATAACACCCATTCAATTCGAAGAATTATGTTTTGAGTTATTAGGTCATATTGGTTTTAAAAAACTGTTATGGAGACAAGGCGGTGCCGATAATGGAAGAGACATAGAAGGAATTTCAGATATGAATAATCAATTAGTAGGATCTTATGAAGAAAAATGGTTCTTCGAATGCAAACACCAATCAGGTGGAATTTCTCCAGAACAACTCAATTCTAAGTTCGCATGGGCAGATGCAGAGAAACCTCAACATGTAGCTATACTAACTACAACTTATTTAACAAATGGATGCAGAGTTTGGATAGAAAAGATACGGAATGACAAAGCATACAGAATTCATATTATAGAAGGAAAACAGCTTACTTCACTTGTTTTAGGTTATTCAGATATTATTTCAACATATTTCATTGATGAGAGCAAGAAGCTGTTACTTGATGTTCAAAGAAACTGGCTGTTTCATAATCTGATTCCCGGACCCGATACTTTTCTTTTGCTATCAAGGAAAATAACACCTTCAAAGCTAACAAAAATGAAATAACATTTCTTTGGTGTTTGTTAATTTTGAGGATTCAAGAGCTAGAGGAATGGTCTGTAGATTTAAATGAAGAAGGATTTACCTTTAGTCACTTAATAGAACTTCTAAAAGATTTCAGTGACAAGCACATTGATTCCATATTAACAAAGTTTAATCAAATTACAGTAGTGTCTCTAAGCCACGGAAGTACTGAACTATATAGTGAATATCCTTTGTGTATATCAGCAGAACTTTTGGTAAATAATAAACCGGCAATCTATTCATTTTGTTATCAAAAGCATAGCAAAGGCGAGGGTATTGAGGTCATTATTTATACAGATCATGACTTACATTCGCTCATACGGATAATCAGTAATAATATAAGTGAAGAAACGAAGACCATTACCAACTTTTTATACGGAAACTTTAATTGACCATCATAACAGATTTTTAGTTTCGAGCTTGTAAAAAACTAAATTTTTATTCATCCTCATTGCTAAACCCGCGCCTGGCCAATGCCATTCTATATCTTCATCATTATTATTTATTGTTGTATAAATTCTTTTAAATATTAAAGATTGGACAATTTCATTAAAAATATTATCTAAAAAATTTGTTTCTGCCCATCTTTGTAAGCGAACAGGTAGTCTGTCTTTTAAAAATATAAATTGGTTCAGAAAGTCTATGTTTATTATTTCCCTATAATTCATTTGTAGTAATTCTGTTATTTCTGAATCAAAGCCTTTATAAAGATATACTTTATGTGCGTGAAACTTAAAAGAAAGAATTCCCCCTTTCATACTAATTAACTGCCTTTTGATGTTCTCTTGAATATATTGCTCAATGAGAATTTTATTTATTCTTGAAAAATCCTTAAGAGCACTTTCAGTTATGTTCATACCAATATCACCGCCTAAATAATAATAAGAACAAATGTTCATTTTCATTATACAGAACATTTGTTCTTATTAAAAGGTTTACTTTTTGAATTTTTTAGTAATTCTAGAAGTATCTAATTTGGTATATTGCTGAGCTGCAAAAACTACGTCATCAATTAATTCATCTATTTTGTTCTCGGTAACAACAAAATCTTCAACTGTGAATAGTTCATGTAGCATTCTACTAAAACTATCAGGAACTAAAGTAATTTCCTCTCTGTACTTTAGGAACTGTGAATGTAGATGGCTAATAACTTTGGCAGTAATAAAGATAGGTTTTCCTATATACTCCCTTCCTATTTGCTTATGGAAATAGTCAGCCATAGTTTTTATTTGACCTTTTCTAAATTTATTACTAATAAAAATATGAGCTGTTACTTGTCCATTCGTACAGTAAGCGGATATTTCCTTTAAATTGTTTATTTTTGAAATATAATCCAGCCCTTTTCTTTTTTCATCAGACTTTAAGTTATAGCCCTTATTATCTTTATTTAGTTTGCAATCATATGAGAAAACTACCTTTTGTTGATGCACTTCCATACCAGCCCTATCCATATATTGTAGAGCAAATATACCTTCTGGGACTGCTATTCCCTTCATTTCTTTGCCCCATTTTTCTGAATTAGGCACTAGTTGCTTAATTATAGTAAATACGTCATCTTCAAAAATGTCTTGATCATATACATTAAGGTCTTCCTCCCGGTCACTAACATTTTGTATTATAGTGTTGGCTTTGATTGCTGCGGAATCAATCAAATATTGTGTCCTTTTCTCTAACCCCGTTAAGATATCTTTAATGAATTCGTTAAGTGTTGGCATTTGGCTATTAGTATAGATACTTCCAAATGTAAGATGTTGCATCGTGTCTAAACAAAAAATATTACTTGTTTCTTTATCAACACCATAATAAATTAGAATTGTAGGCACTAATTGTCGTTCAAACATGTCGAGCATTTTTCGTGAAAGTACATTACCAGATACAATACATTGATATGGTTTTCCCTTGTATGTGAATTTATAAATACGATAATTTTTCCCCCTATAGGGCCAATCCGAAAGAGGTAATCTTACACAATCAGATTCTTGATTTATAAAATCAGTAAAGATGGAGAATACAAAATTTTCAATCTTATCATGGTTTATTTTATGGACCATACTATTTACCTTTGTTAATTTTGAATCAGAACAATTTGGGCACTTTTCCTCGCCCCCTTCATCTTTTTCTGGCTCAACTAAGCTATTGCAATAGATACATTTGGTCCTTACTACTTCATTTTTATAAATAAATTCTTTTTGGACAAACTCATCGTAAAACACAGTATCGTCTGATAATTCATCTTCTGCAAGCCTCAATAATCTATCAACTTTATCAGAGATACCTCCTTTAAATTTGTTTTCAACTGGCTGATTGATCGGAAAGCCAAACTTTTGCATGAATTTTTTCATTATTGATTTCTTCTTATTCTCCTCTAACTTACTATCATCCAATTTAAAAATTACATTTCCCTCGCCCACCATTATAGAACGGACGGAACGAGTGCAAGAATCAGATGTGAAATATATTTGTTTAACATCTTTTAAGCTGTTCAAATCAATTATCCTTCGATTAAAGGCATCTATTACACTTAACCAGATATCTGACTTAGGCAACTCAATTGTGATTTCAGGGGATTTACTGAGCAATGAATTTGAAAAGACAATTCTATTTATTTCAAAATCTTCAGGTTCAATACCGCTGGCGGCTTCACCATTTTCAAAAACCCTTAATACAGCATCCTCGGTATACTCTGTAAAAACAGTTGGAATTATCTCTGTAAGTTCTCCAAGTTCCTGGTTGAAATATTTTTTTAAACCATACAGCTCCATCTTTGTTGGCGCTTTTATTTCGATAATTTTATCAATTATGTTGATAGAAAACATCACTTGATCTATATCTTTTACTCTTTTTGCCATGTCAAATCCAGGGCGTTTAGTATCTTTTGTTTGTTTGTATAACAAATATATATAATGTTTTTTTTCATCCAATATACAGTGAGCAGTTATTTTATATTGGCTGTTCTGTTTAGAAAATCTATACAAAGTGTCTATTATCTTAGTTTGAAAGCCTTTATGTGAAGCTATTCCTTTTAAAAGAGAAGAGCTTGCTGTACTAGACCAAGTAAACAAATCTCCTGTGCTTTTAGATTTCCATTCATGCACAACTAAGATTTCATATAGGAATGATGGAGACGTGTAAAACAAATGAACTAGTTTAACGTAATCTGAAGAGTCAAATCTAAATTGCGAGTTTGCGAATTTTTTTTCATATAATTCCTCTATAGCTCTTTTCTTTCTCGACAAAAATTCTTTAAGATAGATTAAATACTTATGATCATCCCTATTATTTATAACTTCAAAGAAATTCGCATCATCAGTCATGTCCTTTTCTATTTTTAAAATTTTGAATATATCCCTCTTTTCTAGCGTTTTAAGACCAGAGAGCATTTTTTCTATTCCAGTTTCATTATATAATTCATCCATCCGTTCATGATTCACTTTAGCTTCGTTCCAAAAATCTTTATTTACAGAATCAAGGCTTTTGTAACCATTTGTATATGACATATATCCCTCTCCAACTTCAGTTTTTTATAAAGCTTTTTGTTTTAGTAACAAAAAAAAAAGAAGATCCTACCCTTAATCCTGGGTCAGATCGCCTTTTCGCAAAAGCGCATTGCTGTTATTATCATGATGCAGGTACCCGCTTAGTATGTTTTAAATGTGCCTAACACTGCCTTCTCCTTAGTCCGGGCAAAAACCTCTAACACATTCTTCTGCCTGGAGCCTTTGGAAAACTGATGAACCTTTCCGACTTGTTGACCCCAATTTGTACATAGCCCTTAAGACCTACTTCTATTTTACAACAGTTAATTCCTTTTATCGACAACATATCTTAATGAATTATGCTATAGGATGACTGCTCCATTACAGTAGCACAATCATTCCAATGGCATAGTAATAAAATAACCCCACTCATACCTACAATACATAGGATGAAATAGGGCTATTCATGATTCAGTTTATTACGAATAGGCAAGACCCAATCGGGCAGGGAACTATTTTGGTAGGCTAAACTCTCGTCTTTTACCTCAAGCACGATTTCACCATTTAAAGCACTATTGTCAATCACCAGCAAATGATTAACCAACCGCATATAAGTAAGCAAATTTTGTATAGAGGTGACATGCCGTTTCAAGATATCCGTCGTAGGAATATGGTGTCCTCCATTACGAACCCAGCTGGCAACACGTTCTACGTTTAAATTCGGGTTTCCAAGACCGACATAAAACATCATAATCTCAAATTGCTTCGCCTTAGCTTCCTTCATAAGTCGTATTGCATATCCGCCGGACAAGGTAGTTTCTATAGAATAATCACGCTGCTGATCTATACAGTCTCGAGCCAACCGGATGGCTTCCTTGCCTGCTGACACTCTTGCATGCTCAGGGTGTGACGGATTGATACGCCGCGCTAAATCATCCGGATCAATATTTACGCTAATGCCTATTCGATCAATAATCAAGTTTCGAATGGTGCTTTTTCCGCTGCCGTTATTTCCGGCAAAAATAAACATCGTGGCTTTTTGTTCAGACATACGGTAGTTGATCTCCCGGTAAAAATTCCTTTTCCCCGTTAGAATACTCCCTTACTAGCTTGCCTGAAGTGTCTTTATAGACCACATAGGTACCGTTCGCTTTGGCGTCGAGCTTCGCCCGTTCTCCCGTTAGCTTTATAAGTTTTGTTAAATCTTGTTTCTTCTCCATATGCGGCACCTCCTTTTCTCTCAGGATAAAATTAAAAGTCGATACTTGCATTAGGTAACCATTAAACGAAGAACAAACAGAAAGCCATTATGGGGCTAAATTACTCATCTGTACTAAAATAAAATACATCCCTTTAAATTCGGATATCCTAAAGCCACATAATTTATTGGTTTAACGAGCTATACAAATCACCGCGAGTCACGATCACTTTTCACAAAGAGCCCCGAAACAAACAAAACGATCCCTAACAGAGGAAGAATGATTTCCAGCAGATGAAGCTTGATCCCCATTGTATTTCCCATAAAATCGGTCAAAAGGAATACGAAAATCCCCGAAAGCATTAATTTCATAGACATTCACAACCCTCCTGATCCACGTTAGTCATGCAAAGCTAAGGGTGGTTAATAATTGCATTGTAAACGATATTTTCTTTCCCTTCATTCGATAAAACAAAAAAGCACCCTCTTTTACACTGAAGAGAATGCTCCTACGAATTATTTTCCAAACCTATTTGATGTCAAAAATATACTCAAAGCATACCCCAGGCCAAATACTGCGCCGGAGGATATAAAAAACACATAAAACAGAAACGCCTCCGCCGAAAAGAGATTTCCGCCGCCAAAAGCAGCAAATATAAATATGGTGGGAAGAACAAACATGAGTCCGCACCCGATAGGGTAAAGTAGAAGACGCATAATTGCCGATTTTATTTTGGATGTAACAAAGAAACATATCAAAAGATAAGAGGGAACCAAGATGATTAAATACGCAATTCCCACCCAATAACGAACGGCTGGTAAATCCCCTTCGCTCATAGTCTGCTCCCAAACTAACCACAGAACAGCTTGATAAGCCCATAAGCCTGCGCAAAAGGACAATAGGATATTTAATGATAGAAAAAAATATCTAAGAATTTTCATCCCGTCGTCCTCCCTAGGTTGGTTTAAAGTAAATGAACCATCTATCGACCTGGCTGATATACCAATTGTATTTGACGGCCTGTGTAAAATGTAGTTCTAACTTTTATAGGACCTGCTATTCGCTGATCTAGAATCTTATCAATCATCTTGTTTACAAACAAATTCCATCTTACTTAGTATTTATATAAATTACATTCAAGAGTAAATGGGGCCTCACAGTTGCCAACGCCTGAAGAAAGGTTACAATCACTCGGTTATATTCTTCCTCAAGCTAGTAAGCCTGCAGCCAAGTATACTAACTTCATAGTCGCTAATGGATTACTATTTTTATCGGGAAAAGGACCTTCTAAAGCCCAGCAGGGGAAATTGGGCTCTGATTATACGACAGAGGAAGGGTATAACTTTGCCATGCAAACAGGTCTAGAAGTCTTCGCTGTCTTAAGAGAAGAATTGGGAACACTCGATAAAATAAAAAGGGTTATTAAAGTACAAGGATTTGTAAATGCAACCCCTGATTTTCAGGAGCACCATAAAGTTTTGGAGGTTTTTTCGGATCTTATGTTCAATATCTTCATGGATAATGGAGTTCATGCAAGGTCTGTACTCGGAGTTGTGTCGCTGAGAGATAATTTACCCATTATAGTTGACTCCATCTTTGAAATTCATGAGTAATTTAAAAGAGGACTAACGTCATCTTGACCAAAAAAATGGATCAATTTCAAATCCGTAAATAACAAAAAGAACCTTAAAGAGCTGACAGCCCTTTAAGGTTCTTTTGCTCGTATACCTATTCCCTTACCACCCTCCCCACAATCCGCGCCAAATGATTACGTCCCAGCAGCCCCGTGAGGAAGCCCATCAACCCCAGGCAGATCAGCCCTATGAAAATTCAACCCATGCGGAAGAACAGCCGCGAGTTCCAGATGCCGGCGCCTTTGTTGAAGACGATCATTTCGGCATCGATGATGATAGCCATGAAGGAGGTGCCCATGAAGCAGCTCGTAACCGCCCTGGGTGGTCTGGATCGGGCCGGGCAAGATTTCCGGTCCGTAGACGAGCGACGGCCCGTTTCACAGAAGCAGTCCCGCGGTCCAGTAGACGAAGGGTGAGCAGCGTTTTTTGAACCAAGGCTTGCGGATGAGCGATTTCCGGGCGTAAACAGCCGTAAATCGTAAATGTTCGAGATGTTGGACAACGGTCCGGCGAACATGATGCCGATGCGGCCACCGAGCAGCAGCGCTTCTGGATATCGTGGGTGACAAAAATAACGATTTTGTCGATATCCTGCCAACTTCCTAAAAATTAAGTTCTACTGATCCCTTAGGAACCATAAACTTGAAAAGACTGCTAAATGCAATGAACGTTTTACTTTCCTTTCCGTAAAAAAATCCCGCGTCCGTATACATAAGGATCGCGGGATAAGATTCGCTTTATTAACTCTGTAATACCACTGCTAATTAAAATCCAGATACATAGTCGCTTCCATAATTTGCATCACCCAAATTTAACATATTGTAGTGTGTTGTCTTAGCATTGTTTAATTGAGCTGCCGCATTTTTACTAATCTGCAATCTAGAAACTGTAGCGTAAGATGTAGAAGTAAATCCAATAAACACCAAAAGAGCGTTTGCATATGAGGAGACAACCGCAACCCACCCAACTGGACCTGTAAGAAACCCTTGAACCAGCAGTACATAAGAAGCAAGAGCAGATGCCCATCCTACTACTTCCCAGAAGGTACTAGCTTCCAAATCATCGACGATGTATCTCTCATAAGTATTTATTTGCTGCTTAAAAGTAGCCAACCTGCTAGCTTTTGCCGTATTGTTACCTACACTCCCATGTAATCTTGTATATTTGCTGTCTTCCCCGGCATGTCCAAGAACTTGTGCAGTAAAATCACCATTTATAATGTTATGCCTGTAAAGATTATCGTAAGCACCACACGACTCAACACCCCCAGAGTTTGAAGGGCACGTGCTAACCATTGGCGTCACTTTAGAAGCTTGTAACTCGGAAATCTTTTGTTTTATTGTGTTTAATTGTTCAAGATTAATCCCTTGTACTTCCTTATCCTGAACTTTTGGAAGTTTACTAACATTGGTCTCTAATTTTTTTAATATAGCTTGTTCTTTAGAAGAGTCTAAAGTCTCCTTTTCGAATGTATCATTATTTTTGATTACATTCGCTAATTGTGATTGATCATTAAGAGGACTAGATGCTACAAAATTTTGATTATTAATTTTTGCTTTCCCTGTAATAAAATCGTTTGCGGATTTATCATTTTTTATTACGGTTTTAATGTAGTTCCCTTGGTTGTCGTAAAAATCTTCAATTGAACTTACTTCAGATTTTATGGCTCTTCCTTCATCTACATAGATCTTTGTTACAGCATTTACTACCTCGTATCCGGTTTTTTCAAAATACCCTTCTGCGTTTAACGTATCGGAATACGTTTCAATGGTGTAAGATTCAACTGTCGAGATCGGTTCTTGCTTACCTAAATTCGCACTAGCTCCTTGTGAACTTTCAGCCGAAACTGGCCCAAGACTGGTGAAACAAAAAAGGGAGACCAAAGATAAAACTGTAACCAACTTCCTACTCTTCTTGTTAATCATTTTCTACCTCCACATATTTTTTTCAATCAATGTATTAGACGATACAAATTTGGAAAAGTTGCTTTAATTTTACATTAAATAAAATTTAATTATATTTCATTTTTTTCGAGTAATTTGTGTTATAATGATCATAAAATGGAATTTTAATTTCGAGTGAAGTCTATGCTTTAAAATGGAAGCTGTTAGTTATTCCATTTGGGAGGTGGGCATATGAATAAGTACACAGCCTATATTTTTGTTAGTTTGCTTGTCATATTAATACCATTGATAGGATTATTGTATGGACTTTGGGATATGACTCAACCTAAGGTTGGTCCCGTAGGAAATGGAAAAATAGCAGGACCTTCAACTGTTCAACTAATAGTCATTACCAGTACTATCTTGGTAGGCATATTGAATTTAATAATTGCAATAAAAATGTATTTCGATCATAAAAAAACCAAGTAACTTCAACCACATTTCTGATTAACTATGTGTTTTACTCAGATAAAAAGAGTAGCCCCTCAACCTGCTTTATACCGCAACTTGGAACCCTACTTATGGCTAAGTCATAGTAACTCTTATAATGGATTCGTTTCGCAATCATTTATCTAAACAATTTACATAAAATGCACCTCTATTCAATGAGCAAGACTTTATCATCTTGTCCCAAGTTTAGAGGCGCCTAGTAGTTGTAATCAATGGATATACATATTCCCCTACCGCCGTCCCCCCACTGTCCCCACAACCCCATACCGAGCCAAAAGCTTACGCCCCAGCAGCGCCACGGCGCGATCCGTGATGAAACCCATCAGCCCCAGGCAGATCAGCCCCACGAAAATCCAGTCCGTACGGAAGAACAGCCGCGAGTTCCAGATGAGATAGCCGACGCCTTCGTTGGAGGCGATCATTTCTGCACCGATGATGGCCATGAAGGAAGTGCCCATGGCGAGGCGGATGCCCGTGAACATGTATGGCACGGTGGCCGGAATGATCACATGCAGGACGATTTGCCATTCGGAGGCGCCCATGCTGCGGGCGGAGCGGATTTTGTCCTCCTCCACGGCGAGCACGCCGGTTAAAGTGTTCAGCACGACGATGAAGAAAGTGGCGTACAGGATGAGCACGACTTTCGATGTCTCCCCGATGCCGAACCAGACGAGAAACAGCGTAATAAACGCGATCGGCGGAATGAAGCGGATGAAGTTCAGAAACGGTTCCGCGAAAGCGCGGATGGCACCGACTTTACCGATGACGAGGCCGACCGGGATGGCGATCAGACTGCCGAGGGTCCAGCCGAGCAGGACGCGGTACGAACTGATCCCGATGTATTGCAGCAGGGTTCCGTCGGCGAGCAGCTCGTAGCCGCCTTGGGCGGTCAGGATCGGGCCGGGCAGGATTTCCGGACCGTAAACGAGCGACAGCCCGTGCCACAGAAGCAGTCCCGCGATCCAGAAGACGAGGGTGAGCAGCGTTTTTTTGAACCATGACTTGCGGATAAGCGGTTTCCCACCGGAAACAGCCGATATGGACGCCTTGGTCGTGATCGTTTTTTTTGCCGAAATGGCATTCGTGTTCATATGGCTTCTCCTCTCTATTCGTCGAAATGAGCCTGGATGCGGTTGTACAGCTCGTAAAACTCCGGCGACCCCAGGTCCCGAGGATACGTGAGGGGCACGTCGTAAATGTGCGAGATGTTGGACGACGGGCCGGCGGACATGATGCCGATGCGGCCGCCGAGCAGCAACGCTTCCTGGATGTCGTGGGTGACAAAAATGACAGTTTTGTCGGTTTCCTGCCAAATCCGCTGAAGCTCCTTCTGCATGGTGCGGCGCGTCATTGCGTCGAGCGCGCCGAAAGGCTCATCCATGAGCAGGATGGCCGGATCGTTCGACAGCACGCGGGCCAGCTGCACGCGCTGCTTCATGCCGCCGGACAGCTCGCGCGGGAACTTGCTCTCGTGTCCCTTGAGACCGACCAGTTCGATGTACTGGTCGGAAATGCTGCGGCGCTCGGCCGCCGGGACACGCTTCATGCGCAGGCCGAACTCCACGTTCTCCCTGACCGTGAGCCAGGGAAACAGGGACGAATCAGCCTGCTGGAAAACGACGGCGCGGTCTTGGCCGGGCCGGTCAACCTCGCGGTCGCCGACGCGCACCTCGCCGGACGTCTTGGAGACGAAGCCCGCGATGAGACTGAGCAGCGTCGATTTGCCGCAGCCGCTCGGCCCCAGCAGGACGAAAAATTCGCCGCCCCGGACCGCCAGATTCACGTCCTGAATGATGTAGTGCAGCTCGCCCGCGGAAGGCTGCATGTAGCTTTTGTCCAGGCGTTCGATGTGGATTTCGTTGCGTTTCGGCGCTGCCTCAGTGCTCATACTTCATCCCCCTGTTCAGTTTTGTTGCGTTATGTTCTTGCCGTGTTTCGCTTTGTGACAGCGATCCATATTCCGGTGCAAGACGGCGTTCGACCGGCTGCTGTCAGGCAGCTGCTGCAACGTTGGCGTGGTGACCGGCCCAGCCCCAGCCCCCTTTTTCCAATATCCGTACTACTTCACTTCAATGACCCGGTCCGGGAAGGCTTCCCGCAAAATGTCCAAATACAGCTTGCTTTTAAGGTCGAAATCCTTCTCGATGATGGCGTTGTCGACCATGTATTTTTTCTGCTCCTTGTAGCCGTTGTACGCTTTATCCGTGAACCCGATTTTCCACGGGTTTTTGGGCAGGTCCTTGAGGGTCGCCTCTTTCGGCTGCTTAACTTCCTTGTACATGATGTCCGCGGTTTCCTCTTGGTGCGTCTGTGCGTAAGCGGAAGCCTCGTCGATTGCCTTCAGGAAGTTGACGAAGCCGGCTTTGTTGGCTTTGAGCAGCTCGGTGGGAGCGATGAGGCCGTTGCCGAGGCGCACGGGCGTTTTGGACATGTCGGTCAGCTCGTGGGCTTCGGCCAGAGCGCCGAATTTTTCGTTGAGCACCGCGCCGTATACCCATGCGCCGTCGATCTCGCCTTTTTTGAGCGCGACATATGCTTCATCAAAACCGCCTTGGCCGATCAGCTTCACCTCGGACAACTTGACGCCGTTCTGACCCAGATACACATCCCACAGGTAAGGGACAAAAGTGCCGCGGGAAAAGCTCAGCTTCTTGCCCTTAAGATCGGCCGCGCTCTTGATGTCCTTGCGGACGAACAGCTTCCACTCGCTGGCGCTCAGATCCGTTGCCGTACCCGACGAGGCAAAAATGGCGTAATCGCCTTTGCTCACGGCGTTCAGCAGAGGAAAGTCAGCGCCAAACGCAACGTCCACCTGTTTGATAAACAGGGAGTTGACGCCTTCGGCCGGTGTGGCGAACGAGACGAGCTCGGCGTCGATGCCGTGCTTGTCGAAGATGCCTTTGCTTTTGGCGACGCGGAAAATCGAGTTGGTGGAGATGTCCGCGATTTTCAGCTTCAGCTTGGCCGCGCCGCCCTGTTTGGGGTCGGCGGCCGCTTTGCCGCAGCCGGCCAGTACGGCCAGCATCGCGGCGGTAAGCACCAGTGCGAGCAGCGTGCGGGCGTAGCGGTGGGGACGGGCTTGGCGTCGGCTAGCTGCCGGGTGGGCTTCCCGTGCACTCTCACCCTCTACCTCGTGGGCGGCATCGTTGTCTACTGCGGTTGCCTGACTTGATTTAGCGGCGATTCCTAAGGATTCAGCCGATCGAGGACCACCATAGCCCGCAGCCTTTTTACCTTTTTCCTCAGCTTCTCTCATCATCCCCACCTACCCCTTCTCCGGTTCCGGCTGACCTTCATCCGTCCGTGCCACGCATAGCGCGCCCTCGCCGTAGGAGACGGTTCCCTCCACTTCCACCGTCGTGACCGCTCCACGGGCAGCCGCCCCCGGCAGACGGAAGTCCGCTACGTCGATCGGTGCGATTTCGACTTCTTCCGGCAGCTCCAGCTGCGGCACCCACTCGTAAGGCACGCGGTAGGCGCGGTAGACCATGTTGGAGTTGCGTTTGTTTTTGTAAGGGGATATGTACTCCCACACCAGCTCATGCTTGCGCGTCACTTCAAAAATCCGGCCATCCGCGCCTTCGGTAATCAGCGTGTTGCCGTTCGGCAGGCGCTGGGCGGAGCTGATGTACGGGCTGTAAAACCGGTACGAATCGAGCGGAGCCTGGAAACCCGCTTCCGTCGGTGTGTACTGCCACTCAATTTCGAGCGTGACCGGGTTGATCTCCAGGATGCGGGAGTGATCGCGGCGGGCATTTTTAAGCCCGTCCGGGGACTCGGGGTTCGGTGCGCCGTAGCCGCCCCAGCCGCCGTTGTCGAAAATCAGGATGTTGCCTTCTCCCGGCAATCCTCTCGGAATAAGGTGCGCGTGGTGCTGGCCGATGATCCAGCCGATATGCTTCGTCTCTTCGGTATTATAGTTAGGGCCGAGCTTCCAGACGATTTTGCCGGTCTTTTTATCCGTGATGGCAATGATGTTCGTCTCCCGCGCATCCCAGATGATGTTGTCCGGGTGGAATCTTTCGTCCCCCGCATCGTAATGCTTGTTGGGTCCGAGGACCGAAGCGGAGTTGATATGCATCCAGTCGCCGGCATTGGCACCGAAAAACCGGGTGTTCGGATCGTTGTACAACGCCTTACGGGCATCCTCGTCGAAACCCAGCTCCTCGAAGTGGTCGCTCGTTGTCCACTCCCAAATGACATTCCCTTCCCAATCGACTTCCAGGATCGTATCGTCCAGCAGCTCTTTATCAGATATTTCAGGACGCTTCACATTTTTGTGCGCGAGCACGATTGTGTTCCCGGAGTGGACTTTCGACTCCTGCCCCGGCACGTAGTACCCGACCGGATTGCCTTCGCGCTGGTAATCGTGGTGCTGGCGCGCCATCCACTGGGGCTCATGCCCGGGGTCCTCGATGTGCTGGTAGCGGTCAAACTTCCACACGATATTGCCGTCCCAGTCGACCTGCACCAGATTCACCTCATCCTGAAACCCGTACTTCGGATCGCGCTCCGCCGTACTGCCGAACACGTATCCGCCCGGGAGCAGCTTATTCGGGAACCCCCGCAGGCCTTTCCACAAATGAACCTCCCGCCCGTTCATGTCGATCAGCAGCGCTCCCGTGTCCGCCGCCTGATACAGCGTGTAGCCGCTCCAGCTTTTTCCCGGTTTGTAAACCGTTGTTCCTGTCGGATAAATCGTCGGATGTCCCATATGTATAACGTCCTCTCTCTTTTTTGATTTAGTTTTGGTTTGTAAAAAACGCCGGCACCCCTGTACGGTATCGCCTCTAATAAGAAATGAAATTTTTCTTGCGCGTGGTCTTGCTTGGTTTCGGAGCAGGTGGCTGATCCGCAGGCGGCTGTGGAGACGTTCCCGGCTGTAATTCCGTTGACGGACCGAATGTGGCATCGTCTGTAAAAGCGGTCGCCGGGCTTTCCTTCACAGTCCCGGCGGGAAGGCTTGCGGGTGCCGACACCCGGTCGGCCTCGGTTCTCTTTGCCGTCTTGATCGTCGGGACAGACGGTACCTCCGCTTCTTCCGCCTCTTGCGCTACTTCCGCCACTTCCGCCTCCCCCGCGTCCTCTCCGGGGTAAGCCAGCACCGCTTCGGCAAAACCTTCCAGCCGCTCCAGCAGCCTCCGGGAAAACACGATCTGGCGCTCCAGCTCCTCGGGCGTGAACCCGTCGAACAAGATGCCGATCATATGCGCGCTGAGCCCACCGTTGCGTCGGAGCAGCTTCCGGCCCTTGTCCGTAATGTCCAGCGCTACGGACCTGCGGTCGGACTCGCTTCGTTTGCGGACCGCATAACCGCCCGCCTCCAGCTTGTCGCACAGCGCCGTCACGGCGCCGGATGTAAAATCCAACTGCTCCGCTAGCTCGCCCAGCCGCTGCTCTCCTTGACTATGAATAGAGTTCAGGATGAGCATCCCCGGCAATGCGATACCTTCGACGGAAATTTTGTCGCGTTCCTTCACAAATTTGCGTACCAGCCTGCGGAAGAGCCAGTCAGCCTCTTCGTATAACGCCCGATCTTTTTCGTGCATGCCATTCCTTTCTTCAGGAGGCCCATAGAAACAAAAAAGCCCCCGAAATCTCCTCCGGATGTCGGTAAGAGATAACAGGAGCCTTTGGCGGTCCAATCGGCTGTCCTCATTGTTTTAGTTGTAAAATAATGAATACTCGTTTAATGAATATTTATTTGATTAAAATTCATCTAGTGATCTTGAAGTAAGATTAAACCAATTATTCATACCTGTCAAGTAGGTTTTAAGGTTATTTGATTTTTTTCTAATATAAATACTTAACCTTACCGAAATATATAGGGTGATTTGTTAGTCCTATGTATATTTTCAATAGTTTATGTTACGGAAATACGATTCTACGGAGGAAAAAATGATCAAGAAAGTTTTACTCGGAGCTTCCTTTCTACTATTATTCGCAGGGTGTGCGGGGCAAACAAAAGAGCAGGAAGAAAAAACAGCTGCCGCTACTACGGCCCCAAACGCGGAAACAACACCAAGCACCACCGTGCAACAACAAGAAGCTAAACCTAAAGAAATCGAAGTCCCTGAACCTTATTCAATAGCTCTCAAAAAAATCGAAGCCGGAGATTTAGATACAGCCCTTACATATTTAGATTTCACGATCGATGACTTTAAAGATAGTCCTTATGTTTATAACGCTCAACTACTGAAAAGTGTTTTGCACACAGGTAAAGCCTCAGTTGCCCTAGAGTTAGGATTAATTATTGGAAAAGGAACAGAAAAAGGAAAAACGCTCTATAGTTCTTCAGATATAAATCGTCTTAAAAAGAAGTTCGATGAAACTAAAAAGGAAATGACCGATCAAATAGATCTGCTAGCAGAACCTGCTAAGTATACGCTGGAAAATTATTCGGCTGTAAGAGATCAAATACAGATGAAAAAAATTACGGTAAAAAATCTTCCTAGTGAGATCAATTTAGATTTTTACGCTTCAGTGGGATATCCCATCCCAACCGATGCTGAATTCGATGCGTATATCAAAAACAACTATATAAGAGAAGTCTCACTTAATCTTAATACCATTTTCCAAGAAGATAAAATTATATTTCCTGATTACTTCTATATTACAGGAAGTCAATTGTATAAACAGGATAAGGCTTTAACAAAACAATTTTTCGAAAAAATTATAGAAATTACTGAAAACGATAAATACAATGAAGCTAGGATATTAGCTCAAGAAGACCTAAATAAGAAATTCAAATAAACATATTCCTATTTAGTCCTTTTCCTCCCCAAAAAAAGACGCCAAATCCGATTATCAATCGGTAATTCAGGCGTCTTTGCATCTTTATTCTTCTTTTGTAAATAATCCTATAACAAATAATATAATACCGAGCAGAGGGAGCGGCCTGACAAGCGGCAGGACCTTAAACCTCCACCCCATGCAACGCCTCCAGCGCCTCCGCTTCGGTCCCTTTGAAAAACACGTTGTTCCCCTGGTTGCACTCGTAAATAAAATCGTTCAGGCTCTTGCTGTTATACCCGCTGAAATCCCCGACGATAGCAATCTTTAATTGATAGTTGATATATTTCTGCAAAATGTCCCCGGCCAGTTTCGTTTTCAGTTCAAAAAAATCGTCCGTAAGCTGTTCCTTTCTGAGAAGCACTTTATCGCATTCGTGGTTATAACGAATGTCGGCCATCAAGTCGAGCGCATCGTTTACGCTGCTAATGACCACATCCTCGCTTGAAACGACGGCTATTTTCGAATGCTCCCGCTGATCGACGGTGATATTCATGTTCATTTCTCCTTCGTTTGATTAACTTTTATAGATGGTGCGTCATGAAAGAACGATCCTGTCTGAGCGAGAGCCTGCTTTCCCTCCCTGGCGCCAACTAAAATCGATGCATGGGGCAGACGGTTGCCTTTCAAAATCAGCATTTTGTGCTCATACGGCTTTAGCAACTCCATCGCTTCCAGCTTGCCTTCTCTCTGGAATCGGTGATTCCAGCAAAACATCCTCCACAGGATGGTCCACGTCGGCCTATAATTCGCCCGCTCCCGTCCGGTCTTCTGCCGGATAAACCGGTTGATGATGCGCCTAAGCCGCGTGGAATAAGGGGTATCCAGAAAAACGATCCGTTCCGCGCGCTCCAGACAAGGTCCGATCCAGCCGGCTTGATGAGCGCCTTCCGTGATCCAGTCGTCGACCCCAACGATTTCGGCCAGACAGACATCACGCTCCTCGTCCGTTCGTCTTACGTCTCCAGCCGGGGTCCTTTTCCAGACCACGTTGTCCAGCTCATAAAAAGGAAGCCCCATCTCCGATGACAGCCTTCTGGCCAAAGTCGTTTTGCCGCTTCCGACCGAGCCGATGATATGAATTCTCTTCATTTAATTCACCGCTCATCTAATAAAATAACGTAGCACCAGCACTCTTGCTTCTTCAAAACTATTAAGTTCCTTCTGAAAGGCCGGATAGTGAGGGGTCTCATTTTCAAAAAACTTATAAGAGGGGAATCTTTCAAAAAAGTCCATCTTTATTAACTGCAATTGCCCCGATGGAATATTTTCTTCACTGCCGCCTATGACATAACTAATCGTTCCTGCGACAGTCATGCAATAATCATTAAAGTCGGCATTTAAACAAGCTTCCTCTGAAAGTAAGGAAAGTTCAAGCTCAAAGTCTTGCTTGATCCGCTCAAGATCTTTATAGGGAAAAGGTCTGGACAAATCCATCGTATACAAAAGCATTAAGCGTTCAATGATTTTTTCTCTTTTTATGATAGATCACCTTTTATTCATATCGGACTCGATCTTTCAGCAGAGTTAGCAACCCTCCGGCCCCCTATCCCGTCAAACAAACCTATACTCCTCTTGAAGAATCCCCATATGTAGAATGTCGTGCCAGTTCCCTTCCCTGAATACTGCCTGCCGGGAGACTCCCTCCCGTTTGAACCCGATTTTTTCGTACAAAGCCACGGCTTTATCGTTAAAAGCGAACACCCGCAAGGATACCCGGTGCAGATTCAATTCAAGAAAAGCGTAATTGAGCAGCAGTCTTAAGGATTCGGTTCCGTAGCCTTTGCCCCAAAATTCTTTCTCACCGATGTCGAGGATACACTCTGCGCTGCGGTTTTTATAATCGAGCTGAATCAAAGAGGTGATTCCGATGGGCCGCCCGGACTCCTTATCCAGGATCATATAGCTTTTGGACGTGTCCGATCCCAAAATCACCTGCTCCACAAACTGCCGGGTTTCCGCATAAGTAAACAAATCCAAGGAAGGATTGGTCGTTCTCATCACTTCCATATCGTTTCTCCAGGTGTGGTAAACGGCTGCATCCTCTTCCGTCATTTTTCGGAATGATACTCTCGAAGATTCAAATAACATCCTCTTTGTTCTCCTTTTCCGTTGTCTCCGTCTTGTTTCCAACCGGACCGAGCATAGCTTCCAAGGTAAAAAGCAGAGCATCCAGCTGCTCATTCACCTTCGTTTTCTCAGGACCCATATGGGCCGTATCCATGATTAGCCCATCCATGAACGAAATCAGATACCGAGCAATGGTTTCGGCCGGAAGACGAGGTGCAAATTCGCCTAGCGCCGCCGCTTTTTCAAAGAATCCGGTCAGCACTTTCAGAGTCCCCTCATATCGTGCCGCAATGTAAGGATAGGCATCTTTATTGTTCCGGTATTGGGCCGATGAGAAAAACTGCGAGTTCGCCAGCACTAAAGTCTCCTCCATGCTCCCGATTTCCGCCTGCTGCTTGGTAAGCCAATTCTTTACCTGCTGCCAGCTGTTCTCCGTGTCGTCACTGCGAAAATAAATTTCGTGCTTCCGGTCCTCATGCCGCAGCAGCTCCAGATAGACATGCTCAATGTTATCGAAATAAGCATACAAAGCACCCCTCGACACACCGGCCGCCTCCATGATGTCCTGCATAGTCGCTCCGTTATACCCTTTGCGGATGAATACTTGTTTGGCCGATTGCAGCAAAGCGATTTTCTTTTGCTTTTTGTATTCCTCGTTCACTTTGGGAGACATCTTTTTAACTCCGATCCAAAACTTTGTGAGTTGTTCTAGTTGAATTATAAACGACATTCATGTCGTTTTTCAATAGGTATTCCAAAATTAAACAGCACGCCACCAAAGATCGGTCGCGTGCGCTATTCGTTATGTTCATTTGTAGTGTAGATCTTTTAGACGGTTACACGAACGATTTACCGCTCAGCAGTTGTTGGCAAACCCGCATCCATCGGGTGTTATTCAAAAAGAAAAAGAGGGGCCCTGAGCCCCTCTAAACTATTGCCATAGAAAAACTATTTACAAGATCAGCTTACTTTAAAATTAAATGTATACGGGTTAGACTTGTCATAATCGAATCCGCTCGGTCTAATTTTGAAGTAGATCTTATCTCCAGGTTGAAGAGTCGAATTAAAACCGTCGTGTTGTCCCGGGCCGTTATCGTTTGTGTTCAAGACATACTCCCAGCCTCCTGCTGTAACAAGAACAAGCTGCAAATTATAATTTTTGCCGGCAGGAGATAGCAAGGAGCCGGATAAATATTGAGTGCTGCTGGTAGAATTGGTCCAATAAAACCAATCTTCATCCGCCGCCGTATCCAGCGTCCATGTGTAATCTGTATTTGGGTAAACATTTAAGGCCTCGCTTCTTGTATCCGCTAACCCGGAAACGGCAAACGCAGACTGGGACGACAATAATAGAGATGCGGTTACAACTAAGGCCGGGACAATTTTCTTCAATTTGAACACAGTTGATCATCCTCCATTTAATTCATTTGGTTTATGTTTATATAAACACCTATAATATACCATATTTAATAGATACAATCCATTATTGCAGTTTAGTAGAGACCATTCAGAGAATAATAAACACGTTGATCTGAATGAACTTTTGAAAATTAAAAAACCGGGCCAAACCCAGGCTCCAGCCTGAATTCGCCCGGCTTTTAGCCGAATGTTACCCTTCCTCGATCTCCCCGGTCTTCTGCCGCTTCCCGATGCCAAAAACAAAGTACCCCACGATAACGACTGCAATGAACACGGCTCCGACGATCAATGAGACGCGTGTATCCGGGTTGAACCACATTCCGATAATAACGAGGAACAAGAATACGATGGTAATATAGTTGCTGACCGGGAAAAACCGGGACTTGAACGGATGATCCGCCATCTCGTGCTTCCACTTTCTCCGGAATTTAAACTGGCTGAAAGCGAGCGCAAACCAGGGAATCATCCCCGGAAGAACGCTGGCGCTGTAAATGTACAGGAACAGCTTCGAGTCCGGCGCCAAGTAATTGAAAAGCACGCCGATCAGCAGCAAAGAAATCGTAGTGATGATGCTGTTTCTCGGGACGCCGCTTTTGGAGACCTTCCCGAAAAATTTGGGGGCCTGCCCGTTCTGCGCCAGCGTGTACAGCATTCTGCCCGCACTGTAAATCCCGCTGTTGCAGCCCGACATCGCCGCTGTAAGCACGACGAAATTGATAATGCCCGCTGCGGCGACAATGCCCACTTTGGCAAAGGTCATCACGAATGGACTGCCGATTTCGCCGACCTGGTTCCACGGGTAAAGCGTAACGATCACGAATATAGCGCCTACATAAAAAATCAGAATGCGCCAGATGATGTTTTTAATCGCTTTGCGCAGCGTATGCTTCGGATTTTCCGCTTCCCCCGCCGTAATTCCGACCATTTCGATCCCCTGATAGGCAGCCGTTACAATGCAGAGCGCAAACAGGAACCCTTTTAACCCTCCCGCAAAAAAACCGCCGTGACTGTACAGATGAGAGAGGCCGATAGGCTCCCCGCCGTTACCGAGCCCGAAGAAAATCATGGCCGTTCCGATCACCAGCATAAACACGATAGCGACGACCTTGATCATGGCAAACCAGAACTCGAACTCCCCGTAAAATTTCACCGCCGCCAGGTTGGCCGCCGCAATGATTCCCACGCCGATCAAGGCCGGAATCCACTGGGGAATGTCCGGGAACCAGTAGCCCACGTAAATCCCGATTGCGGTAACCTCCGCCATGCCTACCGTCACCCATAGGAACCAATAACTCCAGGCGGTCACATAACCGGCGAGCGGGCCGATGTATCGGTGGGCAAACGTGGCGAACGACCCCGTCACCGGCTCGAGCAGCAGCATTTCCCCCATGATCCGCATGACAAAAAACATAATAACCCCGGCCAAAAGATAAGCCAGCAGCACGGATGGGCCGGCCCATTTGATCGTACTGGCCGATCCCATAAACAGCCCGACGCCAATCGTCCCCCCGAGCGCAATCAGCTCAATATGCCGGGGCTTCAGTCCTCTGGATAATGATTTGGCTTCCAAAAGAACGCTCCCCTTCGTTTATATGTGATCTGCTTTTCATACTTTAACTGCCATTTCCGGTTCGTAACACCGTTCCCCCCAACTTAGTGTGATGCAATCCGGATGAAGCGGCAGCGCTGCGTTTTATTTCTGCAACTGCCCCCTCAACGTTACAAAAAATTGTATGACAGAATATTGGCAAATACAACTGCGGACATGCAGGCATTTATTGGAATCCGGGACTGGAAGAGCTGATGAGAAAGCAATACAGATCCGGTCGGTCCTTCCTTACACTTGGATGAACATTCTCGTATGAAGACAACTGTGCAGGGACTCCGATTTCATATAATCAAAAAAACGACCATGGACCTAAGCCCCTGGCCGTTTTTATTCTCACGCGCACCCATTGCAGTTCCCTTAAAGCGATACGATAACTCTCGCGAAATGCGCTTATTTGCCGAGAAAGTGTTCCATGAAAAATTTTAATTGATATTCCATGCTTAGCGGATCGTTAAAATAGAACGCCTTCGCGTTAGCCTCGAAGACTCGATTATTTGGGACAGCGGGGATACTCTTGTAGGTTTCGGTTTTCTGGAAAGAGTTGTCTTCCTCCGCGTTCTTACTGAAAATGACATAGTCGCCCATGTAATCCTTTAACACTTCCGTGGACAGGGCCAAGTAGCCTTCTTTCTTTGTCGCTTCTTTGACTTTATCCGGCATGCGCAGCCCGAACGCCTGGTAGAGAATTTCGGTGCCGCGTCCGAAGTTATCGCCATAGACATAGAGCTGCTTGTTGAACGTCTCGATAACCGAGACTGTCGCATCCGCGCCGATCTTTGCCTTAATTTCATCTCCGGCTTTTTTGGTGCGGGCTGTGAAGTCGTCAACCCAAGCCTGCGCTTCCTTTTCTTTGTTCAACAATTTGCCGACTTCCAGCTGCTGCTTTAAGTAATCGACTTTCCCGTACGTATAAGTGACCGTCGGAGCGATTTTCTTGAACTTATCGATGTTCTTGATTTCCGAAGGCCCGATAATAAGATCCGGCTTCAGCTCGATGATCTTCTCCAGGCTCTCGTCCGAAACCGACTCTACGTTTTTCAGCTTCTCTTCGAAATTCGGGTTCTCCTTGGACATCTCGTCCACACCGACCAGAGGCACCCCGAGTGCCATCACATTCCCCGTCAAAGTTCGCGTAAGCACAACGACGCGCTGCGGATTCGAGGGAACCTCGACCGGCCCGTTCTCGGATTGATAGGTAAACGTCCCGGATTTCGTGGCTGCCGACGTAGCTCCGGTAGGCTCAGTGGAAGCACTGTTCCCGCTCTTGGTGCCTGTTTGGTTGCCGCCGCAAGCGCTCAGAAGAAGGATAAGGAGCACGGATAACGGAATAAACTTTTTCATAAAACGATTCTCTCCCCCATCAATTTGCTAGGTATCTATGAATCATCCAATCGCGAGTGAGTTGAGAGGACATTCATTTTAAGCGATAATGATAATCATTATCAATATGTTAACCATTTTATAGGCAGGCCGGGTTGCTGTCAATACCTAAATAGGATGGCGCTGCTTTCAGCACTCTTCAATGCCTTGAAGCTATAAACAAGTCGAAAAAACCATCGTCATCGGCCCAACCTTATCTCTACCAGGGACGCACCGCGTCGACCGGCAAAGTTCCCGCGTGCATAAAAAAAGACAGCATGCGGGCCTCTTCCCGCCATTAGGCAAGAGAAGAATCCGCACGCTGTATCGCAAGTAATATTGTTCGCCAACCGGCTGCTTCCGCGCGTTTTTCGTTTACCGCCGTCTTAGTGCAAATGATCCAAATCCAGCGCAGCCACCTGCTCCCTCAAGCCGGAATACCCTTGCACGGTCTGGGCGATGTAGGACAGCACCGTGTCGCTCCAGCCGTAAATGTAGTAGGTATGAGGGTCCTGGACGGGAACCATCGCATGGCGGTAAGGCGCAATGTCGATGATGAACGCCTTTACGTCGCGGTTCACCTTGGAACGGTACCGGTTCAGCTCCTCGTAGAACGGACTGCCGCTGTTCTGCTGCTCGTCCGTGATTATCACGATCTGGTCCACCTTCTTCCGCTCCCGGATAAGCTTGCGGACGGGCGCTCCGGTATCCGTGCCGCCACGGGCATGAATCTGCGCCGCCTGGGTCAAAATGCTGTCTTTACGGGAAGGCTTCGCATCCGTAACCTCCGTGTCGAACAGCCAGAACAGGGAGCTGCCGCGGGTCTTTTTATACAGCGCGAGGGCAAAAACGGAGCCGATCTCCAAGTACTGCCCGTTCATCGAGCCCGAGATATCGAGGAAAATCGCCGTTTGATCGCCCAGCTCCGGCAGGTTGTCGAACGTAAGCTCCGCCGCTTCGCGCAAAGCGTCTCTAAGCTCCGGATGCTCCACCTGCCGGAAAGCCGTCGCCAGCCGGAACGGCAGGATCTTGGCTTTGCTCAGCGCCTGGGGATCGGTCAACCGCTGCACGATATACTCCACGTGCCGCGCATCTTCGAGCACACCCGCCCGCTGCATCGCGTTCAAATGACGGAGCAGCGCAAACGTCGGCATCTGGTACAGCAGCGCCTCCCAGACCGCCTTCGACGGCTTGATCGCTCCCGTTACCGTTTCGTAAGGCAGCTTGCCGCGTTCGATCCAGCGGATCTGCTCTTCTTCGGTTGCGGCCAGCTTCAAGTTCTCCAGCGCCTCGACCTGCGGCAGCAGCGCCAGGTTGGCCTCCATCCCGCGCAAATAGCGGAACAACGCTTGCTGCTGCAGATCCTTCGGCTTCGGATGCGCCGTCGCTATGGCGTCGCCCAGGCTGTATCCGCGACCGCGTCCGTTGTACTTCATCGCCCAGTATTCGGACACTTCGGACAGGAAGTGGTTCACCTGCCGTTTCACGGCGCGACCGCCTTCTCCCCGCCCCAGACCGTTCAAGATGGTCAAAAAATCGGACAAATCCGAAGGAATCCGCACCACCTGCCGGAAAATCTTCGCAAACAGATCCGGACGATACATGGAAAGGATCGCGAGTCCGAACAAAGGCTGAAGCCGCATAAAACCGGCATTTCGGGCAAAAACAATCGCCCGTGCCATGAAATTCGGATTGGTTTCAGCCATCTCGTGATGAAGCTGTGCCGCATCGCCGACCAGCTCCTGCTGATCCGCGTAGTACGTATTCCCCATCGTATTCGTCATCAGCGTCTGCACATACCGCTCCTCCGCAGACCGCGTGTACGCGGGATAGCCGTCTTTATTGTAGGCGTCCGGTCCGAGAGCGCCGAACAGCTTTTTCGCCATACTCATGATTCACACACTCCTTTTTTCAAAAAAACTCCGGCGAAGAAAAAGCGGAACAGGTCTGCTGCAGGAGTCGAACCTGCCGTACTGCCCGGGGTATTTCCATTGGTCGATAAGCTCGAAGGAACCCGTTCCTGCGCCTCGCCGGATATTCTTTTTTTGGGATAGAAGCGGAGCGAGGAAAGTGGTTGAAAAGGTTCGTGGCATCCGTCGGACACCGTCATACTTAACCCTAATAAGTCGAAGAAACCCTTTCTGACGCCTCGCTCCGCCTATTCTTTTGTAGAAACCACCGAGGAAATAGGTCGGACAGGTACATGCTGCTCTACCATCTGAGCTATTCCTCCCCCTGGAGGAAGTTGGACTCGAACCAACGACCAGCCGATTAAAAGTCGAAGTAACCCGTCCAGGCGCCTCGGTGATCTTTATTGGGCCGGCCGTTTAACGTGCCTGCCTTCTGTACCTATCTTCGCTCATTTTCGGTTCCGCGAACATGGCGAAAGTATTACGACCGGAGAAAAGTTTACCTTTTTTGTGTGAAAAGATTCGGAGTTCCGCTTACGCGGAAGGAAGGTGAAATCCGAAAACGGTTGTTGCTGCAGTATTATAGCTTCATGACGTAGCCAACAGGTGATGGGCCTAAATGTGGGTTAACGAACGAGCGGGTTCAATAAAAATAGGATTGGCCTGCCGATTGGCTGACCCGTCCTATTTTTTCCTTGTTCCTATAGATAAAAATATTAGCGCTAAGATCAATGCAACTAGCTGTATTTCTTTAGAAATGAATTTTAAGAGCCAAAAAGAAGTAAATACAGTTGCCCAAAGTAAGTAGCTTAACATTTCTTTTTTTTCCCAATGCCTACGGTTTACTAGCACATGAATATATCCTATTGGTGGGGTTATGACACATAAAGCAAGGACAAAACCATTCTTTAAATACCACTTCTTCTTATCTCTATTATTGCTTGGATCCAAAATAGTGCGCTCCTTTTCTTTTAGAAAAACTTCGCTGGCTCGGCCGCCCTTCTCTTTGTCCATCAATTATTTACGCTGTAAAAGATCTCCGGTTCCCCAATTTGGGATGCCCTTCCATCCTGGGTAACGCTCCCTAATAATCGGTTGGATGATCCTTTAATTCTCAAGCGAATCTCTACGTGGTAAATCAACGACAAGCCTGCGGTCAATACATTGCCGCAACAAAAAAAGGCCTGGAGCCAGACTCCACGCCTTTTTAGCGGTCAGGTTTCGTAATTGGTGACCTCACACGACTATTGCTTCTTATTCAAAGCCTGTACATCATCTCTAAAAGCATTGCTGTACTGCTGGAATAATCCCGTATCGAACTTATAGCTCTTGTCGTTGGCCTTCGGTGTGTTTTCCTTAAGCTGCTTATACAGGTTGTCGGTCTCTTTCGAAAGCTTATTCCATACTTGCTTCACGTTATCATACTTCGCATCCAGGCCCTGAATGTACGTATCATATTCCGCCTTTTGTTCCATCGCTTTGCCAAGACGCTCTATTGTGAAATCAATGTCCAGCTTCTTCCCTGTGTTGCCCGTTCCATTGCTGACGTACCAAGTGATGTCCACAAATCCTTCGTTCCAAAAAGACGAAATCATAAAGTTGCTGATCTCACTTAGTTTAGACTCAGGGGCCGGCTCTTTCGGCTTAGCTGAAGCATTCGCCGGATTGGCAGTGCTTGCAGGCGAACTTTTAGCCGTCTCCGCCGGCTTTACATCTGCGGCCTTTTCCTTGCTTCCACACCCCGTCATCACAAACAATAGTACAACGGCCATTCCAATCAAAAAACCAATTTTGCTGCGTTTAGACATCCCAGTACTCTCCTTTTTTTACAAGTGCTCCTTTTATATCGGTTTTGCGGCAGGAATTTTGAAGGATGTAGCAGAGAAAAAGTAACACGGTAAAAGTAAATCACACAATCGTCCCGCTTCAAGTAAGGCTTCCCTGACGGGACTTCCAGTCCCGGTAACGCTGTTTCGATTTTGTCCACTTTATCACCTCGGTTTATGGTTGGAACTGGGAAGTTTATAGGACGAGTTTAGTTTGCCGCTCCCCTTAAACTTTTTAACGTTCCAGAAGAGAATTCATGACAGCAACAATTTTTTGTTTACTTACCGGTTCAGCATGTCCTACAACACACGTATCAAAATCAAACCCTTCAATCGCTGTAAGTAAAGAACGCAGTTTATCTTTACCCAAGTGGCGATCGTTATAATAATCCACTCCAACCGCATCGCCAATAAATATTACTCGCTCTTCAGGCACAAATATGCAGACAGAATCGTCACTATGCGGAGAGGTTACATGATGTAATTGTGCCGTAATACCTCCCAGATCGATTTCCATCGTTCCGTTGAAAGAGATGTCAGAAGTCACCACTTTTATCTCCGATAGCGAAGGGTACTCATTCCGAATGCAAGTATCCGCAAATTCAATCTCAACCCCTGCCGCTAGTCTCTTTTTCATTTCAGTATCTGTCCATTCCCACTTAGCTTGTTCCGCTAGTTTATGATTCGTTTTTTCGTGGGCAATGGTTATCCCCTCCACCGCATGCATCCCAAAAGTATGATCCCAGTGCCAATGCGTAATCGCAACGATTTCTGGTTTTCTTAATCCTTCCTTACGTACAGCTTCATTAAACAATGCGGCATGGTATTTAGAATTGCCCGAGTCCACCATTAAAGAACGCGTTTGCCCATGAATATAACCAAGAACCGGCCTATCGGACTCTTTGCTAAACATCGTATAAAAAACACGATCCGTTAGTCGCCTTAACTCCATATAATAAATCCTCCTAATTATATACGTATTTATTATACTTTTTCCTTTATAAGTAACTTTTTCTGTATGGATTCCGTTTATATCTACGGATTGAATAACTCAAACACCGGGGTGAACTATGAAAATATTAGACGGTCTCTAGCTTCCCAAAAGGAGGGACTAGAGAACCAAATGAGCAGAAGTGTAAAAAAATCGCCGGTATGTAAAGACCAACAGCACCTAAGCACTGGCTGGACCAAACGGCAGGCCGGCAAAGCCGTACGCCGCTTCAAAGGCGGCGTTCAAAACGGGAAATGGTACCGGAAATTGTACTGCCCCTGGAATATTTGCGACTTCCGTATCTACCAAACAAAGCGGCAGGCGGTACATGAATGGGAAACATCCCGATGGCCGAGGGATCAATTATTGACCCGAGCGGAAGTTATAAACGATTGGGAAAAGTTCTATAGAAGAAAATAAGCGCAGGCGTCGGCTAGGGAAGCCCGGCGTTTGCGCTTTTCATCCAAAGTTCACGGATATCCGGATTGCAGTCATATCGGATTTCATCCCGCAAAGAGGCAGGCAGAATGTGATTGGCCAACATAATTTCTACAGCACGCCGTCTGCAAGGGGAGCAGAGCCCTTTGTGGTACAGTTCGATCATAATCTTTTGACACGATGCTGTAGGATGTTTTTCAAAAATGTTGACCATATCCAACTCCATGTTATGAAACGAGTGCTTGTTATGCTTCTTAAAAGCAATACGCTCCAATAGCGGCAGATCATTCTCCTCATAATTAAGAGTGAATAGTTCCAGAGCCTCTACCTCTGTCTCCCGTTGACAGATCAGTTGGACGGCTAGCCGATGGATACGCTCGTCCTTCAAATTGCGAAGCGCATGAATGGCCGCTGAACGCAGACGTTTATTTGGGGATTGTGCCAGTTCTATAATTTTTTGCGGATCAAGCGGAAAAGACGGTTTAACGAATATAGACAAATAAGCTTCCAGCTTTTTCGGATTTTTTTCTTTCAACAAGTCATCGGCAGCTTTGAGCAAGTCCTCCTTAGACGCACGCATGCCCCAAACAATGTAAGGGTACCGGGCTTTTTCACCCGCTTTCATGGAAGATTTAAATTCCTCATAGGAAAGAGCCTTTCGGCCGTTTAACAGAGAGTAATCATCCTCGTCCCCGAGCACGGATTGATAAAAAGCCTGAATCTTTTCGTCCTTCGCGCTTTCTTTCAGGAGAGCCACTGCCTTCTCCTCGCCTAGAAACTCCTTGGCAGATTCCCATACGAAAGTATCCCCTTCATAGCCGGAAGACAATATCCGCTTGCCGATCTCCTTTGCCACAAACAAAAAACCTTGGGCTCCCTCGGCCTCAATAATCTCTTCCCCGCCTATGAAACAATTCCATTCTTCATCGTAACGGAATCCTCTTTTCATAGCCTCTACCGCTGTCGGATTGCCGTGAGAAGCAAAGATTTTCGCTAATCGATACACTTGCAGAAGGTCCCACCCGTTCACTTCGCCTCCCAAAGCATCGAGAATTCGTTCCTGCAAAATAGGGGAAGCCTTGGATAGCTGAATGACCTCCCATAGATAAGCTTCCCTGCTCCCATCACATTGTGGATCATACGCGGTGTTCCGAATACAAGCATCCGCTATGGCATCCAGATGCCGATAAGTAAGCGCGGGGGTCTCCTTCAGATAGAGAATAATGCTTCCTAACCCACGGGTTAATTCGTAGCGAAACTTTTGAATGTGCATTTATCTCCTCCCGCCACACTTATTTTTATACTGGTCACCTACGGGCTGCGGTTACAACAATTATAATCAGTACAATGAATCAAACGTTAGAGAATGTTTAGTTATAATAGGAGATGAACATCTAAACCTGTGACTACTTACAAAACAATTCAATATCATCTAAAGCCGAATATGCATGCCCTCTAACAAACGTACTTTCATCGATTGATTCGCTTTAGTCTTTAGCTAAACCCCTCTATTTCTATTAAGCCATTCTTCATTGTTCCAACGTACGGGCAGTGCGCCTATAGGCTGTATATGTAACTGCGGGTCGTTAGAATGCAAAAAAGCCATCAGCACTTTTTGACTTTCGACAAGCAATCTCCAAGAATTATTTTGGATGATGTCTAGCATACTGTGTGCAGTATCGTTATCACTTTCATTGAATTTGTCAAAATTCTTAAAAACTAACACGATTCCCTCATTTCTAGGGATAATATCGGAAAGGCAATCATTAAAAGCATCTAAGTTATTTCCGTAGTAATCTGGGAACTCAAAAGTATTACCTAATTCCATAAGACAGTCCGAAGACTCACAATCAATAAGATATATGTCGAATCCTTCTCCCCTTATTTTTTCCATATATCTTTCTAGAATTTCTTGTCTCCAGAACATAACGATAGAACCGTTCATCATCAATGACTTCCATAAAACTTGCTGTTCCACCTATCTTACCTCCAAATAAACTTTCATAGGTACGATGAATTAAAGTCATTGCACTATATCTTGATATTCGACTTTTTGTATCGTCCGATTCACACGTCTAGTTGCTGATTAGATATGCAACGCCCGATCCTGCTACCAGAGAAATTCTTTTATGTATAAAATATTCCCTAGTTCCTATGGCACCCGTTTCTTATTATGGTAAAAAATACCCAAAGGTTTCGGCCTCGACTCCTACCCCATGCGTTACTAGATTTTCTCCGCAGATATCATTTATACCTTCGGTGTGTACGGGATGCCTGCGCGCTTTTCGCATTAGAGTTTTGGGAAAACAAAAAATCATTAGAATGAAGAAACCAAAGAGCTAGCCCCTTGGTTTCTTCATTCTAAGCACGTTTCAGCAGTTGTATTCGTCCAGTTAAGCTATTGATCTTATCCACGATTTTTTCGAATCTTTCTACAGACTTTGACAATCTAGGTGATCTTCGATCTTTTCAATAACAACACCACCACTGATCACTGAATGATCTGTTTCACCACAATATGAACAGTTTTACGTTTTCTCTATCTTTACTTCTCCCTGATTAGTAATACTGCTCAATGTACTGATAGGCTTTATCAAAGACTTCTTTGTCTTTAATTTTGTACTTGACCCAGACAACACTTCGAAGAGCTTTTTTCACTTCCTGTTTTCCTGCAGTCGTACCCTGCCAACCATCGAAACGTATAATCTTTACGATATCATCTATATCGCTAACAATTCGCTCGACGATAATTGGTGTCTTTGAATTCCTCAACCCATCAAAAAGCTCTGTCAATGCTGCCTTGCCTTTGTCCACTTCTTCCTCAGGCACTACTTCTTTTTCAGCTTCTGCGGCTTCCCGCGCAAGTTCTAATAGCAGTTTTAGAAACTCAATACTGGTTATTAGCCCTTGTTCGTATTTCTCACGGAGATTTTCAAGTTTTTCTCCCAACTTAACGAATTTAATATCACTACTGTGTTTTCGAATTTTAGCGACCAAATCAATTTCAACTTTGATCGTTGTCTTTCTCAGATTCTTTTGTTTTTCAATAAATTCATCGATTAAATCTGCATCCATTGTAAGAATTTCCATATCATCATGTACTTCTCCGACATGCAGATTCTCATGAACTAATTCCAATGTTTTCGCCCCAAGAGAAGCCCAAATCAACCCGCCTCTTCCATCAGTAGGTTTCACCGATTCGAATACTCTTGTTAACCATTGAAAATCGTATTTCATTGTATTCAGAAACGGATCTGGCGATAGCGAATCCCACGCTCTATTGAGCACTTTATAATCGGCTCCAAATTCGTCCTTGATTTTATTCGTTGGCAAACATTCTTGTGCAGCAATTAAACCTTCCCAACCATCTATTGTACGGTCTACTCCCATGAAATAACTCAAGCACTTACGCATTAGTGCAGGGATCTGCTTCTTGACCTCTTCAATATTCGAGATGACCTTTTTCATACTCGATTCATCAAAGTCCAAAGCTGTTGCCACATTATCAAAAATACCTATGTAGTCAACAATCAAACCGTGTGTTTTACCTTCATCATAGGTTCTGTTAGTACGACAGATGGCCTGCAGCAAGTTATGATCTTTCATTGGCTTATCAAGATACATAACCTGCAATATAGGTGCATCAAAACCAGTAAGTAGCTTTGACGTTACTATTACAAGCTTCAGTGGGTCATTAGGCTCTCTAAATCTGTCTAAAATCTTTCCTTCTGCGTCCCTATCACGTCTATATGCTTTATATTTGTCTTCCTTGTCATTGTTGGTGTCCATAACGATTGTAGTTGCATCTGGACCTAACAATTTATCAAGTTCTTCTTTATACATAAGACAGCACTCTCTGTCATAACAAACAACCTGACCTTTGTATCCGTTCGGTTCAATTTTCTCCTGATAATGCTTTGATATGTGCTCACATACCTTTCTGATTCGCTTGCGGTCATACATAATTGCTTTCATGTTGACCCTTCGAGATAACTCTGCTTTATCTTCTTTAGATAAATTCTCGGTTAATGCTTCAAATTCAGTATCGAGCCTTTCTCTATCAACATGCAGGTCAACTGGAACTGGTTCGAAATTCAATGGTAGTGTTGCATTGTCACGGATGGAATCCGAGAAGGAATACTTGCTCATATATCCACTCTTATCCTCAACTGCACCAAATGTATTAAAAGTATTTCTATCAATACGATTAATCGGTGTACCTGTAAGGCCGAAGAAAAACGCATTCGGAAGAGCAAGACGCATCTTATTACCTAGATCACCTTCCTGAGTTCTATGCGCTTCATCAACCATAAGAATGATATTATCTCTAGGGTTTAATTCCTTTTTAATATCACCAAATCTAAAGATTGTTGTAATTGCAATCTTTCTTTGGTCCCCTAAAAAGAAGGATTCTAAGTCCTCCTTTGAGCCGAGACTGACGAGATTGGGAATATCTGATGCGTTAAATGTAGCAGTTATCTGCGTCTCTAGATCAATTCGGTCGTCAACTATAACTATTGTTGGATTGTTTAATTCAGGTATCATTCTAAGTTTCTGTGCTGTAAAAACCATCAGCAATGATTTACCGGAACCCTGGAAATGCCAGATAAGACCTTGTTTTGGGTATCCGGCCTTCACGCGTTCCACAATAAGATTCGCACCCTCATATTGTTGATATCGACATATGACTTTATATTTGCGATACTTTTTATCGGTTGCAAATAATGTAAAGAACTGAAAAATGTCCATGATCTTCTCAGGTGTAATCATATCTTCAACACTGATTTTCACATCAGCAAGACTTCCTTCACTTTTATGATCCGGAGTATGCCATGGCCCCCACATTCCAATTGGCATGCAAACTGAACCATATCTATAACATTTACCTTCTGTAGCAAAATTGAATATGTTAGTTACAAACATGCCTGGTATGCTCTTTTCATATGCAGCTATATCTCCAGCAGCATCCAACCATGTTATAGAATTACGAACAGGCGTTTTCAACTCACCAATCGCCATAGGAAATCCATTAATCAGAAGTACAATATCTAGCCTTTTACCATTCTCTTTTTGTGGATATACCCATTGATTTGTGACAACATATTCGTTCAGCACCAAGTCTTCTTTAGTCATTGTTCCAAAAAAACGAATGGGAATCATACGGCCATCTTTACCGAACGGGTAGGAGTTCTCCTCAAAAACCATCTTCTTAAACAGTTCATTCTGCGTCACTAGATTGTGCGTCTGAACCGTCAATATTAACGTACGCAGTTTATAGATAACTTCATCTGCTCGTGATGGTTCTTCAGCAATTTCAGGATTAAGACGGATAAGCGCCTCTTTGACCATAGTTTCTACCATGACATCCGAGTATTCGCGTTGCAATTCTTCGGCAGGTATGTACTTCCATCCATTTCTCTCAAGTGTAGTTATTACCAGTTGTTCAATCGTATTATCTTCATTAAACATCAATCACGCCTCCAATCTTTAACAGACTTCGAATTAATTTAACCGAAGTTCTTCGACATTAAAGTTTTAATAGTTTTTTCGATGTTAACAATGCTCTGCTCTAATTTAAATTTTGATTTATCGGCCTGTTCAGCAAACAGTGCAAATTGCTTTTGTTGATGCTCTGGCGGTACGATTGCTTCAACATTAGACAATTGCCCTTTGCTTAGAATACATTTCAATGCTTTGTTTGTCGCTTCATGGATGCTTGAACGCATCATACGAAGCATGTAATACAAAAACCATGTTTCATAGCTTTTCGGTACTAAGGCATTGATCTGCTGATTGAAGGCAATATCTCTATCAACAATTGCAATATTACCAATACTGTTCAAACCGCCTGCAATGCAAGTCATCAAAATGCTTCCTGAAGATACTACCCTGCCAACTTTAGCACCTTCTTCCGAAAGATATTCTGCCGCCATTGACAGTGTTGCTCTCTGTTGGGTAATATTGTCCGATTTTATCCATTCAATAAAATTGCCGTAATACGCTGCGTTGGCTCTTGGTGGCGTATTTCCAGTTATAATGTCACAGGTATCAGACAAAGGCCTTTTGCCCCAGCCTTTTTCATTTGTCTCTGGATTACCAAACATCTCGATATATTGCGATTTGACAAGCTCATCTGTAAGATAAAGCAATTTCTTGTAAGCTTCTTTTGTATTATTAGCAGCCCATAATAGATCAGCAAGTTTTTCTTGTTGAGCAATTTGAGGCAGTACAAACTCGTATTCCAATAAAACTTTAGGAGACAATCTTTTAGACATTGTTCCGTCAGAAAATTTCTCAGCATATCCCCAGAACTCATCAGTATTTAACACGAACGGAATAATGCGTCTTAACAGTTTATCCTCAACACGTAATACTATAGAGTCACCAGAAGTAATCCCATCGAACTTTACAATTGATGCCCTTTTCAAATAGACGTTTCGTCGGGCAATTAAAATATCTCCTGACTTAAAAGCCTTCATAGCAGATTTTAAAAGACTTGTATTACCATAATTTTTAATCTCAATTTCGCCTGATACATAATGTTCAAGACCAACAAATTTGTCATATTCACAATTCGCTGGATTATCTACACGTTCAGATATTACCTTAACCACATCGCCAAGTTTATATTTGTTCAAGATCATCACCACCATTCTCAAAAAGCATACATTTCAAAGTCTCATAAGATTCTCTAAAAGCATCACTGCTAGCAAGCCATCCATCCAGTGCCTCTTCCACAGAATATAACGTCTCCTCACTTTCAGCGCTGTTAGATCCACTTACATAAAGGGGGATACTCAGTTTACTGTTATACCCGATGATCTGTTCTACTGTGGCAATTGCTGAAAAACCATCTTGAACTTTAAATTCGCTGTAAGTTTGTGCTATCTTCTGTATGTGATCTTCTTCCAAGTAACTCTCTGCGTTTTTTCGGGTTACTTCATTTTTTGCATTAATAAACAAAACATGTCCTTTACGAGAATGTGCTTTTCTCGTGCGGCATATAATAATACATGCCTCCATCGGTGAATTGTAGAATAGATTTTTGCCGATCCCAATTACACATTCGATTAAATCACTTTTTACTAGCTTTTCACGCATTTCTCTTTCTTCGTCCCTAAACAAAACACCATGTGGAAATAAAATTGCACATCTACCCGTATTCGGATTAAGGCTCTTTAAAATATGCTGAAAAAATGCGTAATCGGCCCTTCCCTGAGGTGGCGTACCGAGAAAATTCCGGCCATATTTATCAGCTGAAAATGCTTCTCTATCCCATTGTTTAATCGAATATGGTGGATTCGCTAACACTAAATCAAACTCCATTAACTCACCATGCTCCACAAAAGCAGGTTTCTTTAATGTATCGTCATTTACTATATGAAAGTCCTTTACACCGTGTAAAAACAAATTCATCCTTCCAATTGCAGATGTTAGAGAGTTGATCTCTTGCCCATAGGCTTTTACATTTCTCCATTCAAGACCTTGTTGCTTCAAGTAAGCAATGGCTGAAATAAGCATACCTGCGCTACCACAGGTAGGATCATAAATACTTTCACCAGACTGCGGTTTAAGCATTTCTGTCATTAGGTGAACGACGGTACGATTTGTATAAAATTCTTGAGCAGTGTGCCCACTATCATCAGCAAATTTCTTAATTAGATATTCGTAACCTTGTCCGAGTTCATCCTCAGGACAATTTTTCAGACTGAGCGTTTTTGAAGAGAAATGTTCAATAAGATCCTTAAGTAATTTATCAGGCAATCTTTTTTTATTGGTCCAAGCACCATCCCCAAAAACACCTTGCAGTTTTTCAGGATTTGCTTTTTCAATAGCTCGAAATGCATTTACAATTGCAACGCCCACATTATCTGATACTGATCTAACATCATTCCAGTGAAAACCTTTTGGAACAATAAATCTATGGTTTTCTTCCCACTCGAGTGCATCCTCATCCCCATCATATTTCTCAAGGATTTCTGCACATTCTTCATCATATACATCACAAATTCTTTTAAAAAAAAGTAGTGGGAAAATGTATTGTTTATATGAACCTGCATCTATATGAGTTCGTAAAAATACTGCCGAATTCCATAAATATGATTTAAGCCCATCTAATGTAATTCTATTACTCACTAATGTATCCCCCTTCTAACAATAAGGATTTTAAGTTTTCTTCTGCTTCAACAACTTCATCTAACGCTGCCAAAAATGCCTTCTTAACTTCCTGAGGGCAAATCGTCTCGATTGGTGCTTTTTCAATATAGCTGTTCACTGAGAGTGAATAATCTTTCAATCTTATATCTTCAATGGACACTACCTTAGATTTTTCAATAACTGACTCATAGTTTTTAAAAAGATTGTAAACCTCTTCAACATCTTCCTCGGTCATTATATTTTGAGCCCTTTGCGCAGTATAAATCTTTGATGCATCAATCAGACAGACTTTCCCTTTATGTTCTTGCACTTTGTTGTTGTTTAAGATAAGAATACAAGCTGATACGCCTGTACTGTAAAACAACCCACTGACTAAAGTAATTACACATTCTAGTTTGTCAGATTCAACTAGTTGCTTACGGATTTCTCCCTCTTTGCCTCCGTGGAAAAGGACTCCCTGCGGAAGAACGACCGCACAACGTCCATTCTTTTTATCCATAGATTTCACCATATGCTGAAGCCAAGCAAAATCCGCACTAGAATCAGAAGGGCTCCCCCATAGATTTCTACCGTAAATATCTGAGGTAAACTGATCTGCCCCCCAAGCTTTTAACGAAAACGGTGGATTCGCGATTACACAATCAAATGTTTGTAATTCTCCTCGATGTATGAAAAGAGGCGACTTTAAAGTATCACCTTGTTCAATCTTAAAATCTCTTGCTCCATGTAAAAATAGATTCATTCTTGCGATTGCTGAAGTTGCTAGGTTCTTTTCTTGACCATAAATTTTACCATACGTACTTTTATCATCATTTACGTTACGTATCGCTTCAATTAACATACCGCCAGTACCACAAGCAGGATCATAAACTGTCTCACCCGGCTTAGGATCTAGGATTTTGACCATTAATTTTACAACCGATCGAGGCGTATAAAATTCACCTGCATTTTTTTTTGAAAGATCAGCAAATTTTTTGATTAAATATTCATAACTATCTCCCATTACATCTGATGAGTAGTTTTCATTGCCTACTTTAATTTCTGACATGTGTTCAATGAGATCCTTTAAGCGTTCATCTGACAGTTTGTTTTTATCAGTCCAGTTTGCGTCATCAAAACTAGAAAAAACGCCATAGAGTGTATCTGGGTTAGCACGTTCAATGCCGTTCATTGCATTAACTATTGCTAATCCGACATTCTCACTAACTTCGCGAACGTCTTGCCAATGGCACCCCTCAGGAATAATGAAACGATGGTTTTCTGGAAAACTAGCAAATTCTTCATCGCCCCCGGATTCTTCTAACGCGGCTTGGGTTTCTTCATCATATACATCTGATAATCGTTTAAAAAAGAGAATTGGCGTTACATAGCTTTTATACTCATCCTGATTAATTGGACCACGCAGAATATTACAGGCTTCAAAAAGGTGAGAAAAGAGCTTTTGGCTTGTTGTTTCTTCAGGCTCTGAAGTAGTGTTTTTTAGTGCTTCGTCAGCAGCATCCATTGCTGATTGGATCATTTCTTCTCTACCTCCATTTTTAATTTTGGCTCCGACAAACTCTTCTTTAATGCTGACACTCCCTGAAAACTGTATCTTTTCCATCTTTGCGGGATATAGATTTTCGAATTCAAGCAATATCCTCAGAAGCCGCTCATCAAGAAATGTCAGTGCATGTTTTCTGATATGTGTCGGCACACCGTAGTAGGCTTCTGCCACGCCTCCAGTAATCGCAGCCAACGTATCACTGTCTCCACCAATAGAGATAGCGTTCCGGACTGCTTCTTCAAAATTGGAAGACTCGAAGAAAGCAACAAGTGCTTGCGGAACTGTTTCTTGGCAAGTTTCGTTAAACTGATACGTTTCCCGGATTCCATCGAGCGAGAAATTCATGGGGTAGTAGTGCTTATCAACATAATCACGAATTTCCAATATATTTTTTCCGCTTCGAGCCAGATAGACTGCAACCGCAGTAGCTTCAGCGCCTTTTATTCCCTCAGGATGGTTATGTGTTACAGCTGTCACCTTGTGTGAAAGTAATTTAGCTTCTTCGATGGAATTGGCTACATAACTACAGGCGCTAACTCTCATTGCGGCACCGTTACCAAAACTGTTGTATGGCTCAGGAACGTCACTAAACATCCATTTATAGAATCTCTCTCCATACCCGCAATTCGGGTAGTGTCTTCCAATAACTTGCATGGAATTAACAGCTTGGTCGCCCAAGTCTCTGTAATCACGTTTACAACTCATTAGTGCATCACATATGGCTAATGACATCACCGAGTCGTCAGTGAAAAAGCACTTGTATGTTAAAAACTCAAAATCTTTCGAACGATGATTGTCCCATTCAAATCTGGAACCGACAATATCGCCAATTATTGCTCCGATCATGTAATTTCCTCCCCTGGTGCCGGGCTGATACTTTTTTTACATCACAGTTATCTAAGTTTATTGTTTTACCTTCAAAATAGTATTTTGAAGTCTCTCCATTACTCCATTCCATCTATCTTCAGCAAGACGAATGCTTTCTACATATCTAGAACGTTCCTGTTCATATTCTTCTACAATCATTTTTTGTTCTTCAACCTTAAGCAACGGGATTTCTAGCGACTTCAAGTCCTTATAGCTAATATTGATAACGAATGTTCCTTGCTGCTTTCCTGCTATGGCTTTGTGCCCCATAGGACTATCTAAGAAAACTTTTAAGTACGTGCCGAAAAGCAGTTTTTCATTCGGTCTTATTACAATGATGTTTGATGACGCGATGCAAGGATACTTCTGTTCTTTAAAAACTGCTATTCTAATCGCCGTTCCCCGTGCTGGCAATAATAAATCCCCATCTCTAAGTAAGTAATTCGCAACTTTACGTTCTTCCTCTTCGACGTGATCCAGACCCTCATAATCAATGTCAAAATCTTTTAGATTCGATATGTTTACGACTCCAATGCTACCATTAGTATCTTTCTTGTTGATCGCCTTTCCGCGAAAAACTTCAGCAACATTACCTAGCTCTTCTTTTTTAGTACTTGATCTCTGATAACGTTGCCAATCCTCATCCACCATCCCAAAGATATGATCAACATTCCAATGACCCATTTCCATTAACTCGTCCAACATAACAAATGTATCATCAATGAGAATCAGTTCATCGATTCCATTTTTTTTGATGTTGCTGGTAGGAGCTTCATATCTTTTAATCATTACATCTTCTGTTCGGCCAGTTGTGATCGTAAACATATAGGTTTTAATAGCAGTAGATGCAAATATCCCAGCCGGCAACTCCGCTATTTCCTCTAGTTTATACATACCTTGTATAAAATCTCTTAAGTCCTTTATCGAGCCTGCAGCAAAAGTTATTCTAGCTGGAAGTATAATCACTAATACACCCGAACTATTCAAGTGTAAGAGCAAGTTCTCTACAGCTATCATTTCATATTCCCTACAAATGAAATCTCCGTTATCTTCTCCGCGTTCTCTTGCGCCAAATACAGGTACCGCCAGAATTAAATCAAATTTCCTTGTTGAAAATTCGTAATCATAGATACTTGTCTGTTCGACAATTACATTGGCGTGCTCCTTAAACATTTCATCAAGAAGAACTTTACCCACACTATTCATTGTAGTTAAGAAAAATTCGCAATCAGAATGTCGGTTTACTAATTCAGTAAGGTAAGGTACAAATTTTTCAGCTTCAGGTATCAATACCATTCTAGTATTTGGATTAAAGTGTTTTTCAAATTCTGTAATTAACACTTTTGGTATATAAAACATCTCTTTAGGATCTACAGACGCAAGAACCATTTCCAAATCAATATCTTCATCATCCATCGCCATAAAAGCACTAAAAAAAGCCTTCGAATCTGGATATGGATTGTTCATTCCGTAAGTGTCTGCTATTGAAAGCATAACCTCATAAGCTTTGTGCTCGGTGGGTTGGTTTGAATTTAATACAAACTCCTCTTTAGTCTTTTTCAAAAGAAACGATGCAACAGGCAGATCAGACTGAACAGTATATCCCCTCAAAGCATTATAACGATTCCAAATATGGCTTATCCGCTTGTCGTTACGCATCTTTATAACCCCCTTGCAAAACAACCTACCATTAATTATACATAAAACATAACACTACAAGTAAGTCATTTCAACGATTATTTTATTTTGGTATTTAAATACCAAAATAATTTCCCGATTTTATTCTCGACTTTCTATTGTCTTTTACAAATAAAAACACAAAAAACCGAATCGATTAATGTACTAAATCGGTCCGGTTCTTTTCCTAGGGACTATTACAGTTTATTCAAAATGCGCTCTTTTTAGGCTCTTTTCGGGTGATTTGCTGCATTCGGCCCATTTATATTGAGTTTTAACACCAACATTGCATCAATTGCTAAAAATCAGTAAAAATCCACTGCTGTATCACTAAATTCATCGTGTTGTTTTATCGAGAAAACTCAGTATTAATAAGATTTTTCAGCGTCTGTTTCATTTCGCAAAAGCAACGCGACGGATTCTACATGCACCGTATGCGGGAACATATCCACCGGCTGAACGCGGACGGTACGGTACCCGCCACCCTCGAGCACGCTCAAATCGCGCGCGAGGGTTGAGGCATTGCACGACACGTAAACAACCCGCTCCGGACGGAGTTGAAGGATCGTGTCGAGCAGCCGCTCGTCGCAGCCCTTGCGGGGCGGATCGACGACGATGACGTCGGGACGGACGCCCACGCGCTGCCACTCGGGGAGGACGTCCTCCGCTCCTCCCACGGCGAATTCCGCGTTGCGGATGCCGTTCAGCTCCGCGTTGCGCTTCGCGTCTTCGATCGCCTCGGGCACGATCTCGACGCCGTACACCTTCTTGGCATGCTTCGCCAAGAAGAGCGAAATGGTGCCGATGCCGCAATACGCATCGACCACGGTTTCGCCCCCGGTCAATCCGGCGTATTCGAGCGCTTTACTGTAAAGCGCCTCGGTTTGTACCGGGTTGACCTGGAAGAACGAGCGGGCCGAGATGGCAAACTTAACGTCGCCGATGTAATCGTAGATGACTTCCCGGCCCCAGAGAACGCGCGTCGTCGGTCCGAAGATGACGTTGGTCCGTCCGGTGTTGACGTTCTGGCAGATACTTGCCACGCCCGGTATTGCGGCGCGGATCTGCTCGATCCATTCCTCCGCATGTGGAATCTCTTTGCCGTTTGTAACGAGCACGACCATGATCTCACCCGTTCGGAAGCCGACTTTTACGACGACATGCCGAAGCAGCCCTTCGTGTGTTTCTTCCAGGTAAGCGCGAATGCCCAGTCCGCGGCCGATTTCTTTGACTTTAGCGATGACTTCATCGTTATTCGCATGCTGGATCAGACAGGTTTCCATGTCGATAATCCGGTGACTGCCCTGCGCGTAAAAACCACCGACTAGTCCGCCCTGCTCCTCGCCAAAAGGAACCTGAGCTTTGTTCCGGTATCTCCACGGATCGCCCATGCCAATGGTCGGATACACGACGATACCGTCCGCATCGGAAGCACGCTCTCTATCTTGTTTCAGCGAATCCGCCGATTCTCCGCGGCGTAGGCTTGTTCTTTTCACACCCGCTGCAAGAGTACTTTCGACGATATCTTCACTGACTTCACCAGTGTAGCTTGTTCCTGTTGCAGCACCTATCCCTAGAGCAGCGTTACCTCCATTGGTGCTATCTTCTGTGGTGTTATCCCCAGTAATTTTATCTCTGTTGATGTTCTTCCTATCCACTGTTCGATCCTGCCCATACGAGTCACCCGCTGAACTTCCATCGCCTTCATCTTCCAACAAATCGGAGGCGTCCACAAACTCCGTATCCATCAACGGCTGGAGACCGCTTCCGCCTATGGTATCGTTTGCGTCTCCTTTTGATTCCGACGCTTCGTCGTTAATCACTTTATCTTCGGGAACAGTGATTTCTTCATCTGCCGGTTTAAAACCCTCACTCGTTGGAGTAGTATTGCCGTTAACCACACCAGCTCTTAATACAGAGGCATCTCCGACAGCATTTCCTGCCTCGGCATCCGCTTCTTTAGCTACCTTAAGCTTCCCGATCCGCTCCAGGTTGTCCACGACGAGCTGGCGTTTCACCTTCAGTTGAGCGGCATAGTCCAAGTGCTGTAGCTGGCAGCCGCCGCACTTGTCATAGATCGGACATGGCGCGCCGACACGGTCCGGGCTTGATTCCAGCACTTCAAGCAGTTTGGCGTAGCCGTACTGCTTTTTGAGCTTGAGCACCTTAAGGCGCACCCGCTCACCCGGCAAGGCTCCGGGAACAAAAAGGGTGAAGCTTTCGACGCGGCCCACGCCTTCTCCGTCATGCCCGATGCCGATGATCTCGGCGGTATACTCGCCGTTTTTCTCCACCGGCAAAGCGGCCAGCGCAGCGGAGCGTTTGCTCCCGGCTTGGGGCGGGGATGTCCGCTCGGCCCGGGCTTCGCCACCACGGCTTTGCCCCCGCGAAGCCTCACCTAGCCGCCTACCCGCCGACATCCCTCCACGCTTTTGCCCCGACAGAGCTCCGCCCTGCGGCTTTCCCGCGGACGCGCCGCCCCGCCGTTTATTTTTACTCATATCGTTTAACTCCCTAATCTGCGTTGATGTTTATATGTGGATAGACCGGATTCGTCTACAATAATCTCGATATGCGACTGCAGGTTGGTGAATACCGCCGGCAGTGTTCCGCCGAGCTCGCCGTCCAGGTTGATCTGCACGTAGTCCGGGGACGAAATTTCAAGCTTGCTCGTCTGGAAATAGACGACGTTCGGATCGTTCGTGTGCTCGCCTTTGAGCGCCATGGTGGCGATTTTGATAAATTCCGGCAGGTTGCACTTCTTGAGCACGATGACGTCAAAAAGCCCGTCGTTCAGGCTCGCGTCGACGGCCAGCTTTTCAAAACCTCCGACGGAATTGCTATTCGTAATGAGGAACAGCATAACTTCCTCGTTCATTTCCATTTCAGCGGACTTCAAATGCATGTGAATCGGCCGCAGGCGCGGCAGCATTTCGAGTCCTTTTACATAGTAGGCAAGCTGCCCGATCATCGTTTTGAGCTTGCTGGGCACTTCGTACGTCAGCTCCGTCATGGAGCCCCCGCCCGCAATGTTGATAAAATATTTCTGGTTCACTTTACCGACATCGATCGGTCTCGTATACCCGCGGACGATAAGATCCACGGCGTCTTCCCAGTCGCGCGGAATGTTCAGGGCACGGGCAAAATCGTTCGTCGTTCCGAGCGGCAAAATGCCCACCGGAGGTCGGTTCGGCTTCTCGCCCATCCCGTTTACGACTTCGTACAGCGTTCCGTCTCCGCCCGCCGCAATGATGAGGTCGAACCCGCGGTCCACGGCCTGAGAGGCCGCCAGCATCGCGTCTCCCTCGCCGATTGTCGCATGGGTGGACGTTTCATAACCGCCCCTCTCCAGACGCTGCAGAACTTCCGGCAGGCGCTTGCGCATTTCTTCCCGCCCCGAAGTCGGGTTATAGATCAATCTAGCACGTTTGGCCATTTCTCTTTATCACCTTTTTTGCTCATAATGGTCCCGGTTAAAAAAAAGAGGCAACCTGCCGCTCCAGCCACTCGCTGACCTTCGGACTCGGCAGTATAGATTGCCCGTTATATCGGTAGTCAAACCCTTCCAGCCTGGAAGGGATCACTTCTCTTGTAAAATAGCCCTCGCTTAAAAAAAGCGGTGCAATGATGACTGCATGTCCGGGCTTCCGCTCCTGCCACCACTCCAGCTTCCGCTTCGTCTGATCCGGCAGCAGCATCGCCACGTCCGTCGTTCCGAATCCGCCGGTCTTTTTCAAAGCCTGGGCAATCCGCTCCAGACTGCCACGCCACGCCAGATGGAACAACTGCTCGACGCTGCCGTGCCCCACAAGCAGCACGATCTCCCGCTCCGGGTCCTCCGACAGGCTGCGGATTTTCTCGTAGACCATCTCGGCCAACAGCTCGGCGTCCTCATCCATAGGCGGCGTCATATGCACGCTCGCTTTGATTTCGAACGGTTCCAGATCCGTCGGCAAAAGCGGTTCGGGCTTCAGGCCCAGCGCGTATGCGATCTCGTCGAGATGCGTACTTCCTTTGGAAACAAAAAGCGGGATGACGATCAGATCAGTCACACCACGGTTTTCTAACCAGGTAATCCCGTCTTGAATCAGCCGTCCGTCCACAAGCTCCAGGAACGAACCGAACACCGGAACACCGTCCGGGACACGCATCCCCTCTACGGCTTCATCCACCAGCTGCACCCATTCCCGGCTCCGCGAGCCGTGGCTGATCACCAAAATCCCATACGTACGCATGGCTTTCACTCCGCTTCCGTTCATCCTGCTTTCATGCTATCTAAACTGGCCCCTTATGTCAATAAACAGGAAAAATCCCCATTTACGGGTGTAAAGAGGGGGATTTTAAGCCTTACGCGGTCTGCTGTTGTGAGGAACGATCGTTTGTAAGCCTGCGAATAATCCTACCATTATAAAAGAGGCTCCGCAGCATTTTAATAGCCTAATAGTCTAACCCATCTTACCGAACCTGCTGCGTAAAGAAACTCAAGGCCCCACGGTCAGGGACAGTCGATCTCGCGATCTTCTTTTCCGAAGCTTGGCGTGGATGCCTCCTACTGGCCAGATCCGAAAGGGACAAAGCTGCATCCCTGACGGTCAACCCTCATGCCTGCGGGGTATCGGTCAGAAATGTCGGCGCCATGTCGTGGTACAGTAACGGCCGAATCCCCGAGCTCCGGACTGGCGCTTTATGACAGAAAAGGAGTCAATCGAGCAGCATCTGTGTTCCGTATGAAAGATCAAATGTACACTTCCAGTGGACAAACTTGAATTACGCTGTCAGCGGATACCACAGCTATCCCGGCAATCCGCCACATCAACGGATCTCTCCCGGCGTCTGATTCAGCCCCTTCGGAATGTGTATCGAAGCAAGAAGAAAGCAGCCGAAACGCCCTTTACGAATCCGCGGCGCCCCTCTTCCAGCTTCCCCGCCTATCTGCCTCTTGCCGTATATAACGGGTTCGTGTTCGCCCGTTCCGCTTCCCCATCAGAAAGCAATATCCGGTGACGCCGTCCCTGACGGTCTAGCGGTTCAGACGATCCAGCGTCAGCACGTAGCCGTCGTTTCCGTAGTTCAGGCAGCGTTTTACGCGTGAAATCGTCGCCGTGCTCGCGCCCGTCTCGGCTTCGATCTGATTGTACGTGCAGCCTTTGCGCAGCATGCGCGCCACTTCCAGACGCTGAGACAGCGACTGAATCTCGTTCACCGTACAAAGATCGTCAAAAAATGTATAGCATTCCTCTAAGCTGTTCAATGTAAGAATCGCCTCGAAAAGCTGGTCAATCGCTTTATCATTTAGTTTTTTCAACTGCATATCTTCAACCCCTAGCATTCCATTTCATCTTGTATTTCTGGACAATCGGTAGAACAATAATTTCTATTTCGACAGGTTTATTATAATCTCCTTCCTTTACAATTGCAAAACAGTAAAATTTTTAAGCGTTACCGCTCTAAATCGCAACCTTCTCCTGGTAGTGTACATTGGAGCCGTTCCGGTTCCCGTGACATTTTCCACGTACCCGTGATATCCGTCCAGTCCAAACGATTGCCTATCACATAGGATGGAGCAGTAAATCCTTTGCAAAGGATCGTGAATTTAAGTGAGCTATCGTTATCCAAAACACGGCCGACAGCCGGAGGTGCAAACCAGAAGCTTATTCTCGCCGGGTCCGGCAGGAGGTCAGGGCGGAATTCCTTTCCAGGGCGGCGGAGTTCCCGGCGGGGGTTTTTCTGACGGCGGGTTCCCCGGAGGAGGCTTTTCAGGCGGCGGATTCCCGGGAGGTGGCTTCTCAGGAGGCGGGTTCCCGGGGGGAGGTTTTTCAGGGGGCGGGTTCCCCGGAAGCGGAGGCTTCCCTCAGGGCGGCCAGGGATTTTCTGAATTCGGCCAGAATCTGCCGGTACCCGTTAATTCCGCCGCGCCAGCCGCCGTACCGGCCGCTGCAGCCGGGGGTTCAGCAAAAGGAGGAGCCGGCGGCCTTTTAGGCGGCATGAACATCAATCAGATCAAAGGCTTCATTGACCGCATGGGCGGAATTGAAGGCGTCATCGGGACCATGGGCAAAGTGCAGAAAATCGTCGGCTCCGTCCAGCAGTTTGCTCCCATGCTCAAGTTGATGTTCAGCGGCTTCGGAGCCAAGGCCGCCACCAAGCGCGCTAATACCTCACCCGCCTCCAAACGCAAAAAGAAAAGAAAATCCACGCAGACCAAGCGCAATGTCAAAACAACCAAGAGCCGTAAACGCTCTTCGCGCAGGTAGGCGGATAAGACCGGGTCCCCAGCAGGATCCGGTTTTCTATGCCTTTTGAGCCGCCGCACAGCATGAGCTACAACACAGCGTTTCTTCCACAATCATGAACTATATCGGTTTCGGCACAAAAAATATATAGAATTCTCCTCCATTTACATAAAATAAACAGAAAAATATTTGAATAAAATCCGACCCGCTTCGGATTCCCCGTCTAAGTCCCCGCTCACGACTTTCGCATGGTACGAAGCTGTTTGACTGTGAGGCAAGCCACAGCGCCTCTTTGAGTGTTTCAGCGAGCTAGCCAAGGCCCTCACCACAGCCGCCTTCATCCCCGCCTCCCGCTCCTCCCCTGTGATATACTTGACGTATACTCACTAGGACGGGCGGGTGATCCCTATGAAGGCTCCAACCAGCGGCCCTGAAGCTATCTCCGGGCCTGTGGTCTTGTTCGACGGCGTCTGCAACCTGTGCAATGCCGCCGTCCGGTTCACCGTGCGCCGCGACCCCGCCGGACGAGTCCGGTTCGCGGCGCTGCAGTCGGAAGCCGGGCAGCGGCTGCTTGCCCGGCACGGCCTGCCTGCGGCCTCCTTCGATTCCTTCTTGCTCATCGAAGGAGGCCGCGTCTACACGCAGTCGTCTGCCGGACTGCGTGTGCTGCGCCGGCTGCGGTACCCGTGGCCGCTGCTGTACGGCTTCGTGGCGGTGCCGAAGCCGCTCCGCGATGCGGTGTACCGCTGGATCGCGCGCAACCGCTACCGCTGGTTCGGGCAGCAGGACGCGTGCATGGTCCCCACGCCGGAGCTGCGCCGGCGGTTTCTGGACTAACCGCCACGCTCCCCGCAAAAACAAATAACCGACATCTCATCGCGAGACGCCGGTTATTTTCTTTTACAGTCTTATTGGAAAGTAGCTTCCATTTGGTTTTGCGTATGCAGCTGCAGCTGCGCTTCCGAAGATTTTTGATTGGACTGGGCTTGGAAGCCCGTCAGCGTGCGAGCCGTAGCTTCGCTCTTCGGATGTCCGTTTACGAATTCACCTTCGAACAAAAGGTTTCCGTTGGCATCGTACAGACGTCCGTAGCCTTCAGCACAGTTTTGGCGGAATCCGCCCTCATAGATGACGGTTCCCTTCTCGTTGTATTCCGTTCCGAAGCCGTCACGCTTGCCGTCTTTGTACATGCCGACATATTTCCAGCCGTCCGTCCAGTAGAAAACTCCGGCACATTTAATTTGACCTTTGGAGAAAAAGCCTTCGAACTTGCTTCCGTCAGCCCAGTCGATTTTGCCGACGCCATCGAACTCGTCTTTATCGAAGAAACCGACATACTTGTTATAACCCGTTATGCTGCCCGGCGGTTCGCCGCAAGGTTCCCACGCCCAGTAGTAGGTGCCGTATCCCTGCTTCAGACCCGCTTTCCACATACCGTCGTACTCCAGGTGCTTATCGGCGTAATACGATTTGCCTTGGCCGTGGAATTTGTTGTCTTTCCAGTTTCCGTCATAGCGGAGCACACCGTTCGAGTCGTAATACTTTCCTTTGCCCTCAAACTTGCTGTTCACCATATACCCGTCGTAGAACACTTTGCCGTTCGGGTAAAAGATCTTGATGTAACCGGTATAGCCTTGGTTACCTTGAGTCAGCGCTTTTGGAGCTTGTGCGGAACTCGTCAGCTTACCTGTGTAAAGGGTCTCCAGCACACTCGTTTGAAGCGTATCGTTTAATGAAATAAGTCCTTTTTCCCCGTCCACCTTCAGCTTGCGTCCTGTCAGGTCCGCGAAGGCTTGCAGGTTAAGCTTGTTCCCGCCTTGAATAACGGCGGCCCCTGCTTTTACACTTTCCCCATTCACTACAAAAGAGCTTGAGCCGGACACCAGCTCGATTTTGGAACCGTCTTTGGACACGGTCCAGCCTGTACCGTACACGCTTTGCTGCACAGTGTAGCCGAGACTGCCAAGAACCGGTGCCAAATCTACATAAGCCGTTTCACCGGAAATTTGCGGTTCTGCCGACAGTCCGATTGTCTTGTCGTTGACTTGTAACTGCGTTCCAGAGGCTGCGGAAGCCGCAAGCGGAAGCAGGAACAAAGCCAGCATCATAGTCAATCCGTAAACTAACTTTTTCATTTCTCACCCTCCCAGATACAAATCTTTTCTGTTCTACTTTACGATACATAATGTAACTTGTAAATAGGTTATTTGAATTATTGATACAAAATGTTTCTAAAGTAGATTAGCCCCTCTGCTTGGGCCTATCCGCCTTGTGAATATCCTTGCCGTTTAAGGCCATACTAAGCCGGATAGCTCTGCGCTTCCGTCTTTGAAAACCAGTATCCTAGCATTTTCCGTGATCAAAATACCGGGCGGTTGTGTTCTTTTATTTACATAATAAGAAACAATTTTTCAAAGTATTACGGTATATTGGAGGGTTTCGTATATGGGTACTATGTGGACATTTATTCGGGGGCACTGGATTCCGATCGTGATGATTTTGGGCTGCCTGCTCGCCATTTACTTTGTATATAGCAAAAGAAACGAGCTTCAGCTCTACTGGCTGAACAAAAGGGAAGCGAAAAAGCGCAGATCGTAAATGAGGCGCTCTCTGCCGGCGACTCTGCTTACAAACATGGAGCACACTTCCTTTGCGGCTGGCCAAAACCATAAAAAAACGCACGGAGCTCCCTGGTAAGGAAGCCACGTGCGTTTATTCGGTTAACCTTAAACTTCAAAACAAACTTTTCTTATAGTAGAGGCAGCCGTGCTGAGAGCAGTTCCCGGCGTAAGGTGCTGTATCGCATAACGGTGAGCAGTTTCCGACGTGAAGTACTGCGCCGCATCACGGTGAGCTGCTCACGGCGCGCGGTACGGCGTCACATGACAGCGACAGCCCCCGGCATAAGGTGCTGCGCCGCACCGGGAGCAGCTCCCTGTACGATGCTGCATTGCATGACGGCGAGCACCCACAAGGCGCCTGCCGCAGCAAACGCGGTGGATACCCGCATCCGCCCGCCTGTCCTTACTTCATCGCGTTCAGTGCCTTCAGCGCGATATCCGTCCGATTCTGCTTCCCTTCGAAGGAGATGCGATCCGCGGCGGCGTACGCCTTCTCGCGCGCATCGGCAATGTCACGGCCCAGCGCCGTGACGCCAAGCACACGGCCGCCGCTGGTGACCAGCCGGCCGTCTTCAAGCGCCGTACCCGCATGGAACACGAGGGCGCCGCCTGCGGCGTCCAGGCCCTCGATGGGCAGTCCTTTCGGGTACGAGCCGGGGTAGCCCCCGGATGCGAGAATCACGCATACGGCCGCTTCTTCGCTCCACTCGATGGCAAGGTCCGCCAGGCGGCCTTCGAGTGTCGCCAGAATGATCTCCAGCAGGTCGGTTTTCAGCCGGGGCAGAATGACCTGCGTCTCCGGATCGCCGAAGCGGGCGTTGAACTCGATCGTCTTCGGTCCGTCCGCGGTGATCATCAGTCCCGCGTAGAGTACGCCGCGGAACGGGCGCCCTTCCTTCACCATCGCTTCGGCCGCCGGCTTCACGATGGTGTCCAGCGCCTGCTGCACGATCTCCTGCGGGATGTGAGGCACCGGCGAATAAGTGCCCATGCCGCCGGTGTTGGGTCCCTTGTCCCCGTCGAAAACCGGCTTATGGTCCTGGGAAGGCACCATCGGCTTCACGACATTGCCGTCAACGAACGCGAGCAGGGACATTTCCTGTCCTTGCAGGAATTCTTCGATGACGACGCGGTTGCCGGAAGCGCCGAACTGCTTCTCGACCATAATTTCCTTCAGCGCCTTCTCCGCTTCCTCCAGCGTCGACGCCACGATCACGCCTTTGCCCGCGGCCAGTCCGTCCGCTTTGATGACAATCGGCGCTCCGAGCTTGCGCAAGTAAGCCAGCGCAGCCTCATAGTCCTCGAACGCTTCATAAGCGGCCGTAGGAATCTCGTATTTTTTCAGCAGATGCTTCATAAATACTTTGCTTCCTTCAATCTCCGCCGCCGCCCGGTTCGGCCCGTATGCGCGGATGCCGTGTTCTTGCAGGTAATCCACGATGCCTTCGTAGAGCGGATCGTCCGGTCCCACGACGACCAGATCAATGGCGTTCTGACGGACGAACTCCGCGATCTCGGCAAACTGGAACTCCGTAATCGGCACACATTCCGCCAATTCGGCAATGCCTCCGTTGCCCGGTGCGCAGAACAGAGCCGTCACCTTCGGGCTTTTGCGAAGCGACCAGACGATCGCATGCTCCCGGCCTCCCCGGCCGATAACCAATATGCGCATAGTGTCCCGCCTCCCGCTTCTAGTGTTTGAAATGACGAACGCCGGTCATCACCATCGCGATGCCTTTATCGTTTGCCACTTTAATCGATTCTTCGTCTTTGATCGAACCGCCCGGCTGAATGACCGCCGTAATCCCCGCTGCAGCGGCAATTTCCAGCGTATCGCCCATCGGGAAGAACGCGTCGGAGGCGAGTACCGCACCCTTGGCTTTCTCGCCCGCCTGCTCGATGGCAATCTTGGCGGCGCCTACACGGTTCATCTGGCCCGCGCCGATTCCGATCGTCATGTCTTCGGTCACCAGTACGATCGCGTTGGATTTCACATGCTTGACGACTTTCCAAGCCAGCAGCAGCTGCTTCAGTTCGGCTTCCGTCGGCTCGCGGTCGGTAGCCGTCTTAAGATCGCCCTCGGAGATCGCATGAACATCGCTCTCTTGTACGAGCATGCCGCCTTCTACGGAGGTGACCAGATGCAGCGCCTTGCGCTGTCCTTCGGTAAAGTTGCCCAGTTTCAGCAAACGGATGTTTTTCTTCTTCTGAAGAATTTCCAATGCTTCCGCCGTAAAGTCAGGCGCGATGACGATTTCCAGGAAGATTTCGTGCAGTAGCTGCGCCGTTTCTCCGTCGATCGGACGGTTGGCCGCGATAATTCCGCCGAAAATGGACGTAGGATCGGCCGCGTATGCTTTCTCGTACGCTTCCTTCACCGACGTGCCGATTCCGACGCCGCAAGGGTTCATATGCTTCACGGCGACGACCGCGGGCTCTGTAAATTCTTTCACGATTTGCAGGGCTGCATTCGCATCGTTGATGTTGTTGTAAGAAAGCTCTTTGCCGTGGATCTGCTCCGCTGTCGCGATGCTTCCTTCACCGGCAAGCGGTTTGCGGTAGAACGCCGCTTTCTGATGGGGATTTTCCCCGTAGCGCAGGTCCTGGACCTTCTCATACGTAACCGTATACCGTTCCGGGAACTCTTCGCCCACTTGTCCGGACAAATATTCGGAGATCAGAGAATCGTAAGCCGCCGTGTGACGGAAAACTTTCGCCGCCAGGCGTTTGCGCGTTTCGAGGGTCGTATCGGCATTTTCACGGACTTCGGCAAGTACCGTGTCATAATCGGCCGCATCCACCACGACCGAGACGAAAGCATGGTTCTTCGCCGCCGAGCGCAGCATCGTAGGTCCGCCGATGTCGATGTTTTCCACCGCATCCGCATACTCCACATCCGGCTTTGCGATCGTTTGCGCGAACGGGTACAGGTTGACGATCACGAGGTCGATATACCCGAGGCCCAGCTCTTCCATCACTTTGCGGTGCTCCGCATCGTCACGGATGGCCAGCAGACCGCTGTGTACGGCGGGATGCAGTGTTTTTACGCGCCCGTCGAGAATTTCCGGAAATCCCGTCACGTCGGAAATTCCGATGACCGGTACTCCCTCTTTTTCCAGAAGGGTCTTCGTTCCCCCCGTCGAAATAAGCTCGACGCCCAGCTTTGCCAGCTCCGACGCGAATTCCACAATGCCCGTTTTGTCCGATACGCTGATTAACGCTCTTTTGATTGCCACGATTTCTCCTCCTATGGGTTGGAAAGTCTAATTTGAACCTTTGTATACTAAATGCAATTAACTCGCCCTGTATAAAAAGCTTGTTCGATTACTCCACTGCCTTGGCGGTCTGTGGTTCCGAAATACGCACAAGCCGGCCTTCCAGCGTCACGCGGCCTTCCGCGATCCATCCGATCGCAAGAGGAAGCAGCTCATGCTCCGCCGCGTGCACGCGCTCCGTCAAGCTCTCCACCGTATCGTCCTCCCGGATTTCGAGAGCACGCTGGGCGATAATCGGTCCCGAATCGAGCCCGCCGTCAACGTAATGCACCGTAACGCCGGTCACTTTAACGCCGTATTCCAGCGCCTGGGCGATCCCCTTGATTCCCGGAAAAGCCGGAAGCAAAGACGGATGCACATTAATCATCCGGCCGTAAAACGGCTCCACCAGCACCGGCGTCAAGATACGCATGTAACCAGCGAGCACGATCAGATCAATTTCCTTCTCCCGCAGAAGCTGCAGAATTTCGGTCTCGTAAGCTTCCCGGCTGTCGTACGCTTTGGGAGAAAAAGCGAAAACAGGCACTTCCGCCTGTTTTGCCCGTTCCACCACTTTCGACTGCGGCCGGTCGCTGACGAGCAGCGCGAGATCCGCTTCAAGTCTTCCGCCGCGCACGGCGTCCGCGACCGCTTGAAAATTCGACCCGCTTCCCGAGGCAAACACGGCGATCCGCAGTTTTCCCATTCTAGACCTCCGCGCCTTCGAACGTCACGATTTTGCCGCCTTCCGTCACTTCCCCGATCCGGTAAGCCTCATGACCGTACGATGCGGCAATCTCCAACGCCTTCTCCGCATCTTCCTGAGCCACGATAATAACCATGCCGATTCCCATGTTGAACGTACGGAACATATCATTGTTCGTAATGTTTCCTTCGCGCTGCATGAGAGAGAAGATCGGCAGAATCGGCCAAGAGCCGTACTGAATGTTCACGTTCACGCCTTCCGGCAGTGTGCGCGGGATGTTTTCCAGGAAGCCCCCGCCCGTAATGTGCGCGGCACCTTTGATGCCCACCTGCTCCAAAATGCCGAGAACCGGCTTCACATACAGCTTCGTCGGCTCCAGCAGCACGTCGCCGAGGACTCCGCCAAGCTCGTCGATCGTGTCCGTCAGGCTGTGTCCCTTCTCTTCCAGAAGCAGCTTGCGCACCAGCGAGAAGCCGTTGCTGTGCACGCCGCTCGAAGCAAGACCGATCACGGCGTCGCCGGGGCGGACGGTGGAACCGTCGATGATTTTTTTCTTATCCACGATTCCTACGGTAAAACCGGCAATGTCATACTCCCCTTCCGTATACATCCCCGGCATTTCCGCCGTTTCTCCGCCGATCAGCGAACAGCCGGATTCCGCGCAGCCGTCGGCAATTCCTTTTACAATCGCTTCGATCTTCTCGGGAATGACACGGTCGCAGGCCAGATAGTCCAGGAAAAAGAGCGGCTCCGCACCCTGCACCACGATATCGTTGACGCACATCGCCACCGCATCGATTCCGATCGTATCGTGCTTGTCCATCGCAAACGCGATTTTGAGCTTCGTTCCGACGCCGTCGGTGCCCGATACGAGTACCGGCTCTTCGTACTTATCCTTGTTCAGGCTGAACAACGAGCCGAATCCGCCGAGTCCCGTCAGCACTTCCGGACGGAATGTTCTCTGCACATGTTTCTTCATCCGTTCAACGGCTTCGTTACCGGCCGCGATGTCGACGCCCGCTTTTTTATATGCCTCCGACACTTGTCTCACTCCCTAATGGTTTGAAAAGCACACCGTTAAAACACGGTGATACCTTCCATGCTTGATTGTCTTTTGATTCGTACAGGTTGAATCTTTCGTTAAACGTATCGGCAGCACCGCGGTTTAGCAGCCGCAGCCCACCGCATTTTCGCTATCGTTCACGTAAGTCACATAACGATTATCGAAACAGCCCGTGCAGAAGCCGCCGTTCTCCACGCCGTCCTTGCGGCCGATGGAGTCGATCAGCCCTTCTTGGCTGAGGAAATACAGCGAGTCCGCATTGATCGCCTGGCGGATCTCTTCGATCGATTTCTGCGCCGCGATGAGGTCTTTGCGGCTCGGCGTATCGATTCCGTAGAAGCACGGGTTCTGGAACGGGGGCGAAGAGATGCGCACGTGCACTTCCGTCGCTCCCGCTTCCCGGAGCAGGTTCACGATTCGCAGCGAAGTCGTACCCCTGACAATCGAATCGTCGATCATGACGACCCGCTTGCCTTCCACAACCTTGCGCACGGCGCTCAGTTTCATCTTCACGCCCTGCTCCCGCAGCTCCTGGCTCGGCTGGATGAAGGTCCGGCCCGTGTAGCGGTTTTTGATCAGTCCGAGCTCGTAAGGAATCCCGGTCTGCTCGGCAAAACCGATGGCGGCCGACGTGCTGGAATCCGGCACGCCAGTCACCAAGTCCGCGTCCACGAACGCTTCCGACGCGAGGCGTTTGCCCATCCGCTTGCGGGCGGAGTGGACGTTAATCGCATCGATGTCACTGTCGGGACGGGCGAAATAGATATATTCCATCGCGCATGTAGCGCGTGTCTGACTTTCCGTGAAACGGTCTTCCGTGAGCCCGCTCTTGTCCAGGACCAGCAGCTCGCCCGGCAGAAGATCGCGCATATACGTGCCACCGACGATGTCGAAGGCGCAGGATTCCGACGCGAACAGATACGCGTCGCCCAGCTTGCCCATCGCGAAAGGCCGCAGCCCGTTCGGGTCGAGCGCCGCAATCAGCTTGTCCTTCGTCAGGATCAGGAACGCGTAGGCGCCGATCACCTGCTGCAGGGCGTCTTTGACCGCGTCGACGATGTCATCGTGCTTGGAGCGCGCGATAAGGTGCGCGACCACTTCGGTATCGCTCGTCGTCTGGAAGATCGAGCCCTGCTTTTCGAGCTGCTGGCGGATTTCACCGGCGTTCACCAGGTTGCCGTTCGTCGCAACGGCGAGATCGCCTTCGCGGTATTTGAACACCAGTGGCTGAGCGTTCGCCAGTTTGCTCTCCCCTGCCGTAGAGTAACGCACGTGGGCAATAGCCGACGTGCCGACGAGTGTAGGCAGGTTCGACTGGTCGAACACTTCCTTAACGAGGCCCATGCCCCGGAAGTAGTGGAAATTATCGGCGTCCGCCGTACAGATGCCGGCGCTCTCCTGTCCCCGGTGCTGCAGCGCGTGCAGCCCGTAGTAGGACAAGGAAGCCGCGTCCGGATGTCCGAAGACACCGAACACGCCGCATTCCTCTTTCAGCTTGTCGAACAGACCGTCATGTCCGCCGTGACCTTCATTATAGTAAGAACCGGTCCACAGCCCCTTACCCGATGTTACTGCATCAGACATGGTATCGCGTCCTTCCATACCTGCCGCAGCTCCGATATAGAGGCTTGAACGGCAGGTTTTCCGTTAATGTCGACCTTCACGTTCGTTCCGGTTACCGTTCCGATAACTTCCGCCTGTACGTTCTTCTCTTGAAGCAGGGCGATCAGCGCTTCGCGCTTCTCCGGACGGCAGCTGAGCAGAATGCGGGACTGGCTCTCGCTGAAGAGCGCATGATCCGCGCGCAGCTCCGTGCGGAAGTCCACGTCGGCGCCAAGTCCGCCGGAGATGCTGCTTTCCGCTACGGCAGCCGCCAGGCCGCCTTCGGAGAGGTCATGCGCCGAAGCGACCAGACCTTCGCGGATCGCGGCCAATACGCCCGCGTGCAGGCGTTTCTCGGTCTCCAGGTCCAGCTGAGGCGGACGGCCTTCGACCACGCCGTGCACGACCTTCTGGAACTCGCTTCCGCCGAGCTCGGCTTTCGTTTCGCCCAGCAGAACGATAACGTCGCCTTCGTTCTTGAAACCTTGGGTCGTAATATGATCCGTGTCCTGGATCAAGCCGACCATACCGACAACCGGCGTCGGGTAAATCGCGCCCTTCGCGTTCTCGTTGTACAGCGATACGTTTCCGCCGATAACCGGCGTGCTCAGCTCGCGGCAGGCTTCCGCCATGCCGTCGACCGCTTTTTCAAGCTGCCAGAAAATTTCCGGCTTCTCCGGGCTTCCGAAGTTCAGGTTGTCCGTAACGGCCAGAGGCTCTCCGCCCGAGCAGACGATGTTGCGCGCCGCTTCGCTGACCGCGATACGTCCGCCAACTTCCGGATCGAGATACACGTAACGGCTGTTGCAGTCCGTTGTCATGGCAAGCGCTTTGCGGGTGCCGCGGATCGTGACAACCGCCGCATCCGAACCCGGCTGTACGGCCGTGCTTGTGCGTACCATGTAATCGTATTGGTTATAGACCCACTCTTTGCTCGCCACAGTAGGGGAGCCCAGGATGCTTTTCAGCGCCCCGTTCAGATCGGTCACTTCATTGTAACGGGTTGTATCCGTGTTGGCCTGCTCGGTGTAGTAAGCGGGAACGGCGGACGGCTTGTTGTAAACCGGGCACTCGTCGACAAGTGCCGTTACCGGCATATCGCCCACGATTTGTCCTTGATGGAAAAGCTTCAGACGGCCGTCGTCGGTCACTTTGCCGACTTTGGCGCAAATAACGCCCCAGCGCTCGAAAATTTCGAGAGCCTGCGCTTCATCCTTCGGATCGATAACGAACAGCATACGCTCCTGGGACTCCGACAGCATCATTTCATAAGGCGTCATGCCTTCCTCGCGCTGCGGCACTTCGTCCAGATACAGCTCCAGACCGTTGCCCGCCTTGCTCGCCATTTCCGCGCTGGAGCAGGTAAGACCTGCGGCGCCCATGTCTTGAATGCCGAGTACGATGCCCGTGTCGATCAGTTCCAGACAGGACTCCATCACGAGCTTCTCCATGAACGGATCGCCCACCTGTACGGCAGGACGTTTCGCTTCGGATTCGCTCGTCAGCTCTTCGGACGCGAAGGTCGCGCCGTGAATACCGTCGCGGCCTGTTGCCGGGCCGACGTAATAAACCGGGTTGCCCACGCCTTTGGCTACGCCGCGCTGGATTTTGTCATGGTCGATGAGACCGACGCACATGGCGTTGACGAGCGGGTTGCCTTCATAGCTTTCGTCAAAGGTAACTTCGCCGCCCACCGTCGGGATTCCGATACAGTTGCCGTAGCCGGCAATACCGGAAACAACGTGCTCGAACAAATATTTAACGCGGTCGTTCTGGAGACGTCCGAAACGCAAAGAGTTCAGAAGCGCCACCGGCCGTGCGCCCATCGAGAAAATATCACGGATAATGCCGCCGACTCCCGTTGCTGCGCCCTGGTACGGCTCTATCGCAGACGGATGGTTATGACTTTCGATTTTGAACACGACAGCCTGGTTGTCGCCGATATCCACGATACCCGCGCCCTCGCCGGGACCCATCAATACGCGTTCCCCGGTCGTAGGAAAACGGCGGAGAAGCGGCTTGGAATTTTTGTAGGAGCAGTGCTCCGACCACATTACACTGAAGACGCCGATTTCCACGTAGTTCGGCTTGCGTCCGAGAAATCCGCAGATTTGATCGTATTCCGCATCGGTTACGCCCATCTGCTTATAGATTTTCTGCTCGGCGATCTGCTCCGCGTTCGGTTCCTTAGCGGCTAACTGCTGTGCCATGTTGTTCCCTCCAAGCGTTTAAAATCGACGTAAACATCCGTTTGCCATCAGCCGAACCGAGAAGCTCGTCCACGGCCCGTTCCGGATGGGGCATCATGCCCACGATGTTGCCTTCTTTGCTGCAAATTCCCGCGATATCGTCAACCGAACCGTTCGGGTTCGTATCCGTTTCATAACGGAAAACAATCTGATTGTTCTGCTGAAGTTCACGCAGCGTCTCTTCGTCGCAGTAGTAATTGCCTTCCCCGTGCGCGATCGGGATGTTGATCACTTCGCCTTCCGCATAATCGGAAGTGAACGGAGTCGCGTTATTCACCACTTTAAGCAAAGTGGAATGACAACGGAATTTAAGCGAGCGGTTGCGCAGCAGCGCGCCGGGCAGCAGGCCCGCTTCCGTCAGGACTTGAAAACCGTTGCAAATGCCAAGAATATATTTGCCCTGCTCCGCCGCTTTCACCAGAGCCTGGGTTACCGAAGCAAAACGGGCAATCGCGCCGCAGCGCAGATAGTCGCCGTAAGAAAAGCCGCCCGGTACGAGAATGCAGTCGTATTCGGACAAGTCCGTGGCCGTGTGCCACACGTAATTGACGGGTTCGCCTACCGTGTCCTCGACCGCCTTGTAGCAATCGATGTCACAGTTCGAACCGGGATATACCAGTACCGCAAATTTCATGGGAATGTCCTCCTGATCCGTTAGTTCAGCTCGAAGCGGTAGTCTTCAATGACCGTATTCGCCAGCAGTTTCTCGCACATTGCTTTCAAACGCTCTTCCGCTTCCGCGTGGTCCGTCGTATCCAGTTCCAGCTCCAAATACTTGCCGACGCGTACTTTGCCGACTTCTTCAAATCCCATCGAGTGCAGTGCGCCTTGAACGGCATTTCCCTGCGGATCCAATACACTTTGCTTAATCGTCACATAGACGGTTGCTTTCATTACGGTTTGTCCTCCCTTGGTATCACGATCGCCGTGTGCTTCCATGCGGCTGTCTGACCGTTCTTGGCATCTTGTTTTTTCAATCTTCTGACTCTTTACCCTTGAAAAAGTTAATCTCCTGAAAAATAAGACCGTATTATTCTTAAAATCGCTGTGCTATAAAGGCGGTTAACTGTCTGTTCCGTCTATCTTTCATGACAAGGATAGTTAACGAACCGATACATTTACATCCAACCCGCCCTGTCGGCTAGGCGGCGCGTGCACATCATTCCCGGATAACGGACCGTGTTCCGAAAGCTTGGACCGGGCTCTGCCTTACGCGGCAAAACCCGGTACAGCCTTCTCTCTTACTCGGTTTCTTCCGTTAAACGCTGTAGAATCTCGCGGTATCTGCGGGAAGTTTCCTCCACCACGGAAGCCGGAAGCGGGTCCGGTGCGCTATTCTTATCCCAGCCGGAGTTCGCCAGATACGTGCGGACAGGTTCTTTGTCCATCGAATCGATTTCCGTATCCAGCTCGTACTTATCCTTGGCCCAGTAGCGTGAAGAATCCGGCGTGAAAATTTCGTCGATCAGAATCAGCTCGTCGCCGATAAATCCGAATTCGAACTTTGTATCCGCCAAAATGATTCCGCGGTGCTCGCAATACGTATGAGCGAGGGTATAAAGCATGACGCTTTTGGTCATCAACTGCTCCGTTACCTTCTCGCCGACCAGCTCGCACATTTGATCGTAGGTGATGTCCTCGTCGTGACCGACATCGTTCTTCGCGGCCGGAGTGAAGATCGGGTGCTCCAGCACCTGGTTCTTGCGAAGCCCTTCCGGAAGCCGGATGCCGTTGATCATGCCGGTTTCCTGGTACTGGCGCCAGCCTCCGCCCGTAATATAGCCGCGTACGACGCATTCAACCGGAATGCGGGTCGCTTTTTTGGTGACCATTACACGGTCTTTCAGAAGCGCCGGCTCCGTTACAAGATCCCCCAGGAGCTCGACGTCGCAGTGCACCACGTGATTTTCCATAAAAGGCGTCGTCAGCTCAAACCAGAACTTGCTCAGCGTGTTGAGCACGTTGCCCTTATCCGGCACAGCCGGGTCCAGCACATAGTCGAAAGCGGAGATGCGGTCCGTGACGACGATCAGGAAATGCTCGCCCAAGTCGTACAATTCACGGACTTTGCCTTTATATACCAAAGGAGCTTTAATGAGATGTTCGGCGGTCGACAATGCGACGGATGCGCCCATGTTTGCGTCCTCCCAAGCAGTAGTTCTAATTATTTTAAGCCCAGACGGTCAAAAATCGTATCCACATGCTTCAGGTGCCAGCTTGGGTTGAAGCAGTCTTCGATTTCCTCGGCACTCAGCAGCTCGGTGATGGCAGCCGTGTTTTCCACGATTTCGCGGAACGAACGCTGTTCTTCCCAGGCTTGCATGGCGCGAGGCTGGACCGTATCGTAGGCCTGCTCGCGGCTGAAACCCTTGTCGATCAGCTTCGTCATAACGCGGCCGGAGAATGGTACGCCGTACGTGCTCTGCATGTTGCGCTTCATATTTTCAGGGAACACCGTCAAGTTCTTTACGATGTTGCCGAAACGATTGAGCATATAGTTGAGCAGGATCGTCGCATCCGGCAAAATAATGCGCTCGACGGAGGAGTGCGAAATATCGCGCTCGTGCCACAGCGTGACGTTCTCATAAGCGGAAACCATATGACCGCGGATGACGCGGGACAAACCGGAAATATTCTCCGATCCGATCGGATTCCGTTTGTGAGGCATCGCCGACGAACCCTTTTGTCCTTTGGCAAAAGCTTCTTCCACTTCGCGGAACTCGCTCTTCTGAAGGGCGCGCACCTCTGTCGCGAACTTGTCCAAAGACGTGGCGATCAGGGCGAGAGTGGCCATATATTCCGCATGACGGTCGCGCTGAAGGGTCTGTGTCGAAATCGGAGCCGGGTTCGTACCCAGACGCTCACACACGTAGCGCTCCACGAAAGGATCGATGTTCGCGTAAGTGCCGACAGCGCCGGAAATCTTACCGTACTGCACACCGTCCGCCGCAAAACGGAAACGCTCCAGGTTCCGTTTCATTTCTTCATACCACAGGGCCATTTTCAGACCGAAAGTAGTCGGCTCGGCATGAACGCCGTGCGTGCGTCCCATCATAGCGGTATGCTTGTGCTCGATCGCTTTGTTTTTAAGAATTCCGATGAAGTTGAGAAGATCTTTTTCAAGAATTTCGTTCGCCTGCTTCAAAAGGTAGCCTAGAGCCGTATCCACAACGTCCGTGGAAGTCAGGCCATAGTGCACCCATTTGCGCTCGGGACCGAGCTTCTCGGATACCGCGCGCGTGAAGGCAATCACGTCGTGACGGGTTTCCTGCTCGATTTCATAAATGCGGTCCATATCAAAATCCGCTTTGGCGCGCAGTTCTTTCACGTCTTCCTTAGGAATGACGCCAAGCTCTGACCAAGCCTCGCAGGAGAGAATTTCAACTTCAAGCCATGCCTTGAATTTGTTTTCTTCCGTCCAAATGTTGACCATTTCCGGCCGGCTGTATCTTTCGATCATCGTTAATCCTCCATCTGTGTTTCGATTGGGTTGGAACCCTTTTATGTGCCTCGAACTTCCGTTGCTGCTCATGTTCAATGGACCGGCTCATCCGTGATTGTGCCGCATTTCCAATGGAAATGCCCGCATCTTGTCGTCTTACCAGTCTCAACACTCTTTAACCTAACCTATAGAATCCCAGATACCGGTACGTTCCATCCATTCGGCGGCTTTCGCCGTATCGCTCGTTAGAAGGTTAAGGTGCCCCATCTTGCGTTTCGTCTTGGCTTCGTCTTTTCCGTACAAATGAAGCTTGGGCGTTACCCCCGAATCGGAGGCCGCGCTTTCCTCGGAACAGAACCATTTCAGCAGCGGCTCCATATGCTCTCCGAGCACATTCACCATTACTACCGGTGTCAACAGTTCCGTAGGACCGAGAGGCAGATTGCAGACAGCCCGTACGTGCTGCTCAAACTGCGAAGTCAGGCAGGCTTCCATCGTATAGTGCCCGGAGTTATGCGGCCTTGGCGCAAGCTCGTTCACGAACAGCTCCCCATCCTTCGTCAAAAACATCTCCACGGCGATCAACCCGACCGCTTTCATCGACTCCGCGATGCGGATCGCCAGACGTTCGGCCTCTTCCTGAACGGAGGCGCTGATCCGGGCCGGCACGATCGACATATGCAAAATATTCTCGACATGGATATTTTCCGCTGCCGGAAAAGCTTTCACCTCTCCGCGGGGACTCCGCGCCGCGATTACCGAGATCTCCTTCTCGAACCGGATAAACTGTTCGAGCACCAGATCCGTTCCGGCCCGGCTAAGTTCGGCAAAAGCGTCGGGAATCTCATCCGCCGAGCGGATGACCCATTGGCCTTTGCCGTCGTACCCGCCGGTCGCGGTCTTCAGCACGCAGGGGGTTCCGAATTTGCCGACAGCCGCGCGAAGATCCTCTTCGCTTGTAATCTCGGCATATGGGGCCACCCTCACGCCGGCTGCCTCGATCGCACGCTTCTCGCGAAGCCTGTGCTGCGTCGTGTACAGCAGGGCGCTACCCTGCGGGACGTAAGCTTCCTGCGTCAGCAGCTTCGTCACGGCGGCGTCGACGTTCTCGAATTCGTACGTGATTACGTCGGACACTCTCGCAAGCTCGCGCGCCGCGTCCACGTCTCCGTACGAAGCCTGGATCTGCCGGTCGGCCACTTGCCCGCACGGCGAGTCTGCACCCGGTTCAAGTGTAACGAACCGGTAGCCCATGTTTCGGCCCGCAAGCGCCAGCATGCGGCCGAGCTGGCCTCCGCCCAGAACACCGATGGTGCTTCCGGGCGGGATGACTTTGTGCTGCTCCGGTGTCGCATGCGCGGCGGCCGTATCCATGGCCATTGCCATAACCGCGGCATTGCTTTCCTGCTGAGGCCTTCCAGACAGCGAGGGCTCCGCTGACTCCCCGGCTGCAGCCGTTGACGGGCTGGCCTCCGTAGAGTCCGTCACGCCCGCCTGGCCTCCTTGTACCCGTTCTTGCCGCTGCCCGCCTGTCATGCCGACGTCCCGCTTAACTTCGGTCAATTCTTCTCCGCTGTTCTTCGCTGTCATTCAAGCTCACTCGCTTCCAACACTTGTGCTTTGATGCGTTCGCGGCGCTCACGCACTTTATTTTGAAGCTCGGGCTCGAATGCTCCAAGAATTTGCGCCGCCAGCAGTCCGGCATTCGCAGCTCCTGCCTCTCCGATCGCTACGGTAGCCACGGGGATACCCGCCGGCATCTGTACGATTGAGAGAAGGGAATCCAGCCCGTTCAGCGCTCTGCTTTTAACTGGCACCCCGATAACGGGCAGCTCTGTCTTCGCTGCCACCATACCCGGCAGATGAGCGGCGCCTCCTGCTCCCGCGATAATGACCCGCAGTCCGCGTTCAGCAGCCTGCTCGGCATATTGGAACATCAAGTCCGGTGTACGGTGTGCCGACACGACTTTTTTCTCATAAGGGATGCCGAATTCGTCCAGCACATCGCAAGCATGCTTCATCGTTTCCCAATCCGATTTACTTCCCATAATGACTCCAACTCGTGCTGACATCTCCGTAACCCGCCTTTACTATCATATTGGTAACCATTTTAAATAGAAAGCCCCAAGCCTCAGCTTTTCATCACCGTGACGCAAAAAAAGCCCAGAGATAGATTACTTCCTTCTATCTGCCGGACTGCAAGAGACACAAACATAAGGAACCCCCGTCTGGGATCCCCTCGCTTCGCTCTCGTAGTCCAAAACTTTACGGCTTTTGGGTAGAAACTTTCGGGCCATATCCCCGATGATTATACGAGATTGTAAACATCTATATTCACGTGCTTTGTCAGGTATTGTCGCTCCTCTAGTGTACCAGTTACCTTTTTGACTGTCAAACGAAATACGAACATTCAATTCATAAAAAAGAAGTAAAGTTCGCTTTCTGTTCTTAAAAGTCTTCCGAAAGGCTGTTCAAAACCATTTTCCTTAAACAGTTTAGTGAAAAAGCGTGCTTGTTTATCCTTAAATTTACAGGACGCTACCCTTTAATATACGCTTTTTTTATAAGATCTCGATCTTGCGAAAACAATTTCTTATTTCATTCGACTTCATTCAACAAATGCCTTACACTCTCTGTTTACAACAACATCCGTTTTAAATAAAACTCATCATGCGTTCATTAAGTAGAGATCCTATTAAGAAAAGGGACCTTTAATTAGTAAAAAGTAGGGTACAACAAAAAGAGCCCTCTTGAACGGTTACGTTCAAAAGGACTCTCATGTGCTTGGCAACGTCCTACTCTCCCAGGACCC
>NZ_JAGXJX010000090.1:0-672 GCF_019091125.1 Paenibacillus sp. GbtcB18
TCTTTGTATGGATTGTTGCTATAATTTTAATTCGAGTTATATAAGAAAATGAACGAAACCCCGAATCGTGGACATGAAAAAAGTCCCGTGATTCGGGGTTTTGTATGTTTATAAGAACATCAACAAGGGAAAGGTATTACTTAATGTTTTTAGAACTGGTATGAAACTATATGATAAAGTGCTCTTATAATTACTTCATCCGTAGTGTAAAATTACACTACGGATGAAATGTAATCAAAAAGGGGGCGAAACTGTGAGGAAGTTAATCGTTACGATTCTAATAGTTTGTTTATACTGCTTTCCTTTTGTATATTTTTCAATGTACCAAGACTTTACGAATGAATCTATGCTTGGTTATGTAATCATGGTGATAGGGACTTCAATTCTTGCTTTTTTCTCTAAATTTTTTAGCAATACCATTCCTCTTATTATAGGTAATATACTATCTATAATCATTTCATATTATTTTCTATACAAGATGGAGGTTGAATTTGGCGTTAGTTGGCATCGGGGTTATTTTAAACCGTTTACGCCGTATCAATTATTACTATTGGTTAGTTTTTTGAATGTAATCCCACAATTTCTTGTTATGATTTTGGTGAAAAAATACAAAAAAACAGGGTGAATTCACCCTGTTTTTTCTATATTTTTTCGTAGAAGAATGTATCAAAT
>NZ_JAGXJX010000877.1:0-235 GCF_019091125.1 Paenibacillus sp. GbtcB18
TTGCCCTGCTCCAGAGAACCGGTTACGGCAGATAGTCCCAGCGTATCGGCGCCGTGCCAGGTAGCCAGCTCCAGCAGCTGGCGTGCATCCGGCTGCGTTTCGTCTTTCGTTGCTCCGCTCAGAGTTAGCGCTATAAGCCGTAACGTAGCAAACATATCCCCGCTACCTGCAAGTGAATTACCGTCAATACCCAGTCCTTTGCGCGTTAACGTTGAAAAGTGATCTAGACGGGTTA
>NZ_JAGXJX010000878.1:0-235 GCF_019091125.1 Paenibacillus sp. GbtcB18
TTTGACGGCATAGAGAGGTTGGTAACCGTGTATGATATAGGGCTGGGAAAATACGGAACCCCCAAGTGGGCGCTCGTTACCGTTACTCCTTGGGATTATTTGTCCGGCGGAATGTCCGTTATTCTGAAATGGGTCGGAACGATCATGTTCCTGTCCCTCATACCCGCCCTTCTCTTAACCCTGTGGTCCGTCAACCGGTATACCCGGGCCCTCATCCGGACGGACGGTGCGTGAG
>NZ_JAGXJX010000879.1:0-235 GCF_019091125.1 Paenibacillus sp. GbtcB18
CTGGGTTCATCATAACATGAAAGATTATAGTAGGAGAACATAATAAATAAATTGTATATTTGTAAATGATTAAGCATATATAACTCCGTTCCTGATTCGGAAGTTCTTATTTCAGAATTTGTGTTGTTTTGTACCATACAGATCCAAGAACTCACACTCATTCCATGTGAAAGATGATGCAGAAAAGCATCTAATTATTCCCATGAATAAAGGTGACATATTTTTGCAATTTTGT
>NZ_JAGXJX010000880.1:0-235 GCF_019091125.1 Paenibacillus sp. GbtcB18
TTTTTTAAAATCAGTTCGTCCCCTCAACTTTTGTAAACACATCAGTTTGGTCTAATTTTTTAACTGATTTTGAGGGAACGAACTGATTTTAAAAAAAGTTGAGGGGGCGAACTGATTTTAAACTAATGTGTTTACGAAAGTTGAGAGGGCGAACTGATTTTAAAAAAAGTTGCAGGACTAAACTGATTTTGACACCAAAGATTTGGAGGGTAAACTGAATTTAATTCTAAGGTAC
>NZ_JAGXJX010000881.1:0-235 GCF_019091125.1 Paenibacillus sp. GbtcB18
TTTTCTATATGTCACATAATATAAAAAAATCCATCTTTTAATTTGTAAAAGTGTCAATAACACTATGTATAAAAAAAAAATGTTATTTTATTTATTAATTAACATATTTTAATATTAAGATTATCTATTTTTCATTGCATTCATATTGATAATAGTAATGTACATTAAAATGTGACATCCTACTTTAGTCATGCATGTATGCACACAAATATCAAAACTATATTTACAAAATTTC
>NZ_JAGXJX010000882.1:0-235 GCF_019091125.1 Paenibacillus sp. GbtcB18
GGTGGACCCTTTTGTGGAAATGCTGAGAGCTTTCATGGGTTAATCTTACTTTTGCATAACTGTTGCCTCACTACTGTTTTTGTTTTGAACTCGGGAATTGTTTGAGTCTTTGTGTTTGGAAAGTGGAAAGCTTGAATAACTAGGAAGAGAGGAATATCTGTTTCCATCATTGTTTTGCTTCAATGAATTGAAGAGAGGAATATCTTACTTTTCTCTGCTTCTGGTCTGTTGAGTT
>NZ_JAGXJX010000883.1:0-235 GCF_019091125.1 Paenibacillus sp. GbtcB18
GTTCCAGTTTCTTTACCTCCTGGTCATATATTGTTTCTGTGAGTAGTGGGCCAGTTCCAGTTTCTTTACCTACTGTCACGTATTGCTTCTGTCTTTACTCTCCTCAATGAATTGAGTCTCTCTTGCTACCACCACTCATATAAGTAAGTCAACAACCTACTGACATATTACTCTGGCTCTTCACTCCTTATTGCTGATGCAAAACTTCAATAACTAGCACACCCCGAAAAAGAAT
>NZ_JAGXJX010000884.1:0-235 GCF_019091125.1 Paenibacillus sp. GbtcB18
TTCCAGAGAAGCGCTGCGGGTTACGTCGCCTGCCTGCGGAGCTGCCGGATCGGGATGGCCCAGGCTGATGGGGGTGCGGCGCACCTGTGCCGTCTGCCCGAGATTTCCGCCCACGTAATCCCCGGATTGCGGAGCTCTTCCGCTCCAGAAATACGTTTCCCCCCTGCCGTCGGTCATGTTCGCAAGCACGTTGCTTTCCCAGGCCGGAAGTGTGCTGATCGGATCGGTGAACCCG
>NZ_JAGXJX010000885.1:0-235 GCF_019091125.1 Paenibacillus sp. GbtcB18
TTTAAGAAAGTTTAGAGAAGCTGTTAAATTCCGTGCCATTCAGTTTGATCTTGCTTGTTTGGTTCCCTTCGGCCATATAAGAAAGACCGTCGTCTCCGTTAACGATCAGGGGGTTCAGCGTTTTTCCGGCCGCATCATAGCTGGTTTCCAGCCTGTACCGGGCTTTCGGGGAATCCTCCCATGACTGGTACCAGACCATGCTCCTTTTTCCGCCATCGAAATTAGTGATTTCTTT
>NZ_JAGXJX010000886.1:0-235 GCF_019091125.1 Paenibacillus sp. GbtcB18
TCTATAAGTTTGGTTGTGGTTTGATAGAGAGAAACAAGAGGTTAGGGCATCTTCTTCTTCCAAGGCGTGCGTTTGTCTTTGGCATCTCCCCAAATAGGAGTCTGTATATGTTTCTCCGTGTACAAGAATTGTCTTATTTTTTCGTGTGTCTACCATTTCCAATAAGTAAGCCCGACATTAATGGTTGAAAGCTCTTATTCATCATAATAACTTAAATCGAGAACTTGTAAAAGGA
>NZ_JAGXJX010000091.1:0-652 GCF_019091125.1 Paenibacillus sp. GbtcB18
TGCGATGAGCCGACATCGAGGTGCCAAACCTCCCCGTCGATGTGGACTCTTGGGGGAGATAAGCCTGTTATCCCCGGGGTAGCTTTTATCCGTTGAGCGATGGCCCTTCCATGCGGAACCACCGGATCACTAAGCCCGACTTTCGTCCCTGCTCGACTTGTAGGTCTCGCAGTCAAGCTCCCTTATGCCTTTGCACTCTACGAATGATTTCCAACCATTCTGAGGGACCCTTTGGGCGCCTCCGTTACACTTTAGGAGGCGACCGCCCCAGTCAAACTGCCCACCTGACACTGTCTCCCGGGTCGATATGACCCGTAGGTTAGAATTTCAATACAGTCAGGGCGGTATCCCACCAGCGCCTCCACCGAAGCTAGCGCTCCGGTTTCAATGGCTCCCGCCTATCCTGTACAAACTGTACCAAAATTCAATATCAGGCTACAGTAAAGCTCCACGGGGTCTTTCCGTCCTGTCGCGGGTAACCTGCATCTTCACAGGTACTATAATTTCACCGAGTCTCTGGTTGAGACAGTGCCCAAATCGTTACACCTTTCGTGCGGGTCGGAACTTACCCGACAAGGAATTTCGCTACCTTAGGACCGTTATAGTTACGGCCGCCGTTTACTGGGGCTTCAGTTCAGTGCTTCGCTTACGC
>NZ_JAGXJX010000887.1:0-235 GCF_019091125.1 Paenibacillus sp. GbtcB18
GATCTCTTGTGTAATTAGGACTTGTTTTCAGCCACAAGATCAAGAGAGATCCAAGGGTTGCCGCAATGCTAGGGTTTCATCAATTCAATATAAATAGGAGGGACTAGAAGAGAGGAATTCACCACTTCACAATCCAGAAAAATTCTGAAAAGTTCTCTCTCTCTTTCTCTTGCCGTCGCACCACCTTAGGAGCCCTAAGGAGTCAAGACCTCTGCCCCAAGGCCGAGCCAAGGAG
>NZ_JAGXJX010000888.1:0-235 GCF_019091125.1 Paenibacillus sp. GbtcB18
CTTCACGGATTCTGCTCAGCAGAAGATCCGGATCTTTCGAATCTCCGCCCATCGCGGAAGACGCGTACTCCGGGGACGAGTTGTACTCATGACTGAAATTGTCCGAGATGGGCCCTTCATTGTACAGCTTCTGGTAGATCGGGGCGCTTGCGCCCAGCAGGACTTCCAGTACAAGCTTCGTCGGAAGCTCCCGGTTGAGGAGCCCGCCCCCCTCTTCGTGCAGAGCTTCTCCTTT
>NZ_JAGXJX010000889.1:0-235 GCF_019091125.1 Paenibacillus sp. GbtcB18
CCAATGATGCCCATGTGCCAAACCACATGATTCAGATTGGTATCCGGGGCGCCTGGGAGCACCCCGGTGAAATTATAGGAGATTCGGGTGCCGAATCGTTGATTGATCAAATTTTTTCACAGTTCTGTCTTGGGAAATAAGACGGTATAGGAGGAAGAAAGGATGGGCTATACAGCCGGAAACTTCGGAGTTGTCGTCATCGGAGGGGGCCACGGGGGGGTCGAGGCGGCGCTGG
>NZ_JAGXJX010000890.1:0-235 GCF_019091125.1 Paenibacillus sp. GbtcB18
GAGTAGGGCCACTTAGGGGGAGTGAACATGAAGCTTGGACGGTTTCTGACCACTACGACTCTGCTGCTCCACCGAAAGCGGGTTCAAGCGCAGGAATTGGCGGACCAGCTTGGAGTGTCTCTGCGCACCATTTATCGCGATCTCGCTTCTCTCGGTCACGTCGGCCTTCCCATCGTCTCCTATACCGCCATGGAAGGCGGTTATGAGAGTATGGACAGCTTCCGGCTGGGCCGGC
>NZ_JAGXJX010000891.1:0-235 GCF_019091125.1 Paenibacillus sp. GbtcB18
TTGCGGCCCATAAATATAACGAAAAGGGTATCGATCGCATGAAACGCAAGATGGCCACGGTAGTCTCCGTCATGACGATAGGTACGACACTAATCGCAGGCTGCGGGGCCGGAGAAAGCGGCGGGAACGGAGCGCAGACAACCCCCGGAGCGTCTTCCCCGGCCTCGTCGGCAGCGGCAGGCGGCGCCCAGAAAGGGGAAATTTTTTGGTGGGGGGCCGGGGGCCGGGGAGGGGG
>NZ_JAGXJX010000892.1:0-235 GCF_019091125.1 Paenibacillus sp. GbtcB18
TATGTGAATATGGCGGCCGTTGCCATTCAAAATGCGAACAATTTAACTCATAAGGTAAACCTTATTGCTGAAAAACAGCTTTTGCTTGATGTGACACGGGATCTATCTATGTGTTCCTCCATGCAAGAGAGTCTTGACACTTGTTTTTCATATTTGGGAAGGGTTTTAGGTAATATAAATATCGGGGTTTATTTATTAGGGCCTTTAGCTGAGAAAAGAATGAGACCAGAAAAAT
>NZ_JAGXJX010000893.1:0-235 GCF_019091125.1 Paenibacillus sp. GbtcB18
CCCGTCACGTCGCCCGCAGCCTCGTCATGTTCATGCAGCGCCCTGGAGGGCAGTCCCAGTTCTCCGCACCGCTGACGGTAAGCGCGCCGCGCACGCCGACTCTGCGAGCCGTCACCGACCTCGTCTCGGCACAGCCCGCGCAGGAGCACAGTGCGGATTCGCTGGCTGCCCTCGTCGGTGTGAGTCCACGGCATCTCACCCGACTGTTCAACGCCGAACTCGGAACGACGCCGGC
>NZ_JAGXJX010000894.1:0-235 GCF_019091125.1 Paenibacillus sp. GbtcB18
GAGCACAAAATTGCGCTTTGGTACAAGGGCGAGCCGGGTAAAGCGGAGCTGTCCGGCAATCCCCGGCTTGTGCGGCAGGTGTTTGCCAATGGCATCGCCCATATGGAGCTGGACCTTCAGTTATTGAAGCAAATTAAACAGGACTTGGAGGAGTCGTGATGGAGCCGGTATGGAGCATCGGGCAGGCGCAGAACAGGATCGACGGAACTTTGGAGCTGGGGATCGGGCATTTAAC
>NZ_JAGXJX010000895.1:0-235 GCF_019091125.1 Paenibacillus sp. GbtcB18
GGGCCTTCCAATGAGCCTAAATTAGTTCAAATCAAGGCCCAATTGGCTCCTAATTAAGTTAGGATGATTACACCAAAAGCTAACTCAACCCCCTAAACTATTTTGATCTTAGACAAATGATTACAAAGCATGAATCCTTTGTCCGGCATATTATTGGTTCATCCAGCGCTCATCTGATTGTATTGTCCGGCATGTTAAAGTTAACAATAACATGTAACGTCCTCTCCTTCATTGT
>NZ_JAGXJX010000896.1:0-235 GCF_019091125.1 Paenibacillus sp. GbtcB18
AAATACTATTAACTGCAGAAGGTTTCACGGAATACCAACATTGGCGCATAGTTCAGTAAAATAAGATAGGTAGGTTGAATCAGCAACAAATGAATACTATTGCTAGTCGTAGTGGTAAAACAGCTGAAGAAGTACGAAAGATGCTAGAAGGGGCTGGATTCACAGCGGTAGAGCAACATGAACAGTTATATCAGGAAGCAGTACAAGCAGGTAGTTTAATAGCTGCTCCTGCAAT
>NZ_JAGXJX010000092.1:0-641 GCF_019091125.1 Paenibacillus sp. GbtcB18
TAGTTACTTCTCAATTCCTCTTTTAAGGCAATTACCGAAGGAATCAACGGAAATACCACGCCCTGATCGGTGTGTCCTCCAGAGTCTGCCTCGATTGCTAGATCATCGACCATGGGGATTAGTTGCGCTATTTTTTTCTCTTCCTCATTAATTAATCCGTTTTCGAACAGGGAATTAACCAAATCGGCCGGAGGTGGGGATAAGAATAAACGCGCGATTTCCATACGCGAACATTTCCCAACGATCCTTCTGGGATATTGGATTTGATTTCCTTTACGGGTCAGGCCTTTGACGCGGCAATAGACCAAAGGCAATGTGACCGATGAATAAGCAGATGCCTCGATTACAGGCACGTTATAGTTAATAAATAATTCTGCGTGTTTAAATTCTTCCTTGGGACTGTTTATATTTGAAATCATACACATACCGTAAGGGTCGCTAGGCCGAAGCTGTGCAGCTAGACTCTTGAGGTGATCTTCTAATTTAGCTGCATGTAAGCCGGCGCTTCCAAAAAAACTTAATTGCCTCGACTTTGCCATCTTGATTACTAAACTTTCGGATGATACCCCGCTGTACATCGAACCTGCATAATAGTTCCACTTACAGTTATATCGTTCTTGAAATATCGGATTTCCTAGTTG
>NZ_JAGXJX010000897.1:0-235 GCF_019091125.1 Paenibacillus sp. GbtcB18
AACATCTTGCAAAATTTTATTAACATAAACGAGCATTTTTCTTCCTTCAGCTGTTAAAGTCATACCTCGTTTATGACGATAAAAAAGTGGTGTTTTTAGCTCGTTTTCCAGGTGTTTTATCCGTGCAGTTACATTTGATTGTTCGTAATTTAATACCTTTGCTGCACCGCTTACCCTACCGCGGTCGGCAACGCTTTGGAAGATTTGTTAGTCTCTTAATTCCATAGTATGATCC
>NZ_JAGXJX010000898.1:0-235 GCF_019091125.1 Paenibacillus sp. GbtcB18
AGGAAAAAAAATAATAATAAAAGTGGGCCTTCTTCCCGAAATCGCCCGAAAACTTTTGCTGACTAACGAATTCCTTGTTTTGTGCACTGTAGTAGTAGGGTTTTCTAGACTCTGCAGCAACAGAGAGTTCCTCACCTCCCAACATCTGTTTACCTAACAATGAGCATGAATATATATGCCTATGACCAAAAATTCCATTTGGTATCTGCAAAATATGGCTGCAGACACTAAATCT
>NZ_JAGXJX010000899.1:0-234 GCF_019091125.1 Paenibacillus sp. GbtcB18
TTTGTCTATGAGCTGGCAGGCCGCATCATAAACCTGCTACAGCCGAAGACCCGGATCGGTGTGGGCCACGGTTTGTATACAGCCGTACTGAACGGGCGTTAGTTTGCTGCCGGTCTTGTCGATAAACCCGAATCCGACGATCGCAATGCCCGGGTCGATTCCCAGAATACGCAAAAGAAGTTCTCTCCCATCCCCTGTATGCCCCAAGAAGCGAACATATGTATCGATTTCCAT
>NZ_JAGXJX010000900.1:0-234 GCF_019091125.1 Paenibacillus sp. GbtcB18
TAGATCCATTACCCGCAATTACTGGTTACCGTTTGCTGTAAAGATGCAACTTGTGGCTTTTAGTCACTATGAACCTTGACTCGGTAGCATAAGAAACAGGGAACGGGTACTGATAACACTATTAATGAGACGGTGCGCAGACCGTCACATGTTCTGCCCGTCCATCGTGGAAGGAATCTGATGGTGGTGCGTTCTTCTCGCCGTGGCCAAGATAGGAGCAATGGGGCTGATCTC
>NZ_JAGXJX010000901.1:0-234 GCF_019091125.1 Paenibacillus sp. GbtcB18
GTATTTAATTTTGAAAATAGTATACAAACTTCTCTTTCATGCAAATGGTTGTCCAGACTCCACCAAGAACTACATCAAAATGCTTTTTTTCAACTTCAAATTATATGTAAAGTTGACTAATAAAAGGTTAACTTCAAATTAATTAATGAATTAAGTTTTATTTTTTCTCACTTTTCCAAGCTTGAGAGAATCAAATGAAGAAGACTGTATTGAAACATGATCATGTATTCACAT
>NZ_JAGXJX010000902.1:0-234 GCF_019091125.1 Paenibacillus sp. GbtcB18
TGCACCATTATGTTTTCTTTTCTATTGTTTAGGTTTTTTTCTATGTTCTGCCTCGTAAGTCTGTAAATTCAAGAAAATTAGCGTCTCTTTCTTGTTCTGTTAGCTTGACGGATGTTTTATGTACATCAGAAAATTAGATGAATACCACTGGTGAACAGTGAATACCAACCTGGTTGTAAGATCATATGTTATCCTAGAATTCTGCTGGAAAAAAAAGGTGGAAATAGCTTTAAC
>NZ_JAGXJX010000903.1:0-234 GCF_019091125.1 Paenibacillus sp. GbtcB18
CTTCCCAAGTGGGTGCGGCAGGAGGCCGTACACAGTGGTCATGGCGGAAAAGAGCTACATCGACAAGAACGTGGATACGGTCCAGAAATTCGCCAATGCCGTGCAAAAAGCGCAAAACTGGGTGCAGCAAAGCAGCGTGGACGACATTGCGGCGGCCATTTCCCCTTACTTCCAGGATACGGAAAAAGATATCGTCCGCAGCGTAATCAAGCGCTACAAGGATCAAGGGTCGTT
>NZ_JAGXJX010000904.1:0-234 GCF_019091125.1 Paenibacillus sp. GbtcB18
ATATAATATCATAAACCTATTTTGATTTGTCAAGATTTCAGTAAGCATAACTTTATAATTCTTACATATTAACTTTGAACTACAGTTATGACCACTCTTATGATTAATCAAATGTTCATAATTCTCTTCTTAAACTGAGTATTAATGATTATGAAATCATACAAATGGAAAAATCTAAAATCATACCACCTTCTTCATTCCTCTCTAAATAACCAAAGCCCTATGCAACCCTTT
>NZ_JAGXJX010000905.1:0-234 GCF_019091125.1 Paenibacillus sp. GbtcB18
GAAGGTCAGGGCGAACACAAGCAGCAGCAGGATGAAATACGGAGCTTTGTACGACTGTCCCAGTTGGATAAAAATGCTTTCCTTCTTCACCTGTGACGAACGGTTAGCGGCAAGCTCTTCTTTGGTGAGCGATTCCGGCAGAACATGCAGGGATCCGTTCATAGCCAAAGCGCCGACCGCGGACGACACGTAGTACGGAGCCCGCAAGCCGTGTTCCGCCAGTAACCCGCCGAT
>NZ_JAGXJX010000906.1:0-234 GCF_019091125.1 Paenibacillus sp. GbtcB18
AAATAATGGCGCCATATCTCTAGTTCGTGCGGTATCCGGAAGCTGTTCACGCCTGAAGAGCACGTTTATTTTCCCCCCAAAATGGTATAGTACAAAAGATCGTTGCCATAGGAATAAAAAGGGAATTTATCCTATGGAGGTGCTATCGTTGCCGTTTGATCCAGATCTTCAGATTTTAAAATCGGAAACATCGCCGCAAAGTTGGGGGAATAAAAAAGGCCAGGGCATTCTGAC
>NZ_JAGXJX010000093.1:0-639 GCF_019091125.1 Paenibacillus sp. GbtcB18
TAAAAGTGCATGTATTAGTTTGTAATTTGTAAAAAAACAAAATGATTTCTCAATGTAATCTCAACAATTGAGTAAGAATATGATGGAATATATTGCCTATATCCTTGCATAAGAATAGAAAAGTTCACAAAAATTATCTGAATTAACATAAAATTTACAAAAAACTAATAAATTGTTGAAATAATACAAACGAAAATATATACTCGATATATACTTTTTACAAAAAAAGGATGTGATAAAGCGGATTACATGTGTACTTAGCTGTATAGGTTTGGTCTATTTTGTGGATTTGAAAAAAATTAAGTGAGGAGAAATGTACATGTTTAGATTTATGTAATCACCAATCGGTATAGCGGTTGTGGTAGCGGCGGTTATATTAGCGTCACCGAAAGCGAGAAAGGCACTAAGAAAACTAGCAGTAAAAAGAGTATATGCTTTTCTTGGTGCAAAAGAACAAATGCAAAGTGCTGGTGCAGAAATGGAAGAAGCGTTACCGAAAGTGAAAGAAGCGGCACATAAAGTGGCAGTAAAAACAGTTTCACCAATTATCGGAGCAGTAGAAGCGGTTCCGACTACGATTTCTAAATTCCAGGAAAAGTGGGTATCTCGTTTAAATGCATATCATTCCAAGGAGAGTAT
>NZ_JAGXJX010000907.1:0-234 GCF_019091125.1 Paenibacillus sp. GbtcB18
GCTACTGCACAAGCCGGAATACGGTGATATCCGCTTCGGCGCCTTCGCGGAGGGGACCGATTTCGTTTTCACGCTGAATGGCTTTGGCCGGGGCCACGGGGGACCAGGCTACCACCTGCTCCAGGGAATATCCCATCGCCAGAAGCTTCGTCATTGTGAGGGCGAGGCTGTAAACCGGACCACGCTCCAGGTTTTCCAGAGACAAGGGCGTGGAAATGGAGTACGGGTCGATTC
>NZ_JAGXJX010000908.1:0-234 GCF_019091125.1 Paenibacillus sp. GbtcB18
ATTGGAAGCGATGAGCTCGGAGATGAGGAAAGGGACCGGGGTTATGTTCAGCATCCGGGTGGGTGACAGCGTGACCGGTACGACCAGAAACCCGGTCGTTACGTTATCGAGCATGGCCGAACCGGGTGCGGGCAGAAGGGATAAGAAGATGAGAATGCGCATCGGGGCTCCCTTGGCCCATTTTGCCGCGCGTACGGCTACATACTGGGACACGCCGGTTTTGTTGGTAATGGC
>NZ_JAGXJX010000909.1:0-234 GCF_019091125.1 Paenibacillus sp. GbtcB18
CCCTCACGAAACAGTGAACCAGCAAGCTGAGGTACAGCGTTTTTTTGCTATTGAAATGGTGAAAAATCAGTGACATGGAAATGCCGGCCGCCCCCGCCAGCATCCCGGTCGAAGTGTCTTTGTACCCGTGGCGCGCGAAAACGGAAAGACAAGCCTCGAGAATCTCTTTTCTTTCGTAAAGTTGTATAGGCAACCGGTATCTTCCTTTCTTTTTGCTAACCGATCGGTTAATAA
>NZ_JAGXJX010000910.1:0-234 GCF_019091125.1 Paenibacillus sp. GbtcB18
TTTCAGGTTCTTTTTCCCTCCCCTCCCGGGGTGCTTCTCCCCTTTACCTCACGGTACTGCTTCACTATCGGTTGCTAGGGAGTTTTTAGCCTTGGCAGATGGTCCTGCCGGATTCCGACGGGGTTTCTCGTGTCCCGCCGTACTCAGGTTCCGTCTGGGCATACGTTCACTTTCGGCTACAGGGCTGTTACCATTTGCAGCGGACCTTTCCAGATCACTTCACCTATTGAACTT
>NZ_JAGXJX010000911.1:0-234 GCF_019091125.1 Paenibacillus sp. GbtcB18
CCCGGAAGCACCCTCAAACCCACCATTTCAACTCCGCTGACGGGTATGCCCCCACAAAGGTCCTTTAGAAGCTCAATTTCCTCGATTTCTTCCCCTGAAAAGTCGATACCGATAAGGACCATCGAATCGCCTACTTTTCCAATTTGTATTGGTACAACAACCTCACACCCTTAGATACATAAGTTCGGGCACATTCGGGACACCGCCACACGTCGTATTTAGGCTCAAAATCAT
>NZ_JAGXJX010000912.1:0-234 GCF_019091125.1 Paenibacillus sp. GbtcB18
TTCATAGGAGCGGGCTCCGTGAAAAGCTTCGTCCCGGTTAGCCTTGGTCATCGTCGTTTTCTCATAAGCCCCCTGAACGGCCTCGGAATTCCTTTCCCAGTGGGTCGCCTGCACGTTCACGTAAAAGCGGTTAATGCCGCACCCCGAAGTCAGCACGACAAACAGCCCGCTCCAAATGGCTTTTTTAAGCATTCCGTTCCCTCCTTTCTCCTGCTGAAGAATAGCTGCTCGTCA
>NZ_JAGXJX010000913.1:0-234 GCF_019091125.1 Paenibacillus sp. GbtcB18
CAGTAGAGACGCGACGCGCTCCCGATAGACAAACCGTCCATAACCCCGACTGTTTCATTTTGCGACAGCAAATGCGCAAACATTTCCCCCAACCTCCCTGTCGCCGGATCCCATGCCGGGCGGTTGCCCTGCATCCCGAATATACCGATCCAAGGAAGACGGTCTGCAACCGCCCCGAAAAAAAGGAGGCCCACAATTTGCCCAGAAAGGGGGGTGTACCGGGATGCACCGGCA
>NZ_JAGXJX010000914.1:0-234 GCF_019091125.1 Paenibacillus sp. GbtcB18
CGGCCTCCTCAGGGGTGAGGGCGTAGTTCCAGGCTTGGACGTGGCTGACGGCGCCCGGTACGAAGTCGGTGGTTGCGCCGTTGTACTGGCTTCGGCCGACGGTGAAGGCACCGGAGGAACTCCAGGAGGTGGCACCGGTAGCGGTGGCGGCGAGGGCGCCGTTGACGTACAGCTTGGCTGTCAGGGTGGTGGCGTCGTAGGTCCCGAGGAGTTGTGTCCAGGTACCCGCGGTGG
>NZ_JAGXJX010000915.1:0-234 GCF_019091125.1 Paenibacillus sp. GbtcB18
CTTGAAATAAACACCATCTATGTCCAAGAAACAGAGCTGTTCCTGAGAGACTCTCGTATTAGGAGTGTTTCATATACCATTTTTGTATTTTGTTCCATCATAGTGTGGCTCCTTGTCATGATAACCTGTGACTGTAAGCGGATTGGTCAAAACACATTAATCTTTTTTTGTGATGTGTGTTATTCTTCCTCCTATCCCCTTTACCCTACTTCATATTTTCTTTATGATGCCTTC
>NZ_JAGXJX010000916.1:0-234 GCF_019091125.1 Paenibacillus sp. GbtcB18
TAAGAGAGGTTTGAGGCTAGTAAGAATTATCTCCTAAATCCATGAAAAGAAACAAAAATATTATAAAAATGTGGTTGGTCTTTGCCTATTGAAGAAAGACCATTAGTGGACACCAGTGACCTCGACGGAGGAGGAATCCGAAAGTGGATATAGGTCACGTTGACCGAACCACTCTAAATCTTGGTTTACTTTTTATTTGAGCAATTTACATTACTACAAATCTCCTTAATTCTC
>NZ_JAGXJX010000094.1:0-622 GCF_019091125.1 Paenibacillus sp. GbtcB18
AAATATAATGACCATTTTTTCGAGGGGAAATTAATGACCATTAGTAATCCGTTAAACGTAAAGCTTGTTACTCAACAAGGGTCAGAAGGGAAAGATGTTGGGGAAAAAATATATGTCATGGCAAAGCGGAATCATGCACTCGCCGCAGTAAATGCTAGCGGCTTTTCGGATGAAACAGGACATGGTGGTGGTAAAACTGGTATCGGCATTGTTATTGAAAACGGAAAGGTTATAAACACACCAAAAGATAGTAACACCCCTACCCTTATTAGTGGACTTACAAAATACGGACAAATGGTGTCAGGAGATTTTTCTGCTAATCAACTGTTAAATAAAAATGTCGTTTCCGCTGCTGGTTTTATGCCTCAGCTAATTGTAAATGGTGAAAAAATGATAAAAAATGACGGTGGATGGGGCTATGGTCCTCGAAGTATTATGGCACAGAAAAAAGATGGATCTATTATGTTTTTCATTATTGACGGAAGACAATCTCATAGTATCGGAGCCTCTTTAAGAGACTGCCAAGATATTCTTTATGAAAAAGGTGCTGTAAATGCGATGGCCATGGACGGCGGTTCATCAGCAACATTATACGCAATGGGAGATATTTTTAATGTCCCTT
>NZ_JAGXJX010000917.1:0-234 GCF_019091125.1 Paenibacillus sp. GbtcB18
TCGCCCGGGACCCGGCCCGGGCTGAGGGGGGATATCGTAACGAAAGGAATCCATGCCAAACAAGATCTGGAAATGGCCGCTCCTAACCCAAACATTAATTTAAAAGTTCACAGGCAGCTAAAAGAAATGGGGAAAAGGGGGGAAAACAAAACAAGGGGGGAGGGCGGGCACTGGTTCCTTCTGCCTCGGCAAGTGGGACCCGACGCGTTTCGGTGGACCCGCTTTCGGGAAGGG
>NZ_JAGXJX010000918.1:0-233 GCF_019091125.1 Paenibacillus sp. GbtcB18
TTACCGACGAGGTGGTTCCGATTTTGCAGCGCAGAGGCCTTTTCCGTACGGGATACAGCGGAACCACGCTGCGGGATCACCTGGGCCTGGAACGGGCGGAAGCCGGGCATTTCAGCAGACGCGGTGCGGCGGGGGTCGGCGCGAACGGGTAGGGAGTGGGCCGGTTTCCGGCGGATTGGGCGGCGATCCTCCCTGCAGGACGACTCCTATTGCGGGAAACGGATTAGTTATTG
>NZ_JAGXJX010000919.1:0-233 GCF_019091125.1 Paenibacillus sp. GbtcB18
TCACCGGGACGCCGCCGCCCCGGGCGGCGTCGATCGCCTTGCTCAGGCGGGGCAGGTACTCGCCGTCGGGAAAGCGGTCGACGACGACCTGCTGGACATCCATGACGAGAAGGGCTTGCTGAGGCACCGTCTCTGTTCCTTCCGCGCGGCCCCGTTGGTCATCGAGCGATTAGTCATCAACTGATTACTTGGCAACGTAGTCCGCACTGCGGGACCATGTCAACGCATGATTA
>NZ_JAGXJX010000920.1:0-233 GCF_019091125.1 Paenibacillus sp. GbtcB18
TCTCGCCCGGAGAAGTGGCGGTAGAGGGTGGCGTTGCCCACTCCTGCGCGGCGTGCGATCTCGTCCATGACTACTTCCGGCCCCCGCTCGGCGAACATGTCCTGGGCGGCGTCCAGGATCCTGGTCCGGTTGCGCACCGCATCGCTCCGCCGCCCTCTGCAGCGCCAGCCCCCGGTGTCCGCGCCCGAACCGCAGGCCACCCGCATTCTCGCCCTCTCCCCGTACTCCGCGCT
>NZ_JAGXJX010000921.1:0-233 GCF_019091125.1 Paenibacillus sp. GbtcB18
CCATGATCGGCGGAGGGATCTTCGGCATGCCTGCCGATATGGCGCAGGATGCGGGAAGCGGCGCCGCCCTGTTAGGCTGGGCGCTGACCGGCATCGGAGTCATCATGCTCGCCCTGTCCTTCCAGAGTCTCGCCAACCGGCTGCCAAGCCTGGCCAACGGCATTGTCCCCTACGCCGAAACCGGCTTCGGCCCCTTCGTCGGTTACATTTGCGCCTGGGCCTACTGCCTCGCC
>NZ_JAGXJX010000922.1:0-233 GCF_019091125.1 Paenibacillus sp. GbtcB18
AAGCTGATGGGCGATGACACCCTGAAGAACGTCAGCGCCAAAGGCGAACACGCGGTTGATAACAGTGACGTGGGCGGCAGCGCGGGTACCCAGGGCAAGCTGGATTTGTTCAAGCTCGACCCTAAAGGGAAGCCGCTTGGCGGTGAAATATTCACGCTGTATGGGCCCGACGGCATAACAGAGGTCACCCGGGGAACTACAGGTTTGGACGGCAGGCTTAGCCTGTCCGCAAA
>NZ_JAGXJX010000923.1:0-233 GCF_019091125.1 Paenibacillus sp. GbtcB18
AACGTTTTCAGGATCCGGGTGTTTATGCCCACTCGCGTCGCAGCCTTCCCCAGGACCGTTTCCAACTCCCGGCGGGCGTGAACCTCCACGAGAACGTCGAGCCCGACATCCTGCGCGAGCTGCTTGAGTTCCTACAGCTCGGAAGGCTTGAGAATGGCCGCAATCAGCAGAACGACATCCGCGCCGATGACTCTCGCTTCCAGAACCTGCAGCGGGACGATGGTAAAATCTTT
>NZ_JAGXJX010000924.1:0-233 GCF_019091125.1 Paenibacillus sp. GbtcB18
CCGCCATGAGGATGATGTTCGCCAGACTGTGCGGAATCATCGGAGTAATCCGTCATGGATGCGCGGCATCATCCTGCAAATGTTTCAAAGCCGCACTGATCGGGCTTCCGCCGTGAAACGGAAGCTCGCCCGTCAACATTTGATACATCACGACCCCAAGTGAATACAGGACCGACTTTCCTCCCGTATTGGTTCCTTTGGCATGCTCCGGCGAGAAATAGTGAACCGAGCCG
>NZ_JAGXJX010000925.1:0-233 GCF_019091125.1 Paenibacillus sp. GbtcB18
ATCTCCATCCAATGCGAATTCTTGCTGAGTCTTGCCAGACGGGGTGCCTACTTTGTTCGCCCCTTCGCTCTCTCCCTTCTGAGGCTCGCTGCCCGTCAGTGGTATTGGCGCCATTCCCGTCGCACGCCAGACCGTTCCCCACCGCTCATATACGAACAACTGCTCGATCTCGTGCGCGATGCGTGGTCCAAAGTCGCGCTCCACCAGATAGAGAGCCGCATCAAGTCCCGACG
>NZ_JAGXJX010000926.1:0-233 GCF_019091125.1 Paenibacillus sp. GbtcB18
TAAATGAATTGTTGCCCCTCATCAAAAAGGGGCAGAACATCGAACCCGCCGTCCTATGGAACCGGCTGTGCCCCGAATTGGCCGAGGCGGTCGATACCGTCCTCATCGCTTGTACGGATTTGAATGTCGTATCGGATCCGGACGAGAATGCGTCCCGGGGGCTTCATTTTGTGGATTCGTCGGCATGCTTGGCGTGGGCCGCGGTGTGGGATTATATGGCGCTGGGTAAAGTA
>NZ_JAGXJX010000095.1:0-609 GCF_019091125.1 Paenibacillus sp. GbtcB18
ATTATTGCTTTGCTAGTACAACTAGCTCATCTCCTGGCATGACGGTTATATATTTATACAATGTTGAAAAAGTGAGACTACCGTCACTATGACGAATAAATAAAAGTATATCTTTCGAATCCCTTACTTCCTTGTTTATCTTTTCTTCTTCTGTAACTTGTATCGTTTTAAAGTTATACCCATCTTCAATTTGCCGATTTGACTCTTCGTAAATTTCATTCTGACCAAACAGTGGATGCGCTTTTTTCGAAAGAGAAATACGCTCTTGCTCAATTTTCCCCACATCATGAATTGGGAGTAAGAATGTATTATGATGTCCGAACTGCGGAACATACGTATTTGCGACTAAGACGTTATAAGAATCTGTATCAGTTACTGCAATTAAATATTCATACTGATTCATGTCTACTTCAAATTGTAACTGTTCTGAGAGAATTTGACCATTATAGGTCTTAACCCCTTTCACTTTTGCACATTGTAAATGTTCTTCTGATACATCTACGATCAAGGTTGGAATCCCCATCTCTTTACAGTGTGATGCAAAGGCAGATGAGAATGTACTCGCTCCTGAAATCAAGATTCCTGGTGGCTCTGTATTCGCCAATCCTA
>NZ_JAGXJX010000927.1:0-233 GCF_019091125.1 Paenibacillus sp. GbtcB18
GTCCGAACCAAGCTTCGGAAGCAGCTGAGTAAAATCGAACCCGATAGCGGGCAGCTCAAGTCTCAGGTTGTCGATATCCGCAAACATTTTTGGTATGAAGTGACCGTCAATCTGTCTCATGACGACGATATCCTGGTTACGTACCTCAGCTTGAGGCAGCAGGCTGGTGTTTTATCCGGGAGAGGGAGAACCCATCGGCAGCTCAAAAGGCAGGCCGACCGGCTGCATCGTCT
>NZ_JAGXJX010000928.1:0-233 GCF_019091125.1 Paenibacillus sp. GbtcB18
CCGCTTCTGCAGGTTCTTGGGTACGTTTTTGGGAGCCATTCCCGTGAAGCTGGCATTATCTCCCCCTAACACGAGAACGATGGTAATGGTGTTGAGCAAGGTGAGCAAGGATGCTGTTGAGAACCAGGCCATGATAGTGAGTTCACTCCTTCATCTAAAAATAGGGTGTGCAAGTCCGGGACTTCTAATTCGGTGGAAATCTTCAAAAAAAAGCCTTACCGAATTATCCGGGA
>NZ_JAGXJX010000929.1:0-233 GCF_019091125.1 Paenibacillus sp. GbtcB18
TTGTAACTCTCGTGTGAGGAAGGTCTATCGCTACCTACATCCTTGTTTATACTCTCTATCCACAGCTCTCGTGTAAAGGTTTGTCATCATCGCTTGTAGCTCTCATATGAGGACTCATTATCACACCTATGTCGTTGCCTAGGGAGAGGCTGTGTAACCTCTTCACGCCCCTTGTTGGTGTGGTCTTCTTGCCCCCCCCCCCCCTCGTCGTTGACTGTGAGCAAGTAAAGAGG
>NZ_JAGXJX010000930.1:0-233 GCF_019091125.1 Paenibacillus sp. GbtcB18
GCGGCCTGGAGGGCGGGGATCCGGCGGTGGAGGAGCTCTCCAATTATACGTATTTTAAAGCATATTTAATATTCGTATATAATTATCATTGATTTATCAGCTTTCCTAACATTGTTGATCATAGAATATATGTGTATTCCAATACATCTAAAGCACCGGATGATATACATGAAATACTTAATATTATTAGAGGTTATTTTAAGCATAAAGAATATTTGGGATTATCTATTTTA
>NZ_JAGXJX010000931.1:0-233 GCF_019091125.1 Paenibacillus sp. GbtcB18
GCAGCGTCAGTCCCGAACTCCCCAGTGACGTCCGCATCTTCAGCAGCTCGGAGTCCACCTGGTCGAGCAGGTACAGCCGCATGCCCATGATGCTCGCGACGGCCGCCACCACGTAGCCGACGGCGAGCAGCCCGACGTTGGCCAGGGTGAGCTTGCCGCGCAGCGAGTGCAGTCCGTGCCGGTGCCGGCGCTTGCCGAGGCTCATGTCAGGCCGTATCCGACGCCCCGCCGGG
>NZ_JAGXJX010000932.1:0-233 GCF_019091125.1 Paenibacillus sp. GbtcB18
TCACTGAGATCTTCCTTGTTCGTATGAATGTGTCCCGGTTTATTTCCCATCCGGGGGGGGACTCCCTTGAGCGCATGCCGATGGGCGTTACCGAGCGTGATGCCGGGAGAATTTTTCAAAACCCAGAGGAGATCGCCCTCGGTTACCGTCCCCATAAATTTTCCATCCTCCGAAGGGATGGGAACCGCCGTATAGCGGGGATATCCCATTCTTCCCAAGGTGTGTCTCAGTGT
>NZ_JAGXJX010000933.1:0-233 GCF_019091125.1 Paenibacillus sp. GbtcB18
AGACTTTAGCCGACGAAAATAAATTCTTTAGCCGACGAAATTTTAATTTCGTCGGCTAAAGATTACTATAGCCGACGAAAATATAATTTAGCCGACGGAAGAAAATTACGTTGGCCAAAGTCTACTTTAGCCGACGAAAAATTGATTCGTCGGCTTGGTTTTTTATTTTTCGTCGGCTAAGGCCTTTCTTCTTGTAGTGTGAGTTATGAAGTGATACTTCTCGCTAAGCTTTT
>NZ_JAGXJX010000934.1:0-232 GCF_019091125.1 Paenibacillus sp. GbtcB18
CGCTGGAAGGCTTAACGGTCGTGTTCGGGATGGGTACGCGTGGTTCCCTTCCGCCATCGTCACCAAACGAATTGCGTGAATATGAAAGAACTTGTTGGGGTCCTCAAAAAGTATTCGGAATAAGCATCAAAGCTTCTCTTCACTTTTTGGGGATCTCTTGCCCTTTCAAAACTGACAACGAGTGATTGAAGGTTGAAGGCAAAGCCTTCTTGACTGGGTCCGCCTCGGGACC
>NZ_JAGXJX010000935.1:0-232 GCF_019091125.1 Paenibacillus sp. GbtcB18
CTTCGGCATTCATAGGGCTATCGGTCCCGATAACCTTAATCAGGGCCGCCAGTGATTTCTTTACCTGCTTCAGACGGCCGGGATTCAGCCGCGGATTTTTCTCACCGCCCAGCTTATTCACGATTTCATTGATCTCATCGGTATACCGGGCGGCTTTGCGGACATCCATCCCTTCAAAAGGGAGATACAGCTCCTTCACTCTTCGTTTCTGTCCCGCAAGAACAGCTGCAAT
>NZ_JAGXJX010000936.1:0-232 GCF_019091125.1 Paenibacillus sp. GbtcB18
TCCCCCTTCGTTCACCCGTTCCCTCACCTGACCTCGCACGCCGTGGCACGCCCTGCGCCTCGGCCGTCCAGTGCACCCTCGACGCGGAAGCAGAGACCACTGATGGCATTCCACACCGGCCCGACGCCGTACAGACCCCTTCGCCCCGGCCTCGGCGCGATCTCCCTCGGCACCGCGTTCCTGGTGGCCCTGACCGGCTGCACCAGCAGCAAGGACGGCAGCACCGCGAGCT
>NZ_JAGXJX010000096.1:0-605 GCF_019091125.1 Paenibacillus sp. GbtcB18
AGAAGTTGATTTGTACAAGTCTCGTGTACGTATAAATGAAAATTTTGTTGAGCGTGTTACGAAAGAGAATACAAAGTTACGTTTAAAAGTAAAAAATCTACGAAAGAAATTCCTTGCATTAGTAGTTTCTTATATGGTCGTGGCGGTAATTGTAAGTTTAGTAGTACTAGGATAAGAAAGGAGTGATTGACATGTCTGTAGTAAAGGACAACGCATTCTGGAAAGAGGTGTATTACTACATGGAAAATCACAGTTGTTATAAGGATGAGGCCATAAAGGTAGTGGAGGCGAGGTTCAATAGTAAGAACGAGAAAAGGATAGAAATTATTGAAGCCGTAAAAGAAAAGTTGGTGCGTGCAGGGATACCAGAACAAGATTCTTTAAAATTTGCAGAAACGGCACCATTCGTTAATTACGTAACAGGCGCGGGTGTAGAAAAACTGGTAAAGATCTTTACGGATAAGTTTAAAAAAGGGGAGGGTGAAAAGAAAAGAATATCCCCCTTTTTTTCCCGCTTCAAAAAGAGCTTGATAACAAGGTTGTGCAAAAACACGGTTTACAAAACGTGCCATTGTTTCAGGAAAAGAAGTTAGCATTTCGTGATG
>NZ_JAGXJX010000937.1:0-232 GCF_019091125.1 Paenibacillus sp. GbtcB18
CTCAACTCGATTATGATAGGAAACTTGCCGACACACCAACAGTTGCTATATCGAGGATTTGTGGGGATTATTGGTGAAAATTTTGTGCGTGGCCACATAACTACATAAATTATGGGGTCGAATGCGATTTGTGATTCGCGATCTACTGCCAACACAGCCTGATGATTAATGCAGGCGTACACGAATTCTAAACTAAATAGACCGTCTTGGATAAGGAATTGCTACTTCTTCT
>NZ_JAGXJX010000938.1:0-232 GCF_019091125.1 Paenibacillus sp. GbtcB18
GGAGAATGAGTTCATTAATTGATCCACTTATGAAATGATTGATGGTTAATGATACTACATTGTCAGATAGTGATCCTGTTGTCCTAGTGGTGTAATTTGTTCTTAGACTTAAGACACCAAGGATGTCTTATATGAGTATTCCACTCTTTGATATCAGACTTATATGTTTGGAAGTTCCAGATCTAACACAATCAGTCATCGGAAGTGGTAGTCAATCTTATGAGAGCTATTT
>NZ_JAGXJX010000939.1:0-232 GCF_019091125.1 Paenibacillus sp. GbtcB18
CCCGCTTGTCACCAATCCATTCTTTTACTGATTAGATGCATTCTCTACTTGTGGCTGATGAGATGCATTCTATGTCTGTCCCCTAACTATACATTCTTGGATAGAGAGGAGATGATTCTATGTCTGTGTCCAACTAAGACATTTCTATACTAATGAGTGCTGAGTCAAATTAGGGGTGACCTTCCAGCTAGTTGAGTCTGCCTCTATTTCATCGAAATCTGATATTCCTGAT
>NZ_JAGXJX010000940.1:0-232 GCF_019091125.1 Paenibacillus sp. GbtcB18
ATTTTTTGAAGTAGGCAAAAAGGGATTCCGGCGGGGAAGCGGGAATATCCTTCAGCTCCCCCAGAGGATGCAGCCGGTACGGCCCCCCTTTGCACATTTCGGCAATGCAGCGTTCGGCGGGGAAGCGGATTTTATCGTTAATGAGGGATTCGTTCCGTTGGCGCAGCGTTCCCTTCTCGGATTCCACATATTTGGAGAGAAAAGCGTCTCCCCCGGGTGCCGGCTTCGTGGT
>NZ_JAGXJX010000941.1:0-232 GCF_019091125.1 Paenibacillus sp. GbtcB18
CGGGATGCACACGATGCTGTTCGGCATGGATGCGGAGAAACCGGGAGATTCAATGCCGTGGCCGGATTCTCCCGATGTGAAGGAGCTGCACCCGTATGCGATCCGGGGAAAAGCCGCCTACGAGATCAACGGAAGCAGGCTAGTCTATTTGGCGCCTCTGTCCGACGTCCTTAAGCAGATCGGAGCGGGCGGCTTCCAGTATTCGGTTGAGATGAACCAGTCGTTCTATTCG
>NZ_JAGXJX010000942.1:0-232 GCF_019091125.1 Paenibacillus sp. GbtcB18
CGGCACAACCGGAGGCAAGCCGATCTTTATCGGACATACTTGGAATGATCTTCATCGGCTGGATACGGCCCCCCGCTACCCATCTCTTATGCTGAACACGCGAAATACCGTAGTCGGAAACGCTTTACCCTACGAATTGAGCTCGTCCGGGCTTCCATTCCACCGGGAATCCCAATATATGCAGGCCGGCTGGGTACTGCCTGTCGGCAAGGGGGGGGCTAATTCTCAACCC
>NZ_JAGXJX010000943.1:0-232 GCF_019091125.1 Paenibacillus sp. GbtcB18
AGAAATAATATTTTTACTTGGATAACAAACAAATATTTTAACCTTATTTAGAAGCAAACTAACCAATTTAGTTAAAGGAAAAATACAATAACCTTATTAAAAAATATTATAACTAGGATTGGCTTGACTGGTTTAAACTAATTGAATTTAGACTCAAAACTCATTTTGGATGGAAAACTCAAACTTTAAGCTGTTATGGGAAGGTATTTTTATTTTTTAAAAATAGGAGCTC
>NZ_JAGXJX010000944.1:0-232 GCF_019091125.1 Paenibacillus sp. GbtcB18
GAGCAGGGGAGTGCCCGTGAAATAAGCTCCTCTTGTCTCCCCTAGCAGTACGGCCGGAATCTAATTCATGAAATAATATGCCAGCTCCCGCGGAGCTCCTTGGATTAATTCACCTTTCACCTGACCTTCCCGGAAAATAGGGGTGAGCGGTTGCATATTATCGCCGATGCTCGTCCTTACGGAAGTTTTCACCAGTTCCGCCACGGAATCCGAAGTAAGAATCTGTTCGGCG
>NZ_JAGXJX010000945.1:0-232 GCF_019091125.1 Paenibacillus sp. GbtcB18
ACCAGAGGCTTTCCGCTTCAGCCGGATTCGATATCGCCGGGTACATGGAGGCGAGATCTTCCCAGGGGTCGAAATTGGTGCCGCCGTTCTCGGTTACCGGCGCGTTATAATTTTGGGCGGCATAGTGGGGGTACTGCGTCAGGTAAGGCGAAGTTCCCGTGAAGGGCAGCCAGTGGTTGCCGAGGTCCTCTTCCGGTTTGCCGGACCACCAGGTTCCGTCGCCGACGGTTTG
>NZ_JAGXJX010000946.1:0-232 GCF_019091125.1 Paenibacillus sp. GbtcB18
GTCGGTGTGCTGTTCAGATGCTGGACGACACGGATGGTGAATTGCGTGCTCTGATCCCCTTCGACCGCATGATAGACGCTTAGGGTACCCGTAGCCGTCCCTTCGCTTACCGGCGTCATGGTCTGTTTTCTGCCCGACAAAAGAACCTTCGCAACAGAAGTGTCGAACGTATCGGCCGTAACCGTGGGTGCCGCACCAAAGCCCGCCTGAAGGGGTGGTGGAACCACTAGTT
>NZ_JAGXJX010000097.1:0-594 GCF_019091125.1 Paenibacillus sp. GbtcB18
GGTGCCTTTGTAAGCCGGGTTTTTAATCATCTTGCATAATGTAGAGAATGTCAAAGGCGCCCCTTTCCTTGTGCGCGCTCCCTTATCATTTATGGTATTTGCAATCTTGATATAGCCAAATCCTTGTGAATATAATTCAAATATTTCCCTGACAAGAGCGGCTTCCTCGTCATGAATTGCGTATTTATCATCTACAATTTCATAACCATATGGGACAAACCCACCAGTATAACCACCCCTACGCACTTTCGCCGCTAAAGCAGCTGTTACAGAAACAGATAATGTCTTAGGTAACTGCGATGCAAACATCGCATACATCTCAAACTTCATATCATTCTTACCTTCGTAATGACTGTCATAACCCTCCTCAATGGTTATTAGTCTTACTCCGTGGCCTAAAAGGATCTCCTTAATCTCCAGCGCGTCCTTTAAATCACGTGCTAATCGATGTATAGATTTAAATATAACTGTGTCGAGTTCTTTTTTTCTAGCTTTATTTAAGATCCTCTGCATTGCATGCCGCTCTAACCAGGCCGTCCCAGATATACCATCATCAAAGTACACAGCATGCTCGTCCCATTCAAAACCATTATT
>NZ_JAGXJX010000947.1:0-232 GCF_019091125.1 Paenibacillus sp. GbtcB18
GCGCGAAATGCCTGACTTATGGTCTTAAAGTATTACCGGCATAAACCTAAATTTCGCCATTGGCCACGGGATATACTGGGATGGAGGAACGGAGGAGCCTGGAATCGGGGGGGGGATGGCAATGGTATTCGGTAGAATTGGCGAAACGGGGGCCGAAGTTTCCCAAGGAACTCAAACCCAAAAGGGAAGTCCAGCTTGCACCGACGAAAAGGGAAGGGCGCGTTCACGTGCT
>NZ_JAGXJX010000948.1:0-232 GCF_019091125.1 Paenibacillus sp. GbtcB18
AGGGAATAAATTCAAAAGAAGTTTTGTAAAAGTGGAGTGGCATGAAGTGACTGACAAGAATAGAAAGATAGCGTTAGTTATAATTAGTTGTATGATGATTATAGGTAGTTATGCTAATAAATTTGTTGAAGATAGAAATCGAAAGCATAGATTTGTACAAGCGAGTAAGGTTTTTGTCGAGACTGTAAATAGATTACATAAAAACTAAAAGAGGTTTTCTGATACGGAAACA
>NZ_JAGXJX010000949.1:0-232 GCF_019091125.1 Paenibacillus sp. GbtcB18
TTAAATTGATCATTGGAATAGCATTTGGAACCCTCATGGTTTGCTGATCCGGTTCTTATGGCCACAGTTTCTTGGTCCATCGGGCTTGTTGAGGTTTCTTGCTTCTCTTTTTTTGTTTAGGATTATCTGATACCTGGTGACAAAGGTTTATCTTTGCGAAATTCATGATTTATCTTATATTATCTTTTCTATAGATTTCCCATTTGCTCGTCTGATGAAGCTTTTCTTTTTA
>NZ_JAGXJX010000950.1:0-232 GCF_019091125.1 Paenibacillus sp. GbtcB18
ACAGACCGCCAATCCCATTCATTGCCAACTCGGTATCCATGTCGATGATCCAAATAATATCCTGTATGAAATGTGGATAGGCGGACAGCGCGTCACGGACAACCGGTTCATCGTAAATCCGGGACTTTGACTGTATCACATCGTCCGCTCTCATGACGCTAATATTGCTCATAACTTCTTCAATAAATCTCATGTGGTGCTCCTTTTGTTATGCTACGCTCTCAATCCAGCT
>NZ_JAGXJX010000951.1:0-232 GCF_019091125.1 Paenibacillus sp. GbtcB18
GGGCTGTTAAGGGCCGAACCAAGCCGGGAAAACGTTTGGGACCCCCTCGGACGGGGGGGGCCTTTCGGGGGACAAGAGCACCCCCCCCCCCGCCCCTGCCCCCCCCCCCCCCGGCGCGCGGGCTGCTTGTCCCGCCCAAGGCCCTTCCCCCTGCCTTCCACCCTTCCGCGGGTCCCCCCCTAATATACGTAAGGCCTCCGCGCCCCCTCGACCCCCCCCCCGGCCGCCAAAG
>NZ_JAGXJX010000952.1:0-231 GCF_019091125.1 Paenibacillus sp. GbtcB18
TCCCCCACGCTGACTGTCGTGTGTTAAAAGCCAGTTCCATACATGAGAAGGAGCGGTTTACTGCATATGCGGAGGAAATCCTCGAAATTCTTAAATCGATAACCCGGGAAAACAGCCGGGAGAAGATACTGCTTCAGTTTGTGTTTAGTACTATGGAAGGATATGCTGCCGGTTTATCGGGACTGTTGAAAACGGCGCAACTGGAGAATCCAAGTTTAACGGCCCAATTAA
>NZ_JAGXJX010000953.1:0-231 GCF_019091125.1 Paenibacillus sp. GbtcB18
TTAATTGGGCCGTTAAACTTGGATTCTCCAGTTGCGCCGTTTTCAACAGTCCCGATAAACCGGCAGCATATCCTTCCGTAGTACTAAACACAAACTGAAGCAGTATCTTCTCCCGGCTGTTTTCCCGGGTTATCGATTTAAGAATTTCGAGGACTTCCTCCGCATATGCAGTAAACCGCTCCTTCTCATGTATGGAACTGGCTTTTAACACACGACAGTCAGCGTGGGGGA
>NZ_JAGXJX010000954.1:0-231 GCF_019091125.1 Paenibacillus sp. GbtcB18
ATCGCCACTTGGGAAGCCGCATTAGAGACCTGCAGCTGTTCAATCGTTCCCGTGCCTTCAATGCTGGCCGACCCGGTACCCGTCACGTTCAGCTGCCGGATCGAAGCGCTTCCTGTAATCTGCGCGTGCTGCGGACTCTGTACCGTAACTTGCCCAAGCGATCCGTGCAGGTCCACCTTGGCGGAACCGTCCCAATGGGTAAGCTCCGGCACCCGGGCTGCCCCGCCCCCT
>NZ_JAGXJX010000955.1:0-231 GCF_019091125.1 Paenibacillus sp. GbtcB18
TATTGACCACGGAGAGGCTTTCCGGTTTCCAGGGGCTGTCCGTCGGGATCCCGCCGGCATAAATCGCTTGAGAAACGTAGTTGGCGCAGTCGACCCCGCCGTTTTCGGTATGCTTGGCATACTTCGGATTCCATTTGCTCGTGTCGTAGCCGGACGCGTTCGTTGTGTACGAGGTCCATTTGTTGGCATAATCCCTGGCGGCAATCCTGTCGTAGGTGACGGCGGCAAGCG
>NZ_JAGXJX010000956.1:0-231 GCF_019091125.1 Paenibacillus sp. GbtcB18
CTTCCCGACGGAACTCTGCACCCGGTAGCCGGGATGGACCAGGAGCGCAAAGAAGACGCTCTGACCGTGTATACAAGCACGTACGGGACGTATACCCCTCCTTTCGATAACCGGACGATCGAGCTTATTGTGACGGAAGGCATTGTCGTTGATAAAATCTCGGACGGCAAAGAAGGAACCTATCTGCCCCCGAACGGATACGTTCTTTCGGGTACCGCAAGTACAAAGGCG
>NZ_JAGXJX010000098.1:0-587 GCF_019091125.1 Paenibacillus sp. GbtcB18
AGTGAAGGTGTTTATTCCAGAGGATTTTGTTATTTAAGAGAGTTAACAATGCAAAACGACTATAGTAACAACTTATTAATAACAGAAGGGTGTCTCAAAATATATCTTTTGAGCACCTTTTTTGTTTGCTGTGATAGTGTAGTCTTATATGAAATATGGTTGAAGGCCTGACATAGGTTCAATCTCTTTCATGGGATAATTCTTTTTGTGTTAAATTAAGTTTTGAATACTGATTTTTGGAATAATTTTCTTGTTAATCTATTATTTAATCATAATAAATGAAGTAGATATTACACTAGGTTAACGATAATTTTATATACTTTGATATTATAATTTATTTTGTCGAATTATGTAATACAAAGAGGGAAATTGTCGATAAAGTTTCGGAATTGTTATCTTTTTTGAAAATCTTACATTTTTTCAATTGAGTTTTATTCTAAAATTCATTAGATTCGTTATTGTATAAAATTAACCGATGCGAATCAGGGGTGAATGTATGGAAAAGAAGCAAGTTAAGAAGAAATGGTATAGGTATGTAATTCAACTTATCGTAGTTGCATTAATTGATACTTCTATACCACTGTATG
>NZ_JAGXJX010000957.1:0-231 GCF_019091125.1 Paenibacillus sp. GbtcB18
TGCTTTATGGTAAGGGGTAGTAGAGTAAGGACAAGAACAAGTGCTAAAAGGTCCTTCTGAAAAGTGAGAATGAAACTAAGAAGTCATAAAGTCAGAATGCAAGTGAACCGGAGGAGTCTAATGGGGGCGTGGGCAAACACCTCTTCTTTTAGCGCCAACCTCTATTGCTTCTTAAGTAGGTTTCAAGGAACAGTAGGCTTAGTCTCTTTCTCACCTCTAATGAAACTAGCT
>NZ_JAGXJX010000958.1:0-231 GCF_019091125.1 Paenibacillus sp. GbtcB18
GTGACTTATTCTCATACTCAAATAAGTAAAATAGAATAAGTAGATCTCTCCCCACGTATTAAGAGTTGAGCTCTGGGGGCGCTGACTCAAACTAATGAGTTGCAGAATCCCACTCATACTGATTAGACTTTGCCTCTTGTGGCGCAGTAAGGAAGTGCACTAGTGCTTTGAAGAGTGTTACTGGGCGTTGAACCGCTCCACTCGGAACTAAGGCTGCCCCCTGCGGCCACT
>NZ_JAGXJX010000959.1:0-231 GCF_019091125.1 Paenibacillus sp. GbtcB18
GAGGACATGGTGATGTGGAAATTTTCCATGTCCAAGAATTTGATTGGATTTGTTTTGGCTTCGGCTAATGATCCATTGTGGATATCTTGTGGCTTAGATATTGTTGTCCATAATAAACCTTTTTTTTCATAAGTCATTACTATCATCTGGCTGCATTATGAAACTTCACTACATTCTTTTCAGTTACTCGATATATGAATGTTTTTATTTTATAAAATTGGTTAATTTAGT
>NZ_JAGXJX010000960.1:0-231 GCF_019091125.1 Paenibacillus sp. GbtcB18
TGTTTCTTTTTGTACAATCATGATAGCAAAATCGTTGGAATAAGCATGGAATAAGCATAACGTTCTGTAGTGTAGCCGTCCGAAGTTTTCTGAAACCGCTGAACACCCCAGCCGTATCACCATGAAAGAGAGGGGGAATTGCCATCGAGTGGAGTTTGGTTATTCCGGGTCAGTTTCTGGCGCTCGGTCTTACGTGCTGGTGGCTGGGCGTATGGATTTCGCTAACCCCTC
>NZ_JAGXJX010000961.1:0-231 GCF_019091125.1 Paenibacillus sp. GbtcB18
TCTTGGCAAATCGAGCAAGACGGGGCAAGCCAGACCATTGCCCCAAGTAGTCGTAGGTGGGTCATAAGTTCAAACTTGCTCTCAAGCTATTAAAATTGCTAAAGAAGAGCATAACAATAAATAAGATGAGAGAGAAGTTAGCTATTCTCCATGAGTAGAGGAAGCACAATCCAAAACACCAATCAGAAAAAGAAGATATAAGGAGGGGCTTATAGTTGTGAATACCCATCT
>NZ_JAGXJX010000962.1:0-231 GCF_019091125.1 Paenibacillus sp. GbtcB18
TGCATTATCCTATTGGTTGGTCTTTCGGAAGAGAATGCCCGGAGCCAACGTATTCAAAGAATTGACGAGAAAAAGGAGGGCCAAGGTACCTCATTATAGAATCTCAGGTCCCTTAGAAAGATTACTTGCACAATGGAATATGTGTTTTCACTTAGAAAGATGACTTGAACAAGGGTTTTTCTGGAACTATCTGTCGCCGGAGCCTCTTTGAAAGAAGAAAGTGTCAAGAGC
>NZ_JAGXJX010000963.1:0-231 GCF_019091125.1 Paenibacillus sp. GbtcB18
CGCATTACGACGATGATGGCCCCGCACGCTGCTTACACGTGCCCGCCGGATTATATCGAACGGTTTGTCCAGGCCGCTCACGATTTGGACCTGCCTATTCATACCCATATGTCCGAGACGTTAAAAGAAGGGGAAGCCAACGTGGAGCAGTACGGCGCACGACCGGTCGAGTTTCGGGAAAGGCTGGGCGTGTTCACGCCCCCGTCTCTCGTTGCGCACGCCGTTCACCTG
>NZ_JAGXJX010000964.1:0-231 GCF_019091125.1 Paenibacillus sp. GbtcB18
TCCAAACATGACACAATCTACAATACTGAGGAAACAGAATTTATATGATAAACAAAATGCAAAAGATATTATCATTTTTTGCCGACCACCATGACTTGGACTGCTGATGTTGCTATCATTATTATTATTCTTACTTATGTACAAGAGATGATTCAATTTGATGCCAAGTGTGGTAGGCAGTATTCTGTGTGGAAGAATGCTGCAGCAAGAGAAGTCGAGCTTATGGTGGCG
>NZ_JAGXJX010000965.1:0-231 GCF_019091125.1 Paenibacillus sp. GbtcB18
TTGACCGAGGATGCGGGCTTTCCTATATGAAGGTACACTCTCGGGACCCGTTTTCCGATAAGGCAAACGACTTCGTAATTGATGGTGTCCATCAGTTCCGCGATATCATCCACAGGAAGAAACGCGTCACCGGATTTGCCGAAGATGGCTACCGGATCGCCTTCCTCAGTATTCTCCACGTCCGTGATATCCAGCATCGACTGATCCATGCAGACTCTGCCGGCGATTCTG
>NZ_JAGXJX010000099.1:0-584 GCF_019091125.1 Paenibacillus sp. GbtcB18
ATAGTCATTTTCATATTCGCCAGGATACTTTCTTTTGCGTTCATCGCCTTTGGTTTATCACGGATATATTGTTGCATTCGTTCAAACTCTTGAATGAACTTAATCTTCATTTGAACTGCCTCTTTTGTGTTGTAACTCATAACAACTAATGTAAAAGCTTGTTCCGTCAGGTCGATTTTAGGATATAAACGTCCTCTACTCTCATAAGTTCGCTCGTGAAAATTTACGAGCGAAAATTCATAACCCGCATAATCCATTTGCTTGCGAATATCTTTCAGTACATTGTCATGAGTTTTCCCGAAGACTTCAGCAATCATCAAACTATCAGTTACAACTTTTCCATTGCTTTCAAATACTAATTGTTTATCATCTGTTGAACTTAGCGTGTTCATTTCCGTTATGAGACCTCCTTCATATCTAAGATCTTTATGATTTTAGCCCTGATATCCTTACCTTTTCGTTTATCACGGATAATATCCGATAAGTAAGCATTAGATATCCCAAGTAATTTCGCTAATTCTTTTTGGTGCATATTTTTAGCGAATAGCGTTGCTCGAACCTTCATGCCAAATTCATTTTTCATT
>NZ_JAGXJX010000966.1:0-231 GCF_019091125.1 Paenibacillus sp. GbtcB18
GACGCAGAGCTACCATTGGGAAGTTAGCCGGGCTCCGAGCAGCAACGTCACGCTTAGCGGGCTCGCGCTCTCCGAGGGCAGTCTCGTTCCCGCTTTCGAAAGCGGGATGGACCATTACCGGGCAGTTGTCGGTCCTGACACGGCAAGCCTTACCGTCACGGCTACCGTTTACGAGCCGAATGCAACCCTCGTCGTCAACGGCCGACCGGTTGACAGCGGACAGCCTTCTGT
>NZ_JAGXJX010000967.1:0-231 GCF_019091125.1 Paenibacillus sp. GbtcB18
ACTGCCCGAATGGCAGCAACGGTGTTTCGATATCGAATCCCCCCTGAAAACGCCCCTTCTCGTAAACGATTTGGAGCAGCTCGGCCTGACGATGCGGCAAATCGAAGAACTGCCCCGGTGCGGCAATCTTCCGGTTGTCTCCACACTGCCCCGCGCCCTCGGCTATTTGTACGTGCTGGAAGGGTCCACGCTTGGCGGGCAATTGATTACAAAGCAATTGAAGGCGATTCT
>NZ_JAGXJX010000968.1:0-231 GCF_019091125.1 Paenibacillus sp. GbtcB18
GAAGGCCGCGCCCAGAGGCATCGAAGGGAACGCCGCAGGCAGCACGACGAAGACAAGTCCGGGCCCTGGAGCCGGCTCCAGGCCAAACGAGAACGTAGTCGGGAATACGATGTGGCCCGCGATAAGGGCATACAGCTGATTGCCGCCCGTAACCGCAACGGTCGCTTTGCCCAGCGACTGCTCTTTCTGCACATAGGAGCCGTACGTAATCATGACGCCCATCCCGTTCGA
>NZ_JAGXJX010000969.1:0-231 GCF_019091125.1 Paenibacillus sp. GbtcB18
GACCTTACTGTAGATGACGTGGGAGACGGGTCTGAGGAAGCCTGCGCGGAGGTTATTGTGCGTAATGCGGATCTGATCGTCGTTAATCTCAGTCAGACCCTTGAACTGCTGGAGCGCTATTCCAACAAGGAACTCTGGACGGATTCTCTGCAAAAAAAACCGCTCCTCCTCGTGTGGGGGGATTATGACGAAACCCCCGGTTTTAATCCCGTAAATCTGGCCCGGAAATCA
>NZ_JAGXJX010000970.1:0-231 GCF_019091125.1 Paenibacillus sp. GbtcB18
AATGAACTTAATCAGTTTTCTCTTCGTAATACATGTCCTGTCTCACTAACTAATCGAAATTCCAGAGCTTTTCCCAGTATAATTCCAAGACATAAGCCGATTCCAAGCATTATAACTAACAATAGTCCTTGCAGCAAAGTTATTTGCCCCATATGAATAAGGGACTGACCTGTTACAAAACACAATAAAGCTGGAACAAGCCAAATGCGATTTACTTTTACTTTTCGTTCT
>NZ_JAGXJX010000971.1:0-231 GCF_019091125.1 Paenibacillus sp. GbtcB18
ACGTCCCGCTTCGGCAGCCCCCGGTCGGAGGCGGTCTTTTTGATCGGTTCCTTCTTGCTCAGCCCCTGTTCCAGGTAAGGGGCGGCATGCCCCTCCAGTGAAAGCTCCTTCCACCAGGGGGTTTCCCCCCCCCCCGTTTCGGCGGGGCTCCGCCCCCCTACGGGGCCGGCGAACCCCCCCTCCGGGGGGGCCCCCCCGGGGGGGCCCACGCCCCCCCGGCTCCGCCCCCCC
>NZ_JAGXJX010000972.1:0-231 GCF_019091125.1 Paenibacillus sp. GbtcB18
ACAAGTCGGCCGAGACCCTGCGGGCGGCGGGCGCCGAAGTGCACCGCGGCAGCCTCGACGACCCCGAGGACCTGGCCCGCGCGGCGGCCGGGACCGACGGCGTGATCCATCTGGCCTCCACCCACGACGACTTCCTGAACATGACCCGCGCCGTGGAGACCGACCTCGGCGTGATCGAGGCGATCGGCGCCGCCCTGGCAGGCTCGGACCGGCCCTTCGTCGCCACCTCGG
>NZ_JAGXJX010000973.1:0-231 GCF_019091125.1 Paenibacillus sp. GbtcB18
TGCTGCCCGTCCCGGTTTCCGTGTTGTTCCGTTATAAGGCGCGGGACCGTTTCTGGCATCTGATTTCTGCACTGGCGTGTGCCGTATTATTTCTGTTTCACGCTTTTATATAAGCATTGGGATTGGGAAAGGTTGCCCGGCTTCGGCGGGCCGGCCTTTTTTTTGTTTGTTTGTTTTGCCGTTCTCTAACGGCCTGGGAGGCAGCGGCCCCCCAGGAAGGTACCACAAATA
>NZ_JAGXJX010000974.1:0-231 GCF_019091125.1 Paenibacillus sp. GbtcB18
AAATGAAATACTTAAAACAAAAAGGGAACACTTTGCATCACATATTATTCTTGTTGGATCCAAGATTCTAATGAAAGAATCCGGCCATGGATCCCCAAACAAGTTGTATGATCTCCCAACACTTTGTATCATACCCTCGATTAGTTCTGTTGGGAAAACTTAGGGGGCGACATCACATGCGCAGCATAAGAATAAGAAAACAAAATCTCATATTCCCAAAGATATGTTCGT
>NZ_JAGXJX010000975.1:0-231 GCF_019091125.1 Paenibacillus sp. GbtcB18
CATATTCCTCCATCTCCCCCGCGACGCGACTAACACCTACTTACAGCGCAATAAAGACCCAGCGGGACGGCGTAGATTTTGAACAAAACCGAATTATTTTTTCCGAAAGAAACCAACTGCCCGCATACCAAATCAGGAAAATCGTCGTAGCTTGCAAGGTAAGTTTGGAAAATGTCGGTGGCAGAAAGATCACATACTGGCAGCAGTATGGCAGGAACTTTACCATCAAAA